>NZ_CP091244.1:0-1444166 GCF_021650935.1 Thiothrix winogradskyi | reverse complement strand
CGTAACCATGACCGCTTGGTGGTGATGGACATCCGCTCTGCCGAACTCACCAAATACGCTGCCAATGCAATGCTTGCCACCAAAATCAGTTTCATGAACGAACTGGCAAATATGGCGGAACTGCTGGGTGCGGACATTGAAAAAGTGCGGGTGGGGATTGGTTCTGACCCGCGTATAGGCTATCACTTCATCTACCCCGGTTGCGGCTATGGTGGCTCCTGTTTCCCCAAAGACGTACAGGCACTGGAACGTACTGCGCGTGAAATCGGTTACAACGCCGAGTTGCTGTCTGCGGTAGAAGCGGTCAACTACCGCCAAAAAGACAAGCCGTTTGAGAAGTTGCAAAAGCATTACGGCACAAATCTGGAAGGCAAAACCATTGCAGTGTGGGGCTTAGCATTCAAACCCAATACCGATGATATGCGCGAAGCATCCAGCCGCACCTTGATGGAAACCCTGTGGAAACAAGGCTGCAAGGTACAAGCTTTTGACCCGGTAGCGATGGAGGAATGCACCCGCATTTACGGGCAACGTGACGACCTGAAACTGTGCCAAACAGCCGAGGCAGCGTTGGAAGGTGCGGATTGTCTGGTGATCGTGACCGAATGGCAGCAATTCCGCAGCCCCGACTTTGAGGCGCTCAAGTCAAAGCTGAAAGACCCGGTTATCGTGGATGGGCGCAATCTGTACTCACCCGAACAAATGGTGAAAAAAGGCATTACCTACTACGCCATTGGGCGCGGCTGCTAACCGCCCGCTCAGCGTTTAAGTGGCCCGGTATCGGTGTCGATCTTGTAAATCAGGTCGACACCCTGCTGGATCCCCGCTTGCGCCTCAACCTGTAAGTGCTTATTAATTTGGTAAGTAATCGCCACCCGTTGCAACGAATCAAACAAACCCACGACATAACGCACGTAGAGCCTTGCCCCCAAGCGCTTGCCCAACGCCAGTTCACTCTGGTCGAAATCACCATTTTTGGCTTTCAAGCTCACATCGTCTAACCCCAAACTACCGCCTAAACGTTGCGCAAGATTTTCGCCCCCCGCAATGCCCAGACCCGTAATCGCCTCCATCAGCAACGACGATTGATCGCCACTCAAGCTGGACATTGCCCGCCCAGTGAGCAAATAACTCAAGGTGTCGCTTTGCGTTTGTTGCGGGGTGGAAAACAAGGTGGACTCCGGTTGTTGCACCGTACCAGCCAGTGAAATGCCCACCTTGATGTCACCATCTGCCACTTCCCGCACCGCCCGCACATCCAGCCCCGGATTATTCAACGGACCATTGAAAATCAACCGCCCGCGCTCAATCGCCAGACGCTGCTCATAAGCCTTATACACACCATCCACGACATTGAGTACGCCTTCGGCAATAATATCCTGCCGGGTACGCAACACCCGCAATTTGCCCGTCAACCGCGCATCCAACCCAAAGCCATTGAATGTAACCTTATCGCCCAGCTCAATCACCACATTGGGCTTGATATTCAAGGGTGCATCTTTTACCAAGACCGTCGCTGGCTCACCGGCATCCGCCTTACCCGCACTACGCCCGACGATTACCACATCATTGGAACGCGCACTGGCAGTCTGCGGAATCTCCCGTAAACTCACCGTCGCTTCAGGAATCAACAAACCACCGCTAATCGCCACCTCACTGGGACTGGCTTGAATCCGCAAATCCGGGGAAACCAGCGCCTGTATTTCATGCGTATCCATCAGCCTGAGCCGATTGCCTTGCAAGCTAACATCCGCCTCCCACTTCGGCAGGTTTGCCAAGGACAACACACCGTTAGCGGTCATCAAACCATCGCCTGCCCGCAACGAACCCTTAATCGTGGCGCGTTCTGTCCCGCTGGCTTGCATGTTCAGCGTAATCGCATCCAAGGTCACACCCGCTTCTGGCAAATGCACTTGCCCCTCGGTTAAGCGCACTTCGCCATTCACCACCGGTTGTTTGAGCAAACCGCTGATTTGCACATCGCCCGCCACCTTGCCTTGCAAACGGTCAATCTGCGGCGAAAAACGTTCCAGCCAAGCAATATCTGGCAGTGCCGCATTCAAGCGGGCATTGATCCGATGATTGCCATCCGTAGGCGACAAGTCGATACGCCCATCGGCACGCAACTGCCCGTAACTCACCAAATCCAGTTGCGCCTGCACCTCCATCTGCCGATCATTGAGGCTAACATCCGCACGGGTATTGCTGTATTGCACCGTTTCGGTTTTGCCCTTGCTGCCACGCACACTGACGCTGCTATCGGGCAAGCGCAATGCGACACTCGCCACCGGCTTGCCACCACGCTGCTCAAAACGGTAATCGGCATTCGCTGTCCCTGCCACACTCACGGTATCTGGCAACCACTGACGCAACATCACCAAGGGAATTTGTTGCAACTCCCCCGCAATACTGAATCCTGCCGTGGGTGTCCACGCCGGTTTGCCGCAAGCACGCGCCCCCTTGTCACTCAAACAAATCAGCGAGCTACTAAACGCTGTAGCGGACGCTTGCAAATTAATCGGTGCAACCATCTTCCAATCACCCGCTGGTGTATCGCGCAATGTAAGGCTGGGAATCGTGCCTTGCCACTGTTCATTTTGCCAACCACCGCTGGCGATTATATCCAGCTTGCCTGACTCATGGGTCACTTGAGCACTCAGCCGATGACTCGCAAGCGTTCCCTCCCCCGTGATGGTGGCTGCCTGAATCAGGGTTTCGCCGGTTTTAAAATCCTTAAGCTTACCGTCCACCTCGTAGCGTTCACCCACTTGCTGCGCCTGCACATCCAACGCACCCAAGCGGTAATCCTGATAACGCAATTTGCTGCCGGTTAAATCCGCTTGAATCTCTGGCGCTTCCAACTTGCCTTTGAAAACACCCTCGCCCTGCAAACTGCCCTCCAACCCTTTCCACGCTTTGGCAAGGTTCTTAGCATCCACTTTCCAGCGCAAATCAAAGGGCGCGGTGGCTTGCCCGGAAACTTCCACCCGATTGCCACCCGACTCAATCACCACATCTTGCGCGGCGAGTTTGGCATCGCCCCAAGCGAGTTTCCCCTTGGCATTGAGGTCGTAACCTTCCACCTTGCCGGATAAATCCGCCACATCGAGTTGCAATTGCGAACCATCGAGCAGCCCCTGCAACGTCCCATTACCCTTGGCATTGCCGCGCAAACGTGGGTCAAGCTGTGCTAATTTTGGCGCATCTATTTGCCAGTTGATGTCGAGTTTGTCGCTGGCAGCACCATTTGCCAGCAAGCGGTTATCGCCGACTTTGGCATCCAGCGCTTGCAAATTGATAACCTTGCCGTTCCAATCGCCCTTCCCACTTATATCCACTGGGTATTCGCGCAATTTACCCTGCAAGCGCGTCACATCCAGTGTCGTTACCTGCAATTTACCCTGCGCCAATGTGCCGCCCGAACGCAATTCCACATCGAGCGTGGCAGGCCAGTCTTTAAGAAATGGCGCGGGGTTTAACTGGCTGCCTTCCACCTCGGCTTGCCAAATCAATGCATTCTCCCAATCCACATGCCCAGTGGCATTGAGCGCCCCCGCTGCACCGTTAAGCTGCAATTGCGCCACCGTAAGATCAGCAAACGAACCCTTGCCCTGCAAAGTGCCTTGGTAGCGCGGGTAATCCGCATAAGCCCAATCCGCCGTCATATCGAGGGTATACTGCAATAATTCGCCGCCCACATCAGCTTTCGCCGTGCCGACACCCCACGTTGCGCTGTTCGCATCCACAGCCACACGCAACGCCAGCTCATGCGGTTTATCCAATTGCATCGTGCCATCCAGCGCCACATCGACCTTGCCTTGTGCATCGTAAAGCTCAGCTTGCAAGTTATCGAGGTGTAATTTCCCGTTATGGGCTTGCGCATCCAATTGCACGTCGCGTAAGCGCAATGGGTGTTCACCCTGCCAAACCTCCAGTTCCTTAATACGAATTTGTTGAGCATCGAGATTCAGTGGCAATGCAATCGACATTAATTCAAACGGGCTGCTGGCTGCCGCTTCCTGACTTTCCGGCAAGCGAATCACCAGTTTATCAGCCAGCAAACGGCTTACCCGCAAGGTCGGCGGTGAAGCCACTTCCACCTGACTATCCACATCTACATTGTCAGCCTCCAATGTCGCACTGTCGCTTTCCCAGCGGATACGACTGGCTTTGAGACCTGTTGCTAGTGTGCCTTCGACGTTTTCCAGCGTAAGACCGGAGACAAAATAAGGCACATTATTAACCAGAACACGGGTACCAGTTTGTGACAACGCGAGAAAAGCCAAACTTCCCAGCACCAGCAATAACAGCAGGAAAATCACCAGCAAGGGGTTAACCAATAAATGTTTCAGCCATTGATTCACAAGTCAGGCCCCAAACTGAAGTAGAAATGTACATCACCAGGGTCATCAGTCGGCGCGGCAATATCGGCACGTATCGGCCCCAGCGGGGATTTGTAACGTACCCCGAACCCCGCCCCCACGTTCATGGTCAAATTCGCGGTATTGTCAAACGCATCGCCTGCATCCACAAAACCAGCCGCACTCCAACTATCCACAATGGGGCGTTCGTATTCAACGCTGGTAGTCAACAAGTGCTTGCCGCCTAATACATCGCCAGCGGCATTGGTTTCTCCCAAGGACTCGAAATCATAGCCACGCACCGAGCTTTGCCCTCCCGCAAAAAAACGCAGCGACTTGGGCATCTCGTCCAAATCGTTGGTCAGGGTAGTCCCTGCTGCACCTTGCAAAATCAACTTATCGCGGTTGTCGAAGGTGTGCAGATACTTTCCACTCAGCTTACCTTGCAACACACTTTGGTCGCTTAGCACGCCATCTGCCGCACCCTGCACTTCAGCCGCCACTTGCCAACCGCGCGTGGGAAACAATAAATCGTCGGTTTCGGTCTTTTTGACCCGCACCCCACCCAGCGTCAGTTGGGAACGGGTTTCCGCACCACTGGTCACGCGCGTGGTTTCGTCGAGGTAATTGATGAATACCGTTTGCTGCCAATCATGGCGGTTGCGGCGGTTATAATCCAAGCCTAGCTTGAGCGCTTCACTTTCAATACCGTTGTTATCCGTATGCCGCAAACCGCCGGAAAGACTCGCGAATTCGTGTTCTGGTTGCCACAGCGGCACTTTATAAGTGCCCTCCACCGATTGCTCATTTTGCGCCAAGATGCCTTTGGCATTGAGTTTATGACCTTTGTTGTTAACCCAGTGAGCATCCATGCCGGTTTCCACCCGAAACCCCGTATCCGTGCCGTACCCCACTCGTCCGCTATAGGTGTACCGTTTCCGGCGTTCAGCGGAAATGTCCACGGGTACACTACCGTTTTCTGCTTGTTGGTAATCACCACTGACCTGCACTTCACTGTAATAGCCGCTGCCTTCCAAAATCCGCTGCTGTTTCAATAAGTTTTCAGCATTATAGGTATCGCCCTCACGCACACGCAGGTAGCGCTTGAGGTATTTTCCTGCCAATACATCCTGTTCTACCTTGACCTTGCCCACTTGGTAACGTTTACCCGTATCAAAATGCAAGCGCACTTGCGCTTGGCGTGTATCAGGGTCAACTTGAATTTCCCGCTGCACGTATTCCGCATCGAAAAACCCTAAGCGGTTGGCAGTACTGTTGAGGCTGGCTTTAAAATCTTCGTATTTTTGGTGCACCAACACATCGCCTTTTCGGTAAGGCAATGCTGCGGTTATCTGGCGAAACTCCGGCAAATCTTTGCCCGCGCCCGTCACTTGCACCTCGATAAGTGTCACGCGCACCGGCTCGCCCGGTTGTACCGCCACATGCAACGCCAAACAATTGCCTTGTTGCACCGGAGTAACGTTAAAACGGGCGCTGTAATAGCCCATCGCCTCCGCGCCTTCGTGTAGTTTTTCTTCGGCAGATTCGATGAAACGTTGCACCCGATCGGTCGGGCTATCGCATTTGAGGTTGCGCAAGGAAGGCATGAAAGCCCGTAAATTATCCGCCAGCGCCGTATCAGCGCCCTGCACAGTAACGTTAACAGGGGATTCCGCCTGAGCCGCAGCCTCTTCTTCCGTTTGTTGGAAAAAAGCGGCATACCCCGGCGCACTTGCTCCTAATAAGCATAAGCCCCAAATGATTGTTTTCATGCTGCCGCTTCCTGATCCTTATGTTTTGTTTGCGATATTACTTACTGCTCGAATGCCCATTTTAATAAATCATCCTGCAAGCGCCGTCCGCTACCCTGAGCTTCCCGCCCATTATGCAATAACACGATGACCAGACGCTTACCGCTGCGGGTCAACATATACCCCGCGATAGCCGTGGCATCCTTCAGCGTCCCGGTTTTCAGGTGGCTGCGCCCGCGCAAGTCATCGTCCTTGAAACGGCTTGCCAATGTGCCGTCTTCCCCCAATAGCGGCAACGATGCCATGAATTCCGGCATGTACGGATCACGCCATGCCATTTCCAATAATTCACCCAACTGCTTGGCACTGATGCGTTCGGAACGTGATAAGCCGGAACCGTTTTCCACTAACATACCAGTGTAGTCGATACCGGCTTTTTTGAGCATATCGGCAGTCGCTATCCGGCTTTTATCCAAGGTCGCGGGCGCTCCCAGCACTTTCGCGCCAATGGTGAGGAACACATTGCGCGTCATGACATTATTGCTCCACTTATTGATGAAGCGGATTTGTTCCCCCAAAGTACGCGATTCGTGGGTATGCAATAACACATCGCCTTCCCGCACCTGCCCGATTTGCAAAGAGCCGCCGAACTTACCGCCTTGCGACTGCCACACATCCCGAAATGCATTGAAGACATGCTCCTCAGGGGTGGACAACACCCGCAGCACAAAGTTTTTCCCGCAATCTGCCGAATACGCGCCGGAAACCTTAAGCGCCGTGCCTGTTGGCGTAAAGTCCGGCTGGTAATGCCCCTTACGGCAACCACCTTTTGCCAACACCATGCTGTTATCCAATTGCAAACCGGGAATCAGCGGGAATGGTGCAATCGCCACCTTGCCCGTGGCTTGGTCGGCTTCCAATAGAAAACGGTTCGCCTGAAAGTTAAACATTAACGCCGACGGCTGGGCGTTGTAGACACGGGTTGGTTCATTATCGAAAGCCGCCGGGTCGTAATCGGGAATGCTGAAATAACTGTTATCCACCACCAATTGCCCGCGAATGTCTTTCAAACCTTTCAGTTGCAAATCGTGCAGCAATTGCCAAAAAGCTTCATCGGTCAGAAACGGGTCGCCGTAACCTTTTAAGATCAAATCACCGTTAAGAATACCGTCTTTTAATTCACCGCGTGTCCAAGCTTCGGTTTTCCAGGTATAGCTGGGGCTAAGTAGCTTAAGCGCTGTCCAAGTCGTCAGCAATTTCATCACCGAAGCGGGGTTACGCAGCACCTTATCGTTATGCACCACCATCGGTAAATTGGCGTTCAAATCGCGGATGTATACACTCAGGTTTTCAGAGGGAATGTTGGCTTGCTGCATCCACGCCTGAATATCAGCGGGTAAATCCGCTGTTTGTTGATGCCTAATCAGGGCAAGTTCAGCCGGTTGTGGTGCGGGGCGGGCAGGAACAGGCAACGGCGGCTCTTGCGCACCAACCTTGCCTAAGCTCACGCATAGCCCCAGCGTGATGAATAATTTTTTCAACATAATGCATTCGTTGTGGTTTTAAGTGTCTGGTTGAAGGTCGGCTAATTCTAGCACTTCAATGCCCGCAACGGTGTAATGCCAACGCAAATCAAAATCGTAGAGGCGCATGGCGTATACCCTGTCCACCACTTGCCCATGCTGGTAAGAAGGGCGCGGGTCTTGACTCAGAATCTGCTCAATCAATACACGCACATCGGTGTGCCATTGCGCTTGTTTTTGTGCACATTGCTGGCTGGCTTGGGCAGAAAACACCACCGGCTGCGGCGCAAGTGGTGCATCCGGCGCAAAGCCTGCCCGCGCTTGCGGCAACGCATCCGCATACGGCAGGTACGGTTTAATATCCAGAATCGGCGTGCCATCCAGCAAATCTGCCCCGGCGAGTTCCAGGGTGATGTTACTCCCTGAGACCTGAATCCCGCATAACTCAGCCACCGTAAGACCAATCGGGTTGGGGCGAAACGTGGAACGGGTGGCGAATACACCCAGCCGTGCATTACCGCCGAGACGCGGCGGGCGCACCGTGGGTTTCCAGCCTTGCGCTTGCGTACCGTGGAAGACGAAGATTAACCAGACGTGGGAAAAACCTTCGAGTCCGCGCACCGTTTCGGGCAGGTTGTACGGGGGCAAGAGCGTGAGGGTGGAACGAGCGGCTGTGACCAAACCGGGTTGGCGGGGGATACCGAATTTTTCTTTGTAGGGGGAGGTGATGGTGGCGATGGGGTGAAACGAGTACTTCATCTTTACAACAGCCCCCGCAACTTCGCCCACACAATCCCCATGTACTCATACGCCACCCGTCGCGCCATCAGCACATTATCACTATCAGGGAATAGATCAGCCGGTTGCCACCCTGCATTCGTTTGCGCGAGATAATGGGCTGGCGCAGGCACGACATTCACCCCCGCCAACCTGAACAAACCCACTGCACGCGGCATATGCGAAGCTGATGTTACGAGCAGCACTGTGTCATCACCCACCATTTGCCGAATAATGACTGCTTGGGTTTCAGTATCCGGCGACTCCTCATCCACCCGAATATCCGCCGGATTCACCCCCAGTGACACAGCCATTTCACGCATGGATTCCGCATCCGAACCAGAGCCAAACACGCGCCCGCCGGAAACCAATAATGTCGCCCCCGGCAGTTGCCGATACAAACGAATGCCCTCCACCAAACGCCCTAACGATGCCTCACTCAAACGCGCATGGAGCGGAATTGCCGCATCAGAAAATGTACCGCCACCCAGCACCGCGACCCATTTAGCATCCCCCACCACAGCAGTCACGGGTGGATATTCATGCTCCAACGCTTTCAAAGCAGGCGCAAACCCCCAACCATAGCTCACAGCCAGCAACAATACCGAACCCGCCGTGACCAAAACCTTGCCGGTTTTCTGCCGGTGCGTAAACCACAACAGCACCAAACCGATCAGCAGCAGCAACACACACAACGACAGCGGCATAATGGCGTTAGACACCAGTTTTTTGAACAAAAACAAATCAATATTCACGCTTGCCCCGGCCCGATGTTCTGCAACTCACGCAAGCCAGCCCCCGCCAGCACAAACGCCTGCCCAAAACCCATCACGAAGCGCCCAGATTGTGGAACCAGCCGAAACATCACGAAATCCCCCAAGCCACGCAGCAAACCCACCACATTCCCAAACCGCACCTCCATCGCATCCAATAGCGGTGCATATTCCGCCGCTTCCCGCGCCACGACCTCCGCCACACAGCGGTAAGTCACACGAGTACGTGCAAAAATTTGCCGCGCCTCTTGCTCATCCTCAATCAGCAACACGGAAAGTTGCGGGTGTTGTAGAATTTCCTGCGTATGGCTGGATAGCCGACTCACGAAAATATAGAAATTACCCGCGTCGTCCTGCACGAATGGCGCATAACTGATCGAAGGCTCACCCACGGCATCCAAGGTCGCCATTTGCAGGGTTTTTGCACGTTTCAGTAGTTGCCCCAGTATTTCCTCAGGGTTCTTGCTCATGACATTTCTCCTCAAATAAGCTCATTATGCAACTCGTCGGTTCGCTTTGCGTGATGCTTGTTTACGGGAGCATCATTTAGTTGCAACTTTTTTCCATTTCAAACCTCTACATAACTATAACAATACATCACTTAGGAGCTGAACCATGCTTAAGGCATTTTTTTCCTCATTGGCAGGACAACTCGTCGGCGTATTGGTGCTGTTGAGCATCATTTCCGCTTGTAGCTTTGACGCTAAAGAACCTGCGCCCAGTATCACGTTGGCGAATACTAGCTGGGTCTTGAAAACCTTGGATGGCAAACCCGTCACCACTGACCGATTACCCACGATTCAGTTTGATGACACGCGCATGAATGGCTATTCCGGTTGCAACCAGTTTTTCGGGAATTACACCAGCAGCAATGATGGCATTTTCACCACCAGTGCGGTAGGCGCAACCAAAATGGCTTGTCTTGATGACAAAAATGCCGTGGAACAACAATTTTTCGCCCAGTTGGAAAAGGCAAACAAATATTCTGTCACCCGCGAGCAACTCCATCTTTTGGATAACGGGCGCAATATTTTGATGGTTTTTAATGCAGAAAAACCCGTGCCCGACAAGACAAAATAAAATTTTTACCGTTTATCATAAAAATAAAATAGGCTGGCATCCGCACACTAGATGACCAGCCCTAGCTTTCCTAGACTGATACCAACATTTACATAATAACGGTTTCAGTCATGCCCAAGATTCTGTCACTACGCACCTTGCTGCACTACGCCACCCTACTCTGTGCGCTTACACACTTGCCAGCCAATGCAGGCAACCTTGATCCGCTTAGCCCCGCTGAAATAGCACGCGCCACCCAACAAGCCAATGTTGCCGCTCCGCTCCCGACTACCCGCAGCGCCACAACCAATAGCACCACACCTGTGCTGGAATTGCTGCTGGTCGAACGTCACCCCAATGCCAAAGGTCAAACCGCCCGCCGGGCAGATGTGTACACCTATGACTACAGCACCAATGAAACCCTTATTGACGTGATTGACCTCGACACCAATCGCGTGATTTCCCGCAAACGTGAACAAAACCTGCAACTGCCGCTGACAGCCAACGAGTTGCAACGTGCTTCTGACCTCATCCTTGCCGACGATGAGCAGCGCAGCCTATTGGATGCCGAATTCAAACGCATCACCGGGCAACCCCTCAATAACCCCGCACAGCAATTACAGGTCAAAGCCTTCGTCTTTCACGCCTCCAGCCTGCCGGAACAGCTTAACGCAGCGTCCCAACAATGCGGCTTGCACCGGTGCGCCCAAGTGCTGCTCTACACCGCCGATTCAGTGGTGTTTGAAGTCAGCCCCATCGTCAACCTGTCCGCAGGCGTGATTACGCAAACCATCGGCTTCTAAGGGAACCCCACCATGCAATACCGCACTCCCCTGCTGACACTTAGTCTGCTAATCGCATGGCAAAACCCCGTGTTTGCTGCCCCCGGCAACACCTGCACCGGGCAAGCACTCAGCAAAACCTTTGCGTCTGGCGCAAGCTGGAATCTCTGCTGGGAACCCCGCCAAGCCGAAGGCATTGTCTTGTCGCAAGTCACCTACAAAGCCCCCAACCACGCCGCACGGCGTGTACTGGGCGAAGCCGCGCTCTCCCAAGTGGAAACCGCGCTGGATGACGGCTCAGTAGCCCCCTTATTTCTGACTACCGAAGCCGGTTTCGGTGGCAATAATCTGCAAACCCTGAATGCCGCCGCCTGCACTAACGGCACATTACACGCCACCAGTGGGCGGAATGTGTTGTGTGACACCACCCGCAACCACGGCTATTCCTACAAATACACCACCCAACGCCAAGGGCAATTGTGGGAACTGAGCAGTCACTCGCAAATCGGCTCGCGCAATTACGCAGTACGCTGGCGCTTTTACGAAAACGGCACGATTGAACCCAGCCTCGGCTTAAGCGGTGAATTACCCGTCGTTGATGCCAGCGCCACCCAATACGGCTGGCCCGCCATGCAAAGCGGCAAGATCGCCACCGGCTTCACCGATCACGCCCTCTGGCGCTTGGATTTCGACCTCGACACCACCCATGCGAATGATGTGGTGGAAGAAATCATCAGCACCCCCAGTGCCGATCGCTTACGCAAAACCAAAACCATCACCCGACTCAACACCGAAACCGGGCGCAACTTTGACCCCGAAACCAAACGTTTCTGGCGCATCCGCGATGGCATTCTCACCAATGGCAGTGTCGGGCAAATCTCCTACGAACTGATCCCCAACCGTTATGACCACAGCCGCGCCAATAGCAGCAATACCCCTTGGCTGGCAAATGACGTGTTTTTTACCCGTTATAACGCCTGTGAAAAACACGCTGCCAATAACCCCACCAGCAATTGCACCGCCAATGTCAGCCAGTTTGTTAACGCTGAAAGCCTCAACCAACAGGACATCGTGGTGTGGTACAAACAAAGTTACCACCACCTCCCACGTAGCGAAGACAGCAATCGCATCGGTACTGTGTGGAGCAGTTTCCAACTGTTACCGCGTGACTGGCACTCCACCAACCCCTTCTGATAGTGAGAACGATAACAATGAAATCATCAGTTTATGCCTATGCCGCCACTGCCCTGCTGGCACTCGGCAACTGTTTACCTAACAGCGTGCAAGCAGCCGAATTTTGCGCCGATCAGTATTACGTTGAAGCCACCCTGCCCAATCAATCACGTTGGGATATGTGCTGGGAACACCGTAACCGCGAAGGCATTGTGTTGCACAATATCCATTACACGCCCAAAAACGGCACGCGCCGCATGGTGTTGTATCAAGCAGCCGTGGCGCAAATCCACGTTCCCTACGACGACAATGGCGCACGCTATCATGACGTATCTGACTATGGCTTAGGCGGTAATTACATGTCCGCGTTGACGGCACAAGAATGCGTCGGTGGGCAATTGCTCAGCTATTCCGGCAAAAATGTGCTGTGCCAGCAAGTCACCCCCCGCGATGATGCTTACAGCGTCGACAACGACCGCTTGCAAGGCGATGCCCTGAGCCTGTTCAGCGTTGCCGCCATCGGGGCGTATAACTACATCCCCCAATGGCGCTTTCTGGATGACGGCGCTATCGAACCCAGTATCGGTGCGACCGGTGCGCTGCAACGCTTTGGCGCAGCCAACATTGCCGAACACGGCTGGCTCTTGGAAAGCAATAAAGTCGGGATTGCGCACTTACACAATTTCTTCTGGAAACTGGACTTCGACCTCGGTGGCACCGGCAATGATGATGTAGTGGAAGAAATCAACTACACCCAAAACGCCGGGAAACTAACCCGCGCCAACACCCCCTTCACCAGCGAAGCCGCCCGTTCCGTCAACCCTGCCACCTTACGCAGTTGGCGTGTCATGGATGGCAGCCTGAAAAACAGCAAAGGCTTAGCGCTTTCCTACGAAATCCAGCTCCCCGAATCGGTGCAACGTGACGTTGGCCCCAGCACCGAACCGTTCACCCACAACGATTTCTACGTCACCAAGCAAAAAAGCTGTGAATTATTTGCCTCCCACAATCCTACCACCAACGGCTGTGCAGAAAACCTGAGCGCGTTTGTGAATAATGAGAGCCTCGGCGGACAAGACATTGTGGTATGGCCTTCCACCACTTTCTACCACATGCCACGTGCCGAAGATGCACCGCGTATGGATACCCACTGGAGCCACATCCGCGTCATTCCGCGTGACTGGCATGACAAAAACCCCTTGAGCACTAGCGCCGAAACCACGGCTGATACCACACCTCCACCGCCGCCGCCTGCAAATGGCACCGTGTCGAATAATGCCAATGGCATCAGCGTCAACGGCAACCTCAACGACTGGACAAGCCTGACCTCGTTTGGGAGGGATCCCGATGACGTAAGCGGTACTAACAACAAGCTCAACTGGCTGGAAGCGTGGGCAGCCAATGATGCTGACCGTATTTACCTGGCCTACCAAACCAAAGATAACATCGACACCAGCGGTTTCTGGGGTTATCAGGCGTATTTGGATACCGACGCCAGCACCACCAGCGGCTACCGTACCGGTGCACTGGGCGCAGACTATTTGCTGGAAGGCGCAAACCTGTGGCGTTATACCGGTAATGGCACAAGCTGGAGTTGGGCATACCAAGGCCGTATGACATCACAAACCAGTGGCACTGCCGCAGAATTCAGCTTCCCGCGTAGCTGGTTGGGCAATAGCAGCGAATTCCGCTTACTCTTCTGGGGTAATAATGCTGCGTTTGGTGGGGATGCAAAAGACGTTTACCCCGATGGCGCGTTCAACACCACCAGCACCACTCGCTATTTCACCTATAAAATGTACACGCCCACCGGCACAGGTACAGCAACCAGCATTAGCAATCCTGCCGCCAATCTCAGCATCAATGGCAATCTGAGTGACTGGAACAGCCTGACCTCTTTCGGGATTGATCCAATAGACGTAGCCGGTGCCAATAATCCACTCGACTGGCAAGAAGGCTGGCTGGCGCACGACAGCAGCAACGTCTACCTTGCTTACCGCACCCTCAATGCGGTGGATACCAGCAAGTTATGGGCATACCAAGTCTATTTCGACACGGATAGCAATAGCACCACCGGCTACGACAATGGCGCAGTAGGAGCCGAATACATGCTGGAAGGGCGCACGCTCTGGCGCTATACCGGCGACGGCGACAGTTGGAGCTGGGTACCGCAAGGCAGCACCACCAACGCCTTCAGCGGACAAACGGCGGAATTCAGTTTCCCGCGTAGCTGGCTGGGCAGCACCACCAACTTACGCCTGATGTTCCGGGGCAACAATGCTGTCTTTGGTGGCACGACTGAAGACGTTTATCCGAATGCTTCGGCAAACCCACGCTATTTCGCGTATCGTTTCCAGTAATACTTCGGACAACTTGAGCACACAACCATGCTAACAAAACTGCTCACCCTGACACTCAGCCTGCTCTTGGTAGGCTGCCAGGACAGCACCGCGAATATTGCTTGGCAACTCAAACAAGCCAGCAGCAAAGCGCTGTACCAAGCCACCCTGACCTGTGCCGCGCCCCCCAGCGTTGGTACATTTCAGGAGTGCCGCTTGCAAGTGGACAGCCCGCAAGCCCTGCCCGCCGACCTCATCATTGCCGTGGATGGTGGAATGCCTTCCCACGGGCATGGCTTACCCACCGCCCCGCAAGCCGTACCAACGGGCAAACCCGGTGAGTTCCGCATCGACGGTTTGAAATACAGTATGCCGGGAGAATGGGTGCTAGGTTTCTTACTGCATTCGGACACTACGCCCGCTGCACAAGACAAAATCGTGTTTTGGTTCACGTTATGAAATACCTTGCCTGCTTACTATTGCTGACAGCGTTGCTAGGCATGAGCGGTAGCCACAACACCAACCGGCAATGGACGGCAGCAGAACTCGCCAAGCTGCAATCCCTTACGTTGGCAAACTTACCTCCGGTAACTGACCCCAGCAACCGCTTTGCGCAACACCCACAAGCACTGGCACTGGGGCGTGACTTGTTTTTCGACCGCCGTCTGAGTCGTAATGGCAAGATTGCCTGCGCCACCTGTCACCAGCCGAATAAAGCTTTCAGTGATGGCAAACCGGTAGCCGTCGCCTTGGCAACCGGCACACGCAACACCCCCGCCCTGCTCGGTGTTGCCCATCAAGACTGGTTTTTCTGGGACGGGCGCAAAGACAGCCTCTGGTCACAAGCCTTAGAACCGCTGGAAAACCCCGCCGAACACGGCTTAACCCGCACCGAACTAGTGCATTTTCTGCTCGCCGACGCGCACTATCAGCCCCAATACCAAGCCTTACTGGGAAATATTGCAACAGCGGATACGCTCCAACAGCCGCCTACAGCCGCCTCACCCCAAGGTGATTTGGCACAATTACAAGCATGGAAACAGATGCCACAAGCCCAACGGGAACAGATTGACGCCGTATTCGCTGCCACGGGCAAATTCCTCGCCACTTATGTCAGCAGCCTCAACCTTGCCCCGAATAAGCTGGACACCCTCACCCAGCACCCCGCCGCACTCACCCCTAGCGAAAGTGCCGGAGCAAAACTGTTTATCGGCAAAGCACAATGCATCCTCTGCCATTCCGGTGCCTTGCTTAGCAACCAAACCTTCCAAAATATCGGCACGGGTATTCCCGGTAAAGACAGCGGACGCGCTGCCGTGCTGGATACGCTGCGCACCGACCGCTTCAATTGCCAAGGCAAACACAGCGACGCACCAGTGGAAACCTGTACCGAACTGCAATTCCTGACCCGCAGCCGCCATGCCGTCAGTGGCGCGTTTAAAGTACCGAGCTTGCGCAACGTGGCACAGACTGCGCCTTATTTTCATGACGGACGCTTCGCCACTTTAGAACAAGTCATCGACTACTACACGCAAGCCGCGCAACCCAACACGAAAGACGGCAACGACCTCCCCCTCATTCAGCTCGACGCTACCGAAATACAACAACTGGTCGCATTTCTTAACGTGTTATAGCCATACGCCAAAACGCCCGCATATGCGGGCGTTTCACTGTCAGCAAAGCAGCATACATTTTAGCTTTCAGCCATCAATGCCTGATACTTTAACTGTAACTGTTCTTTGGATTCCTTGTGATCAGGGTCAAGCGGAATGCAATCCACCGGACACACCGACACACATTGCGGCTCATCGTAATGCCCGACGCATTCGGTGCAACGTTTCGGGTCAATCACATAAATTTCATCACCGGCGGAAATGGCGTTATTCGGGCACTCTGGCTCGCAAACATCGCAGTTAATGCATTCGTCAGTAATCATCAATGCCATAAAATTTTTCCTCTCGAATAGCTGTGTGGGGCGATTCTATCAATCTGCCCTGAAAGATAACATTAACTTCCGTCAAAATAACAATACTCAGACTTTTTCTAGTTCAACCCACGCTCACTGCGAATTTGTACTATTTTGTGCTTCAGTTCCGCCAGCACATGCGGTGCCACAAAGCGCGACACATCGCCATTCAAGATTGCCACTTCCTTCACCAAGGTCGACGAAATGAAAGAGAAACTTTCACCCGGCATTAAAAACACCGACTCCACGTCCGGCGCAAGGCTGCGATTCATGCTGGCTAACTGGAATTCAAACTCGAAATCGGAAACCGCCCGCATCCCCCGGATCAAAACCCGTGCATTCTGTTCACGCGCAAAATCGACCAGCAACCCCTCAAAGCCTCTCACTGTTACCTGCGTATCCAGATGTTGCTCGACCAATTCGTGCTGAATCATGGCAACGCGCTCTTCTAAGGAAAATAGCGGTTTCTTTTTAGGGTTGGATGCCACCCCCACCACCACCCGCGCGCACAACTTGCTGGCACGCTTGATCAAATCAAGATGCCCTTTGGTGATCGGGTCAAACGTCCCCGGATAGACAGCGGTAATTTCCATAAATACAGGCCACCTTGGTTAATCATGACAGGCTTAGGGATAACCCTAGTTAACGTCCTTGTAACACTTTATGGTGCAACGCACAATAGGTTTCTTACCAGACTGCACCTTTCATGCGCCACGTTGAGGCATGAGCTGCACCAACAAGAACAAAATACTCGCGGATACCACAATACTAGGGCCAGTCGGGGTATCCAATTGCAAGGAAAGCCCCATGCCAGCCAGTAATGCACACACCCCGACCACCACAGCAAACAGTGCCATTTGTTCCGGGGTACGCGCCAAACGCCGCGCCGTTGCCGCCGGAATAATCAGCAAAGCCGTCAACAGCAACACGCCCACGACCTTCATCGCCACCGCCACCATTAACGCAATCAACAGCATGTAAACCGCACTGATCCGCCAAACCTTCACCCCCTCCACTTGCGCCAATTCCGCGTGGACACTCAGGGACAACAGCGGTCGCCAAATCCACACCATGACTCCGACGACCACTAACGCCAAACTCCAAGTCAATACAATATCCGAGTGCGTTACTGCGAGAATATCACCAAACAGATACGCCATGAGATCAACCCTGACATTTGGTAGGAATGTCAACGCCACCGTACCCAACGCCAATGCACTGTGACCAATAATACTCAGCAAGGTATCACTGCCTAAGGCGGGATTATGTTGCACATACAACATCAGCAACGCCACGACCACACACACCGCAATCACCCACAGATTCAAGCTCATGCCTGTCATCAAGCCCAATGCCACACCCAATAGCGCCGAGTGCGACAAGGTATCGCCAAAATACGCCATGCGCCGCCACAACAGGAATACGCCCAGCAAACCGCTCATCAACACCACCGCCAAGCCCGCGAGTAGCGCCCGTGTGATAAAATCATCCATGCTTATGTTCCTGCTGAGCGGCTGGCAATGGCACAATGCACCCGTGCATATCGTGCTGATGGTCATGATGGTGGGTGTAAACCGCCAAACCCGCCGGGCGCAAATCCCCAAACAGACGTAAATATTCGGGGTGGCGCGACACCGCTTCCGGCTGCCCCGAACAGCAAATATGCTGATTCAAGCACAACACCTGATCGGTTGCCGCCATCACTAGATGCAAATCGTGCGACACCATCAGTACCCCGTACCCGTGTACCAGTTTCAAGCGGTTGATAAGCTGGTACAAATCACTCAACCCAGTCACATCGACCCCTTGCCCCGGCTCATCCAACACCAGCAATTGCGGTTTATTCAGCAATGCCCGCGCCAGCAACACCCGCTGTAATTCCCCACCGGAAAGCGATTGCACCGCTTGTGGCAGTAAATCCTCAACCCCAACCTCCACCGCACTTTCGCGCACCGCAGCGGCATTATGCCGGGGCAAATTCAAACCAATAAAACGCGCCACCGTCAGCGGTAACAAACGATCAAGGTGAAATTTTTGCGGCACATACCCCACGCGCAACCCCGGCATTCGCCACACCGTGCCACGCTCAGGTGCTTGCAAACCCAGCAAGATTTTCAGCACGGTGGATTTACCCGCACCATTGGGGCCAATTAAGGTCAACACACTTTCCGGGTACACTTCGAGGCTAACATCGTGCAAAATCACCCGTTGTCCGAAGTTCAAGCCGATGTGCGATAACTTTGCTAATACAGTTTGTGTGGTGGACATGCCTGCCAACATAATTAAAGAGTGAAAAAATGCTGCGTATTCTAACGATTTTGCTGCTGTTATGCTTACCCGTTTTGCAGTCATGCCAAGTGGAACCACCCGCCAAACCCGTAATTGTCAGCACCATCAAACCCATTCACGCGCTGGTGTACGCGATTGCTGGCGGCGAAAATAGCCCATTGGAAATCCGTCAACTGTTGCCCGATGGCGCATCCCCACACCATTACGCCCTCAAACCGTCGGACATGCGCACGCTGGAAACGGCTCGCGTGGTATTCCGCATCGGCAGTGGGCTGGAAACATTTCTCGACAAACCGTTAGCGACCGCCATCCCCACCAGAGCGGTGATTACCTTTGCGGACACAACGGGCATTCAAGCACTTGGCTCGCGCCATCAACACGGCGATGACCACGCGGGACACGCCGCAAACAGCGCCGATCTGCACTTATGGTTAAACCCGGTGAATGCCATTGCCATGAGCCGGGAAATTGCCCGCGCCCTGAGTGCCGCCGATAGCGCCCACCAAGCCGACTATCTCGCCAATGCCCAGCAACTGATTGCGCAAATTGAAGCCACCGATGCGCGTATCCGTCAACAACTTGCCCCGTTAAGCCAACAACCTTACCTGAGCTTTCACGATGCTTGGCAACACTTTGACACCCATTACGGCTTGAATTTTGCGGGTGCGGTGACGCTGGATATTTCCCGCTTGCCGGGTGCACGCCATGTACAGGATATTCGCAAGATTATTGAGGAAAAACGGGCAGTTTGCTTGTTTCAAGAGCCGCAGTTTTCACCTGCTATGGTCAAAACCTTGGTGGAAGGTAGCAACATTCGCCTTGGCGAACTCGACCCCTTGGGAATGGAATTAACGCTGGATAAAGACACCTACCCGACGTTACTGCAAACCGCAGCGGATAGTTTTCAGCAATGCCTCGGCGGAAAAGCCGCTCAGTAAATCCCCAAATCCATCAAGTGGTTAGATTCGCGGCGACTTTCGCGCAATGCACCGCCAATGTATTCGTAACGCTGTGCCGTATGATGCCCATACGTTTGCTGTTGTTGGTAAACGCTGACACGGAAGGCACAACCACCGCGTAACATCACAATATTCGCGTCATTCATCTTGAGTTGCGCATTGGCTCCACGCACTGTGTGTACTATGTCATCCACAAACACGATGTCGCCGCGTTTGAGAATACGTGACTCGCCGCCGCTATTACGTGCCGTCACCTTGCCGCGCTTCGACAACACAACACCGGCTTCGTGGTGTTCTGTGGTGCTATTGGGTGCTGGCATAAACTACTCCGTCTGCTGTTAGTTGAATGGATTCACGGCTGTTGCATCCCTTAAGAATAGCCCAGCCTGCGTGCCAAACAGGTTTTTTTCGGCGTAAAAAAGCTGAAGTGCAAAAAAAATCCGCCAGACGGTAGTGGCGGATTTTCTGATAAAATTAATCAGTCGCTGCTGAGACACATAATATAGCAGTTAGGGCAACACCTGTTCCCCACGCAATAAATCATCCAAGGTTTCACGCTGGCGCACGACGTGCACCGTATCACCATCCACCATCACTTCCACCGCACGCGGACGGGTATTGTAATTGGACGACATGGTAAAACCATACGCACCCGACGAACGCACTGCCAGAAAATCGCCGGGCTGGATATTGAGGTCACGTTCCTTGCCCAGAAAATCGCTGGTCTCGCACACCGGACCCACAATGTCGTAAGTCGCAGTTTCGCCTTCACGCGGCACGACCGGAATAATTTCCTGCCAAGCGCTGTATAAGGCGGGGCGAATCAAATCGTTCATCGCCGCATCCACAATGGCAAAATTCTTGTATTCCGACATTTTCAGGAATTCGACTTCTGTCACCAAAATACCGGCATTAGCGGCAATCGCCCTGCCCGGTTCGACGAAAATTTCATACTGACGCAAGCGTTCGTCGGTGAACAATTGCGCCATGTAATCAGCGGGCGAAGGCGCTGCCTGCCCTTCCTGATAACGCACGCCCAAACCACCGCCAATATCGAGATGGTGAATCTTGATCCCTTGCGTTTGCAAACGTTCCGCCAATGCCAGCAGGCGTTGCAGCGCATCCATGAACGGCGTCAGCGTCAGCAATTGCGAACCGATGTGGCAGTCGATACCGACCACGTTCAGGTGAGGCATAGCTGCGGCTTTCACATACACCGCTTCAGCACGACCGATTTCGATACCAAACTTGTTTTCTTTCAAGCCGGTGGAAATGTAGGGGTGGGTTTGCGCATCCACATCCGGGTTAACACGCAAGGAAATTGATGCCACTTTGCCCATTTCACCCGCCACCGCATTAATGCGGTCGAGTTCGGCTTCGGATTCGATATTGAAGCAACGGATGCCGACTTCCAGCGCCTTGCGGATTTCGGGAACCTTTTTGCCCAAACCGGAAAACACTACCTTACCGGGGTCGCCGCCTGCGCGTAATACCCGCTCCAATTCGCCGCCGGATACGATGTCGAAACCTGAGCCTAAGCGGGCAAACAGGTTGAGAATGGCAAGGTTGGAATTGGCTTTGACCGCGTAACACACGAGGTGTGGCTGTGCGCCGAAGGCATCCTTGAAGGCGTGCCAATGGCGTTCCAGCGTAGCGCGGGAATAGACGTAGCACGGTGTGCCGTGGGCGCGGGCAATGTCAGCGACGGCGACGTTTTCGGCGTGCAATTGCCCGTTGCGGTATTCAAAATGATCCATGATTTATTTAGCCTGTTCCTGTTTTGGTTGCGCCTTATCCGGCAAGGTTAACGGGCCTTTGTTGCCACAGCCTGCCAGCAAAGCCAGTACGATAGCGAATCCTAGGTATTTTTGCATCATGGTTACAATCCTGTTTGCTGTGAATTAAACGCAGGATAACGGCTGGCAGCGGGGGATGGCAAAGGGAGAATAAAAAATGCACCATTGAATGCCCCCCATGCCAACCAACAAAATTGACAATCTTTGCCAATCATTAGAGAATCCCAGAAAATAGACTTGTTTAGGACAACCGTATGGCAACCATGAATATCTCCTTACCGGATAGTCTCAGACTCTTCGTGCAAGAACGCGCTTCCCGATCTGATTTCAGTAATCCCAGCGATTACATCCGCTCCCTGATCCGTGCTGACAAACTGCGTTATCTGGAGGAACAATTGGAAGCAGCACTATTGAAGGGGTTGCAATCAGGCGCAACCAAGCCTGTCGACGAAGCTTTCTGGCAACGCCTTGAGAGCAAAGCCAACGGTGAACAGCAACCATGCTGAATTTGGTGATACGCCCACAGGCAGAAATCGACATTGATGAAATAATCACCTATTTACTGGAAACAAATCCTCAAGCTGCCACCAAATTTTTGGCGGAGTTACGTCAAACGTTTACATTGCTTTCAGACAATCCACTTATAGGTGTCAAACGCCAGTATCGTCTGCCTGCACTTGAAGGTATTCGCCTGTTTTCATTGAAAAAATATTCGTCTTACCTGATTTTCTACCTGAACGCTGATGACGCACTAGAGATAGTAAGGGTATTAAACGGACAGCGTGATCTGGAAACGCTGTTTTCAGAAAATGACGGATAACGATACCGCAACAACTGTAGGGGCGCACCTACGTGTGCGCCCTCCTCCTCTCCTACCCCTGAAACCGCATCGACAAATCCACCGCCCGCACATGCTTGGTAATCCCACCAATCGACACGAAATCCACCCCCGTTTCGGCAATCGCCACCAAGGTTTCCGGGCTAACCCCACCGGAGGCTTCCAACGGAATCTTCCCCGCCGTCACCCGCACCGCTTCGCGCATATCCGCAAGGCTGTATTCGTCGAGCATAATAATGTCAGCGTGTGCAGCCGTCGCTTCCGCCAACTCCTGCAAATTCTCGGTTTCCACCTCCACCAAAATACCGGGATGTAACGCCCGCGCTTGCTGAATCGCTGCCGTGATCGACCCCGCCGCCATAATGTGGTTTTCCTTAATCAACACCCGATCATACAAACCTATGCGGTGATTCGTGCCGCCGCCACACAACACCGCGTACTTCTGCGCGGTACGTAAACCGGGCAAGGTTTTGCGCGTATCCAAAATCCGGCAAGCCGTATGCGCCACCAAATCCACATACCGCCGCGTCGCCGTCGCCGTCGCCGACAAGGTTTGCAGGAAATTCAACGCCGCCCGTTCGCCACTCAAAATGGAACGCGCACTGCCCCGCAGCGTACACAACAGCGCATTAGCAGCCACCCGCTCGCCATCCCGAAACTGCCAGTCAATCTGCACCGTGGGATCAAGCTGGCGAAACACTTCATCAAACCACGCCACGCCACACAACACCGCGTCTTCGCGGGAAATCACCGTCGCACTGGCTTGCTTATCCGCCGGAATCAGTCCGGCAGTGACATCGCCCGTGCCAATGTCCTCGGCTAACGCCCGCGCCACTGTTGCTGAAATATCGTTTGGTAATTTCACCCTCACCCCCTAACCCCCTCTCCCAAAGGTAGAGGGGGAACAAGATAACATCCCTCTTAGCCCCTCTCCCTCAGGGAGAGGGGTTGGGGTGAGGGTCCTAAAAATAAAAATGGGAGGCGCAGTGCCTCCCATCAAGTGCCCCTGACTCCTCAGTCAGATCCGATTAGATGCGGGTAATACCCATCATCTTCAAAATGGACTTTTCGTAGAACGGTTCGGAACTGCCTTTCTTCATCTTGCGGATGAAATATTTCTCGAACGCGATCTTCGCCATGTGAACCCACTTACCTTTCTTAAACCACGCCACGTTACGCGGTGGAATCTGTGGCAGTGCGACGAAAGCAGCACCGGTGTCACCCATATCTGCCAAACAAATGGCATTCCAAGTACCCGTGGTGTGCGGCTCTTTGCCGTTCAACTCGTCTGCAATGTTATGTACCAGAGATGTGACCATGGATTCAATCATATAACCGGTCTTCGGTGCACCTGTGGGGACAGGCGTAGCTTCTACCGGTGGAATGGCGATACAAACACCAGCAGAGTAAATATTTTTGTATTTCGGGCTGCGGTGCAATTCATCCACAATCACGAAACCACGCGGGTTGCACAGACCTTCCACGGCTGCCACCGCATCCACACCCTTAAACGCTGGCAACATCATCGCCATGTCAAAGTCGAGTACGTGTTCTTTTTCGACTTCGCCTTTGGGCGTCATCTCAGTCACGTACATTTTGCCTGCCTCGACCTTGGTGGTTTTGGCATTGATAATCCACTGCATGTGATGGTTGCGCAATTCGGATTCGAGCATCCCTTTGGAGTCGCCCACGCCACCCAAGCCCAAATGACCAATGTACGGCTCAGAGGAAACGTAAGTCATTTTGTATTTGTGACGCACGCCGCGCTTACGTAAATCCGCATCCACAATGAAAGCAAACTCATACGCCGGGCCAAAGCAGCTTGCAAACGGCATTGCGCCCACAACGATATGACCGGAACCTTTTGCCAACAACTTTTGGTAATCGGCATACGCGCCTTCCGCATGAGTCACGTCACAGACCGAATGCGTGTGACCGCCGTGCGGACCTGCACCTTCGACTTCCTGGAAAAACAACTTGGGACCGGTCGCGATCACCAGATAATCATACTTCACGGTTTGCCCGTTATCCAAATGCAAGGTGCTGCCTTCGGCGTCAATCTTTTCGCAACGGCTGCAAATGAATTTAATGTCTTTCTTGGCAAGATACTTTTCAATGGGGAAAGTAATGTCTGAACGGGTACGCCAGCCGACGGCAACCCACGGGTTGGATGGTACAAACTGAAAATAATCACGGTCATTGACGACCGTAACGTCATGCCCTTTACCGAGCATTTCTTTCATTTCATAGGCGGCGGGCATTCCACCGGTACCGGCGCCGAGAATTACGATATGAGCCATTAACGCGAACTCCTAACTAGTGAATATGGGGATTAATTTAATTATTAAGTTTAGTACTTGCCAGCATTTCCCAAAGCAACTTGAATAACACCACAAAACGTGTGCTAGGTCAATCTTGCCCTTACTTATCAATAAATTAGCTTATGCTAATATACTATAAAAAAGATATACTTCAGCCCTCATCAAACGCCATAATTCGCCAATGAATGAAATCACACGGTATCTGGTCGGCGGCGCGGTACGCGACCAACTATTGGGTTTACCCATCAAAGACCGCGACTGGGTAGTGACGGGGGTAACGCCTGCGGACATGTTGCAGCAGGGTTTTAAACCCGTGGGCAGCGACTTTCCGGTCTTTTTGCACCCGCAAACCAGCGAGGAATACGCGCTTGCCCGTACCGAACGCAAAACGGCAAAGGGTTATCACGGCTTCCAGTTCCATGCAGCCACCGATGTTACCTTGGAGCAAGATTTGGCGCGGCGTGACCTGACCATCAATGCAATGGCGCAAGATGCCAGCGGCAAGCTCATTGACCCTTACGGTGGGCAAGCGGATTTGCAGCAAGGTTTATTACGCCACGTTTCAGCCGCCTTTAGCGAAGATCCGGTACGGATTTTGCGGGTAGCACGCTTTGCTGCACGTTTTGCGCCCCTAGGTTTTCATGTTGCCAGCGAAACCCAACGCCTGATGCAAGACATGGTGGCTGCGGGCGAAGTGGATGCTTTAGTGCCGGAACGTGTCTGGCAAGAAACCGTGCGAGCATTAGCCGAACCCGAACCCGCCCGCTTTTTCGAGGTATTGCGCGGCTGTGGTGCGTTAGCCGTATTATTCCCCGAAGTGGAGCGCCTGTTTGGTGTGCCGCAACCCGCGCAATACCACCCGGAAATTGATTGCGGCATCCACACCCTGCTGGTGTTACAACAAGCAGCACAACTGAGCGCTGCACCGGAAGTACGCTTTGCCGCCCTCACCCACGATTTGGGCAAGGGGCTGACACCGGCAGACATACTGCCCAGCCATCATGGGCATGAACGCCTGAGCCGCGAATTGACGACACAGTTGTGCGAACGCTTAAAAATTCCCAACCGGTTTCGCGAATTGGCGGAACACGTTGCCGAACAGCACGGTCGAATCCATAAGGCACTGGAATTGCAAGCCAAAACCGTGTTGAACGTGCTGGAAGTCACCGATGCATTCCGCAAGCCTGAACGTTTCGAGCAATTATTGCTGGCGTGTGAAGCGGATTCCAAAGGGCGCACGGGTTTTGAGAATCGCCCTTACCCGCAAGCCACGTACTTTCGGGAAGCGTTATGGGCGTGTCAGCAAGTGGAGGTGCAAACGGTGATCCAAGCCGGTTTCCAAGGGGTGCAGATTAAGGAGGAATTGCACCGGCGGCGCATCGCGGTTATTAAGCAAATCCGCAAGGAATCTTGATATTCGCTCGCAGTAGCCGCATATTGGAAATAGAGTATGATTATGAAAAATAGTGAGGAATTGTCATGATGGAAGAAAGAACCGCTTCATTCGGCATTGGTCAGGTGATTCATCACCGCCTGTTTAACTATCGTGGCGTGATTTTCGACGTTGACCCCGACTTCAAAGGCACCGAAGAATGGTTCCAGAAAAACGTGGAAGCCGGTAGCCCGACCAAAGAAGAGCCCTGGTATCACGTCTTGATTGACCAAGATGGGCGCGTGGCTTACGTTGCCGAACGCAATCTGGAAGCCGAGGAAACGGTCGAGCCTGTCGAACACCCTTTACTGGAAAACTTCTTCACCGGCTTTGTCGGCGACCATTATCAGGCACGGCAGACGCTTAACTGATGGAATGGGATTGGTTAAACCATTCCAGTTACTTAGCGGCGTTTCTGGTCGGGTTGTTGGGCGGGGTGCATTGCCTTGGCATGTGTGGCGGCATTGTTAGCGCCCTCACGTTCAGTTTACCCGCCGCACAACGCAATCATCCTGCTACCCTATTCCCCATTCTGCTGGCGTATAACACGGGGCGGATTGGGGGATATACGCTCGCGGGGGCATTGGCGGGCGGAATAGGGGCAGCATTTCTGTCATTTGGCGGGCTAGACAGTTTCCGGCTCGGCCTGCAAGTGTTCGCGGCACTGTTTACCATTGCGCTGGGTTTGTATCTGGCGGGTATCTGGGCGGGTGTGGCGCAAGTGGAAAACGCGGGGCGCACCTTATGGCGGCACATCGAACCGCTGGGACGGCGTTTCATGCCGGTGAATTCCCCCGCGAAAGCGTTACCACTGGGGTTTGTGTGGGGCTGGCTGCCGTGTGGCTTGGTGTACAGCGTGCTGATTTGGACGTTATCGGCGGGCAGTGTGACTAACGGGGCATTACTCATGTTGGCGTTTGGGCTAGGCACATTGCCCAATCTCTTATTGATGGGCGCAGCAGCGGCGAAACTGGCAACGTTTACTCGCAACCAAACCGTCAAACGGGCAGCGGGTTTGCTGGTGATAGGGCTAGGGATATACCTGTTGTGGCAAGCCATCTCGTAGAGATTTAAACCAACCAGTCCGCCATCCACAAACGCAAGCGCAAACCCCAACCTGAGGTTAACCCAACTTCGCGGAAACGGATCACGCCCTCTTCATCCAGCACGTAACTGGTGGGTACACCTTTGATGCCATACTGACCTGACAATGAGCCATCTTCATCCACAATCGTGACCCATTCGGTAATGTTTTTACGCTCCATGTAGCGCTGCACTTCCTCTTCACCGCCCGACTGGAACGCCACCGTGATCACTTTCCAATCTTTAGCAATGCCGCTGATGCTGCCCTGTTCCAACTCGCACATCGGACACCAACTCGCCCAGAAATGCAGCAGCACCGGCTGACCACGGTAATCGTCAAGGTGGATAACTGCACCACTTAGCGCAGTACGCTCAAAATCAGGCGCTTCGCCCTCCAGCATCCCATGTTGTTGCCAAGTGCGAACCCCGAAAATAATAGCGAGGATAACCAGTGCTTCCAGCAACCAGCGTAACCAGCGGCGCTTTTTGGGTGGCATGTCATCCTTATCTACGTGCGTTGTCATTGCTTTCCATATTGGTCGGTTGAATGCGAGGATTGTAGCATAGCGTAACTGAATGCCTTCCAGTTACCCCACAGCACTCCGACATTGAAATCCGACTAAAATGCTTAGAAAGCAATAGCTAACCCGCTAATCTGGTTTTGATTGCCACTGAAGTAAATCCTATAGATGATAGGAATAACATCAGGGTTGAGTTGTGCGAACAGATACCCCCCTTGAATCTATCAAATCAATAATAAATAACATAACTGAGGGACTTTCAGATGAAGAGTTCATTCCATCAGCAGGCTGCCACGCATCGCAAATCAGCTTTAGCCAGCTTAATCCTGTCAGCCACACTAGCTTTGGCTGTTTCACCTACGGTACTCGCCAATAGTTGCGAGGGAGCTGGTGGCTCAGGGGGTCGGCAATTCTGGCTAGGCGTACTGGGTAACTACAACAATGGCGGCGCTATTCACCTCAACTTAGTGGGCAAAGAAGGGACAACCGGTACGCTAAGCAGCAAAGATGGCAGTTGGTCATTGGACTACACAATTCCCGCTTCAGGCTTCTTTGAAACAGACCTACCAAACAGCTTTCAGGTCAGTGGCGATGGCGTCATTCTCAACAACGGTTTAAAAATCACCGGCAACAACGATGTATCAGCCTACATCATCAACGAACAAACCTATACAACCGACGGTTTTTTGGGATACCCAACCAACGCACTCGGTAATGAATATTATGTGATCGGTTATAACGGTTTTGATGCCACAGTACCCTCACGGGGTGTCATCGTTGCCTCGCAAGACAATACCAGCGTTACCGTCACCAAGCCGGGTGGTGTACCAGCCAACATTACCTTGAATGAAGGCCAAGTTTATTCCTTTGAAAACGGTGCTAACGATATTACAGGCTCACACGTTGTTTCCGACAAACCCGTGTCCGTTTTTGGGGGTTCTGCCTGCTCGAATGTTCCGGTTGGCAACCCGTCGTGCGACACCCTAGTGGAACAAATGCTATCCGTCAAAGATTGGGGGGTGGAATACGTTGTTCCCCCGATTCCTTACGGGCAAATGTTGCGGGTAGTAGCTGCGGAAGCAGGCACAGAAGTCTATCAAGATGGCACATTAGTGGCGACTTTGGGTGCAGGTGGGATTTGGACAGGCAATCCTACGAATAATGATACGGTGCACCGCTTTACGACCAATGGAAAGAAAATCCAAGTTGCCCAATACGCTGTTGGCTCACAATTCAGTGGCACAGCCGAGGTTGACCCAGCGATGGGTATTGTACCTTCGCGGGAAATTTGGCTCAGTCGCCACATTTTCAAAGCTCAACCGAACTTTGCCAACACCCTATTGATCGTCTCACCGACAGCCAATACGGGGGATCTGAAAATCAACGGTGCCGCACCGGCAACTGCCCCCACTTGGATAGCTGTTCCCAACTCCGACTTGTCGTGGACAAAAATTGTAGTGACTGCGGGTGCGATGTACACCATCAGCAGTAATGTCGAAATCGGCATCACCGTTTTTGGTGGTAAAACCTACGAATCCTATATGTTGCCGGGGAACATGGGATTAGGTGACTTCGACCTTGATGCTATCCGCGACCCACAAGACTGTGATGCCGATGGCGATGGCATCCTCAACTCTGTAGAAAAAGCCAATGCCCTACCTGGCACAAACGGTGATTCGGACGGCGACGGGCGCGTTGACGAGCTGGATCTGGACAGTGACAACGATGGCATTCCCGACAATATCGAAGCCCAAACCACCGCTGGCTATATTGCACCGTCTGGCACAATCAGCGACTCAGGCTTGGACACTGCTTATGGCACGGGCTTAACACCTGTGGATACTGACGGTGACAGCATTCCCGATTACATCGACCAAGATTCTGATGGCGCAGGCACAAGCGACACCATTGAAGCGGGGATTACGCTAACGGGAAGCGATTCGGATAATGACGGCTTAGATGATAGTGTTGACTCCGACGATAATATTTATGGCCCTAACAACGCTGGCATAACCGATGTTTTAAATGCTTACCCAAAGAATGGCTCTGAAGTTAACTGGCGGATACTCGGCAACCATGCACCAGTCATTTCCACCGGCAGCGGCAACGACACCTATACCGTTAGCGTTCCCGAAGGCAAGACCAACACCGGCGTCGATTATGCGGCGACCGATACTGACGGTGAAACCGAAGGTGCTGGTCTAACATGGTCACTCAGCGGTGCAGACGCTGCATTATTTAATATTGACCCAAACACCGGGATCATTTCCTTCAAAGCCGCACCGAGTTGGGGTACTCCCCAAGATGCTGGCGCGAACAATGTGTATGATGTCATCGTCACCGTTACCGATGCGACTGGCGAGATTGACAAGCAAACCTTAGCGATAACAGTCACCGAAGTCGACACCGACGGCGACGGCGTTGGCAACTCGAAAGACAACGACGTGGACGGTGACGGCATTCCCAATGCGACAGAAGGTACGAGTGATGCCGACGGTGATGGCATTGCCAACGATTTCGATCTCGATTCCGACGGCGACGGCATTCCTGACAATATCGAAGCGCAAACGACCGCTGGTTACAAACCACCTTCCGGCACAGTGAGTGCATCGGGTGTGGATACGGCCTACGGTGCTGGTTTAACCCCTGTGAATACTGACGGCACAGACACACCGGATTACCTAGATACCGATTCCGACAACAGCGGCGCAAACGATACCACTGAAGCCAAACTCACCTTGGCTAACGCGGATGCAGACAAAGACGGTCTGGATGACGCGATTGACGCTGACGATGCCAGTTTTGGCTCTGCCAATGCGGGCATTACCGACGTATTGGGGACTTATCCGAAAGTTGGCACACAGGTAAACTGGCGGGCAGTCAATGCTGCGCCAGTCATTCCAACCCCAGCCGCGCTGGATTACGTGGAAAAAACCACCACCCCAGCCGCTGACCTTGCGGCAACTGACGACACCGACACCGAAGGTGACAAGCTGGTCTACAGCATGACCGGCGGGGATGACATGGCACTGTTTACCATTGACCCGGCAACCGGCGTGCTAACCTTCAAAGCCCCTCCCAGCTTTGCTGCCCCCACCGACAAAGACGGCAACAACACCTATCTGGTGGAAGTGGCTACGACTGACGGCGAAGGCGCGATCACCAAGAAACTGCTGACCATTACCGTGCTGAAAGATACCGACCATGACGGTGTAGGCGACAAAAACGACCTCGACGTAGACGGCGATGGCATCCTCAACAGCGTGGAAGGCACAGCCGACACCGACGGGGACAGCATCCAAAACCAGTGGGATTTGGACTCTGACGGCGACGGCATACCCGACAATATCGAAGCGCAAGCCACCGCTGCATTCAAAGCCCCATCCGGTGTAGATGCCGATAAGAACGGTGTGGATGATGCCTACGGCGCGGGTCTTGTGCCAGTGGATACCGAAAGCGATGGCAAGCCGGACTACCTTGACCTTGATTCCGAAAATACCGGCGGCGATGACAATACCGAATCTGATGTTCCCGTGCTGTCTGGCGTGGATGCGGATAAAGACGGCTTGGATGACACCATCGACACCGATGACACCAACTTCGGCCCTGCCAACGCAGGCATCACTGATATGCTGGCGGCTTACCCGAAAACCGGCGCAGAAGTGAACTGGCGCGTACCCAATACGCCGCCCGTATTCACCTCAGCAACGGCAGCAGCTTTCGATGAAAACAGCACGGCGGTGGTGCTGAACGTGGAAACCACGGACGATAAAAACAGTGAAGCCACTTCTACCATCGGTTACAGCATTGTCGGCTCAGATGATGATGCGCGTTTCACCATTGATGCGAAAACGGGTGACATCAAGTTCAAACTTGTGCCGGATTATGAGAAACCCATCGACAAGAACAAGGATAACGCTTACACCCTAACCGTGAAGGCGTGCGACATGGAAGGCGGCTGTAGCGAACAAACCATCATCATCAACGTGGTTGACGTGGATGAGGATAATGACAGCGATGACCTGATGGATTCCAAGGAAGCTGAACTGGGTACTGACCGCTGGAAAGCGGATACCGATGGCGATGGCTTAAATGACGGTGAAGAAGTTAACACCCTGAAAACTGACCCACTGAAAACCGACACCGACGCTGACGGGCTAAGCGATGGCGATGAAGTACTGAAATCCAAAACTGATCCGTTAAATCCTGACACCGATGGTGATGGCGTTGGTGATCTAGCTGAAGTAGGTGCAGATCCGGCTAATCCGTTGGATAGCGACGGTGATGGCACAGCGGATGCCTTCGACACTGACGATGACAACGATGGTGTACTCACTAAAGATGAAATGCCTAACCCGAACGGTGATCTGAACCCGGATGATGCGCGTAACACCGACGGCGACCTGCTGCCGGATTACCTCGACAACGAAGACGATGGTGACGGCGTGCTGACAAAGTACGAAGACCCGGCAGGCAAGCGTGATTCCGACAAGGATGGCAAACTGGATTATCTGGATGATGATGACGATAACGACGGCTTGCTGACCGAGTACGAACAGGCAGACCCGAACAAAGACGGCAATCCGGCTGATCAACGCGATACCGATAAAGACGGCATTGCAGATTGGCTAGACAACGACGATGACGGTGACGGCGTATTAACCCAGTATGAAATGGCAGACAAAGACGGTAATGGCAATCCAACCGATGCGACCGATACCGACGGGGACGGCAAATTCAACTGGCTAGACAATGACGATGACGGCGACGGTATTCTAACCAAATTCGAGCAACCAGACCCGAACGGTGACGGCAATCCGGCAGATGCGCTGGATACCGACAAGGACAGCAAACCTAACTACCTCGACAGCGATGACGACGGTGACAGCAAGCTGACAGTCGACGAAAAAGCCGATAAGAACAAGGATGGCAATCCAGCCGATGCGTATGACGCAGACGCGGATGGCATTCCAAGCTACTTAGACGCGAACGAAATCCCCACCGTGGTCTTGCATGTGCGCGGCTTTTTACAAGGTGCTTACAACACGGCAGATGGATTGATGCGCGATGATTTGCGCAAGCAAGGCTTGATTCCAGCCGTACAGCCTTACACCAATGCGGTCACGTCATTAGGCTATGCTGGCACGGAAGCCCTAGCCCCGTCATTGCTAACACTCAACGATGACAACGCCCTGGTGGATTGGGTCGTGGTGGAATTGCGTAGCAAGGCATCCCCCAAAACCGTGGTTGCCAGAACAGCGGCAGTCCTGCAACGTGACGGTGACGTGGCTAACCCACAAACCAACGAGGCGAAGTTGCTGATTCCGAATGTGGTGGAAGGTCAGTATTACGTGAGCCTGCGCCATCGCAACCATCTGGGCGTGACCACGCAGGATGCAATGTTGCTGTCACCCACATTGACGGCGGTGGATTTCACGCTGCCATCGCAAACCGTGATGGGTAGCCATGCCCGCTTGCTAGGTAAAGATGCGGCGCTCATGTGGGCAGGTGAAGCCAACAATAGCGATAGCGTGATTGCCAACGGCCCCGGCAACGACACCAACGTGGTGCTGGGTACGGTGTTAATGCACCCGACCAATTTGCTGACCAACAGCAACTTCCGCTTGAAAGGCTACTATGTCACCGATCTGAACTTGGATGGCATTAGCCTCTACTCCGGCCCCAGCAATGACATTAACTTATTATTGGGGAATGTGTTGCTGCATCCGGGTAATGGTCTGTTTGCTGCTAACTACATGATGCTGGGTGCTATGCCCAAGTAACCACTGGTTGATGTTGGGAACAGACGGCTCGGATCGCAAGGTTCGAGCCGCTTTTTTATCCTTCTTTCGCGTAAAACCTCGTCCTTCAGGGCGGGGATGCAGAGCGAGGGCGGCATCCCCGCCCCTCTCTTTCCATTTGTCGGCTGAAACCAGCATTTACGGTGTATTCAAGCGCACAAAGCAGGGATTCTAATCTATCCTTAACACGATGCAACGACTCCAAGCCTTTAAATACGAACTCAAGCCAGACGGCGGACAACAGCGCAATCTGCGCCGTTACGCGGGTTCGTGCCGCTTCGTCTACAACAAAGCATTGGCGTTGCAACAAGCCAACCATGAGGCGGGTGAGAAATATATCAACTACGTGGCGATGGCGGCATGGCTTCCGACATGGAAGCGGGAAGCGGGGCTTGAGTGGTTAAAAGACACTCCGGCACAGCCCTTGCAACACGCGCTGAAAGACCTCGATAAAGCCTACCAAAACTTTTTTGCTAAGCGTTCAGATTTCCCCCGCTTCAAACGCAAGGGCAGCGGCGACAGTTTCCGCTACCCACAACCCAAACAAATCAAGCTCGACCAAGCCAACAACCGAATTTTACTGCCCAAGTTGGGATGGATACGCTACCGCAATAGCCGCGATGTGTTGGGCGAATTACGTAATGTTACGGTTTCCAGTAACGGCGGCAAATGGTTTGTCAGCATCCAAACCCAGCGGGAAGTGGAGCAACCCGTATCCTCCGCTACGACAAGCATCGGCATCGACCTTGGCATAGCCCGGTTTGCCACCTTCTCGGATGGCAGCCACATAACCCCGCTCAACAGCTTTAAGAACCAACAAGCCAAGCTTGCCAAATATCAACGGCGCATGGCGCATAAACAAAAATTCAGCAACAACTGGAAAAAAGCGAAAGCAAAAGTTCAAAAAACGCATACACAAATCGCCAACGCTCGCCGCGATTTCCTGCACAAAGCGACGACCACGATCAGCCAAAACCACGCGCTCGTGTTCATCGAAGATTTGCAGGTAAGCAATATGTCCAAGTCAGCGGCAGGTACGGCAGAAAACCCCGGCAAGAACGTGGCGGCAAAGTCTGGCTTAAACAAAGCCATTCTCGATCAAGGTTGGGGTGAATTTCGGCGGCAACTCGACTACAAACTGGCATGGAGGGGCGGCATATTGTTTGCCGTTCCTGCCCACTATACCAGTCAAGAATGCCCCGAATGTCATCATGTAGCAGCGGATAATCGCCAAACGCAAGCGAAATTTGTATGCGTGAAATGCCACTATGAAAATCACGCCGATCATGTCGGCGCGATCAATGTTAAAGAGCGGGGACACCGCTTGTTAGCCTGTGGAGATGCGGCATGGTTGCTGAGCGCAGCCGAAGCATTAAGCCGCTCGATGAAGCAGGAACTCGCCGAAGTAAGTCAGCTATCTGGCTGAATGCAGTAGGAATCCCCTTCCTTTAGGGAGGGGAGGATGTCAAGGGCTATTCTGTTGGTAATAACCGCCTGTTTTGGGAGCGCCCTGAAAGTGGATCAGATGCGTCTGTTTCAGTTGTTTGAGCCAGCGTTCCAGCGTTTTGGCGGGAATATGCAACTGTTTGGACAATTCTGGGAGCCGCTGTCCGGGATGTTGGGCAATGTATTGGTAGAGTCGGGTTACTCCCTCATTTACCCCCTCATTTACTCCCTCAGGCTTGTCGATACTGGCGGGCGTTGTATCGGCGTGGCGAATAAAGCTGACGAGTACACCGTTGCCGATTTCCTGCACGGAAAACGCCAGTTCGGGGTAATCCCGCAAGGCTTCGCGGATACGGATGAAACCACTGCCATATTTTTCGATATTACGGGTCAGGTAAAAAGCTTCGGCAACCAGCTTGTTACGCAACTGGGAGGGATAATGGTCAGTCTGAATATCCGCAACACTCAAGCCGTAAAACCTGCCAGGACTGAAGATCGTAATCCTGTCGTCGAAAATTTTGATCTGGATGTCCGACGGGTTGTTGTAGTCACGGTGTACGACCGCGTTCAGCAATACTTCCCGCAACGCTGACAACGGGTAGGCAAAGCGTTCCTTGCGTTGCAAACTACCGTCAAAGGCAAAAGCGACCGGGATATGCGATACCATGAATTTCATGGCTTGTTCCACCGCTTCAAATAACGTGTCAGTAATTTGCCGGTCATCAATGATCATACTGGCCGTTTTGAAACGCCCGATGTGGATGTGATGGCGGATGGGGTTCGTGGCGAACAACAACAATGCTGCCCAACGTGGTTGTTGGCCACTGATAAACTTGAGTTTTTCCAGCGCGTGCAAGGGGGATGGGTCAAGATGGAAACGCCCGCCGATATTGACCTGCTCGATAAATACCTCAATTTTGGGAATGGAAATATCTGCCAGCGAAGCATCGTTGACGGGATGGCTATCCCATGACAGTTGCAGGGACTGCATGTACAAATCATTGATTTCATTGAGGCTGAGTTGGTGATTGGCACTGGCAATCCGTTTGTAATAACGCCCACGGGTATTAACAGGCTTGACCGGATATTCGGCAATGTGGATACACACTATCGTCTTTCCGCCAATATCAACGGCTTCGATGTCAGGAATAATACTGGGGCTGGTCGCGGACTTGATTTGCCCCAGCCATTCGTTGAGCGTTTCTTTACCGAGGCTGACACCACAAATGTCTGCCTTGTCCGTCACACCCACCAACACTTGCCCACCTTGGGTGTTGGCGAAAGCCACCAGTGATTCAATACTGTTACGGTCAAAGGAAGCCTTAAACTCAACCGTGATGGATTCGCCCTGCTGTAAAAACTCAAGAATATTGTCACACTTCATACATTCCCCAGTGGATACCATCGTGTCGTTGTCATGGGTTGAGTATAACGCAAAATCATTGTCAGATTTCTTGCCCTGTCTCCGCAATACGAGGGAGCAAGCCACCTTACCGCTTATCCGCGCAAACTTGCTGGCAGGGCAAAGCTCAGGTGATCATGGACGGTGAGCGCAAAGCTCAGTTCATTCACATGTAAAAACAATAACAAAAGCAGGTTCACCACTATGGCAATCATCAAGACAAGCTGGTCACGGCTCTGGTACGGGTTGGCGTTACTGTGCATCCCGCTGACGGATACCTATGCTGCCGGATTAACCCTGAACCAAAGCGCCTCCATTGCCGCAATGACGCAAGCATTGGACGGGCCGGGTTTAGCGATTAGCAACGTAACGATTACTAAAGGCGCAAAAGGGCAATACGGCACCTTCACTGGCGGCACGGATGTGGTCGGAGCAGGCCCCGTCATCGGGATTCCAGGCGGTTTGTTTATCAGTACCGGCACCACTGCGGCATTGGTGGGTAAAAATACCAACGGCTCGATTAGCATCGGCACGGGTGTTAGCTATGCCGACCCGGATTTGACCCTGTTGAGCAGCCAAGCCATTTTCGACCCGGTGATCATTGAGTTCGACATTGTACCGGTGGGGGATAAAGTCAATTTCGTGCTGGTGTTTGGCTCGGAAGAATACCCCGAATTCGTGTGCAGCCAGTTCAACGATGCATTTGGGCTGTTTGTTTCAGGGCTGGGGTTGGACGGCACGAAAAATGCCGCATTCCTGCCCAATACCAATCAGGGTATTACCGTCAATAATATCAATGCTGGGGTAGCTGGCGCGTTTCAGGATGGCAGCGCCTGTAACCTAAGCAACGCCATGTTTTTCAATGACAACGGCAATGGTTCAGGCAATGCCAATACCCAATTAGATGGTTTCAGCAAGCCCACAACCGCTGGAATAAAAGGGCTGACAGCGGGGGAAACCTACCATATCAAACTGGCACTGGCAGATGCGGCGGATGCAGCGTTCGATTCCGGGGTATTTTTCAAGTGGCTGACCAGCACGGTGTCGCGTCCGGTGGATATGGAATTGACGGCAACTGCCAGCACCCTAACCCCTAAGCAATATGACACGCTGACGCTCACTTACACCTTGCACAACCGTTCCGGGGCGGTTGACGGTGAATTGCTGCAAACCCAGTTGCAGTGGCCTGCGGGCATGAGCATTATCAGCCATGACGGCGGTAGTGCGTATAACCCGACCACCGCCGTGTGGGAGGCAGGCACGGTGTCTGCCAATAGCAGCAAATCCATTACCTTTACGGTGCAGATGAATACCGAGGGTAGCCATACCCCGATGGCTGAAATCCTCTACGCTTTGCACGACGATTTTGATTCCACTCCGTTTAACAGCGCCACCTTCCCGGATGAAGATGACACTGCCCGCCTGAACATCACTACCAGCAGTGTGCCGACGCTGGCTTTGCAAGTACGCGGCTTGTTGCAGGGGGCTTATAACAGCACTGATGGTTTGATGCGCGATGATCTGCGCCGACAGGGTTTCCTGCCGCTGGCACAGCCGTATGTCGCCAATAGCTTGCTGGGTTACGCAGGCGCAGAAGTAACCACGGCGGAACGGCTGGCACTGACCGGCAATGATGCGCCGGTCGATTGGGTGGTGGTGGAATTGCGTGATAAAACCACCCCCAAAACCGTATTGGCTCGTACCACAGGCTTGTTGCAACGGGATGGGGATGTGGTTAACCCGTTGACGAACGACACCACTTTGCGTGTGCCATTGCCACAAGATGCGTATTACGTCAGCCTGCGCCACCGTAACCATTTGGGGGTAATGACGCAGGCGGCAATGCCGCTGAGTGCCACTACCGCGCTGGTCGATTTCACCCTGCCAACGACCGCCGTGAGCGGGCAATATGCCCGTGCCAGCAGTCAGAGCAAGGCGTTGTTGTGGGCGGGCGATACCAATTTCAGCAATAACGCCGTGGGCATTGGGCCTGGCAATGATGCCAACCCCTTGTTGGGCACGATCATGCAGCACCCCAGTAATGCCTCAGCCAGCAGCAACTTCCGCTTGCCCGGTTACTACGCTGCGGATTTGAATATGGATGGCTTGAGTGTGTACAGCGGTCCCGGCAATGACACCAATCTGTTGCTGGGTAATATTGCGCAATATCCTGCCAATGGGGCGGGGGCGGCTAATTACATCATTAGCGGAACAATACCGAAGTAACCTTGACTGCTGGCAACGGTTGACGTTGGGAACGAATGGCTTGGGTCGCGAGATTCAGGCCATTTTTTATAAGCATCCACTTTCACTTACCAGTTATCCACATAATCTTGCCGTTCAGTGTATGTCTACGTCATCATTAATACTATTTATAAAATAACTAACAAATATTAGACACTTCACAATAAGAAACTTAGAAACAATCAGGGAACACCCACATGACCGCTTCGTTCAACAGGTTACTAATGTTGCATCGTCACCGTGCATTGACCATTCTAATTTTATTAGCAATATTAATCAGTATTTTGCCGAAGCCAGCCATTTCTGCTGAGGAATCACTCACTAAAACCGGCACGGTTTCCGGCACAGCGTCAGCGGGCAGCACCAGTACAATGGACTGGATTATTACCCATGCCAACAATCGCGCCAACGTTATGGAAAACGTCATTCTGACTGACCGCATGGAAAAAGGTCATTCGCTAGTCGGTGGTTCGTTGCAAATGCCACCGGGTTGGACAGCGCAATATTCCAACGATAATGGTGCAAGTTTCAGCAGCATCCAATCAGAGACCGGCGTGAATGCCATTATTTGGAGCAACCCGTTTGTCGTGCCTACCGGCTTAGGTAAAGGGCGCACCATGACCTTGCCACTCACCGGCCCGGTTAACCTTAGCGGTGGCGGTGACGGCTTCGCTCCCGGCATTTTGGATAATGGCAAAATCATGGGGATCAACCACCATCAGCCCGACCCTAATCTATGGTGCTATGACACTGCAACAGAAGCGGTTTGCAGTGGTTATCCCAAAAACCCCAATATTCCAACCGGCATGTCACCACTGGTCGTTAATATCGGCAATAAGCTTTATATCGGTGATGACTCAGGGAATGCAACGTATGGTCAACGCGGGCAAATTTACTGTTGGGATGGAGAAACCGATACGGCTTGTGGCGCAAGCCCGGTTGTACAAGATGGCGGCTATGCAGGGCCAGTAGCCATTAATAACCGCCTCTATGTGTTAACCAAAGGGGGAAACATCGACTGTTTTGACCCTTCAAACGCATTGGAACGTTGCCAAGGGTTCACACCCGTTGCTGTCGGCGTGAATGCGCTGGATACCAATAGCTGGAGCACTACTGGCTCTGACATTCAGACGATCGGTAAGCGTATTTACGTGGCGAGTACTGCCGGGGTCATGGCATGTTTCGACACCACCACCAATGCAAAATGTGCGGACTGGGCAACCAATCCTCTTACCATTCCAGCCGGACAGACCGACGTATTCCGCCGTATGGATGCCAATGAAAAGATCACGGGTGTTTGTATTGCCGGTTATAAAACCAATGCCACTTGCTATGACTTAGATGGCAGCAATCCTGTTAGTGTTGCCCTTAGCGCGGTACACGGCTCACAACCCGGTCTGAATGCAGTGGCAGAAACGTATGTCGACACCCGTGTGTTTTTCCCACAGTTTCACCCTGAAAACAGTTTGGGCTGCTGGGACTGGGCAACTAACGCCGCTTGTACAGGCAGCAGTATGAGCGCTGGGGTATTTGGCGCAGGAGCGGCTGCGTATCCTTACGGTCTAAACACCGATGGCGCTTGCGTCTATTCGTTTGGTGATGCGGGGCAGTTAATTTCTTGGGATCCTGAAACGGGCGCAACGCCTTGTGTGCGCTCGACAGGCAAACTTGCCGTGCCAATGGAAGAATATCGCTGCGATGGCAAAACAGACCCAACATTAGCGTGGGAAAAGGTGCAATTCTTCGATACCAGCATGGAATCTGGCGTGGACTTTACCTCGCTCAAAGTCAAAGTCGTTAACCCTGATACTGGGGAAATACTCAAAGGCCCCGTTGAAATGATCGGTGGCAGCAGTGATAGCCTGAATATTTCTGATATATCACCCAGCATCAAAGTGCTGGAACTGCGTTCAGTGGGTAAACCCGTCGGTAAAACCGCGTGGAACGACGGCGTTGCCCCAAAAGTGGCAATGACGTTTAAGTCGGACGCACCGCCGCAGTTCTGTTACAAATCGGCGGTTACTTGTGCGGTTGATACCCCCGCCATGAAAAACACTGTGCGTACTAACATTACACCGGGCTTGAGTGTAACGACCGAAGTAGCCGCGTGTAACCCTGCGCCGGTCATTTCCACTGCCAATACCTTCCAAGTCTTCACCGACACCAGCACTGCTGTTGTGGATGTTCACAGTACTGACGATACCGATACAGAAAAAAGTGATGGTACTGGGCTGATTTACAGCCTATCGGGTGGTGCGGACAAAGACCTGTTTACCTTGAGCAGTACCGGTGAGTTGGCATTTAAAGACATTCCTAACATTGCTGACCCGCAAGATACGGATAAAAACAACGTCTATCAGGTGGAAATCAACGTTGCCGACCAACAAGGTGCAAACACCAAACAACTGATCACCATTACTGTTGTGAAAGACACCGATGGCGATGGTGTGCTGGATGGCGCTGACCTAGACTCGGATAACGATGGCATTCCTGACAGTGTGGAAGGCATGACGGACACTGATGGTGACGGCTCTCCCAACCATGTTGATCTTGATTCCGATGGCGATGGCATTCCCGATAACATCGAAGCGCAAACCACCGCAGGATTCACCGCACCTACTGGCGTTGATGCCAATAAAGACGGTATTGATGATACTTACGGCACAGGCTTAACCCCGGTTAATACCGATGGTACGGATAACCCCGATTATTTAGATACCGACGCTGACAACAGTGGCACTAACGATACCGCTGAAGCCGGTATTACGCTAACGGGTAAGGATGTCGATAAAGACGGTTTGGATGATGGGATTGATAGCAATGACGCTGGCTTTGGCCCTGCTAACGCTGGCATTACTGATGTGCTAGCCACTTACCCCGGCAATGGCACGGACGTGTACTGGCGTTTAGTCAATGCTGCACCTGTCATACCCAATGCGGCGGCACTGGATTATGTGGAAACAACCAATACCCCAGTCGTCGATATTGCCGCCACGGATGACACTAACAGTGAAGGCAATCATCTCACTTACAGCATTACCGGCGGTGATGATGCGGCGTTGTTTGCGCTTGACCCCGTAAGCGGCGTTCTAACCTTCAAAAGTAGTCCTAATTTCACCACACCTGCGGATAAAGATGGCAATAACACTTATTTGGTGGAAGTCGCCGTTACCGACATTGAAGGCGTGATGGTCAAAAAGTTAATGACCATTACTGTCCTGAAAGATACCGACACCGATGGTATCGGTGATAAAAACGACCTTGATCTGGACGGCGATGGCATTCCCAACGCCACCGAAGGTACGGCTGACCCTGATGCGGATGGCATCCCCAACCAACTCGACCTTGATTCCGATGGCGACGGCATCCCCGACAACATTGAGGCGCAAACCACCGCCGCCTTCAAAGCCCCATCGGGTACAGATGCAGACAAAAACGGCATGGATGATGCCTACGGCGCAGGACTGGTTCCGGTCAATACAGAAAGTACGGATAACCCCGATTACCTCGATACCAACAGCGACGGAGCGGGAGAAAACGACACCAAGGAAGCTGGTCTCACCCTAGCGGGTACAGATACCGACAAAGACGGGCTGGATGACGCCGTAGATACCGATGATGCCAAGTTTGGCCCAGCCCATGCTGGCATTACCAACGTGCTGGCGGCTTACCCGAAACTGGGCGCGGAAGTGAACTGGCGCATCCCCAACATGCCACCGGTATTCTCATCCCCCGCAGCCGTCACTTTCAGCGAAAATGGCACAGGCACGGCACTGGATGTGCAGACCACCGACGACAAGGACAACGAATCCAGCGGCATCACCTACAGCTTCAGCGGCGGGGCGGACGTAGCCTTGTTCAACCTCGACAGCAAGACCGGCATCATCACCTTCAAGTCCGCACCGGACTATGAAAAACCAGCCGATGCCAACAAGGACAACGCCCATGTGCTGCAAGTGCAGGCGTGTGATTCTGAAAGTGCTTGCACCACGCAGGATGTGATCATCAATGTGGTTGACGTGGATGAAGACAATGACGGCGATGGGCTGCTCGACTCCTACGAAAAGAACGCAGGTGTACCGAAGGATACCGATAAAGATGGCAAACCCGACTGGCTGGATACCGACGATGATGGTGACGGCATCCTTACCAAATATGAAAAACCGGATGCCAATGGCGATGGCAACCCAGCCGATGCGCTCGACACCGATGGTGACGGCAAGCCTAATTATCTGGACACTGACGATGACGGCGATAAAAAGCTGACCAAAGATGAAAAGCCAGACAAGAACAAGGACGGCAACCCGCTGGACGCTTACGACATGGATGCGGATGGTATTCCCGATTACCTGGATAACAACGAAGTACCCACCGTGGTGCTGCACGTGCGCGGCTTCTTACAAGGCGCTTACGACAGTAAAACCGGTTTGATGCGTGACGATTTACGCGAACAAGGCTTGATCCCGTTGGCACAGCCGTTCAGTGATCGCATGACGGCGTTCAAGTACCGTAATAAAGACGTGACGACGCCAGCAGTACTGGCTATCACCGGTGATAACGCGATTGTCGACTGGGTATTGGTGGAATTGCGCTCATCCAGCAATCCACGCGCCCGCAGCATTGCCAAAGCCGCACTCTTGCAACGTGATGGTGATGTCGCTGACCCGTTGACGAATGAAGCCCACCTGCGCATCCCGAATGTGCCGGAAGGCAACTATTACGTGAGTCTGCGCCACCGCAACCATTTAGGGGTAATGACCAAAGATCCGATCTTATTGTCACCCACCCTAACCGCAACGGATTTCACCCTGCCAAGCTTTGCGGTCAAAGGTGAACATGCCCGCTTGGAAACGGGTGAAGTCGCATTGTTATGGGCAGGTGAAGCCAATAACAACAATAGCCTGATCGCTAATGGTCCCGGCAATGACACCAACGTGGTGTTAGGCACGGTCTTGATGCACCACAGCAACAAGAAGGTGAATAGCAATTTCCGCCTCCCCGGTTACTACAGTTCGGATTTGAATATGGATGGCATTACCCTGTACACCGGCCCCGGCAATGATATTAACTTATTGATTGGAAACGTGTTACTTCACCCCAGCAATGCAACCTCAGCCGCAAACTATGTCGCACCGGGCAGGATGCCCAAAAGTGAAGATGAGGATACCGACGACTAACCCACTGAAAATGGCGAGGTTATGACCACTATCATGCCTCGCCACTTATCAGTAAAAAACCAATTTGCATCTAAAAACATTTATTATTAGTGAACCATAACAATGGGCTAAATCAACAGGAGACAATGAATGAAAACTAACAAATCCTTACGTCATGCATTTGCATTGAGCAGCGCACTGGCTATCGCACTGACCACCGGTAGTCTCATGGCAGCCGATGCCGCTAAAACAGAAGCCGCACCAACTGACATCCTCACTTACAAACTGGCACTGGCGGAAGACGGCAAAACCTACCAAGTCATGATGAAGCCGTCTGTCACCCCAAAACCCGACATCAGCTTGACTGGGCAAGTCACCATCAAGGTTCCGCATGACAGTAGCTTTAAGGTGACAGGTTTGAACAGCGCAGTAGAAGGTTCCAATTGGGTAGAAGCTTCCCGTGTGGATGCGCCCAAAGAAGATGCAAAAAGCGACTACATATCCTTCTCTTTCGTGGGTTTGCAAGGCGCGAGCGCCCGCAACTACAACTGGGAAGCGGGCAAAGAACAAGTCGTGTTCAGCTTCCAGAATGAAGGCGGTTGTGTCGATGGCGTTTCCCTGATGGCGAAAGACGATGCCTTCAACGCCGCGCCAAACTCTGCCAATACCAACCCAGGCAACCAGTTTACTAATTTAGGCTGGGGTGCTGTCAGCGAAAACCATTACGCTGGCAATGAAGGCGACGCAATTAGCTGTAAAAAATAATACAGCCATTGCATTCCGCAATACTCGGTTAACCATTATAAAAATTAGCGAGAGAGTCCAATCATGCATTCTGCAACACTTCGCAAATACCTTGGTTTAAGCGCTTCTGTCCTGTTACTCGCGGGTAATAGTGCATGGGCGGCGCAAACCTTGGAATACAGTATCCGTTGGGATACCAAAGATGACCGCTACCATGTTTTCATGAAACCTAACGCGACACCGTCGCCTAAAGACATGAGCATGACGGGGCAATTCACCATTCGTGTTCCGCACGCTACCGGTGCCAGTGCTTTTACGGTTGATGACCCTGTAATCACCGTAACCAATACCATTTGGTCAAACGACTCACGGGTCAACGCACCGGATGAAGACACTTCCGTAGACTATGTGTCGTTCAGCTTGAACATGGTCAAGTCTGATGCCTTCCAATGGAAAGCAGGTGAAGAAAAAGAAGTCTTCAACTTTGCTAATAGTGGTGCCTGTTTAGGGCCTGTCGCCTTAATCGACAACCAGAATGACCCGTTCAATAAACCGCTGTTAAGCGGCGGCAACAACTCCGCAGGCACTAACCCCGGCAACCAGTTCACCAACTTAGGCTGGGGTAGCTCCGACGAAAACAACTATCTGGGTAATTACGGTCCGGCTGCGGATTGTAGCGACAGTTTAGACAGTGACGGCGATGGATTAAAAGACGGTGTGGAAAAAGCCATCGGCACTAACCCACTGAATCCCGACTCCGACGGTGACGGCATCCCTGATGGCACAGAAGCGCCCGGCGGCGTTACCACTGACACCGATGGCGACGGTATTATCAATGCCAACGACCCAGACGATGACAATGATGGTGTGATGACCAAGTTTGAAAACTATAACGGCGGTTCACCAGCGGATGATGATACCGACGGCGATAAAATTCCCGATTACTTGGATGTCGATGACGACAATGATGGCATTCTTTCTAAAAACGAAAACAATGACCCGAATGGTGATGGCTCACCAGCCGATGCCAAAGACACTGACGGTGACAAAACTCCAGACTACTTGGATAACGAGGATAGCCGTCCCGACACTGACAAAGATGGCATTAAAGACGCAGATGACATTGACGACGACAACGACGGCATTCTGGACACTGACGAAGGCAATGGCGTAACCGACACCGACGGCGATGGCACCCCCGATAGCCGCGATCTTGATAGCGACAATGACGGCGTTCCAGACAGCATTGAAGGTAACGACGCCAACGGTGACGGCAAAGCCGATGTTACCCCAACTGGCAAAGACACCGATAAGGACGGTCTGGATGATGCTTTCGACCCTGACAACAGTGGTAAGCCTGTTGCTAAGCAAGATTTGGATAAAGATGGCAAACCTGACTTCCAAGATGCTGACGATGACGGCGATGGCATCCTAACCAAAAACGAAGACCTTAATGCAGATGGCATTCTTGGCAACGACGATACCGATGCTGACGGCAAACCGAATTATCTGGACAACGATGATGACGGTGACGGTAAGCTCTCTGCCGCAGAAGGCAATGACCCGGACAAAAACGGTGCACCGAATGATGCACTGGATACCGACGGCGACAAAATCCCTGATTATTTGGATAAGGACGACACCGACGGTCCGCTCGGCGATTCCGATAAAGACGGCTTGACCAATGCAGATGAAGCGAAAGCGGGGACTGACCCGAAAAATCCCGACTCCGATGGTGATGGTATCGGCGACAAAATCGAAGTAGGCCCAACCCCAGCCACCCCGATTGATTCCGACAAAGACGGTAAAATCGACGCGCTGGACACCGACGATGATAACGACGGCGTATTGACCAAAAACGAAAACTACAACGGTGGCACACCAGCCGATGACGACACCGACGGTGACAAGATTCCAGACTACTTGGATACCGACGATGACGGCGATGGCAAACTGTCCAAAGACGAAAACAACGATCCGAACACCGACGGTTCTCCAGCCGACGCCAAAGACAGCGATGGTGACGGCAAGCCCGATTACTTGGACAAAGATAACACCGACGGCCCTAAAGGCGACCCAGACGGTGACGGCGTAAGCAACGAAGACGAAACCAAAGCAGGTACTGATCCGAAAAAATCAGATACTGACGGCGATGGCGTTGACGACAAAACCGAAATCGGTGCTGACCCTTCCAAGCCGACCGACACTGACGGTGATGGTAAACCGAATGCCTTGGATACTGACGATGACAATGACGGGGTACTGACCAAGTTTGAAAACTACAATGGCGGCACACCGACTGATGACGACACCGACAAAGATGGCAAACCCGACTATCTGGACAATGACGACGACGGTGATGGCAAAGTTTCTCAAAATGAGAAAAATGACCCGAACGGTGACGGCAACCCAGTGGACGCAGTGGATACCGACGGTGACGGCAAGCCCGATTACCTCGACACCAATGAAACCGACGGCCCTAAAGGCGACCCGGATGGTGACGGCGTAAGCAACGAAGACGAAGCCAAACTCGGTACTGATCCGAAAAACCCAGACAGTGACGGTGATGGTCTCAAAGACGGTGATGAAGTTAAAGCAGGCACTAACCCGCTGAACAAAGACAGCGACGGTGACGGCATTGACGACAAAACCGAAGTCGGTGCTGACCCATCCAAACCGATTGATACCGATGCTGACGGCAAACCCAATGCGCTGGATACCGACGATGATAACGACGGGGTACTGACCAAGTTTGAAAACTACAACGGCGGCACACCACTGGATGATGACACCGACAAAGACGGCAAACCAAACTATTTGGATACCGACGATGACGGTGATGGCATCCTGTCTAAAGACGAAGGCAACGACCCGAACAAAGACGGCGATCCTAAGGATGCATTAGATAGTGACATGGATGGTATTCCAGACTACCTCGACACCAGTGTCGATGCGGTCAAAATCCAAGTCAAAACCATGTTGCAAGGCGCATACAACAGCACCAGCAAATTGATGCAAGACGAATTGCGTACCAAAAGTCTGCTCCCACTGAGCCAACCGTACAATATCGGCACTATCAAGTACGCCGGTAAAGAAGCGGCAGTTGCCAGCCAATTTGCCATCACCGGCAATAATGCACCGGTTGACTGGGTATTGGTTGAAATCCGCGATGCCGCCACACCTGCAACCATCAAGGCACGCATTGCTGGCTTGGTACAACGGGATGGCGATATTGTGGATGCAGCAACAGGCAACACCGCGCTGATGTTGACGGGTTTGTTACCTGGCAGCTACCACGTTTCTGTACGCCACCGTAACCACCTTGGGGTCATGACTGCCACGCCGGTAACGATTAGCGGCGGCGCAGTGCCAAGCATTGACTTCACCAAGCCAAGCACCACGGTCTTTGGCAAAGAATCCCGGATCATGGCAAGTGGTGGCACGGTAGCATTGTTATGGGCGGGTAACGCGAATACGGATATTCGTGCCATTGCCAACGGCCCATCCAACGACACCGGCGTGATCTTGGGTGATGTCCTGCTGGCAAAAGAAAACCTGTCAGTCAGTACTAACTACCGTATGGCGGGTTATCAAGCAACCGACATCAATATGGACGGCATCACCATCTTTGCAGGCCCGTCTAACGACGTGAACATGCTGCTGGGTAACGTCCTGTTGCATCCGGGTAACAGCACCTTCAGTGCCAACTACATCATCAATCAGCAATTGCCTTGATGAGCAACAGTCTGAGGGCGGGTTTCCCGCCCTCCGGCTACAACATCAACCTCACTATAAAGAATCCATTAATGCTTATAAACCTGCGCCAGACAGTCATTCACTGCCTCACGTTGCTGTTACTGATGCAACTTAGCACTGTTGTATTAGCTAGTGATGGCGGTGTAGCGTATAGGGTGGCATGGGATGCCACACATGAGCGTTACCGTGTCTATCTCCGCCCTAGCAGCACACCCTCTCCCGACTTAAGCCTCACAGGGCAAGTCACGCTGCGGGTTCCTCACGGGACTGGTGAACACCAGTTCAGCGTGACCGATATTCAATCCAAACCCGGCACTGCTTGGTCACTGGGGTCACAGGTGGTTGCCCCCCCGGAAGATCCCAGTGTGGATTACCTTTCCTTTGCCTTCACACCGTTGGATGTAAAAGCATTCGCCTTCAAAGCCGGTGAAGAACAGGAAGCCTTTAGCTTTAAAAATGCAGGCCCTTGTCTCGGCGCGGTCGCGTTACTGGACAACGCCACGGACCCGTTCAACCAACCGCCGACGAATCCCCAAAACTCCACCAGCACCAACCCCAGCAATCAGTTTGCCAATGCTGGTTGGGGTTCAAGTGCTGATAACGACTACCTCGGCAACTACGGTACACCTGCTAGCTGCGCGGTTGAATGCTTAAGTACACCCGCCGCACCCTTGGCGAATAATGTTTATTACCGTGTAGACTGGAATAAAGATGACCAGCGTTACCACGTTTACATGTATCCGGGCAGCAACCCAACGCCCAATATGAACCTGACCAGTCAGGTAACACTTAAAATGCCCCATGCCAGCGGCGCTGACAGCTTCAAAGTCAGCAATATTACATCCGCACTCAAAGGCATTACCTGGACAGAAAGCTCGCGGGTTAACGCCCCCAAGGAAGACACTAGCGTTGATTATTTATCCTTCACCATGAATCCCAGCGACGTCAAAGCATTCCCCTGGCAAGCGGGCAAGGAACTGGAAGTATTCAGCTTTGCCAACAGCGGGGCTTGCACTGGCTCGGTCGCACTGATGGACAATGCCAACGATCCTTTCAATGCATTACCGAATTCAACCGGCACCAACCCCGGCAACCAATTTGCCAATTTGGGCTGGGGTACAGCCGATAGCAATAACTATGCGGGTAATTACGGTTGTGCGGCAACGTGTGTCGCCCCGACGACGCCAAAGCTTCAGGCACGACTGTTACTGCAAGGCGCTTTTGATAGCAGCACGAAATTGATGCGGGATACCTTACGCACTAAAAATCAGCTTCCCGGCACAACGCCGTATGAGGTGGCAGATGCCCCCATGAGCGGCAGCCAAACGCTTGCCAGCACTGTCTTAACCACCAGCGGCAATAATGCGCCGGTCGATTGGGTATTACTGGAATTGCGTGATGCGGCGGATCCCACCCTCGTGAAAGCGCGTGTGACAGGTGTGGTTCAGCGTGATGGTGATATTGTAGACGCACAAACGGGGGAAAACACGTTCGAGCTAAAGGGCTTGCCAGCAGGTAGTTACTTTTTGTCAGCCCAACACCGTAACCATTTGGGGGTTATGAGTGCCACAGCACTTGACTTCGGTGCAACGACAACTGTCGTGGACTTCAGCAAGACAACCACCAGTACCTACGGCGAACACGCCCGTGTCATCGCCGCTGGGGTGGCGTTGTTATGGGCTGGCAATACCAGCAGTGACGAACGGATCATTGCTCAAGGCCCGACGAATGATTCAGGTACCGTATTAAGCAGTGTATTGTTAGCGACAGGTAATAGTGCTTACACCACCAATTATAAACGAAACGGTTATGAAGCGACTGATACCAATATGGATGGCTTGAGCATTTTTGCAGGGCCATCCAACGACGTTGATTTGGTGCTGGGTAATGTCCTGCTGCACCCGATCAACAGCACTGCCAGTGCAAACTACATCATCAGGCAACAACTGCCCTGATACCAACAAGCGTTAAAATCCAAAAACAAAATAAGAGAGTCGGTAATCATGAAAAAATCGATCAAACAAGCAGTTTCCAAGGGGTTGGCATTGCTGGTATTGCTACCGGCTGCGCATACGGCATTTGCAGGCGTACCGGGCAGTGTTGAATACCGGGTGGCATGGGATTCCGTGGAGAGTCGTTACCGTGTGTACGTGCGCCCCACCTCGACACCTGATAAAGACTTAAGCATGACGGCGCAAGTGACGTTGCGGGTTCCCCATGCCAAAGGCGACCAAAAATTTACAGTGTCTGATATTAAGACCAAATCCGGCACAAACTGGGCACTCAGTTCGGAAGTCTACGCGCCGACTGAAGACAAAGCCGTTGATTACCTCTCGTTCAATTTCACCCCTATTGATGTGCGGGCGTTCGCCTTCAAAACCGGGGTAGAACAGGAAGCGTTTAGCTTTAAAAATACCGGTCCTTGCCTCGGCAGTGTTGCCTTGATGAACAACGACACCGACCCTTTCAACCAACCACCGGAAGCCCCTAACAATTCCGCTGGCACCAACCCCGGCAACCAATTTGCCAATGCCGGTTGGGGTGCTACCGATGACAATGACTATTCTGGCAACTATGGCGAAGCAGCCAATTGCGGCGCTGTAGTCGTACCCACCAATAAAGCACCTAACGCCGTTGCGGACAAGGCAACCACCACGGCGAGTAGTTCGGTTATCGTGGATGTACTCGCCAATGACAGCGATGCAGATGGCGACACCCTGAGCGTTTCGGCAGTCACACCCGGCAGCAATGGCACGGTTGTACTACAAGGCGGCAAGCCCATGTACACCCCGAAGGCAGGCTTTAGCGGCACGGATAGCTTTACCTACACCGTTTCTGACGGCAAAGCCACCGCCACCGCGACTGTCACCGTGACAGTTGCTGCACCCACACCAATATTGGAAGCCAAACCGGATACCTTCAGTGTTGACGCCTCAAACAGCAGCAGTTTGCTGGATGTGTTAGCCAACGACAATATTCCTGACCGTAAAGGCGTCACGTTAGCAGTGATCACTGCGCCAAGCCACGGTACTGCCGAAGTCAAAGACAATCAGATTATTTACACACCAACAACCGGTTACACCGGTTCTGATACGCTGAAATACCGTATCACTGATGCCGACGGCAAAACCACCGAAGCCAGCATTACCCTGACCATCAAAGCAGCACCTCCGGTTGACACCTGTACTCTGCCACCTGCTAACCCAGCAGCCAACAAAGCGTATTACCGGATTGGCTGGAATAGCACTGACCAGCGTTACCACGTTTACATGTACCCCGGCAGTCTTCCGTCACCCAACGCCCTGACCAGTGCGCAAGTCACTATCAAGGCACCGTTGATGGCAGATGCGGCAGCCTTCACACCGAGTGATATAAAATCAGCATTCCCCGGTCTCACTTGGAACAATAATTCCAGCGTGGATGGTCCAAAGGAAGACAGCAACGCTTCTTACCTGTCATTCACTCCCGCCATTAGCAATGCCAAGGCAATAGAATGGCAGGCAGGCAAAGAAATCGAAGTATTCAGCTTTGCCAACAAGGGAGCGTGTCTGGGATCTGTCAGCCTGCTTGAAAACAGCACTGATGCCTTCAACCAGCCGCCAGAATCACCCAATAATTCGGTCGGAACCAACCCCGGCAATAGCATTGTCAACCTCGGCTGGGGTTCAATGGATGCTGACAGCTATGCCGGTAACTATGGCTGCCCGGCAACCTGTACGACGGACAGCCCTCCCAAAGACACTGATGGTGACGGTCTGACCGACGCTGAAGAAGCCACCCTGGGAACCGACCCTAAAAATCCTGATACTGATGGTGACGGTGTACCGGACAAACAAGAAATCGGCAGTGACATCAGCAAGCCACGGGATACCGATGGTGACGGCATCATTGATGCACTGGACAAAGACGATGACGGCGATGGCATACCCACCAAAGACGAGCTTGGCGATACCAATAACAATAGCGTACCAGACTATCTGGAAAAACCAAACGTTACCCCACCGCCCCAACAAACCGTTGCCGTTCCAACCCTAACAGAGTGGGCACAAATATTGTTAAGTCTACTGTTAGGCGCTGTTGCTGTGCGCCGATACAACAAACTAATCAAGTAGCTAAGCCTATAAAAATAAAGCATTAGCTGATCATTGCCACTGTCATGTTGACATTTATCAACATGACAGTCCGCATTTTGTCGTACAAATACAACTTGCATCAAAAAACGTATCAGAATAGCCTTATGTGCTTCCGATAAATTAGAAACAGCTTAACTTACATTTTAAAAGATAGATTCATTAACCTAGTTAACGAAGCCAATCGAGAAATTTAACCGGAAATTTCCGTGATGGCAGACTACTATAGGGGTTAACCCTAAGACCACAGAACAAAAGTGATAGTCGGATAGTGGCTTATCGTAGAGTGTGTTAAGTATTGAAAAAGTTGAGGGTTCAACATGAAATTGATTAAGCGGGCTATTGCCCTAGTTACACTTTTTTTAGTATCTGCCACGGCAGTCGCGTCTGAAACACAAAAAGTACAGAATTTCAGTTTTAAAGACATTGATGGCAAAGCTCACCAATTCTCCGAATACAAAGGTAAGTGGGTCATTGTGAATTACTGGGCAACCTTTTGTGGTCCATGTGTTGCCGAAATCCCTGCCCTGAATAGCGTGGCGAAACGCTTCAAAGACAAAGCAGTCGTTTTGGGTATGGAAGCAGGTGAAACCCCAACCGATGAACTCAAGCAGTTCATGGATCAGAAAAAGATTGCCTACCCTGTCATTCCCACCCAAGACAGCACCATGTTTGCACTAGGTTTAGTCTACGGTGTGCCTACCACATTCATCGTTAACCCAGAAGGTGAAATCGTTGACACACACATGGGGGCGATCACTTCCGCCATGCTGCAAAACTACTTGAGTGCGGATAAGGCAAAAACCAGTATCGCTAAAGACAAAAGTGATTGCTTAACCGATTTCTGCTAGGAAACAAACCACGCCGCATTCACGTTTTTTCTTGCTTAACAAATAGTAAAAAGCCCGCGACTACGGCGGGCTTTTTACTTTCATGAGTCGGCTTATTTGAGCCGCAAGCGCTGTCCCGGATTAATAGGGTAATCAGGGGCTTGCAAATTATTCAAACGAATAATGTCTTTCCAATATATCCCGGTATTGCGCATGACCTGGAAGACGGTATCACCTTTTTGCACCACATATTCACCGCTGTTATTGGTGGTAGTAGTGGTTGGTGCCTTGGCTGGTGGAGCACGGTAAGTATTGGCAGGTGCTGTCGGCGCTTTGGGTGCCGCGTAATCGTAATAGCTACTGCTACCACCACCGCTATTCGCACTGTAATCGTAGTAAGGTGTGGTGGCTGGAGCGGTATAGCCATAGTTGATTGCAGGTTGCTGAGGCACAGGCGTTGTTACCGGAGGAGCCGTATAACCATAGTTATAATTTGGCGTGGTTGTCGTTGTAGTAGTAGCAGCACCACCGCTACCCGCTACACAGCCATCACCATGATGATGTGCCAGCCCCTCTGCGGGAAGCACGTGGGAATGTGTGCGCCCACAATGCGTATGCGATACCGCGTTACGGTTTACCGCACCGCGATTGGTGGTGGTATTGGTCCCGTAGTTGTTGTATCCCGTACCGGTATAATACGGGTTAGGGGCGCAGGCTGCTGCCGTTAATGCCAGCAGAGAAGTAGCGGCTGCCACTTTGATTTTTCTATCCATGATTCTTACACCTTAATGTTATTGGGGTTCAGGGATGTGAAGACACTCACATAATTCTTGAATAACTTTGGAATATATACCAAATTTAGGAAAAAACGTCTCAATATTCAAATAACGTTCGTATTTATTGCCGGATTTTACTTGATCATGGGCACAAACTGTACAGCCTCATGGTCTACGGTTGTATAAGTACCATCATCCATCCGCGTAATGACCTGTAGCCATTGCAGACCACCCTGCTTGCCCACGGGTATGATGAGCTTAGCGCCAATAGCAAGCTGCTCCAGTAAAGCCGGGGGAACTTCCTCAGGTGCTGCGGTGGCAATAATAGCATCAAAAGGTGCCTCGCTTGCCAAGCCCCAACTGCCATCACTCAGGTAGGTGCGGATGTTGCGATAATCCAATGCTTGCAAAATTTCACGGGTAGCACGGTACAGCGGCTCGATACGTTCCACCGTGAACACCTTGTCAACTAGTGGCGCAAGCACCGCTGCTTGATAGCCAGAACCTGTGCCAACTTCCAACACTTTGCGGGGTGGATTTTCACCTGCCAACAGCAGCTCGGTCATTCGTGCCACGATATAAGGCTGGGAAATGGTTTGCCCATGCCCGATAGGTAACGCCGTATCTTCATACGCACGGCTGGCGAGTGCCTCATCCACCAGCAAATGGCGCGGGGTTTTGCTGATCACCTGTAACACCGCCTCATTGCGGATGCCTTTTTCACGCAAACGCTCGACCAAACGGTTACGGGTGCGCTGCGAGGTCATGCCAATGCCTTGCACATCCAATTTACGTGGCAACATGGCAAGCCTCCAACCAGCGGGTAGTTGCTGCCAAAGCACTGTGGCGCGTCAAATCCGCATGAAGCGGGGTAATCGACACATAACCGGCTTGCACCGCGTGAAAATCCGTACCCTCGCCTGCGTCAGCCGCATCCCCCGGTGGGCCTATCCAGAAAATGTCACGCCCGCGTGGATCGTGCGCCCGAATCACCGGCTCAGAACGGTGACGATTGCCCAAGCGTGTCACACAGAAACCGCGTAGCTGTTCCCACGGCACATCCGGCACATTGATATTGAGGATCATCTGGCTGCTATCGGGGTAAGCCTTTACCTGCGGCAACAACTGCAACACCACTTTCGCCGCCGTATCAAAATGCGACACTGCGCCACGCCCCACGGCTGCCAACGACACCGCCAACGCCGGATAGCCCAGAAATCGACCTTCCATTGCGGCGGCAACCGTGCCGGAATACAACACATCATCCCCCATATTAGCCCCGGCATTGATACCGGAAATCACCATATCGGGGTCATGCGCGTACAATCCCAAACCAAGGTGGACGCAATCGGTCGGTGTGCCATTCACGCTGTAAACGTGTTCCGCGTGTTGCGTCAAGCGTAAGGGATTACGTAAGGTCAGCGAATTACTCGCCCCGCTGCAATCCTGATCGGGCGCAACTGTGATAACATCGCTGACTGTTATTAGTGCCTCACGCAGACGGTTAATACCGGGAGCGTTAACACCATCATCGTTACTGAGCAGTATATTCATGAGTACTGAAGAGTTTTCCTTATTCCGAGAATCCATGCACGATGTGAAGCCACTGCGGGTCAAGCATCATGTGGTACATCATAGCGTAAAACCGCCCGCTATACCCATGAAGACCTTGGAAGACGAACGTCAGGTGCTGCGCGATATGCTCTCGGATGCTTACGATCCGATTGAAATTCAACCCGGCGATATGCTCAGTTATTACCTGCCGGGGCTGCAAAACCGCATTGTGCGCAAATTGCGTTCCGGGCATTACCGCATTGCCAGCGAACTCGACTTACACGGTCTCAATGCCCGCGATGCCAAACAACAATTGCTGAAATTCCTGCACGATGCCCACCCCGGTCAGGGCGAATGTGTACGCATTATTCACGGCAAAGGCAACCGTTCGGCTTACAAAGGCCCGGTTATCAAAACCAAAATCAATAACTGGTTACGCCAACACGAACGCATTCTCGCGTTTCATTCCGCCCGTCCGGTTGACGGCGGAACCGGTGCAATTTACGTGTTGTTGCGTCGCTAAACCACCCAGAATGGTTTATGATTGTGCTCGAATTACGGGCATATCAATAACGACGATCAAACACAATGAAATACTTATGGGCAATATTGCCACTGTTAGTGGCAACCAACGCAAGTGCTGTACCGGCTGTGTGGCAAGATATTCAGGCGCGTGGCGCAAGCAAAGCTACCGAGTCTGGCTTACAGCATTACCGCTTACTGCATCTGGATGAAACCCAACTGTTGGCGCAACTGGCACAAACCAGCGCTGTCAGCACCGCTAATGCCCAAGCACGCACTGCTTTACCCAGCATTAGCCTGCCTTTGCCAGATGGCGGTTTCGCCAGCGTAACCGTCACCCCAACCGAAATACTCGCCCCCGACGTTGCTGCCGCTCACCCGGCTATTGGCACCTGGAAAGTTTTCGGCACTGACGGCAAAGTGATTAGTGGCGTGCTTGATTTCACACCAACAGGCTTACACGCCATGCTCGATATGGCGAATGGCGACACCCTGTTCATTGACCCGCAAGCAGATGGCACAGACCGGCAATACCTGAGTTTTCGTAAAAGTGCCAATCTGGAAGCGTTCCGGCGCGGCGACTGGTCATGCACCACGCATCAACAACCCAGCACACCAAGTTTTTCCAGCGCCATCAATGCCAATACTGCTGCACGTAATGTCGCCGCGCGCGCGGGGGAAACCCTGCACACGTATCGGCTTGCAATGGCAGCCACGGCGGAATACACCAGCTTTCACGGCGGACAAAGTGCCGCGTTTAGCTCAATTGTCACCACCGTCAATCGCATCAACCAAATTTACGAACGCGATTTGTCGACACGCTTAACCTTAGTCAGTGGCACTAATCTGGTGTACACCAATGCGCGTACTGACCCGTACAGTAACGACAACCCTGCACTAATGCTTGCAGAAAATACCACGGCATTGAATCAAGTCATCGGCGTCAATAATTATGACATCGGGCATGTGCTTGCCACCAATGGCGGCGGCTTGGCGAGTGTGGCGGTAGCTTGTGGGCAGTACAAAGCCGAAGGTGCAACCGGTTTAGCCGAACCCAAAGGTGATTCTTTTATCGTGGATTATGTGTCACATGAAATCGGGCATCAGTTGGGCGCATCACACACTTTCAACGGCATACGTGGTGCTTGTGCGGGCAGCAACCGCGAAAATGCAACGGCTTACGAACCGGGCAGCGGCAGCACGATTATGGCTTACACCGGTTTATGCAGTAATGACAATCTGCAAGTCGACAGTGACGGCATGATGCATTCTGCTTCGATCCAACAGATTCAGGACTATCTACACAATGGTGCGGGGGCAAGTTGTGCGATCAAAACCAACCTGAATAACCGTCTCCCTGCGGTGAATGCAGGCAGCGATTACACCATTCCTGCCGCCACACCTTTTACGCTCAGCGGTTCAGGGTCAGATGCGGACAGCAACACCTTGAGTTACTCATGGGAGCAATTGGACACCGGAACGGCGGCGTTCGTGAATGTCGATCTAGGGAACAACGCCCTGATTCGCGCCCGCTTGCCCACTGGCTCTCCGGTGCGCACCATCCCGCAAATGTCCGACTTGGTGGGGCGTGTGCAATCAGCGGGTGAGGTGTTGCCGGTCACGGCACGCACCCTCAATTTCCGCCTGCTGGCAAGGGATGCACGGGGTGGCATCGCTTATGACGACATGCGCATCAACGTGCAAAACACCGGCAGCACGTTTGCGGTCACTGAACCGAGCGGGACTAATCTGACCAGAGGCAGCCAGCAAAACGTCGCATGGAATGTCGCCGGTACAAATCAAGCACCGATTAATTGTGGCGCGGTCGATATTGCGGTGAGCGCTGACAATGGCAACACCTTCACCACACTCCTCAGCAACACCCCGAATGACGGCAATGCGACGGTAACGTTACCCTCGAATGCGGGCAATAACACCTACCTACGTGTCAAATGCAGTAACAATATTTTCTTTGCCTTATCGGCAACGAATCCTGCACAAGCACGTACCAGCAATGACAGTAGCACCACCAATAACATTGCGACGAACGCACTCAGCGGTGGCGGCGGCTCAATGCCTTATGCAGGGCTGTTACTGCTGGGGCTGTATGCCCTGTTACGCTTACGCAAAGGAATACCCTCATGAAATTCAAACTCTTGGCTCTATTATGGGCAGGCAGCTTAAGTGCCTGCCACGCCCCCATCGCCCCTGCCCCCTCTCAGGAAAAAGGCGTACATATTCCTTCAGCAGCCGAAATCAGCAGCGCAAAAGAACAACACTACGCCCAGCAATTACCGCTATTGCAAGCACGTAACGCCAGCGCCGACGCAACCGCGAGTATTCAGCAGGGTAAGCGCTATTTTCTGTGCAATGCGGGGCGCAGCGCTACTGTTCCCGGCATTGCGGCGGAGGTGTTCGCACAAGTACGCGATAAGTGTCCAACCGAATGTTTGGAAGGGGTAACGGATGCGCTGTACGGCGAAAACCACCGCCGTTATTTGACGGTGGCTTTGGACTATTCCGCGCAATGGAATCAGGTGATGTTGGCGGCTTGCCGTTAACGTTTACCAAATCCCATCGAACCGTTGAGTTTGATGACCAAACCGCCGAAAAATAAAGTGAGTGACCCCACGTACCACAGCGCAAACCGAAAAAAGTAATCCAGTGGAAACAGTTGAATCAAACTGCTGTCAGCAGGAAATACCCACGTCCCGACGGGAAACAATAAGGTGTGTAAAAACACAAATAACGGCAAAAAACCGCTCATCAATAACAGTAGTAATAACAAAACCGACGTTATTCCCAAATAGCCTGATGCTCGCAATACCTGACCCACAGCGCGGCGCTGCCCTATCAGCAACACCACACTTCCTGCCAACACCCAGTAACAATACTGTTCAATCGTCGCAAACAAACGTCTGACATCCAACAAGTGGCGTTTTTCAGTCAACGTCAGCCATTCCATGTGTGGAAAACCACTGTCTCCAGCCCCTAGCAAATAAGCCACGACCATCTGACGCTGCGGGTCAACTTCCAGAAAGTGGTAATACACAGACAATCCACCCACCCAAATCCCCAAGTAAATGGCACTGGCTAACACGACACCGCTTAGCCAATGCCACCACCTTAATGGAAGGGTTGAATCAAATCTTTCCACAGCACTGTCTGCACACGATCGGTAACACCATTACCATCCTTATCGGTTTCAATCCTGAGTTGTTGGCTATTCAGCACCGACACTACCGTAATCTGACCATTGGCTTTGGGCTTCAAGTGCTGAATACGCAACTTGCCCGCGTAAGGATAATCTTCAAAAGCACTTAACAGCACAGGTTCCAGCGTCGTAACAGCATAATCGCCACTACTCACCAAACTACCGCGCACAGCCTGCAACGCAAGTTGTGCAGTGTAAGTCATGCTAGAGGAATCTGTCGTTGGATCCGTCTCCAAACGTGCTTCCAAATTGGAAAAACCATAAGTCCCTTTATCATCCACGTGTAAATCCAACTGGCTAGCTATCAACACTGCCAGCACCGGACTAACACCGTCCAACGGTTCAGTCATAGCGACACCCAGACTACCTGTCAACCTAGCAGGTGTATGCCCATCATCCATCAGCAAGTCTGTCAGACGCACCGTCGTGTCTGTTTTCACGGCTTCCAAATCTTGGCTATTGCTTTGCAAACGTAAGCCATAAGCACCGGTCATAGTCAACTTATCATCGCCACACTGTGCCACATTGACAGCAAAATCATCGTTAGCACTAGCATAACGCTGGTCATTATTCGCATCGGTAAACGTGAATTGGTAACTCCCCTTCGGACAGGCTAACGTAGTCTGATTGATCTTTTGTAAAAAAGCATTGCTTAAACGCTCAGGTTGTTTCAATAAGTCGGGAATGGCCAATACCGGCTTCATTCCATCCAACACCAAAGCCGTTAGCTGCCGTGAAATTTCCGGGGAATTATCCACCGGATCATCCGGGATGTACGGCCCTTCTGTACCGGGCATCGCCAAACTCGATAACAGTTGTCCGTTAACAGGACTCCAGACGCGCAACGTAACATCATCCGTAGTCACACCCAACTGCCCACTGAGCGGATGAAACGCCAAGGCATGAACCGCTCCACTACCCGCTGCCCCAAACTGACTGGATACACCACTCAACGGCTTGGCACTTGGCTGACGGCTACCCACTGCTGGTAATGACCAGATGCCAACCATTCCACCCGCATCACCCGTTGCCAGCGTGACACCATCATTGGCTAATGCTAAAGCATAGATGGGCTGGTCATGCTGCCCCAATACACCCAGAGCAGTACGGCTTACCATATCCCAGCGCCGAATTTGCCCATCGCCACCCGCACTAATGAGCTGCTGCCCATCGGTAGAAAATACCAAACCGTATGCAGCCCCTTGGTGTTTCCCCAATAGTGCTAATAATTCACCCGTCAGTGGATTCCAGAGTTTCACCTGACCATCAGCACCTGCCGAAGCCAACACTTGCCCATCCGGTGAATATTGCACCGCATACACGCTGCCCATGTGGGCGCTCCAGGTATGCATGACCTCACGGCGACTATGATCCCAAACCTGCATTTGCCCACCATTGCCCGCCACCGCGATGAAACTACCCGCTGGGCTAAAATGCAGCGCACGAATACTCCCTACACTGCCGGTCGATGTGCCAAACTCCCCGATCGAACCGTTAGTATTCAACCAGAAACGTATATTGCCATCACGCCCCCCCGTTGCCACCAAACGGCTATCCACCGTGGTCGCAAACGCCTGTACCCAGTCGGTGTGTCCGGCAATAGCTTGACGTAAGAAGTAATGGCTGCCATCCCAGACCTTGAATACTTTGTCACGGTTGCCCGCCAACAATAGGGAAGCATCCGGCAACCATGTTAGTGGGTAGCTACGGTTTTGGGCGGTATCCTCAACGAATACCGGTTCGGGTACTACCACAGGAGGTACAACCACAGGCGGTTCAGGTGTCACACTACCGCCACCTGTACTGGTATTACTACCCGATGTTTCGTTAGAAGCATTTGGATTATCGCTTGGCACAACCGCTGGTGGAGTCACCACCACTGGCGTGGTTGTCGTATTCACTTCTGCCGGAGCAGCAGTAATACCCGATCCCGCACCGCCGCAAGCCGCCAGACTCGCCAGTAACATCATCAGGAAGAGTGTTTTTATGCTATTCATGCGCTAACCGCCTAAAAATGGTAACGGAGGCTCAGACTGGCCTTAAGTTGCTGATCACCAGACAGGTGTGTGTCGGCTTGTAGGGTGGAAAGGTACTTGTCAGCTTCTGCCTGTAAGTCCTGCTCTAGGTAAGGCAAACGGAACGGATTAGCCGTGTGGATGCTGAATTCAGGGTCAAGCCCAGCTAACACCCCCACTTCTGCACCGACTTGCCAACCTTTGCGTGCCGACGAATGCCAACCCATTCCGACATAAGGAATAAGGGATGCATACGCAACCCGCCCTTCCGGTTCATCCAGATGCATACCGGCATATTGCCTGCCATTCAGGGTATAAGCTGAACGTGGCTCAGGGTTGGCATCCCAGCGCGTCCCCTGCTGCGGGTGGATAATGCCAGCAGCAACGTACCAACCACTATCCCCTGCCAGCTTGCGATCGAGGTATACGCCCACATCGGTGCGCTCACGGTTTTCGGTGAAACGAATCAGGCTAATCAAGTGTTCTTCTGTACCGCTGTAATGGTCAAAACCGGCACGTACTCGCCAGCGCTCACTGGCATTCCATGCCACTTCCCCGCCAATAGCGTCACCGCTATCAGCGGCATAACTGGCACGCACGGTAACGGCATCCGGCAATAGGTGCTCATTCGCATCCACTGCCGGTATCCATGCCAACAAGCACCCGCAAGCCAAGTAACGTTTAAGGTGTTGGTGTTGCATGGCTGCGCGGCTCAATCACAAGGAACGGGGTTCCGTAATTCACATAATTGCTGAAATACGCCTGTACCCACGCTGGTGCAGCAACAGGTTGCTGGATTTCCTGTAACGGATCGAAGTTGAAGATCGTCACGGGTTGATCATTCGCATCTTTATTGAAGCCGTAGAATGCACCGTCTTCTGCGACGACAACCGCCCGCACATTCGCGTAAGTAGCCGCTGGATATTGCACACCTGTTACAAGATCGGTTTTTGCGGGGAACGCAAAGTCACCCAACGGCTTGTCTTTACCTGTTACCAGATTCAACACGTTTAGGCGATCAACACCGTCATTGACCCATTTGCTCATGAAAGTAGCGCGTTTCCAAGTATAAACAGCAAGGGTATTGGAGCCATCTGCCAATTTGGTACGGTATTCGGGAACAATTGTTTCCTCGCCTTCGCCACAACCCAAGCCGATGTACCAGTCACCGTTTTTATTAGCGCTGAGTTTAGATTCCAGTAAACCCTGCAATTCACCGTTGGGGCAAGCTGGATTACTCAGGTGATCCAATCCTTCTGCCGGTCGCCACCAAATCAGGTAATTCGTTTGCTTGTGCATATCACTGTCTTTGTTTGGCTCGTGATTCAAGGTAATGCTGAACAATACAGCGGCATTGGTTTCATCCACCACATGAATTCGCTGTGCTTTCTGATCCACGAAATATAACCAGCCTTTCTCAGCACGACGGTAAACGGTTGTCCAGTTATTGGAATAACCATTAATTACCCCAACCCGTGTATCTTTAGGTTCAGTCGGGTTGTTTGAGTTATATTCCAAGCGGCGCAATTCCCCTGCATTAGCATTTCCACCCGTATCACGCACCGTATAAAACGCATACGCATTCGGCAATGTTGCAACGGGCGCTGGAACTTGATAATCCGACTGCACCGTGACGGGAATTGTTTGCGAGGTCGAACTGAGGTGTCCATCCGTCACCTTGAAGCGGAAACTTTGTTCACCACGATCGCCCAAAATGGCATAGGTTTTCATCTTGGCAGACTTAAAACTGTCGTATTCCAGCGCCAGCATCGCATCACGGAAGGTGTGTATTTTATTACTGCTGCCATCAAGGAAAATTTGTGATAATTCATTTTCACCATCCGGGTCATACCAAGTAATCGGCTCAGATAAAACCTTTGGATCATCGTATTCACGAATCACGATAGATTCAATCGGTGCATTAACAAGGGGAGTTTGATTGGTCACACCTTCCCAATTACCCGTAACCCAATTATGCAGTGCCACATAATCGGGGTCGCCTGCCGATAAAACCGCCGGATGTTTGACCCGATGCACCTCACTCGTCAGTGAATTGCCATTGCTGTCCTGTCCGAGGGCGTAACGCAAAAGTTCTGATTGCTCAGGATTCTCAAAGTCAATCCGGTAGCTGGCAGATTCCAACGTTTGATCCATGGATGTGGTTAAATTGCTTTGCCAACCGAGCATGGAATACTGGGTATCATCCTTTTTTGCCACATGATTACGGATAATAAACCGCATCATACGGTCACGGTTGCCGGTATTGGTGCTGAAACGTTTTTCTAGCGGCAAGCCAAAACTAGGGTCTTCCAAGCCCCCGCCGTTAGCACCCGTAAAGCCGTTATGGCAACTGAAGCAATTGTTGACCATCGCTTGGTAAGCTTTTTGCCCGGCTGCACCGCTGCGATAATTACCCGGCTTACCGGCTTTAGGGGTAAAGCTTTCCGCCACCCGATCCGATAATCCCGCAGGCATTTGCGTAGACGAATAAGTAATAAAGGTTTGAATATCCTCGGCTGTCCAGTGCTGGCTATGGTCGTATTGCCCATTAATATTCGCAATGGATTGTGTCACAACAGCATCGTATGCTGCCCCATAATCGCCAGGACGGTCTAAAGCGCGACTGGCTTTATTGGGGTAGCCGCTGTCCTCTTCAACTGTCAAATCATCGTTCAGCAACAAACTCCACAGGAAGGGAGCCGGACGGTAATCACCGTTCATTCCCAACGGGCTAATGGAATTGCTGGAGTAAGCCACTTTGCGTCCATCCGGCAATAAATGTGCCCCTTGCACCAAGGTGCGATAAGTTGCATTCATTGCCTCTGGCCCCGAAACATTAGACAAATTCAACTTACTGCCCGCTTGATGGCAACTGGCACAAGACTTCTCACTATTCTTTGCCGGTTTGAATAACAACGGCATAATATCACGATGAAAATCAGGCACATCATCCGCAGCACGGTAGCTGCTAATGTCTGGCACACCCTCAAGATTACCGCGCATTTTTTGTGCTGCAATCGAATCGTAATCCGCGTACTTATCCAGATTCACTTGATCACGTTCTTGATGGCATTGGTTACAGGCATTCACGCGGTTAGGCACAAAGCTGACTTCCTGCAATTCCGAACGTACCGGCAACCAAATGTCTTTACCGCTCGATTGATGGACGAAGCGCTTATTGACCTTCCACACATACAACCCTTCTTTGAGAATAACGCCCAATGAACCATCGTCTTCCGGGTGAATAAACTCACTGGCTGGAACGCTCATTTCTGGGTTGTTCTGTAATCCGAGAGTCTTGGAATCATTAAAATGATGAGAGGGTAAGAAAAATTGCATGGCAATGTCTTCTTTCTTTAAACCATCAAGCTGGTGCTGCATTCCATTATCCGATTCCAGCAGGTTTTCCACGAGGAAACCGGAACGTCCGTTCAAATGTGGATTCGTGAAGGAAACCCGGCTTTCACCCAAATCATGCTGATCAGAGGGCGCAATCAATTCGCGCTCGGGTGGGTAAAAGCTGCGGGCTTGCACAAAATGGTAATCGTTGGTTTGCGGTGTTAATTGCACACCCTTACCCGTCGGGGCAGGAGCGCCTGCTACCGGAGGGAAATCTTTAACGTAAAGCTGATAGGTATACTCACTGTCATCACGGTAAGAGTAAATAAAACTTTCATCGTTATAGTGCTCAGGATTGCGCGAAATATCGGTATCGGTTGCCCCCACCCGTTTAACTTGTTGCAAATACAATTTGTCACTGCGTAATTCCTGATGATGACGCAAGGTCATCAGCACATCACCTTCAGCCGCAAACTGTTTATCTTTGCGATTGCCTTGTGTCATCAAGACAAAGTTTTTGAATGGTCCAGAACGCACGACCCGTCCTTGGAATAGATTCTGACTACCGCGATCCGAGGCACTTTCTTGCCCAAAAAAGGTAAACCCATCGCTACCGTCAATTTGTATTTTCCACAAGGAAAAGCGGTTAATATCTCCCTGATGTTCCCATTGGGTAAACACGGCAATGCGCGTGCCATCATGCCCCGTTAATACAAATGGCTCTGTTTGGTGGGAGTTATTGAAACCAATGCGCACGGTATCACCAGTCTGCGCATCCATTGTATGAATCAGTGGGGTCGGAGCGCGGTCATACTCGTCACGCATCAATTCCTTGCGAGCATAGTTAAGCGGGATTTCGTCTTTAGCAACGGTCTTGGCGACAACCAACATTTCACGTTTGGTATCTGGGTCATTGCCAATGTAGGTGGGATAAGTGAAATGCGTGGCATCATCTTTGCTGATTTTGGTCAAAGCAAAGGTTTTCAGGTCATAACGGTAAATACCAAGATGGGTTTCACGCCCACTGCCACTAAGCGGGGTACGTGCCATCGAAACGTAGAGACTGCGCCCATTCGGAGCAACATCGAAACTGTGGATACGGATTTTTTCGACATCTTTGCAATTGTTATCCAATTGTGGCAACAATTGCCAAGTACGGGTCGTACCATCGGCTAATTTACGCGAAACCAATAGCTTATCTTCATAACCATCGGCATCGTAACCCTGTTCAGGAAAGCGCAAATCGGCGCGTGTGTCTAACTTTGACCAACCTAAATAGAAAATATCCGGGTGTTTACGCCCGTCCACTCCCAATTCCACTGCATCACGCGGGACATACAACGCCCCATCCTCAACATTGGGAAGGCTGCTACAACTGACAATATCGGGCGTTCCTAACCCCTCGATAACTTCATTGCTAGGTGAGATACACCCCTGCAAAAGCAGTAAAGTGCATAGTAATAGTATCCACGTCAGAATACCTGATTTGCGTGTTGAAGACCCCACGACGCCCCTCGCTATAAAAAAACCATATGAGATTAAATTTACAGCAAGCGAGCGTGGCATTCAAGAAAATTAACAAACCATTAATTAAATTAATTTAAATCAGCATTGCGCCCCAAAAAAGGGCGCAATACGTCGAGTAAACCCAAGCACTCACACTAAGGTGCGCACCCCATTTGCACCCGCCAGAATCAGCACATCCGCCGGGCGAATCGCAAACAAACCATTGGTCACAACCCCCGGAATCTGGTTCAAACGGTTTTCCATCTCGACCGGATTGGTGATTTCCAAGCCGTGTACATCCAGAATAATATTGCCATTGTCAGTCGTAAAACCGGTACGCAACACGGGATTCCCCCCCAACTTCACCATTTCCCGCGCCACCAACGCCTGCGCCATCGGAATCACTTCCAGTGGCAATGGGAACTTACCCAGTGTGTTTACCAACTTAGAATCGTCGGCAATGCACACAAACTTGTCGCTTGCGCCCGCCACGATCTTTTCGCGGGTCAATGCCCCGCCGCCGCCTTTCACCAAATGCAAATGTTCGTTGGACTCATCCGCGCCATCCACATACAACGACAATTGCCCAGCTTCGTTCAAATCCAGCACGCGGAAACCGTGCGCTTCCAAGCGATTAGCACTGGCGATGGAGCTGGCAACGGTCGCTTCCACTTTGTGCTTAATCCCTGCCAACAAGTCGATGAAATGGTTGGCGGTCGAACCCGTGCCAATTCCCACGATCATGCCCGGTTGGACGTATACCAGCGCGGCTTCTGCTGCCGCTTTTTTCATAGCATCTTGGTTCATAAACTTTCCTGTGATGTTGTAAAAATCTTTCGCAAACCGAAGTTTGCAATATACTAGCCCACACGTAAAGGCAGAGCCGCAAAAGTTGGAACCATGAACAAATCGCTGATCAAACGCATTCTCACCGCCCGCGTCTACGACGTGGCTATCGAAACCCCACTGGAACGGGCGCGTAGCCTGAGTACCCGCTTGGGCAATGAAATCTACCTCAAGCGCGAAGACTTGCAGCCAGTATTTTCCTTTAAGCTGCGCGGCGCATTCAACAAAATGTTTTTGCTCTCGCCGGAAGAACGCGCCCACGGCGTTGTCGCGGCTTCGGCGGGCAATCACGCGCAAGGTGTCGCGCTTTCTGGTACGAAACTCGGCATTAAAACCACCATTGTCATGCCCAAGACCACACCCGACATCAAGGTCAATGCGGTGAAAGCGTTTGGCGGCAATGCGGTATTGCATGGCAATTCCTACGACGAAGCCTACGCTTACGCTCGCGAATTGGAACGCGAACACCACATGACGTTCGTGCATCCCTTCGACGATCTCGATGTGATCGCCGGGCAAGGCACAATTGGCATGGAAATCTTGCGCCAACATTCCGACCCGATTGAAGCGGTATTTTTGTGCGTCGGCGGCGGTGGTTTGATTGCAGGCGTGGGCAGTTACCTCAAATATCTCTACCCTGACATCAAAATCATCGGGGTGGAACACGAAGAAGCGCCCACCTTGCACGCCTCGTTAGCGGCGGGCGAACGGGTGCAACTGGCACAAGTCGGCACATTTGCGGATGGGGCTGCGGTCAAACTGATCGGTGAAAATACCTTCGAGATTGCCAAACACATTGTCGATGAAGTGATTTTGGTCAGTACCGACGAAACCTGCGCCGCGATCAAAGATGTGTTTGAAGACACCCGCACCCTGCTCGAACCGGCAGGCGCGTTAGCCGTAGCAGGTATCAAAAAATACGTGGCACGCGAAAACATTCAGGGCAAACATCTGATTGCGACCGCCAGCGGCGCGAATATCAACTTCGACCGCTTGCGCCACGTCGCCGAACGTGCCGAGTTGGGCGAAGGGCGTGAAATGTTGCTGGCGGTAACGATTCCTGAAAGACCGGGCAGTTTCCGCGAATTCTGCCACGACATTAGCAACCGCCCGATCACCGAATTCAACTACCGCTATGCGGATGCACGTGATGCGCAAGTGTTCGCGGGAGTGAAGATTGCGGGCAAGCAGGAACGCGCTACCTTGCTGGGGGATTTGCAGGCGAAAGGCTATTCCGTCACTGATTTAACCGATAACGAAGTGGCGAAAATTCACCTGCGTTACATGGTGGGCGGGCATTCCAATGGCGCGGAGCATGAAGTGTTGTACCGCTTCACCTTCCCCGAACGCCCCGGCGCATTGCTGCATTTCCTCACCAGCATGAGCGCGGGGTGGAATATCAGCTTGTTCCATTACCGTAATCACGGCTCGGATTTCGGGCGCGTGTTGGTGGGGATGCAAGTGCCAGCGCAGGAACGCGGTGAATTTTGCGAGTTTCTGGAAAAGCTGGGGTATGAGTATTGGGATGAGACGGAGAATCAAGCTTATCAGCGGTTTTTGGGGTAACTCAACAAATCAATCCACTCCAATGCATCATAAATTAAGTTGATTATTTTAATGCCATCTGCAAAGATAGATTTTGCTTATTAACAGCAGTCTACATAAACCGAGCAGGGCGGTATTGGCATGAAACTGAAGACACACTTTCGAGGCATTTGGGTAGCCACAGCCAGCACACTGCTGGCATTCGCGGCTACCCTCTCCACTGTTCAAGCGAGCGAGACGGTTGCACCGTTAACAGGGCGACAAGCCGTGACCACCAATGTTGGTGGTACACCCGTTACGTATCATGTGCCGCAAACCATCAAACCGCTATTATCGGCGGATGGCAAGCAGTTAGGCACTGGTGCGGTGCGCCCCGTAGTGGTCATTGCAGACCCTAACCCATCACCCAGTATGATCAGAATTCCTCCGCCCAATTTCAGCAAAGCAAACGGTATCAATAAGCTAACCGCCCCTACTGCACAATTTTCGATAGACTATGTTCCCGCTGGTGGAACGGATCTATGGGGTGAACCGTGTTACACATTTCCAGAATCCGCCAAAACGGCCTATCAAGCGGCTGCCAATATCTGGGCGGAAACCATTCAATCAGCCGTGCCTATTCGTATCAAGGCTTGTTGGGCTAACTTCGCTGGTAGCACCCTTGGCTATGCAGGCGGCGGTTATCTCTTCCAAAACTTCCCGAACGCCCCCAAAGCCAATACTTGGTATGCAGAACCATTAGCCAATGCACTATCCAGTACTGACAGAAGTGCCGCCAGTTACGACATTCACATCACGTTTAACGGCAACTTTCCTTGGTATCACGGGACGGATGGAAATACGCCAACCGGTCAATATGACTTAGTAAGTGTCGTACTCCACGAAATTGGGCATGGTCTGAATCTGGCGGGGTTCATGGATTACGCTTCAGGAGAAGGTGCTTATGGAGGTGGCAGTGGTTTACCTAGCATTTACGATACCTTTGTGAAAGATGGTAATGGTGTGCCATTACTGAATACTGCTGTCTACACTAATCCTTCTATTGCGCTAGGGGCGGCACTTACTTCCAATAATTTGTGGTTTGATGGCACGGCTGCGAGAGCCGCCAATGGCAATCAGGCAGTAAAACTGTATGCACCCTCCGCATGGAGTCCCGGCTCTAGTTATAGCCATTTGGATTACGCTACGTTTGCTAATACTGACAACAAACTCATGGTTTACGCACTGTCTGCCGGTTCATCTATCCATAATCCTGGCAATGTAACACGCGGAATACTTCAGGATTTGGGCTGGACAGTCAATTCGCTTGCAAACGACTCCACCCCCGACACTTTCACTTTCACCGACCAAACCAATGTGGCACTCTCCACAGCGATTGTATCGGCATCCATTACCGTCAGCGGTATCAATGCTGCCGCAAGCATCAGTGTGTTTAACGGGGAGTACAGTATCAATGGCGGGGCTTTCACCTCAACCGCAGGCACAGTTAATAACGCCGACAGCATCACTGTGCGCCATACCTCTGGCGGCAGCCATTCCGAAAACATAGACACCACACTGACTATTGGTGGCGTAACGGATACATTTACCAGCACCACCTTACCCGCCCCTATTGTGACTCATACCCTTAACGTCAACAAAACAGGCACAGGTTCGGGAACAGTCACCAGCATACCAGCAGGTATCAATTGTGGTACAGACTGCTACAAAATTTACCCTAACAATACCAGTATTACCCTCACTGCCACAGCGGATGTGGGTTCACGCTTCATTGGTTGGGCAGGTGATTGCAGTAGCTCAACTGGCACAACCTGCACACTCAGCATGACGGATACACGCTACGCTACTGCACACTTCATGCCGGACACCCACACCCTCAACGTCACCAAAACAGGAACAGACGCAGGAACAGTCACCAGCACACCCGCCGGTATCAACTGCGGCACGGACTGCACCGAAACCTACCCTACCAGCGGAAAAATTATCAAATTAACCGCCGTCGTGGGTACAAACTCCCTATTCACTGGCTGGTCAGGCGCTTGCAGCGGCACCAGCACCACCTGTAACGTGACCGTCACGAACCTGCAAAATGTCACTGCCAATTTCAATTACATCACCTACAACCTGACAACGGTAAAGGTTGGCAATGGCACGGTCAGCAGCTCACCCGCTGGCATTGACTGCGGCACAGACTGTACCGAAGCCGTCAACAAAGGCAGCCCTGTCACTCTCACCGCCACGCCAGATGCAGGTTACAAGTTCAGCGGCTGGACGGGCGGCTGCACCGGAACAGCAACCACCTGTACCGTCACCATGAGTGCAGCCAAAACGGTGACCGCCACTTTCAAAGCCACTTTCCCCCTAACCGTCAGCAAAACAGGCACGGGAACGGGCAGAGTCGCCGCCACTGGCATTAACTGTGACACCAGTGCCACGCCAGACTGCACCGAGACGTATATTAAAGATGCCGCCGTAACCCTCACCGCAACGGCAACCGCAGGCTCACGTTTCACAGGCTGGTCAGGTGCTTGCAGTGGCACAACCTGTTCCGTCACCATGAATGAAGCCAAAAATGTCACGGCAAACTTTGACTTCATCACTTTCAATCTAGCAATCACCAAAGTAGGCAATGGCAGCGTTACCAGCAACCCCGCAGGTATTGACTGTGGCACAGACTGTGCCGAAGCTTTCCGTTCAATGACACCTGCCACCGCTGTGACCCTCACCGCCACACCGGATACGGGGTACAAGTTCACTGGTTGGACGGGCGGCTGTAGCGGTACACTCACTACTTGTAACGTCAGCATGAGTGCTGCCAAAACGGTGACGGCAACCTTCAAAGCCATCTTCCCCCTCACCGTCAGCAAAACAGGTACAGGCACGGGCAGAGTCACCGCCACCAACATTAACTGTGACACCAGTGCCGCACCAGACTGCACCGAAACGTATCTCAAGGATACCCGAATAACCCTCACCGCAACGGCAACCGCAGGCTCACGCTTCACAGGGTGGTCAGGTGCTTGCACGGGTACAACCTGTAGCGTCACCATGAATGAAGCTAAAAATGTCACGGCAAACTTTGACTTCATCACCTTCAATCTGACGGTCGCCAAGGTAGGCAATGGCAGCGTTACCAGCAACCCTGCTGGTATTGACTGTGGCGCAGACTGTACCGAAGCCTTCCGTTCGATGACACCTGCCACCGCTATTACTCTAACCGCCACACCGGATGCGGGTTACAAGTTCATGAGTTGGACAGGCGGCTGTAGCGGTACAGCAACTACTTGCACCGTGAGTATGAGTGCTGCTAAAAGCGTGATCGCCACGTTTAGACCAATCTTTACCCTAACCGTCAATAAAGTGGGGACGGGTACAGGCACAGTTACTAGCACGCCAATCGGCATCAACTGTGGCGCAGACTGCACCGAGGACTACGTAAGTGGCACGGCTGTCACCCTGACTGCCAGAGCAGCGACGGGTTCACGCTTCACTGGCTGGAGCGGCTCTTGTAGCGGCACATCGACTTGCCGCGTGGCTCTATCCGCCGCCGCAGCAGCGGTCGCCAATTTTGTCACGCCGTAAGTAGCCTCAATTCACTCACGCTCAACTCCCGCCACTCACCCGGCGGGAGTTCCGTATCCAACACCACCCCACCAATCCGCTCCCGATGCAAACTTTCCACCCGATTCCCCACCGCCGCCAACATGCGTTTCACCTGATGGTATTTGCCTTCCGAAATCGTAATCCGTGCCTGATTGTCCGGTAAAATATCAACCTCCGCCGGTTTAGTCAGCCCCTTTTCGCCATTTAATTGCACACCTGTACGCAAGGCTTGCGCCCCCGCCTCCGACAACTCCCACGCCAACGTCGCCAAATACGTTTTCGGCACATGGTGTTTCGGCGCAGAAATGCGGTGCGACCAATCGCCATCATTGGTAAGCAACAACAAGCCCGTCGTATCCTTATCCAAGCGCCCCACCACATGCAGCGTTTTGCGGTGCGGATGATCAATCAAATCCAACACCGTGGGATGCTCCGGGTCTTCCCGCGCACTCACCACGCCTGCGGGTTTATGCAACATCAAATAAATATCACCGGGCAAGGTCAGCGGCGCATCGTCCAACGTCACCGCCGCCGTGGTCGGCTCAATGTGTGTCGACGTTTTCGTCACACGCACACCATCCACCTCCACCCATCCACACCGAATGGCTTTTTGTGCATCCACCCGCGTGAGTGCGGCGGCCTGACTGACGAACTGATCTAAACGCATGATAGGGTTACTGCTATACTGGAAAAAACCAACAACAATAAAGGCAACACTCATGAAACTCAAAGACTATCTACGCATCCTCGCCCATTACGACGGCTCTGACCTGTATTTAACCGCTGATCTCGAACCCAAAGCCAAATTTCAGGGCAAGCTCAAAGCGGTCGATAAAGTCATCATGACCCCCGACATGCTCAAAGCAATGGCTTACGAGCTGATGAACCCTGAACAGCAGCAACAGTTTGAAAAGAAACCCGAAATGAACCTCGCCATCAGCGAAGAAGGTATCGGGCGTTTCCGCGTCAATATCTTCAAGCAGCGCCACAAAATCGCGATGGTGATCCGCAATATCAAAACCGACATACCCAACGCCGACAAACTCGGTCTACCGCAAGTTTTGAAAGACGTGATCATGGAAAAACGCGGGCTAATCCTATTCGTTGGCGGCACAGGTTCAGGCAAATCCACCTCACTCGCCGCGCTGATCGACCACCGCAACGCTAGTGCGGACGGGCACATCATCACCATCGAAGACCCGGTGGAATACGTGCATCCACACAAAAAATGCATCATTAACCAGCGCGAAGTCGGCGTAGACACCGACAGCTACGAAGACGCACTCAAAAACACCCTGCGCCAAGCTCCCGACGTGATTTTAATCGGCGAAATCCGCGCCCAAGAAACGATGGAACACGCCCTCGCCTTCGCCGAAACCGGGCATCTGTGCCTCTCCACCTTGCACGCCAATAACGCCAACCAAGCCCTCGACCGCATTATCAACTTCTTCCCCGAAGAACGCCGCCACCAATTGCTGATGGATTTATCCCTCAACCTCAAAGCCTTCGTCTCGCAACGCCTGATTCCCACGGTGGATGGCAAGCGCGTTGCCGCCATCGAAATCCTGCTCGGCACGCCAATGGTGCGCGACCTGATCATGAAAGGCGACGTGCACGCCATCAAAGAAACGATGGAAAAGTCTGAAGAACAGGGGATGCAAACCTTCGACAGCCACCTCTACAAGCTGTATTTGGCGGGGCAAATTTCACTGGCGGAAACCTTGCGCAATGCTGATTCGCCTAGCAACTTGAAGCTGAAGATCAACCTGTCAGGGAATTTGAATAAGCCACGTCCGACGGCTGCCGCACCTGCGCCAGAGGCAAAGCCCAAGGCGGCAGATGAAGACTTCATGGCGAAATTGTCGTTACAGCCAAAACCAGAAGCAGAGCTGACGTAATTACATCCGCTCCAGCACTCCAATCCCCAGCAAACCCAAACCGGTTTGCAGGGTTTGCGCGGTCAAGTTTGCCAGTTGCAAACGGCTCAGACGCACATCTTCCGCCACGCCGTCTTTCAAGATCGGGCAGGCTTCGTAAAAGCTCATGAAGTTGCCCGCTAATTCGTACAAATACGTGCAAAGGTGATTCGGCAAACCTTCTTTCGCCACGCTATCGGTCGCCTCCGTGAATTGCAGCAACTTCATCGCCAAGGTACGTTCAGCCACTTCATGCAACGAAATCTTCAGCTCCTTCCCTGATAAGGGGAGGTTGGGAGGGGTTTCTCCCGCCTTCCTGAAAACACTCTTAATCCGCGCATACGCATACTGCAAATACGGCGCAGTATTGCCCTCGAAACTCAGCATGGTTTCCCAATTAAAAATGTAATCCGAGTTGCGGTTTTTGGACAGGTCGGCGTATTTCACCGCGCCAATGCCGACCGTGCGAGCGATGTCGTGACGTTCGGCTTCACCCAATGCCGGGTTCTTGGCGGTGACGAGGGTGAACGCCCGTTCTTCCGCCTCCACCAACAAATCCACCAGCTTCACCGTGCCGCCGGTACGGGTTTTGAAGGGTTTGCCATCTTCGCCCTGCATGTTGCCGAACGGCATGTGTTCAAGCGCCACGCCTTCGCGCACAAACCCAGCTTTACGCGCCAACATGAACACTTGCTGGAAATGCAACGCTTGGCGGGCATCGGTGAAATACAAAGCGCGGTCGATGTTCAGCACCCCGCTACGGTAGCGCAATGCAGCAAGGTCAGTGGTCGCATACAAATAGCCGCCGCCGGTTTTCTGCACAATGATCGGCGTAATGCTGCCGTCTTTGTTTTTGAATTCGTCGAGAAACGCGCATTGTGCGCCCTGATTTTCTACTAGTAAGCCTTGCGCCTGTAACTCGCTGACAATATTAGCTAAATCGGCGTTGTAGGCACTTTCCGGCATCACATCCGCGCGGGTCAGGGAAACACCCAAACGTTCGTAGACCTCTTCGCAATGGTGCAAGGAAATGTCGATGAATTGCTGCCACAAGCCATGGCATTCTGCATCACCGGCTTGCAGTTTCACCACGTAATCACGCGCTGCATCGGCAAAAGCTGGTTCAGCATCGAAACGCTGTTTGGCTTCGCGGTAGAAGGTTTCGAGGTCGGCGAGTTGGGGTGCGACATCACTCACCCCGCCGTTTTGCTCGGCAATGCTGACCATGTGTGCAATCAGCATCCCGAATTGTGTTCCCCAATCGCCGACGTGGTTTTGGCGAATGACGGTGTAGCCTTGGAATTCGAGTACGCGGGCGACGGCATCACCGATGATGGTGGAGCGCAAATGCCCGACGTGCATTTCCTTGGCGAGGTTGGGGCCAGAATAGTCGACGACGATGGTTTGGGTGTTGGGGGTGGGTTGTCGGGCTGAAGCCCGACCTACTGTTTCGCTCAACCACGTATTCTTTAGGTGGATATTGATGAAACCGGGGCCTGCGACTTCGAGTTTGTCGGCGAGATCGGATAAATCCAGCGTTTCCAGCAAGCGCGTTGCCAGTTCTCGCGGGTTGGTTTTCAACTGCTTGGCGGCTGCCATTACGCCGTTGGCTTGGTAGTCGCCGAATTCAGGGCGGGCGGAGGGTTTCACAATGGCGGTCACGGTGTCAGGTGCGCCGAGCGTGTGTAGCGCGGCGGTAATACGGTCATCAAGCAGTTGGCGAATATTCATCAGACTCTTTTCGGGTGTGGGCAAAAGGGGGATTTTAGGCGGGTTGCGGGGTAGAATCTACTTTCTGCAAGAGGATTCTCACGATTGAAGGATTAGTAGGATGGGACGGTTGACATTGGTGGATGGGCGCGTGCTGGATTATCAGGTACGGCAATCAGCGCGGGCGAAATACATGCGGATGAATTTATCGGCTGACAAGGGGCTGGTGGTGACACAGCCGATCGGGGTAGGTGAGCAGCAGTTACGTGACTGGATTCATGGCAAACTGGACTGGATTACGGACAACCTACCCAAGGTGGAACGTTATACCGCCCCCTTGGTGGATGCGCCTGCCCTGCCTGAATACCTTGAGTTTCCGCTCACGGGCGAACGTTTCCGGCTGGTATACGTGCCGACTGACCGCCACAATCTGGTCACCGATCTGGGGGATGACGGCACACTGACCCTTTCCGGCGCGGTCAGCAACCCGGAACATTGCCGTTACGTGCTGCGCGAGTGGACAAAACAGTATGCCCACCGGCATCTGGGACAGATGCTATTCCAGCTTATGCAAGAAACCGGGTTGTATTGCAACCGTTACACGGTGAAGGGGCAAGAAACGCGCTGGGGAAGCTGTTCCACTCGTGGCAATATCAACCTCAACTACAAGCTGGTGCTGCTGCCGGTGGAATGGGTGCGTTACACCCTGATTCATGAACTTTGCCATACCGTGGAAATGAACCATTCCACGCAATTTTGGGCGCTGGTGGCGAAGTTTGCGCCGGACTACAAGGCGATCCACGCGCAGATGAAGGGTGCAATGCAATACCTGCCGGATTGGACGAAGGGCTGAGGCTTACAGCGGGCGTTTGTTGCCGTGCTCGTCGATGGCGACGTAGGTGAAATCAGCTTCGGTCACTTGCCAGCGCAGTTCGGTTTCGCTGCCGTGCCACAGCGGTTTGACCCACACTTGCAGGTGCAAGGTGATGGAAGTCTTGCCGATTTTCACCACATCGCCGTAACAGCACACCACGTCGCCGACATTCACCGGGCGGATGAATTTCATGCTATTGACCGCGACGGTCACTATTCTGCCTTTGGCAATTTCCTTGGCGAAGATGCCGCCTGCCATGTCCATCTGCGAGAGAATCCAGCCGCCGAAGATGTCGCCATTGGGGTTGGTGTCCTTGGGCATGGCGAGGGTGCGTAGGATCAGGGTTCCGCGTGGGTGGAGGGTGTTATCGGTCATGGGTGAGTCCTTGCAGGGCGACGAGTTCGGGGTCGCGGCGGTGGTAGCCGGTTTCGTTGATCAGCTTGGCGGCGGCTTCGATGTGCGCTTGAAGAGAAATCCCCCCTAGCCCCCCTTTTGCAAAGGGGGGAACAACAGACCCCGCACCCTCTTGGCTTCCCCCTTTGCAAAAGGGGGATTGAGGGGGATTTTCTTCCTCCGCCACCGACAACCGCGCCATCTCCAAATGATAATCCGTCAAATGCAGCCGCATCCCGCTGCCGTCGGCGATGTCGAACACTTCCTGCAAGTCCTGCCGGGCGCGGGCAAAGTCACGGGTGTGGCGGTGCAGGGCGGCGCGGGCGAGCAGACCGAGCGGCAAATATTCTTCAACCCCGCATGAACGCAAACAAATCACAGCCCGCTCTAACCAGAGAAGAGCTTGCGGAATCTCATCCATTGCAACTAATGTTCGCCCAAAGGTAAGTTGATCCAATCCAATATTCAGTAACCAACCATTTTGTCCTGCAAGTTCGATTGAATATTCAACCCGTTCCAACACTTCTGTTATCTTACCCAATGCTAACAACAAGTCACAGTAGCGAAAACCTTGTATTGAATATAAATGCGGCTCGCCAGAACGTTGTTCTTGCTGAAGTTGTTCCGCTTCTTGGAAAATAGAAAGAGCCAATGCTGTTTGTCCTGCCTGATGCAAAATATCGGCATACGTAGTGCTGAGGATTGCACTATATGCCCAATCTCCAGCCTGATTAGCATAACTTACACTTAGTTGACTAATGGAAATCGCTGTCCATATATTACCTAGGGTAAGCTGTAGCTCACTAAGGTTATTGATCCCTGTTGCTGCCTCTGACCAATTTTCCTGCTGCACAACCATTTCAACATTTGCTTGCATTGATTCAAAAGCTTCTCGCAATCGCCCTAATCCGCGTAAACGAAATCCAGCGTAGTTTAACATCAATGCCTGGCCATCCTCCCCTATTTCAGTTACAGGTGTGTGCCACGGTACTGCAAAAAAATGAGCTATGAGAGAAAGATCATCACTGGTAGCACCGAGGGTTGTACACAAATAATTACTATCTTCTCTTCTAATCCTCGGCCAATAAACATCATTATTTACTCTTATGTACAACCCCGCCGCACACCCATGCGCCACCGCACTGAACAGCGGCTGCATTTCTTCCAGCGTATCGGGGAACTCCTTCTCTGGCAGGGCTTTGTAGTAGCCGTACAGCCGTTCATGCGCCTGCTGCCACGCTTGCGGCTGCTGGGTTTTCAGTTGCCCGCCGAAGTATTCGCGGATCAGCGGGTGGCAGTCGAGGTCGCCGCCGCTGTCATGCTGCGACAACAGGTGGTGTTCTTCGCGCAAACTGGCGATGGCTTCCAGCCATTCATCTTCATCAATGCCTGCGGTCAGGTGCGGAATCTGCGCATCCCACAGCATTTGCAGCACGTCCTGCCCGATGGGGTGGTCGAACAGCCCCAACAAGTGCAGCAATGCCAGTTCCGGCTCGCCCGCAAACCATTCCGCGTAAGCCTGCATCACCTTGAAGGCATGGCGGCTGTCGCGGTTGCCCGTCGCTTTCACCAGAGCCGTGAGGGTATCGCGCTTGCGGACATCGCCCTGAGGCCGCAGCCGCAACACATTCCCCAGCAAACTCAACGCCAGCGCATGACCGCCGTATTCATGCACCGCCTTGCCCAGTTCCGCCGCGCTGCCTGTTACCCCCAACGATTGCAGCAACTGGATGCCATCCGCATCACTCAGGTTTTGCAAATCGTGGCGGATGACGGTGGGCGCGTCGCGGTCACTGAGTTCATGCAGCGCAATCCGCGTGGTGATAATACACAAACCGCACGGGTGGCGGGCAAGCTGGCGCAGCAACTGGCGGATAGCTTTGTCCTTGAGTTCGCCGCGCATCGCCGCGCCGCCGTGTTGCAGCGGCTCCAGCCCATCCAGCACCAGCACGTAGCGTTTGCCGTGCAACAACTCGGCGAGGTGGTCGCCCTTGTCCTCCTCCGACGCAAACCGCTCGCGGGTCGAACCCAGCTTGGCAAACGCATGGCTGAAAAACGGCGTGGCGGAAGTCTGCTTGTCTTCGCTGGAACCTTGCGAATAGAACGACCACGCGATTAGCACGGGGATGTCGGCGGTGTGGTCGAGCCAGTGGCGCAGCAGCTTGGTTTTGCCTGTGCCACCCGGCGCAATAAGCTGAATAATGCGCGTTTCTTTAGCCCCTCTACCTCTGGGAGAGGGGTTGTTTATCGTGTTTTTTATTCCGAAAGTTATAGTTTCTTTAGCCCCTCTACCTCTGGGAGAGGGGTTGGGGTGAGGGTTCTCTTCGCCAGACCATGCGTCGCTCAGCAATTGCAGTTCGGCTTCGCGCCCGAAGAAGCCGCCTTTGACGGTGGGGAGGCGGTCGGAGTGGATGGAGGGCGTTATCTGTAAATCGGGCTTCAGCCCGACATTTTTGATCTTCGGCTGTGGCTTTTTGCCAGTAACACCCCAAATCAGCCGGTCGATAACCTCATCTGACAAGCCCGAACGCATGTCGATGAAGGTACGATTTTTCAAAAATAGTGGCAATTTGGGCTGTTCGTAATCACCGGGCAGCAACACGGGAATCACCGGAATCTTGTTGCGGACAGCTTCACTTAGCAGTGCCTGTATTTCTTCATTTTCCCATGGCCCGACACCATTGCTACTGACAAATGCGCCTGCACTTTGGCAAGTTGCGATAGCTTTTTCGAGCAAAGGCATCCAATTCACGCCCGGTTGCAATTCATCCTCATCCAGCCAGCACGACAATTCCCGCTCCCGCAGCCATTGCTTGATTTCCCGAATGACGGTTTTATCTTTACTGTTGTGCGAGAGGAATATATCGAATTGCTGGTTCATGTTGTGAGCAAGCCCTGTTCACTTTACAATGGGGTGATAATACCGTTTATCAGGATAATTGTCTTAAAACATAATATGCTGCTTCATTTGACCCGTCTTTAAACCCATGACACTCAGCACTTGGCTCTCGCTTTTCACCCTCTGCCTAATGGGTGCAATCTTCCCCGGCGCAAGCCTTGCCGTGGTGTTGCGCAATACCCTCAACCACTCGCGTTTACACGGCGCAATCACCGGCATCGCGCACGCCATCGGGTTGGGTTGCTACGCGCTGCTGTCAGTACTCGGTTTAGTGCTAGTGTTGCAACAATCGCCACTACTGTTCAAAACGCTCAGTTACTTCGGCGCGATTTACCTGCTATGGCTGGGCTATCAAGGCATTACGGCTACCGCCACACCGCCAGAGGCAAACATGCCAAACACCCCGCAACCATCCGCAACCTTGTGGAATGCCGCCCGTGATGGTCTGTTAATTGCCTTACTCAATCCCAAAGTGGGGCTTTATTTTCTTGCGATTTTCAGCCCCTTCATCAACGCAGCCATGAGCCTGACGGACAAAGCCATTTTCGTCAGCACCATCACCCTCGTCGATGGCAGTTGGTATGTGCTAGTCGCCACCGCACTTTCCCAAGGAAACACACTAATTTGGTTAAAGCGTCACCAACAGTGGATCGAACGCGCCCTCGGTAGCTTACTAATCGTGCTCGCCCTGCATATTTTCCTCAGCACATAATATCCACTCGCTCCAAATGCTTAAATAAATCTATTGAGATTACGAGTTTATTTATGGTATTGTCAAGACACGACTAGCAGCCGTCAGGGAAATTATGCCAACTGAAATCCGCTTTGGCGCATTTGTGCGTGAAATTACGCTTCAGCAGCAACAAATATCCTACAACAACCTCACCCCAAAAGTGTGGCACGCCGCTGATGGCAGCGAAATCCCCTACCGCGCCCCCAAAATTCACCTGCGCTGGATTGATGCTTACCGTCTGATTCAACCCTACATCAGCAGCCGTCTGATGGAGCAAGTGCAAGCCGTGGTTCCACTCGCGCTATACCTCGTGCTGTTTCAGATTTTTGTGCTGCAACAAGGCGTTGCCGATGCTGGCCTGATTACCGGCGGCTTAGTCGCGGTGGTTCTGGGCTTAATGTTTTTCATGGAAGGCTTAAAAGTCGGTCTGATGCCCTTTGGCGAAGCACTCGGCAATACACTTCCCGCCAAAGCCACCTTGCCGGTGGTACTCAGCATTGTCTTTCTGCTGGGTATTGGTGTCACCTTTGCCGAACCCGCCATTGGCGCATTGAAAGCCGCTGGGCAAATTGTGCAAGTCGAATCTGCCCCCTACCTCTACGCCATGCTCAACGAATGGGCAGAAGTGCTGGTGTTAGGGGTCGGGATTGGCGTCGGCGCTGCCGCCATCCTCGGCACACTGCGCCTGCTCAATGGCTGGAGCTTAAAACCGCTGATTTACTTGTCACTCATCCCGATTATCGCCCTCACCGTTTTCATGCAATTCGACCCCGAACTCAGCAAAACCTTGGGGCTGGCATGGGATAGCGGCGCTGTCACCACCGGCCCTGTCACCGTGCCGCTGGTGCTGGCATTGGGGATCGGTATTGCCGCCGCCGCTGGCAAAGGGCAATCCTCACTGTCAGGCTTTGGCATCGTCACCCTAGCCTCGCTATTTCCGATTCTCAGTGTGCAATTACTCGCGCTGTATCTTGCGTTCACCACCACGCCCGCCGAGATCATTGCCGCCGCCGCCCACGCCCAGCAAGCACTGGAACCGGCATGGTATAGCCAAACCCCTTGGCTGGAAATCATCGCTGGTTTACGCGCCATTGTGCCGCTGGTGCTGTTTTTGCTGCTGGTCATGTGGGTAATCCTCAAGGAAAAACTCCCCGAACCCGGTCAAATCACCTACGGCATCACCCTTGCGGTGATCGGCATGATCATGTTCAACCTTGGTTTAAGCTATGGCTTGGCGAAACTGGGCGGGCAATCCGGCAGCCTGATTCCCGCCGCCTTCACCGCGATTGAAGCGGTGACGCATAGCCCGTTGTACAGCGCCATACTGGGTTTATCGCTGGCGTTATTGTTTGCGTGGTTGCTGGGGTTTGGGGCAACGTTGGCAGAACCTGCCCTCAATGCGCTCGGTCTAACGGTTGAAACGCTCACCAACGGTGCATTCCGCAAATCCTTACTCATGTATGCGGTATCATTTGGCGTAGCGTTTGGCATTGCCTTGGGGGTGGCGAAAATCATCTTCGACCTCCCGCTGGCTTGGTTGCTGATTCCGGGTTATTTATTCGCGGTCATCCTCACTTACCTGTCTAGCGAAGAATTCGTCAATATCGCGTGGGATAGCGCCGGAGTCACCACCGGCCCCGTGACCGTGCCACTGGTGTTAGCGATGGGGCTGGGCGTGGGTAATGCGGTCGATGCAATTGAAGGTTTCGGCATCCTCTCAATGGCATCGATTTGCCCGATTATCTCGGTCATGCTCACCGGCTTGTGGATACGCTGGAAAGTCAGCCGTAAGCAACGTTACTATGACCAAGCCCCCAAACACGCTTCAACCCAAGGTAAACCCGCATGAGCAAACGTGAAATTGTTGTCTTGACCGATGTCGCCCTGATCACTGCGATTGTGCAGCGCGGTCTAGCGGATGAAATCGTCAAAGCCGCCCAAGAAGCAGGCGCACAAGGGGCAAGCATTCATTACGCACGCGGGCGCGGGGTACGCGAACGCCTCGGCATTATGGGCTTAGCCATCGAAGCGGAAAAAGAAGTCATCAATATTGTGGTGTCCACCGACCAGCTCGACCGCGTGTTTGAGAAAATGTATCTGGCAGGCAAAATGGATACCCCCGGTATGGGCTTTATGTGGGTCACGCCGCTGGAAAAAGCAGCCACCTTCATTCCCCACGAAATCGTCGAACGCCTCACCGATTACCCACGTCAAGGCTCATGAGTCCGCCCAACATGTTAAGCGTTACCCCCACCCTCATTTCGCAAAAAGTCATCACTTGCATCCTGCCCAAAGGTCGCGCCATGAAGGTAGCCAAAGCCTTAACCGAAGAACGCGGGCTGACCGCAGTGGATATTCATTACGCACGCGGCAATGGGCGTTTAACCCCGCTACGCTATCGCGGCATTGGCGAAACCTCGGAAAAAGAAGTGCTGACGGTCGCCGTCCCCACCGAACAAGCGGACGAGGTGTTTGAATACATCTACGAACTAGCCGAGATTAATCGCCCGCACGGTGGCTTGATGTACATGCACGGCTTACTCGCTGCCACGCCTTACACCTTGCCGGAATTGCCCGAAGAAGAGGTATAGATGCGATGGCTTAATAGTGGTAACGGCATTGAGCAATATACAGGTGGTCACTTTCCACCTTATAGACAATCCGGTGTTCTTCCGTGATGCGCCTTGACCAATACCCCGCCCACTGGTGCTTGAGTGGTTCGGGTTTGCCCACGCCTTCAAACGGGTTGCGCTTCATATCCTTGATTAGATCATTCACCCGCTTCAAGATTTTGCGGTCGGTTTGCTGCCAGTGTAGGTAATCATCCCATGCATCATCAGCCCAACATAACAGCATTATTCCCCCTCCACGATGTCACGCACCACGCCCCGCCCTGCTTCCAGTTGGGCAATAGCACGGTTCAAGCGTTCGGCATTTTTGGGGCTTGCTGCCAAATGCGCGGTTTCTGCATAGGCGTTGTATTCATCCAAGGAAATAAGCACCGCTGCCGTGCCGTTCTGCCGGGTAATCAACAGGGGTACGCGGTCTTGCTCCACCTTATCCAAGGCATTCGATAGCCCTTTTCTGAAAGCTGAATAACTGATGGCTTCCATGATTCACATCCTCATTTTGTTAGTAAGTACGCATTATTGTACTCACTTTTGCACTAAGCATGTGTTGAAGTTTTCCACGGTGACAGACGCACAAAAGCCCTTGCAGATTGCGGCCTGCAAGGGCTTTTGAATCATCATGGTACACCATGATACAGAATTTTGGCTCCTCGAACTGGACTCGAACCAGTGACCCACGGATTAACAGTCCGTTGCTCTACCGACTGAGCTATCGAGGAACTGTCGGTTTGAGGCGCATATAATATAGAGCAAACAGAGGTCGGTCAAGCAATTTTTTTAGCCGCATCACGTAATAATTCAACACCCGCATTTTGCTTATGCGCATTCTCGCTGATCAGCCGCCGGAACGCCCGCGCTCCCGGCATTCCCTGAAACAAACCGAGAATGTGGCGGCTCATGTGATTCAATGCCACGCCCGCTGCCTGCTGTTCCTGCACGTAAGTTAAAAATGCTTCCAGCACCACTTTACGATCCTGAAACGGGTCATCCACCCCGTAAATGGCTGAATCCACTTGCGCTAACAACCACGGATTATGATAAGCCTCGCGCCCCACCATTACCCCATCGACGTACTGCAAATGCTGCTGGCATTGTTCCAGCGTCGTAATGCCGCCGTTGATAATGATCTCCAAATGCGGAAACGCTTGCTTAATCTCATACACCAATTCGTAACGCAAAGGCGGAATCTCACGGTTTTCCTTGGGACTCAGCCCTTTCAACCACGCCTTACGCGCATGAATAATAAACGTCTGGCAACCGGCTTGCGACACGGTGTTCACAAAATGATGCAAGCCTGCGTAATCATCCTGATCATCAATCCCAATGCGATTTTTGACCGTCACCGGAATATTCACGGCGGCTTGCATGGTGCTGACACATTCCGCAATCAAATCCGGTTCCGCCATCAGGCAAGCGCCAAACGCGCCTTTTTGCACCCTCTCGCTAGGGCAACCGACGTTGATGTTTATTTCATCGTAACCATAACTTGCTGCCAGACGCGCACATGCCGCCATTTCCTGCGGCTCACTGCCACCCAATTGTAAGGCGACTGGGTGTTCTTCTCGATTGAAGCGTAAGTGACGTTCAGGGTCGCCATGCAACAATGCGCCTGTTGTCACCATTTCGGTATACAGCACGGATTTTTTGGTCAATAAACGGTGAAAATAACGGCAATGACGGTCAGTCCAGTCCAGCATTGGCGCTACGGTAAATTTCCTGTTCAGCTTATTCATATAATATTCTTATTTAAGAGCGACTCTGTTTATTTCGCTTAAAAAACAATCGAATCAATCGCACAACGGCACATTAAGCAAGGGGCTTTTATGTTGGATACAGAAGTTATCATGTATTTTATGATCGGGTTGGTCATTATCGGGATTCCCTCCTTCCTTTTCTACCGCATTGGCATGGATATTGGTGTCAACAAAGGCATCCGCAAGCAATTAGTACGCGAACTGATGGCGAATGGCGTACTCGAAGAAGCCGATATGTCGATCAGGGGTACGCGCCGAACTTGACTCAGCGGCAAGCCGCAAGGCGATGCTTCGGCTACGCTCAGCAACCAAGAGGGTAGCAATGAGTCAAATTTGGCAGATGGGGCAGAACCAAGTGGAACGTTGCCCTTGGGTGATTTGCGCAATGGGATTTTGGCACACGACACACGGCAACTTAGCCCGGTCGTAAACCTTCAACTCCAGCTTAAAATACCCCGGCGACCCATCTTCACGTACAAAATCACGCAGGGTTGTTCCCCCGCATTCAATGGCATAGGCCAAAATCTGGCGGATAGTTTGCGCAAGTTTAGCGTAACGTTCGCGGGATACGCGCCCCGCCGCCAGCCGTGGGTCTATCCCCGCTAGAAACAGCGCTTCGTTGGCGTAGATATTGCCTACGCCAACGACAATATGCGCATTCATAATGAATGCTTTCACGCTCACACTGCGGTTACGCGAACGTTCAAACAAATAATCCCCATCGAAACCGTCTTCCAACGGTTCTGGTCCCAATTCGCACAATAAAGCATGTTGCATCGGGTCGCCTTCTGCCCACAAAAACGCCCCGAAACGGCGCGGATCGTGGTAACGCACCGCCTTGCCACTGTCTAACACCAAATCGAAATGGTCATGCTTACGCGGCACTAAATCCGCTTCCACAATCCGCAAACTGCCGGACATCCCCAAATGAATCAGCCCAACACCCGCATCGGTATGCAGCAAAATGTATTTGCCCCGCCTCGTCAGCTCGTGCACCACCTGCCCTGCCAATGTGTTAACACTATCCGGCACAGGCCAGCGCAATTTTGGCTGACGGATACACACAGCTTTCACCGTATGCCCCTTTAACCAAGGCTCAATGCCACGGCGGGTGGTTTCGACTTCGGGCAATTCAGGCATCGCACATCCTTATCTATGGTCAATATTAAGGGCGTATGGTATACCTTCAGCCTCTACTAAGGAGGACTCCCATGAAAAAAGAAACCCTATCCATCCACGCTGGCTATACCACCGACCCGACCACCAAGTCGGTGGCTGTGCCGATTTACCAGACCGTGGCTTACGAATTCGACGATGCCCAACACGGCGCGGATTTATTCAATCTGGCAGTACCCGGCAATATTTACACTCGCCTGATGAACCCCACCAATGACGTGCTGGAAAAGCGTGTCGCCGCACTCGAAGGCGGCATTGCAGGCTTAGTCGTCAGCTCCGGCATGGCAGCCATCAATTACGCCATTCTCAATATTGCCGAAGCGGGCGATAATATCGTCGCCACCCCACAATTGTACGGCGGCACGTATACGCTGTTCGCGCACATGCTCCCCAAGCAAGGCATTGAAGTCCGCTTTGCCGAAAACGACAGCCCCGAAGCCATCGAAAAGCTGATTGATGCCAAAACCAAAGCCGTGTTCTGCGAAACCATCGGCAACCCAGCGGGCAATATCGTCGACATCGAAGCGATTGCCACCGCCGCGCACAAACACGGCGTCGCCGTCATTGTGGATAACACCGTGGCAACCCCGATTTTGTGTACGCCAATTGATTACGGCGCGGACATCGTGGTTCACGCCCTCACCAAATACATCGGCGGGCACGGTAATTCACTGGGCGGAATTATTGTCGATTCCGGCAAATTCCCCTGGGCAGAAAACAAAGAACGCTACGCCGCCATTAATAACCCCGAACCGTCCTACCACGGTGTGGTATACACCGAAGCATTGGGGCCTGCTGCCTACATCGGTCGCGCCCGTACCGTACCCCTGCGCAATACCGGCTCGGCACTCTCGCCCTTCAACGCCTTCCTGATTCTGCAAGGCTTGGAAACGCTGGCATTGCGCATGGAACGCCACTGCGATAACGCCATTGCCGTCGCCAATTACCTGAAAAACCACACCAAGGTCGAGTGGGTGAATTTTGCTGCCCTGCCCGATGACCCGTATCATGCACTGGCGTTGAAATATTTCGACGGCAAGCCTGCGTCACTGATGACGTTTGGGATCAAAGGCGGTTTTGAGGCCGGGGTGAAATTCTACGACCAGCTCCAGCTCATCAAACGGCTGGTGAATATCGGCGATGCGAAATCACTGGCTTGCCACCCCGCTTCCACCACACACCGCCAGTTGACCGAAGCGGAACAATTGCAGGCAGGTGTCAGACCTGAAACCATCCGTTTGAGCGTTGGCATTGAACACATTGACGACATTATCGCCGACCTCGAACAAGCCTTTGCAAGCGTATAACGACAAACCTTAATCAATCACTCAAGGAGATTTCCGATGGCAACTATCACCTTACAAGGCAATCCGCTGGAAACCTGCGGCGAACTGCCAGCCGTGGGCAGTGCAGCCCCTGCGTTTACCCTGACCAAAACCGACCTCTCTGACGTTACCCTGCAAGATTTTGCAGGCAAAACCGTCATCCTCAACATTTACCCCAGTGTTGACACCGGCGTTTGTGCCGCATCCACCCGCAAGTTCAACGAACTCGCCAGCGGCAAAGCGGATGTGGCGGTATTGTGCGTATCGGCTGACCTGCCGTTTGCCCACAGCCGTTTCTGTGGCGCGGAAGGCTTGGACAATGTGATGTCCCTCTCCGACTTCCGCAATAAGGATTTTGGCAACGCTTACGGCGTAACCATTACCACCGGCGTGTTGGCTGGCTTGCTTTCCCGCGCTATCGTCGTCATTAAAGACGGTAACGTTGCTTACACCGAACAAGTGCCGGAAATCGCGCAAGAGCCGGACTACGACGTAGCCTTAGCATCAGCATAAATATCAATCAGATAGCAGCAGAATCCAGCAACCTTGACTAGACTCGTATCAGACCCTTATTGCAGGAACTGATATGAAAACCAAGATTGCGCTGCTGCTATCCCTCTTACTGGGCATCAGCATTACCCCCGCGACGGCTGCCGAATGCACCTCATCGTTTTATTGCTATGGCAATACCGCCAACTCGGTAGTACGAGTAGTCACCCGCCCGCCACCGATTCCACCGCCGAATCCACGTGTGGTGCAACAGCGCCGCCAAGCACAACTGGCATTGCGTAATCGCCCGACCACCACCCCGCGCATTGCGGCACGACCTGCACAGCCCGTGATACAACCGCGTGCGGCAACGCCTGCCCCGGCACGACCTGCACCGCGCGTAAACAATCCACCGAGTACTACGGTACGTGCGCCTGCGCCGGTGATACTGGGGAATTGCCAAAGCCGGAATGACCGCGCCGCTTATTTGGAAAGTCAGGCAGTGCTGGCATCTAAAGCGGGGGATCGCAATAATTCGGTGCGCTTGTTTAGGGAGGCAGCGAATGTGCGGCAGCAGGCTTGCCGGTAAATAGCCGTTACGAACGTATCGCGGCGAACTGCGCTCAGCTTTCGCTGCGTATTTGCATTTCTTCGCGAATGACCTTGCGCAGTAGTTGTTCCAGCACTGACTCACCTTGGTGCAAGTAATCACGCAATACTTGATTGATAGCGGTCTGATAGCCGATTCCCTGCTCCTCCGCCTGTGTGCGGAAGGCTGCCAGCACATCATCATCCACGTACATGGTAATGCGGGTTTTACCGCCTTGCGCTTGAAGTTTAGCCAAATGGGGAACTTCGCTGGCGGGTTTAGATTGGCTAAAATCGTATTCGTTACGCATAAAGTGCTGCCTCGCGTGCGGTGGATTTATCGGGGTCGGAAATTACCCGCGCCAATGGGTCGTGCAGGCTTTCAACTGCCTCCTCAAAACTGACTTTGTGCTTTTTCAGATTGGAAGCGGCTTTGCATGGGTCGTATTCGATTCTCATGTTCTAACTATACATACAATATGCAGATACTGGAACACTCCAACACAGCAAAGAAAAAGCCGGAACACGTCCAGCTTTTTCGTCTCAGGGCAATCAGCCGCCTACTGGCACGGTCTGCTTTCTGAATTAGTGTTGAACCCGCAGTCTCTAGTATTAGTGTTGAACCCGCAGTTTCTGGACTTCTTCCAGTGATAAGCCTGCAATACGGGCAATATCAGCTTCTGGGATTACGCCCAGTTGTAGCAAACTGCGGGCGACTTCTTGAGCTTTTTTGAATTCGCCTTCTTTGCGACCTTGTTCGATACCCTGTTCGATGCCTTGTACAATGCCCTTCTCGATGCCTTTTTCGATACCCTTCTCGATCCCATCTCTCATGCCCCAGCTATAGGAAGCAAATTTGGTTACATCCACTTGTGTTAGCATTTGTTCAGCCTCTTTGATGTTAGGTTGCAGGTCATGGTTTTCGGCGAGGGTTTCGAGCATCTCGAAGTAGTTGCGGAAACTCGGCTGCCAGATGACCGAGTACGGATTTGCTGATGATGTCTTTGTTTCCCATGCGGGGAGTGTAGCAGGGGATGGGCTGTTTGAGTGCTTCAGGGGGCATTTTGGCTGACAATTCAGAAAATTTCTTAGCCAATCAAACAACTTCAACAAGGAAAGCACCCGCTTCCAATTCGTGCTTAATCGCTGCCCAGTGTTTTTTGAAAATTTCCAGCAGTTTTTGTTTGGAGCAATTGCCGACACGCACCCAAACAATTTTAGGGTACAGCTTGCTGACGGAGGCTCGGAACTGAAAGTCATCATCTTTAGTGATAATGACCCAGCCATTTTCCAGTGCGAAAGACCAGATTTCGCCGTCATTCGCTTCCAACAAGCCCGCATCCAGTACATGAATGGCATCTTCGCCCAAGCTTGCCAGAAAACGCGCCAATGCAGGCGGGAGTTGGGCATCAACGATAAAACGCATTAGGCAGCCTGCAATACGGGGTGATCAAATTGGCGGGCGGCATACATCAGTACGGCGCGGATGTCGGCACGTTCCAGATAGGGGTAATCTTCGAGGATTTCGCTAGTTTCCATGCCTTCCGCTAACATGCCCAGTATATCTTGCACCCGGATACGCATCCCCCGGACACAAGGACGACCGCCGCACTTGCCAGCGTCTACCGTGATGCGGTTCAGCAAATTTTCCACGACCATGTATCCACCTACTTGATTAATTGAAGGCAATGCTTACTAGCCTCATGTACGTAAGTATACAAGAAAATGGAAAAGCCGGAACACGTCCGGCTTTTTCATCTCAGGGCAAGCAGCCGTCTACTGGCACTATCAACTTACCCTAACCGTGTGAGCGCAATTCCTGTTGAATCGTTTGCCTGACGACATCTTCCAACCCTTGCCCTTGGATAAACTGCTTCAACGCTTCGTTCATCATGTTTTGGTAGCTGCCGCCTGTGGTTGCTGCACGCGCTTTGAAGGCTGCCAAGATGCTGTTATCAACACGCATGGTGATACGGCTTTTGCCGCCAGATTCCGCCTGCAATTTCGCCAAAGCAGGTATTTTTTCTACAGGTTTGGCATCAGCGAAATCGTAATCTTTGAATTTGTTGTACATATCATCTGAATTGGTTTGCATAAACCCTCCGTTGTGGTTGGTTGGCTTTCCACGCCGAAATTAGACGGATACGCTCACCGCGTAACGTCCACACGACCACCAACACCCGATGTTTTGCCCCGACACCCAAGCTCACGAACCGTTGTTCGCCAAAGGTATCACCGTCTTCACGGGTCAACGCGAAAGGGTCAAGCAACACGACTTGCGCCTCCTCAAAGGTTACGCCTTCGTGGTTGATCGGGTTAATGGCTGCTTTTTCGGGGTCGAATTCAATATCCATACGTCAATGATATGCACAAATATGCAGACATTCAAGGTAATGGGAAAGAAAAAGCCGGAACACGTCCGGCTTCCCCTTCACTTTTCATGCACTACTTTACTGAAAACGAAAACACGTCCCCGCTAGGTATAATATTTCCATTTGGCGCATCCTTAACCACCAAACGCACCGTAGATGGTGTACCGGGTTGAGCCGTACAGGTTTGGGAAACAGTGGTGCTAGTGCGAGAATAATCTCCTTTACAAACCACATCTGCTATAGCAAAAACAACAGTAGCTGGAAGATTTCCACCGTGTATTTCTACTTTAGCAGGGACATTTTTCGTCAAAGAACCATCGCTGGAGTCGTATACGCCAGTGCCATATACCGCACTATCAGCCACTTCCAAGGAAATATTCCCGTTCGGTAAAACATTGCCGCCCTCTGCGTCCTTGACTACTACGTGTACTGTAGAAGGTGTACCGGGTTGTGCCGTACAAGTTTGCGACACGCTTACCCAACCAGAACCAACCTGAGAATAATCCCCGTTGCAAACGACATTTTCAATGGCAAAGACTGTTCCCACCGGAAGATAGCCCGTTACCGATACTTCAGTAGGCAAATTCCTAACCAAAATAGAAGGGCCAACACTATCAACTTTTGTAATAGTGACAGTTGCATCATCCCTCACTAATCTCATATAGCCTTCGTGGAATGTATACTGAAACCAACTTGCACTACCAGAAGGAAAATATAGCCCCCAGGCATTATTACCCTCAAAATCAAACGGAGAAGATGATAAAAACAATGCGGAAGGCGTATTTGGAAAACGCCTCAAATTAATCGCAGGCTCGTAGCACTGTCTTTCAACAATCGAACTCAGTTCTTTAATATTGGGCAACCTCCAATTCGTATAACCTGCAAAACTTACTCTGTTAGCAATATCAATCTGTTCTTGTGCAACTTCCCACTTATAGGTTTGTGCAACACCACTGTTACAGTCATCACCATGTTGACCTTCAGTACATTTTTTCCACATTAGTTCACTATTAATATCAGTCACTGTGCCATTATTGTTATCAATAAACTGACTGTCTGGAGTTGTAGAAAGGATATTTTCCACTTGGCATATTTGAGCATTACCACAAATAGGTAACACACTCAATAAAAATGGCACTGCGACTTTTGACATAAAATCTGACATAAATAAAGCGCTCCAACTTTTAACCACAATGATAAGACATAAAATATTTATAAAATTTATGCCTGACCGATATATTGAATTTCTATTAGTTTAACCGCATGAGTCACGTCATCGCCCACCGCTGACTAACCGCACTTGAAATGCTTTACTTTTATGGTATCCACTATTTCCGCCAAAATGAAAGTCCACGTACCATGCATAATCATCTCCATTAAAAGCTAATGGGGATGCTGACCAAAACAATGCATATTCATTAAACTCATAACCAGTCCAATTTGCTGTCATCAACGTTGAAGTACTATTTGGAAAATATGTCGCATCTATCGCTAATTTACCTGCCGTTAAGAAACTGGAATCACGATCCAACATAGTAATACCAAAAAGTTCGTCTACCGTTGGCATACGCCAATTACTCATACCACACCAGCCACCAGAGCCATTGACTGCTTGAACATAAGATGAAGTATCACATATGCTAGTAGCTCCACAATTTCCACCATTCTGCGTACCCGCGTTACCGCTGTTTTTGCTGCCATCCGGCTCATACCACGAGTACGTCCAGTCCTTGTCATGCAAGCCGCCGTCATCGGTCTTCACCTCCCACATCAAGCCAGTGACGTTATCCTTCACACATGACCATGCGGTTGCTGATGCGGGTAGTTCTGCGCCTGTACTGCTGATTTTGGTGAAGCTGAAACCTCTGTGACCATCGGCATCGTTGTTGGTGGCTTGGTTGGCATCACGACCTGATTCAGCATCTTGCCCCGGAAAATCTGCTTGTGGGCAGGGCAGACTGTTGGTTGATGCGTTGCTACAAGTGGTTATGCCGGTGTCGTTGAGTTTTCCGGTTGCACCAGTAGTGGCTTTGCCGGGCGTAGCCGTCGCCTCTTCACTTGCTGCGCTGGCATAACCCTTATCATTTTCAGCCAGCATTCTGAAGTAGTATTTCACGCCATTCTGCAACGGTATTTCCACATTATTCGTTGCAATTGGCTTTACCCAAGTACCGTTGGCATAGGTGCAACTAGACAACTCTTTAATGGTTTCCGTTGCATGACACACCCAGTAATTGGTTGCGCCTGCCACTTTATCCCATGTCAGCGTTACTTTGCCGTCACTGGCTGTTGCGCGGAAGTTCTGTGGTGTAACCAGCCTGCTTGGGTCGGTATTTCCCTTGAACTCATCCAGATTGCTGATACCGTCGCCATCTTTATCTTGCGGAGCATCGGCTGGGTTTTTAGGGTCAAGACCGTTTTCCAGTTCCCAAACATCGGGTATACCGTCGGTATCCGTGTCTGTTGTGGCACTGGTGCAAAGGGTGATTTCCCCTAAGTCAAAGTCGGTGGTGATGTCATCGCGGCGAATGGTTGTCTGCTTGCCACTGCATCTATCGGTATGACCTGCGGTAATGACCATATAGTGTTCCGCTAAATCAACGCCATGTGTTTCCATATTTGAAAACCAATCTGAACCATAGTCGTAGTTCACATTGCCTGATGTATCAGTTAGGCAGCTACGTCCACCACGGACACGTCCTGTCACCTTGTTGTAAATCATTACATCGTAAGGAATCACTCCGACGGTATTAGCAACCTCACCAAAATTAAAGCCAGCCACTTTACAATCTCCCGGCTCTGTGGTGATAGCACTAGCAGTTGCGCTTTCTGCTTTGGCTGCAACACGTTTAGAACTAGGAATAACAATCGGATACTGAAAACGCATTTTTAGGATTCTAATTGCCTCATCAGACAAGCCTATTTGCACATTTTTGGTCACAGACAAACTATACGAATTACCAGCCGCAACACTTTTCACCGTGAATGTAACATTATACTTTCCTGTTTTAGCATAAGTATGTGTAACATTAGAATTGCTGGAAATTCCTGAGCCATCACCAAAATTCCATTCATACCCGATAGAACCGCCACCTTTTTTTCTTGCCTCGTCACTGATAACTGGCGTAAATACTGCCTGTATGTTTGTTGATTTCGGCGATGAATAGAAATCGAAATCAGCTTCGACATCGACCATAATATACGGATCAATTCGAGCAGAAAAGAATAAGTCACGATAATCTTTTGTTCTTTCTAAAAAATCTTTATGAATCCTTTCCATTTCATTCATCATCACACCGATAGCTTTATCTCCAACCTCATTTAGCTCTGCTTTTGCAACTTGACCATCGATAAATGTACCTACTGTTGCATCATACCACCCCCCCCAATATGAAGCCCCTGTCATTTCAAACAAAGTGGAAATCATATCACTTATTGCTTTGAAAATTTCCAGATATGCTTTCTGATCTGCATTTAAAATTGATCCTGTGGACTTTACTATACTCAACAAAGCCACCCCAAGCTTACCATTTTCATTCATTCCTTGAGCAAAACATTTAGCAACAGCTACTGTTGCATCTACTACCTGCTTTACATCTATTTCTTGATTATATGTTTTCTCTATTGTCATTATGACTTCAAGATTAGCACCGGCACATCCTAAGAAATCTTTAAAAGCATCAATTTTGTCAGCTTTATCAATGATAGCTTTTAGATTAATAGTAGATTTTGCTGGAAGCATAGCCTTTCCAGCAAATGAAGTTGCCGGAATAATATCGAGAGCAGCTTTTGTGGAATTTGCAGCCATAGAAAGTGTGTTTTTTGCTACAACATCCGCCATTTTTCCAGTAGCATCAGACCGAGCTATTTCTATTTGTTTATAAGTTTTTTCTGCTTCGGCGCGAAGATTTAATCGAATATTCTCAATTTCAGGAGTATTCGGCATAACTACTGATTTTACCCCAAGCTCATCACGTATTTCTTTGGGCAACTCATTCCACCTAACTCTCATTGCTGAAACAACATTATATTTTTTTTCAATTTCTCTTAAAGACTCCAATACAGATTCAACAAAATCACGTTGGTCTTTAGTCAAATTAGCCGTTGTTTTTGGGTTAATCATAAAGTTAACAGCCGGAAGCAGAGGTCTTGTACTGCGTTGTGGGATTGAGGCTGCGGCTGCATCAATTTGTGCTGGTGTCAGTGGCTGTCCACTTTTGGGACTGTAGTTACCGTTAAGCACAAGGGAAACAGCTTGGTTGATGGAAGTTTTACTCTCGGCGGGAGTGGCATTTCTGACTATTCCATCCACTGATTGCAAAGCAACCGTAACCAAACGGGCAGCATTGTGCTGATCAACGCCACTTACGCCCGCTTGTATGTAGTCAGTCCTGAATGATAATGAAAGGCTAAACTTTGCCTTCATCTCCGCTTCAGTCATTACGTCGAAGGCAACCAAGGAGGTCAGCGGTGTGATGATTTTGGGATTGTTTGGCAACGCACCAAATAATGCAGATTTACCAACAGGTTTGTTAGTATCTTCATCAATTGCTGTTGCAGGAACATTTGCCAGCAGTTTACATGAGGCTTTTGGAGCGGCTGAGATTTTGTAGTGACCGCCTGCGCCTGACTCGACACTGATTTCATCTGAATCAATTTTAAGATTGCCGTTGCAATCCCAGAAAACTTTTGCACCACGCAGATAGCCATCCAGCACCCGCCCAGAAATTTGCTCTGGTTGAGGAGTCCCACTATCCGCCGCATTCGTATAAACCCTCACCGCCACCGTCGCCGCAGCCGAATCCACCTTCCCATCATTCGCCACAAACGTAAAACTATCATCGCCCTCATAGCTGCTATTCGGGGTATAGATATAGACATTGCCCTGCCCCAACCGCAACGTACCATGCGCTGGCTCAGTAACAATGCGGAACGTCAGCGTATCGCCATCCGCATCCGTCGCCTCCAGCTTCACCCAATCAGCCCCGCTATTGGAAACCGTCAAACTCCCCGCCACCGCCACAGGCGCATGATTAGTACTGCCCGTCGTGCCGCCATCCGTCTTAGCCTTCACCGTCAGCTTGACCGTCGCCACTGCCGAATCCGCCTTACCGTCATTCACCTTATAGGTAAAGCTATCCGCCCCCACATACCCCGCTGTCGGCGTATAGCTCACCTTGCCATCACCACCAACACGCCCCAACGTACCATGCGCAGGCTGACTAACGATCACATAACTAACCGCATCGCCATCCAGATCAACCGCCACCAAGCTAATCTCACCCGATGCGCCATCCACCAGCGTCGCACTCGCATCCAACGCCGACGGCACTTTATTCGTGGGAGTCACCACAGGTGGCGTAACCGGGTCAGGTGTCACCACAGGTGGATTCACCACAGGCGGTGTCACCACCGGTGTTGTCGGCGTAGCCGCATCACCACTCCCACTGCCCCCACACCCTGACAGGAACAAAGCCAGCAATAACAACAACGGAATCAGCCACAACACCTTATGATGTTGTACTGACGATGACCTGTCGCCGGATAGTATGGATGTCATGATGAAGCCCCTATTCTGAAAATCATGATAAATTGATAAAATCAACTTATTTATGATAACAGGTTATATGTAAATAGCGATTAACATGACAAGTTTTTTTTCAAAAAATTCGTACTAATTTCAACCAAATTTATCGCCAGCCACACGAGTCGACCGACTCGACACCCGATACAACACCGGAATCGCAAACAGTGTCAGCACGGTTGAAAACCCAACCCCCCACACAATGGCCGTCGCGACTGGCCCCCAGATCAGCGACTTGCCCCCCAATCCAGTGGCGAGTGAAAACAAACCCGCCATCGTGGTCAAGGACGTAATCAACACCGGAATCACCCGCCGCCGCGCCGCATACACCGTGGCGTGCAATACACTCATCCCCAATTCACGCCGGTCATTCGCCGCAGAAATCAACACAATCGCCGAATTCACCGCAATCCCCGCCAACGCCACCACCCCGTACAGCGTATACAAACTCAACGGATTTTGCGTCACCAGTAAGCCATACACCACGCCGGTAAACGCCATCGGCACAGTCGACAAAATCAGCAATGGCTGCCAATAACTGCCAAATTGCGTCCCCAGAATCAAATACATCAAACCCACGCCAAACAGGAACAACATCCCGATAGCATCCATGCTCTCCTGAATATCATCGAGTTGCCCCGCAAAATCCAAATCAATATTCGGGAATTGCGCCTGATAAGGTTTCCAACCCTCCAGCAAGAGCTGATTCGCCTGCACCGCATCCAGCGCACATTGCGCATAATCCGGCGCTGCCCCGCTGAACATCGGTTGCAAGCGGCATTCGTAAAATGGCTCATCCGGGCGTTTCACCAAATCCGCCTCCAAGGTAATGGCGCGGCGGAAATTGTAATGGCGAATATTGCCCAACGACACGCCTTTCTGCTCCTCCACCAATTCGCGCAACGGCACACTGCCGCCATCCGCAGTCGGCAAGCGGAAATCCAGCAACTGATCCACCGTGCGCAAATCCCCCTCTTGGCGTTTGACCCGCACTTCCAGCTTTTCGCCCTGATCCTGCATATCCGCGACTACTTCGCCATCCACCAGCAAGCGCAAGCTGCGGCTGACTTCATCCGGCGACACCCCAGCGCGGCGGATATTGTCGTGGCGCAAGCGCAAAGTCATTTCCATCTGACCGGGGCTGGCATCGTCGGTAATGTCTTTGAAACCCGGATTCGCATTCAAAATTTGCTTGAGCGCAGCCGTCGCGCCCTGAATTTCGGCGTAATTATCGCCACGCACTTTCACACTGATCGGCTTAGCCGCAGGTGGCCCACCCGCCAATTCCAGAAACGCAATATTCACCGCCCCCGGCACGTTCACCACATCGGCACGCATCCCCTCAATAATGGTTTTCACCTCTCGCGAACCTTCCGACATGGGCTTAAGGCTCACCACCATTTGCCCGTAACGCGCCCCGTACAACGGCTCGGTTTCAGTAAACATCATCCCCGCGTAAGCCACGACAGAACGCGCATCCTCCGGCTGCAAATGCTTTTTCACCTGTTGCTCGACTTGCTGCACCTTTTGCATGGTTTCGTCCAGCGCGGTGGAACTCGGCATTTCCACATTCACATAAAACAGCCGCAAACTGTCCGCCGCAAAGAAATTCATCGGAATCAAGCCTGCCCCGACAATCCCCACCGCCAGCACAAACATCAACACCACCGCACTCAACGCCGCACGCGGGAAGCGCAAAACTTTCACCAGCAAACGGGCGTATTTCACTTGAATCCAATGGGTAGCACGCATCCGCATTTTTTGAACCCGCGACGGCTTATCAAAGCGCATTTTCGTGCTGGCGACGTGCGCAGGCAGCATCCAAAACGCTTCGATCAAGCTAATCGCCAATGCCAGCGTCACCACCATCGGAATCACTTGCATGAATTTGCCGAGTATTCCCGGCAACAACATCAGCGGCAAAAACGCCGCAATCGTGGTCAACACGGCGGTCGTCACCGGCAACGCCACCTCGCGCATGGATTCCACCGCCGCCGTGACCGCATCCACGCCATGTTGTAAGCGGTAATAAATGGATTCGACCACCACCACCGCATCGTCCACCAACATCCCCAACACAATCACAATGCCCAGCAACACCGTCACATTCAGGGTTTCACCCATGCCAGACAACACCCAAAACGTCGCTGCCAGCGTAAACGGAATACCAATGGTAGTGAGCGCGGCAATTCTGAAACCCAGAAATAACCAAGTCACGAACAACACCAACACAAAGCCCAACAGAGCATTGCTTTCCATAATGCCAATGGCTTCACGGGTGGGAATGGTCTGGTCATCGACCAGCACCAGCTTCACCCCGCTGGCACCGATTTGCTGGTTACGGGCGTCGATGTAGGTTTTCAGGCGCTCCACCAAATCCAACACATTGGCTTTGTCTTCCTTCATCACCGCGAACAATACCGCCGGTTCGCCATCCAAACGCACCTTTTGGGTGGCTTCGGCGCGGGCGCGTTCCACATTAGCCACCCGTGACAATGGCACTTCGCCCTGCACACCGGGAACGGGCAATTCGCCCAAAGCTTGCGGGTCACTGGTTTTGCCGCTTAAGCGCACTAACCAACTTTGCTTATCCACATCCAAACTGCCAGCGGATAAATCCCGAAACCAAGCGCGTACCGTATCGCTCAATTGCCCCGGCGTTAACCCTAAGGATTCGAGTGCGACGGTATCAAAACGCACTTGCAGTTCGGGATCATCCAACGCCACCGGATCAACCCGATCCACGCCCTTAATCTGCTCAAGGGCTTTTTCGATATTTTTGGCTTGCACGCGCAAATTTTCATCGTCAGCAACGCTTTGCACCGCAATCATCGCCGACGGGAACGCATTCGCGGTGGTAATTTCCAGCACAATCGAATCCATCGCTTCCGCTGGCAATAAGCTCTCGACGTTTTGGACTTCACGGCGCAAATCGGCAAGGCGTTTATCGAAAGCTCGCTCGTCAATGTCTTCAAAGCGCACCAACAGGCTGGAAATATTCGCCCGGCTATTGCTCGACACAAACTTCATGTCGGGTATGCCACGAATCGCGTCTTCCAGCGGGTCGGTAATGCGCTTTTCCACGTCTTCCGCACTCGCCCCCGGCAAGGCGGTGATAATCGAAATCCAGTTGAAATTAATCGTGGGATCTTGCTGGCGCGGCATTGCGTTATAAGCGGTGAAGCCAATAATCAGCACCAACACGAAAGTGAGGTTCGCGAGAACATGGTTTTGTATGAGGCGGCGATACATCAGGGTTTCTCCACCGTCACGGCTTGCCCATCCCTTGCTCGCAAGCGGTTTTGATCAATCAAGCGCACCGAAGTGGGCAAGTCGGTCAACACCGGCTGCCCTTCTTTCGCATCGGGGAGCGGATGGAACTTTGCCATGCCATCCACTTCTAGCATGACTCCCAAACCACCTTCACGGCGCACCACCCAACTGGCGGGTAATGCCTGTAATTTACCTTGCCACACCACGCGCCCACTGCGCCCAACCGGCAAAGAATGTTCACCCTTGAGGGTAAAGCGCACTTCTTGCGTGCGGGTATTTCCGGCGATTTGCCCGACCACCGCACGGCGTTCCAGCGGAATGCTCACGCCATCGGCAACAAAGCGTAACTCCGCCCCTTGCGTCTGATCCTGCACTTCATCCACCGACAAACTGGCGCTCACTTCCAAGGCTTTGTCTTGCAGCAATTGGAACGCGGGTGTGCCGGGTGTCGCTTGCTGACCGACTTGCACATTACGGCTAGTAATTTGTCCGGTAAACGGCGCTTTGATGGTGCAACGTGAAACTGCAAGCTGTGCGGTGTCGGTTTGCGATTTGGCGACGGCTACCTCGGCTTTGGCAGCTTCGGCATCGGCGGCGGCTTTATCCAACACTTCAGCGGGAACGACACCCGTATTACGCAAACGCTGATTGCGCTGGAGTTGCGTCGTCGCCAGTTGATAACGCGCATTCGCCGCATCCACGCCTGCTTTGGCTTGACTCAAGGCGAACAGATGATCGCGGCAATCCAATTCCGCCAACACCTGACCGGCTTGCACGGTATCGCCGGTATCCGCCCGCAACTGGGTAACTTTCGCAGAAATTTCAGCACTGAGCGTGCTATCGTTCAAACTGATCAGTGTTGCTGTTACACTACGTTCAGATGCTTGCAAAACCTCCCCCAAAGGTCGCACTGTCACCGCTAAGGAGTCCGCTGGCGTGTCAGCCATGCTGAAACCAGACAGAGAGAGGGTGACTATCGTCGTGAGGAGTGGGAGGAGTAAAGATTGACGCAGCATCGGTATTATCACTTCTTAACAGGTTGCGAAACGTTAGAATGCAAGATATATAGAGTTTTGTAAATTTCAGTTTTGTAACGTCGCATAGCAAACAACCGTTATTATCAACACAAACTAGGAGAGGAACCATGCCACAACTTTTTTCTGCCGACTGGATGAACGAACTCAAGGATCTCTGGAATGCTGACCCTGAAGTAAAAGACAAGCTTGCCGCGATCGGGTTCAATTCCATTATCACCTGTGGCCTGAAAGGTGAAGCTAAGCCGATGGGCGTTTTCGTGGTCGAAAACGGCGAATGCGTTCGCGCAGGCGATTACAATGGCGAAACCCCGGATTGGGATATGCGTGCAGACCGTAAAGATTGGATGAAATGGACCAAAGAACCCATGGGTATGGTCGGTCTGGGAACTGCTTACACGTTTGGCAAACTGAAATTCTTGTCAGGTGACTACGGCGCAATGCTCAAGAACCCTGCAATGGCTGGACCATTCGTAAAATCTTTCGCGCTGATGGCAAAGATTAGTACCCAATAAAATATTCGTCATTATAGGGAATAAAAACTTCGGGGAAGTCATCACTCAATGGCTTCCCTTGACACTTACGGTAGGAGATTTCATGAACTTTATTCGCAATATTCTCGCCATTATTGGCTTGGTTGCCATTGTTGGCGGCGCATTCGCTTACACCAAATTTGCTCCGATGATGGCGCAAATGGGTGATATGGACATTGGCGCTGAAAAAGCCGCATTAGACAGCTTTGACCCCAAAGCAAAAGATGTTTACATGAATATGTGGACTAAGTTGAAAGAAACCGGTAACTCAGCGGATGCTACCGTGGTTAAATATTCATTGGCTGAAGGCATTTCCCCGGAAGATGCTGAAGAGTCCATGAAATCCATTGCCAATAAGCACAATATTAAAGCCGTTGGCGAGCTACCACTGTCTGAACAGGTCAAGCTGGAAACCGGGCAAGATCAACGCTTCCTGAAAATCTACCAGTTCTGCAACCCGCAAACTGCCATGAAAATGGTCGATTTCAGCGATGCATTCTCAGCTTATCTGCCTTGCCGCATTGCGATGATCCAGGACAAGGAAGGTAAATATCACCTGTACTCCCTGAATATGGACATGATGATTTACGGCGGCAAAACCCTGCCACCTGAACTTCATGCCGAAGCGGTCAAAGTACAGGAAATCATGACAGACATTATGCGGGGCGGTGCAGAAGGCGATTTCTAATTGCTTTCGGCTGTTCCATTATCAGACTGAGGGGGAGAACAACACTCCTCCTCAGTCGGTCCAAAGATCACGCCGAGCGTAATCAAGACGATACTCGCATACCACATCCAAAATCCCATTCCCAAATCAACAATCCGCATATTGGCTTCCTGCCCCGGAATCTCGGTAAACCAGAAAGCCTGCCCCGCCAATAACACGCCTAACACCACCAAGACCATCGCCCGATTCGGGTAGCGCGACATCAGCAACACGCCCAACAGTTCCAGCAAATTGGCATACCAAGCAAACTGGAAGATACCGAACCCCAGCCAACCCGTAGCGGCGACCCAATAGCCCATGACCACCCCACTGTCGGTATAGAACGTCACCTGCGTAAATGACATAACCCACAGCAAGCCACCTAAAAATAAGCTTAATCCGGGTAATGACAATAAATCGAATCTGATTATGCGCGACACTGTATTCATCCTGAGTTCCTAAACGTATCCATACTCAATAATCATATACTCAAACCCGTCACTGACAAGCCTATTGAGCAAAGGCTACACACAACTTTTCCTCATGCACTTATTTCATTTTGGTGCAAGTTTTGCACCAAAATAATGCACAAAAATATCAACGCACAATAAACGTGATTATTTAGCACCCTCACGCTGCCTTCAGCAAAAAAACTGCACCACCCTCACCTATTTTGTGCATCACACCCTAGTCATTGATTATTCAGCGGTTATGATGACGCATCTTTTGGCTGTTAGGTGAGAGGTTCGGTATGGAAGAACTGGTTTCCGCATTAAATACCCTGTTCGTGCTAATGGGGGCTGTCATGGTGCTGGCAATGCACGCAGGCTTTGCATTTTTAGAAGTGGGCACAGTACGCCACAAAAATCAGGTGAATGCACTGGTAAAAATCATTGTGGATTTTGCTGTTTCCACGATAGCGTATTTTTTCATCGGCTATTACGTCGCCTATCAGGTCGGCTTCTTTGAAAGTGCCAGTATTTTAGCGGAAAAGAACGGCTATGAACTGGTTAAGTTCTTCTTCCTCCTCACCTTTGCGGCGGCTATTCCGGCGATTATTTCCGGCGGGATTGCGGAACGTGCGAAATTTTTCCCGCAACTCATTGCCACCTTCCTTATCGTGGCACTGATCTACCCATTCTTTGAAGGCATGATCTGGAACAACCTTTACGGGGTACAAGACTGGATTAAAGGCATGTTTGGTTACACCTTCCACGATTTTGCAGGCTCGGTAGTGGTTCACGCAATGGGTGGCTGGTTAGCCTTGGGTGCGGTGATTTTATTGGGGCATCGGCACGGACGTTACACCAAAGACGGTAAGCCGATGTCGGCACACCCGCCTTCTAGCATTCCGTTTCTGGCGATTGGTGCATGGATTCTGACCGTCGGCTGGTTTGGTTTTAACGTGATGTCTGCGCAAAAAGTGGAAGGTCTCAGCGGTTTGGTGGCGATAAACTCCTTAATGGCAATGGTCGGCGGTATTATCGCTGCCTTGATTGCCGGTAAAAATGACCCTGGTTTCGTCCACAATGGTCCTTTAGCCGGTTTGGTTGCCGTGTGTGCGGGTTCTGATGTGATGCATCCACTGGGTGCACTGGTGGTCGGCAGTGTCGCAGGCGCATTGTTCGTATGGACATTTACCCTTGCGCAAAACAAATGGAAAATCGACGACGTACTGGGCGTGTGGCCACTGCACGGCTTGTGCGGCGTGTGGGGCGGGATTGCTGCGGGCATCTTCGGTCTGGAAGCATTAGGCGGCATGGGCGGTGTCAGCTTCGGAGCGCAAGTGACCGGCACACTGCTAGGCGTGGCGATTGCGACAGCGGGCGGCTTCTTGGTGTACGGCATCCTCAAGGCAACAATGGGCATTCGCTTATCACAAGAAGAAGAATACAACGGTGCCGATTTGAGTATCCACAAAATCAAAGCCAACCCAGACAACTAAAGGTTAAACGCAGCTTTTAGCAAACTGGCATACAATCAACCCCATCGTTCACCACCTTGGGGTTTTTTGTTGGAAGCATTATTCATCTGGATCGGCATCTTGTCTGCCATCACCTTTGTACTATCGTTACTGCTATTGCCCTGGCTTGTCGGTCGTATTCCCGTCGATTATTTCACCCGTCCGCGTCACCCACATGCTTGGCATGTCCTGTTGCAACCCCGTGCAATGGTGCGCAATATGTTGGGTTTTCCCGTATTATTAGCAGGTATTACCATGCTGGTATTACCGGGGCAAGGATTAATCACCATTATGATCGGTTTGGGTATTATGATTTTTCCCGGCAAGTTTGAGCTGGAAAAATGGGTTGTTACCCGCAAAGGCGTGCTGCAAGCCGTGAACTGGATACGCCGAAAATCACACCACCCACCGCTAGACACCCCAAAACACTAAATAGTGCCAATCGCAACAATGGCATTTGACAGCTCCTGAATTGTGGTGCATTCCGTGTCATACTATTGACACACACGAGAGAGGAGACTTCATTATGTTAAGAAAAATCATCGCACTAACATTGGCAGTCGCGATGCTGCCTAGCCTTACCGCTTGCAATGACAATAAAACCGTTAACATTGTCCCGATCACACCGGCATCAACACCACCCACTGAGGTTGCCACACTCAGTGCAAGTACGTACACCAGCATACGCAGCGCTGATCCGACAGCGGATACCTTGTTTAGCGTTGCCGATGCGCTTGCCGGTAGTGCCAAATGTGATGTCAAAATCATGCGTATGGCATACAATACCGTTGGCGGTGCGGGTGAAGCCACCAACTCCAGCGGCGTGATTATGCTACCGCAAGGCACAACAGCGAATTGCAGCGGCGCACGCCCTGCCCTGTTGTATGCCCACGGCACGACCAGCGACATCCGCTATGACCTATCAAAATTCCTCACCGAAGCCACCAACCCAGCCTCAGCGGAAGCCATGATCCTGCTGGCACTCTATGCCTCACGCGGCTATACCGTCATTGCACCCAATTACGCCGGTTATGCCGATTCTAAACTGGATTACCACCCGTATCTGGATGAAAAGCAGCAAACCACCGAAATGATCCACGCCTTGGAGCATGTGCGCGAACACAGCACCACCATCGGGGCGCAGCTCTCCGCAGATTTGTTTGTATCCGGTCTGTCGCAAGGCGGCTATGTCGCGATGGCAACCCACAAAGCCTTGCAAGCCAAAGGCACGACAGTACGGGCATCCGCGCCCATTTCCGGACCGTACACCGTGCTAGATTTCGTCGATACCATTATGGCGGGCTACGTTAATGGCGGGGCAACTGTGTTTGCGCCGATGTACCTGACCGCCTTAGAGAAAGCCCATGATATTTACACCCAACCCACTGAGGTGTATTCCGCCACCTTTGCAGCACAAGCGGAAGATGCCTTGCCGCGCACTGGCGGGCATGAAGCCGCCGTTATCGCGGGTATACTGCCTGCTACCGCAATTTTCAGTGGTGTTCCGCCAGAACTGACCCCGCCATTACAGCCTTTCCAGCAAACGGGTTTTGGTATACCGCATTTGCTGGCAGACAGCTTCCGCACGGCGTACCTCACCGATCTGCAAACCAACCGTCAAACCCCCAGCAATAAAATCCGCTCACTGGTGAAAGAGGCGGATTTACGAGACTGGACACCGACCACCCCCGTCATGCTGTGCGGCTCAGAAAACGACCCGGTGGTGTATTTCACGAATACGGAGGGAATGGCAAGCTATTGGAGCGGCAGACCCAACACCTTTACCCTGAATCTGGATAGCACCCCGACTACTGCACCCCTGAATGCGTTTGCACCCATTGCACAAGAATGGCAAACCGCGCTTGGCAATGGTGGCATTAGCGGTGGCGCAATTCACGGGCAAACCGGCGTGTATTGCGGGCTGGCGGCGTATGGCTTCTTCCAAAGCCAACGCACCCAATAAAAGCGCCGCCTACCTTCTCTGATACCCTCCACCCCTTGCGGGTGAAGGGTTAGGGATGCGGTGAAAGCAGCTTAGAACGACCAGTTTAGTTGAGCGCCGACAACATCCATTTTGTTATCGTAATTGCCATTCAGCAATAAACCTGCCGCGTTGCGGTTATCAATTGGCGTGTCCTTGGTGCTGATGTGTACATAGCCAACATCCACGTCCAAACCTTTAGCGAGTTCGTAATTACCCCCGACTGCCACCCAAGTACGGTCATTATCCGGTGTCCGTGGGGTACGCAACTGCGCGTTAGGAATGGGCGTATTATCGCGAGCAACACCGACCCGTAGCTTCAGGCGATCATTGTATTGGTAATTAGCACCTAGGGCATAACGATCGGAATCTTCCCACCCTTGATAATCATCGGTCACTACTGAGCCATTAGCGCTACGCACAACTTTCAGGCGCTCAAAGCTACTCCATCCGGTACGGGTCACGTCACCCATGACCTCCAGCTTGTCGTTAACTTTTTGCACCACGGATAAGGAAGTACTGGCAGGCAGACTGGCTTCCGCCGTAACTGCCGTATTTAACGCCGCCGCTGCCGGATGTGCTGCTGGGATAGGCGCACTCACCGTGCCTTCCAAATCATGGTCGATGCCGGAACGGTGGCTCAACCCCACACGGGTATTAGTGCTCGGCTTAAATAACACCCCAGCATTCACACCAAAGGAAGTAGCATCACCGGCAATGGTCACTTTGTGGTCGCCCGGCAAACCGGGTATCGGTGTCATCCGTTTGAGTTCAACATCAAACTTTTGCGCACTTACCCCCGCGCCCACACTCCACTGATCGTTGATTTTGTACGCGACTGAAGGATTAACATTAAGCGTCTTGATAGTTGACTCAGTGGCATGGTAACGACCGATCCAGTTATCGGCATATTCAGTACCCAAACCAAACGGTGCATTGACACTGACCCCGACACTGAGCTTGTCATTGATACTGCGTGCGCCATAAAGACCCGGCACCACACCATTGTTACCACCGTCATCGTCAATACCCGTCATTGGTCCGGATGCCCCATTGGTAAACTTAGCTTCCGGCACCACCAGATGTGCCGAAACGCTAACATGCTTACCAGAACCCAACTCCAACATTGCCGCCGGATTAGACCATGCGGTCGACGCATCTTCCGCCGCCGCTGCTCCACCCGCAAACGCATTGCCCGTGCCGGAAGCCGATTGATTAGCCAAAGCGAACCCCGCTGCGTGTGCTGCACTGCTGCAAACACACGTGGCGGCAATAGCCAATGCAAACTTAGATAAATGCCACATAAACGTTCCTCCTCCTAAATTTTGAATATTGTGAATTTTCACAGCGCAATAATAACGGATAAAAGCAACGACTTGTCAGACTTATTTTTACAGCAATACTTTCTCTATCCCACCGTGCGTGGCTTTACCAACAAACCCTTGCTGCCAATCACTGCCCAGCAAATAATTCGCCATTTCCACCACGATGTAATCGGTTTCCATGCCAGTATCATCGGCGTAACGTGACAGCCCTTGCTGGCAGGCAGGGCAAGAGGTGAGGATTTTCACCTTACCCTCTTGCGCCATGTCACTGCCGGTCAGCTCCTTGATGCCTGCTTTGAGGCTTTCGGCTTTGCGGAAACGTAACTGGCTGGCAATATCCGGGCGGCTAATCGCAAACGTCCCCGCTTCCCCGCAGCAACGTTCGCTCAAAACCACGTTGGAACCCGTCAATTCTTGCGTAACTTTCAAAGGGTTAACCTGCTTCATCGGCGTGTGGCAAGGGTCGTGGTACACGTATTGCACCCCGCTCACCCCGTTCATTTTCACGCCTTTTTCCAGCAAATATTCGTGAATATCGAGCAAGCGGCAACCGGGGAAAATCTTGCTGAACTCGTATTTGAGTAACTGATCCATACACGTTCCGCACGATACCAACACGGTTTTAATGTCGAGGTAGCTCAAGGCATTCGCCACGCGGTGGAACAAGACGCGGTTTTCGGTGGAAATTTGCGTCCCCTTCTTCAAATCACCGCCCGCGTTTTGCGGGTAGCCACAACACAAATACCCCGGTGGCAATACCGTGGTCGCACCCGTTTCGTATAGCATCGCCAACGTTGCCAAACCTACCTGACTGAACAAACGTTCCGAGCCGCAACCGGGGAAATAGAACACCGCATCGCCACGTTTATCCGCTGTTTTCACCGGATCACGCAAAATCGGAATCACGCTATCGTCTTCCAAGCCCAACATCGCACGAGTGGTTTTCGCGGGCAGCCCTTTCGGTAACGGCTTTTTAATGAACTGAATCACCTGTTCTTTAATCGCCGGTTTGCCCAAAGTCGCCGCCGGACGTTTATCAGCGCCTAACAAATTCGCTGCTTTTGCCAAGGAATACGCGAAACGTTGCGCCTTGTAACCGAATTTGATCATCCCGGTACGCATAATATTGATTTGCGTCGGGTCTTTCAGATTCAGGAATTGCATCGACGCCCACGTCACTGGGCTGGTTTTTTTCTTGCCACGTTCGCGCAAAATACTGCGCATCCGCACGCTGACTTCGCCAAAGTCGATATTCACCGGGCAAGGGTTGAAACACTTGTGGCACACCGTGCAATGATCGGCAACATCGTTCATTTCATCAAAATGGCGGATGGAAACGCCACGCCGCGTTTGCTCTTCGTACAAAAATGCCTCAATCATCAAGCCCGTTGCCAGAATTTTATTGCGCGGCGAATACAGCAAATTGGCACGCGGAATGTGCGTATTGCACACCGGCTTACACTTACCGCAACGCAAACAATCCTTAATGTCGTTGTTCAGCGCACCCAACTCATTGTGTTCCAACAATAAAGCCTCGCGCTCGACCAAGCGTAATGACGGCGTGTAAGCATTCTGCAAACCTGACCCCGGCAGCAGTTTACCTTTGTTGAAATGCCCTTGTGGATCAACATCTTGCTTATACGCGGCAAACTCGTTGATTTCACGCGCATCCAGATACTGGAATTTGGTAATGCCGATGCCGTGTTCGCCGGAAATGACCCCATCCAATTCCCGCGCCAGTACCATAATCGCATCCACCATGCGCTCGGCTTCGTGCAACATGCCATAATCGTTGGAGTTCACCGGAATATTGGTGTGCACATTGCCATCACCCGCGTGCATATGCAGTGCCACGAACAAACGGCTGGTGCGAATCTTGCTGTGAATTTTTTCCATCGCCTGCATCAACGGCTCTAATTCACGCCCAGCAAACATTTCCTGCAACGGCTTGATGATTTCCTTGCGGTAGGAAATGCGCAATTCGCGCCGCAATAGTAAATCAATCATGCGATCTTGCGGGCGTTGTGCGGCTTTCGCGGTGTCATCCAGCAAATCCTGATGGGCAGCGGCAGGTGCATCGAAATGCGCGAGAATTTGTTCCCAACGCACTTTGCGTTGCTGAAGGTAATCCACCGCATGAGCCAGCTTGTTTGCCCAAATGGAACTGCGTTCGGCACTGGCTTCATAGTCCGCCACCGCCCGTAATTCTGGCAAATCGCCCGCCAAATGTTCCAGCAAACCGTCGATCATACGCAGCTTGTTTTGCATCGACTGGCGGATATTGAGGGTTTCGATGCCTTCGGTGTAACGCGCCAAATTGTGCAGCGGAATCACCACGTCTTCGTTGATTTTAAAGGCATTGGTGTGCGCCGCAATCGCCGCCGTGCGCGAACGATCTGCCCAAAACTGGCGACGCGCTTCCGGGCTAATCGCGATGAAGCCTTCCGCATTCCGCGCATTCGCCAAACGCACCACTTCGGCAGCCGACTCGGCAACAGCCTTTTCGTCATCGCTCACAATGTCGGCAATCAGCACCATTTTCGGCAACATGCCGCGAGCGCCTTTCGGGGTGTATTTCACCGCTTTGACGTAACGTTCGTCGAGATGCTCCAAACCAGACAGCAGCACATCATTGCGCCCGTCGAGGTAGTTTTTTACCTCCACAATCGCGGGAACCGCTTCGTGCAAATCCGTGCCGTAGAATTCCAGGCAGACGGTACGAATTTGGTCGGGCATCCGGTGCAAAATGAATTCGCCGGAGGTGATTAAACCGTCACAACCTTCTTTCTGGATACCGGGCAAACCGCCAAGGAATTTATTGGTGACATCCTTTCCCAGCCCTTCTTTGCGGAAATAGCGCCCTTCAAAGGTGAGGATTTCCTGTTCACCCTTGCGCGTTTTGCCATCGGCGAGGAAACGTTGCACCGAAAATTGCACGGTTTGCTGATCGTGGATTTTGCCGAGATTGTGATTCAGGCGCGTGACTTCCAACCAGTCCGCATCCGGCGTGACCATGCGCCAAGAGAGCAGATTGTCGAGACTGGTTCCCCACAAGACCGCTTTTTTGCCACCGGCATTCATGGCGATATTACCGCCAATGGTGGAGGCATCTTGTGACGTCGGGTCAACCGCAAACACCAAACCGTGCTTGCCTGCCAAATCCGACACGCGGCGGGTAATGACCCCTGCCCCTGTGCGTACTATCGCGACGGTTTTATCCACGCCCGGCAAATCGTTGCGGTATTGCACTTCACTGAGGGATTCGAGCTTTTCGGTGTTGATCACCGCGCTACGCGCATCCAACGGCACTGCGCCGCCGGTATAACCCGTGCCACCCCCGCGCGGAATCACGGTCAACCCCAGCTCAATGCATTCGCCAACCAACGCCGCCATTTCCTCTTCGGTGTCCGGGGTCAGTACCACGAAGGGCAATTCCACCCGCCAGTCGGTCGCATCGGTGACGTGCGATACCCGCGCCAAGCCGTCAAACTGAATATTGTCTTTGCGGGTAATTTTTTGCAGATGCTTGCGGGTTTTCTCGCGCAAGTCGTATTCCGCCCGAAACATCTCCGCAAACTGTGTCAACGCGCTGCGGGCAATCTGCATCAATTCTAGGGTGAGGGCATTGCCGTTGGCACGTTCTTCAATCTTTTCCACCCGTCCATTGAGGGTGTCGAACAGCGATTGCCGCCGCTCGCGATTTTCCAGCAAATCATCGTGGATGTAAGGATTGCGCTGCACCACCCACATATCACCGAGAATTTCCAGCAACATGTGCGACGAAATGCCGGTTTCGCGCTTTTCACGCAATGCTTGCAGGATTTCCCATGCACGTGCGCCCAACAAGCGCTGCACGATTTCCTTATCAGAGAATGAAGTGTAGTTGTACGGAATTTCCCGAATCGGGTGAGTAGCTGTCATGGCGTTCACGAATGCTCTTATGCAAAGATGCGTAGTGTACCGCGCTGCACCATTGAAAAAAACCTGTTATAACGGAAGGGATTATCTAAATCCACAAGCGCTTGCCTTGGGCAATCTGTGTCATGACCTCGCGCTGGAAGTCTGGCGGACCATAAGCAACCGCTTGTTGATCTTTTTGAAACTTGCCGTCGAGGATTTCTTGTTCCAAATAGACCAAGGGGCGACCGTGTTGCTCGGCAAACTGTTTCAGCCAATTCAAGGCTCGCGGGGGAATGCGTTTACCGACGGGAATCGCCACATCGACCGGCACACCACGCCATTGGAATTTGTTGAACAGCACCATGACTTTAGCTTCATTGGGTTTCATCCAATCCGGCAGCGGGCTGTTGGGGATAATCCAACCGCAGTTGAAATTGTCACAAGGGTCAATCGGGCGATTGGCGTAATCGTTGCAACCTTTGCCGGTACTGTGCGGGCAAGGGCAACCGGGGTAGACATCCGCCCCCTTGATATTCATTTGTACCCAGCCGTCGCAACAGGCGGTACAGGGCTGGCATTGACGGTTTATAGCGTGTTTCATAGCGCTTAATTATAACGCGAAAAGGCTCCCGAAGGAGCCTTTTCTTTAACTGTCAACTAAACCCGAAGGATTAGAATTCAGTAACAACACCCAGTACAGTTGCAGTGGTCTTAGTAGCGCCTGCTTCAACTTTAGCTGTGTTTTTGTTCTCAGTACCGAGAATGTATACGCTGGTTTTCTTACCCAAACCGTAATCAAAACCGATAGCAGTCATTTCTTCCTTGCCGTTGGAGCCTGCCGCAGCGCCAGAACGCTCGCTCTGAGCAACCGCCGCTTTAAAGGAAACTGCACCCATCTTAGCAACGCCAGACAACATCATAGCTTCGTCTTCTACAGCAGTAGCACCTGAGCTATTTTCCATAACGAAGTTGACAGCATGACCAGCTTCAGCTTTGTAACCCAAACCTAAGTTAATATGCTCAGCAGCAGAAACACCTGCGCCAGCAGTACCAGTAGCAATTGAACCACCATCAACATCGGTATAGCCCAAACCAGCATAGAAAGGACCAGTGCTGTAGTTAGCCATTACGCTGTTAGCTTCAGCACTACCGTCGCCAGTAGTAGCAGAACCGATACCTGTTGAATGCGCAGCAGCAAAACCGACCGGACCGAACTTATTAATGTATGCTACAACGTTATTAACACGGTGTGCATCAGCATTAATGATATTCGCCATATCAGCATAAGTATCCGCAAACACATCCAAACCAGCCGTAGCCAATTTAGCTGGAGTATCATGGCGACCTAAGCGAACTTCACCGAAACCACCTTTCAAACCAACGAAAGTATTACGAGCACTCAAAGGAGCACCAGTAGTACCAGTAGTACCTACGTTACCGCCAGCAGCAGCGCCGCCGCCGTTATCACCATCTATATCCAAGCCGTATTCCAGGCCGTAAGTAGCGCTCATGCCATCGTTCAGTTCGGTGGAACCTTTGATGCCAAAGCGTGAAGAGTGGCTTTCAACTGCAGTAGTTTTAGTGCCAGCAGCATCTTTAACTTCGCCTGCGGAAGCGTGCAGTTTGCCGTACAGAGTAGTTTCAGCCATTGCAGCGGCTGGGGCGATCAGTGCAGTAGCAACTGCGATTGCGAGAATGTTTTTCATGAGTCGACTCCTATTAAGAAGGTTTGTCCTGTCTTTAAAATTTAATCTTCGATTTGTTCAATCTGACGGAAGTATTTATACATCCCTTGCCAGCGTCTTGCAACTGCTTTTTTGCAAATACGCTACAAAGTTTACTGTAGATGTTGCAGAAATGCCACATGATTTGCTGGTCAAATCCACACCCTGCCGACAAACGGTAGTTATTAACATTTCAGTCAGTTAAACGCAATAAAGCCACAGGCAATGACGCACTGTGGCTTTATTGATACACGGCTTGATGCTTTCAGAAAAACTGAAAAACCAACCGTATTAACGCTTGGAGAACTGTGTCGCCCGACGTGCTTTGTGCAAGCCGACCTTCTTACGTTCAACCTTACGTGCGTCACGAGTCAGGAAGCCTTCCGACTTCAGCTCACCGCGCAGGGTTTCATCGTATTGCAGCAATGCACGGGCAATGCCAAGGCGGATAGCGCCAGATTGACCGGTGATACCACCACCAGCAACCGTGACGTTAATGTCAAATTTCTCAGCCATGTTAACGGTGTATAGCGGTTGACGCACGACCATGCTGGCGGTTTCACGCCCGAAAAAGTCGCCGAGTGCTTTGCCGTTAACCGTGATCGCACCGCTACCTGCACGCATAAACACGCGGGCAGATGAAGATTTGCGACGACCAGTGCCGTAATATTGTGTTTCAGCCATTTCTCATTCCTGCCCGATCAAAAGTCCAGCGCCTGTGGCTGCTGTGCTTGGTGGTTATGTTCTGTGCCAGCGTAAATTTTCATTTTACGGTACATGGCGCGACCCAGTGGATTCTTTGGCAACATGCCTTTAACCGCGAGTTCAATGACCCGACCCGGTGCGCGTTGTTGCATTTTTTCAAAGGTGAAGGAACGCATGTTACCGATGTAGCCGGTATGATGGTGATAGGTTTTGTCTTTGGCTTTGTTACCAGTAATACCTACTTTGTCAGCGTTAATGATGACGATGTAATCGCCGGTATCAACGTGCGGGGTGTACTCTGGCTTGTGCTTGCCACGCAAACGCCGGGCAACTTCGGAGGCCAAACGGCCTAACGCCTTACCTTGGGCGTCAACGACGTACCAGTCGCGTTTGACCTCAGCTGGCTTTGCACTGAATGTTTTCATCTTGCTCAATCCACTTCTTAAATCTGTTTTGCCGATCCACCCCAAACCTGATAAAGGTGGGGGAACAAAGAAACGCGGCATTCTAGGGGAAATGCTGGAAATTCTCAAGTGTTTAGCGCCCAACTCTCGACAAAAAAATGCCTCACACCAACGGGGAGGCACAATAAAGAGACAAACACATGAAAAACCTAACAACCAACGCGAGCGCATTCAACATAAAAAAACGCGGCTCAGGTGAGCCGCGCAATTACCACCAAAGGAGGATGGAGGAGTGTTAAATCGATCATTAACAATATGAGAATATACTAATATTCAAATCTTTCTCTATCAAGATTCTGTAACAAACTTTTCGCTGTTTTTTCACACTTTTTGTGCTTAATCGCCCCTAAAGAGGGCGTATGCAATACACCCCTACGAGTGATGGGTAGGGGCGCACCCCTGTGTGCGCCATCCTCTCCCTCTACACCATCCACCCAATAGGCACGCTGCACACTAATCAGTCGACAAATACTGGCGGGTAATTGCTGGTAACGCTTTCCCAAACGGAAGCCAAGCAATTTCACCAAGGTTTGCAACGCTGCCAAAGGCAATAACCATTTCTGGCGCTCGTATAAATAGCGGATCAACGAACGCACATACGTACCCGCTTCACGATCCGGCGCACCAACGGCTTGCATCAAGGGCTGTTCCGAGGCGTGGAACACCCCCACATCAAAATAACGCCGGAAAACCTGCAATAAGGAATAACGGTGCGAATGTTCCACCGTGCTTTCCGCTGAATACACCGTTTTCCACCCCGCCAGCAACAGCCGCGCTGCCACATAACTGTCTTCGCTCACGATAATGTGTTGTGGAAACCCACCAATACTGCGCAAGGCACTGGCGCGATACACCGCATACACATCGGAGGCAAACGCCGCACGATACCCCAGGGTTTTAAAGCTTTCGCGGTCACGCACCGAAGATGTCGCTGGGTAAGTGAAACCACGCGCATGACATTCCAAATGATCCGCATCCGCACGCGCCAAATGCCGCCCGTACACCATCGCCACATGGCTATCGTCATCCGCGTGTTTGAGCAACTGCTCCAGCGAATCCGCCTGTTTGAGGATGGCATCTTGCGTCAAATACACCAGAAACTCGGCATCAGGACACAATTCTGCCGCCAACTGGCGGGTTCCGCCGTGACTAAAAGCACGCGGATGAATCCGTTGCACTTCCAAACCTGCTGCCACTGCCAATTTAGCCGTGTGATCTTCCGACAGCGAATCAATCACCAAATAACGTCCCGCCTGTACGGTCTGGTGCTGAATCGCCTTAATCCATTCCGGCCACAAGCGCCCCGCATTGCGGGTTAACACGATCACTGCCACATCAGGACGCTGAATTATTGTTGTCATGGTATCTCCCTGTTGTTATGCAAATAGCAGTAGCGCCACATTATTCAATACCCCCGGTTTAAACAGCCGATGGTGCAAAATCTGCTGCCGCCGTTTCCAACCATGCAGATGGCGTAGCCCTGCCACTGCGGTCACTAATTTGGAATCCTGAGCATCCAGCCGCTCACCGAAACGGTGCAAGAAAACCTCTGCTTGCTGGCTCCACGCCTCAACCCTTGTACTCAAGCCGTTTGCATTGGCTGGCGCGGCACCAATGGCATTTGCTTCATGCTGGCGGTATAGCAATAACGGATGCGGCAATGCCTGTATTTGCCCAAACCAGGCACAAACCAACGCCAACCAACGGTCATGTTCCATCGCGTAAAGTGGTAATGGAAATGCCAAGTCCGCAGCCACCCGATTAAACGCGGTGGCACACCCTGTCACCACATTATTCAGCAAATACGCCTGCTTACGCTGCCCGACCGCAAAATCGCGGTAATCCCAAAACGACACGGCTTGTATGGCGCGTTCCTCATCCACCACCACCAAATCCGAATGCACCAATAACGGCGTTGCCTCACCGTATTGCGCTTCCAAACGCCGCAGCGCGGTGTATTGCAGCTCGATTTTTTCGGGAAACCACACATCATCCTGATCACAAAACATCAGGCAAGGCGCTGTACTGGCTTCCACCAAGCGACTAAAACTCAGTTTGCTCCCCAGATGACAGCCATCCAGCAACAAACCTGCCAACTTATCCGGGTGTGCCGCTTGCCACTTCAGTAAAATGCGCAAGGTTTGGTCGGTAGAGCCGTCATCCCGAATCAGCAATTGCCAGTCTTGAAACGTCTGCTTTTCCAGTGAAGCCAATAATTCAGGCAGCCAACGCTCGCCGTTCCAGGTTGACAGCAAAATCTGCACCCGTGCGTTATCCATCATTAGACTGACTCAAACCACCCGCGCCACCATTTAGCAGCCGCACGATCCAGCACTGCCAAACGCAAGCGTGTGCCATACCAAATCAGCATGGCTTTAATGCCCGGACTAAAACAGCGCCCCCGCCCCGATGAAAACCGAAACGCCAGCGCATACGCGAATAATTTCAATGGACTCACGACCATAACGGCCCCTTTATTATTTTTTTACAGCGTGCAAATACGCGACACGAAACGCGAAATTCGCCATACCTGTGGGAATTTTCTCAAACAGCGCATAACGCCAAGCACTGACTTCCAAACGCCGCCACAAGCGACGCGGGCGTAACAAATCGCCCCAGCCCACTGCCTGATTTGCCAGTGCCAACACATGGTCATGCCCGAAATCCTCGGTATGCACCAACTGGGTCAGCTCACAGATTTCCTCGGTCGTGGGGTATACCACCGCACGCTCCAGCAAACCATGCACATAAGGCAACAATTGTTGACTGCTATACCCGGTCAGTTGCTGAACAGCGCGAAAATGCTCCCAATGATGCAAGATGCCTTGCTGCATTTGCGCCACCAAGGGGTTACACAAGATTTCTGCCTGCCGATCCGGTGCCGTATCCGCTTTCAAGACCGGTACAACCCGTCCGGCCTGTTCACAATAGGCAATCGTGGTCGCCTCGTGTGAACGCGCCCCTTGCTCAAAAATTTCCTCAAACTCTGCCGGAATCCGCTCACACGCATTACCACGGCGCGAATCGTGCACAATGCCTTCGCAGGTATTGTTCTCGCCAAAATCCGCGTACAGCTTCGGCACAAACGCAAAGTAATAACCGTGTAATTGCGGGAAATCCGGGCGTGTCCCAAACGCTTGTTTGAGGAATTTCTGCACCGTGCCATTCCAACCAATATCGACCAAGGCGACACGCTGGTGGGCAAAGAAACCGACTTGCTCCAAATACCGCTGCAATAACGCCCGGTGTTGCTGACCGGTGGCACGGATAATGGCTTGCACCGCCTGATCTTGCAGAAAGTTATGCAAGCGCACATCCTCCCAATCGTGGATCGGCGCACTGAAATCCACGAAACCGTGCCGTGTTGCCAAGGGTTGCAACGCCGCTTCCGGCAAACCGTACACCTTACAAACCGATGCCAAGCCTTGTTGTTTCGGGTTGTAAAATGCCACCAGTGCCTGTTCCCGGCTCAAACCCTCTGCTGTTGCGGCAGCGGTAATCACGCGGCGCGACAAATACACATATTCGGAAGGAATCGTCATCCCCGTGGTGCGGTACAAACGCTCGAATAAAAAACCATCACGCGCCACAAACAGTAGCTTTTCGACGGGCTTACCCGCCGCCATTTGTCGTTGCAAACGCTCCTGCAAACCGTGCATAAACACACTAAACGCAGGGCCCAAGACATCGCGCCCGTAGCGGAAGAAGAAATCACGCGGTTTCAAGCTATCCTGTTGGTGACTGCGGGTTTCCACGCATTCAAAGAAATGCCGCCCCTGCCAGATCCCGCCACGTTGCGCCATTTGTGCCGACAACGTTTGGCGTTCGCGGCGGCGCAATTCGGCTTTTTCATACAACCAAATGCCTTGAATGCCGGTGCGACACGCCATGCGCCGATCGGAAATCGGATTGTCACCGATGTGTACCACCTGCTGCGCACCCAAACCTTTGACTTGCAGCATTTTCTCGAACAAACGCCCGCTGTATTTACCCAGCTTAAAATCTGCCGAGACATACACAAAGGTGAAATAATCGACGATGCCGAGTCGCCGCAACAATTCACACAACATATCGCCATCCAGATACATATCCGACATGGCAATAATCTCGATACCTTGTTCACGCACCCAATCCAAAAATACCTGCGCATCGCGTTTGACGTGCAAGGTTGCGGCTTCCAAATCCAGTTCTGTTTGGCGGATAAAAGGCGCTAGTGTGACATCTGTCTCCAATCCCAACCGTTCCACCCAGCGCGAGAGCATGTCGCTGTAACAACATTCATGGTCAAAACCGGCTTGCACCGCTTCTGCCCGCAATGCCTGTTCAGCTTGCTGACGCGCTTGCCACACCGTTTCTGCTGCAATACCGGTACGCGCACTCACTGCCCGACACACCGCGTGTTGCACCTCAGCGGGGTCGCCCACATAACGCCCCAGTACGGTGTCAAAAATATCGAGGGAAATCATCCGAACCGTACCGAGGCGTGGTGCCAACCAAGTTCGCACTTGCAACCAGTCACGTACAATCAGCTTTTCAGGCATAACTCACCTCCGCGCCACCATTGTTTGCAACGCCGCAAGGGGCTTAACAACGCCTCACCCAAACGGAATGCCCTACCGTTCAACAACGCCTGCTGCTGATGTTGTAAATGCTGAATGAAAACATCACGCTCACGTATCCAAGCATCACGCTCCGCAATCCAACGGTCACGATCTACCAATGCTGCCGCCTGTTGCTGAAGCAAGGTATCGCGCTCTACGATCCAAGCGTCACGCGCCGAAATCCAGCCATCCCGCTCCACCAACCACTGGCGGTGTTGCGCCAAATGTTGCTGTAACTCGCCAATAAGCTGATCACGCTCGGCAATCCAAGCATCACGATCCTGAATCAACGGCAACAATTCCTGCTCACGCGCCACCAAACGCTGATGCACAATCGTTAGCCATTCCTCACGGGTATAGCGGTACAAATCCTGAAGTTGTGAAGAAAGCCCTAGAAGAACCTCACCCCCTAGCCCCCTCTCCTTGACAGGAGAGGGGGAACAAGAGTGGACAACTTCCTCCTCCCCCTCTCCTGTCAAGGAGAGGGGGGCGGGGGGTGAGGTTCTTCTTCCGCCAAGCCAACCCAGCAATAAGTGCATGTTTTCTTCAATCGCTGCCAAGGGCTTTTCCCGAATGGTATTACTCTCGTGTAAACGATAACCCAGCAACTTCTCACCGCTCAGAAAGCGCACCTTGAAACCGGCTGCCACCACCCGCAAGGCGTACTCGTAATCGTGCACATAACGCAACTCGGAAAAGCCACCCAATTGCGCATACACCCGCCGATGGAAAAAGAAATTGGAAGTCGTAATCAGAAAATTACCGCGCAATAAAGTCGCCTGCGTATCGGTATGCGTAGCGTAGTATTGTTTCAAGCCCTCAAACCACGCCACCCAATGCGGCTCAGCGGCTTCTTTCGGTTGTGAATCGGCATCCAGTACTGCGACATCGGTGCTAATAAAATCGAGCGACTGGCTTTGCGCCAGCGTCACCAACCGTTGCAGCCGCGTGACATCCCACACGTCATCGGAATTCAGAATAGCGAGGTATTCACCCTGTGCCAGCCGCAACCCTTCATTGAGTGTTGCCGGTGCGCCCTGATTATGCTCATGCCGCCAGCAACGTACACGCGCGTCCGGCTTGGTCGCACACGCGGTTTGAATCACTGCCCACGAATCGTCGGTTGAAGCATCATCAATCACAATCAGCTCGAACGCACTAAACGTTTGCGCCAAGACCGAATCCAGCGCCTGCTGTACCCACCGAGCATGGTTGTAAACTGGCAGGATCACACTGACCTTAACCACAACATACCCCAACTTGTTATAATTATTACGGTTTAATCAACCGTCACTGTATCATTCCAGCGTGAATCGTGACTGAATACTGCGCCAAGCCGTTGCCCCACGCCTGAGCATCTGCCAACTGCGGGTCGAATACACACGCTCTAATTCGGCGTGTGCCAATGCCAATTCCGAATGCATCCGCCCCCACGTTTGCCAAGATGCATCAATCGGTTTTAAGTGCTGAGCTTGAGCATTTTTATCGGCAAGACGGGCAGTTTCCGGCATCACCGGACTGCTGGAAATAATGAACTGGTACGCAACAGCCTCCGGCTCATGAAACTTTGCCAACGCCACGGGGGTCGGCTCTAAACCAGCGGCTTTCAGGTAGCGCGTGATCACTTCATCCGGCAAATCATGCCAAGTATAGTCAATGTCATTCACCGTAAAACCGGCTTCTGCTAACAACGCTTGCACGCTCTCAGCAGTAAAGAACTTCAGGTGCGTCGCATCCAAAATACCGGCGGATTCATAATCAAAGCGCCCGTTCAATAATTCCAAACGCACTGAAGAATGCGCAATATTCGGGATAGAAATCAGTATTTGCCCCTCGTCCAGCAACAAGGGCTTGAGCCGCTGTAACAAGGCTTCAGGGTGTTGCAGATGCTCCAACACATCCACCAAGGTAATCACGTCAAATTTCTCGCCTTCGAGCGCATCAAGGCTGTGCGGATCATCCAAGTCTTCGGTGAACACATAATCGCAATAGCGCTGGGCTTGCCAGACAATATCGGGGTTATGATCAACGCCGATAATGTGCGCTTCACAACGTTCACGCAGCAAGCGCGACATACTGCCATCGCCACACCCTAGCTCCAGCACTTGGGCATAACGCGGCACGCGCCGCACAATCTGGCTATGGGAATGGTTGTCATCTAGCGAGTGAGCTATTACTTGAGTCATTGTTATTGCTCCGTAGCAGTGGCAGTGCGGGCCATAACCACCAGTGACCCGGATTTTCCCGAATCCGCTGTTCCAGTTGGCTGGCAAGCATTCCCATCAATACTGTTTCGTTATAATCATACGGATCAAGTAACGCAGAAAATTCTGCTCTCACCCGACCCCCGCCCAAATCACGCATAAAGAACGGCGCGATCACTGCCTTGGTTTTTTTTGCAATTCGATAAATACCGGCAGGCAAGTCAATAGTACCGCTTATAAAATTAACTGTCACCCTTCCTTTATGCGCTTCTATGTATGGAACATCAAAAATCAATGCAATTAAGTGATCATTTAACGCCCGATAGAGCGGACGCAACTCATCCCCCTCCACCAGAAAGGTGCCGCCCAAGGCTTGCTGCAAGCGCTGCAACTTAAATAAACGGTAACGGTATTCCGCTGGGTGCAAACCGTGGCTATTGGTAGCACCACCATCGCGGGTAATCGTGCCCGTGGTAAAACCTTGCGCTCGCATCGCAGGCCCTGCCATCCAGAACCGTCCGAAATGCCCACCCGTCAACATCACCCGCTTCCCCTGTCGCCGCGCCGCTTCAATGGCTGCAAACCCTTCCATCTCAACAATTTGCTGAATGGGTTGGTGCTGCAAATACCACGTATCCAAGGCTTCTTGCTCCACCATGCGGTAATAATCATCAAGCCAACCCGCGAGTTGTGCGTCACTGGCTTCAGGCAATGCGCTGCGCATTTGGGCGCGAATCAACGCCGCTTCATCCCCCTTGTTACGCCGAAAAATCGTCGCCTGTTGCGCCGCCAATCCATAAGCTAACGCAGGCGGCAAGTGCGCATACAGCGGAAATAACACCTGATACCGCAAGGAAAAATCATCCGCTCGCCAACGCATAACCCACCTTTTCCCAACGATGCGGCAACATCACCATGCCAACGCCTTGCTGTTGACCCGCTTGTTGCACCCGAAAATGGCAGCAACGTTCCCGCGAATCGTAAACATGCACCCCACTGCCATCAATCAGCCACACCTCCAAGCAATAATCACCCGACAACAACGGCAAACGCTCAATCACAAATTCTGCCGCCACGACGCCTTCAGCCACCGGCTGCATTTGCACCCCATCGTGTAAGGTACTGATGCCATAACATTGCACATCATCGTTGCGCCGAATCACAATCCCCACATGCACATCAGCAAGCGGACGATCACCTTGGCTGGCTTGAATACTGATGCAAAACGGGTCGTGGGTTCGGAAAGTGTCGCGGTTCAGCGTGACGGAGAGAAGAGAAACCCTTCCTTCTCTTGCTCCTCCCCTGATAAGGGGAGGCTGGGAGGGGTTTCTTCCTCTTACACTATCCTGATACGCATCAACGACTGTTTGCGCATCCCCCACCATCCGCACCCTGCCCTGCTCCAACCACACCGCCTGACGGCACATTTCCCGCACTTGATACAGATTGTGCGAACAAAACACCAAGGTTGCGCCCTTCCCCAAAATCTCCCGCATCCGATCCAAGGATTTTTTCTGAAAATATTGATCACCCACTGACAACGCTTCATCCACGATCAGCACTGCTGGCTCAATCACCGCAGCTACCGCGAACACCAAGCGCACCACCATGCCGCTCGAATACGTTTTCACTGGCTGTTGCGCAAATTCACCCAATTCCGCAAATGCCAAGACTTCTGGCAATTTCGCCGCAATCTCCGCCTGAGTCAGCCCACGCAGCGCCAAACCCAATCGTGCATTATCGATCCCACTAAACTCTGGCTGCAAACCCGTACCCAATTCCAGCAACGCCGAACGCCTGCCGCGAATTTCACACTGACCCTCTGTCGGCGGCAAATTGCCCGCCAACATTTTCAGAAACGTGCTTTTGCCCGCGCCATTGTCACCCACCACGCCTAACGAATCGCCCGCTTGCACCTGCAAACTCACGCCTTGCAAGGCATAAAACGGCACATGACGCGCACGCCGCAACACCCATTCCAGCAAGGCATCACGCGGATGTGCATAACGCCGATACGCCACCCCGGCATCCGCCAAGCGAATCGCACAATCCGCACTCACAGCACATACCTCGCCCGCAATAACAAGTGCTGGAACAGCCACCAACCCAACGCCAGACTAGCGCTTGCCAGCAGCAACAGCCCCAGAAAAGCTTCCCACAAAAACCGCCCATCCAGCAATGCCGCACGGTAGCCTTCCACCAAATGCGCCAAGGGATTCCAAACAAACCACCCCTGAAAAGCTTCCGGCACCACACTCAACGGGTACACAATCGGTGATACCAGCAACAATACCGTCAACAACGGCGGCATCATCTGGCGCAAATCGTGCAAAAATACCCCCAACACCGCCAAACCATACGCAAAAGCCAGCGAAAATAGCAATCGCACCCCCAAAAATGGCAGGTAAAACACCACACCCAGCGGCTCACAACGCCCCTGCACACACAACCACAGCAACAACAACCCCACCGATACCCCTTCTAATACCAAGGAAACGCCCACAGGCAATAGGGGCAACACCGCAGGCGGCAACGGCGAATTCAACAATAAATCCCGGCGTTCGGTCAGAATGGCAGGTGCACGGGTCAACACTTCTGCCAAGGCATTAAACGCGATTAAACCGGCAAACAACCACCCGGCAAACTGCCCGGAATCCGTGTCTGTTGCCGTTTCTGTCCCCAAACGCATTTGCAGGATTTCACCAAACACCAGCGCATACACCAATAGCATGAATAACGGTTGTGCCAATAACCAGAACACCCCCAAGGCAGTCCCGGCATAACGTTCCTGCACCTCATGCCGCAGTAATTGCCACAACAGTGTCCAATTCGCAGCCATTAGCGTGCCGCTTGTTGTGACTTAAAGGCGTTGCTCAATGAATCCAGCAACGTTTTTTTACGGTCTTCACGGTATTCTTGTTGAAGTTCAGCCATAATTTCGGGCTTTACCTCCGCAAATGAGCGCGTTTCCGGGGCTTTCCGATCCAGAAATGCCAACAAATAGGCTTTATTGCGATGTACAACCACTTCACTTAAAGGCTTATCCACCGATAATTGTGCTGCCGCCTGAAACACGGCATCCGGGCGTTGCCCCTCCTGAAACCATTGCGAATCGCCTTCGGTCAGTTTCAAATCAGCCGCCTCACTGTTTGCCAGAACGGCTGCTTTAAAATCTGTCTTACCGGCAAGAACTTCCGCATGGATAGCGTTGAGTTTTTCACGTACCGCCGTTTCATTGCTATCGTTAAACGCCATTTCTAAGAGACGTACTCGCAAGCGTAGCGGCAGTTGGTATTGTTTATCCTGACGTGCCGCATAAATTTCCTCAGCACGTGCTGTGAAATCGGGCATATCTTCTTCGCTGGCAGCTTCTAATGCCAAACGTGCCAATTGATCTTGGCGGAATTCGGTGACGAGCTTTTCCAGCTCCGGGGTTTTATCCAGTCCGCGTGCCAAGCCCTGTTGCATCAAGGTATTACGGATATAGGCGGTTTCGGAAAGTGCCGCATCATCAGCAGCCATTGCCGGAAACGCACACGCGCACAGCAGTGCGAAAGTTAAGTTACGCAGCATCAATATTTACCTAATAGCAAGCCTTACAATATAAAGGGCAGCAAGGGAAAACCTTGCCGCCCACTTTCTCCCTCAATGTTTCCCAACCAAGTCACATAGCCTAAAGGAGAAAACGTCGAGATTATCCAGCGTTAAATTTAACGCTGGATTTTGTGCGGTAACGCATCACCGAAGCGAGCATTCGGATTCTCGCTAATGTTACCTTCTAGAAATGCTGAACCAACGGCTGGCACACCTTTATAGATATTGCTGTCCGCGTTATAGCTGCTGGCTTTCGCACCATAACCTTGAGCCGATTTAAAGCCTGCTTTCAGGTCATAGCCCGTGAAGCCCATACGCGCCCAGCCACTGACAAACGAACCAGTGGTCACGCTTTGGTTAGCGTAGCTAGACAATACGGTACGGCTATCATCGTAAGATGGGTCTGTTGACTTGAAGCTGATGACGTTAACTTCACGATCCAAGGTGCTGGATTCTGGTTTTTTGCCCGGCAATACTGGTGAGAAACCGAAACCACTGTTAGGTTTTGACCAACCTGCGCGCATCTCTTCGCGGTCGAAAATGCCATTCTCAAAGTTAGCGGCTACGTTGCCGTGGATACCGTGTTTCTTCATTGGGAAGGTAACAACCCAGTCGGTATGACCGTCGTAACCATCCGTCGGATCAACGAAGTATTCGTTCATAATATGCGGTGCAAGCAATACGTGCGCAATGGGGTACGGGTTAATGCCGCAACGTGGCGTCAACTCGTTTTTATCTTCTAGGCACGCATCTTTTTGTAAACTCCAGTCAGTGACAACCATTTCACCATCACCGCTGGCACTGCGCACCATCATACTACTGTTAGTAACATCACCGGATGCCAAAGATGGCAACAGGAAGTTATCAGGGTCATGGGACAAATAATGCTGTGCCTGGGTGCTGTAGTTATCAATGGCAATAGGGTCAAGCGCAAACGCTGAGCCTTTTGCAATATTGATGACAGCAGAAGAACCGAACAGACCGCCAGTCGGTGCACTCAAACCTTTAGCCGCAGCGCCGTCACCTTGGGTAAACGTGCCTTTATTCCATGCATCTTCAACTGTTTTGCAGTTATTGGGTTTACCATTCGTATGCAGCACGCCATTCTGGACAGTAGTGTCACTCACCACGCCCATTTCGATGACTTCAACATAGCCTTCTTTGGTATCTTCTTGGGTTACACCTTCATAGATGCCAAAACCACTGAACGGCACGGTTGCTTCACACTTGCCATCATCACAAGAAGCCAGTGCAGGCAAGGTACAAGTACGGTCAGTCGTAGACAACACGCCCACTGCCTTACCTTCATTGTTAACACCATTTTTCACTGTACCGGTCCACACGTCTTCAGGGGACATGTAGATATTGAAGTCAAGGATGTCATTACTGTTCCGACCTTCGCGGAAACGAATTTTAACTGCCTTGGTCTGGTCGGTAGAGTTGACTAAGTTAATGTTAGTAACATAGCCACCTTTACCGTTGAAATACGGGAACAGCAACACCTGACCGGTGCCATCCGGGTTTACATGTACCGCCTGGGCACTCGTAATGACCCCCACTACGCCTAAAATGCCGGTTGCGACACCGACGGCGACTTTATTTTTCTTGAACACTTGCGTGCCTCCTGGTTCTATCTTTTATATTGTTGACGGAGTATTGAAAGATTTATTATTTAAATCTGCTTGTTCCCAGACCCATGCGTTTCCGGGTGTGACCAGACCATTATACGCAATTCATAAGTAATGTTGATTACCGCCATTACCCTTTTACGTACCGCCAGTCTGAAAACCAGCCATCCTTGACCCATGTTTCCTGCACAACATCGCTACTCTCTACCGGTTGGTTGAGACCGCGCATTTTTAGCGACACCGTGACCTCCACATCCACCCGGCAGCGCTTACCGGATGTTTCACACTGGACTTTTTGCACCTGCGCCTTACTCCACAACCCAGCGCCCTGCGTTTTACGCTTGAACACATCAAACGGCGTGGTGGCTTGAAACGCCTCGGTGTAGTACTCGTATGCGTGCTCAAGATCGCCCTTGATCAGCGCATCCCAACGCTGTTGCGCATACCCAGTCAGCACCGACTCCGCCGGGCTGCACGCTGCCAGCAATGAACTTGCCAGCAGCACTGTGACTGTATTTCTAATCGACATATTGCCCCTTCAATTGTGGCAGGAATTTATCGCCATCCATCAAACGTTGCATACGTTCGCGCATTTCCTCGCCGGTTTTAACCAAATCACGCTGGCTTTTGATCGCCGTGGGCGTGATCAGCACCAGCAACTCGGTACGTTTGCCACCGCTGCTGTTCGCGCTGAACAAATTCCCCACGACCGGCACATTGCTCAATCCCGGAACCCCATTACGCCCCTGAGTATTGTTATCGCGAATCAAACCGCCCAGCACAATGGTTTCACCGCTTTTAACCGCGACCGTACTTTTGATATTACGCTGCAAGAAACTGCGGTTGCCGGTGGCTGAATCAATTTCACCCACATCCGTAATGTCTTGCTGAATATCCATTTTCACCAAACCGTTGCTGTTCACTTGCGGTGTTACCTGCAAGGAAACCCCAGTGTCTTTGTATTGCACCGTGGTCGCGGTGGTCAGGCTCGTACCACTGCCATTCGGCGTGGAAAGGCTGCCAGTAAACACGGGCTGCTGATCCCCGACTTTGATGGAGGCAGTCTGATTATCCAGCACCAGAATCGACGGCGACGACAAGACCCGCACTTTCGATTCCCGCGCCAAGGCATTCAACGCCCCCATCACCCGTTCCGCGCCCAAGGTTGCGGAGAACGAGAAGCCTCCCGGTGTCATGTAACCACTGTTATTAGAAGCTAGCCCACCAAGACCATTGGAACCAAAGGCATTGCCATTGTTTTTGAAATACCATTGCAAGCCGTACTCCAAGCCATCGGTCAGGGTCACTTCCATGATCGAAGCTTCCACCTGCACCTGCATTGGCATGACATCCAAACGCTTGAGGGACTCCAGAATTTGTTTGTAGGCATCTTCGGTCGACATGATCATCAACGAGTTGTTGGTCTTGTCTGCCACGATGCGTACTTCTGCATCTGGGTTAATGCTTACCCCGTCACCGCTGGAATCGCCCAACATGGTCTTCACTGGCTCAGCGGCGGCAACAGCTTGACCATCTGCCCCCACTGTTGCTGGTGCTAAGCCCGGCGCAAGGCTGGAAGCATTGCTCCCCGGCAATGCACCTTTAGTACCACTACTGCTCTTCTTGCCGCCAAAAATCTGATTCAACATATCCGCCAAGTGCTCGGCATTGCCATTTTGCACCTGGTAAACGAACAATTGCTGCCCCGCCGTTTGGCTGACCTGATCAAAACGGTCTACCCAGTCTTTCATATCCTTCAGGTAATCAGCGTTAGCGGAAATAATCATAATGCTGTTCATGTGTTCAATGGGCATGATTTTGATCATGCCCGCCATCGGGCTATTACCGCTTTCACCGAATAGCGCATCAAGGTTTTTCGCCACGATGCCAGCCTCAACGTTTTTGACACGGTACAAACCGACGGACATGCCTTTCAACACATCCACGTCAAAGGTCTTAATGGTCGCCATCAGGTTAGCCAGTTCGGAACTGGTTCCCGCCAACACCAACATATTGCGGTTCGGGTCAACCCGTACAAAAGCATCCGGGCTTGCCAGTGGTTCCAGTATTTTTTGCATTTCCGCCACCGGAATATAGCGCAACGTTACCACTTGCATACTGTAACCCGGCTTAATCTGACCGGTAGATGGCATAAAACCACGCCCTTTCAGATTGGCTCGCGCCGCAACCCGGTAATTGCCGGTATCGTCTTTGTAGAGCACCGCCCCCTGGCTTTGCAGCAAGGATTCCAAGGTAGGGATTAACGCACTGCGATCCAGCGGATCGGTGGAATTGATCGTCACTTCACCTTCCACCCCCGGCTCCACGGTATAGGTTTCCTTGAGAATATCCCCCAAAACCACTTTCACCACTTCACGGATGCTGGCACGCTCGAAATTGAGGGCAATACCCGCATCATCCCCCCGTTTACTTGCCGCAGACACAGGGCGTTTCACATCAGTACGGTAATAATCTTGGCTACCGAGAATCAGCTCCACATCATCTTTTTTCCCAGAGCGCGACAAACCGCTGTCCGTCGGCATCGACTCCCACGCGGGTGTTGCCTGATTGCCTTCTTGATAACCAACCGTCTTCAGACCACCCGTATCGACTGGGCGCAACACCGGGCGTGACAAACCGACGGCGGCGGGTTCCAGTTCCTTAACCGCGTTACTGCGCTGGAAACCTTCACTTTTGATATTGTTGCGATAACCCGGACTGCCTTTTATGGATGTGCAAGCGGACATGAGTACCGCCACACTGACCAGCCCTACAATGCTGCCCCTGTATTTCACAAAGCTAACCCCATTTTTTATTTTTATTCTTAAGACCCGATCTGGCTAACGCTGTCGGGCTTGGTTTTAATTATACTAATGGTTTATAAATTTAATAAAAAGTACTGTTTATCGGATAATTCATGCTTATTGTCCAGGTGGCGGTGCTGACGCGGGGTTCTCCCCGGTTAACCCGCCCCAACGTGAAGCCATCAAACGTTGACGTGCCTCCAAGGCATCGTTTACGGATAAGGCTGGCGGCTGCTTTTCCACATCAGCCGGGAATGGCAAACCCGCACCTGCCGGAACATTCGCCGCATGAGCACCCGGTACAGCCGATGGCAGCGGTGGTGGCTGTTGCATAACCACTTGCGGTTGTGCTGCCACTTGCTGCTGCACCACTCGCGCCTGAGCCACTTGCGGGTTCTCCTTTGGCGAAGCAAAATCAGCCACCAGAGGAATCTCCTGCTGCTGATCGCCAATCGCCAAGAACACGCGGTCAGGATCAATGCCTTTCACCTGCCAAGCGCCCCACGTATCCCCATTACGCAGATGCACACTGCCACCTGCGGCATTTTCCATAATGGCAAACAGGCTACTGCCCATATCCACAATCCCAATCAAGCGTCCCTCTGGCAACGTGGTATCCACGGGAGCTGCTAGGGCTACCGGGGCTTCTGCTGGCTTTTCCGGCTCCACCGCTTTGCGGCTCTCCCAAAACAAGGGGGCACTCACCATTTGTGCATAACGGTTTAAATCAGGTGCATCCAAGGCACTGGCGTCAGGAATTTTCACACTGACCGTGCTCGCTTGCTGCGCCTGCTCTTCGTCTAACAACTTCAGGTTAAGCAAACTCCAGCCTGTCGCACCCAGCAATACGGCTCCACCCAACCATAACAATGACTGTACCGGTGGCTTAATCAAGTGCTTCATTTTGCACCTCCCCGCCACGCCAATAGGTTGAAATTTGAACTTCAGCCTTAACCACTTGCGATTTTTCGTCTTCAGAACCCAAGGGTTTGACATCAATGCTTTCCACAAACATTAGCGGACGTGCCTGATAAGCCTGATGCAACACCTCACGCAATAACGCCGGATCACTCTGAAACACCGCTTTCACCATGACGCGCTGATACGCGGTATTCGCTTGCTCCGCCTCGGTTTGTTGCGCATCCAACACCTCAGAACTCAGTAATACGCCATTATCGCGGGTAATCACGGTAGTTAGATTTTTCTGCAACTCTTTGGCAACTTGTGCCGAAGTCATGCCAGCAGGGTAAAACAGTTTGTCCAAACCGTTTTGTTGCACCCGTTCGTATTCCGCCATGAATTCCGGCGTGGCGGCTGCCATTTGCCGAAAACGGTTAAGCTGCTGATAGCCGGTTTCAATGCGTTCGCTCAATTCCCACGACTTTTGCACGCTGGGAATCACCACCAGAAATAGCCCGACGACCAACAACAGCACTAACAAACTCCAGGCCAGCAATACCTGATTCTGCTGCCAGAACACCTTATTCAGCATGAGGAACCTCCAAGGTCGCTTCGATATGGAAACGGTCACGCCCATTGTCTTTATTACGGGTCACGGGTGACTTAAAACGCACCTCAGCAAACTCAGCCGCGTCTTCCAGCGTATCAATTAAGCTGAGTGCCATCCCCGATTCGCCCCGGATTTCCAGCTTACCGCCTTGCATTTCCAAACGTTCCAACCAGGTATGTTCGGGAATCAAGTTGGACAGGGTTTCCACTACATCCAACGCCATCGGTGAAGTTTTGCGTTTTGACTCAATGAAAGTCAGCGCCTCTTCGGCAGCAACTAACTTTTCACGAATAGCCAATTGCTCCGCTGAATTGCTGCGCACTTCTGCCAGCGCGGTTTCAATCTGATCCACACGACGGTGCTTATAACCCAAGGGCACAAGCAAAGAGAGTATCAGCGCCCCCAGAAAAGCATACAGCGGAATCCTTGACCAACCTTGTGTTTGCTGGGAATCTTGGCGAGCCGCCAAATTAATCCCTTTATCTGCCCCTGCTACCGACACCACCCGGATAGCATTCACCCCAATATCGGCTAACAAGCGGTTAAAACGTTCCACCACATGTTTAGGGACAACAAAAATGTCAGCGAGGATTTCTTTACGCCCTTTATCATGCTGCGCTACTCGCGCATCAAATAAAGCAGTGTCTGCGGTAAAAGGGGTCAGGCGATCCAATTGATAACCCAACACCTGGTGCAGATTTTCTTTAACCGCTTCGGGAAAGTGATGTTGCAGTGCCAATACTTGGCTTTTCCCCAAACACAACTCCACCTCGTAAGGCTTGCCTTGGGCAACGTTAGGCAGCAAATCACTGTGTTGGGCATTGCCATCCGGCAAGACGAATTGACCGCGCATTTGTGATTTGCCGTCTTGCAACCACTGCACATCAACACTGCGCCCGTCATGCGTGTGCAACACCAAGCGCGGTAATGCCGTGCGGAATAATTTGCGGGCAGCGTTAGGGAGACCGTTATATAAACCTTCACCCCACCAGCGTATGAATGTTTGAAATTTTGGAATCAATGACATGGCTGTTATTTAGCTTTTATTTATTGTTGTAAACCCCAACCATCACTCTAACGCATCCTCGAACCGGTGTCGAACCCTAGCCGACCAACTGCATATTGTCGCCTTATCGCGTGAAAATCCGGTTCCACGGTTTACAAGCCCCCCGCTGCTGCGTTACGATTGCGCCCTTGGATTTTACCCCACGGTAAAATTTCTGCGGAAAGGTGTCCGAGTGGTCGAAGGAGCACGCCTGGAAAGTGTGTATACGGCAACGTATCAAGGGTTCAAATCCCTTCCTTTCCGCCATTATTTAAAAGCCCCGTATAGTCAATGACTTACGGGGCTTTTGCGTTCTTGGAGCCATAAATCGCTATTCACAATAAACAAAATTACTGATAGCATTTTAACGACAACCAATAAGCACTCGCGCTGCTGACGAAATACAACAATATTAATGAGGGACATGCGCATGAAATACCATCTGTTGGGAATATCCACTTTTTTTCTCTGTGGCTCCTTGGGTATTGCCCATGCCGACACACAAACCATCACCATTAACCAACTGAAAGCTGCCCCCACCCTCGACGGTTCCGCTGATGACTGGCAAGAGGTGAAAGGTATCGAAATTCCCCTCACTTACCTCAGCAAACCAGAACTGACCAAAACCGTCACTCTGAAAGCCGGGGTATTCGGCGATGAAGTCTTCTTCTACAGCGAATGGGAAGACAGTACCGAAGACACCCAGCACAAACCGCACGTGTGGGATGAAGCCCAGCAAAAATACACCGAAGGGAAACAACGCGAAGACCGTTTCGCCCTTGAATTTGCGATGGAAGGCAATTACGACGCCAACTGGTTTTCCGGCAAGGAATTCAAGGCCGACATGTGGAACTGGAAAGCAGGTCGTACCAACCCGGTCGGCATTGCCCACGACAAGATGACCATCATCAGCAAGCAACCCATGCAGGAATCTTACAAGGCGACCTTGCCGGATGGTTCCCACCTGTACATTCAGCGCCCTTCCGACGCGGATCGGGAACCCTATGTCGCCAAACGTTATTTTAAGAAACAACAGGACATCATGCCAAAATACCTGCCAATGGAAGAAGCCCTGCCACCCAGTACCGATGACGTGAAAGCCAAAGGCGTGTGGAAAGACGGCAAATGGCATCTGGAACAACGCCGCAAGCTCGATACCGGGTTTGTTGATGATGTGCGCTTTGTCGCTGGCAAGCCGCTCAGCGGTGCAATCGCCGTGTTCGATCATGACGACAACGAACGGCATTTCACCTCTGCAACGCTGCGCTTCCAGTTTTAAACCAAGGATTCTTCATGCGCCCATTTACCAATATGCGCCTGCTTCAAGTGATTGACAGCGCCCTGCTGATCCTGCTGCTGGGCATATTGGCAATGCTGCTGTGGTTCAGTCTGGGCAATGCCGTCAGTGACGCCCAGCACAACCAGCAACAGGCAGCACGTGCCTTGCAGGCATCCTATCAGGCATTCCAGCACCAGATGACCATGGAATCGCTAATTGACGAGCAACGCGAGGCGTTTGATACACTGGATGAGGCATTCTTCCAGTTCGCACTCAACCCCAATAGCAGCAAGGATGACCTGCCCAAACTTCAGGAACTCTCCCGCAACCTGCAACAGCGAAGCCAGCAAATGCTGAGCCTGTGGCCTGCTGCGGAAAAGATCGCACTCAAAGAGCAGTTTGAAGAAACCAGCGGCATCATGGGGAATCTGGTGGCAGAATTGAACACCCTGTCGCCTGGTCACTGGAAACAATTGGCTATGGATGCGCACGACACGGCGCTGGAAGCCCGTGAAATGCTGGAACAACTGGAAGATATGGATGGCGAGCTGGCTCTGCAAGTTGCCGAATCCATCCAGCAATCCATTCAGCAAAATGCCCGCCTTGCCACCGACATGATGCAACGCCTCGACAGCATCAAGCAGCGCTCCCTTGCCGTTACCGCACTCTTGATCTTAGGGCTGGTCGTTAGTCGCATCTATTTCTCAGGCAGCTTCAAGCGTTTGGTGGAAGCCGCCCAACACGCCCAGACTGTGGCAGAAGAAGCCGTCAAAACCAAGGCGCGGTTCCTCGCCACCATGAGCCACGAAATCCGCACCCCCATGAATGGCGTCATCGGCATGACCCGCTTGCTGATGAATACGCCCATGAGCAAGAAACAAACCGAATTCGTGGACAGCATCCACCTCAGCGGCGAACACTTGCTAACTGTCATCAATGACGTGCTGGATTTTTCCAAAATTGAAGCGGGCAAACTCGACCTCAAGCGTGAACCCTTTGAATTGCGGGCGTGTATTGAAGAAATCCTCAACCTGCTCAATGCCAAAGCCCTCGAAAAAAATCTGGAACTGGCCTACGCGGTTGGTCCATCTATTCCGTTATTCATTGAAGGCGACATGGTGCGCTTGCGGCAAATTTTGACCAATCTCATCGGTAACGCCATCAAGTTCACCGATAGCGGTGAAATCACCGTGTTTGTTATCCCGCGTAGCTACCAAAACGACACTTACGAACTCGAATTCCAAATCAACGACACCGGCCCTGGCATCCCAAGTGATAGGCTGGAAAGTATCTTCGAGCAATTCAGCCGCGCCGACGAAACACTCAGCCGTCGCCATGAAGGCACCGGGCTGGGTCTGGCGATTTCACGCCATCTCGTCGAAATGATGGGCGGCACAATCTGGGCAGAAAGCACCGTCGGCGTCGGCAGCCGTTTCCATTTCACCATTAAAACCCGCCAAGCCAACGGCAAACTTAAACCGTTTTTGCACACCAATATCCCGGAAATTGTGGGTAAACGCCTATTGGTGGTGGAAAATAACCCTGCCAGTAGCCAAGCTATCCAAGACTTCTGTAAAAGTTGGGGAGCAACGGTAGACACCGTCAGTACCGCAACCGACGCCATCAGCCGCATCGCCATCGGCAAGCCCTATGATATTGCCCTCATCGAAAGCAACCTGCCCGGCGATTCCCCACTGGAACTGGCAAAATACATCCGCCAACGCTTCAGCAAGCAAGAATTGCCGCTGATTCTGATAGCGCCCCCCAATGACCGCCACCCCAAAGACACGGTACGGGAACTCTACAACCTCTACCTAACCAAGCCGCTGACCCGCAGCCGCTTGTTTGACAGCCTCATGACCGTGCTAGGGGAACTGAATCTGGTCAGTAATCGCCCGGAAAAATCCCATCTCAAACTGGGGGAACGTTTGCCACTCACTATCTTGCTGGCAGAGGACAACCCTATCAACCAAATTGTCGCCTCATCCATCCTGGATGAAATGGCTTACAAAGTTGACCTTGCCGAAACCGGTCTCGAAGCCCTGCAAGCCCTGCGCAAAAAAGCCTACGACGTGATTTTCATGGATATGCAAATGCCGGACATGGATGGTCTGGAAGCCACCCGCCGCATCCGTGCAGACTTCCCGCCTGATCAACAACCGATCATCATTGCCATGACCGCCAATGCGATGGAAGGCGACCGGCAAGAATGCCTGCAAGCGGGAATGAATGATTACATCAGCAAACCCGTATTGCCCGAAGCGGTCGAAACAGCCTTGCAATACTGGTGTACACCCAACAATAACTCTCAGCCTCGTAAGGAAGCCAACCATGCCATTAGTAGCCACTGAAGCACTCCAACAGCTCCCGGCTGTTATTTTACCGCGCCTCATTAAAATGTTTGGCAGCACCACCCCGGCGATGCTGGCAGACATCCGCGAACACGCACACACGGGCAACCTTATCGAACTCGGCAAAGCTGCCCACAAACTGAAAGGCTCCTGCGTCAGTTTAGGCGCAGTGCAAATGGGCGACATTTGTAAAACTTTGCAACACAAGGGCGAAAGTGGCGATGCCAGCGACATTAATACCTTAGTTGCCGAACTCGAAACCCTTTACCCCGCCACTTTGCAAGCATTGGAACAAGCCGTCTAACGGCCAACAGCCTTACCTCCCGTAGAGACGCAAAATCTTGCGTCTCTACCTGACCGTCATACAAATAGTCACTCTCGATGCCATTCACCCTCCAAATACTATTTGCCTTCATCCTCACTCAATAATAGAATAACAAAAACTAATCAAAACAAAGCTTGCTTAATATGTTATCAACGGAAATACGACAATCTACACCAACTATGGTCAGACATTCACAACACCTTGAGAAAAAGCTGGAAAAAGACAGTTGCCCCAATTGTGGCAGTTTAGTGTGGGAGCAAATCCCTCGCACTAAGCTACAGAAACTAATCAAACCACGTAAAGGTTTGTGCTATTGCCGCGCTTGCCAAAGTGAATTTTGGAAAATGCTCGATTAAAGCGTAACCGTTACCCGCAGACCACCCAGTCGTGCGGAACGTTCAAACACCAGCGTACCACCGTATAATTTGGTGATGTCCTTGCAAATTGACAGACCCAAGCCGTGTCCGTCAACGCTTTCATCCAGCCGCACCCCGCGTGCTGCCATTTGTTGTAACTCGACCTCAGTGCGCCCAAGACCATCGTCTTCCACGCTGATTTGCACCTTGCCCGCGACACTACTGATTTGGCAACGCACCTGTTGTTGCGCCCATTTGCAGGCGTTATCCAGCAAATTTCCCAACAATTCCAGCATGTCTTCGCGGTCGCCGAAACGGGTAAGTGTTGGGGCAATCTCCAGCGTAATGCAGCGCGGGGATTTGTGGTGTACCTGTGCCAACACTTCCACCAGCACGGGCAATTCCACACGCGGGTCAAAGCGTTGCGTGGTATTACCAAGACCTGCCATGCGTGCGCGTTTGAGTTCACCTTCGGTCAATTGGCGGATGCGTTCGGCTTGTAACTGCGCCTGCTGATGACTGGTCGCCGATATGTCAGCATCAAGGTGTTGGGTGAGTAAATTGAGCGGGGTTTTCAACGCATGAGCCAGATTGCCTAACGCATTGCGGGAACGCTCCAAACGCTCCTGCATCAAGCTCAACAGGTGGTTGAATTCTTTGATAATCGGGTAAATTTCCGCTGGAACGGCTTCATTTAACTTATTGATATTGCCAATCTCAAGCTGTTGCAGTTCAGCACGAATATGATCCAAACGCCGAAAAGTCCGGCGGATAACAATGCCCTGAATCACCAAAATCAATGCAATACCCGCTGCCGCCAATAACGGAAATAACCACTTGAAACGCTGCGGACGGTGTTGCGTCGCGTCTGGAGCAGACAGCACCACCGTCGCCGAATGCACATTTTGCGTTCCTTCAAAAAACCAGGGCAACGCCATCCCCACGCCCCAAATCAGCGCCATCACCAACACCAAAATAATCGCAAGATTGACCTGCAACTGACGTTCCAATGACTTCATAACGGTAGCTCCGGCTTGTCGGGGTCGATGAAAATATAACCCTGACCGCGCCGCGTTTGAATACGCCAATCCCCCAACTTGCGACGCAAATGGCGCACATACACCTCGATCACATTGCTATCACGGTCAAAATCTTGCTCGTAAACGTGTTCGGTCAAGCGCGATTTGGTAAGAATCCGACCGGGGTGCAACATAAAATAGCGCAACAAACGAAACTCTGTCCCCGTCAAATCGAAGACCTCGCCGTCTGGCGTAGTGACTTGCTGATGTTCCTCATCCAATTGCAAGCCACAACAATGCAGCTTTTGATCGGGAACTGCCGCTTGCAAATTACGACGAATCAACGCCTGTACCCGCACCAGCAATTCCTCAAAATGAAACGGCTTGCCGAGGTAATCGTCTGCCCCGGCTTTGAAACCATCCACCCGTTCATGCCATGCATCACGGGCAGTGAGGATAATCACCGGTACGCGATTGCCACGCTGTCGCCAATGTTGCAACACCTCCAGCCCACTGCGTTGTGGCAAACCAAGGTCGAGAATCACCGCATCGTAAGGCGTTTCGTCGCCCATGAATTCGCCATCCACGCCATTATTGGCAATGTCCACCGCGAAGCCTTCACGTTTCAAGCGCGTGTGCAAACTGCTGCTGAGTTCGGTGTCGTCTTCCACCAATAATAGGCGCATGGCTTTCCTGTTAACGTTATGTGTTTTTCTGACTTGCCACTGATACCCATCACATGAGCTTTTAAGATCTGATGAACGCACACATCGGTAGCCACTTTTTCAACCAACAGATTATAGCCAGAAATCGACGAACCTGTGTGTAACGTAAGCACAGGACTGTAGGGCAAATGCCCTACAACACCGGTTCCTGACCCTTTGTCGCCTAACCTTTATGAGTCATGACTAATACACTCTGCTCAAGACCCAACCAGAGTGAATGCCCGTGATCCATAAAATAAGACCCAGCCTATTAAGCCTAGCCTTGCTACTTCCCAGCATCGCCACCGCCGCCGACATTATTCCCATGCCAGCGGAACAACGCAGTGCGCTCGGCATCGAAGTCACGCCACTCACTACCGTCAGTGCCAACACCGCACTGGAAGTGAATGCGCAAGTGATGTTACCGCCCGCCAGTGTGCGCGTGGTCGCCGCACCTGCTGATGGGCTAATCACCACCTTATTGCATCAAGCCGGTGAAACCGTGAAAGCGGGCGACAAAGTGGCATCGCTTTCCGCCCCCGCTGTGGTGGAGGCACAACGCCAATACCTGCAAGCCCGCCTCAAATACCAATTAGCCGCCGACAACGCCGCTCGTGATCAACGGCTGGCAGATCAAGGGCTAATCGCCAAAAACACTTGGCTGCTGACCCAAAACGATGTCAAATTAGCACAAGCCGATCAGGAAGCAGCCATTGCCACCTTACGCTTGCTAGGCGTTAAACCCGGCAGCGACAGCGCCGAAATCACCCTAACCGCCCCGATCAGCGGCTGGATACTGGAAACCATGGTCGAACCGGGGCAACGGGTCGAAGCCCCCGCCGCACTGGTCAAAATCGGCAACTTACGCCAACTCAGTTTAGAAATCCCCCTCACCCCCGCACAAGCCAAAGACGTGCAAGCAGGGCAAACCGTCACGCTGCGCGACAGCCAGCTCAGCGGCACAGTTCGCGCCTTGCAACCCGCGTTGGATAATGCCCAAAATGTCATCGTGCGAGCGGACATAACCCAAGCAGACAGCACCACACTGCATCCGGGACAAACCGTCAAAGTCACCTTGCAAAGTGCCAGCAATGCCGATACCGCCGCCGCCAGCATCCCCACCAGCGGCTTGGTATGGTCGGGCGATCAAGCGTATGTGTTCACTGAAAGTACGGAAGGCTTCACTCCAACCGCCGTTAAAATTGTCCAACAAAACGACACTCAAGCCACCATCAGCGGCTTGCCAGCCGACAGCCGCATTGCCACCAAAGGCGTTGCTGCCCTCAAAGCTAAGTGGCAAGAGGCGGAGGAATAACCCATGCTTAACTGGCTCACTGAATTTTCCCTCGCGCAACGCTGGCTGATTCTCGGTTTGACCGTGCTACTCACCGTGTTTGGTATCCGCACCTTTCAGGAACTGCCAATTGATGCATTTCCCGACGTATCCACCACGCAAGTGAAACTGATCCTCAAAGCCCCCGGCATGACCCCCGAAGAAGTCGAAGCGCGAATCGCTCAACCCGTCGAAACCGAATTGCTGGGGATTCCCAACCAAGTCGTGTTGCGCAGTGTCTCCAAATACGCCCTCACCGACATCACCCTCGACTTTGCCGAAGGCACCGACATTTACTGGGCGCGAAGCCAAGTCGCGGAACGCTTTGCCAATGTCAAAAACGATTTGCCTAAGAATGTGACTGGCGGTTTAGCACCCATTTCCACCCCGCTTTCCGAAATTTTCATGTTCACAGTGGAAGGCGATTTGCCGCTCGAAGACAAACGCACCTTGCTAGATTGGACAATTCGCCCCCAACTCCGCGCCCTGCCAGGTGTTGCCGATGTCAACGCCCTTGGCGGACGTGCCACCACCTTTGAAATTACCCCCGATTTAGCCGCCCTCAACGCCCGCCACTTAACCTTGGACGATTTGCGTACCGCGCTGAACACCAATATCCGCAACGATGGCGCGGGGCGCGTCAACGAAGGCGAAGAAACTTGGGTGGTGCGTATCGAAAGTGGCATCAACGGGCTGGACGACTTGCGCCACATTGTCATCAAAAGCGTGGACGGCGTACCCGTAACTGTCGGGCAAGTGGCTGAGGTAAAGCTGGGCGAACTCACCCGTTACGGCGCAGTCACCCAAAACGGCAAGGGAGAAGCCGTCGAAGGCTTGGTACTGAGCTTGCGCGGCGCAAATGCAGGGAAACTTACCACCAGCATCAAAACCAAACTCGCAGAAATCAGCCAAACTTTGCCGCCCGGTGTCACCATTGAACCGTTTTACGACCGCTCTACCCTCGTCGATAAAGCGATTCACACCGTCAGCAAAGCCTTGCTGGAAGCGTTTGTGTTGGTTGGCATTATTCTGTTCGCGTTCTTGGGTAATTTGCGGGCGGCTTTCGTGGTGGCGTTAATTTTACCACTGTCGGTGTTAGGCACATTCATTTTGATGCGCCAATTTGGTTTATCCGCCAATTTGATGAGTCTGGGCGGCTTAGCCATCGCTATCGGCTTATTGGTGGATGCGGCGGTGGTGATTGTCGAAAATATCGTGGAACATCTGGTGCATGATGATGAAAAAGCCAAAATCCCGCAACGGCAAAAAATCCTGTGGGCAGTACAAGAAGTCTCCTCCCCCGTCAGTATCGGCATTGTCATTATTGCCTTGGTATTCCTCCCGCTGCTGACGCTGGAAGGGTTGGAAGGTAAACTGTTTACGCCAGTCGCTCTGACCATTGTGTTTGCACTTTCCATCTCCTTGCTGTTGGCATTGACGGTGATTCCGGTACTGGCATCGTGGTTGCTCAAGCAAGCGGCGCACACCGATCCTTGGCTATTGCGCGTCTCACGGCGCGTGTATTTGCCGGTGTTAGACGCGGCCTTCAAACGCCCTAGCTTGGTTTACATCCTGACCATCGCCGTGATGTTAGGCGCAGTCGCCACGTACCCATTGATTGGTAAAACCTTCATGCCGACGATGGATGAAGGCGACTTGTTGGTGCAATTGGAAAAACTGCCCTCGATCAGTTTGGATCAAAGCATCGACACCGACTTACGGGTACAACAAGCCTTGCTGGATAATATCCCCGAAATTCAGCGTATCGTCGCACGGGTCGGCTCAGATGAACTCGGTCTTGACCCCATGAGCCTGAATGAAACCGACAGCTTTCTGGTGTTAAAGCCCCGCGAAACCTGGCGAACGCCGGATAAAGAATGGCTGCAAGAAGAAATCCGTCAAGTGTTGGAAAAATTCCCCGGTGTGGGTTACAACTTCACCCAACCGATTGATATGCGCGTCTCTGAAATGCTGACCGGCAGTCGCGGGGATATTGCCATCAAGATTTTCGGGACTGATCTGGCGGTGTTGGGCGATCTGGCACAACAAATTGTCACGATTTTAGAGAAAATCCCCGGTGCATCCGACGCTTACACCCAAAAAAATGCGGGAGTGCAATACCTGCGTGCCGAAATTGACCGCCAAGCCGCCGGACGCTTTGGGCTATCGGTAGACGACATTGCCAGCCTGTTACGCACCCAGCTCGAAGGTGAAATTATCGGCATAATCCAGCAAGAAGGGCGACGCATTCCGCTGCAATTGCGCGGTTCTGCCGAATTGCGTCAAGCACCTCAAGCCTTGCAGCAAATCCGCCTGACGCTTCCTGACGGGCGCATTATCAGCCTTGATCAAGTGGCAAAACTCGTCCGCACCGAAGGGCCCGTGGCGATTAAACGCGAAAATGCAGGCCGTTTCGTGGTGGCACAAAGCAATGTGACAGGGCGCGATTTGGTAAGTTTTGTGGAAGAAGCACAAGCTGCCGTCGCCGCTAACGTGACCTTGCCGACTGGCTACAGCATTACGTGGGGTGGGCAATTCGAGAATCAGCAACGGGCAGCGCAACGCTTGCTCATTGTCGTGCCAATTGCGCTCGCCATGATTGGCTTGCTGCTGTTTTTGACGTTTCGAGATGTGCGCCAAACCATTCTGGTGATGGCGAATGTGCCATTGGCGTTGATTGGTGGGATTTTTAGTCTGGGGATTTCTGGGCAATATTTATCCGTACCCGCGTCGGTAGGTTTCATTGCACTGCTGGGGATTGCCGTACTCAACGGCGTGGTATTGGTGACATTTTTCAACCAATTGCACCAGCAAGGCTACCGAGGAACGGCGGTGGTACGCGAAGGGGCGTTACGCCGCCTGCGCCCGGTGTTAATGACCGCCAGTATTGCCGCTTGGGGTTTAGTGCCGTTGTTATTTGCCACCGGCCCCGGTTCAGAAATCCAGAAACCGCTGGCAACGGTTGTGATCGGCGGGTTAGTCAGTGCGACCACCTTAACGCTGATTTTGTTGCCGCTGCTGTACCGCCAGTTTGTGCTGAAGGGTGAAAAATCCCGTATGCCTGCCGAACACCACCATTAAAGGAGATTTCCCATGTTTCAAAGCGCAGTTGACCTATTACTCGGATAACCATCACTGAGCAACCTAACCGCTAAACTGGAAAAAAACGGCATAAACCAAACCCGTGTGTCCGTTATTGCTGCGCCGTGAAATATTTCTCTAACAACTCAAGCTGCTCGTCAGATAACTCAAAACGCCGATGAGCACGGATATTACCGGAACGTAACAATGCAGGAATATCTTCTGCTGGTGTTTTGAAACTGGCAGGGCTAGGCGCATGGCAACTGACACAGTGTTCTGTGTACAGTTTTTGCCCCGTTTCTATGGCAATATCCGGCGTTTTTCCAATAGGTGCAACCGGCGACAGTGCCTTATCCAAACTGTGGTAAAAGCTGCCCTTATCCCAGAAATCCGGCTCAGAACAGCCAAGGCAAGGATGACCAGCTTCAATTGGCGAACTCGTCCCCTGATTCCACTTATAGAGTGAACAAGCATTGTGGGTAACAGGGCCTTTGCAACCCAACTTGTACAAACACCAACCCTTGCGGTGACCTTCATCCCCAAAGCGTTCGGCAAATTTTTCCTCGGCGTAATAGCGGTAACGGGAACAGCGATCATGCACAGTATTGCCGTAAATACTCAAGGGGCGCTTGAGTGCATCCAAGTCAGGCAGGCGTTCAAACGCAAGGAGATACGCGAATAGGCTGCTAATCGCGATGGGCAACGGCGGGCAACCGGGTAAATTCACTAAGGGTTTCGTAGCAATCAACCCAGCTTGCATCAACGCTGCCACACTGCTAGCGCCAGTTGGGTTAGGCTGTGCGGCTGCCAACCCGCCAAACGCCGCACAACTGCCCACCGCGACAACGATAGCCGCATTGGCAACGCCTTCACGCAACATATCCAGATTGGTGCGACCTGCAATGGTTGAATAAACACCATCGGCTGCCGTCGGTATTGAACCATCAACAATGAGCCAATACTTGCCCGCATGGTGCTGCATTGTCTCTTGCCGTGCTACTTCTGCCGCTTCACCCGACGCTGCTTGTAAGGTATGGTGGTAATCGAGAGAAATCAGGTCAAATATTAGCTCTTCTATACTGGGTGTATACGAGCGGGTCAGCGATTCGGTACAGCCGGTGCATTCCTGAAAAGACAACCAAATCACCGCAGGGCGTGCTGCTTGGCGTAGCTTTTCCGCCAATGCAGGAATTCCACTGGCAGGCAGTGCCAAACAGGATGCCACTAATGCGCAGTACTTCAGGAAGGCACGACGACTTACGCCGTACTCCGTCAATCTGCTTATTAACACTGGACTGTTCATCCTGCCTCCCGCTGTGGGATTAACGGCATTGCTCTTCGGGGCTATTCACAATCGCATCGACCGTCGCTTGCGAAATGACTTGTGCTTGATAATCCACGCCATTGTTCTCAATCTGACCCACGAATGCCCGCAAATGATTGCGTGAACCACACATTAAGTTGGTGTAGGCGGCAATAATATCAGCGGGTTTGCTGCCAGCATTGGCTTCATCAATGGCTTCTTGCAAATCGTTAATGTCGAATTCTTCGATGAAACCACCAACATGCAAACCGTCATTCAACGAAGTGGAGCCACGCATGACTAAATCTTGGTACAGTCCCAACAATACTGGGTCAGTGAATGCGCCGATGGTGTTATCCAGCACCGGATCTTGCAGCTTGTAGGTAGCAATCAAATTACCCATGATGTCCAAGTGCTGCTGTTCAGAACGGGTAGCAATGTTCTGAAAGACTTTTGTACCCCAACGATTGTACAAGGTGAGGTAAACATCACGTGCCAGTTTTTCCTCTTCACGCACAAATAGCAGAGTAGTGGTTTCAGCGGCTGTCAGCGCAGTTGTCGCGCTGGCAGTCGTATTATCAATAACTGTAGCACTGGCTGGCGCAGTGTCCACCACCGATGCCGCCGCCGTAGTAGCCGTCGTAGTGAGTGCAGCAGTATCAGCAGCACTGCTACCACCACACCCAACCAATAAGGTAACGGCACAAGCCAACAGAGTATGACGAGTCAGGTTTAAGGTTTTCATGGTTAGCCTCCAAATAATGAATGTATGCGTGTAGGCTAACCGGCTTATCTGAAATGAAGCTGAAAAAATTAAGCGAAGGTATCCGCCATCAAGTTGCTGAACCATTCAAGCATTTCTTTGTGGTTATCCTTGTTGATACCGCTGGATTCGGTCACACCATTACCAGTTGGCAACATCGTGCCGGTCACAGGGTCATAACGGTAAACCACGGACAACCACGAAGCTGTCGTGCTCGTAATCGGTGTGTAGCAAGCCGAATTAGTTATCGGCGCTGGATTAACCGGCTCACCACGCAACAAATGCACAATCGCATCCGCGCACACTTTCGCCTCGGCATTGGCAATATGCCCCGCTTTCGGTTGCGTCGTTGCTGCGGCATCCCCAATGACGTGGATCTTGGGAAGCGCGGATTCATAGCTCAGCACATTCACACCCGCCCAACGCCCGCCCACATTCGCCAGCAACGGGTTGTCGGTAATGATCTTGCCCGCCCGATGCGGTGGAATCGCGTTAACGACCTTACCCTTGAATGCGCCAGCATTGGTGTTGACTGTGCCGGTATTCGCGTCAATGCTGCTAATGCTGGCATTCGGGACATAGGTGATGTTCTTATGGATATTCTTGAAGGCATAAGTGAAGTTTTCCACTTCTGCCTGAATGCTGGAGTTAGCATCCAGCACCACGACTTTGCCGCCTTTTTTAACCCGTGTCAGGTAATCCGCCACCACACAAGCACGTTCATACGGTCCCGGAGGGCAACGGTACGGTTTCGCCGGAATGGTCAGAATAAACGTGTCGGCTTTGGCCATTGCCTTGATCTGGCTTTGCAGCGAAGTGGTCTGCGCCCCTGCTTGCCATGCGTGTACCACTTTCGCCTGCGCCGCTGCTGTGCCGGACATTGGCAATGCGTCAAAAGCAACCCCTGGTGCAATCACCAAGCGATCGTAAGGCAGTTTGCTGCCATCGTTGAGCGTCACTTGCTGACCGACATAATCAATCGCGGTGATGGATTTGGTAATCAGCTTGACGCCATACTTGCTGGTCAGCGTGCCATATTTGTAAGACAACTGCGTGAGAGTACGTTCCCCAGTCAACACTTTATTGCTGAAAATGTTGGAAATATAGGTCGGGTTAGGTTCAACCAAAGTGACTTGCACACCTGTGCCACCCCACAAGCGTAAGTATTTGGCGACGGTTGTCCCTGCCATGCCGCCACCAATCACCACGACCCGACCATTTGCGCCGGTATTCCCCGGCATGGTCACACGACTAGCCGCCAACACATCAGCAAACGGTGCCATCATGCCCACTGCTGCCCCCGTACCGAGTAAACGTAAAAAGTCTCTGCGTTGCATAGCCCGTCCCTCTTATTTGGGTTGTTTGGAAAAGTAGTCGGCGATCAGGTTGATTTCTTCTGCTGTGTAAGCCTGCGCGTGGACAGCCATAATGTCCTGACGCGCTGGTTCAAACTGCATTTCCTGTAATTCGTCGATAATCTCGGAAGCTTTTTCACCCGCCAAACTTTCCATGCCATAACCATCCGTGCCGTGGCATTGGAAGCAGTTGGCGGCGAGAAGACGTCCGGGGTGGTTAAGCGTAGCCGGACCCGCAGTAGCCAAAGCGGGAAGCAGCCAAGCTATTGCTGTGAGAGCAGTCAACAATCGTTTCATGGGAGTTGCCTCTTTTATATGGTTATCGAAACCACAAACATATTGGAACTATAAATTTCTTACATCGGGCAAATAATATGACAAAGCCATGTTGATAACCGCCAAATCTCATAAGACATTTGTACCACTAGCCATTAATTACTAATGAGAGACGCTCATAGGAGTGTTTTGATGTTTTTTAAGCAATCATGTCAAGTAAACGAACAAAAACAACAAGATTGCCCCTGCCATTGCGACACCTAACCAAACGTAAGCATTCACCAGATTAGCGGCACTCTCTGCCTGCTTGTAGCCAGTAAACATCGCCCGTACCAGATTCTCCCGATGCAACACACTGCTAATAAGCACCCCGGCAATATGCACCAACACCACTAACAGCATCAGGTTGGAAGCGACTTCGTGCAAATCTTCCCACCAGTCCTCATCACCGATTTCCCAGTGCAAGCCCAGCCCACTCACGCTAATCACCAAACCCAACGCCAACAGCAGAAAAATGGCAACGCCACCGGCTGGGTTATGCCCGACATAATGCTGTGGCTGCTTGCCCAGCAATGACAGTAAGTAAGACTGCACCTGTGCTGGGGTAAAGGTAAAACTGCGGAAACGCGCATACGCCGTACCCACGAATCCCCACAGCAAGCGAAAGCCGATCAACCCCAGCAACACATAGCCCAGCGCAAGGTGAATGTCACGGTAACGTTCGGATTCCGCCGTCAGATATGCACCGGCAAACGACAACGCCAACGACCAATGAAATACGCGGGTAGGAACATCCCACACCAAGATACGTTGCAACATACTGTCACCTCCTTAACGGGGAATTTTGATGAAGTCTTCGTCGTAATTGCCCTGCTCCGCCGTAGTATGGCAAGCCGCACAATTGGCAGGGCTATCAATTCGCTTCCAAGTCGATGCCGACACCTCATCATGCTCCTTGATAAACCAGCGGGTTTCGGTAATCCGCATATCCGATTTACCGGTGGCTGCTGCATATTTGCGTTCAGAACCGGCGTTTTTTTCAAGGAATGGTAGGATTTCTGCAATGACATCTGCGTCCAGACTCGCATCAGTCCCGAAATGCTCGTCCAGTGACCCCATCATTTTTTGCCAGGAGGCAGCGGGCAATAACTGCGGTGGGTAAGCGATGTGGCACTCGCCACACTCGGTTTTCCATACCGGCAAGGTTGCGCTGTAAACGTGTTTGCTGCCGTGGTTCTCGCCATCGTCGTCATCAGCAACCACCTGTTTGGATACCAAAAAGACGGTACTCGTAACCAGCAAAACACCCATCATCAGGGAAGATACCAGTGTTTTCTTCAACATAGCGTTGCTCCTCATTGCGTTGCCAATAGCCAAGTCAGCACGTCACCTTGTTCTTGTGCAGTGCAGGTACGATCCAACACGTCGTTACAGTTACGCTTGAACCACTTTCCCACCTTTTTAGGGTCAGTGAAACGCTCGGCATTCGCACTGGGGGCAAGTGGCTCAATCGCCTTACTGGTTTTGGCGTGTTTCCCCGCGTTTAGCGGATTGTCGGAGTGGCAAGAGGCACAACTCCAGTCATTGGCATGGGTTTGCTTGAAAAATAGCTCACCACGCGCCGCATCAAACCCCTGAAAGTCAGCAGATTCTGTTTTGGCTTGCTGGGTGAGGCCATCCAGTATTTGTTGTGGCGTTTCTGCGTATACAGCAGTGCTACAAACGCAAGCCACTAATGATAATATTGCGCTAATAGGGAAGCGTCGCATTAGGTTGTTCCTCATGATGTTTAACATACCCAGCAGTGTTGCTGATACCTGCGCGTTTTACATCGGCCTAATGACCTACTATTTATAGGCATTTGCCCACTCACCAACGATAGTGGATGCCGCTACCATCATCCGACATACGCCCCATATAGGAAGACAGCATGACACGCCTCAAGGAACACGTTCTCATCACCATTCTGGTATTGCTTGCCCTGCCCTATGGGCTGAATTTCATCCATGAAGTGCAGGAAGACCATCACGATCTGCCCTACCTGTTATTTGAAGGCGTGCAGATGCTGCTGGCGTTGTTAGGCATTGCCTTGCTGGTTTATGCCATCCACCAACGGCAACGTGAAACGGAGACGATGCGCCAACAACTGCAACTGACACGCCATGACCTGATTGCCGCTCACGCCGACCTGCAACAGATGAATGACAAAATCCAGCAAGCCAGCCGCCAATACGGGGAAGTCATCCGCGAACAACTGAATGCTTGGCAACTCACCACCAGTGAACAGCAAGTGGCGTTATTGCTATTGAAGGGCTTGAGCTTTGACGAAATCGCCAGTGTGCGCGATACCAAGGAAAAAACCGTGCGCCAGCAAGCCAGCAGCATTTACCGCAAATCGGGTTTGAATGGGCGACATGAATTTGCTGCGTGGTTTTTTGAGGATTTTTTAGGTTAAGACACGTTGCGTTATCATTTACATTTTTATGCATCACTGGGAACTTGATTATGAAACGATCCTTATCCATTGGCGTACTCATTGGCTTAGCTGTCATCAGCTTGAATGGCCACGCTGACGAAAAAGCCAAACCCAATGCATGGCAAGGCAAATCCGGCGAAGACGTTTACAACACGGTCTGTTTTGCCTGTCACAAGGAAGGCATTGCCGATGCCCCTAAATTGGGCGACAAAGCCGCATGGGCAGACTTAATTGCCGAAGGGCAAGCAGTACTCACCGCTCATGCATGGGTTGGAGTTCGTGCCATGCCTGCCAAAGGCGGACAACCTGACATGACCCTCGAAGCCTTTGCGGATGCCGTTGCATGGATGGCAAGCAAAGCCGGTGGCGACTGGAAAACCCCTGATGACACGTTGTTAGCCGCTATCCGCGAAGAAGCGATTCAACGCATTGGCGTTCAAGTCACTGAAATGCAGGAAATGCAACAAGAACTCCACAAACTGACACAAGAGCATCTGGAAACCCGCCTGCAAAACATGGAACAACAATTGCAGACACTTACCACTGCCGCAGAAAAAGCCAATAAAAAATAAGCTTTTGGGGCTGACACCACCTACCACCCATCAGCCCCGTGCTTTAGGCTATGCTCTTTAACAAAACCTTAACATTGACATCCTCCCCTCCCTAAAGGAAGGGGATTCCTACTGCATTCAGCTAGATAGCTGACTTACTTCGGTGGGTTCCTGCTTCACCAAGCGGCTTAACGCCACATCTCCACAGGCTAACAAGCGGTATCCCCGCTCTAAAACATTGATCGCACCGACATGATCGGCGTGATTTTCGTAATGGCATTTCACGCACACAAATTGCGCTTGCGTCTGGCGGTTATCCGCTGATACATGGTGACACGCGGGGCATTCCTGACTGGTGTAATGCGGTGGTACGGCGAACAACATGCCGCATTTCCATGCCAGCTTGTAATCGAGTTGCCGTCGAAATTCGCCCCAACCTTGGTCGAGGATGGCTTTGTTTAAGCCGGATTTCTGGGCAACGTTTTTGCCGGGGTTTTCTGCCGTGCCTGCCGCTGACTTCGACATATTCCGTACCTGCAAATCTTCGATGAACACGAGCGCGTGGTTTTGGCTGAGCGTGGTCGTCGCTTTGTGCAGGAAATCGCGGCGGTCGTTGGCGATTTGGGTGTGAATTTTTTGGACTTTAGCTTTGGCTTTTTTCCAGTTGTTGCTGAATTTTTGCTTGTGCGCCATGCGCCGTTGGTATTTGGCGAGTTTGGCGGCTTTGGTTTTGAAACTGTTGCGTGGTTCGAGGTACTTGCCATCCGAGAACGTGGCAAAGCGGGCTATACCAAGGTCAATACCGATAGCCGTAGTCGCTGTTGAAGGAATGAGTTCTACTTCGCGCTGGGTTTGGATGCTCACAAACCATTTACCGCCCTTGCTGGAAACCGTGACATTGCGCAATTCACCCAAGGCATCACGGCTGTTGCGGTAGCATATCCAGCCGAGTTTGGGCAGGAAAATCCGAGCATTGCTTGGATCGAGCTTGATTTGTTTGGGGTCAGGGTAGCGGAAACTGTCACCACTGCCTTTGCGTTTGAAGCAGGGAAAGTCCGCGCGTTTGGTAAAGAAGTTTTGGTAGGCTTTATCGAGGTCTTTGAGTGCGTGTTGCAGCGGATGGACGGGGGAATCTTTCAGCCACGGGGTTTCTGTGCCGTTGCGCCATGCTGTCAGGTGTTTTGCCATTGCCACGTAACCGATGAACTTTTCACCCGCTTCATGGCTGGCTTGCTGTAACGCCAATGCCTTGTTGTAAACGAAACGGCATGACCCAGCAAAACGGCGCAGTTGACGCTGTGTTTCACCGTTGGGCATCAGTTCGTATTTGAAGGCTTGTAGTCGCTGCATCCCCATATTATAGTTTGGTCTATGAGTAATGACAACGACATTAGACATGGAAGACATTGTGTTTTTAGAATACATGTTCACTTGGTCTTTTTGACAAAATACCGCAGAAATGTATTCACCAAAGCCATGCTGGATGACTTGCGTGGTATTTTCGCCAGCGTGTGTACCGACTTTGAAGCGGAATTAGTGGAGTTCGATGGGGAAGATGACCATGTTCACCTACTGGTAAACTATCCACCAAAAGTGGCGGTTTCTGTTTTGGTGAATAGTTTAAAGGGGGGTTCTAGCCGAGTGATACGTAAGAAAAATTACCCCAACCTCCATAAGAAACTCTGGGGTGGTGCTTTATGGTCGCCCAGTTATTTTGCGGGCAGTTGTGGTGGTGCGCCTATTTCCGTTATTCGCCAATACATTGAGCAGCAGCAGACACCACACTAAATACTACAAACATAGGGAGGCGCTGCCTCCCGCGCTATCCTCCCCGACCTGAAGGACGGGGTTTGCCGCGCAACCTGATCAAACGCAATACCGCCGGAAGGAGCATTTCATGCACAACACTGTTATTAACACCACGCGGGAGACGCTTGTCACCATCAGCAAACACTCCCGCAGCTTTTCAATGCTAGTTACCCAAGACAACTCAGCTCTCAAAAACCTGATTTGCAGCTTTTCAGAACACGATCAGGAACTCTATGCGGCGGTGATCGCCCCCGCTGATGAGCGACAACGGCTGGCACGTCGTGTGGTATCGTTTTTGAATGCACATTTGCGAATTCGAGATACCCCAACTATGGAACGTGAAATCTTGCGATGCATTGAGAGTTGTTTAAGTCAACGCCAACTGTCGGGCTAACGCGCCCAACAGTCGAAAATCACCATTGCATTTGGGTTGCGTCTACGCGAAGGTGTCGTTGAACAAATTCGTTGTCCAATCAAACATGCGGTTGTAATACTTATTGCTGGGCGCGGCGGCAGCACCGAAGGATTCCGGCACCAGTTTCATCGTGCCACTTGCCAAATCATACGCATACACGGCGGTTAACCACGAAGCCGTATCACTGGAAATCGGGCTGTAACACGCCGAATTGGTAACAGGCGCGGCGTAGGGTTGTTGCCCTGCCAATAAACGTAAAATCGCATCCGCACACACTTTGGCTTCTGCATTGGCAATATGCCCCGCTTTGGGTTGCCCCGTGCCTTGCGAGTCACCCAATATGTGAATATTCGGCACGGCAGTGGATTCATAACTCAAGGGGTTCACCCCAGCCCAACGCCCGCCACCCACATTTGCCAGCCCTGACTTCGTGACCAAATCACCCGCGCGTTGCGGTGGGATCACGTTCAACACACTGGCTTTGAATTCGCCTGCACTGGTGTACGCAATCTTTTGATCAGAATCAACGCTCTGCAAGGTCGCATTCGGTACGTATTGCACCCCGTATTGCGCAAAGGCATTGCCAAAAATGGTGGGTTCAACCGTAATCGCAGGGTTAGCATCCAACACCACAACTTTAGAGCCGGGTTTATTGGTGCGTAACCAATCCGCCACCACGCAAGCCCGTTCATACGGCCCCGGCGGGCAACGGTAAGGGGCAGCGGGAATGGTCATCACAAACGTGCCACCGGCTGGCATTGCCGCGATTTGTTGTTGCAACAAAGTCGTTTGCGCCCCTGCTTGCCAGGCATGAGGAATTTTATTGCTGTCTAAACCTTGCACATCCATGAACTGAATTCCCGGCGCGACAATCAAGCGGTCGTAATTCAGCACCGCGCCGTTACGCAAGGTAATCGACTGGTTGGGCGCATTAATGCTGTCCGCCCATTCTTGAATCACTTTCACCCCGTATTTTTGTGCCAAGGTGTTGTAATTGAAACTGAGCTGCCCAAGGTTGCGTTGGTTGTTTAACACCAGATTGCTGAGAATCGGGGAGTAATACGTGGCATTACCCTCGACCAAAGTCACATCAATTGCGTTTGACCAATAGCGTAAATATTTCGCAGCGGTTGCGCCAGCAAAGCCACCACCGACCACCACCACATGCGGGCGAGCATTGGCTGCTTTGCTCAGTTGACTGAAGGTTAACGTTGCACCAGCGGCGGATGCCAACCCTAAGGTTTGTAAAAATTGACGACGATTTAGATTAGCCATTAGTCATTATCTCCATTAGCACTTCTAGGTAGTGCTGCAATATAAACAGCCATTGAGCGGATTTCGTCTTCACTGTAGCCCTTGGCCTGATAATGCATGATGTCGATTTCGGTGCTGTATTTCATTTCCAACATTTCTTCCACCAAACTGGCAGCGCTTTCCCCAGCAATGCTATCAATACCGCTGGCGGAGACGCCATTCATGCCGTGGCATTGGAAACATTGCGAGGCCAGCAAACGTGAGCCATCCGGGGCGGTGATCGCAGGCGCAATACTGCCACCTGCCGTGGTCGTGGTTGTAGTGGTGGTGTTAGCTGTTCCGGTTGTGCCGGAATCATTATCACCACTGCTGGTAGTGGTGCTACCGCCGCCACCGCACGCGACAAGTAAAGCCCCTAGCGCAAGTGCTAAAGGAATGTTTATACTGGCTTTCATGAGGTTTTCTCCATTTGCCATTTACCAAAGTGCTTACCCATTCACTGGGTGAGTTGTTGAATGCTCCGGTACTCGTAATACCGGGGCATTTTTTTAAAAACCAAAATCTTTGAGTGATACTTCATCCGCCACCAACACGCCTTGTGCATTGATTTGCCCTTCTACTTCCACCAAGGCGTTTAAGCGCAGCGCACTGGCAGCACCATCCTCGAATTCGGTATTCGCCGTCGTTACCACGGCTTGCCGATTGACGCTGAAATCAGCGATGGAAACAAAGCGCGTGACCACTCCTTCCAATTCCACCTCCACACCCGTATCAAGGCGGTCGTGGTCATCTTCGAGTTCCACCTTGCTGGCTTGTAGCTTGCTACCTTGCAGTGGCTGAAGGGTTTTCACTTCCACATACTGATCATTGGCAAGCGCCACCGCCCCAAAATCCTCCAGCAGCGCCTGCGAATAATCCACGGTCACCCCTCCCATTTGGAACGTCTTATTCAGTACATCCAACTGGCGGATGATGCCTTTGACTTCCAGCGTAGCACCCGGCACATAATTTGTTTGTTTGAGGGTAATGCTGGTTGCTACCAATACATCCTGCCCGTCGCGCACCCCGGAAACCTCCACCACATTGCCAATCATCAGCTCGGCAAGCAGGGTAAAACCGTGGAACACCGTCAGGGCATTGACCCGAATCACCTGACCCATAATGCCAACCGTGACCCCATCGGTGGAAACATGCGTGACCGTGCCTTCCAGTTCATTGCTGAATGCCACCTCGCTGGCTTTGCCCGTCACACCATCGGGGTTAATCTGGCCTTTGACAGTGACGTATTCACCAATGCGGTACTCGTTCTGCCCGTTGGCAGGCTGACCATTGCGAATCAGGGTCGCCTGATCAATGTCGTATTTCACGCCATTGACAACAATGCTCCCAAAACCGGTAATCGGCCCGCTCGAAATTCCTGTGCCGCCAATGCCACCCGTCGCAAGCTGCGTGAAGTTGCTTTCGCCACACGCCATCAACAGCGTTCCTAGCAATAAAGTGACAAATCCTGTTTTAAACGTCATTGCTGTTCCTGTCCTCTGGCTGCGCGGCAACCGGCTCCTCGAAATAGTAAATGCCGACCCCGGCACGCATACAGCCCGTACCCTCAACCTGCGGATTGCTGTCCCGGTCTTGGGTAGCGAGGTATGCATTGAATTTGATGAGCAAATCCAGCCCATCCCTAGCAACCATTGCCTTGAAAACCGGCAATGCTTCCACGGGTAAATTGTCATAGCTGACCTTGCGCTGGAAATGCAGTTGGCTGCGTTCCTGAGTTGTCAGGTTATGAGCGATGGTATTCATCAGGGCTGCCACGTCAGTTCCCAAAATCGACAGCTTTTCTGCCTCATCCGAATGCGGAATGTAGCCAGCCGCCATCAATTGCACCTGCCCCGCCGCATCCCGTTGCACCGCCCCTACCCGTTCCATTTCCTGAAACATGGCGCGAGTCGGCATATCCCCGCTGTAGCGACTGACCAACGCTGCAAAACTGCCGCGCTCACCGTGCAGCGGCAAGTGCGCCGGTTTCCCCTCAACATCCAGAAATTCGGCATCAGCCAGCCAGCCTGTCATGACCCGCGCTCCCCGGTTATAGCTTCCGGTAGGCGCATCCCCGTCCACTGCCATTGCCTGCCGTAACTGGGCAACTTCCTTGCGGGTCAACCCGGTAGCAATCGCAATCCTTGAGGTAGTAGGACGTTCACCCGCTGCTGCCAACACGTCTTCGGAGACCTCCACGTAAATCTGCTTCAACATCTCGTTCAGCTCACCCACAGCCACACCCTTCCGGTGCAGGATGCGCACCAGCGGCTTTAGGATGTGGCGAATGGCGTACTTCAGTATGTTTTCCATAATTTGGGAATTTAGTCCCAAAATTACCCCCCTGTCAAAGCCGCATTGCTGCCAGAATTACCACCTGAGACATTTGCGCGATAAGGCGGCACACATGTACCACACCCCGTTTATCCACGCGCGGGCCAGCAATTCCCGCCGATCTTAAAATGACTGTATAATCATGGTCTTGTAAAACGAGTCACTGTGCAACGAAATGCCTGCAAAACCACCTCCCCTGCCTCTTGTCGGTAGCCTGAAGCTACGCAAGACTCTCTCAGCCCCCGGATTGCTGGAACGTGTGCGCGGCTGTTTCAGTGAAGTCACTGACCACCGCAAAACCAAACCCGACTATCCCTTGGTTGACGTGTTGATGTCAGGGCTTGCCCTATTTTCGTTGAAAGACGGCTCACTGTTGCAGTTTGACAAACAGCGCGGGGACAAGGCACGACGGCACAACCTGAAAACCCTGTTTGGCATCCCCGATGCTCCCTGTGACAGCCAAATGCGCACGGTATTGGACGGGTAAAACCGCAGCGTCTGCGCCCGGTATTCCGCGCCATCCATCAGGAACTGCAACGGCAAGGCATACTGGAAGGCTACCGTTTTCTCAGGAAAGTATTTAGTCAGTATTGATGGAACAGGTATTTTTAGCTCTGGGGCTATCTCTTGCCCGGATTGTTGCATTAAGACACACAAGGACGGACGTGAGGAGTATTACCACCAGATGCTGGCGGCAGTGCTGGTTCACCCTGACAAGAATACCGTATTACCCTTTTTCCCAGAGGCCATCACCAAGCAGGATGGCAGCAAGAAAAATGATTGCGAACACAATGCCTCTAAACGGCTCATCCCCCAGTTGCGCCAAGACTTCCCGCGCATGGAGATGATCCTGCTGCAAGATGCCCTTTCCTGCAATGCACCGCACATCCGTCTTCTGAAGTCAAACGGTTACAGCTTTATCATTACCGCCAAAGCCCGTAGTGGCAGCCTATTACTGAAGACGGTATTGGACGGGTTAGCCAATGGCAGCACCCAAGAATTGGCAGGCACGACAAGCAAAAAGTTACGGTGTGGCTACCGTTATGCCAACGACATCCCGCTCAACCATGCCAACCAAGACGTGCGGGTCAACTACATCGACTACTGGAGGAACGCCCCGACGGTACAACCTTTATCTATGACTGCGTGACTGACATCCCCTCACCGCCGACAACGTGGCGGATGTGGTACGCGCAGCCGTTCCCGCTGGAAGGTGGAGAACGAAACCTTTAACACCCTTAAAAACCTCGGTTACAACCTCGAACATAATTACGGTCATGGCAAGCAACATCTTTCCACTGTGTTCGCCACCCTGATGATGTTGGCCTTCCTGATCGACCAGATTCAGGAAGCTTGCTGCCAGTACTTCCAAGCCGCCCGCACCCGCTTACAGAGCCGTACCGCATTGTGGGAGAAGATGCGTGGGATGTTCCGTGAGCATCTGATTAGCGATTGGGAGTCCTTCTATGCTGCCATCATTTGGGGTTATGAACATGCTGACCTGACACCCAAAGGCATTCGCAGCGGATGAAAATCAGGCTTGAGGGTACGCTGGGGTTTTCCAACAGGGTGTTGGGTTATGCAAAAGTCAGGCGGTATTCGGGCAGGCTTTCAGGGCTTGGAGGGTATGGTTGTGCCCGTAAAAATCAAAGCCCTCGCAAGCCTGCGAAGCTCTGATTACCGATGGATAGCGGGAATTGCTGCACGCGGGCAACATCCGCAGCAAGGTGTTGTCACGCTGGAAGTAATGGTGATAAACCCCCGCCAGAGCATGGAAGCCAATTAGGAAATAACCGCTGGTCCCAACAATCTCATGCAAGCCCTTCAGCGATTCCGCCAATGCCTTGTCAGGCGCGATCAGTGCAGGCAATTCCAACCCCAACCAGATCACCGCTTTGCCTTCGCCACTCAGCACCGCCCAGCCCAACATCGGCATCGCCAGCAACAAGGCATACAGCGCAACATGCATTACGCTTGAAAATAACCGTTGCCAATACCCAATAGATGCTGCCTTGGCTGGTGGTGGGTTCATCCAACGCATGACCAAACGCAGCAAGGTCAAACCAAAGACGCTCAAGCCCAGCATGAAATGCCAGCTTTTCAGGGCATTGCGCGGGTCACTGCCTTTGGGATAAAACTCCCGCAACTCAATGCAGGCATACACTGCAATCAACAGCAGCAAGGTCAGCCAATGCAAGGCGATAGGGAACGGTTTGTAACGGGACATCGTGTCAGACATGGTATTTCTCCTAGGTTCAACGTAAATTGTGTTCGTTGAAGTAGCTTGCGGGAAATATCCCTTGTTACCAACCGACAAACCTCACAAACCGTAAGCCAATGCATCAGCCAAACGGCTTACACGGTTTATCCCATGGATCACAAGCGGCAACTATTGCCCAGCATACCCCCCAAATAAGACATTCGCCGGATTCATTCAGCTTGATTACTGTTAGAATGCGCAGTTTTTAGCAATACTCTGGCATCACCGTGTTTTTGAAATTCCCCTGGTCTCCTGCCCGTCTCATTACTGTTGTAGCCTTGTTTGTGACAGTGGCTTACAACCAAACCTTATTTGCAGAATTGCATTCACGCCTCAACGTCTTCTCATGGGATGCGGGTGGGTTTGTGGTCACGTTGTTTGCGGTGATGCTGGCTCTGTTGGGTTTGCCGCTGTTACTACTGGCGCAAAGCATTTTGCTCAAGCCACTCTTAATGAGCGTGGTGATGTTGGCAGCAACATTGAGCTATTTCACCGATTAACTGGGGATTGTGTTTGATATGGATATGATCCGTAACACCGCCGAAACCGTGCGCGACAATAATCAGCAAGAAGCCCGTGAACTCCTCTCCCTACCCCTCATCCTGCACCTATTACTGTGGGGAATAGTACCCAGTCTTGCGATTGCACTAATACCCGTAAAACGCCATCGGCACTGGTGGCACGGCGCTGGCATCCGCACTGCCTATGCCGTGGGCTTGGTAGTCATCGCGACTGGCTTGTTTGTGGTGAATAACAAATACGCGACATTTTTCTCCCGTGAGAACGCAGAGTTGAAAGTGTATATCACCCCGTTATTCGCGCTGCATTCGAGTTATCGCTACTTCAAGACTTTTCACGCGGGGCAAACACAACCTTTTGTCACCCTCGGCACGGATGCTTACCAACAAAAATCAACCCCACGCCGCACCATCGGCATTATGGTTATCGGGGAAACTGCCCGTGCTGATCACTTTTCCCTAAATGGTTATGCCCGCCTCACAAATCCGCGTTTAAGTCAGCAAGCCTTAGTCAATTTTCAAAACGTCACCTCGTGCGGTACATCCACCGCTTATTCCGTACCCTGTATGTTTTCGTTTCTTGGACAAGCCGATTACTCCCCCGAAGCAGCCGATAAGCAATCGAACGTATTGGATGTGCTGCAACACGCGGGTGTGAAAGTGGTTTGGATTGACAACAATTCCAGTTGCAAAGGCGTGTGTACCCGCATTGAAAACACCAACATGACCCAAAACGCCAATCCAAACGATGATCTGTACAGCGACCACGGTTATTACGATGAAGCGATGCTCACCGATTTGCCACGTTACCTAGCGGGGGATCAGGACGTGTTAATTGTCTTGCATACACTGGGCAGCCACGGCCCCACGTACCACAAACGTTACCCGCCTGAATTTGCGCAATTTCAGCCGTATTGCCAACACGACACCCCACATACCTGCTCCTCAGCCGAGGTGATTAATGCGTATGACAACACCATTTTGTATACCGATTACGTGCTCAGCAAAACCATTGACTGGCTAAAATCACACAGCGACCAAGCCGATACGTTCCTGCTGTATGCATCTGATCACGGGGAATCGTTGGGTGAAAATGGCATTTACTTGCACGGCTTGCCTTACTTGCTCGCGCCTAAAGCACAAACCCACATCCCCATGTTTTTATGGCGACCCGAAAGCTATTGGCAGCAAAACCCGCAAGCATGGTCACTGCTACAAAACAAAAAACAAGCGAAATTATCGCACGACCACTTGCCACATAGCCTGTTAGGGCTGTATGCCGTGCAAACCACCGTCTACCAAACTGAGCTTGATTTGTCACGCTAACGTAAAAATCTGGGGTAAATCTTGCAAAACGTGTTAGCCATCACAGAAAACGCTTAATAGTTGGGAGATAATTCCTCCCATGCAATCACTGCAACCCATTAATGCCAGATGACCTGATTAAACCGTAGCATAGGAGCGAGGAACATGTTCAAGTTTGCCGTCACACTCACTTTATCACTGACTGTTTTTGCTGCGGTTGCAAGCTCTGATCAACTGACATCGGCTCCTGTCGCCAAAAACAGCATCCAAGTTATTGTTCAAAATGAAGCCATTGCACCGGGGCTGTGCCGCCTGCATTTTGAAAATGCCAGCACCAAAGACGTTGCTTGCAAGTAAACCAACACCGCGTCAACACGGTTTTTGCATCCCCGCTTTACCTCTCTGATCGACTCCTGAGAGGGGGCGGGGATTATTTTTTCCGGTCATCTCCCAGTATTTTTGCCTTATTATTCCCCAAAAAAATTTAAAAAATTATTTTAAATAACGTGTTTATTATCACAGAATTCACACAATAACTTACTCATAATTCATCTCAAGCAGCCAAGAGTATTCATTACCAACGACTGCGGCGCTTATCACTATTAAAAGGGGTTTTGTTATGTTTAACCTGAGTTCGGGATAAGGTAAGGCGCAGCCTTTCATGGGAGAATGTGAGTAACCACACACAACATTGACCCCACCAAAGGCTGCTACTGAGATGCTAACACGGTTATTCTGTGCCATTGACGATTTTTGTCAGGACTTTCATCCCGAATGGAACAAAACGTTATTGACCCCGAAAGGCGGGCATCGTCGTCGCCACAGTGGTCTTGGCGATAGTGAAATCATGACGATTTTGGTGCATTACCACCAAGTGGGGTATCGTACTTTCAAGTGGTATTATGAGCGTCATGTCAAAGTATTTCTTAAGGGTCATTTCCCGCAACTCCCTAGTTATCAACGTTTTATTGAGTTAATGCCGCGTGTTCTTTTGCCACTAACCCTGTTTATGCAGCAACGCTGTGAAACGGGGCGAGGTATTGCCTTCATAGACTCTACCCCTTGAAAGTCTGTGAAAATTTGCGTATTCCACGTCATCACACCTTTCGCAAAGACGCAGGGCGGGGTAAATCGTCAACAGGCTGGTTTTATGGGTTCAAACTTCATTTGGTCGTGGATGACTGCGGCAATATTTTATCGTTTGCCATTACTTCGGGTAATACCGATGACCGTAAGCCCGTTCCCACGTTGCTGAAAAAAGTGGTCGGCAAAGTCTTTGGTGATCGTGGCTACATTTCCAAGGCATTGACAGAATCGTTGGCAGAGCAAGGGGTTGAATGGATTACCTCGCTGAAGAAAAACATGAAACCCGTGGCGCGTGACACGTTCGATACACTGATGTTGCGTAAACGGAGCATCATCGAAACCATCAATGATCAGTTGAAAAATATTTCACAAATTGAGCATTCACGCCACCGTTCACTCACTAACTATATGATTAACATCATTGCTGGCTTGGTGTCATATGCCTATCAAGATAAAAAACCAGCACTGGATTTAAAAACATCAGCATTGGTTGTGATCTAAATTGAGGGATGGCTTATCCCGAACTCAGGTTATGTTTAAAGTAATCGTAGCGGCTGTTTTATTCATGGCTGCATCCGCCAGCATCGCTGACACCACATCATCTGTTGACGTTGCCAGCAGCGCCAAGGTTCCAGTCATTGTCAAAAATGAACCGGTTAGTGCCACCATGTGCCGTTTGCACTTTGAAGATGGCAGCCAAAAAGAAGTGGCATGTGTGAATACTAAATAGATATTTCACGCCATTCCCCACTTGCCAGACCATCCAAGGTCCACTGACCAATCCGATAACGAATCAAACGCAAGGTAGGAAAACCAATCGCCGCAGTCATACGCCGTACTTGCCGATTACGCCCCTCACTAATGGTAATTTCCAGCCAAGAATCAGGAATGCTTTGGCGCACCCGAATCGGTGGCACACGCGCCCACAAACCGGGCGGCTCAGCCATCACGCGCACGTCCGCCGGGCGGGTCATGCCATCTTTCAAACGAATGCCTTGGCGTAAGGGCTGCAAATCGGCATCGGTTGGCGCACCTTCGACTTGCACCCAATAGGTTTTGCTGGTTTTGTGTTTAGGGTCGGCAATACGGTGTTGCAAACTGCCATCATCGGTTAACAGCAGCAAGCCTTCGCTATCGCGATCGAGACGCCCGGCGGTGTAAACATCCGGCACGGGAATGTAGTCGGCGAGTGTCACCCTGCCTTCCTGATCGGTAAATTGGCAGAGTACGTCAAACGGTTTGTTGAATAAAATAATGCGGGGCATAACAACACTGGTAAATCCATGACACCAGTATCATAGCAACATTATGCCCCGCCCGCCCCTTTGCCCTTCCTTATCCCTTGTGATGCAAGGCTTGCATAACTTGCTTATTGCGGATTTCCAGCCTAACTTTGCCATCACCTAAATCTTTGAGCGTGGCTTCGTCGGTCTCACGCTGCCACAATACACCCGTGGCTTTTGCCTCATCGGGCTTGCCAAACAGATTCAGAATTTTCTTGCCGTGCACGTCGTACAACGCTTCGTAATCGCCGGTCGTATTCAGTTGCAATTCCAAACTGCATAACTGGTCTTCCACAAAAACGGCTTTGAAAAAACTGAGGTTTTCATCCCATAACTTACCGACACTACCATTGGCTGGCGTGGCAGAGCATTCTTCCAAACGGTAAGCTTTGCGCTTGTCGCCCAAGCCAGTTTTACCGGGTTTGCATTGCATCGGTTTATCAAGTAACGCTTGCAATTGCCTGACTGCCTCTGGACGTTTTTCGCCCAGCTTCACAGTATCCAAGCCATAACGGTCAATCGACGTGTCATCGGGTGCGGATAGCATATCTTGTTCCAGCCGATCACATCCCGCCACGGCGAACAGGAGCAACGCTGATAGACAGTAATGAATTATTTTCACAGTAGCCCTCATTGCTGTGGAGGAAAAATACCTCCCCGTCTGGTGGCGGGGAGGAAGATTGTCGGAGGAGTCCACGACTTGATACAAGAGTATCAATGCCTGTATCACCGATTATGACCAGCGATTATTTAAAATGTTCAACGCAACTGGAATATTCAGGAAATGGGCTAAAAATCGTGGTGACAGAAACAATTGTGGCGGCACTAAGGCCGCCACATACTGTCACTGTACCTACCCGTTATTAATCAGCGATCAGGCGAATGTAATTGTTGATCGTCCCGCCCATTGGATGATCTTGCACACGCTCACCATCTTTCCTAGAAAAGCTAACCGCTAATCTATTAGTCGCTGGTGCTGTCGCTGATGGCGTAGATGTCCAGTAACCACGGATTAATTGACCAGCATTTTCCGCGTCAAATGAGGTACTACCAACAAATTCAGCATACGTGAACGGTGCGGTGGTACGTGTTGTATCGATCAAACCCATTAACTCATCTCTGCTCGGTAAACGCCAATTTGACTTACCACACAATCTAGCTGCGTTAACTGCTCTGATGTAAGAGTCCGTATCACATCTAGTCAAATTTGTACCCGATGCTTGACAAGGAAATGAGCTTAACAAGTTAGCCGTCACTGCTGTCCCTGCTTGCATACCTGTCTCACCAACAGTCCCCACCTTCCAAAAATAGCCATAATCTTTATCACGAAAATCCGGTGTCGTTCCGGCGGCTTCATTCGTTTTAATTTCCCATGTTTTGCCATTAGGTGAATTATCTTTCACACAAGCTACTCGGTCGATACCTTGTACGACACTACCACCTGTCGCATTCATGCTGGCAAACGTTTTTGCCGTTGGGGTGGTAGGAGTAGTCGGTGTCGTTGGCGTTGTGGGAGTAGTCGGCGTCGTTGGCGTTGTGGGAGTAGTCGGTGTCGTTGGAGTGGTATCAGTTGTTATTGTCGTGGTGCCACCGCCGCCGCCACAAGCAGTCAGCAAAGAAGCGGAAAGTGCAACTGCCAAGAAAAGCCCGCTTTTCTTGAACAAATTAACGTTGGATTGTGCTGTTGTTAGCATAGTCATTATCCTGCCCTATAAATTGATTAGTCGATGAGTCACCCTTTAGAGGCAACAATAATATTTATAGCACAAGGCGAAGGAAAATCCGTTTTTTTAATCCATACGTAATAATTTTTATGACAACTGGATGTAGTGAACGGCTAAAAGGGCGAAGAGGACAAATCCTCCCCGTCCCTTCTTGACGATTGTTAATTACAAATCAGACGCACATGACCTGCCAACTCAGGACCAGCAGCGGGAGCCATGCCCTCATCGGACACATTGTTGAATGCACTGCCAGCCGGAATAACCGCAGAATAGTTCACCTGCCGCGCATCCGAAGAGTTAAAGTAGAAAGCATCGGCAACAGCATCTGGGAAAAATGCCGGAACAGGTGCATAACTCCGAGCCACCGTCGACCGCTTCGCATTACCATCAGGCTGAGGAAACGCTTCAGCAGGGAGAGCCAAGTAGATTAATTCAGCATGTGTTGGTAAACGGCAAGCACGTGCAGGACCACAAGGGCGATTAGTCGTTGGCGTATTCACCGCAGCCACATACGCATCAGGCGAGCACGTTGTCAAAGTGCTACTACAAGCACCTGCGGCACCTGCTTTCGCATACGTCCAGTCTTTATCACGCAAACCGGAATCATCAGTCTTAACTTCCCAGAAGTTACCAAGCAGCTTATCCTGCACACAAGACCATGACGTTGCAGAGTCATCCAGCAAAGCACCAGTGCTATCAAACTTGCAGAAACGAGGATCAGCGCATCTAGCTGCCGCTGGCGGCGTTACCGGCGCGACTGGTGTCACTGGCGTAGGGGTAACAACAGGAGTAGGAGGAGTAGGAGGAGTAGGAGTAGTAGGAGTAGTAGGAGTAGTAGCACTAACCCCACTGCTCGCGCTGCCCGCATCACAATCACCATCACAATCACACGCACTCAGTAGGGATGCACACAAAACCATCGCCAACACAAGGCCGCTTTTTTTAATTACTGGGATTTCTTTGGGAGCAAAAACTTCTGGCATAACTATTATCCTAATATATCTTAAACAAAGAAATTTCAGCCATAATCACTCAGGCTAAAAAAGGTTATAGCACAGCCCAGAAAAATCGCTGGCACATTTTCACCGCAATGCACCCTTATGGAGAAAAATCAAATAAAAACAAACAGATAGAAACTGATCAAAAAGAAGTCACGCGCATAAAATTAGATGCTTTTATTGAATATAAGTAATTAATTATACCATTTAAAGCAACCATTGTTATTCTTCGCCCAATACCTTCCGAAAACCCACTGTATCGGCAGTTTCAAACCCTTGGTCAGTTCGCCAAATAAAATACGCATTAATACCGTGTGTATCAGCAAAAATCTTGCCTTGTCGTTCACCCAACGCCACCAGTAAGGTTGCATAAGCGTCTGCTAACGTTGCATCCGCCGCCACGACGGATACCGATGCAAGGTTATGCGTCACCGGAGCGCCTGTTGCCGGATTCACGGTATGCGAGTAACGCTTCCCCCCCGCGACAAAAAAGTTGCGGTAATCTCCCGAAGTTGCCAGACCAGCCTCTTGCAAATTCACACCCTTCTGAATCACCCGTCCCTCTTCCACCGGCTTCTCAATCGCAATACGCCAAGCATCACCGCGCGGACTCAAGCCACGGGTACGTACTTCTCCCGCCATTTCCACCATGTAATCGCGCACACCCAGCGATTCAAGGTAGCGCCCTGCCTGATCAGCCGCGAAACCGTCTGCGACTGAAGAAAGATTTACTAGCACATCCACTTGTGATTTACGTAAAGCCGGTGGCTCAAGGCGCACTTGCAATTTCTGGTAGCCCACTTTAGCCCGCGCCGCATCAATAGCCGCCTGCTCAGGCACGGCGGTTGAACCATCATGCGAATTAAATCCCCATAATTTGATTAACGGTCCGACCGTTACATCGTATACGCCATTGCTTTGCTGGCTGAGTTGCAAGGTAAGATCAACCAATTGTGCCAATTCTGGCGCAACCGCAAACCAGTCAGTCCCTTGATAATGGTTAAATTGCGCCAATACCGAGGTCTCATCCCACGTCGCCAACCATTGGTTAGTTTGCGCAAAGGTTTGATTTAAGCCTGCGAGTAACTCGGCCTTGGTCAGCGTGGCAGGAGGATTCGTGAGGGTGACGTGCCACAGCGCTGTACCCTGCATTCCTTCCAAATGCCATGCAGGGCTACGCTGCTCACAGGAGGCAAGCAATAACAATATGCCCAGGCAACATGCCCTAAGCAGATTTAGGTTTATGCTGCTCACCGGAAGGGCTAGTAAAACGATCATTCAAATGCTGTACAAAACGATCAGTCGCATGGCGAATGGCATCCAGACGCCGCCGCGTCCTGCCACCCCAACCTGCGGGTGACGATTGAAAAATACTGCGCCAGAATGCGGTGCTTTTCAGGAAAGCGGCTGACAGATTGCCATAAGATTCGCTCTTACTGAGCGTTGCCGCAATCCGCTTTGCTAGGCGCTTGCGAATCCAGTAATGCAGTCCCAACGCCAACAGGACGATAACAGCCGCCACCCCGGCAGTTGCCCAAATGTTACCCGCAAATGCTGCCAGCCAAGGTGGATTGAATAACAACCCTTCCCAATAACCAAACTCAATACTCATCGCCACCAAAGCCACCGCTAACAAGCCAAATACCAACGCATCTGCTGCCAGCACTTGTTTTCGCCAACGTTGTAATGCCTCACGAATACGCGGTATAGCTTGCTGTTCAATCTCGTTAGCTTGCGATTCCATCGCCCCCACGATGCGGTAAACACGCTCAATGTTCACCCCATCCACCCGCGCCATAATACGCTGGTAATCTGCGTCACGCTTAGCCACATAACGCGCCCAGACATTCCCGTCGGCTACGGGTACAGCGAGTTTATCGTTAAATAAAATATGGAAACTACCGGCAGAAAGCCCTTGTTGCACTAAAGCTTTTTGCCATGCCGACACGACATCTTCAAGGTTATCTTCACGCGCCGAGGTATCAATCTGATTAAGAATAAACAGGAATTTGCTGCTGTCATTGCGACGCATCGCGCCTTTGACCAGATGTTCTAAGGTATCCTGCATTGCCCCCGGCTCAGGGTGACGCGCATCAAAAAACACCATCACCAAATCGGAAAGCTCAATAATGTGGTCAGTGATCCGCAAGGTGGCTTTACGCTGTTCGTCGGCATCAAACCCCGGTGAATCAATCAGAATTTTGCCACGAAGCTTTTCACTGGGCGCGACTTTCATCTGAAGATAACTATCAATCTTCGCCCCCTCGCCCTTAGAGACATGCTCAATATCTTCACTGATTTGGTAAAAAGGAAAGCGTGGGTCGCCATCCAGCGCCAAACCAGGCAAGGTACGCACCTGATTATCCGGGCTAAAGGTAATCACGGTGAAACGGTCATCCACCGCCTGATTGCCCGTGCGTTGCAAATCCATATCCAGAAACGTATTGATAAAACTGGATTTACCTGCCGAGAATGTTCCTAAAATAGAAATCATCGGCCACCATGAAATCTGCGTCGCGTAAGACTCACCGCCATGCAATAAGCCAAGCTTCTGGGCAACAGCATCCAGTTCACGATACTGGTTGACTGCCTCAACTAACACCGGATTTTCACGTTTCAGGTGTTCCTGCAACCGCTTCAGGCGTTGCTCCATGCGCTTGGCTGGTGTCATATCTATCCTTTAATATCTAGGGAGGCGAACTTATCATCTTCCGTTATCAATGAACTATGTCCATCTTTTGCTGTTGTGGAGTCAATCGCTGGGGGTTGGCTCGTAGGGGTTTCCACCACTGGCTGCGGAGCGACGGGCGCAGGTTGTACAACTTGCGGCTGGATCGCTACGCCTTGCGCAACCGTACCGGCTGGTGAAGGGTAATAATTATAGTACGGCGTAGCAACTGCGGGAGGTGGAACCACGTAAGGGGAGGTCGTATCACTGCCAAATGGGCTGAATTTGTTGAACATTTTCATCGGCCCGGAAATATTTTTGTTCATGCTCCACATATCGCGCTGCATATTATAAGTGGAAACGGCCATATTTTGGGTCGAGGCATTCATCTGTTGAATGTTGCCTGCCATATCTTGAGTACTGCTATTCATACCAACAATGTTGTTGGTCATTTGACTGGTTGAGTTCACTAGGCTACCCATCTGGGAGTTCATGGATGCAATCGAATCCGTCATTTTCGTCATATTGGTATCAACTGACGTGTGCATATTCTCAATAGTTGAAGTAAGACGATGGACATCCGTGGTCAAGGATTGAACCAAATAAAAACCATAGGCAGAAAGAATAATGAAAGCCACCATTGCCGGATAGACAATCATCTGCAAGGTACGGGTTACATTAACCTGCCGCTCCTCAAAATCCTGCAACTCATCCTCGACATCGTACAACTCATTTGCAATGTCGTTAATCCCTGCGGATTTTTCATTCGTTTTCATACCTAACTCCTGATTTCGAGGCGCGACTATCTCCCTAGACGACACCCCGGCTACTGTGAATGCGTATCACGCACTATCCGATGCGTTTTTCATAAATGTTATCTCCCAAACATCCTTTGCGATCTAATCTTATTCTTTTACATGCAATGTAGCAGTAGTGGCAGGTCAAGATATTGCAACTTAATCCTGCGCAACTACTGACACAATCCTACCCTGTTTTATTTTTTTAGGGCAGCATCAATTTGCTTGGCAAGCTCAGGGTTTACCATATCCACATACAACTTCATGTTTAATGCTTCAGTAACACGACCCTGTGCCGCAAGCTTGGGCGCGACTTCGGCGAACAAAGTAGCTGCCTGCTGTGCGTTGCCCTGCTTCCAGTACACGTTCGCCAATTCACCTTTATATTCTAAAGAATCAGGCGCTTGCTTGAGCAGATCATTGTATAAACCTGCTGCTCTATCCAACTCATTTGCCCAGTACGCTTCACGTGCCGCACGCAACAAATCCGCTGGCGTACCAGCTACAGCCGGTGCAACCGCTTGCGTTTGTTGTTCCGCAACTACCGCTGGCGCAGCAGCTTGAACAGGCTGTTGTTCCGCAACTACCGCTGGCGCAGCAGCTTGAACAGGCTGTTGTTCCGCAACCACCGCTGACGCAGCAGCTTGAACGGGCTGTTGTTCCGCAACTACCGCTGGCGCAGCAGCTTGAACGGGCTGCTGTTCCGCAACCACCGCTGGCGCAGCAGCTTGAACGGGCTGTTTTTCCGGCTGTTGTTCCGCAACTACCGCTGGCGCAGCAGCTTGAACGGGCTGTTGTTCCGCAACTACCGCTGGCGCAGCAGCATGGGCTGACTGTTCCGCAGCAGGTTGTCCAAGTTTGGTTGCAACCTTGTCAGCGTGTTCCACTGATTTAGTACCCACGCTGAAATTCAGCAGGATAGCAATAACCGCCAGCAACCACGCCAGCAAAATCGGATGTTTCATTAACCAACGAAAAATATGCATCTGAATCTCCTTAAAACCCCAGATTTATTAAAAATAATGTCTATACAGGATACAAAGCACGTCCCAATGCATCCAGTTCCAATGCCGCCTTAGAACGCGGCTCCATTTCAAACACTGCCAAACCTTCACTAAACGAACGCCGATACGTGGTACGCATATACAGACGCGGCTCCAACAAGCTCAAGCCGGGCAACATTTGCATGGCTTCAGCCGCTTCTAAGGTTTCGCGTACTGCATGGTGGGTATCTGCCCTGTTGATAACACCGAGTATTTCAACCGCACGTCCCTGACGAATATCCGCAATCATTTTCAGGAAACGCTGGGTAGACCAAATATCTGCCTGACTCGGTGCAACTGGTACAACAATGCGCTCTGCCTTACTGATTGCCATTTCAACCGCCGCCATATCAGCCAGCCCCATGTCCACCAACACTTCAGACTTGCTGTCTTGTACACCCAAGTCACTGACGGATGTCAATGGCGTAATGGCAGGCAAAAAACCCTCTTCCTGACGAATTTCAAAAGCGTCGGAGGTGGTTCCTTGAGGGTCAAGGTCGTATACCACCACATGCTTATTGTGGCGGGTGGCTACCCACAACGCTAGGTTAAACGTTATGGTGCTTTTACCGGTTCCACCCTTGAGGTTGCCAATCAACGTAATCATTCAAGGCTCTCTTCGTTTGGTTGCATCTGCAACCCGCCCTCACAGGCGGGCGACAGGTAAGGTATATTATTGCTGCACAGGTGGTTGCTGTGGTGGCATTGGCATTTGACCACTAGCGTTACCATTCCCCATTGGCATAGGGTAGCCACCTTGCGGCATGTCTGGCACACGCATTTGCTGCGGCGCTGGCTGCCCTTGTTGCAGTTGCATAGGAGGCATCATATTCGGCGCAGGCACTGCCTCTGTAGCATTACCGTAACCGGGTACACCCTGTGGCATTGGAATAGCATACAGGTAATAGTAAGAACCTGGCGGATGCGGCATTGGCGGCGGCGTTGGTGCGGCTGATACATCAGGCGCTGCTTTAGTTTCAGGCGCAGCAGGTTGTGCCGGAGCCGCTGGTACAGCAGGTACTTCGGGTTGTGCAGGCACTGCTGGCGCTACCGGCTGAGTAGGTACTTCAGGTTGTGCGGGCGCGGTTGGCTGAGCTGGTACTTGAGGCACTGTAGCCGCAGGAGCTGACGCTGTTTCTGGCGCTGGCATAGCGGCAACAGGTGCTGCGGGCGCAACAGGCGCTTCCGGTGCTTTGGCTTCTGGAGCCGCTGAGGCAACAGGCGCTTCCGGTGCCTTGGCTTCTGGAGCCGCTGAGGCAACAGGCGCTTCCGGTGCCTTGGCTTCTGGAGCCGCTGAGGCAACAGGCGCTTCCGGTGCTTTGGCTTCCGGTGCAGCAGGAACCTCTGGTGTTTTCAGCTCAGTCACTGCGGGCGCTGCAACCGCAGCATCTGCCGGAGCAACAGAGGTCGCCGGTGCTGTAGGAGCAGCCGGGGATGCTGGTGCAGCAGGAACCACAGGCGCTGGGGGCGCAGCAGGCGCAGCCGGAACCACAGGGGCAACAGGGGCAGCGGGGGATGCTGGTGCAACAGGAGCCGCTGGCGCAGTGGCAGAACCTGCTACCTGCTCAGAACCTTCCGTCATAAAAGGACCAGGCGGTGGCGGTGGTAAATCTGCCGCTTGCGCCCATACATTGGTACTCAACAGAAATACCGCCGCAGATGTTGCCACTGCGGCAACAGCGGTAGCCCGTTGCTTATTGTTAAATATCGTCATGCTTGTCTTCCTTCCAGATTAAATATCCGTCTTGAGTTTTATGCCCCGCCTGGCGGAGGATTTTTTGCGCTCTTGAGGCTCTACTGAACCTACAGGCGTCTCATCTTGTTGTGGCGTGGTGTTGTCAAGCTCAGCCTTTGCTTTTTCTGGTACTGAGTCACTAGGTGTCTCCGTTACAACCTCTGGCGGTATTATAGCCGCTGGTGGTGTTACATCTGCTGGAGCAACCGCTTGTTTTTTTGGCTCCTGACGTACTGCCTGCGGTTTTATGGTTTCTCTGGTCTTAGGCTTTTTTAATAACTTACGCAATGCCGCAAAAATACCGATGATGCCGACCACCAAGCTACCCACCAACGACACCAAATACATACCTGTGTAGACCAGCGTATCCTGCGCGACTGCCCCGATACTTTTACCGGACTTTACCGCTTGCGCATCACCTGTTCCGGTGTGTCGTCCACCGTGGGAACCACCACTGTTACCACCACCAGACGGCGGCAACCCGCTCAAAGAATCACCTGCACTAATACACCCTAATGGGATAATCAACAAGGTGAGCAAGGTTGCAACTGCGCCGCCGAAAATCAGTGATACTGCCATGCCCTGGAAAATGGGGTCTGTCAAAATGACCATTGAACCACCAAACAAGGCCAGCGCGGTAATAATAATCGGACGTGTCCGCGCTTCACAAGAACGGATTACCGCTTCCAGTACAGTCTCACCGCTGAGTACGGCCTCGCGGGCAAAATCCACTAACAAAATGGAGTTACGCACAATAATTCCCGCCAACGCGATGAAACCAATCATGGACGTTGCGGTGAATTCCGCATCCATCAGCCAATGACCCGGCACAATCCCGATCAAAGTTAGTGGAATCGGAGCCATAATAATCGCAGGCAGGGTAAAGTTACCAAATTGCGCAACAATTAGCATGTAAATCAACACCAGTGCGGCTGCAAATGCAATACCCATATCCCGGAACGTTTCCCACGTCACCGTCCACTCACCACCCCACTCAAAGGCTGACTTGCTTTCAACACCTTGAGGGGATTTCAACCAGTATGCCTCATTCAGCAACAACGTGCCATCGGGTGAACGATAACCTTCACCATTATTAAACTCTGCCAGCAAAGTTTCCACTTGCCCTTGACCGTATACCGGTGCGGCTAAGCGCCCGACAGTTTCAGCCGTAACAAACTCAACCGCCCGTAAATTTTTACGGTAAATCGGCTTATCCTGCTTATCAAATACAAAGGTACCCAATTCATGCAGTGGCACAAACTGCCCAATCTGATTGGTTACTGGCAGTTGTGACAAACGGTAAATCTGTGAACGCGCACTCAACGGCACTTGCATCACAATGCGGGTCGGGTCAATCAGGGCATTTTTCTTAATATCACCAAGAATAAAACCACCCATTGCCATTTCCAGCGTGCGATTGACCGTTTCAGCAGTAATGCCATTACGCTGTGCTTTGTCGGAATCCACGATGAAACGCAGGATGTCATGATCCTCTTCCATCAGGTTATCCACGTCATCCAGGTTTTCCGCCTGCTCAAACAGCTTGGTCAAATCAGCCGCGACTTGACGACGGGTATTCGCATCCGGCCCATACACCTCGGCGACGACAGACTGCAATACCGGGGGGCCAGGTGGCATTTCCACCACTTGCAACTTACCACCGGTCTCTTTCAGCAAGGGTTGCAGCAACGCACGCGCCTCTACTGCAATCTCATGGCTGGTACGCTTACGGTCGTGCTTATCGGTCAATTGCACTTGAATATCAGCTTGCCAGGATTGCTGACGCAAGTAATAGTGACGCACCAAACCATTGAAGTTAAACGGTGAAGCAGTACCTGTATAGGTTTGCAGCGCAGTCACTTCAGGAATTTCTTTCAACTTGGTTGCCATTGAATGCACTAAGTTTGCCGTCACGGGCAGTGCAGTACCTTCTGGCATATTCAAGACTACGTTGAATTCTGGCTTATTATCCAGCGGCAACATTTTTACCCGCACCGATTTCAACGGGTAGAACAACAACATGAATGCAAAAAACACCATGATAATAGCCAGCAAGAAGGCGTAACCTTTCTTCTTATCTGTCACCAACGGCACAATCATGCCACGGAATAGTTTCTCCATCCGTGCTGCTTGCTTATGCTCTTTCTCCGCAGCCTCATGCAAACTTTTCAAGGATGGCTTAAAGCGATTGGTCAACCAAGGCGTAAATGCAAATGCCGCAAACAAAGAGATCACCATCGCTACCGAACCCAATACCGGGATAGGCAGCATATAAGGTCCCATCATGCCACTGACAAAGCCCATCGGTAACAAAGCCGCAATCACGGTGCCTGTTGCCAAAATCGTCGGGTTGCCTACTTCGCGCACTGCATCGACTGCGGTGTCAACATCGGTATTTTCGATCAGCAACCAGCGCCGGTAAATATTTTCCACCACCACAATCGCATCATCCACCAGAATCCCGATGGAGAAAATCAAAGCAAACAAACTCACCCGGTCAATGGTCATGCCCATGAGCCATGCCGAAAATACCGTGGTCGTAATAACCGCAGGAATAACGATCAATACCACGCTCGCCGCACGGAATCCCAAGAAGAACCAAACCAAGACAGTCACAATGCCTGTCGCAATGAACAGCTTGAAAATTAACTCATTAACTTTGGCCTTCGCGGTTTCACCGTAGTTACGGGTTACCTCAACATTCACGTTATCGGGAATAATACGGCCTTTCAGTGCTTCCAGCTTTGCCAATACCGCCTCAGCAACATCCACCCCATTCGTGCCGTGTTTTTTAGCAATCGCCAAGGTCACGGCAGGTGCGTTATCGGCTTTTTCAGCATCCTCTGCCACCACACTTCCGGTGTAATACCCAACCGAACGCCCTGCATCACTCGGCTCTTCGGTAACGGTTGCCACATCGCGCACATACACCGGTCGCCCATCAATCACTGCTACCATCAGGCGCTTAACGTCTTCGGCAGAACTCAGAAATGCACCGCTATAAACCTTAAAGACACGCTCGTCCGGTTCAACTGACCCCGTATTACGCTCCGAGTTTGCCATACGGATAGCGTTTGCCACTTGCTCCAGTGACACGCCAAATGTTGCCAGACGCTCCGGCAGAATTTCCACTTTCAACTCTTCATGGCGACCATCCACGATGAAGCTCTGACTGGTATTTTCGACCTCACGCAAACTTTGCAGCACATCCAAAGCCACTAAGCGCAAATTGGCATCATCAACCTGATTCGACCAGAGCGTTAGCGTCACCAATGGCACATCATCTGCACCTTTAGGCTTCACTAGCGGTTCTTGCACCCCAAAGGGAATGCGGTCTTTATTAGAAGCCAGCTTGTCATATAGTTTAACCAGTGAAGACTCCAGCTCCTCCCCCACAATAAACTGCACTGTCACCATCGACTGCTCACGCGCCGAATAGGAATAGACATGATCTACCCCGGTCATTTCCGACATAATGCTTTCTAAAGGACGGGAAATGAGATTTTCCACTTCTTGTGCTGACGCACCGGGGTAATGCACGAAAATATCCACCATCGGTACAGAAATTTGTGGATCTTCCTGACGTGGTGTCACCCACATCCCCAACACACCAACGGCAAAGAAAGCCAGCAATAACAACAACGACAGCGGAGAAGTAATAAAGGCTTTAGCCATCGCCCCCGCCATACCCAAATTGTGGTGCGGGTGCTGAGGTGCTACTGCATTGTGCGGCGAATCATTCATAATTAATTACATTCCTAGCGGGGAAATCATATTCATCTTTATTCTGCATAAGGCATCCAACCCGATGCGGCAGTGGCAGGTGGTTTATCAATCACCCGTTCATCTGCACTTAAACCGGAAACCACCTCTACTTTACCGTCTTCTTGTTCAGCACCGAGTCTCACCAAGCGCAATTCGGAGGTATTATCATTTTTCACAACCAGCACACTTGGCAGGCTACGCCCGCGCAGCAAGGCTGTTTTGGGAATGACCACAATCTTCGCATCACCAACGTTTGTTTCCGGCAAGTATACCTCAGCATACATGCCGGGTGCTGCTACGGCATCGACTGGCAAATCAAATTTTACTATCACCGTATGACGACTGGGATCAGCAACCGGATGAATTTGTGTGAGTTTCACCATAATCGAGGCTTTACCGTCAATCTTAGCCGGGACAATCATACCCTCGCGCAAATTACTCACCAAACTGGAAGGTACATCTGCCTGCAAGCGCTTGTATTTAACATATCCAAACTTAATCAATGGCTGCCCCGGCTGCACCGTATCACCGACTTCGACCAACTTTTCCAGCACAATGCCTTCAAACGGCGCTACGGACTTGGCATCACCCAACGCCGCATCAATTTCCTGCAACTGTGACATCGCCTGTTGCAAATTACTTTGAGCCTGCGAAACGCCGGTAGCACTGCTCATTAAGTCCGAATAACGCCCCATATCCGAGTCATAGTTACCCATCATGGAATCAGCAAACGGTCGCACCATCGTCATGTCAAACATCGCAGGCAAACCAAAACCCGGCATTGCGCCAATGTCTTTACTGCGAGGTGAAATCAATTCGCGGGTATATTGTGCCTGAGAATTTTGCAAGGCTGCCTGAGCAATCGCAATTTGCGCCAACACTGCATTGCGCTTCGCGGTTAATTGCGACTCATCTATGCGAACAATCACATCGCCCTGATTGAAGCCAGAACCCGCCTCTCCCGCCACAAATTTCACTGCCCCCGGCACTTGAGCAGACAACGTAACCTCCCGATAGGGAATAACCGTACTTCCCAACACCGAGCTGGACAAAGACGTCACCGTTTCCACACGCACCACTTCGGCTGCCTGCGTCACAGCAGGAATCCCGCCGACAATGCCAAGCACCAGCAGCAACCTCAGCGTATTTGTTCTTATCCTCATCGGCGGTCTTATTTCCTTAAAGCGGCATGATCCCGACGGCACGCAAGAGGAACTCCCCGACTGCATTACCTGCACCCGCTCCTCTCCATCCCCTCCAAACAATCTAGGCGGAACTATAGCGTTTAACGCCCTTGAATTCCAGTCGCTCACCAATGAATATTAGCATATTCTTATAAATATACGACAAAAACTCGCCGTAACGCGCCAAAGCGTTTATGTTGCAATGAAAACTCTAGCGCCGTTAAAACTGAACGCTCTTTGGGAAGATTATCCTTAAATTCGCCACCTCTTCCCGACTGAAACCGAAAACGTGGCTCACCCTCAATGCCTGTCAATAACACCAGTGACACTGGCTCCGCCTGCTCAGGGTGATCAACCAAGTCCCACGTTTGCCGCAACAACCTGCCCTCTTCGACCACATAACGCACCCGCTGTAAACCACTGCGCATTTGCCCTTGACCGGAATTCCGCAATTGCCAAGCCACATCAGGATGTCCGCCACGTGTAAACTCCAGCAACACCCCCAAATCCTCAGGCTGCACAATACTATTATTTGCCACTGCATTCGTTTGCTGAAAACTCTCGCGCTTAGGTCGCAATACTGCCAACTGGCGCATATCCCGCTCAATAAACACCATTGCCCGCTGTAACTGTTGCAAATCCGCCTGCGGCTGCTCCACTTGACGCTCCACATCCAGCAACATATTCACCGACTGATACGCCAAAGTGATGAGCAAGGAAAAAATCGCCAGCGAGATCATCAGCTCCACCAACGTGAACCCCCCCGCACACCGTTTCATTGCGCCTGCCTCCGTACTTTAGGCTGAGGATTTGCCACATAAGCCAATTCCACCGCCAGAACTTGCTGTGGTTGCCCCTCGCGAGACACGCTAACCTTTACCTTGCGTAAATCAGGGTCAGGTGTTGCTAAAATTTCCTGCTGCCATTGCCAGGTACCCTCACCCATTTCAGCTTTACCTTCAGACTTACCCGCTGCCGGAAATTCTTTACCCGTTTGCACCACCGCAAGCTGATTGAAAGCCACCCAACGCGCCAAGGTGGTATCTTTCATACGTTGATAACTGGCAATATCACCGCTACTGGTTTCCACACTGACCGAGATGACCAAGCCCAGCAACAGCAACGCAAACATGATTTCGATCAGGTTAAAGCCTTGTTGGCGCATGTCAACTGGCCTCCGCAGCAAGATCAACCTCGCGCCCGACATTATCGAACTTAACCACCGCTTCACGTTGCGCGTTGTCGCGCACATGCCATTCAAACGGCATCATTTCCCCAGTGGGCAAAATAAACACTTGCGGGCGGATTTTATCATTACCCGGCAAGCTAACTTCCTGACCTTGCAAGTACAGAGATTGCTGATAGCTGCCCCTCCATTCATAAGCTTTTAGCAAATTATCGTTGTCGACAGGCTCCCACTGAAGCTGGTCATTCTGAACGAAAAAAGCGTAACCCTTATCCCCAAACCCCAGAGCCAATGCCTGCGAACGCACGATGCTTTCATCCTGCGCCATCAGCACCCGCTCACGTAAGCGCGTCACCTCTTCATTCAGCGGATCAGACATCGACAAATTCAACATTGAACCCGCCAAAGCGTACAAAATACCGATAACCATAATAACAATCATCATTTCCAGCAAAGAAAAACCCTGCGGAAAGGCGTGCTTGTGCTTATAATTGCCAGCTACCCACATCGTCTTCAGTGCCATCACGTTTATCCGGGCCAATGCTGTAAACTTCCATTTCATCACCGTGCGTGCCCGGATTCAGGTAGCGGTAGTCATTGCCCCACGGGTCTTTCGGCAACTCCTTCATGTATTGCCGCCAGCGCGGCGCATTCCCCGGATTATTCACCAGCGCGTTCAATGACCCAGAAGCGGGGAAAGTGCCATTATCAGCGCGGTACATTTCCAACTTGATTTTCAAATCACCTACTTCTTTCTTGGCTTTCAGGTTTTGGGCATCGCCCATGACATTCAAATTGCTGAACACCAAACCCAGCAAAATCCCGATGATCACAATCACGATCATCAATTCCGTTAAGGAAAAACCCGCCTGACTTGACTTGCACTGCCCAGTCTTCTTAATACTCATGCCCACTCATCCTCATAAACAAGATTCACTCTAACGATTCTGGCATACTGTCTGTCATGTTGCACACTTCAGACGCCACCAACCCGCTCCGTAAATGCTCCACTACCTGCATTATCGCCATTATTTTCACGGTGTTGCTACCATTATTACAGTTTTTTCATGACAGTTTACTGTATTACCGCCATCCTATCGTGGACGGAGAATACTGGCGTCTGTGGTCAGGCAGTTTAGTCCACACCAACCATTGGCATTTACTGTTGAATGTGGCGGGTCTGTGGCTGCTAACGTTTATTGCGCCCCTGCCTTTCCGCGTACACACGCAACTGCTGCAAATTGGCTGCTTAGCCACCTGTGTGGGAGCCGGTTTATGGTGGCTTAACCCTGAGGTTATTTGGTACGCAGGCTTTTCAGGGGTTTTGTACGGCTTATTTATGCTCGGCGGCCTGTACCGCCTGCAACAACGCGACTGGCTGACCGCTGCGATCATTCTGTTAGGAATCTGCGGAAAAACCGGCTGGGATTGGTGGCTAGGCACTGAGTCAGCCACCGCCAGCTTAATCGAAGCACCCGTAATTTACGCCGCACATATTTACGGCATGGCTGGCGGATTATTGCTGGGCATTCTCACTCACTGGCAAAGCAACACCAAGCCGTGAAATCCTTCGCGCATCGCTGGCAAGCGCTCCAGCATCACCTCAACCCCAGTTGCGCGTTTTGCGGGGAAACCCGTATTCCCGGCTATCCGCTCTGTCAGCACTGCCATGCTGAATTGCCGTGGTTATCCGCCGAAGACCAGCGTCCTTTACCCGGCTGTGCCGCCAGTATTAGTGCATTTGCTTACCAAGCACCGATCAGCAACTTATTATTGGGTATCAAATTTGGCAAAAACCTACGCGAACTCGCCACCCTCGGTGAATTAACCGCGACCGGCATCCTGCCACAATTGACGCAAGTGCCGGATGCCATCCTCCCCGTGCCACTGCATAACGCCCGTTTGCATAAACGCGGCTTCAATCAGGCGCTAGAACTGGCACGCCCGCTCGCCAAGCATTTAGGGATTCCGCTCCTAACCCGCCCCATTAGCCGCCGCAAATTTACCTTGCCACAAACCGAACTGGATTCCAGCCAGCGCCAACACAACGTGCACCAAGCCTTTCACTTGCACACACCACTCCCTTACCGCCACATTGCAATTTTTGACGACGTGATCACCACCGGTGCAACTGCCCGCGAACTAGCCTCGGTATTACACACACAAGGCGTTGCACAGGTTGAAATCTGGTCATGCGCCCGCGCTATCTTGCGCCAAAAGCATGAACTTGACCCACAAATCGACTACCATTAAGCCCTACCCCCAATATACCGGAAGCAAATACCCATGATTCGCAGCATGACGGCCTTTTCTCACCGCGAACTGACCATTGAATACGGCACGCTCCAATGGGAAGCCCGCACCGTTAACCACCGCTACCTCGACATCAGCCTGCGCTTGCCAGAAGAATTCCGCAGTCAGGAAAACAGTTTCCGCGAAACCATCCAAACCAGCCTCAAGCGCGGCAAATTTGAAGCCAGCCTGCGCTTTACACCTGCGACCGGCAACACCAATGAAATTCGTATCAATGAACCACTAGCGCGTGCCCTGATCATTGCCTGCCGCCAGTTGGAAACCATTACCGACAACCCCGAACCCCTTAAAGCGGTTGATATTTTACGCTGGCCGGGTGTGGCGCAAGATGCAACTCCCGACAAGGATATTCTGACGGCTCATGCCAAAGCTTTACTGCAAGACACGCTCGATGACTTGCTGGAAATGAGGGAACGCGAAGGTAAACGCCTTGCTGATTTTATCTACCAACGTCTCGATCAAATTGCCGAAATTACCGTGCGGATTCGTAAACACCGCCCCGGCATCATTGCCGCGCAACGCGAAAAAATCCTCAACCGCATTGAGGAACTCAACATTTCCCCTGACTACAACCGTGTCGAGCAAGAACTGGTCATTCTGGCGCAACGGCTGGATGTGGAAGAAGAACTCGACCGCCTCATGGCGCATCTGGATGAAATCAATGCAGTACTGGAACGCGACGAACCGGTGGGTAGGCGCTTGGACTTCTTAATGCAGGAACTCAATCACGAAGCCAACACCCTCGCCTCCAAATCCAACGATTCCGACACCACCCAAGCTGCCGTTGATCTTAAGGTCATGATCGAGCAAATACGCGAGCAAGTGCAAAACATTGAATAACAGTGATAAGATTCATTGCATAGTTCGTCAGAAAACGCCGCGCCTGCGGCGTTTTTTGTCGTAGACTCCGGGGCAGAGGTATGAAATGGAATACAAGGACTACTACAAAGTATTAGGGGTGGAACGCAACGCTGATCAAGACAGCATTAAAAAAGCGTTTCGGCGCATGGCTGCCAAATACCACCCTGACCGCAATCAAGAAAAAGGGGCAGAGGCACGCTTCAAAGAAATCAATGAAGCCAACGAAGTGCTAAGCGACCCGACCAAACGCGCCCGTTACGATCAACTGGGTGCCGAATGGCGTGCGGGTCAAAACTTCAAGCCGCCACCCAACTGGAATAATAATTCCCCACAGTTTGATGCCTCTTTTTTTGAAGGGATTGCGCGGCGTGGTGTCAACAATCAGCAGCCCGCATCAGGCTTCAGCGACTTTTTTGAAGGCTTATTCGGTAACGGTTTTCGGCGTACCTCAAACGGGAATGCAAGCGCCACACACAGCGCGTCAGCCGCAGCCACGCTAGACATTGATATCGAAGACATTTACCGTGGACTGAAAACGGTGCGCCTGCCGACGGGAGACAGCGTACAAATCCGCATTCCACCCGACATATCAGAAGATAAAAGAATCCGCATCCCCGGAAAGGGTTCACACGGGGCTGATGTATTCTTAAAGGTCAAGCTGAAAGAACACCCGCTGTATCGACGCGAAGGCAGCCATATTTACCTCGACTTACCCATTGCACCTTGGGAAGCCGCACTTGGGGAAACTGTCACGGTAAAAACGCTGGCAGGCAGAATTAGCCTAAAAATCCCCCCCGGTTCGCAGTCAGGTAGAAAAATGCGCCTAAAAGGACGCGGGCTTGCCGGGCAGGAAACAGGCGATTTGTATATCGTCCTGCAAGTTAATACGCCGCCTGCTGATACGGCAGAACAAAAAGAGTATTATGCCAAAATGAAAGCGCTGTTTGCTTGGAACCCTCGACAGCACATGGCTTGACAAAGAACCTTATCCTCGGATAACTGTCTGAAAACATTGAATACTCTATAACGAGAAAAGTAAAACATGGTTATGCTACCCATTACGTCCAAGATAGTTTTATTGGCAGCTTTTATTCTGCCGATTGCCGTACCTAGCACTGTCTATGGTGCGCTACCGACTGAAGTCAATGGGCAAGCATTGCCTTCACTGGCAACAATGCTGGAGAAAATCACCCCAGCCGTCGTCAATATTGCCACCGAGGGTCGACAACCAGTCAATGACTCATTGCTCAATGACCCCTTTTTCAAGCGTTTTTTTGGCGATACGCCTCCCGGTGAACGTCAAATCAACGGCACGGGTTCTGGCGTCATTATCCACGCACAACACGGTCATATACTAACCAACTCCCATGTGGTTGAAAGCGCCGACGCCATCCACGTTACCCTGAAAGATGGGCGCAAATACCTTGCGGAAGTTGTTGGTATCGACCCGCGTGCTGACTTGGCGGTGATACAAATTCCAGCCGAACGCTTGACTGCCATGCGCTTTGGTGATTCGGATCGTTTGCGGGTCGGGGATTTCGTCGTCGCCATCGGCAACCCTTACAGCATCGGCCAAACAGTAACGTCAGGTATTATCAGCGCCCTGCACCGTAATCCCGGCATCAGTGAATACGAGAACTTCATCCAAACAGATGCACCGATTAACCTGGGCAACTCAGGTGGTCCCCTAGTCAATTTAAACGGTGAATTAATCGGAATTAACACCGCCATTCTTGGTGATCAAGGCGGTGGCAATTTAGGGATCGGGTTCGCCGTTCCGATCAACACCGCAGCGGGTGTTATCACCCAAATTGTCCGGTATGGAAATGTTGAGCGTGGTCAGCTAGGGGTTGAAGTGCAAGATATTGATCCAGCAATGGCACGTGACTTTGGCATTAAACCTAACGAAGGAGCCATTATTAATCAAGTCCTTGCTGGCTCACCCGCCGAAAAAGCAGGTATCGAAGCAGGTGACATTATCATTAAGATGAATACCAAGAATGTCCACAGCGCTGTTGATGTAAAAAACATCATCGGTGATTTGCGGGTCGGCACAGAAGTACACATGACACTGTTACGGGCGGGTCGTCCGAGAAACATCACCGTCATTATCGCGCCGCCCAAGATGGAAAAATCATCTGCCCCCACGCCCACAGGGAACCTTCAAAATGCAACAGCTCAGCCTTTTTGGGAAAAAGGATTGCGCTAAATCCCTGAAATGTACCCATCATCAGAAATACACCACCCATTAAACTATTTTATTTTTATAGTGCGCAGGAATGCGCTATTATCCAAGCTGAATTTTAGAGATGTATATCTAATATATTAAAAGTTTCCGTGAAGTACCAAGAGATACGCAGAATGATGCTTAAGCCCGGCATCGGTGTCTCTTGTTTACGGACACAGGTTTGGTGTCCCCAATCCAGACCTGTTCGTTAAACCCCGGCTTTTTAGACCCCCTGTTTGGCCGGGGTTCCTTTTTTCCCCACGGAAAGAAGGATACCCTTAAAGAAATGAACTCTTCCTGAATAGCTCAGACATCCTTCCCCAACCACTTATCTAGAATACCCCAGCACTCGTCTAGCCCTTGTTTGTTAAGCGCGGAAAATGTCTGTACCGACGCGTTCCCGTAATCAGCCAACGCCTTGCGTACCTGGAGCAGCACATTCATCCCAGCCCCGCGCGTCAATTTATCCGACTTGTTAAGCAATACATGCACGGGCAACATTCTATTGCGTGCCCAACGCAACATCGCCTGATCGTAATCGGTCATCGGGTGGCGGATATCCATCACCAACACCATCCCGCGTAAGGTATTGCGTTGCGTCAAATAGGATTCGATAAATTTCTGCCATTCCAGCTTAACCGCCTCCGGTACTTTCGCATAACCGTAACCGGGCAAATCGACCAGAAAATTCGCGTCCGGTAGCTGGAAAAAGTTGATCAACTGGGTTCTTCCCGGCGTTTTACTGGTTCTTGCCAACGACTTTTGCGAACACACCCGATTGATTACACTGGACTTTCCGGCATTGGATCGCCCTGCAAAGGCGATTTCCAAACCGCCTTCGTCGGGCATGGTCTTACGAGTGGTGGCACTTTGCAGAAAAGTAGCTTGTTGATAATAGTTATTCATAATGTTAGCGTTCTCTAATATTTTTTGCAGAATACAAGCAGAATATGTTGTACAATCCATTCGTTTTTTTCAGAATACCTTTCCCGCTACTGCGAAAGGGCGACACTGGAAAAGCTTGTAGAGCGTGTGGATTATGGTATGCCTGCGTCAGGGTGGGTGCAGATTAAGATGCACTCGGTATGATTGCAAGTAATTGCCGCAACCGCGAGAAGACGGTTAGGCAGCGTATAGCACTTATGTGAACATGGGAAGTCACTGGGTGTCGTGCAAAAAGATGACAGATTTTGTAGATATTAGGAGCACTTCGATGATGAAAAAAGTACTCATGCTTGTACTGAGTGGCTTGGCTATTAGCGTCGCAGCATCTGCTTGGGCAGAGGGTGGCAATGCTGAAGCAGGCAAAACCAAATCCGCGACTTGTGCAGCCTGCCACGGTGCAGACGGCAACAGCGTTAACCCTGAATGGCCAAAATTGGCAGGGCAACACCCAAGCTATCTCTTGAAGCAGTTAATGAACTTCAAGAATGATGAGCGTGTTAACCCATCCATGAGCCCAATGGCAAAGCCGTTGAGTGATCAAGACATGGCTGACTTGGCTGCTTACTACTCCTCTCAGGTAATGAAAGCGGGCGAAGCGGATCAGTCCAAAGTGACCTTAGGTGAGCAAATTTACAAAGGTGGCAATAATGCAACGGGCGTTGCTGCCTGTGCTGCTTGCCATGGCCCAACAGGTGCTGGGAATCCAGCCGCCAAGTTCCCGGCTATCAATGGTCAACATGCCGCTTACACCAAAAATCAGTTGAACGCTTTCCGTAAAGGTGAACGCGCCAATGATGCGGGCAAAATGATGCGCAACATCGCCGCTGGTATGACCGATGCCGAGATCGAAGCGGTCTCTGAGTATATTGCTGGCTTACAGAAGTGATATTACCATTCGGTAATGCTTTGCTGTAAAACAGGGGGTGGCTTTTGCCGCCCTTTGTTGTTTTAATGCATTCACTTTGTCCAGACGATGTTGTGATATGAGAAATTCGCCAAGCTCCAGTGCACGCCTGATCAATTTTTTAGGCTCGATGAACTTAGCCATCAGTTTGTTGGTAGTGGTCGCCATTGCCTCCATCATCGGCACGGTGCTGCAACAAAATCAACCTTACACCAGCTACCAACTCAAATTTGGTCCCTTCTGGTTTGATTTGTTCAAATCACTGGAACTGTACGATGTTTACTCAGCCTTATGGTTCTTGGCTATCCTAGCTTTTTTGGTGGTCTCCATTGCCACTTGTGTCGGGCGCAACACCCCCGGCATTATCCGCGAACTACGGCACTTCCGCGAAAACGTGCAGGAAAAATCCCTGCGAGCCATGAAGCATCAAATAGCCATCAACAGTGTGCAAGATGCTGCTGCCACGCAAGCGCTGACAACCCGGATCCTACACGCACAAGGCTTCAAAATGCGCCAAAAAGTAGCTGAGGATCATACGGTTGTGGCTGGCATGAAAGGCGGTGCAAACCACTGGGGTTATTGGCTGACCCACATTGGCATGATTGTCATTTTCCTCGGTGGCTTAATGGATAGCCGCCTGCCCCTCATGATTGCAGAATGGCAAGGCAATCTGAAACCTGAAACCCGCAATATCCCAGCTTCTGAAGTCCCTGCCATCAGCCAGCTACCCGATACCAGCTTTTCTTACCGTGGCTCTGTCGACATACCGGAAGGCAGTCGTGCAAATATTATTTTCCAGCCAGTACGTGACGGCTACTTGGTACAGCACCTGCCGTTTGAGGTGGAAGTCAAAGAGTTCCGCGTCGAACACTACAGCACCGGACAACCCAAGTCGTTTGAGAGCGATTTGGTGATTTATGATAAAACGCTTGATGCACCGCTAGAAACCACTATTTCCGTCAACCACCCCTTAATTCACAACGGCGTGGCAATCTACCAAGCCAACTTCGGTGATGGCGGTTCCGAACTCAAGCTACGTCTGCATTCGCTTAGCAATCGTTATGCCTCACAGGATGTCGATGGCAAAGTTTTCCGCGACTACACTTTAACCAGCACCGACCAGCAATACAAATTAGAACTCAACGATTTCCGCCTGTTCAACATCAATGATATGGAAGACGGGGCTGGCAACATTGAGAAAGAAAACGTCGGTCCCAGCGTTACGTTCAAACTGCGTGATGCCACCGGACAAGCGCTCGAATACCAGAACTACATGAACCCATTGAGCATCAAAGGGCAGAACTACTACATCAGCGGGGTACGCACCACGCCAAATGAACCTTTCCGTTACCTGCACATCCCTGTTGACCCCAAAGGCAGCATGGAGCGTTTTATGCGGTTTTTGTCCAATATACAAAATACCGAATTGGTGAAACAATCGGCGCTCCAGACCACTCGCAACTCGATGCAGAAAACCACGGTTGCTGACCCAACAGTTGAAGCGCAGATCGTGGAGTCGATGCAACGCTTAACCGAACAATTTGTGACAAAAGGTTCTGATGGCATCATGGCAGAGATTGAGGCAAAATTTCCGCAAGACAAGCAGGAAAGTGCCGCAGAAGCTTTCATGAAAGTGCTCAATGCCGCCCTGCGTGAAGTCTACAAAGAAACCCTTAAGCAAGAAGGTGTAACAACGGAGCCTAGTGATACGGATTGGCTATTCTTTGATGATAGCTTATTAGCCATTGATAAGCTGTCTGCTTACGGTTCACCCTGGTTCATCCACATGACCAACTTCAAACAGATTGAAGCCTCTGGCCTGCAAATCACGCGCTCGCCCGGTAAAGACGTGGTTTATCTCGGCAGTCTCATGCTAACAATAGGGGTATTTCTCCTATTTTACGTGGCGCATCGTAGAATATGGGTGTGGATTAAACCGCTGGACAACAACCAAGCGGAAATCATCATGGCAGGTAGCAGTAATCGTAATCAGCCAGAATTTGAACGTTATTTCCAACAGTTGCAGGATCTGTTCCAGCAAGTGATGAAACAAGAGGTGAAACATGTCGACCCCCCAACAAACCATTGACTCGCTCATTGATCAACCCAGTTTTTTCCAACAACTCCGACTATCCGATTGGTTGTGGGCAGCCCTAGTCATTGCCGCCAGCGCTTGGGTATTCTTCCAATACGGTAACGTGATGGATGAATACGAAATCGGTATTCTTGCACTCACTGCGCCTTCTTGGGTCGCATTGGGTTGGTACTGGAAAGCCTTCCGCCCGTATAGCATCGCAGTCGCCTTATTAAGTCTGTTAGGTATTTGGCTGTATGCTGGTAACTACGCTAACGCTGAACAAGTATTTGGCTTAAAGTTCTTGTTATCCAGTCAGTCCGCCGTCATGTGGATGAGTGCTCTGTTTGTGCTCGCGACGGCATCCTATTTTGCTGGCTTATTTGCCAACAATACCTTCGCCCTAAAAACTGGCTCTGCAACCACGTGGGTCGCTTTGGTCATGGGTTTTGTTGGCTTAATGGTACGTTGGTATGAGTCTTACCTGATTGACCCAGAATTTGGGCACATCCCAGTGAGTAACTTGTACGAAGTCTTTATTCTGTTTTGCATTATTACTGGCTTGTTGTATATGTTTTACGAGGGACGTTACAAAAACCGGTCGCTAGGTGGTTTTGTTTTGTTAGTCATCAGCGCCGCCGTTGCTTTTTTACTGTGGTACAGCTATAGCAGAGGTGCACATGAAATTCAGCCACTCGTACCCGCCTTGAAAAGTTACTGGATGAAAATTCATGTCCCTGCCAACTTTATCGGTTACGGTGCTTTTGCCATAGCCGCTATGACCAGCATTGCTTACCTACTAAAACATCATGGGCAACAGCGTAATCCGAATGGCATGATGGCGACACGCTTGCCTTCATTCGAGATGCTGGATGATGTTACCTATAAAGCCATTGCGCTTGGTTTCGCTTGGTTCACCATCGCCACTATCCTAGGTGCCATGTGGGCTGCTGAAGCATGGGGCGGCTACTGGTCATGGGATCCGAAAGAAACTTGGGCATTAATTGTTTGGTTGAACTATGCTGCATGGCTGCACTTGCGATTCTCGAAAGGCTGGCGCGGTGTCCCAATGGCATGGTGGGCTATTGTTGGGTTATTTATTACCTTGTTTGCATTCCTCGGCGTGAATATGTTCCTCTCCGGCTTGCACTCTTACGGTGAACTTTGAGAATCACGCCACCTCTAATAAGTCGAGTTATTGCAATAACTGGTTGATAGTATTTTTAATAAACACAAAAGGGAGATAATAAACCAATGAAACGCACATTAAGCCACACCCTCGGCTTCATGATGGCTGCGCTGTTTGCCCTGACTGGCTGTATTCCCGAAGCCAGTCAGGCACAAGAGTTTAAGGAAGGCACGCATTACGTCACCTTACCATCGACAATTCCCACGCAAGCTGCGGCAGGAAAAGTCGAAGTCGTGGATTTGTTCTGGTACGGCTGCCCGCATTGCTATTCGCTGGAACCCACGATTGAGAAATTCCTCAGCAAGAAACCGGACAATGTAGTCTTCCAACGTGTGCCTGCTACCCTCAGCCCGCGCTGGGAATACCACGCGAAATTGTTCTACGTTGGGCAAATGCTGGATGCCGATGGCAGCAAACATGTACACACGAAAATCTTTGAAGCCCTGCAAAAACAGCGCCGTAAAATCAATGACGATGATGCCATGACACGCTTTTTCACCGAACTCGGCTTTACCGCTGATCAGGTCAAGAGCGCCCTGAACTCCATGGAAATGAAGACCATGATGGCACGCGCCAAAGAAGTGGGCGAAAAATCCAAAGCGGACTCCGTGCCGGTTATTATTGTGAATGGCAAATACCGCACCAGCCCCAGCATGGTTGGCAGTGAAGAAACCTTATTGCAAGTCGTTGATTATTTGGTAAAACGCGAAACCAAATAAGCATGGGAGAGCGAGATGCGCAAACTTAGCCTGCTGGATAAAGTCCTGACCGAAATTGACCAATCGTTGCGTGTGGTTCACGCCACCGCACCGACAACGGAACGCCCGAATCCGGCAGCAGACATACCCGAAACGGCTCCGCTTAACGATGCAGAGCGTGACTTGGTTATTCGCCTGATGCGCATCAATCATACCGGTGAAGTGTCTGCCCAAGGTTTATACCGTGGGCAGGCATTAACCGCCAACCGCGAAGACATCCGTGAGCAGATGGAACGTTCCGCGATGGAAGAAAACGACCATCTCAACTGGACAGAAAAACGCCTGCAAGAATTAGGCGGTCGCAAAAGCTTACTGAACCCGCTGTTCTACTGGGGTTCATTCACCATCGGGGCGATTGCAGGCAAAATCGGTGACAAATGGAGCTTGGGTTTTGTCAAAGAAACCGAAGATCAAGTCATCAAGCACCTGGAAGAACACATCAATCGCCTTCCCCCTCATGCCTTAGCCGACATGGCGATTCTGCAAAAAATGAAAGCCGACGAACAACATCACGGTGAGGTTGCCATGCAAGCCGGTGGCGCAAAACTGCCATTTCTTGCCCGCAAGCTGCTGATGCCGCTTATGTCCAAAGTGATGACGAAAAGTACATACTACGTTTGATCCAACGACCAGACTAACGTGGGATAGTGCAAACGCTGTGCAAGGGATTCACACAATTCGTGGGCTAATGCCTCAGGCGTCTGCTCAATCCCTAAATCTGCACATTGCGTCACCTGCAAACCCGCATAGCCGCACGGATTAATGCGCTGAAAGGGTTCCAAATCCATCGCCACATTCAAACTCAAACCGTGGTAGGTGCATCCTTTTGAAATACGCAAGCCTAATGCCGCAATTTTACGCCCTGCGACGTAAACCCCCGGTGCATCCCTATCGCCCAAAGCCGTAATGCCATAATGCGCCAGCAAGTCGATAACCGATTGCTCAATCGCTGTCACCAACTCACGCACCCCCAGCGCTTTACGGCGAATATCCAACAGCATGTAAACCACCAATTGCCCAGGACCGTGATACGTCACCTGCCCACCCCGATCAATCGGAATGACGGGAATATCCCCCGGTGCTAACACATGCTCCATTTTGCCGTTGCGTCCCAGCGTAAAAACCGGGGGATGTTGCACCAACCAGATTTCATCAGGCGTATCCGCTAAACGCTGCTGGGTAAATACCTGCATTTGCTGCCAAACAGCAGCATACTGGGCTACCCCCAATTGACGGATATGCAGCGTTGTCGTTAAAGCCGCCTCACTTACAACGCCCACAACACCAACTCGCAGGCTTTTAAATCCTGATACACCGCATCAATCTGCTGCTTGCTGGTCGCACGTAAATTCACGGTCAAGCTATGGTATTTACCCGTCGAGCTATCGCGGCGCAGCAAATGCACTTCCGGGTCAAAGTCATTGTCATGGCGGCACACAATTTCACAAATACGCAGGTGAAATTCCACCTCTGCGCGTCCCACCACTTTAATGGGAAAATCACAGGGAAACTCCAGTATTAACTCTTCCTGCTGTCCAAAACGCTCCACAGCCTATCCTCACGCTTACGCTATCAATCCGCGAACAGCTTCTGGATACCATCCATCACCCGCCGCCACCAGCCACCCTCGCCCACGTCTTCCAACGCTAGTAACGGGGTTTCCTTAACGACTTTGCCCAGTTCCTTATCCGTAATAATCACTTTGCCCAGTACGTCACCACGTTTAATGGGGGCGTCAATGCCTTTATCAAGCTGCATTCCGCCATTTAACTGGTCATAACGGCCTTTAGCAATACTCACAAATAAATCATCAATCACACCGGCAGGCACTTCAGTAGCCTCACCTTTCCAGACACGCACCTTTGCCAGCACCGCGCCAGCAGCATATAACTTATGGGTTTCAAAAGTGCGGAAACCGTACTCCAATAATTGCTGACTCACATTAGCACGGGCTTCTTCGCTTTTCGCACCCAATACCACGGAAATCAGGCGCATATTGTCACGCTTGGCGGACGCAACCAAACAATAACCCGCCGACTCGGTATGCCCCGTTTTTAAGCCATCCACCGTTGGATCACGCCACAATAAGCGATTACGGTTTTGCTGCTTGATATTGTTGTAACTGAACTCTTTCTGCGCATACAGCTTGTAATATTCCGGGAATTCGTACACCAATGCCTTCACTAACTTCACAATATCACGCGCGGTGGTGTAGTGATCTTTAGCAGGCCAGCCGGTGACATTCATGTAACGGGTATCTTGCATACCGAGGTCAAGCGCGGCCTGATTCATGCGTTGCACAAACGCCTCTTCGCTACCAGCGATATGCTCCGCCAACGCGACGGCTGCATCGTTACCCGATTGAATAATCATGCTTTTGAGCAATTTCTCAAACTGTACTTTTTTACCCAACTCCACGAACATGCGCGAGCCTTCCATTTTCCAAGCTTTTTCGCTGATCAGCACTTCATCTTCCAGCTTGACCTTGCCTTTACCCAGATCCTGATACACAAGGTAAGCGGTCATTAATTTGGTAATACTGGCTGGCTCAACACGCATTCCGGGGTTGATGCCTGCCAGTTCTTCACCACTTTGGAAATCGACCAGCAGATAACTTTTCGCTTCAATTTCGGGAACACCGGGTGCCATCGCAATAATTTCCGGCGGAATAGCCGGATCATTGTACGGAGCAGTCGACATATCCTTGGGAGCGGGTTCACCCGTGTTTGGCGATGCTGACTCCGGTGCAGCCATCACGATACCGCCAGCCAGCAACCCTGCCAACAATAACGGCTTAAGAATCCTTATCAACATAACAGTCCTTTTACTGAATTACTTACCAGCAACCACCTTGAAGTTCGCCAAGCCGTTACTTTGCAGTATATCTTTCACATTATCAATTTGATCTTGGTTGTACAAAGGTCCAACCCTTACCTGATACATTTCACGCCCATTTTGCTGCGCGGTAGCCATCTCTGTTTTTGCCAGACCCACCGAAGTCAAACGCACAAACATATCCAGCGAGGTATTACGATCAGGCCATGTACCGGCAATCACATAATAAGGCTTTGACTTATCCAGTGGCTCCGCCGTCTTGGCAGGTTGCGTCACCATGGGCTTAACCGCAACCTGAGCTTCAGGTGGCAATTGCTCCGGCGAAATGGCAGCCACTTCAACAGGTGCACCGCTTTTCGCCTTAATGCCCAATGCATTAGACGCTGCAAACGATAGCTGAATCAAATCACCACTCTCAAACGGACCACGGTCATTGATACGCACAATAATGTGCTTGCCATTTTGCTGGTTAGTTACTTTAGCAAAACTGGGCAAGGGTAATGTACGGTGTGCTGCTGAATAACCATACATATCAAACACTTCACAACCAGCCGTCTCGGTACCCTGATATTCCGCACCGTACCACGCTGCTGTACCTTGCTCGGCATAACCTGACGCAGAATCGAGCACTTGATACGTTTTACCTTCGATCGTGTAAGCGGGATCGTTACCACACTCAGTACGGGGTTCTGTACTCAACTCCGTAGGAACCTGTGCCGATGCTACCGCACTTTTCTTAGCAGTATTACCACTACAAGCGACCAAACTCATGGTCATGGAAGCCAATAAGACTCCCGAAAATCGCCAGTTTATTGTCATCGTATTGTCCAGCTTCATCATTGCCCATTAGAAAAGCTGACCCACGCCACAACACATGGATCAGCTTCTATTTATTATCACTATAACTCTTAAAAACCAAACTTACGCTTACGGATTTCCTGCGCAAGCTGATGTACTGCCATCGCATATTTTACGTTAGGATTATAACGGGTAATGGCATAGAAATTTTCCCCACCCACCCAATATTCATCCGTTGTGCCTTCCAGCTTGATCAAACTCACTTTAGCTGAGTTAATCGCCGCCTGTGGTCGCACGCCTCTCGCAGCCAAGTCTGCCAAAGTACGCGAAGGTTTTTTCGGTGTTGCTTCGGCAATACTAGCATAGCCTCCACCAGAAACATAAGCCGGAACCGCGACCCCTGCGCCACGCTTCCAGCCATTTTTCGCAAAATAATTCGCAACACTGGGGATAGCATCTTGCGGATTCCACAAATCACGCTTGCCATCGCGATTGCCATCAATGGCATAGCTGCGGTAACTGCTGGAAATGAACTGCCCTAAGCCCATCGCCCCCGCGTAAGAGCCGTTGAAGATTTGCGGACGCACTTTCTCTTCACGTGACAACAGCAAAAATTGTTCCAACTCTTTTTGATAGAAACTGGCACGGCGCGGAAAATCAAAGCCCAGAGTCGTCAATGCCTGTAAGGTATTGTGCTTGCCCGTATTTTTACCGTATTGCGTTTCCACCCCAATAATAGCCACCAAATACTCCGTATCCACCCCGTATTGGCGGGTCGCAGCATCCAACAAGGCAGCGTGACGGTTCCAAAACTCAACCCCACCATTAATGCGCTCTTCGGTCAGGAAAATCGGGCGATAGGCACGCCATACCTGTCCTTCGGTGGGTGCCCCGGCTTTGGTCAATGCTTCTTTATCACGCTGTACCCCGGAAAAGGTCTGTTCCAAAAACGCAATATCGAAACCGTGCTGGTTATTCATTTTACCAATGAACTGGCGCATCGCGGGGTAGTTGGCGTAATCACCCCCTAATCCTGCCGGGTAGTTCGCTGGCTGGCGAGGGGTTGTTGACACGGGAGGCTGCTGCGGAGCAGGAATATTGCCACTAACAGGCGGAGGCGTTACCACGGTCTGTCTAACCGGTGGATAGCTTTGCTGCTGATTAGGCGGCACATTCGCCCCCGGTGGCGCAAACACCCAAGGCCATTGCGGACTCGCCGCACACCCCCCTAACACTCCCCCCATTAATACCACACTCACCAGCTTCCCCAGTGACTGACCCCATTTAACCGAATCATACATGACGTTCATAGCCTCCATCTCCAAACTGCCTGAGGGAGGGCATGAAAATCCGTCTTCAGCCATCCCGTTGATAAATGCGTTTGCGTTTCTTCATCCCCATAATGATCCCGAAAGCCATCATCAGCGTAACCACCGAGGTTCCCCCGTAGCTCACTAATGGCAGCGGCACCCCCACCACCGGAAGCATTCCGCTGACCATGCCGGTATTCACAAACAGGTAAAAGAAAAATGACACACTCAGACTGCCACCTAGCAAGCGTGCAAAGGTATCTTCACCCTTGCTGGCCAGATATAAGCCCCGCCAGATAATAAACAGGTATAACCCCATTAAAATCAAACTACCGACTAAGCCGAATTCTTCACCAAAAATCGCAAAAATGAAGTCTGTGTGCCGTTCTGGCAGAAAGTCCAGATGCCCTTGATCACCTTGCATCCAACCTTTTCCATAAGCCCCACCAGAACCAATCGCAATTTTTGACTGATAAATATGGTATCCAGTTCCCAACAAATCCGATTCTGGATTCAAAAGTGTATCAACCCGCCTGCGTTGGTAATCATGCATCCCAAAAAAGTACAATAAGGGTGCTGCTATTGTGACAAAAGCAATCGCCCCACCAATCAGCCACCAAGACATCCCTGCCAGATAAATAACAAAAAAGCCTGAGGTTGCAATCAGCAAAGCCGTTCCCAAATCCGGCTGTTTCATTACCAACAGCATCGGCACTAATACCAGCACCAGCGCAATCACAATATCAATAAAACGGGGGGGCAAAGGTTTCTCTGAAAAGTAATACGCCAACATCATTGGCACGGCTAACTTCATGATTTCTGAAGGCTGTATATCAATACCGATGTACAACCACCGGGTTGCCCCTTTTTTAGTGACGCCGATAATCAGCACTAAAATCAGCAAGACAACCCCAATACCGTACAACCAGATCGACCACTGCCGCAGGGTTTTGCTGGAGATCTGCGAAAAAATCAACATCACACCCAAGCCAATTGAAAAGTGCATCATTTGCCGTTGCACTCGCTCAATCTCGCCATCACTGGCGCTATACAGCGTTGCCAACCCTAGAAAGATCAGCAATGACAATGCCGCCAGTAATACCGCATCCACCCGCTGTAAAGCGACAATCAACCAAGAAGGCAACAAACTGTTAATCACTACTCACCCCCCTGTTTTTTCTTTTTCGGTGTTTTTTTCTCAGCGTCTGCGGGCGGTGTCTCTGAAACAGGCTCTTGGTGCACCACTTCACCGGCTGGTTTCAACATATTCTCACCGTACTGCTGAAGTAAATACGCATCCATAAGCTTGCGTGCTAACGGTGCAGCGGCAGTCCCACCACCGCCCATCGCATTCTCCACAATCACTGCCACCGCAATTTTAGGGTTATCCGCAGGCGCAAACCCCACAAACAACGCATGGTCACGCAAACGCTTAGCAATGCGCTTCGCATTGTATTTCCCACCCGCCAAACCGAACACCTGTGCCGTACCTGTCTTACCCGCAATGCGGTAACTTGCCCCATCACCCGATGACCGCGCAGTACCACCTGGGCGCATTACGTTTTCCATTCCCTGAATGGTCAATGTCCAATAATTATCCTTCGCTTCAATACTTGGAAACGGCTCCGGCTTAAGAATACTCTCATCTTGATTACGTGCAGTACGCACCCCACGCAAGACATGTGGCTTCAAGCGCACCCCCCGGTTCGCCATAATGGTGGTGGCATGAGCCAATTGCAGGGGTGTTGCCAGCCAATACCCCTGCCCGATACCAATATTGACGGTATCACCGGGAAACCAACTGCGCTTATGCCGCTTTTCCTTCCATTCCTTGCTTGGCATTAAGCCTGATGCCTCTGCTGGCAAGTCAATGCCAGTTTTTTCACCAAAACCAAACTGCCGCATCCCTGCTGAGAAACGATCAATTCCCATGCGATACGCCAAATCATAAAAGTAGGTATCGCAAGACTGCTGGATCGAATACTTCAAATCAACCGAACCATGCCCTTTTTTATTCCAACACCGAAACGCATGTTTTTGACCTTGCAAACGGAAAAATCCAGGGTCATACACCCGGCTACCCGGCGTAATAACACCCTCAATCAAGCCTGCCACCCCTACCATTGGCTTAATCGTCGAACCCGGCGGGTATGCTCCCTGCAAGGCACGATTGAATAAAGGACGACCAGGATCTTCGCGCAAGGCGCTGTAATCTTTCTGCGAGATACCATTAATAAATAAATTCGGGTCAAACGTCGGCACACTCGCCAAAGCCAGCACTTCACCGTTACTCGGATCCATCGCCACAATCGCCCCACGTTCATTTTTCAATAAATTTTCCGCAACAATTTGCAGATTAATATCCAAGCCCAGAAACAACTCCTGCCCGCCTACTGGTTCTTGCTTACCGAGTTCTTTCTGCTTTTTGCCATGCGCATCCACCTCAATCAGCTCAAAACCCGCCTTCCCGTGCAAACGGTCTTCATGGGAAGCTTCCACACCAGACTTACCAATATGGGTAGTACCGGTGTACTCAATCTTGTCGACACGCTCCAGATCGCGGGCATCAATACGCCCCACATACCCAATCACATGACTCGCCGTTTCCACCAAAGGATAGTAACGCTCCATGCGCTTTACCACCTTGGCACCACGAAAGCGGGGGGCATTCACCGCCAAGACCGCCTGTTCCTCTTCCGTTAAATTGCCCCGAATGGGAATAGGCTGATATTTAAAGCGCCGAGCCTGTGTTTTGAACAAACGCACATCTTTTTCTACCAAGGGAATAAGTCCCCCCAAACGTTCAACGAATAAATCAACATCGGCTAACGTCGACTTACCGTCACCATTTTCATCACCGATATTGTCACGTACCACTTCAAGCACGTATTGCGTGTGGCTATCAGCCAATAGCACGCCGTTGCGGTCATAAATTTGACCACGATTGGGGGGGATAGGAATGCGTTTTTGATAATGCTGGCGGGAAAGATCAGAATATTTGGCGTAATCGGATACTTGGAGCTGGTAAACCCTCCCCAAAATCCCTAGCAGGGCAAACAGAATAAAGACACCCGCAACCACAGCCCGCACATTGAACATGTGCTGCTCATCGCGTTCTAATTTAATCGGTCTATCGCTCATAAAGTACTAACGAGCATCCTGTCTGCCCTGCTTGAAATCGGGCGACTATAACAGATTAAGAGAACGGAATCTCCTCTGGTTGCTCCGTATTATAGCGCTCAATACTGTCTAAAATTTCTTGCTTGGCTTCTTCGATACCTGCCCAGCCTTCCACTTTCACCCACTTGCCTGCATCCAATTCTTTGTAACGCTCAAAGAAGTGTTGGATTTGGCTCAACAATAGTGGTGGCAGTTGCTCATAGGAGTTAATTTCGCGATACCCAGAAGACAACTTATGCGCAGGCACTGCCACAATTTTGGCATCAATCCCGGATTCATCCGACATTTTCAACATACCCACCGGGCGCACCGGAATCACACAACCGTGCATCAACGGTGTCGGGCTGACCACCAACACGTCGGTAGGGTCGCCATCCTGTGCCAACGTGTGCGGAATAAACCCATAATTTGCTGGGTAAAACATCGGGGTAGACAGGAAACGGTCAACGTACAACGCCCCGCTTTCCTTATCCAACTCATACTTGACTGGCGTCGACAATGCCGGAATCTCAATGATGACATTCACGCAATCAGGAACATCACGCCCAGCAGGAACTTTATCAATATTCATGGTTTACTCTACTCTTGTGTAAAAATCACGGTATTATACCGCTTGTTAACGAATCTAACAGCAACTAACCACCACTACTTGTCGACAATTTCAAGAGAACAGCATGGCACACTCATTACGCGACCAACTCCTCAAAGCGGGGCTAGTCACCGAAGCACAGATTGAAAAGGCTAACCAACCCAAACCTGCTCCCTCACGGCAAGCCCCACCGCGCGATAAAGCCCCGCGTCGTGACAACCGCCCAGCCGTAGCCCCAGAAAAACCGCAACGCACTGAAAATAAAGCACCACGCCCAGCTCCCAAAGAAAAAAGCGACCTCGAACAATTTTACGCAGCCCGCGCCAAAACCGAACGCGAAGAGCGAGAACAAGCCGAACAACGCCAGCGTGAAATCGCCGCTCGCCGCAAACAAACCCGCGAACAAGTTGCCGCGCTCATCAGCGCCAACCTACAGAATGTCGACGATGCTGACATTCGCTACAATTTTGTGGTCGGTGACAATATCAAATACCTCTACGTCACCGAAGCCCAACAGCAAGCCTTAGCCGCTGGCGAACTCGCGATTATCTTTTTAGGTGGCAAACGTTGCCTGATTCCGCTCGACATTGCGCAACAAATTTTAGCACTCGACCCCGACAAACTCATCGTCATCAATAGCCCCGAAGAACCCAGTGAAGCGCCAGAATCAGCCGCCTAAACCATCGCCAGCGCTTGCTTATACAACTGGTTTTTCGGCAATCCCGTCAAACGGGCAGCAATCGCTGCTGCCTGTTTCACCGGCAACTCTTCCAGCAACACCGCCAGAATACTGTCCGCACGCAAGGCACTGAGTTGTTCCTGATCCTCATTCGCCACCTTACCCGCCACCACCACCACGAATTCACCGCGTGACATATTGGTATCGGTACTCAGTTGCGCGACTAATTCACCCGCGCTACCCCGGTAAATGCTTTCAAACAGCTTGGTCAATTCGCGCAATACCACTACCGGGCGTTCCTCACCCAAGGTGCTTGCCACATCCGCAAGCATCTCAGCAATACGGTGACTGGATTCGTAAAACACCAAGGTGCGCGGCTCATCTACCAAACTTTCCAGCCATTTGCGCCGCGACACCGCTTTTGCCGGTAAAAAACCTTCAAATACAAACCGATCCGTCGGCAACCCCGCTACCGACAGCGCCGCAATCAAGGCACTTGCCCCCGGAATCGGCACAATTTTGCACCCTGAATTCCCCAAGGCATGAACCAGCTTGTAACCGGGGTCGCTGATCAACGGCGTACCCGCATCGCTGACTAACGCCAATTGCATACCCTGCTCCAATTCGGCTTGGATACTGGCAACGCGCCCCGCCTCGTTGTAATCGTGCAAACTCGCCAGCGTCCCTTGAATGCCGAAATGGGTGAGCAAACCACGGGTCACGCGGGTATCTTCCGCATAAATCTTATCCACTTCCGCCAAAATACGCTTGGCACGCTCCGTCATATCCGCCAAATTACCGATGGGCGTTGCCACGCAGTATAAAATGCCTTGTTTCATCCACTTCCCCAAACAACGAAGCCCACCACGAAGGGCGGGCTTCTGGTTTTGACTGGCAACGCCAGCCATGCACTACCTTACGCCAACAACGGCACAATCAGCAACGCGACAATGTTAATGATTTTGATCAACGGGTTAATCGCAGGGCCTGCCGTATCCTTGTACGGGTCGCCGACAGTATCGCCTGTCACAGCGGCTTTATGCGCTTCCGAACCTTTGCCACCGAAATTGCCTTCCTCGATGTATTTCTTGGCATTATCCCAAGCACCGCCGCCGGTTGTCATGGAAATTGCCACGAAAATTCCCGTCACAATCGTTCCCAGCAACACCCCGCCGAGTGCCTGTGGCCCCAAGGTCAGCCCCACAATCACCGGTACTGCCACTGGTAATAATGACGGCACAATCATTTCCTTAATTGCCGATTTGGTTAGCATATCCACGCAAGTACCGTATTCCGGCTTGCCTGTGCCATCCATAATGCCCGGAATCGTCTGGAATTGGCGGCGCACTTCCACCACCACCGAACCGGCAGCACGCCCCACGGCTTCCATCGCCATTGCCCCAAACAAATACGGCACCATCCCACCAATAAACAAACCGATAATGACCAAATGATTGGAAAGGTCAAAGGTCATTACTGTCTGATGTGCCGCTGACAAGGCATAAGTATAATCCGCAAACAACACCAACGCCGCCAAGCCCGCTGAGCCAATCGCATAACCTTTGGTCACGGCTTTTGTGGTATTGCCCACCGCATCGAGCGGGTCAGTAATATTGCGAATATCATCGGGTAAACCTGCCATTTCCGCGATACCACCCGCATTGTCAGTAATCGGGCCGTAAGCATCGAGTGCAACCACAATCCCTGCCATTGACAGCATTGAGGTTGCTGCAATCGCAATTCCGTACAACCCCGCCAGTTCATAAGCACCCCAGATTGCCAAACACACCGCCAACACCGGTGCTGCCGTGGAACGCATCGACACCCCAAGACCCGCAATCACGTTAGTGCCATGTCCGGTAGTAGACGCTTGTGCAATATGCCGCACCGGGCTGTATTCGGTAGCGGTGTAATATTCCGTAATCCACACCATTGCCGCCGTCAGCACCAAGCCAATCACTGCCGAGCCATACAGTGCATTCACGGAATAATCCGGGTTATCTCCCATCATAATCACGGTAACAGGGTAGAAAAAGATCAGTGACGCCCCACCTGCCACCGCCAAACCACGGTACAGCGCATTCATAATCTTGCCGCCGGTACGCGCTTTCACAAACATCGCGCCTAAAATCGACGCCAGAATGGAAAAGCCCCCCAACACCAATGGGTACACAATGGCATTTTCCGAGCCACCCATCAGCAAGCCGCCAAGCAACATGGTCGCAATAATCGTCACCGCATAGGTTTCAAACAAATCCGCCGCCATCCCCGCGCAGTCACCGACGTTATCCCCCACATTATCGGCAATCACCGCCGGGTTACGTGGATCGTCTTCCGGAATACCCGCTTCCACCTTACCCACCAAATCCGCGCCGACATCCGCGCCCTTAGTGAAAATGCCACCGCCCAACCGCGCAAAAATCGAAATCAAGGAACCACCGAATGCCAAGCCCACCAACGCATGAATCGCGTCCATCGACGATGTGCCGGTCAGGGTCAATACCGCGTAATAACCCGCCACACCTAGCAATGCCAAGCCGACCACTAACATGCCGGTAATCGCTCCACCTTTAAATGCCACATCCAACGCCGCATTCAAGCCGTCTTTGGCGGCTTCCGCCGTGCGCACATTCGCCCGCACCGACACATTCATCCCGATATAACCCGTCGCACCGGATAGCACTGCACCTAGCGCAAAACCAATTGCGGTTTGCCAACCCAGTGCAATAAAAATAACCGCAAATAACAGAATTCCCACCACCGCAATCGTGGTGTATTGACGATTCAAATAAGCTTGCGCCCCTTCCTGAATAGCCTGCGCAATCCGCCGCATTTCTGCATTCCCTTCCGGGCGGGCAAGCACCCAGCGCGTCGTCACCAGACCATAGACGAGTGCGGCAAGCGCACACAAAATAGCAACAGCCAAACCTGTGGACATTAGAACACCTCCCTTACTTATTAGTAGCAACTCTCGTCAACAAGCATAGTCCTATTTTCGACATATAGCCGGATTGTTAATAGGCTTAATTGATGTTTATCAGTGGGCAAACGCCAGAATACCCACAGTAAAATACCGCCAGCCGTATCAAACATACGTCATACCCAACAAAAAATGCTATATTTCGGCAACCATACCCCACAAACAGGTACCAGGAAGCACACCATGCCATTACGATTTCACCAAAGCATTCTGAAATACTGCGCCATCGCCTTATTGGCTGTCCCATTGATGTTGCAAGGCTGCTCGCCCAACGACTTCATCAATACCGACGGCAGTTCAGTCACCCAAGGCAATGCCACGGTTGAACAAGCCAACGCACTCTTTAATCAGGGGAAAAAACGCGAAGCGGCGCAAACCTATTACGCAGCCGCCGCACGCTACCCCACCCCGCAACGCGAGCGCGTCATTTTGCAAGCGGCTGAAATTGCCGCCTCCATCGGCGATGCCAATTTAACCAACACCTATCTGGCAAAAGTGCCTGCTTCCGCCCTCGATGGTGAGAACCGCGCCCGCCAAGCCTATGTCAGAGCGCTCTTGGCGTTGCAACAAAACAACCCCGCACTCGCACTGCGCACCTTACCCACTAATTTGGATAACCTGTCCCCAGCCTTGCGTGAAAAAGTTAAACACATCCAGCAACGCGCCCAAGCGATGGCAAGTGGCAATGGTGGCGGTGCTGCACCCAGTGTCCAAAATGTACAAACGGCACTTGTACCCACCAGCGTCACGCGCGTAGCGGCACTCCTGCCACAATCCGGGGCATTGGGTAGTGTCGGCCAAGAAATTTACCGGGGTATCGACACCGCCCGTAACAGTGTTGCCCGCGAAACCAGCGTACAACTCTATGATGTCAGTGCAGGCGGTGCAGTGGCCCAATACCAACGCGCCGTCGCCGATGGTGCGGATATTGTCATCGGCCCCTTGGATAAAGAATCCTTAGCTGAATTACTCGCCCAACCGCAAGTGCTCTCCAAACCCCTGCTCAGCCTGAACTACCTGACCAATAGCCGTAATATACCCGGTGCGCTTTACCAATTCGGGTTATTGCCAGAAGACGAAGCCCGTCAAGTCGCCGAAACCACCAGTGCACGTGGCTTACGCACTGCCATCGTGTTAGCGCCCGCTTCCAGTTGGGGGGATCGCATCTCCGGCGCATTCCGTGCCGCCTACCAAGCCAAAGGCGGTCAAGTGATCAATATTCAACAATTTGCTGATACCCCATCTAACGCTTACCTGCAAAACGTACAAAATGCCTTAGCCGCCACCCAAGGTCGCGCCAGCATGGTGTTCCTGGCAGCATCCCCCAGCCAAGCCCGCCTAATGCGCCCCTTGTTAGCCGCACAAGCGCCGGAATTGCCGATTTATGCCACCTCACATATTTTTTCCGGGCGGGTTGATGCTGGCAAAGATGCCGACCTTGACGGCATTATGTACACCGAAATCCCTTGGGTGATGGAAGGCTTGCAATCCGGCACACTCAACAACTCGCAATTCCCGCGTATGTTCGCACTGGGGATGGATGCATTCCTGATTGCCAAAAACCTGCCCAGCATTGCGCGTAACCCCAATACGCAAGTCAATGGCAAAACCGGCAATATCCGTTTAATGGGCAATCGCCAAGTTCAACGCACCTTGCTATTCGCCACGTTTGCTAACGGCGTACCGCAAGCCGTTGGACAATAAGGCGCAAGCGCCGCACCTGCAACGCGGCATCAGCACCGAACAACTGGCTTGTGAACATTTGCAAGCCAGCGGTTTACACCTGCTGCACCAGAATTACCGCCTGAAAATGGGCGAAATCGACCTGATTATGCGCGATGGCAATGTCATCGTGTTCGTCGAAGTGCGCTACCGCAAAACTACCCGTTACGGCGGCGCATTGCACAGTATTGACCCACGCAAACAAGCGCGTATCATCCGCACCGCACAACATTATTTGCAATACCGCGCACCGGATGCCCAGGCACGTTTTGACGTGGTAGCGGTCGAAGGTGATAACGCTATCCTTTGGATCAAAAACGCTTTCGACTCGGGCTAAACCATGAATTCCATGAATTTACAGACACGTATCCAACAACACTTCGCTGCCAGCATTGAAACCAAGCAACAAGCCCTCGCGGTATTGCAAGAACCGATTCTCGCCGCCGCTACGCTGGTATTCGACACGGTGCAACACGGCGGCAAAATCCTCAGTTGCGGCAATGGCGGTTCGGCGGGGGATGCGCAACATTTCTCCTCCGAAATGCTCAACCGTTTCGAGCAAGAACGTCGGGGTTTGCCCGCGATTGCGCTGACCACGGATACTTCCACCCTCACCTCCATCGCCAACGACTACAGCTACGAACGGGTATTTTCCCGCCAAATCGAAGCCTTGGGGCGCAAGGGTGATGTATTGCTGGCAATTTCCACCAGCGGCAATTCCACCAACGTGAATCGCGCTATCGACGCCGCGCATGAGTGCGGAATGCAGGTTATCGCCCTGAGTGGTAAAGCGGGTGGCAGCATGAAAGCGCTGTTGCAAGCGGGTGATGTGGAACTGCGTGTCCCCGCTGACAGCACAGCGCGGATTCAGGAAACCCATTTGCTGCTCATCCACTGTATTTGCGACTTGGTTGATCAGATGTTGCTAACCCAAGGGTAATCAACATGAGGCAAGCACCCAACCCGCACAGCGTCACGTTTTTCCGCGAAGCCGCGCCTTACATCCACAGCCATCGGGGTAAAACTTTCGTGATCGCGTTTGCTGGTGAAGTGATTGCCACGCCACACTTTCGGCAAATTGTGCAAGACCTCGCCATTATTTCCAGCCTCGGCGCACGGCTGGTGCTGGTACACGGCACGCGCCCGCAAATTGACGAACGCTTGCACCGCACTAACACCCCGATTCGCTTGCACAAAGGCATTCGCGTTACCGACAGCACGTCGTTGCTGGCGGCACAGGAAGCCATCGGTTTTTTGCGTATCCGCATCGAAAACTTGCTGACCCATGCGCTCAATCAACCATCGCTAAATAATGAAGGTTTAGGGATTATTTCTGGCAATTACATTACGGCACGTCCGCTGGGTATTTGCGATGGCATCGACTACGGCTACAGCGGACAGGTGCGAAAAATCAACCACACGTTGATGCAACAGCAACTCGATTCCGGCAATATCGTGCTGCTCTCGCCGATGGGCTATTCACCGACGGGCGAAGCCTACAACCTGCGTTACGAACAAGTCGCGGTCGCTGCCACCACAGCGATTAAAGCCGACAAGCTGATATTCCTCAGCCATCAGCCGCTGAATTTGCCGCACGAACTCACCCTTGAGGAAGCCAAAGCCAGCCTGCCCTACAACTCGCTGCTACCCGCCGTGATTGAAGCCTCAGAAAACCAAGTGGAACGCATCCACCTACTCGACGCGGACATTGATGGGGCATTGCTGCTGGAACTGTATACACGCGATGGCGTGGGCAGCATGATTGCCGCCGAACAGTTTGAACGCCTACGTGCCGCGACGATTGAAGACATCAGCGGGATTATGGAACTGATTCGCCCGCTGGAAGAACGCGGCATTTTGATCAAACGTTCCCGCGAACAACTGGAACTGGAAATCCATAACTTCCACATTATCATCCGCGACCGCGAGGTGATTGCGTGCGTTGCCCTCTACGATACCGCTGATCCACAGGTTGCCGAACTCGCCTGCCTCGCCGTCAGCCAGCACGATCGTGGCGGCAATCGGGGCGATAAACTCCTCAAACACATTGCACAACTCGCGAAAACCCAAGGCAAAACCCGCCTGCTGGTGCTGACCACCCAGACCACCGACTGGTTTCGGGAACGCGGCTTTGAAAAAGGCAGCGTGGATGAACTGCCTGCCAATAAGAAATCGCTGTATAACTACCAGCGCAATTCGCAGGTGTTGTTTAAGACCTTGGAATGAAGAAACCCCTCCTAACCTCCCCTTGTCAGGGGAGGGACAAGAGGAAGATGCTTTTCTTTGCTCCCTCCCTTGATAAGGGGAGGGTCGGGGAGGGGTTTCTTTATCTTAAACGGCTGCCGCTGCCAATGCCGCATTCAACGTCGCGCTCGGACGCATTACCTGCGCCATCCTTGCCGGATCAGCGTAATAATAACCGCCCAAATCCACCGGCTGACCTTGCACCGCATTCAATTCCGCCACAATCACCGGCTCATTCTCTGCCAAGGCTTGTGCCAGCGGCGCAAACTGTGCGGCTAATGCTGCATCATCCGTTTGCGTTGCCAAGGCTTCCGCCCAATACAGCGCCAAATAAAAATGGCTACCGCGTGTATCCAACTGCCCCGTCCTAGCAGACGGCGACTTGCGGTTATCCAACAGCTTGCCGGTTGCCAAATCCAGCGTCGTTGCCAGAATCTTGGCACGCGGACTCCCCGTTTGGATAGCCACCTCTTCCAAGGACACCGCCAACGCCAAGAACTCACCCAAGGAATCCCAACGCAAATGGTTTTCACCGGTCAACTGTTGCACATGCTTGGGCGCAGAACCACCCGCCCCCGTTTCAAACAAACTGCCACCTGCCATCAGCGGCACAATCGACAGCATTTTGGCACTGGTTCCCAACTCCATGATCGGGAACAAATCGGTCAGGTAATCGCGCAAAATATTACCCGTCACGGAGATCGTATCCATGCCCCGTACAATGCGCTCCAAGGTGAAACGCATCGCCCGTGTTTGCGACATAATGTGGATTTCCACACCCGTTAAGTCATGGTCTTTCAAGTACAAGTTTACTTTTTTGATCAATTCCGCTTCATGCGGACGGTACGGGTCGAGCCAGAATACCGCCGGTATCTTCGACTGACGTGCACGATTCACCGCCAATTTCACCCAATCACGCACGGGCGCATCTTTCACTTGGCACATGCGCCAAATGTCACCCGCTTCGACGTGTTGCTCCATCAGCACTTTGCCTTGATCATCCACAATCCGCGCCACGCCGTCGATTGGCACTTCAAACGTTTTGTCGTGCGAACCGTATTCTTCTGCCTGTTGCGCCATCAGACCCACGTTAGGCACTGAACCCATCGTTGCCGGATCAAATGCGCCATTGGTTTTGCAAAAATTGATCATTTCCTGATAAATACGCGCAAACGTGCTTTCGGGAATCACCGCTTTGGTGTCCTTGAGCTTGCCATCCACGCCCCACATTTTGCCGCCATTGCGGATCATCGCAGGCATCGACGCATCCACAATCACATCGTTCGGCGCGTGCAAATTGGTAATGCCCTTGTCGGAATCAACCATCGCAATTTCTGGCTGACTGGCGTAACAGGCTTGAATATCCGCCTCAATTTCCGCGCGTTGTGCCGCTGGCAGCGACTGAATTTTCTCGTAAACACTGCTCATGCCATTGTTCGGATTAACCCCTAACTGCGCAAACAGCTCGCCGTGCTTGGCAAATAAATCCTTGAAAAACACCTTAACCGCGTGACCAAACACGATGGGGTGCGACACCTTCATCATGGTTGCCTTCACATGCAGGGAAAACATAATGCCGGTTTCTTTAGCATCCTGAAGCTGCTCTTCGTAGAACGCACACAAGGATTTTTTGCTCATGAACATACTGTCGATGATTTCGTCTTTCAGCAACGAAGTCTTTTCCTTTAAGCGCATGATTTGACCATTCGCCATCACCAACTCCATGCGTACATCGCAATCACGCGCCATCGTCATGGACTTTTCGCTGGAATAAAAATCACCACGGCGCATAAACGAAACGTGAGTACGCGACGCTGGACTCCACTTCCCCATCGAATGCGGGTTTTTCTGTGCGTAACGCTTCACCGCAGGTGGTGCCCGCCGGTCGGAATTGCCTTCACGCAAGACCGGATTCACTGCGCTGCCCAATACGTTGGCGTAACGGTTCAGTAGCTGCTTTTCGGCATCCGTTTGCGGATTTTCAGGGTATTCTGGCACGGCAAAACCTTTGGCACGCAGCTCGGTAATCGCGGCTTTCAATTGCGGCATCGAAGCACTGATATTGGGCAACTTAATGATATTGGTATCAGATACTTGTGTCAGCCGCCCCAATTCCGCCAGATTATCTGGCACACGTTGCGCCTCAGTCAGGTAGTCAGGGAATTCGGCAAGAATGCGGGCTGCCACGGAAATGTCACTTTGCATGACTTCAATACCTGCCGCCGCCGTAAACCGTTTGATAATGGGTAATAACGAATAGGTCGCCAATAATGGCGCTTCATCCGTTAAGGTGTAAATAATCTTTGGGGGTTGAGTCGTCATAGTTATTCCTAAATATACAATTCGCAGTATATTGTAACATGACATCTATTACTTTAGAGATAGATGCGGTCGAAAGAATGCCATCAGTAAGCAAATCAGCAACACTTATCGCTTAACACTGCACCCCACACAAATCATCGGCTCAGCATAAGCATTGACCTGCCTATTTACAGACGAGGGAAACATGTCACACCTGCCAATGATAGCCACGACCCCACAAGCTAAACACATAGCTAAAGTAATACATCAAACTTATTATTCCAAAACCGGCTTGCCAACGCCGCTACAGGACAACATCACTAGAATCATGCAGCTAAATCCTGACTGGGAATACCGGCTATATGATGACGCTGACATTGAGACCATCATCCGGCAACATTATGGGCAGGAAATAGTAGACATTTACCGTTTGATCGACCCAGCATACGGAGCAGCACGGGTTGATTTTTTTCGGTATTTGCTCATTTATGCACAAGGCGGCGTCTACCTTGATATGAAAAGCACCACGACCCGCCCGCTGGATGACGTACTATTACCCGATGACCGTTATATCCTCTCCAAGTGGGATCAAAACAAATACCACGCTTGGGGGCTGCACCCGGAACTCGCAGCGATTGAAGGCGGCGAGTTCCAACAATGGCATGTCATCGCGGCTGCCGGTCATCCCTTTCTATTCGCGGTCATCCAACAAGTGATTCACAACATCCTACACTACGACGTGACCACCGTTGGGGTAGGCTTCTGGGGCGTGGTCAGAACCACCGGACCACTGCCCTACACCACCACCATCGAAGCGATCCGGCACCTGCACCCCTACCGTCACGTTGAAATCGAACAAGACTTGGGCATTATTTACAGCATTTACGATTCGCACAGCACTGACCCTAACCAAAATCATCGCCACACCTCTAAAAAACACTACAGCGAATTAGAGATTCCTGTCATCCAAGCGCTGCATTAATGAGGCACAATCTGCACCCGTCTCATTCCACCTTCAAATGCTTACCCGCCGCCCAGACCAACCACAGCACTGGAATGCCAATTAAAGTAGTAAAAGTGAAAAAACCGGGGTAGCCAATATTATCCACAATTGTGCCGGAATACCCGCCAATGGTTTTCGGCAATAGCGTCATCAACGAGCTGAAAATCGCGTATTGCACCGCTGTAAACGATACGCTGGTCAGGGACGACAAAAACGCCACAAATGCTGCACTCGCAAACCCTGCCGCCAGATTATCCGCCGTCACCGCGATGTACATGACCGTCACATCATGCCCGACATACGCTAACCACACGAACACCAAATTCGTAAACGCCGTCAGAATAGCCCCTAACATCAAGGTACGCATCACCCCATAGCGGGTCGCAAACAAGCCGCCCATAAATCCCCCGGCAATACTCACCACCACCCCAAAAGTTTTCACCGCCGTCGCAATTTCCGGCTTACTAAACCCCAGATCCTGGTAAAACACGTTAGAAATCACACCGGGGACAATATCGGTAATCCGATACAAACCAATCAATGCCAACAATAACAACGCCGTGCGTACCCCGTAGCGGCGAAAAAAATCCACAATCGGTGAAAACCACGTATCCCGCGCCATTGCCCGATTCACCGCCCCAAGCGCCACCAATAACCAGCCCATTAACACCGCCATCAGCAGAGCCATCAGCAAATGCAATGCCTCCAAACCGAAACCGGCAAACGCATCATCCACCACTGCCTGCCATTCCCCAAACGTTCCTTTCGTATAAGCAAACACCAACACAAATACGGATACCGCTGCGGCAAATACCAACACCAAACGCAAATAATCCAGCGCCGCGTAATGGTAACGATCCACCTGCTTTTGCTCCGGTTCGGGAATCACCAAGGTTGTCACCACCCCCACCAACATCGTCGCTGCCATTGCCCAATACGTCCACTGCCATGCCGCGTACACATAATGCTCTTTTTCCGACCCCAGCCAAGACGCCAAAAACAACGCCCCAGCCCCCGCCACAATCATTCCCAACCGATAACCCGCGATATACGTGGAAGACATCATCGCCTGCAAACGGGTTTCTGCCGCCTCAATCCGGTACGCATCAATCACAATATCCTGCGTTGCCGATGAAAACCCCAGCAAAACGGCTGCCCACGCCATCAACACCAAATGGTCTTGCCCTAGAGCCGGATCAATATTTCCCATCAACACAATCGCCACAATGATCAACGCCTGAGCAACCAACAACCACGCCCGCCGCTTACCTAACCATGCGGTCAAAAATGGCAATGGCAGTTTGTCGATTAACGGTGCCCACACAAACTTGAACGAATACCCCAACGCCGCCCAACTGAAAAACGTCACCGCCTTGCGCTCCACCCCCGCTTCGCCCAACCACAACGACAGGGAAGAAAAGATCAACAGGATCGGAATCCCCGCCGAAAACCCTAGGAACAACATGGTGATAACACGCGGATGCAGAAACGCCTGCAACGCTTCAGCCCAGCTCAACGGCTTGGCAAGAGAGGAGTCAGTCATGAGAAAATGGCCTTCTGGTGAGGTGGATTAATGCATAAGACCGCATCATCAGCGAATCATTCCCCATTGTAAACGCCCAAACAACACCCGCACATGAACCGCTCGTAAGCGAGTTTGCAACTTTCATCCCTCCTACCATCACGAATTAAAAAAGCTTGACACATACTCCAGAACATCGCGCAACGCACCAAACCTCAAAGCAGAGCGCAACAAAATTTATTTCGAGTGAAACAGAAACGGCACGTCTGATATGGATTTTCTGGCACGTCTGTTGACCCTGAACCACTCAGGCTGTTACGCCCGGAATAATAAAAAGCGGCTGAAATGACTTCAGTCACGATTAGTAAAGGCAAAGGAGCAAATCAATGTCCAATCTCAACCCTATCAACAATACCTCCAATCACTCAGTGATTAGCGGTAACTATGGCAGCAACAATACCAGTTCAACTTCTGGCTTAGGTTCATCTACCTCATCCATGATGGGTGGCACAAGTGGAATGCCGGGACTCGGTGGCGATTCCACCCAGTTACTGATGAGCTTACTACAAATGATCATGCAGTTACTGCAACAAATGCAAGGTGGCAACAGCGGCAGTCAAGGCAACCAAGGCGGTCAAGGAGACCAAGGTGGTAATGGTTGTTCTTGTGATGGTTCAACTGGTGGTACGGGTGGTACAGGCTCCGGCACTGGTACTGGTACTGGCGGTACAGGTTCTGGCACTGGTACTGGCGGTACAGGTTCTGGCACTGGTACTGGCGGTACAGGTTCTGGCACTGGTACTGGCGGTACAGGCTCCGGCACTGGTACTGGCGGTACAGGTTCTGGCACTGGTACTGGCGGTACAGGCTCCGGCACTGGTACTGGCGGTACAGGTTCTGGCACTGGTACTGGCGGTTCCAACGGTGGTGTAAATGGCGAACACCACCATGGTCCGGGACGTGGTCGTGGTCGTCGTGGTCCAAGAGGTCCACAAGGTGCAACTGGCGCAACTGGCGCAACTGGCGCAACTGGTGCTACTGGCGCAACTGGTGCAACTGGTGCAACTGGCGCAACTGGCGCAACTGGCGCAACTGGCGCAACTGGCGCAACTGGCGCAACTGGCGCAACTGGCGCAACTGGCGCAACTGGCGCAACTGGCGCAACTGGCGCAACTGGCGCAACTGGCGCAACTGGCGCAACTGGCGCAACTGGCGCAACTGGCGCAACTGGCGCAACTGGCGCAACTGGCGCAACTGGCGCAACTGGCGCAACTGGCGCAACTGGCGCAACTGGCGCAACTGGTGCAACTGGTGCAACTGGTGCAACTGGTGCAACTGGTGCAACTGGCGCAACTGGCGCAACTGGCGCAACTGGCGCAACTGGTGCTAAAGGCGACAAGGGTGACACCGGTGCAACTGGCGCAACTGGCGCAACTGGCGCAACTGGTGCTAAAGGCGACAAGGGTGACACCGGTGCAACTGGTGCAACTGGTGCAACTGGCGCAACTGGCGCAACTGGTGCAACTGGTGCTAAAGGCGACAAGGGTGACACCGGTGCAACTGGCGCAACTGGCGCAACTGGCGCAACTGGCGCAACTGGTGCTAAAGGCGACAAGGGTGACACCGGTGCAACTGGTGCAACTGGCGCAACTGGCGCAACTGGTGCTAAAGGCGACAAGGGTGACACCGGTGCAACTGGCGCAACTGGTGCAACTGGCGCAACTGGTGCAACTGGTGCAACTGGTGCAACTGGCGCAACTGGCGCAACTGGCGCAACTGGTGCAACTGGTGCAACTGGTGCAACTGGTGCAACTGGTGCAACTGGCGCAACTGGTGCAACTGGCGCAACTGGTGCAACTGGCGCAACTGGTGCTAAAGGCGACAAGGGTGACACCGGTGCAACTGGTGCAACTGGTGCAACTGGCGCAACTGGCGCAACTGGCGCAACTGGTGCAACTGGTGCAACTGGTGCAACTGGTGCAACTGGTGCAACTGGTGCAACTGGCGCAACTGGTGCAACTGGTGCAACTGGTGCAACTGGTGCAACTGGTGCAACTGGTGCAACTGGTGCAACTGGTGCAACTGGCGCAACTGGCGCAACTGGTGCAACTGGTGCAACTGGTGCAACTGGCGCAACTGGCGCAACTGGTGCAACTGGTGCAACTGGCGCAACTGGCGCAACTGGCGCAACTGGCGCAACTGGCGCAACTGGCGCTACTGGTGCAACTGGCGCAACTGGCGCAACTGGTGCTAAAGGCGACAAGGGTGACACTGGTGCAACTGGTGCAACTGGCGCTACTGGCGCTACTGGCGCTACTGGTGCAACTGGCGCTACTGGTGCTACTGGTGCAACTGGTGCAACTGGTGCAACTGGTGCAACTGGTGCAACTGGCGCTACTGGCGCTACTGGCGCTACTGGCGCTACTGGTGCTAAAGGCGACAAGGGTGACACTGGTGCAACTGGCGCTACTGGCGCAACTGGTGCTAAAGGCGACAAGGGTGACACTGGTGCAACTGGCGCTACTGGCGCTACTGGTGCAACTGGTGCAACTGGTGCTACTGGTGCAACTGGTGCAACTGGTGCAACTGGTGCAACTGGTGCAACTGGTGCAACTGGTGCAACTGGTGCTACTGGTGCAACTGGTGCAACTGGTGCTACTGGTGCTACTGGTGCAACTGGTGCTACTGGTGCAACTGGTGCAACTGGTGCTACTGGTGCTACTGGTGCTACTGGTGCAACTGGTGCAACTGGTGCAACTGGTGCTACTGGTGCAACTGGTGCAACTGGTGCAACTGGTGCAACTGGTGCAACTGGTGCTACTGGTGCAACTGGTAGCAACGGTTCAAATGGTCAAGGCTTCTTCGACTGGTTCAAAGACACTATTGGTGACTTCGATAACAGCGGCACAACTGACCAAAACGACGTTCGCGCATGGCTGAAAGGTGACACTGGTGCTACTGGTGCTACTGGTGCTACTGGTGCTACTGGTGCTACTGGTGCTACTGGTGCTACTGGTGCTACTGGTGCTACTGGTGCTACTGGTGCTACTGGTGCTACTGGTGCTACTGGTGCTACTGGTGCTACTGGTGCTACTGGTGCTACTGGTGCTACTGGTGCTACTGGTGCTACTGGTGCTACTGGTGCAACTGGTGCAACTGGTGCAACTGGTGCAACTGGTGCAACTGGTGCAACTGGTGCAACTGGTGCAACTGGTGCAACTGGTGCAACTGGTGCAACTGGTGCAACTGGTGCAACTGGTGCAACTGGCGCAACTGGTCCTGCGGGCCCTGGTATGCCAGCGATGGTCACTCCTGGCACTTACATGGGCAAAACCACTGACGGTTGCAATGCTGATGTTAAGTTCATCTGGAACGGTGGCAGCACCGCGACACTGTGGACTTCCAAAGGCGACATCAGCCTGACTGGCGTACAAAAGCAAGCTGACGGCACGCTGACAGCGACTGGCGGTTCTGGTACGTACAACGGTTGGTATGGTCACTTGGCAGACAATGACGGCAACGGCAAAGTCTTCACCTTAAGTACCAAGGGCGCTGATGGCTCCTTCACCTTCGAGGCTGACCTGAAAAAAGGCATGGACTTGAACGGTAAGGTGAAATAAGCCTAACGTTATCCACGGATAACGAGTGGTAGACCTCCCCTGAGGCTACCACTTTCACCCAGCAGAAAAGCCCGCCATTGGTGGGCTTTTCTCTGATACCCCCTAGAAACTAAAACCTTAAGGAGTTGCCACAATGATCGAAAAACCCAGCATCTGCTTAAACATGATTGTAAAAAATGAAAGCAAAGTCATTACCCGCTGCCTGGATAGCGTCAAAGATATGCTCGACTATTGGGTTATCAGCGATACCGGTTCAACAGACGGCACACAGCAGATTATCCGTGACTACTTTGCCCAACACGGAATTGACGGCATTCTACTCGAAAATGAATGGCAAAATTTCGGATACAACCGCAACCTTGCCCTACAACAAGCACTCGGCAAAGCCGACTACATTCTTATCATGGATGCGGATGACCAACTGATCAAAACAGACGCTTATCGCTTCAATAATTTAGCGGCTGATCGCTATCTAATCAAAATGCACCGCGAGGGAATTACATATTATTTCCCCAAATTAATTAACGGTACCCTACCTTGGTATTGGGAAGGTGTACTGCACGAATACCTATATTGCTACCTGCCCTACACCAGTGCCAAGTTATCCGATGATTGTCAAATACACAGCACGACTGATGGTGCCAGAAGCCAAAATCCCCACAAATACCTAGACGATGCCCGCATATTAGAAAAAGCATTAGAAACCGAACCTCACAATGACCGTTACCAATTTTATCTCGCGCAAAGTTACCGCGATGCCGGTTATCCTGAAAAAGCTCTCACCCACTACCAAAAACGTGTAACGATGGGCGGGTGGCACGAAGAGGTCTACTACTCACTACTGGAAGTTGCGCATCATAAGTCCAAGTTAGATCACCCCCTTTTGGAAGTACTGGATGCTTACGTCACGGCATACCATTACCGTCCCCAACGTTTAGAAGCATTATGCGAAGCGGTCAGAATTTGCCGCATCAACAAACATTATCGACTGGGTTATCAACTCGGTTCGACAGCAAAAGACACGCCACTACCGAATGACGTACTCTTTCTCGACCCCGGTGTTTATCACTGGCAATTTATCGATGAGCTATCTATCTGCGCCATTTACACAGGGCAATTACAGCAAGCCACTGACATGCTAATGAAGCTTCTCGACAATCCTCAAACACCTGACGATCAAAAACCACGCATAGAAAATAACCTGAAATTTGCACAAAAAACGCTAGACCGTCACCCAATACCAGCCATCGAGTAAATATTATGAATACAAATCCCAAAACTATCTGTTGGAACGCGATTGTCAAAAACGAAGCCCACATCATCGAACGCTGCATGGCTTCAATGGTCAATGAACTGAATTACTGGGTAGTCGTGGATACTGGCTCAACCGATGGCACGCAAGACATCATCCGCACCTTCATGGCACAACATGGCATACCAGGCGAACTTATTGAACGTACGTGGGTAAATTTTTCCCATAATCGCAGTGAAGCCCTAGCATTAGCCGAAACCAAAGCCGACTATATCCTATTTTGCGATGCAGACATGGCACTGAACGTCCTGAATCCTAACTGGAAACACCACCTCGATGCCGATGCCTATTTGGTCGATCAACAAGCACTCGGTGGCACATTAACCTATTCCAACACCCGTCTCGTTAACGGACATTTAAAAGGCGAACGACGGTTTCGTTACTGGGGAGCTACGCACGAATACTGCGACTCCATCACACCATTTCTCAGCAAACAAGAACATTTACACAGCATTTCCATGCTAGATTTCGCCGATGGTGGTGCAAAAAGTGATAAGTACGCACGGGATGCACGCCTACTTCAAGAGCAAATCACACAATTAGAGACGCTTAAATCAGCCAGCCATGCAGCACGCAAAGCAGCCAAAGACAGTGGTTTATTAAATCATGCCCCCTCTCTTATCACCCGCAATACCTTTTATCTAGCCAAAACTTACCGCGACAGCGGCGCTCACGAACAGGCTATTGCAACCTACCAAAAGCGGGTCAGTCAAGGTGGTTGGAAGGAAGAGGTTTGGTTCTCGCTGTTTGAAATTGCCCGCATCAAAGAATATTTAGCAGAACCCAGCGAAACCATTATCAACGCTTACCTAACAGCCTATGAAAATCGCCCTAGCCGAGCCGAAGCCCTCTATCATCTAGCCAAATACTTACGCTCACAAGAGCGTTACTCCCTTGCCTATGTATATGCATTAACCGCTTTTAATACACCGATGACACCTGATTTACTCTTTATCAGTAATACGGTTTACACGTGGAATGCAGCCGATGAATTAGCCATTGCAGCTTATTGGACCGGTCGTTATCAGCAATCCATTGACCTTTGTACTCAATTATTGTCAAACCCAGCCGTACCCACCGACCAACACCCGCGCATTCAAGAAAATATTCAATACGCTAGAGACAAACTAAATGAAAGCTGATAACGGCTATCCTTAAGGCAACCCTCTGCCGTAAAATATCCGCATGATAATCACCCAATAGATAAGGAATATGGAAGAATCATTACCCCTACGTGACCGCTTGAACCTCGAAACCGCGCGGATCACTTGGCTGGAACTGGAGCGCTATTTTGCAGGCGGCAAAGTCATACACGTGGATGCAAGCTTGGATCTCGTTGCCGTTGCCACCGGTATTGCCGAAGACAATACCCACTTAATCCAACAATGGTTAGCAACTCAGCAAGTTGGGCAACTTCGCGATGAAATCGCCATCGACTGGGCAAACCGCCACCCCGATCATTTATGGGCAGTCGTAGTAGCCCCGTGGGTCTTGGTACAGGAACGCTTAAGCCCCTAAACACAAAAAGCCAGCAGATGCTGGCTTTTTGTTATTCAGATTAAACTGAAGGGCTTACTTAGCAGCGGCTGGCTTAACGGTAGTCAAACCGAGAATCGCCCAGTCCTGCATACCACCGCGATACCACTTGATTTTATCCGCCGGGTAGCCAAACTTCAGCAAGGTTTTGATATTGGTTGGTGATTGACCACACCACATGCCATTACAGAACAGCACCAATGTTTTCGCACCGGAATAGTCAAATACTTTACTCACTGCGTCACCACCGGCAGCAACCGCTTCGTCTACTGCCATCGAGTCCTTCCCATCTGCCAATTTTGCACCAAACTGCTCGGACAGGATTTTGATAATGCCTTCAGTAGTAGCGCCTTTATCCGGTGCTAAGCCTTCCCATGGAATATTAACTGCACCAGGAATCGTACCTTTTTCTACCCAGTCAGCAGTGCGGGAGTCAACGACCAAAACACTGGCATCGCCACCACTCATTTTTTCGAGATAACCCAGCATACCCATTTCAGCAATGGTTTCAACACCATCAGCAACAGTATCTGGCTGGATACAGAATGGCGGGCAAGGGCGTGAGGTCTTAGCAAAATCATCAATCACTACCGCTTTATTGTCTTGATTGCGCTTAATTTCTACTGATTCACCACCGTGTTTAACTGTAATGCTCATTTTGTCTGCGGTAATGCCTACAGGCTTAGCCTCGTCAGCCAATAACGCACCAGAAGCACTCAAACCTGCAACCAAGGCAGCCATACCGAATAATTTTGTCAATTTCATGCATATCCTCCAATTAATAAACGTTCGTTTCCACGGCGGAATCCCCTCACTCTCCTTTCAAGAATTCAGCCACAGAATGTAAGCATGAACCTAGTTACAACCAGGTTCATCACCACCTTCTGCTTTTTTCGCATCTTTAGCTTCAGCCGGAGCTGCCGCTGCATCACCGTCTGCTTTCTTTTCAGCATTCTCAGTGGGTGCAGGTGCCTGCGCAGCATCAGCAGATGGTTTAGCGGCAGCGTCTCCCGTTGCTTCCGCAGGTTTTGCGGCTTGTTCAGTCGCTTGTTTTGGCGCTTCCTCAGTCGCTACAGGTTTAGCTGCTTCCTCAGTTGCTACAGGTTTAGCTGCTTTCTCTTCTGCACAAGCGGTCAGATGTAACCCTGCAAGTGTGACAACTGTTGCCATCAATAAAGGTAGTTTTTTCATCATTTTTCATCCTAACGCACTGTGATGCGTGCTGTTTTTACAATATCGCACATTTCTAACAGAAGCGATTCCTATACGCAAGAAACCTTTTATAAATCAGATATTAAGAACATAATTAATTACTGATTTCAGACATACCACTCCTCACTCTCACCCTGCTCCACCAATAAGTCCACCATTTCCATCACATATTGCTTGAGGTATTTGTTTTTCAACCACGCCACGCGGGTTGTTGACACCGGCAGCAACTGCGACAAATCCCGCAACACCAAATCGTCATCGTGAATATGTGAATACGCCATTTTCGCAATAATGCCCGCGCCAAACCCCAGCCGCACGTAGCTGATAATTACATCGGTATCGGTCGCCGCAAAGGTCACATCCAGCGTCAACCCCGCATTGCGAAACGTGTCGTGGATTTTAGAACGCCCCGTAAACCCGAAAATGTAAGTCAGCACCGGGTGCTCCGCAATACGTGCCAACGTCAGCCTCCCCTCCGCCAGCGGATGCCCATCCGGCAGCACCAGCCCGTGATTCCAGTCGTAACACTTGCGGCTATCTAAGCTGGAATCCTTATCCAATTCCTCGGTGCACACCGCAATATCCGCCTTGCCATCGTGCAGCATCCGCACCAATTCCACGGGTGTGCCTTGCAGGAAATGAATCGCCACATCTGGGTAACGCTGGCGGAATTCCAACATCACTTCCGGCAAAAAATACTTGGCTTGGGTATGCGTGGTGGCGATGCGGATTTCACCACGGGTTTGCAGACGGTAATCGTCCGCCACGGCACGGATATTTTCCAGCGACTGCTCGATACGGTCGAGTTCCTGCACGATGGCTTTGCACACTGGGGTTGATTCCACCAACCGTTTGCCTTTGCGCTCGAACAGCGGCATCCCCAATTCTTCTTCCAGCAAACCCAATTGACGACTGACAGCAGATTGTACAATGTAATGCTGATCTGCCGCCCGCGACACATTCATGCCGTTATTCAGCAAGGTTTTGAGTAAGCGCAGTTGAAACAATTTCATACTTTATCACTTTTTAAGATAACCATAGCGAATTATAGCGTTTTAAATTGTTTATGCATTATCCCATACTTGCCTGCAACCAAAGATTACCGAGAGGCATATAGCCCATGAGCATCCTGCATAAAATCGTCAACCACAACGAAATCAGTATATTAGAACTGCTGTTGAATGGCGCTTTTGCACCGTTGCACGGCTACCTCAATCAAGACGATCACCGCAGCGTCTTGCAACGCAATCGGTTGGCAAATGGCACCTTATGGCCACTGCCGCTGGCGTTGTCCCTGACCCCGGCGGAAAAACGCGAAGCCCAACTCAGCGGGCGCATCGTTCTGGTCGATGAACTGGAACGTCGTGCCATTGCCGAAGTCAGTGTGGACAGTTTCTACCGCCTGCCTGCGGATGTCGCCGCACTGGCACAAGCCTTCGACGCGAACCGCACACCGGATACGTGGTATGCCAGCGGCAACGTCAAACCTTTGCAAAAAATCCTGCATCCCGCGTTTAACAGCTTGCGTTTCAACGTCCCTGCTCTGCGCCAAAACGTGCAGGACTGGAACAGCATTATCGCCGTGCAAGCCACCCCTACGCTGGATAGCAACGATCTGCAACGGGCGTGTGAATGGCTGACAGAAACTGAAACCGGCGGCGGCTTGTTGGTACAAATTGGTATCAATGAAAGCGCCCCCGATTTCCACCAGCAAGTACGTGAACTGCGCAATCAGGTCAAATGCACCTCGGCGCGTCAGGTCAAACTCTCGCTGTTGCCATGCATCGAAGGTTTGGGGGAAAACCGTTGCCTGCTGCTGCAAGCACTGGTCAGCCGCAATTACGGCGCAACCGGCTTTGTGGTCGGCAAGCACATCTCGCCTGAAGCCCGCCGCTGGCTCTTGAAACACCATGACGAACTGGGTTTGGACATCATTCCGGTACGGGCGCAACGCCCCCAAGCCGTGAAACAGACCGTGCGTCATCCCCTTTGTGAAGCTGCCTGAGACTTACCTACCTCTCCTCAGGTGGCGCGATCCGGTGCGGGCTTCGGCCCGCATTTTTTTTGCCCACTAAACGCTCAATTCAGCCTGAAATTCACTTTCAAAGCAAAATCCCACTGCTTTTTATTAATACCCGCCGGAAACGGTAACGTACCGGAACTGGCATTCACCGCTTGCAACGCCGCTTTATCCAGCCATTCATTACCCGAACTCTGACTTACCCGTGCGCCAGTGATCGTCCCATTCGGCAATACCGTGAATGACACCGTAACTATGCCTTCCACTTCCGCCCGCTCTGCCTGACGCGGGTATTGTTTACGTGCACCAATCAGATTTTGCAATTTCTGGCGATACGCTGCCTCAGCAGCCGCGTTATCAATCGCAGGCGCAGAAGGCGCAACAGGGGCTGGTTTAGGCACGGGCACTGCTTTGGGTACAGGCGTGACAGCTTGAGTCGCAACCGCTGGGGTCGGAGATGGAGACGGCGTGACCACAGGTTTCACCACAGGCGTTTCCGGCTTAGGTGGATTATCTGACTTTGGTTTGGTTGCAGCCGCTAACTTTTTTTCAACTGGTTTTTTTTCCGGCTTGGGTTTTTCCACCGGTTGGGGCTTGGTAACAGGCTTGGGTTTTTCCACCGGCTTGGGCGGCGGCTCAGGTTTAGCAACCGGCGCTGGTACAACCGGCACAATGGGTGCAGGCTGAAACTGTGCCAATGATAACGGCACTACTGTTGGTTGCGCTTCTGGCAACCCCAGCTTGTCTTGCCACAATAACAGCGGCACAACTACCAACCCTACAATGGCGTGTACCAGTGCTGAAATCCCAAAACCCGCTAGCGCTGTTTTCAAACCTGTTCCTTATTGCCTAATCCCGACTGAAAATACCGTTGGAGGTAATCGCCACTTCATTCACCCAGCGCTCGGAGGTTTTACCCACGCAAGCCTCCACTGTTTTGCCATCAGCAAGCTGCACTTCCACGCTATAGCCTCTGCCCGGTTCATGATTCAGGGTAATGATACGGGTTTCGCCAGCCTGTAACTGTGTCAGCAAGATTTTTTCCTGACTCAAATCGTTACCGTGCTCGATTTTTAGTAAAGGAATGGTTTCGCCCCGCAGGTTTTCGATTTCCACAAACAGTGGGCGACTGGGGTATTGTTGAGCGTACCAAAACTGCATACCGACTATTCCCACCAACAAGCCGATGCCGCCTGCCAACCCAATATATTTAAAAGTGATCATGTTGACTCGTGCCTGTACTAGACTAACGGTACATCATTACCCACAAGTCTTCAGGTAACATTGAGATTGCTCAATTGCCTTTATTAACAAATACTAATACACTCAGTGCGCTTAGAATACGTAAATTTAACCACCTATACTTTTAAAGAAGGAATACACCATGACTCTCAGTAACGCAGTTCAAGTTTTCGCGGGTATCATGATTTTAGTCGCGCTGTTGATCGGCTACCTCGGCTACGGCACTTTTTCCGTCTTTTTCTTAGCTTTCATCGCCATCAACCTGATTCAATCCGCATTCACTGGCTTCTGCCCGGCAGCGATGGTTTTGAAGAAAATGCCATTCATCAAAGCGTAACACGTAGGGGCGGTTCACGAACCGCCCTTACCGCCCTTACGTTACCGGCAGGGTAAACGAAAACGTTGCACCCTGCCCCGGTTCTGATTCCACCCACAAACGTCCGCCGTGCGCCTCGATAATCGAACGGCACAATGACAAACCAATTCCCATGCCGTGCGCCCCCTTGGTGGTGACAAATGCATCGAATACGCGCTGCTTGAGTTCCTCATCCATCCCTGAGCCGGTATCAGAAATATCAACCTGTACGAACCCTTCCTGATTCACAAAACTCCTTACCAAGATTTGGCGGCAGTTACTGGGCGTATCCTGCATAGCGTCCCGCGCATTTTGCACAATATTGAGGATAACCTGTTGAATCTGAATAATATCCAACGAAATATCCGGCACATCAGCGTCGAGTTCCAGCAATAGCGGCACATTCAGCTTACTGGTTCCAGTTTTGCTCAAATGCAATGCCTCGTGAATAACCTGCTCCAAACACGCCATGACTTTATGCGGCGGCTGTTTACGCACCAATGCCCGCAAGTGCCGGATAATTTCTGAAGCCCGCAACGCTTGTTGCTGAATCGCTTGCAAAGGCTCCTGCAAACGAGCAGTTGCCCCGTCAGATTGCAAAATCCGTTGACACGCGCTCGCATAATTCGCTACCGCAGCGAGTGGCTGGTTGAGTTCATGCGCAATACCGGATGCCATTTCCCCCATCGTATTCAAACGCACCATTTGCTCAAGATCCGTCTGGTGTTGCACTGCTTCGTGCTGGGCTTGTTCACGCAGGGATTCTTCCTGATCTAACTGGTAAGCCAACCGGATGACGATCAGCACAATCACCATTACCATCCCGGAAGCCAGCAGGGATTCGACTTGCGTATGCGTCAGTGTGCCATGCTCCAGCAAAATCGGCAGCCAGCCCAAGAGCGGCGGGAACAGCGCCATGAGAAACATCACCCGACGCACCACCAAACCACCAGAAGCATTACTCGCCATAATGCGGAAAAAGCCTTTTTCCACTTTTGCCAGAATAATCCCCAACCCCACCAAAGCAAATGCTGTTGCCGTTGGCAGTGCCATGCCCGCTTCGCCGGTAAACACCTTAAACATGTCTTCCTGATGGGCGTAGCCAAAAAACACCGCCACTAACAACATGACGCTAAAAAAAGCCGCCCACTGCGCCACATTAATCAGTGACTGACGCTCTAAACTGAGGAAAAATAAACCGGTGCAAGTGAGTATAAAAGCAATGCCCGTTTGCGGCGAATCTTTCGCATCAGACAGATTCAACCAAGTCAATGGCGTCAAACCATGCCCCAATAAGGCATCGGGAATACTGTGCCAAGAACTCAGCAGCATTAACAAACCCAACACAACGCCGCCTATTGCCAGCAATCGCCCCATGATACGCCGTAGTAATGAGGTTTTTTCAGGCTGCAACAAGAACAGTGCAGCCCCCGTGAACACAAAGGAAACGGCAGCGCCGGGCGTCATCAGCGGCAAATCGTGTTCCACACGATACAGCACCGGAAGGTGATTAAACCACCCGACTAATACGACTACACCCACCAACATCACGCCAAGCGCTGCCAGATGAGCTAACCGGTGTAGAAACAGTAAATGGTGTTTTGTATGCATAGTAAAAGTATATAAGAACCGTCATACGGCTGGAACTAGCCCATCATGCTATTCATCTGATGACCGATGGCGTCGTTTTTAATTATTACCATTGATAATTATAATTTTTTTCCTTGCTGATCTTGGGTTATAACCGGAAAATGTCGACAGTTTTGTTTATTTTTTTAGAGGATCGTGACGAATGGGTAACAGAATTCTGGTTAATGACTTACAAGTGTCAACACTTTTGCATGATTTCGTAACCCAGCAAGCACTACCGGGGACAGGTATCAGTGCCGCAGATTTTTGGGCTGGGCTGGCAGACATCATTACCCGTTTTGCACCCCGCAACCGTGAACTGCTGGCGAAACGCGATGAAATTCAAGCCAAAATTGACGCATGGCATATTGCCAACCGTGGTCAGTTTGATTTCGCCGCTTACAAAGCGTTTTTGCAAGACATCGGCTACTTACTGCCTGAAGGTGAAGCATTCAACGTTACTACCGCTAACGTAGACTTGGAGATCACCAGCACTGCTGGGGCGCAATTGGTCGTACCGGTAATGAATGCACGTTTCGCCTTGAATGCCGCCAACGCCCGCTGGGGCAGTTTGTACGATGCCCTGTATGGCACGGATGCGATTCCCAACACCGATGGCGCGGAAGCGGGTAAAGCCTATAACCCGGTGCGCGGCAAAAAAGTCATTGAATTTGCACGTAACTTCCTTGACGAAGCCGCACCACTCTCATTCCTCTCGCACCACAATGCCAGCACCTACCGTGTCGATGAAAGCGGCATGTTGATGGTCGACATGATCGGTGGCTCAGTCGTGGCATTGCGCGATGGCAACCAGTTTGTTGGTTATCGCGGCGATCCCGATGCTCCATCTGCCATTTTATTACGCAATAACGGCTTGCACTTTGAAATCCAGATCGACCGTAACGGCATGATTGGCAAAGAAGATGCCGCAGGCGTCAACGACATTCTTATGGAAGCCGCGCTCACCACCATTATGGACTGCGAAGATTCCGTCGCCGCCGTCGATGATGTCGATAAAGTGCTGATTTACACCAACTGGCTCGGTCTGATGAAAGGCGATTTGAGCGAACAGGTCAGCAAAGGTAGCAAAACCTTTACCCGCACCATGAACCCGGATCGTGAATACACGGCTGCGCACGGCGGCACGGTTTCCCTGCCCGGTCGTAGCCTATTGTTCGTGCGCAACGTTGGTCACTTAATGACTAACCCCGCGATTCTGGACCAAGACGGTAACGAAATTCCCGAAGGCATTCTGGACGGTTACATGACATCCATGCTTGCCATCCACAACCTCAATGGCAGTGCCAAATTCAGCAATTCCCGCACCGGTTCGGTGTATATCGTTAAGCCAAAGATGCACGGCCCCGAAGAAGTCGCTTTCACCAATGACCTGTTCGGCAGCATCGAAGACGCCCTCAAACTGCCGCGCAACACCCTAAAAGTCGGCATTATGGATGAAGAGCGCCGCACTACCGTCAACTTGAAAGAATGCATCCGCGCAGCCAAGGAACGGATAGTGTTCATCAACACTGGCTTCCTCGACCGTACCGGCGACGAAATGCACACTTCAATGGAAGCTGGCCCGATGATCCGCAAAGGCGATATGAAAACCGCTGCGTGGATCAAGGCTTACGAAGACTGGAACGTCGACATCGGTTTGGAATGCGGTTTACCGGGTCATGCGCAAATCGGCAAAGGCATGTGGGCAATTCCCGATCAAATGGCCAATATGCTGGCAACCAAAATCGGGCATCCACTGGCGGGCGCGAATACCGCTTGGGTTCCCTCCCCCACCGCAGCCACCTTGCACGCAATGCATTACCACAAGGTCAATGTATTTGCGCGTCAGGAAGAACTGAAAAGCCGTCCGCGTGCCAATATTGACGACATCCTCACCATTCCGGTGGCAGCGAATCCAAGCTGGAGCGCCGCCGAAATCCAGCAGGAATTGGACAATAACGCGCAAGGCATCCTCGGTTACGTGGTACGTTGGGTCAACCAAGGCGTTGGCTGTTCCAAAGTGCCGGACGTGAACGACATAGGTTTGATGGAAGACCGTGCCACCTTGCGCATTTCCAGCCAGCACATGGCAAACTGGTTGCATCACGGTATCTGTACCGAAGCGCAAATCCTCGAAGCCTTCAAGCGTATGGCAACCAAAGTGGACGCACAAAACGAAGGCGACCCAACTTACACCAAAATGAGTGGTAACTTCGACAAGAGCGTAGCGTTTAAAGCAGCGTGTGATCTAGTGTTCAAAGGACGGGAACAGCCGAATGGTTACACCGAACCATTGCTGCACAAATACCGTGCAGAAGCAAAAGTGGCGTTGTTTTTCTAAGGCTACGCCTTAACCCCCCCATCCCCAACCCTTCCCCCGCAAGGGGTGAAGGGAGCAATGGAGAAGGGAGTAGGATCAGTTGTTGCGCACTAAGCGCACATAGTTATAACTGTCGCCATGACCTTGGGCGCGATCTCCCGTTGCCAAGGAAAAACTTACCGCCGCATGACCGACTGTCGCCGGATTGGACGCCCAATAACCACGCACCGATTGACCTTGCACTTCAGGGTCTGAAGATGTGCTACCCAATGCCGGATAAATAAAGGGTCTTGCAGGACGGCTAGTGTCAATCAACCCACGTAACTCGTCGACTGTTGGTAAACGCCAATTGGTATAACCACACAAAGCAGCAGCGTTGACCGCATTGACATACGCATCGGTCGTACACTTGGTCATAATGCTTCCTGAGGCTTGGCAAGGCGGAGCCGAGCTAGCCAAAAGATTGGCACTTGCCGCAGTCCCGGCAGCTTTACCGTCACTGCCCCAGTTATAACCGTAATCCTTATCGCGGAAACTGGGAATTGCACCCAGTGCTTCATCGGTTTTGACTTCCCACATCAGTTTAGTGCTATTGTCGGTAACACAGGCAGTCACATCGGCGACTTTCACCTCTGTAAATGTCTTCGGTATTGCCGTAGGCGGCACAACCGGAGGAGCCGTGCCACCAATCACCGTATTTTGTGTCGTGCCGCCGCCACCACCGCCGCAACCACTCAGTAACACCATTATCAAGGAAAAGGCAACAGGAACACCCTTTTTATAAATACTCATACGCTTAGCCCTCTAGTTCGTTATAAGCTTTTGTTTATAACAAAAAACACTAGAGCACAAGTATCTGTGCAATATTAGCGCTTGAGGATGTAACCATCATTGCCTTTGAGGAAATTGGCAAATACCGTCTCAAAATCGTCCACCACCGAGGTTTTCACTGCCTCTAGTGCCAGCAGTGCATCGCTCCACGCCTGCATCCGCGCACTCAGCGACAACTCCAATGCGTAATGCTGCTTCAGTAAAGCAAGGCGCATAAACAAGGGCGCATACACACAATCCACCAAATGAAACGTTGCACCAGCAAAATAGGGCGAGTCTGCGGCTAATACCGTATCCAAACGTTGCAAACCTTGCTGCAAAGACTCGCGTGCTTCATCGAAACCAGCAGCGTCTTTCGCCGTTAACATGCGAAACTGCCGACCGAGCAACTCAGAGCAGAACTCAATCCACGCCCGATGCCGCGCTTTTTCCAAAGGATCCGCAGGGTGCAACGCCGGGGGATACACTTCATCCACGTATTCAAGAATCACCGCAGATTCAAACAACGGCGTACCATCGACGAGCAATACCGGCACTTTGCCCAAGGGGGAAATGGCTTTGAACCAATCCGGTGGTTCATGTGGGTTAATATGCGTCAAGGTATATGCAACTCCCTTCGCATTCAGGGCAATCACCGAACGTTGCACGAAAGGGCAGACTTTGAAACTGACTAATTCTAACTTGGCAGATTGAGACATGAGGGAGATCCTTAAGCGACAATAACAGCATGATTGTACACGAGTTAGAGCTAGGATTAAGCAGAAGTCTTGCAAAAGGAAGCCCGCTAACAGCAGGCTAAAGGGGGTAATCGAAAATGAAGTGGTGGCCGGAGACGGAATCGAACCGCCGACACGGGGATTTTCAATCCCCTGCTCTACCAACTGAGCTATCCGGCCACAGAGGGCGCTATTAAAGCGTTTTGAGGGGTTGCTGTCAAGCACTAATATTGGGAAATTCTCTGCTACACTTCAACACATTCATTACCCTCAACCCAAGCGCCCTCACACTCATGGATTCACACGGTTTACTATTATTCCTTCTCTGGCTAGGCACTGCCGCTGGTATTGTATTCTTTGTACGCTGGCTGAACGGTTTTCTGAGTAAATTCAAGCTGCCTAACGACACCCGCCTACTGATCTTGATTGCGTTTACTGGCGTACTGGTGATTGCCGCACTCAATTTCCTCTGGAAACAAGGCAACCGCGAACCCACGCCCCCCGTTGACACGGCAGAAAATACGGCAAACCCACAACAACCCAAAACTGAACTCGATCTGGAAACTTACGAAAGCACCACCTACCCGGATCTTTACGGCTTGCGCCAAGACATGCTCAAACAAATGACGGAGCTAAACACCTTTTTCGGCAAGGTCAGGGAATGGGCGGAACAAATGCCCGAACAACGCCGCTTTCTGCAAACCATCATCGACATTCGCTGGGCACAGCAACAGCAATTACGCAAAGCCTATCAGGAAATTGACCGCAGCCGCCGCGAATTCTGGCTGCATTACCATACCGGCGAAGACCGCCATGTACGCGCCATGTTTGATGAGGAAGCGCAACGCCTGCAAAAACGCATTCAGGATGCACTCGGTGACAGCCGCGAATTTCAGTTAGAGGAAACCGAAGCGATTCGCAAACACTTACGCGAAGCCGAAACGCTGCTCAAAGCCATCAAGCTCCCCAAACCTCAAAAGGGGCAAAGCCTAAACACGGTATTCCAACCTTACAGCGACCAACGCCGCCAAACCCTGCTCACAGCGCTGACTCAGGGTCAGGAAACCAGCATTACCAGCAACCTGACGCAACTTCAGCACGAAGAGACCCAAATACGCAGCAAACTGGCTTACATGCTGGAATACCAACAGGTCAACACTGACCTATTGGAAACCACCAACGACCTGATTTTAGAATGGAACAAGGCACTGATTTATAACCAATACGCGCAATACCGACTCCTGTTTGCGACCGAAGCCTTAGAAATCAGTGCGCTGCTGGGCATAACAGCCGATAACAGGAATTACGCATGGTTACTCAAACAACTGCGGGAATTAGCCCCCGGCATACTGGCACAAGCGGAAGAAGAGCGCCGGATTGCGGCGTATAGCTATAACCCAGAAGTTGACCACAGCAACCGTAAATCACGTTAAGACACTGACTTAAGCACGTTCATCACGGTAGTAATCATCGTCGTAGCCGTCATCATCGGCGGTCACTGGCTGTTCGCGCTCACGCGCCGGGGTTGGCGCGGGCTTTTTAGCTTCCGGCGGTTTTGCCTCTTCAGCAAACAGACCCGCGTGTAAACTGCGCGTCATATCATTGAGCGAACCACCTTTCAAACCGACTTCACCCAACAAGCTTTCAATCAAAGGCACTTGCGCACGGTAACGCAAGGCACTATCCACCACTTGCTCGGCAAGGTTGCTGCCACCGCCGCCGTTGTTATTGCCGTTGCCTGCATCGCCGCCATTGTTGCCACCACCAGAACTACTGCGCCCGATGGCATTGTTTAAACCGTCGATGTGCATGATTTTGATGCCTTCGATATTTTCCATCGGGCGCACACTTTCGCGGATAATATTCGGCAATTGCCGCACGATTTCCATTTTGACTTGCATCGCAATTTGGTCGTTGGAGAGCAGGTTGGATGCTTCGTTAAGCGCTTTCTTGCCCGCCGCTTCGACTTGGTAACGCAATTGCGCTGCCATTGCTGCCATTTTTTCTACATCGGCATTGGCTTCAGCAATAATCACTTGGCGACGTGCTTCTTTTTCAGCACTGATGACTTCGACAATGCGGGAACGTTCGGCTTCGGCGCGTTCGCGGGCGGTACGGATTTCCTCGGAAATCTTCTCGAATTCGGCTTTGACTTTGTTGGTTTCAATCCACGCTTGTGACACTTCCCGTTCTAACGCGGCTTGTTGCATGTTCATGGATTGTTGGGCGCGTTCAATCGAAATCTCTTTGTCGATATTGATTTCTTCGATCTTGCGCTGGGTTTCGGCTTCGTTCTCGGCTTTTTGGCGCTTGCGTTCGTTTTGCGCCACGACTTCCTTGTACTCCATCTCTTCTTTTTTGATGGTGGCTTCGAGGTTACGCTGCTTAATCGCGACCGCCGTTTCTTGCTCAATATTATTGCGGCGTTTGGCATTGTCGGAGGTTACTTGCTCCAAAATACTCAAGCCTTTCGCGTCGAAGGCATTGTTGGGGTCGAAATATTTTTTGTCGGTCTGGTCAAGACCCGTGAGGGATACCGATACCAGTTCCAAACCGTTTTTGTGAAACTCGGCATTCACCGCTTCTTCTACGTTGTGTTCAAACGCGGCACGTTTTTGGTGTAACTCCTCCAGCTCCATCCCTGAAGCAACCGAACGCAAGGCAGCAACGCACGGGGCTTCAAACACCTCCCTGATTGCTTCCTTATCCAAAGTACGCAAGCCCAACGCACGGGCTGCGGTACTAATGGCTTCTGGGCGGGCTTCCACCCGCAGGAAGAATTCGGCGGTTACATCCACCCGCAGCGGGTCTTTTGTGACCAGCGCCTGTTCCATTTCACGGGTAATTTCGATTTTCAGGGTTTGCATATTGATCGGCATCACCTCGTGGATGACGGGCAGCACGAATGCGCCACTACCAAGAATGACTTTTTCCCCACCTAAGCCAGTGCGTACAAACGCCGTGTCTTTTTTGGCACGTTTATAAAAAGCTGAGAACGCGGCAGCGCCTAGCACTGCCACCGCCAGTATTCCCAGTACTATGAAAAGGTAGCTCATCCAGTCCATGCGCTTTCACCCAAGTGTGATAGGTTGTGATGGGGTGAGTATACGCAATATCCTGAAATAGCGCAGGAAACCCTTTAATAGCCAATTAAGACCCTAGCGCGGTTGCGCCAACGCTTGCACTTCAGCAATCGCCTGGGCTGAGCCTTCGAGTTCAAATTGAAGCGGGAACGATTCACGCACTGCCAACACCTTGAGTTTGCCAGCCTTCTCTAAAGCGCGAATCTGCGTTTCGACGGGATCAGGCTGCGTGGTTGTACCAGTCACGGTCGCACGGGTAGTCGCTTGCTCGCTCCCAGTAGGCGGTGTGCAAGCACACAAGGTCGCGAGGCAAAACACCAATATGCCGAAAGTTTTCATAGCCATTCCTTGGGTTAGGTAGAGACGCAAAATCTTGCGTCTCTACGCGCTCATTGTCAAACGTTACGCTTTGCGGCTCATCGCTTCGACGCTGGCGAAGGCTGCCATGTTCACAATCCCGCGCACCGTGGTGCTTTCGGTGAGAATATGCGCGGGGTATTTTGTACCCACCAACATTGGCCCCACCGGTAAACCATCCGCCAGCGTTTTGGTCATATTGTACGCAATATTCGCCGAGTTCAGATCGGGGCAAACCAGCAAATTGGCTTCGCCCTCAAACGCGCAGCCTTTGAACATGCGGTCACGGATGTCTTGCGATAACGCCGCATCCGCGTGCATTTCACCTTCCACCAGCAAATCCGGGTGTTTTTCACGTAAGATTTCCAGCGTGCGACGCATTTTGGCGGAATGCACATTCATGCGGCTGCCAAAGTTGGAATGCGACAGCAACGCCGCTTTGGGTTCCATCCCAAAACCTGCCACCAATTCCGCCGCCAATGCGGTGTTATCAGCAAGCTGCTCAGCGGTTGGGTCATCGCCGACGTGGGTATCGGTGAGGAAATATGTCCCCTGCTTCAAAATCAGCATGGTCACTGCCGCCACATCGCTCAAACCGGGACGCGCCCCAATCAAGTCACGCACGTAATGCAGATGCGAAATGAAGTTACCTTCCACCCCGCAAATCATCGCGTCGGCATCGCCACAACGCACCATTACCGCCGCAATTTGCGTGGTACGCGCCGTCATTACCCGGCGGCTGTAAGTTGGCGTTACCCCTTTGCGGCACATCACGGCGTAATGTTCTTCCACATGGCGTTCGTAGTCGGGGTTATTGCGAGGGTCAACCACGGTAATGTTTTCACCGATTTTCAGGCGCAAATCGTAGGCTTCGATATTACGCTGAATCAGCTCAGGGTTGCCCAGCAGGATCGGTTTGCAAATGCCATCATCCACCAATTGCTGGGCGGCGTTGATGACGCGCTGGGATTCGCCTTCCGCAAACACAATGCGCTGCGGGTTGCGTTTGGCTTTTTCAAACACGGGTTTCATGGTCATGCCGGAGCGGAACACGAAACTTTCCAGTTGACGTTCATACGCCTCGAAATCGGTAATTGGGCGGGTAGCCACACCGGTTTCCATCGCAGCTTTAGCGACACGCGGCGGAATGATGGTCATCAAACGCGGATCGAATGGCTTAGGAATCAGGTAGTCGCGCCCGAAGTGGAATTCCGCCCCGCCATACGCAGACACTACTGCGTCGGAGGCTTCGCGCATTGCCAAATCGCCAATGGCTTCGACCACCGCAATTTTCATCGCTTCGTTGATTTCAGTTGCACCCACGTCCAACGCGCCCCGGAACAGGAACGGGAAGCACAGCACGTTATTCACTTGGTTGGGATAATCGCTGCGCCCGGTAGCCACAATCGCGTCAGAACGCACTTCGTAAATCAGTTCGGGGCGGATTTCTGGCTCAGGGTTGGCGAGCGCGAGGATAAGGGGATTTGCCGCCATTACCTTGACGTGATGCTGTTTCAACACGCGCGGCGCGGATAAACCGAGGAAAACGTCCACGCCGTCCATCACATCATCCAGCGTGCGTGCGTCGGTGTCGATGGCGTAAGCGGCGTTGTACGGGTTCATTTCATCGACCCGACCGGTGTAGATAATGCCGAAGCGGTCGTTAACGACGATGTTTTCTTTCTTTAAACCCATTTCAACCAGCAAATTCAGACAAGCAATTGCTGCTGCACCCGCGCCGGAACACACCAGTTTCACGTCTTCGATATTCTTACCCGCGACGCGCAAACCGTTACGGATGGCTGCTGCCACGCAAATCGCCGTGCCGTGCTGGTCGTCGTGGAAAACGGGAATTTTCATCATGGCTTTAAGGCGTTTTTCCACCTCAAAACATTCCGGGGCTTTAATATCTTCGAGGTTAATGCCGCCGAATGTCGGTTCAAGCAAGCTGATCGCGTCCACCAAACGGTCTACGTCGAGCGTGTCCATTTCAATGTCGAAGGCATTCACACCCGCGAATTTCTTGAACAATACCGCTTTGCCTTCCATCACGGGTTTGGAGGCGAGTGCGCCGATCGAACCCAAACCCAGCACCGCCGTGCCGTTGGAAATAACCGCTACCAGATTGCCGCGTGAGGTGTAATCCGCCGCACACGCGGGGTCAGCCGCAATCGCAAGGCTTGCCGCTGCTACGCCGGGGGAATACGCCAGTGCCAAATCGCGCTGGTTCGCCATGTTTTTGGTGGGAGTGACTTCGAGTTTGCCCGGTTGCGGGAAGCGGTGGTAGTCGAGTGCGGCTTGGTCTAATTCGTCTTTCATAGCGGTATGTCGTCCTAAAGCTGTTATCGAAACGTAGCGGATTTCTGCCGATTGAGCGATTGCCTGATGACGTGATACCGCCGTTGGTCTGATATTACCTGAGTTTTGTGCGATGCGGAAAATGTTTGTGCTAGGGTAATTTCAAACCGTATTGCCGCGCCAACGTGAGCAACGCTTCCGCATTCCCTTTTGCATCATTCACCGGATGGTGGTCATGCGCCGTTTTACGCAGGTGCTTGAAGTTCTGAAACATATCCCGCACCAAGCCTTTGTACAGTGAACCCAGATTGGTGGAACTGTAGCCAAACGGATTACTGCCCAGAAAGTGATGGAAATACCAGTTGATGAACGACCAATCAAAGCCGTTATTGTCGGCGATGAAATGCGGGCGGCCTTTGACTTCGCGCTGGAGCCAATCGGCAAAACCTTGCATGACGACAGCAGGTTCCTCAAACGTAAGCGTTTCCTCACGGGAATGCCCGCTGACCGCAAGGGCTTGCGGAATCCAGCGTTCGGAAATCGGTTGGAGTTGCCCATAAAAGGTGCGCTGCAAATCCGGCTCGACAATGACCGCGCCGAAACTGACCATTGAATAATCGCCGGGGATCGGGCCATCGGCTTCGATGTCGACCATGATGAAGGTCATGTTGGTTTTCTCCTGATGATGTAGAGACGCAAAATCTTGCGTCTCTACGGGGGTTGCATTGTGGAAGGTTACGCTGCTTTGCCCTTATCCGTCAGCTTGACCAAATCGTTCATGACGCCATCCAGACCGCCGTAGACGTTCAGGGTGCTGATGCGCCCGGTGATCTTTTCCAAGATTTCCAGCTCTTTCAGGCGCAGCAAGACCGGGTTGCCTTCCATGACCTTGGCGGTGTTGTGCAGGGAACGGGTTTCCTGCGTTTCTTCACGGCGGCGGATCAGGTTGGCTTCGGCGCGTTTTTCGGCTTCGACAACTTGCGCCAGAATCGCTTTCATGTCACCGGGCAATACGATGTCACGCGCCCCGACGGTTTTCAGGTCGATGCCGTAAGCCGCTGCTTTTTCCGCCACCGTTTGCTGGATGGATTGGTTCAGCAGGTTTTTGTCTGCCAGCAATTCGTCCAGCGTTTGGGTGGAAACCACGGCACGTAACGCCAGTTGCAGCTCGCGGTACAGGTAGTCCTTGTGGTCTGCCAGTGCCGTTTTGACTTGCTGCGGGTCAACAATCTGCCACATGGCGGAAAGGTTGATGCGCAAGCCTACGCGGTCTTTGGTGAGGATTTCCTGACCATTAACCTCCATGTTTTGCAGGCGGCAATCGAGTTGCGTGACCTTGATCGTGTGGTTGAATTGCCACCAAACGTGCGTACCTGCCGTCAGTATTTCGCGCTGTTCGCCGTCGACTTCCAGAAAGCCGGTGTGACCTTCGGGGATGGTCGCCATCACCAAAGCGTTTAAGGCCGCCGCCCGTAAGGTGGCATCTTTTGCGGTCAGCAATTGGCTTGCCAAGGCTTTGGGCAGCTTGAAATCGGTGCTGATGTCGAGCTTGCGGACTTCGATGCTACGCTGACCTTGCCAGCACGCGCCACGTTGCGCAGGTGGCTTGATGTCTTTCAGCACATTGTCTTGGTACAGCAAACCGACTTCCTGTTCGCCGGTTTCCCAGCGTTGGAGGTGCGCGGCGAATGGGGCGGCGTGCAAATCGGCAAGGCTGACGACATCATCCGGCACAAAGGTTTGCGCACTGCCTGTGACCGCGAATTGCTGCACGCGGTATTGGTTTTTCCAGCCGTGGAAGGTGTGGACACCCGCAGGCAGGACTTGCGCGAACTGTTCGTCTTTGAACAACAGCCCGCGATGTGTTTCTGGAACAATGATTTTGGTTTTGAATAACATGGCGTTGTCCTTTAAAAAATAGGTGGCATTCCCCCACACCCTTGCAGGCTTGACGGTTTGTGCCGGATGGGAAACCAGCGTGCGCCGAAGCTGTGGCGGTTTCGCACCCCGCAAACCCGCCGTCAAGGCGGCGCGGGTGTTGGTCGTTGCCTTCCAGCACGAATGCTGGCGGGCATTGACCGTGGTGGTTTGCCGTTTGTTTGCCCTTGCGGGCTAAGTTACCGTTTAAGGGTAAGTTCACTAGCCGGAGTCGAACCGACGACAACCAGATACAAGATCCAGTGCTCTACCAGACTGAGCTACAGTGATGGGGCAGCCAGTTGGAGTCGAACCAACGACCGACCGGATTTCCGGTTGCTCTACCAGACTGAGCTATGGCTGCATGGTTTTGACGATCAGAACAGATACGCGGTAACACCAGTGGTGGTCGCGTCAGGCAGGCGGTTGAACCTGCTCCACGAGTAACGAAAGTCGCTGGTATCTTTGCAAAGGGTGTGCCAGACGTGGAGATTATTTTTTAAGCCACTGAATTAAATGATATTTATTTTTTGGCGCGGTTGTTTGGAGGAAAACAAGTTTGCAAAAACACCTATCCAAAAAGATAGGAATCTATTCTGATAGTTACTTTTTATCATGCTAATCCACGACACCAACACCGTGCAAGACATCGCCCATCTGGATGTACTCGCCACCCTGTTGCGGGAGCAATGTGGGCAGGTGGTGCGTTACAGCTCGCTGGCAAACCAGATCAATGTCAGTGTGGACACCATCCGCCGCTGGGTGACGCTGCTGGAAAGTTTCTACTACGCTTTTCGGGTTACGCCTTGGTTTCAGAACCTTGCATCTGCCTTGCGCAAAGAGCCGAAAATCTATCTGTGGGATTGGTCACAGGTGAAAGACATCGGTGCGAAAAACGAAAATCTGATTGCCAGCCATTTGCTCAAAGCCGTGCATTGGTGGACAGATCACGGGCTGGGCGATTACCAACTGCATTACCTGCGCACCAAAGACCAGAAAGAAGTCGATTTCCTCATCAGCCGCGATAACCAGCCTTGGTTGTTGGTAGAAGTGAAAAGCTCCGTCAACCAACCGCTCAACAAGCATCTGGGCTGGTTTCAGGAACAACTGGGCGCGGAACATGCCTTGCAGGTGGTGATGGATATGCCGTATGTGGAAGCGGATTGCTTTGCAGTGGGCAAGCCGGTGAAAGTGCCGGTGGAGACATTGTTGATGCGGTTGGTTTAATTTGTGTTTGCTACAGGCTCTCCCTATCATAATGCCATGATAACTACCCTTGTCTCCAACCATCTCCACCGCGAAGCCTGCCAGCAACTGCCGGACACCCAACGCAGCCAGCTAGGCCAATATATGACATCCGCTGCCATTGCCCGCTTCATGGCTTCGCTGTTCCATTACCCGGAACAAGCCCGCTTGCTGGATGCTGGTGCAGGCACGGGTTCGCTGACCGCTGCTTTTTTGGACGCTGCCCTGCAACACGGCACAAGCACCGCAGTGGATGCATGGGAAATCGACCCCATCTTGCGCCGTTACCTGCAAACGACGCTGGAACAATACGTGCAACGCGGGCAAGGGCACATCACTACCCAATTACATTCCATTGATTTCATCGAAGACACCAGTTTTGCAGCACAAACCGGTATCGGCAAACGCTACACCCACGCCATCCTCAATCCGCCGTACAAGAAAATCAACACCCAGTCTCGTCACCGTCAACTCTTGCGCAAAGCCGGGATTGAAACCGTCAATCTATATACTGGCTTTGTTGCACTCGCCATCCTGCTGCTGGAAACCGGCGGCGAACTGGTAGCCATTATCCCGCGCTCGTTCTGCAACGGCAGCTATTACCGCCCGTTCCGTGAACTGCTGTTAAAACAGTGCGCTATTCGCCACATCCACCTGTTTGAAAGCCGCAGCAAAGCCTTCGGTGCAGACGACGTATTACAAGAAAACATCATTATCCATCTGCTCAAAAATGTGGAACAAGGGCAAGTCACCGTCTCGACTTCGCACGATGCTCGTTTCGCTGACTATCAGGAAGCCTGCTTTGCCTTTGCGAACATCGTCAAATCGGGTGATGCCGAGCAATTCATCCACATCCCGACCAGCCATGCCGCAACAGATATTCCCGCCGTCAGTACCCATTCGTTGGTAGAACTAGGCTTGGAAGTTTGCACCGGCCCCGTGGTCGATTTCCGCCTGAAAGAATGCTGGAGTGCACAACCCGGCAACAACACCGTGCCTTTGCTCTACCCCCACCATTTCAGTACCGGGCAACTGGTTTGGCCTAAACTACACAAGAAACCCAACGCTTTGCACTTGCTACCAGCCTCCCGCAAATGGCTGATGCCAAATGGACATTACGTGCTGGTTAAACGCTTTTCCTCCAAGGAAGAACGCCGTCGTGTTGTCGCTTATCACCTGACACCGGAAATACTGAGCAGTGAACTGATCGGCTTTGAAAACCACTGGAATATCTTCCACATCGGCAAAGCAGGGCTGGATGCAACACTGGCAAGCGGTTTGGCAACCTTCCTCAATTCGACTGTGCTGGATGATTGGTTCCGCGTATTTTCCGGGCATACGCAAGTCAATGCTACCGACTTGCGTACCTTGCGTTACCCCAGTCGCGCCCAATTGCTGGTACTCGGCGAACGTGCCGCCAGCTATGCCAGCCTTGACCAAACCACCATCGACCAACTGGTTGCAGCCCTATGACCACACAGCAAGAACGCATCAACGACGCATTGCACATCCTCCAAGCCTTGGGGATGCCCAAAGAACAACTCAACGAACGCACCGCCATTACGTTGCTGGCATTGCTGAATTTACCTGCTGATGAGCGATGGCAACATGCCAGCAATTCACTGCTGGGTATTCGTGCCATACTGGATTTTGCCCGCCAACAAATGGCACGCAACTACGCCGAAAACACTCGCGAAAGTGTGCGCAAATACAGTGTCAAACAATTGGTAGCGGCAGGTGTCTTGCTGCACAACCCCGACAAACCCGACCGGGCAGTGAACAGCGCGGATAATTGCTATCAAGTTGAGGAACAAGCCCTTGCGCTGTTCCAACAGTTTGGCACAAAAAATTGGGATGCCGCTTTAGGCAACTATTTGGCACAACGGCAAACACTGGCTGACCAGTTTGCCCGCCACCGTGATATGCAACGCATTCCTGTCACCATTCAGCAAGATCAAACGATTACTTTGAGTCCGGGCGCACATTCCGGCCTGATCCGGCAGATTATTGAGGTATTTGCCCCACATTTCGTACCCGGTGGCGAACTGGTATACGTGGGTGACACTGGCAGCAAATGGGGCTATTTCAACGAACCGTTGTTGCAATCATTGGGCGTTGAAGTCGGCAACCACGGCAAAATGCCCGATATAGTGCTTTATCACCGCGAGAAAAACTGGCTGATTTTGGTCGAAGCCGTAACCAGCAGTGGCCCGGTAGACGGAATTCGCCACGCCGAACTTGCCAACTTGTTCAAATCAAGTTCGGCAGGTTTGGTTTATGTGACAGCCTTCCCTGACCGAGGTGAAATCCTGCGCAAGTTTTTGTCGGTAGTCGCATGGGAAACTGAAGTCTGGTGCGCCAGCGACCCTTCGCATTTGATTCATTTCAATGGTGTGCGGTTTTTAGGGCCGTATGCGAGTTAATGCCATTTCCAGAAAGCCTTCAGATTTAACCCAAAGGGGCAGACTCGATGGTTTCTCTAAATCATTACAACGGGAGTTAACGCATCATAGCGGCTTTAAAATACGCCACTGCCTGCCCTGCGACCGCCTCGCCTTCAATCACCTGTGTCAGGGGTAAGCTGGAACCATTAGCAAGTTGAGCCACAACTCGGTAATTGGGTAAATTCTGCCCGTTCTGCCGTATAAAGCGCGAATGCCCGCTATCCTGCATCTGGATGCTGGCGATACTGGCGTAAGGAACCGCAATGAAATCAATCGTCCAGCCCAGAAAGGCGTGTTTCACTGACAGATTGCTGCCATCCATTACCACGGTCAAGCTAGTGAACAACAATGTTGTACCGATCCAGATAAGCAACATACCCGCACTGCCGAAAAAGACCAGCGACATCATCCCCACCAGCGTGGTGTCCGCTGCCAGCACTGCCCCTGTCACCGCCATCAGACCCAAAAAACCCACCAAGGCAGCGGGGATGAACTGATCGCCAAACATGCGGTAGTGGACAACGCTGGCTCCCGCCGGGAAACCGGCTGCCTCGCACTGGTCAGGTGTTAGGGTAGGCAGTACCCCAGCAGGCGACTTGACCCAATCATCAGGATGGATAGCGGAACGTTGTCGGGTTGGTAGCACCGGGATTTCATACACCCAGTTGCCCTCCGACCCACGCAGGAGCAACGTACCCTCCCCCAGTTTCAGCACCAGTCGCCAAACATAAGGCGCATCGCTATCAGGCTTGCTCACGCTGGCAGGTAAATCGTCGGGTACGTCAAAACAGAACAGCCATGCATTACCACCGCTCAAGTTTGCATACCGCGCCACAGATTCTTGCTGCCAGATCAGATTTTCCTGATAAAGGCAGGAAAGCACCACACTGCATTGGCTCTGTTTGGGAGGTGAACACAACTGGATCTTCCCGCCAACCTGCCCACCAATCGCGCCTGGAAACGGGTCAAGCAACAACGGCATTTCACCAAACCGATACCAGAACTGACGCATTTCCACGACCGCAACCAACATAACCAACGTGAGCAGCACAAAAAAAACCGCCATCAGGATGCTAAACAGGCTATTACCTGATGATGCAGACACAAGCAAGGTGACTGTCGACCCGCCAAATAACATAGCCAACATGACCGTCTTGGAAACCTTGTCCCCGACCCGTGGAGATGGGTAAAAACAGTTCTGTGATTCAGGCATGGTGTGCAACTCCCAAGCAGTAGTGTATTTTGCCCGCTATTGCCGAATAAAATGCGCCCGATAATACGCCAGCTCATCAATCGAATCCCGCACATCCGCCAGCGCCAAATGCTGTGATTCCTTCTTAAAATCTGCCGCCAACCCCGGCTTCCAGCGGTTCGCCAATTCCTTCAGGGTACTCACATCCAGATTGCGGTAATGGAAAAACTTCTCCAATTCCGGCATTTGCCGCGCCAGGAAACGCCGATCCTGACAAATGCTATTGCCGCACATCGGCGACGCACCCGCTGGCACAAACTGCTTCAGGAAATCGAGGGTCGCTTGTTCGGCTTGCGCCTCCGTCCATTCACTCGCCAACACGCGCTGAATCAGCCCCGAACCACCGTGTTGTTTCTGATTCCATTCATCCATTTTTGCCAGCGTTTCGGCGGTTTGATGGATGGCAATCACCGGGCCTTCTGCCAGTATATTCAGGTCTTTATCGGTGACGACGGTGGCAATTTCGATAATCACGTCGTTGACGGTATCTAAGCCCGTCATTTCCAGATCAATCCAGATCAAATTTTCCTGATTCACGCTCATTCGGGTACACTGCACTTACTTTAAGGAAGCTGGAATATAACAGAGATTATGCAAACCTTTACCTACATTTTCCTCGCGTTTTTGCTGGCATCGACCTTGGTACAACTGTACTTGTCGTTGCGCCAGAAACAGCATGTCGGCGCTCACCGCAGCGCTGTTCCCAGCGCGTTTGCGGGCAAAATCTCGCTGGAAGAGCACCAAAAAGCCGCTGATTACACCCTCGCCAAAGGCGGTTTAGGGCGCATCGACCTGCTAATTGGCTTGGTGATCCTACTGGTCTGGACGCTCGGCGGCGGGCTGGAATGGCTGGATACGCAATGGCGCAGCTTCGGTTGGAATGAGCTATACACCGGCACAGCGGTCATGCTCAGCCTGATACTGATTGGCAGCCTATTGGATATGCCAATGTCACTCTACCGCACTTTTGTGTTGGAAGAGCGCTTTGGTTTCAATAAGATGACCCCAGCCACTTTTATCACCGACACGCTCAAAGGCGCAGCACTGGCGTTGATTATCGGTATTCCGGTGATCATGCTGATTTTGTGGCTGATGACCTCGGCGGGTAGCTTATGGTGGTTATATGCGTGGGCAGCGCTCACCGCATTTTCACTGCTAATGACGTGGGCATACCCCAAATTCATCGCACCTTTATTCAATAAATTCAGCCCCTTGGAAGATGGCGAAGTTGCCGAACGCCTCAACGCCTTGTTAGCACGCACCGGCTTTAACAGCAAAGGCGTATTCATCATGGATGGCTCGCGCCGTTCGGCTCACGGCAACGCTTACTTCACCGGCTTTGGTAAAAACAAGCGCATTGTGTTTTTCGACACCCTGCTCAAACACCTCACCCCCGCGCAAGTGGAAGCGGTACTCGCGCACGAATTGGGGCATTTCAAACGCAAACACATTGTCAAGGGCATGGCATTGTCAATGTAGGGTAATCGCATTAAAATGGTCTTGACAAAAGTCCCTTAAGCTTGTTTCCTTTCATGCTTTTGGTTGCCTGATGAAACTCCGCCCGACAGCCTCGATACTCGAACACTTTGCTTCAATCCCTGACCCACGCTTAGATCGCCGTAAGCGACACAAACTGAGCGACATTTTCTTTATCACGCTGTGCGCGGTGATTTGCGGCGCGGATGACTGGGCATCCATCGAACAGTTTGGCAGAGCCAAAGAAAAGTGGTTCACCAGCGTACTGGATTTGAAGCATGGTATCCCGTCACACGATACCTTTGGGCGCGTTTTTGGGTTGATCGACACCCAGCAGTTCAGTGAGTGTTTTAGTCGCTGGGTGGCAGACTTGGGCGACCTTAGTGACGGTGAAATCATTGCCATTGATGGTAAATGCCTGCGCCGTAGCCTTGATAGCGCATCAGATAAGTCGGCCATTTACATGGTCAGTGCTTGGGCAACTCAAAACCAGTTGGTGCTAGGTCAGCAGCGGGTGGATGACAAGTCCAATGAAATCACTGCCATCCCTAAACTATTGATGCAACTGGATATTGCAGGAGCAGTGGTGACGCTGGATGCGATGGGATGCCAAACCGCCATTGCCCTACAAATCGTAGACAAAGGTGCAGATTACCTGCTCAGCTTAAAGGGTAATCAAGGCACACTTCACCAAGACGTAAAGCTGTTCTTTGAATCGGCTAACACCTGCCCACCCGTGGGACATGTCAGCTATGACGGTGGACATGGACGGATTGAGACCCGTAGTGTACGCGCCACATCAGCTATCGACTGGTTAAAGAAAGACCATGTTCATTGGCCTAAGCTCACTAGCATCATTGCTGTGACGGCTACCCGCGAATGCAAGGACAAAACCACGGAAGAAACCCGTTACTTCATCACCAGTATGGAAGCCTCAAACCCTGAACGTTTAGGGCAAATCGTGCGTGCGCATTGGGGCATCGAGAACAATTTGCATTGGGTATTGGACTACGCTTTCCGCGAAGATGACCAACGAATGCGTTCCGGTAACAGCGATGCGAATATGGCGGTTGTTCGGCATATTGCCCTCAATTTGGTCAAAACCGAAAAAACCGTCAAGCTCGGCGTGAAAAACAAACGTCTTAACGCAGGCTGGGATGAGGATTACCTACTAAAAATCGTTACAGGCAGACCAGGGGCTACCAAGCCTAAAACTTAGGGCTTTGTAAAACAAGATATATTTAATGCGATTGCCCTAATTGTCAATGCTCATGACATTGAGCGGTTTCATCGTTTTGGCATGGTTAATGACACAAGCGTGGTTTTATACTGCACTCGGTGTCAGCCAACCCTCGACGTACATGGCGCTGGTGTTATTTATATTAGTCAGTTCGGTGTTCACCTTTTTTATCGGCCCGATCATGGCCTGGTGGTCGCGCAAACACGAATTTGAGGCAGATGAATTCGCGGCACAACAATCGAGCAGTGCGGAACTGATTGCGGCATTAGTGGGTCTTTATAAAGAGAATGCCAACACCCTGACACCTGATCCGTGGTATTCGGCATTTTATGACTCGCATCCGCCCGCAGCGATACGGATTGCGCATTTACAACAACAAATGTAACAAGAGTAGTGAAATGAAAGCGAAAGCTCTTATGATTCTCTGTAGCGGTCTACTGCTGATGCAGACAGCACAAGCCGCACCTAACCCGGCTAACGGACAAATACTGTTCGTTAATTCGCCCTGTGATACGGAGGCACTAACCACGCCAAACCCCGTCATCACAGACACTGCCAGTTTGGAAAAAGAAGTTCGTCAATGCGACATCAGCCGGAATATCAACTGGTATGACGATGAAATCAAGGATGTAGTGGCTTATCTCAACCAGACTTACCACAAATTTCCGTAATACATGGGCAACTCAGACGTTTTCCGTCACAATAGGACGTTATGACGGAAAACTTATCTCACCCTGCCTCCACCGCACCAGAAAACGGGCAAATCATTACCCGTTTCGGCGCTGATTTCTTAGTAGAAACAGCGGACGCTGAACTATTACGCTGTACAGCCCGCCGCAAACTTGACCACCTTGCTTGCGGCGACTACGTGCAGTGGGAACGCCAAGCCCAAGGCAATGCCGCCGTCACTGCCATGCTCCCGCGCCGCAACGTGCTGGAACGCCCCGATTTTCGCGGCAGATTGCGCCCCATTGCTGCCAATATCGACCTATTGATTGTGGTCGCCAGTTGGCAACCCGCCCCCGTTTGGGAAACGCTCGACCGTTACCTGATTGCTGCCAACCGCCTCCCCGCCGACGTGCTCTTGGTTTTCAACAAAGCCGACTTACGCCAGAGCCTCGCCAGTGCCGAAGCCGAAATCTGTTTAGCAGAATACCAACGCATTGGCATTCCGATTCTGCACGTCTCCGCCAAGCAACAGCAGGGCATTCAACCCATCCTTGATGCCATTCAAGGGCGCACCGCGATTGTGGTCGGGCAATCCGGGGTAGGCAAATCATCGCTTGCCATGCAATTACTGCCCGAAACTGATATTCGCGTCGGCACTATTTCTGAGACCGGCGAAGGTCGCCACACCACCACCTCGGCAACCCTGTACCGCTTACCGTCGGGCGGCTCGCTGATCGACTCCCCCGGTGTGCGCGATTTTGGGTTAACCGGCATGGACTTTGCGACGCTGGAAACTGGCTTCCCCGAATTCCGCCCGTTTCTGGGTGAATGCCGCTTCCACAATTGCACCCATAACCATGAGCCGGGTTGCGCCATAAAAGCGGCTGTACAAAGCGGACAACTGCCACCACGACGCTTTAACCGTTACCTCAGTTTATTGGCAAATATTTAACGCCATTAACCTGTTATCTGCCTTACATACCCATTATCGGCTCACTTATCCTGATTCATCTCGGATTCGGTTTGCCAGCCGCTATAATGACGGTAAATAAATTAAAAATAAGGCACACAACAAAATTAGGTCGATTTTCAAAATGATTTGTCATTAAGTGATCACCATCACTTAATGAATCGGAACTTTTCAGTAAAGTCAAGAGCCTTAGCTATGAGTTTCACTAGAAAACACCCTAAGCCAATGAGGTAACACCATGAACATCCATCAATTACATATTGCTGACAAAAACAGCGCCAACGCCGGTATGCAAGAATGCACCCCCTGCGAAACCTCCCCCCGCCCCGAAACAGCCCGCTACTGGCCTAAAGTCAGAATGCAGCGCCGCTACCAAGACGGAATGCCCGATGAACGCTTAAGCATTGAAATCTCCAACCCTTGTCCTGATATTATTCTCCGCCACGTCAAAATCGCCTTTCTCTCCACCAGCCCACACAACCACCTGAAAAATGGCCAACTGGCTGTCAAATTTGCCCCCACCCACGGTATCGAATTCGGTGACATTGCTTACAGCAATACCAATGGCAAACTCAGCAGCATGACCCGTGACATCATTATGATTGAACATCAGGCCAGCCCAGAAGGTCGTGAAATCTATGCCGGGGTATGCTTTACCGCCTGTACCAAAACCGGTGAAGTCAAACATTACGGGTATCTGTTATTCAAAAGTAATGTATTACGAGCACAAGAGGCACTCGACCAAGCCGCCTGAATACCGTATGCCGGTACAGCATTCATTTGAATCCATGACGGCATTTATGAGACTCTTGGCACATTATTGGTAATTATGATTCTTGTTAATGAGCCGACTGCTTCTCACCTTGATTTGTTGCGTGTTATCCAGCACCCCGCCCGCCCTAGCGGAGTCGCCGGAAAACCAACGCAAAGTGTTTCAGCAAACCTACCGCGACCTGCAAGCCGGAAACACTGACACCTTTGCCAGCCTTCCCGCTGACATGCGCCAATACCCGCTCTACCCTTGGCTGGAATACACCGACCTGAAACAGCGTTTCGATACCCTTCCCGATGCCCCCGTGCTGGATTTTATCCGCCGCAACCCTGATTCATTGATGGCTGATGCCTTGCAGATACAACTCGCCAAACGCTTTGCCACCAAACAAGAATGGCAAACCTTGCTTGCCACCATCCCTGCAACAGTGGATGACACCGATACCCAATGCTACCGCACCCAAGCACTTGCCGCCGTGGGGCAAAAAGACGCCGCACTGGAACTGGGCAAACAAACTTGGATGACGCTCAGCAAATCGCTTTCGGACGCTTGTATTCCCGTCACCGACTTATTGCGCCGCCATGTGATGCTCTCCACCAGTGATTACCGGGAACGCATCCGGGCAGCACTCGATAAAAATCAAACCACACTCGCCACCCAACTGGCGACGGAGTTACCGCCTGAAGCGCAAACTGCCGTGAATACCTGGATCCAAATCCGCAACTCCCCAGCAGAAGCACTCCCCGCAGCCATACAGCAGCCGGATAACCCTTACCTACGCGATGCCATTGCTTTCGGGCTGGAACGCCTTGCCAAAAAAGAATCCCAACAAGCCGAAGCCCTCTGGCAAACCGCCCGCCAAACCCTGAAATTCCCCCCCGAAGAAAGTGCCAAAGTCGAAAGTGCACTGGGCATACAACAAGCCTTACGCCATAACCCTGCTGCCTTGAAACGCCTTGCTGCCATTCCCGGCGAACACCGCACTCAGGATGCAACCTTGTGGCTTGCCCGGATTGCCGCCCGTCAAGGTGAATGGGAAACCCTGTTGGATGCTACTCAACACCTGCACTTCGAGCACGAACGTGATGCCGCCAGTTGGCATTACTGGCAAGCCCGCGCCCTCGAACAAACCGGTAAAAAAGCCAAAGCCACCCAGCTCTATACCGACATTGCCCCCCACGCCACCTTCTACGGTTTTCTGGCGGCTGACCGTTTAGGGCAGGCATACACCAACCTCAAAACCCCAGCGGTTGACCGCAGCCAACGGGTTGCCGGATTGCAAAAAGTCGCCACTATCCAACGTGCCTTCGAGTGGTTTGCCTTGGGCGAACGCGAACAAGGCCGCAAGGAATGGTTTCGCGCCCTTAAACAAATGGACAAAGAAGGTGCACTGGCTACCGCTGATCTCGCGATTCGTGGCAATGACCACAATCTCGCCATCTGGACTGTCGCCCGCGCCAAGGAATGGGATGAAACCCACCTGCGCTTCCCCGTGGTACACAGCGAGCTGGTAATGGCACAAGCGCGTAACCAAGGCATTCAACCCGCCTGGGTCATGGGGGTGATGCGCCGCGAAAGTGCTTTTGACGCCAACGTGGAATCCAGCGCCAACGCCCTTGGTCTTATGCAACTGATTCCCCCCACTGCCAAAGCCGTCGGCACCAAACTAGGGCTAAACATCAGGGGACGTGACGACATATTGCCCCCTGCCACCAATATTCAGCTAGGCAGTGCCTATTTAAGTGAAATGCTTAGCAAATTTTCCGGCAACTACGCGCAAGCCACCGCCGCCTACAATGCAGGTCCCGGCCGCCCACCGCAATGGGCACCACAACAACTGATTAATGCCGATCAGTGGATTGAAAGTATCCCCTTCACCGAAACCCGTGAATACGTGCAGGCGGTCATGGGCTATACTACGATTTACGATGAAAAACTGAATCCGGGCAACGGTCGCCGCCTGTCCGAACGTTTACAACCGATAGCACCCAATGCACCCAAACCAGCGCCCAGCCCCTAAGCCTATCCGCCAGCAACGTGGGATCGCCATCCTCTCGGTCTTAGTGATTGCGGTCTTGGTTGTCACGTTGGCAGCCGCTATTTTTGCGCGGCAAAGCTACGCAGTGCGCCAAACCGAGAATTTCCAATCGCTGGAGCGGGCATGGCAATACGTGCTGATGATGGAACAATACGCGGGGCTACAACTGCAATTGGACGCCAAAGACAATAGATACGATGCCCTCACCGACCGCTGGGCGCAACAATTGCCGACTCAAACCCTTAACGAAGAAAGCGGCGCTGTGGTCAAATTCACCGGCAAACTGGAAGACTTGCAAGCACGTTTCAACCTCAATAACCTGATTAGTCAAGAAGGTGAATCACGCGATCAGCAAAACGGAGCAGCAGTTGAACAACTCAAGCCGTTTGTCACAGATGCTGGTTTACCCCCCGGTTTCGTCAATGCCATTGTCGATTGGTTAGACATCAACACCGAACCGCAAAGCTTAGAAGGTGCCGAACGCGATTATTACCTCTCAGGCAACATTGCCTACCTTGCCGCCGATATGCCATTTGCCGATACCAGTGAAGTACGCTTGCTGCGCTTGGATATGCCAGACCCTGAAGCAAAAAACAAAGCACTCAACCGCTTTCTGAATACCGTGACTGCGTTACCTAAGCAAACCACCATTAACCCCAACACTGCCAACAAAGAAGTGTTACAGGCCATGAAGCTAAGTAATACCCAAATCACCACCATTCTCGACAAGCGTAAACTCAAACAAGCCTACAAACGCAATGACGCTTTTGCGCAGGAAATGGCCTTCACTTCCGATCAAAATCATGCCTTTCGGAACAGCTTTGACGTGACCACGCAATATTTTCGCCTAACAGGTGAGGTGCAAATCAATCGCGCACGGGTTTTCGTCAATAGTCTATTATTCCGCGACAACGACGGGAGTGTTCGTGTCATAATGCGCCAATTCGACCGGGTTAACGAACAACCAATACCAATAACTGACGATGCTAGTAATACGCTTACAAACACCGAATGACCCCGAACCCGCCTGGGCAGTGCTGAGCAATAAGCCTGCTGACTGGCAACACGGTTCTTGGGAAAAGCTCCTGCCTGCGGCACGGGGGCAAGACATTGTATTGCTGATTCCCAGCCGCGAAGTGCTGTTAACCCAAACCAGCGTCAACACCCGCAACCAACGCCAATTGCAGCAAGCCGTGCCGTTTGCGCTCGAAGACAGCATTGCCGATGACCTTGATCACCAGCACATCGTCTGGCAAACCCGTGCGGATTCCACCCAAGTAGACGTTGCCATTATCCGCCGCGACCGCCTGCGGGTATGGGTCAATGCCCTGCAAGCGCACCAATTACGCGCCAATAGCGTCTTGCCCGACCTGTTTGCCCTGCCTTGGGAAGCGGATAGCCTGACACTCTGGCAACAAGGCAACACAATCTGGATCAGAACCGGCGAACTGTCCGGCTACGCCAGCAGCCCCGCTGCCCTGCCATTATTGCTGGACAGCTTAACCTCTGGGAAAACCGAAGCGTTGCCCCTGCGCCTGTACAGCGACCAAACCGAAAAATGGGCAGCCGACCCGCGCTTTGCGTTACTTCCCGAAACCCAAGCCGAACAACTGTTACCCAGCAGCCTGCAACCCGCGCTCAAGCTCAATTTGCTCAACGGCTTACAGGATGAAAATCGCGCACAATTCCGCGAGCATTGGCAACGTTGGCGCTTAGCCGCCAGTTTAGCCATTATTACCGCACTGCTGGCAGTCGGCATTTACGGGGTCGAAAGCTACCGCTTGCAACAACAACTCGACGCGGTGGATGCGCAAAACCTGCAACTGTTCAGCGAACTCTTCCCCAATGCCAGCGGTGTTGACCCGCGCAGCCTGAAAAATCGCTTAGCCTCGGAACTGGTGCGCATCAAAGGTCAAAACAATGCCGCTAACACCAGCACCAGCCCCTTACCACAATTAGCGGCGGTGGCAGCAGCGATGCAAACTGCGGGCGGTTTAACGGTGGAAGATATTCGTGCCCAAACCGGCACGCTCACCGTCAACCTGCAAGCGCCTAACCAGCAAGCCATCGAAACCTTACGCGATACCCTCGAAAAAGCGCTGGGCAACCCGGTAGAACTGCAATCTTCGCGCACCGCTGACAGCGTAAAAGCCACCCTGACCTTGGGAGGTCAATCATGAAAGCCTGGTGGCAAAACCTCGCAGCCAACGAACGCCGCTTACTCAGCATTGGTGCAGCCCTGATCGGCTTAACCCTGCTGTGGCTATTCGTGTGGAAACCACTTAGCGCCCACCACCAATTGCTACAACAAGACTTGGAAGATGCGCAATCCGCCCATGCCGAGATGCAACGTCAACGCGCTGAAATCTTCGCCTTGCGAGGGGCAGCACCCAATGCACCCGCCGTCACCGGTGGCAGTTTGCACACCAGCGTGATTGCCGCGCTCAAACAATTCCAACTCGACGGCACTGGCACCAGTTCCGAGGAAAAAAACAAAAATACCGTCACCCTCAAGCTGGAAGCCAAGCCCTTCGACACCTTGGCGCAATTTATCGCCATGATGGAAACCCAACACGCCGCCAATACCACCAGTATGACCTTAAAACCGGCAGATAAACCCGGCACGGTTGATGCGCAAATAACGCTGGAACGATGAAAACACGCACCCTCATTCTCGCAGGCACTGCCAGTTTCCTGCTCGCCTCCTTGACACAATTGCCCGCCAAACTGGTATTGGCGCAACTGCCTGCTGACTTGCCGGTGCAATTGCAAGGTATCAACGGTACGCTTTGGCAAGGTGGCGCAAGCAGTCTCAGTGCGCAAGGCGTGCAGATCAACAACCTGCAATGGGATCTGCAAACCAGTGCCTTGCTAAAAGGGCAACTCGCGGCAGATTTACGCGGAACCTTGGCACAAGGTGGCGACATCGACGCTACATGCGGTATTAATCTCGCTGGTAAGCTGCATTGCGCCCCGTTGAATCTGAGCAATCTGCCCGCACAAGTGGTTTCCCCCTATTTGCAAAACCTGATGATTCCGCCCCTCAGTGGTACATTCCACGCCAATCTGAACAATCTGGAATGGGATCAGCAAACCATCCCCCAACTCAGCGGTCACGGCGAATGGCGTGAAGCCGGAGTGCAAATGCTGCCGCAACGTTACGGCAATTACACCGCCATTATTAGCGGCGGGGAAAATGATGCGCAGCAACTCAGCCTTGCGTCTGCACCGGAAGCCGCCTTCAGCGTGAACGGCACCGTTACCCTGCAAGCCGATGGTCAATACCAAACCCAGCTCGACATCAAACCGGGTAACAGCATTGACGATGGCACCAAACAATTCCTCACCAGCTTTATCGTGCCACCACAAGCGGATGGCACGTACCAAATCCGCGAACAAGGGCAACTGCCTTAAAAGAACCCCTCACCCCAATAAAAAAGGCGGGAGTGTTAGTCCCGCCTCAAATCGACTCGAAGAATAGTCAGTTGAACATCACTATTAATTACATGGAATAAGCACGCTCACCGTGAGAAGCCGTATCCAAACCTTGGCGTTCTTCTTCTTCCGATACGCGCAGCCCCATGGTCATGTCGATCAGTTTGAACAATACAAAGCTCACGACACCCGACCAAACGATGGTTAACAATACACCGGTTGCTTGGGTAATGACTTGCCCGCCCATAGAGTAGTCGTCTACACCAACACCGCCTAAAGCTGGGGAAACAAAGATACCCGTACCAATCGCACCAATGATGCCGCCCAGACCGTGGATGCCGAAAACGTCCAAGCTATCATCGTAGCCCAGCATTTTCTTCAGACCAGTCACGCCCCACAAGCACAATGCACCCGCAATAGCACCCAGCACGATAGCGCCCATCGGCCCCACCAAACCTGCTGCTGGTGTTACCGCAACCAAGCCAGCGATGACACCAGAAGCCACACCCAGCATGGAAGGCTTACCACGCAATAACCACTCAGCGAACATCCAGGCCATACCACCAGCCGCTGTCGCCAGAATGGTGTTGATGAAAGCCAAACCTGCGCCACCATTGGCTTCCAGATTAGAACCGGCGTTAAAACCGAACCAACCTACCCATAGCAACGATGCACCAATCATAGTCATTGGCAGATTGTGTGGTTGCATCGGGTCACGTCCAAAACCAACCCGCTTGCCCAATACAATTGCGCCAACCAGAGCCGCAATACCCGCATTGATGTGTACAACTGTGCCACCCGCAAAGTCCAAATCACCCGCTTCAAACAAGTAACCGCCAGTTGCCCAAACCATGTGTGTAATAGGCAGGTAAGAGAAGGTGAACCACAGTGCACCAAACACCATTAAGGCAGAAAACTTCACCCGTTCAGCCAAACCGCCCACAATCAGTGCCACGGTAATTGCCGCAAACGTCAACTGGAAGGAAACAAATACAAACTCAGGAATCACTACCCCATCAGTAAAGGTAGCCGCAGTACTGTCAGCCGTAATGCCAGCGAGGAACATTTTGGAGAAATCGCCAATCATCCAGTTCAGGCTGCCGCCATCGCCGAATGCCAGAGAATAACCGTAAATCGCCCACAACAGCGAAATCATACAGAAAATAGCCATCACTTGGGTCAGCACTGACAACATGTTTTTAGCACGAACCAAGCCACCGTAAAACAATGCCACACCCGGTATAATCATCAGAATAACCAGCAAGGTGGACAGCATCATCCACGCGGTATCCCCTTTATCGGGTATTGGAGCAGCCGCCACTTCGTCAGCCATTGCCACACCGGAAAAACCCAGCACGGCTGCTAACATCGTTAAACCAAGACGAATATTCATGGAATTCCCCCTTTCTTACAGTGCATCTTTACCGCTTTCGCCAGTGCGAATGCGGATAACTTGTTCTACTGAGGTGACAAAAATCTTGCCATCACCGATTTTTCCCGTATTCGCAGACTTAGTAATCGCCTCAATGACTTGTTCCACTTGCGACTCAGCTACTGCGGCTTCGAGCTTGATTTTAGGCAGGAAATCCACCACATACTCTGCGCCACGGTACAATTCGGTGTGACCTTTCTGACGCCCGAAACCTTTTACTTCAGTGACGGTGATGCCTTTAATGCCAATATCACCCAACGCATCGCGCACGTCATCGAGTTTGAATGGCTTAATAATGGCTGTGACCATTTTCATAGAACTAACTCCTTGCTAGTTAGGGATGCCAACTAAATTGCTTAACGCTAGGCATGTTGCAATTGACGTGCCAATCACTCAGAAGCCGCCTCACCACTATTTAGCGGCTTTATCCCTGTTTCGGAGCGTTATCAAGCACCATAACAGTGCATCAATCGGATTTAATGCACTAAGCCTAAGGCATACCCGCACACTTACCGAATTTGCTACAATCCGGGGCATCCACTCAGCACTAAGGAAAACGTATGCAAAACTTTGGCAACCTTGACGATCTGGCAAAGAAACTCTCAGCACTGCTGCCCGAACCGGTGCGCAATATGCAGGAAGACGTGGAAAAGAATATGCGCGGCCTGCTCGAAGGCGGCTTGCAAAAGATGAATCTGGTGACGCGGGAAGAATTTGAGATTCAGTCAGCGGTATTGCTGCGTACCCGCGAAAAGCTGGAAGCGTTGGAAAAACGGCTTGCGGAGCTTGAAGCTCAGCAAACCACTTCTGCCAGCCCTCTGTAGAAACACTAATCCTGGAAAAAACAGGCGGGAAATGTTTCGGTAATGATCATAATCAGCTTGCCACCGGAATACACCGCATAGGTTCTGGAAATCAGGGTTTCTGTCGGGGAAATCCCAAAGTATTCTGCCAACTCACCTGCTGGGCGTTTTTCAAAATCCACAATACTTTTGAACGTTTCGACCTGATACTTTTCCCACAAGCGCCCTATCGGCTCACGTGACGCCAGCAGATCAGCGCGAAAACCTTGCTCCAGATGATTCAGCACGAGCGTGGAATCGGCATGAAGCCAAGCTTGCAGAGTGTGTTGCCCCTGTAGCAACACTTCCCGCCGCATGACTGGCCCCACATCATCCCTCCCCAAGGAAGCCTGATGCTTGGGGTTAATGTCATTGGTATCGCTGGCAATTTTTTCGTGCAGCTTCAAGACCTTGATTTTCTCTGCTAGATACTGCTCCAGCATTTCCGTCACCGTACCGTCCGCCACCAACAATATCCGTTGGAAACGGCTGAGACCGGTTAACATTTGCTTGTCCGGCATCCGTCGCTGGCTCAAGGACAAGGGGTTCAATACGCTCATGACCGCTATCTCAGGTGATTCATTACGTTGTTTTGACAGTGCTTCAGCCGATTTCTGCCAGCAGTTTCTCGGTCATGCCTGCCGCCTGCTCGCCATAGCCACCGCCAAACAGGTTGAAGTGATTTAGGATGTGGTACAAATTATACAGCGTCTTACGCACCGCATAGCCTTGATTCAAACGCCAAGCTTCATTATACGCCGCATAAAAGTCTGCCCCAAATCCGCCAAACAGCTCGGTCATGGCCAGGTCAGTTTCGCGGTCGCCGTAGTACACCGCAGGGTCGAAAACCACTGGGCTACCATCCGGCAAATACGCCAGATTTCCACCCCACAAATCGCCGTGTAACAACGACGCCGAGGGCTGATAATCGGCAAACAATGCACCCATGCCCGCTTTCAAGCTCAAACCTTGTTCATAAGAACGCGGCGGGTAGCCATTACGTCGCGCCCGCTCAAGCTGAAAACCCAAGCGCTCCTGTTGCCAGAATTGCACCCAGTCGTGCGTTTGGGTATTACGCTGCGGGCTTGCGCCGATGGTATTGCTGCGAAACCAGCCGTGTTGCGCGGCAGTATGGCGGTGCAGCGCTGCGAGTTGCGCCCCCGCCTGTTGCTGATCACCGTGTGCTTGCAGTGGCAAATATTCCAGTAACAGATACGCCTGTTGCCCTTGCACCCCACAACCCAACGGCTCAGGTGCTCGCAGGCTGGCACTGGCGCGAATGGCGTGCAGCCCATCCGCTTCTGCCGCAAACATTTCCAGCAAACTGGCCTGATTCACTTTGAGGAAATAGCGGCTGCCATCGGCAAGTGTTACCGTACTGGTTTGATTGATACAGCCGCCACTGACAGCATCAACACGCGCAATCGCAATGCTTGTGCCAAGGTGTTGCTGAAGCATCGGTAAGATAAGGTCTGTACTGCTGGATTTCATTAAACTTGAACCGAGGATATGACATGAAGTACGCATTGTGTGCCGCACTCGCTTTCTTAGCAACCGTCCAGACACCCGCTAACGCTGCTGAGCCGCGCCAGTGGAATATCGGGCTTGCCGCCACTGTTGACCAATCCCCGTTCGTGGGTGGCGATACGCAAATCGGTGTCAAACCCGTGATCATCAAAGAAAACGGCTTTGACATCACTGGCCCCGCATGGTCATTCAGTGCTACCCCAGCACGTGAGTTTTATATCGGTGCTGGGCTGGATGAATGGGACGCCGAACGTGGCGACAGTGCCGCACTGCAAGACATGGCAGAGCTGGATCGCGCCATCAACCTGCGGGTTGGTAGCGTGTGGAAACTCACCACTGGTACAATTTCCGCCGACTTTGCCCAAGATGTCGCCGCCCACGAAGGTGCACAAGCCAAATTGCGTTACACCCATCACCCCGACATGCCGCTCAACCTGCGCCCGTATGCCGAATTGCAATGGCTTTCTGCCGACCTCACCGACTACTACGTGGGCGTGGATGCTGCTGAAGCCAAAGCCGATCGCCCCGCTTATCAGGCAGATGATTCACTCGCCCTAAAAGTTGGCGTTAAAATGGAAAAGCCACTCAGCCGCCGTCTGACCTTGGTGGGCAACGTGAGCGCCAACAGCTATGGCAGCGCCATTGCAGACAGCCCAATCATCGAGAGCAACACGGTGTGGGGTGGGTACGCAGGCGCGGCGTACCGTTGGTAAGCAATACCTTCAAAACAGAGAGCGACACCATGACAGTATTTACCATTACCGGCGAAGTTGACCCATTCCTCCACGTTTCCATGCAGAAAGGCGACAAAATTTACTGCGAATCCGGCGCAATGGTGATGATGGAAGCCAATCTTGAGCTGAAAGGACGCATGACCGGTGGCTTAGGCAGTGCCTTGATGCGCCGTTTCACCAATGGCGAAACCTTGTTCCAACAACACATCGAAGCGCTACGTGGGGATGGCGATTGCCTGCTTTCCCCTGCACTACCCGGTGGCATGGAAATCATCGACGTGGGCGCACGCCAATATTTGCTGAATGATGGCGCATTCGTCGCAGCCACGTCTGGCACCGAAATGAAAGTGCGTACCCAAAGCGTCGGCAATGCGTTATTTGCACAATCCGGCGGCTTTTTCGTCATGGAAACATCGGGGACGGGGCAGGTGGTGGTTTCCGGTTTTGGCGCAATGTTCTCGCTGGACGTTGAACCGGGCAAAGACCTCATCATTGATAACGCCCACGTCGTGTGCTGGGACAGCACCTTACACTACGAAATTTCCGTCACCACCAGCAGTTCTGGTGGTGGCTTAGGCGGCATGTTTGGCAATCTGGTCAATAGCGCCACCAGTGGCGAAGGCATTGTGTTGCGCTTTAGCGGGCGTGGCAAGGTGCATATTTGTTCGCGCAACCCTAGCTCGTTTGCCAAACTGGTGCAAAAGGGCATGGCGGCTTAATGGCTATGCTATATTTCTGCAAATACATCGGTTACGAGGCAGTCGCATGAAATTCCCCTACGGCATCGCCAACTTTGAAGCAGTTATTAGCGAAGGTTACGAGTACGTTGACCGTACCGCTTTTCTGCCGTTGTTGGAGGATGCAGGCAAGCAATTATTGTTTCTGCGTCCGCGCCGTTTTGGTAAGTCGCTGTTGCTGTCGATGCTGGAAAACTATTACGACCTCAACAAAGCCAGCCGTTTTGAGGAAATCTTCGGTAAGTTGGCGATAGGGCAGAATCCAACCCCTTTGCATAACCGTTACTTGGTGATGAAGTGGGATTTTTCAGCGGTCAGCCCGGAAGGAGATGCCAATAAGATTACCGCCAATCTGTTTGATTACCTGAACGGCAATATCCGCAAGTTCAGTGATGACTACAAAGACTTGTTGCCGACCCCGATAATCATCAATACTGACAATGCTTTAGCTTCTTTCCAGTCACTGGTGGCTGTCGTTAGCCAAACGCCATACAAGCTCTATTTGCTGATTGACGAATATGACAATTTCGCCAATGAAATTATGGTGAGCCAACATTACCCCAGCCACGATTCACGTTATGCGGCGTTGCTGATGGGGGAAGGCGTACTCAAGTCGCTGTTCAAAAACATCAAGGCAGCGGCGGCTGGGCAGGGGGTAGACCGGGTATTTATCACGGGTGTAGCACCGATTGTCATGAGTGACATGAGCAGCGGCTACAATGTGGCGACCAATATTTATCTGGAAGAACGTTTCAATACCTTATGCGGGTTTACAGAAGGTGAAATCAGCCAGTTTGTGCAGGGCGTGACCCAAGCCTGCCAGCTTCCCACACCGTTTGCGGATGAAACTTTGAGCTTGATGCGTGATTTCTACAACGGCTACCGTTTCTGCCCGGAACCGCAGCAAGATGGCGTGTATAACCCGACCTTGGCTTTGTACTTTTTGGGGCATTTGCAAACCGGGTGTGCGTATCCGCGCCGGATGCTGGACAGCAACCTGTCAATGGATCGTAACAAGCTCAGTTACATTGCCAATTTGCCGGGAGGCGATCAGTTGATCATGACCGCGCTGAGCCAGCAGGGAGACATTGCGATTCAGGAATTGCAAGACCGTTTTGGGGTACATGACATTTTGCAGGTCAAGAAAGACCCTGATTTCATGGCATCCTTGCTGTATTACTTTGGGGTGTTGACCTTCCGCCGTGAAGCCAATGCATTCGGCGAGTCCTGTCTGGTTGTGCCCAATCTGGTGATCCGCAGCCTGTATGCCGAACGCTTGCAAGCCTTGCTGGTGCCGCAACTGGATTGGCATGACCATCAGGCTGCGGTGAAGTCCTTGCTGGGTCATGCGGACATTGCGCCCTTGTGCCATCTGGTCGAAAGCCAATATTTCCCGGTGTTCAGCAAGCGCGATTACCGCTGGCTCAATGAACTCACCATCAAGGCGGCGTTCCTGACCCTGTTGTTTGAGCAGGCGACGTACATTATGGATTCGGAAGCGGAAATCGGTGACGGTTATGCCGACTTGACGATGCTGATCCGCCCGGATATGCGCCATTTCCAACAGTTGCAGGACATTCTGATCGAATTCAAATACGTGGGTTTGAAAGAATTGGGGATGACGGCAGCGGAACTTGCCACCCCCGATCAGGCTGCACTGGAAGCCTTACCACCCGTTGCCAGCCGTTTGCGCGAAGGGCGGGAACGGGTGCTGGCTTATCGTGACGGCTTGCAAAGCAAGTACCGGCAGCAGTTGCGTTTGCACAGTTTCGTGGTGTGTGCGCTGGGGGTGGAGCGGCTGGTGTGGTGGGTGGTTTGAAGATCTACCGCCATCATGCCGACAACCGATTCACCCCGCTGACCAAGGCTTTGATGGACGCGGTAATAATATTGCCGTCAATCCCCACGCCGTAACATTCAGCACTGCTGCCCGCGCCTGCCTGTCGCAATTCAATGAAAGCGCAGGCTTGCGCATCACCCGCATCCAGGCTTGCACCAATAGAACGCTCCTCGTAACTGCGCACTTGCACGCGAATGCCTGCTCCCTGCAAGGCGTGAACTGCTGCGTCAATTGGTCCATTGCCCGTACCCGTCAATTCGTGCTGAATGCCGTCCCGCTCAATCACCAAACGGATGCCTTGCGCATCACCCTGTTCAAACAAATGGTGTTCGCAATAGCGCACGGGCTTGGCAGTATCCAAATACGTTGCGGCAAAAATGCTCCAAATATCACTGGCATTCACTTCGCAGCCGTGCTGGTCGGTGTGGTCTTTCACCACGCTGGAAAATTCAACCTGCAAGCGGCGCGGCATCACGATGCCATAAGCACTTTCCAGCAAGTACGCAATGCCGCCTTTGCCCGACTGGCTATTGACGCGAATCACTGAATCGTAACTGCGCCCCACGTCCGCCGGATCAATCGGCAAATACGGCACATTCCAGAACGACTCTGCCGTTTGCACCGCCAAACCCTTCTTGATCGCATCCTGATGCGAGCCGGAAAATGCAGTAAACACCAGATCACCTACATACGGGTGACGCGGATGAATCGGCAATTGCGTGCAATATTCCGCTGTCCGCGCCACCGCATTGATGTCGGCAAAGTCCAAACCGGGCGCAATGCCCTGGGTGTAGAGGTTCAATGCCAAAGTCACGATGTCGACATTGCCGGTACGTTCGCCGCTGCCGAACAAGCAACCTTCGACCCGATCTGCCCCAGCCAACAACGCCAATTCTGTCGCGGCTACCGCTGTGCCTCGGTCATTGTGCGGATGCACGCTGAGAATCACGCTGTCGCGGCGGGCAAGCTGGCGGTGCATCCATTCAATCTGGTCGGCGTACACATTCGGTGTTGCCATTTCGACCGTGGCGGGCAAGTTGAGGATCACGGGTCTGTTGGGGGTTGCACCCCATGCAGCGGTCACGGCATCGCAGACTTCGCGGGCAAAGTCCAGTTCGGTGGCGCTGAAGGTTTCCGGGCTGTATTCCAATACCCACTCGGTTTCAGGCTGGTCGGCGGCCAATTGCTTGATCAATTCCACCGCTGACACTGCCATGCCCAACACATCCGCCTTGCTCATGCCAAACACGGTATCGCGGAATGGCTGGGAAGTGGCATTGTAGACATGCACAATCGCCCGGCGTGCGCCGCGTAAGGATTCCATCGTGCGCCGAATCAGGTGTTCCCGCGCCTGCGTCAACACTTCGATGGTGACATCGGCGGGGATGTGCTGGCCTTCGATCAGCTCGCGCACAAAATCAAAATCGGTTTGCGAGGCGGAAGGGAAGGCAACTTCGATTTCCTTGAAACCGATGGCGCAGAGCGTGTGGAACATGCGCATTTTGCGTTCTACATTCATCGGCTCGAACAGCGCCTGATTGCCGTCGCGCAAATCGGTACTCATCCAAATTGGCGGCTGGGTGATGGTGCGGCTCGGCCATTGGCGATCAACCAATGCGACGGGCGGGAACGGCTTATATTTGGTGGAAGGCTGTTTCAACATGGCACGCTGCTCTAGTAGTTAATGCGGTTAGTTTAAAAGAAACGGCGTGGCAGGCGATTGCGTTTTGCGGGGTAAAAACCTATCGTATTGGCAGTAAATTGCTTAAATCAAATCACCAATGGAATAATCATGCAACTCGACCGCTACGACTGGCACATCCTGCAAGTGCTGCAAGACAACGGCTGCATCAGCAATCAGGATTTGGCTGACCGCATTGGGCTGTCGCCATCGCCCTGTTTGCGGCGGGTACGGCTGCTGCAAGAAGCGGGCTTCATCACCGGCTATCGGGCGTTGCTGGATGCGAAAAAGCTCGGTTTGTCGCTGATGGCCTTGATCCACATCTCGATGGATCAGCACACGCCGGAACGTTTCGATACCTTTGAAGCTCGCATCGCCGCCATCCCTGAAGTGTTGGAATGCCTGCTGATCACCGGGCAATCCGCTGATTACCAGCTCAAAGTGGTGGTGAAGGATATGGATGCGTATCAGGAATTGCTGCTCAACCGCATTACCCGTATACCGGGGGTGACTGGGGTGCATTCCAGCTTTGTATTGCGGCGGGTGGTGGATAAGACGGCGTTGCCGCTATAGCGTTGGATAATTCCTTCACGGCAGCTTGGTCAGCTCTCCCGCCAGTTCACGTAGGCTGATGACTTCTACGCCAGCACTTAACGGGTAGCGGTCTTGTCCGGGGTAAACGATAAACGTCCGTGCCGGTTGCAGGTCTTCCCTTGCATGATGGAAACCCTTACTGGGTGCGGGTGCAAGGCTGCGTTTGACCTCTATTGCCCACAGACCGTGTTCACCACCCAATTCCAACACTAGATCCATTTCGGCACCGGCAGCGGTACGGTAAAAGCTAGCCTGAGTGCGCCGTGGGGCTGCCGCCAACAGGTTCTCAATCACAAAACCTTCCCAACTAGCCCCCACGACCGGATGCCCAGCCAAGGTGTTCAAATCACCGAGCCGCAGCAGCGCATGAACCAAGCCGCTATCGCGGATATACACGCGGGGGGATTTGACCAAACGTTTGCCAACATTGGCATGGTAAGGCTGCAAACGCCGCACCAGCAGCAAATCCATCAGCAAGCCAATGTAGTGATTGACTGAGTGCGAACTAACCCCCAGCGATGCCGCCAGTTGCGACACATTCAATAACCCGCCTTGTTGATGCGCGAGCATCGTCCACAAGCGTTCCACGGTTTCGGTGGGGATGCGAAAGCCAAACTGTGGCACATCGCGTTCCAAATACGTGCGGATGAAGGCTTCCCGCAAGATCAGACTGTCACGGTCATTCGCCGCAAGGTAACTGTCAGGGAAACCGCCGCGTAGCCAGAGGCGGTTAAGATCAGCATTGCTTTCCCCGGCCTCCTGTATATCTAGTGGCCCCATATCCACATACTCGATACGCCCAGCAAGCGTTTCACTGGACTGACGCAGCAAGTCAATGGAGGCCGAACCGAGAATCAGAAATCGCCCAGTACGTTTGCCGATGCGTCGCCCTTTATCGATCAGCCCGCGTAGGCTCTGAAACAATTCCGGTACGCGGTGGATCTCATCCAATATCACCAGCTTGTCTTCATGCTGCCCAAGGAACAGTTCCGGGTCACTGAGCTTGTTACGGTCAGCGGGCGATTCAAGGTCAAGGTAAAGCGATGGGCGTGTATCCGCCAGTTCATAAGCCAAGGTGGTTTTGCCCACCTGACGTGGGCCGATAAGGGCAACAGCAGCCTGACGATTGAGAGCTTGCTGGACAATGGATGTGATGTGCCGTGTAATCATCCTTGCAATTTATAGGTTTGACCTACGATTTGCAAGGATAAAGCCATGAAGATGTCTATGATGAAAGATATGTTTACTAGTGAATTGAAGGGCTAAAGCTGATTGTTTAAGCTGGGGCTAATTGGATTTAACCTTAGGTGCTGCTATGTCTACTGTCGTCCGTGTTGCTTGCCCCCACGATTGCCCGGATACCTGCGCGATGTTGGTGACGGTGAATGAAGTAGGGCGAGCCATTAAGGTGGAAGGCGACCCGAACCACCCCGCCACTGACGGTGTATTGTGTACCAAGGTCACGCGCTATACCGAACGTACCTACCACAAAGACCGTTTGCTGTACCCGATGCGCCGTATGGGTAACAAGGGTGAAGGCAAATTTGTCCGCATTACCTGGGATGAGGCATTGGATGAAATTGCCTCCCGCCTCACGACGATTGCCCAACGCGCACCCGAAGCGATTGTGCCGTATAGCTATGGCGGAACCATGGGTTATGTGCAAAGTGAAGGCATGGCCGCACGCTTGTTCAATAAACTGGGTGGGTCACGACTAGACCGCACCATTTGTGCCAGTGCAGGTGCTGCCGGAATGCGTACCACCTATGGCGCAGGGGTCGGCATGGACATGGATCAGTACAGCCATTCACGCCTGATTGTGATTTGGGGTAGCAACCCCATCACCACCAGCGTGCATTTCTGGCTGCGGGCGCAAGCGGCGCAACGCAACGGGGCAATCCTGATCGCCATTGATCCGCACCGTTCCCTTGCCGCGCAAAAATGCAACCAACACATCGCGGTATTGCCGGGAACGGATGCCGCTTTAGCTTTGGGCTTAATCCATATTTTTGTGCGCGATGGCTGGCTTGATCACGATTATATCGACAACTACACCGTGGGTTTTGAGCAACTGGCCGAACGTGCCGCATCCTACACTCCAGAGCGGGTCGCGGGCATTTGCGGTATTCCGGTGGCAACGATTGAAGACTTAGCAAGCTTATTGGGCAAAACCGCATTGGTCGATAAATCGCCAGTTGCGTTCCGTTTGGGTTATGGTTTGCAGCGCGTGCGTGGCGGTGGCAATGCGGTGCGGGCAGTGGCTTGTTTACCCTCGCTGTTGGGGGCATGGCGGCATCCCGCAGGCGGCTTGCTCATGTCCAGTTCCGGTTTTTTTCCCGTCAATCGTGATGCACTCGACCGCCCCGATTTGTGCCCAAATGGCACACCTCGCACCATCAATATGAGCACGATTGGCGATGCGTTGCTCCATCCCGGTGATGCTGCGTTTGGTGCAAAAATCGAAGCGATGATTGTGTATAACAGCAATCCGGTCGCCGTTGCGCCAGACAGCAGCAAGGTGGCACAGGGCTTTGCACGCGATGATTTGTTTACCGTCGTGCTGGAGCATTTCCAGACCGATACCGCCGATTATGCCGATATTGTGTTACCCGCCACCACGCAATTGGAGCATGGCGACATCCACAAATCGTATGGACACCGTTACATCTTGCTCAGTAATCCGGCTATCCAACCCTTGGGTGAATGCAAGCCGAATGCTGAAATATTCCGCCTGATAGCAGCCCGCATGGGGCTGACGGATGCGTGCTTGCAGGAAGATGACATGACCATTGCCAAGCAAGCCTTCCATTGGGATCATGCCCACACCCGTGACATAGCATGGGAAACGCTACAAACCCAAGGCTGGCAAAAGCTCGCGGTAGCCGATGCACCGTTTGCTAAAGGCGGTTTCCCCACCCCATCGGGGCGTTGTGAATTTGCTTCCAGCGAACTGGCGGCATTGGGCTTAGACCCGCTCCCGGATTATTTGCCACCGTATGAGTCGCCACAAAGCAACCCCGCCTTGGCGGCACGTTTCCCGCTGATGCTGATCAGCCCACCTGACCGGCATTTCCTCAACACCAGCTTTGTGAATGTGGATAGCCTGCGTACCAAAAAACCAGAGCCAACCCTAGAAATGCATCCGGTGGATGCTGCCCAACGTGGCATTCAGGAAGGACAAGACCTGCGGGTCTTCAATGAGCGCGGTGAATTTCAGGTAAAAGCAGTGATCACTGAGCGCATCCGCCCCGGCGTGGTGGTGGCGTATTCGATCTGGTGGAAAAAAATGGGGCGCGATGGCAAAAACTGCAATGAAGTTGCCAGCCAAGCCCTCACCGACTTGGGGAATGCGGCGACGTTTTATGATTGTTTGGTAGAAGTTGCCTGCATCTAATGTTGCCTATTGCCCCGTAATATTTTTTATACCCAATAACGTGCCGATGTTATATTAGCCACCTCTTCAACCGTACACGAGTTAGGGCTACTCATGGACAAGCGGCAACAATCCGAAACGGACATGGAAACCAAATACATCATTCCAGCTTTGCACAAAGCGGGGTGGGATGTGATGACACAGGTTTTCCAGCAATTCCCACTGACGGCTGGCAAGGTTCATGTGCGCGGGCAAGTCAGCAGCCGTGGCAAACCGCAACGCGCCGACTTCGCCCTGTTTTACAAGCCCAATATTCCGCTGGCGATTATTGAAGCCAAGAAGAACACCAAAAGTATCGGCGCGGGGCAAGATCAAGGGCGAGCTTATGCGCTGATGCTGGATGTACCGTTTGTATTCACCTCCAACGGTGATGGCTTTATCTTTCATGACAAAACCAATCTGGAACAACCCAATACTGAACTGACCCTCGACCAATTTCCCACCCCAAGCGTGTTGTGGGATAAGTTGTGTCGTTGGAAAGACTACCAACCCGACCAGCAAGCCCTGTTGGGGCAAGATTACTACGACGATGGCAGCGGCAAATCCCCGCGTTATTACCAGATGCAAGCCATCAACAAGACCATTGAAGCCATCGCCCAAGGCAAAAACCGCGTCTTGCTGGTCATGGCAACCGGCACGGGTAAAACCTTTACTGCGTTCCAGATCATTTGGCGCTTGTGGAAGGCGGGGCGCAAACAGCGCATCCTGTTTCTGGCTGACCGCAATATTCTGGTCGATCAAACCAAAAACAACGACTTTCGCCCGTTTGGCGCGACCATGACCAAGATCGAAGACCGCAAGGTGGAAACGCATTACGAGGTGTATTTGTCGCTGTATCAAGCCATCACTGGCAACGACGAAGCCAAAAAGATTTACAAGCAATTCCTGCCCAACTTTTTTGACCTGATTGTGATTGATGAATGCCACCGTGGCAGTGCGGCGGAAGATTCCGCATGGCGTGAAATTCTGGACTATTTTTCCGGTGCGACACACTTGGGCTTGACAGCCACACCCAAAGAAACCACTACCGTTTCCAATAGCTATTATTTTGGTGAGCCGATTTACACTTACTCGCTCAAACAGGGCATTGATGACGGCTTTCTTGCGCCCTACAAAGTGGTGCGGATTGATTTTGACCTTGATAAAGAAGGTTGGACACCCAAGCCCGGTGAAAAAGACAAATACGGCAAAGTCATTGAAGCGCGTACTTTTAACCAGCGGGATTTTGACCGTTCGTTAGTGGTTGAGAAACGTACCCAAGCCGTTGCTCGCATCATCACCCAGCACCTCAAAGCCACCAACCGCATGGATAAAACCATCGTGTTTTGCGCGGATGTCGATCACGCCAACCGCATGAAACTGGCACTGGAAAACCTCAATGGTGACAAAGTGGCGGAAGATGAGCGTTACATCATGCAAATCACTGGCGACAATGCCGAGGGCAAGGCGCAGTTGTCGTATTTCATTGATTCAGGCTCACCTTATCCGGTCATCGCCACCACGTCGGAGTTGATGAGTACCGGCGTGGATGCCAAAACCTGCAAGCTGATTGTGCTGGATCAGCGCATCGAATCCATGACCAAGTTCAAGCAAGTCATCGGGCGAGGTACGCGCATTGATGAGGATTACGGCAAAACATGGTTCACGATTATCGACTTCAAGGGCGCGACCCAAAACTTTAAGGATGATGCGTTTGATGGTGAACCTGTCCGGGTTTACACCCCTAGCGGTGAGGATGATGGTACGGTTGATCCCGATGAAACCGATCTCGATGATACAGACCCAACACCACCTGACGATAACGACGACGGCACAGTCGTTGACCCTAAGCCGCCCCAGCCGCGAGTGAAATATTACATCGAGGGCGAATCCGTTGAAGTCGTGCTAGAACGCACCCAGTATTACGGCAAAGACGGGCTGGTGACAGAATCCATCCGCGATTACACCCGCCAAGCCGTGAGCAAGCATTACCGCAATCTGGATTCTTTCCTGAAACACTGGAACGCAGCCGAACGCAAACGCGCCATCATTGCCGAGTTGCAAACCCACGGGGTTATCTGGGATGAGCTGGAAAACAAGGTAGGGAAAGAGCTGGATGCCTTCGACCTGATTTGCCATGTGGTCTACGACCAGCCGCCGCTGACGCGCCGTGATCGCGCCTTACAAGTCAAAAAGCGTGATGTGTTTACCCGCTACGGGGAGCAAGCCGCCAAAGTGCTGGCAGCGTCACTGGATAAATACGTCGAGCAAGGCGTGGAAAGCCTTGAGGATATTGAGGCGCTTCAGCAAGAGCCGATCAAACAACTGGGTACACCGCGCCAAATCATGCAAGCCTTCGGCGGACGCGCCAAATACGACGAAGCTCTGCAAGTGCTGGAGCAGCAATTGTATTCCTGAAGACCCTCACCCCAACCCCTCTCCCAGAGGTAGAGGGGCTAAGAAAAACGACCTCTTGCTCCCCCTCTACCTCTGGGAGAGGGGGTTGGGGGGTGAGGGTCTTCCAAAAGTGCTATTATCGCGCCTTGATTTGCCCCCCAAACAAGGAATGCCATGTCGATCAGTACGATTGTTAAATCCATTCAAGACATTATGCGCAAGGATGCCGGTGTTGACGGCGATGCCCAACGCTTAGGGCAAATGGCGTGGTTGCTGTTCTTGCGTATCTTTGACGAGCAGGAACTGGATTTAGAAGCGGAAAGCAACGACTACCAACCCGCCTTGCCTGCCGAATTGCGCTGGAGTGAATGGGCAGCGACAACCATTACAGACCCAGATACAGGCGAAGAAAAACAGAATCCAAAGACTGGCGAAGCCTTGCTGAAATTCGTCAACGATACTTTGTTTCCTACCCTGAAAAACCTGTCTGCGACCCACACCAATAACCCGCGTGGCTTCGTGGTCAAAAAGGTGATGGAAGATTCCTACAACTACATGAAAAACGGCACGTTGTTGCGGGCGGTGATCAACAAGCTCAACGAGTTGGAGCTGGAAAGTCTGGATGACCGTCATGCGTTTGGCGATTTCTACGAAACCTTGCTCAAAGACCTGCAAAGCGCGGGCAATGCGGGCGAATTTTATACCCCGCGTTCTGTGACCGAATTCATGGTGCAAATGACTGACCCGAAGCTGGGTGAACGGGTGATTGACCCCGCGTGTGGCACGGGTGGCTTTTTGACTTGCACCATCGAGCATGTGAATCGCCATGAGGTTAAGGGTGATGCCACCGCTCACCGCACCTTGCAACGCCAGATTTTTGGGGTGGAAAAGAAGCCGCTGCCGCATTTGCTGTGTACTACCAATATGTTTTTTCACGGTATTGAAGTTCCTGATCAGATTATGCGTGACAACACGCTGGCACGGAAACGCGATTACTGGAAACCGACGGAACGCTTTGACGTGGTGCTGACCAATCCGCCTTTTGGGGGCATGGAAGAGGATGGCATTGAAAAGAACTTTCATGACGATATGCAGACCCGCGAAACGGCTGACCTGTTCTTGCAATTGATTGTGCATATCCTCAAGGACAAAGGACGGGCGGCACTGGTATTGCCGGATGGCACGCTGTTTGGCGAAGGCGTGAAAGCCAAGATCAAGGAAATGCTACTGCGCGATTGCAACCTGCATACGGTGGTGCGTTTGCCGAATTCGGTGTTTGCGCCTTACACCAGCATCAAAACCAACTTGCTATTTTTGGAAAAAGGCGAGCCGACCCGCGATATTTGGTACTACGAAATGCAGTTGCCGCCGGGGGTGAAGGCGTATAACAAAACCCGTCCGCTGCGGGTGGAAGAATTTGCTGCGTGTGCCGCGTGGTGGGGCGGTGCGCAACGTGAAGGGCGCGTGGAAAATGCGCAGGCATGGAAAGTACCCTTCGGCACGCTGAAAGCCGATAAGCAGGCGGAAGCCAAGCCGTATAACGATGAAGCCAAGGCGCAACGTTTGCTGGTTAGTAATCTGGCGCACGCCATTAAGGAGCTGAAAGCGCAGTTGAAAGACGCGGATGCTGAGGGCAAGGTGGCGTTGAATACGCAAATTGAGCAGTATCAGCTTGAGCGTGAGCAGGCGTTGGAGGCGGAAAAGCAGGCGCGAGCCAAGGCGGATGGGATTTACTGGCCGATTTACAACCTCGACAGCCCGAATCCGCACATTAAGGCATCGACCTTGGGTGATCCTGATGCGTTGTTGGCGCGGCATGGGGCGTTGCAGACCGAGATTGAGGCGACGTTGGGGCAGTTACAGGCGGTGTTGGCAGCGGCGTTACAGCAGAAATAGGGAAGGAACGTTCATGAATACTGAAGATAAACAAAACCTTATCATTTATCACACCAAAGATGGCAAAGCCGCTGTATCGCTGTATGCGCGTGACGGCAATGTGTGGATGAATCAGAACCAATTAGCAGAACTGTTTGCCACCTCTGTTCCAAATATCAACACACACATCAGCAATATATTGAAAGAAGGCGAGTTATTGCCAGAATCAACTATTAAGGATTACTTAATAGTTGCCACCAACGGCAAGCCGTATAACGTAAAATTTTATGCGCTCGATATGGTGCTGGCAATTGGGTTCAGGGTGCGTAGTTCGCGAGGTACAGAGTTCAGGAAATGGGCAAATACGCACCTGAAAGAGTACCTGATCAAAGGGTTTGTGATGGACGATGCGCGTCTTAAAAACCCTGATGGTCGAGCCGATTACTTCGATGAGTTGTTGGCGCGTATCCGTGACATCCGCGCTTCGGAAAAGCGTTTTTACCAGAAAGTACGCGACCTGCTAATGTTGTCATCCGATTACGACGCGACGGATAAAGCCACGCAGATGTTTTTTGCGGAGACACAAAACAAGCTGCTGTATGCGGTGACGGGGCATACGGCGGCGGAAATCATCTTGCAACGTGCTGATGCCAACGCACCCAATATGAACCTCACCTCTTTTGCGGGGAATGTGGTGCGTAAGGCTGATATAACCATCGCTAAAAATTACCTGACGGCGGATGAAGTGGATAGCCTGAACCGCTTGGTCATGATCTTTTTGGAATCCGCCGAGTTACGGGTGAAAGAGCGCAAAGACCTAACCTTGCAGTATTGGCGTAATACCGTGAACAGTCTGCTGCTGTTTAACGAGAAGCCCATTTTGCAAACACCAGGAAAAAAGAGTCACGCGCAGATGGAAAAAAAAGTCGCTGAAATTTATGCGGAATTTGATGCGCGGCGTAAGCGTGAGGCGGCGCTGGTGGCGGATGCGCAGGATTTAGAGGAGTTGCAGGCGTTGGAGCAAACGGTTAAGGCGACAAAAAAATGAAGAATACCCCTCACTCTCCAGAGCCTGCTCACTTTGACCTTGCGGCTTTTGTGGCGCAGTTTCCGCTGTTTGCGCGTGCGCCGAATGGCATCGCCAACCTCCGCGCCCTCATCCTGCAACTCGCCGTACAAGGCAAACTCGTCCCTCAAGATCCCAACGACGAACCTGCATCAGTGTTGCTTGAAAAAATCGCCGCCGAAAAAGAACGTCTAATCCTCGAAGGAAAAATCAAACGCCAAAAGCCTTTATCAATAGGGAAAGAAAAACCTTTCGATTTGCCAATAAAATGGAAATGGGTATTGTTGACTGATCTTTTGGCTATTGTTACAGATGGTGATCATCAGCCCCCTCCAAAAACTGAAAATGGCATTCCTTTTTTAGTGATAGGAAATGTTAACAAAGGAAGGCTTTTTTTAGATGAATGTCGTTTTGTATCAGATGAATATTATCAAGCATTAGACTGGGGCAGAAAGCCGTTAAAAGGCGATATTCTTTATACTGTTACAGGCTCATATGGCATCCCTGTTTACATAAATAGCGATGAGATTTTTTGTGTTCAACGTCACATAGCAATACTGAAATCAACAGAATCAAGCCCTAATAGTTATTTACCGTTAGTGTTATCCTCAAAGTATGCTGTTGATTATGCAACACAAGTGGCGACTGGTATTGCTCAAAAAACCGTACCTCTAAGTGGTTTACGCCAAATGTTGATTCCGCTTCCGCCGCTGGAAGAGCAGCAGCGGATTGTGGCGAAGGTCGATGAATTGATGGTGTTGTGTGATCAGCTCGAAGCGCAACAGGATGATCAGGCGCGTAATTTGCTGGAGGCGAATACGGCGGTGATTCAGGCAGTGATGGCGTTCTCCTCGAAGACCCTCACCCCCCAGCCCCCTCTCCCAGAGGTAGAGGGGGAGCAAGAGCTTGTTTCTCTTAGCCCCTCTACCTCCGGGAGAGGGGTTGGGGTGAGGGTCTTCGACCAGCACTGGCAACGCATCGCCACCCATTTCAACACCCTGTACGGCGCAAACTTACCGCTACCCAGCGACATGCGACGCGGCAAACTGAAAGACCGCACCGTAGCACTCGAAAATATAGCGAAATTACGCGAGCTGATTCTTCAACTCGCCGTTATGGGCAAACTCGTTCCACAAGACCCCAACGACGAACCTGCATCTGTGTTGCTGGAGAAAATCGCCGCCGAAAAAGAATGCCTAATCCTCGAAGGAAAAATAAAACGCCAAAAGTCATTGGCAAAAATCAAAGACGAAGAGAAGCCATTTGAGTCGCCGAATGGCTGGGAATGGATAAGATTGGATTACTTAGCTTTAGGTTCTGACGCGGGATGGAGTCCAACATGTGAGTCAATACCACGACAGCAAGGCAACTGGGGGGTGTTAAAAGTTAGTGCAGTTACTTGGGGGATATTCAAACCAGAAGAAAATAAAGAACTGCCTAAAAACTTAGACCCAAAACCTGAGTATGAAGTCAGAGCAGGCGATTTTTTAATTTCTAGAGCAAATACTGCTGAATTAGTTGCTAGAGCCGTGATTGTTCCTGAAAACACTCCAACAAAATTGATGCTTAGTGACAAAATTATACGTTTTATTTTTACATCCATGACGAATAAGAACTTCATTATCTTAGTAAATAGCTCTAATTTCGCACGAAATTATTATGCTCAGGTTGCAGGAGGAACAAGTAGCTCCATGAAAAATGTATCTCGTGAGCAAATTAGAAGTCTTGTTCTTGCACTCCCCCCACTCGAAGAGCAACACCGCATTGTGGCGCAAGTCGATGAATTAATGGCACTGTGCGACACGCTGGAAACCTTGCTGACGGAACAGCGGCAAGTGGCAGCGGATTTCAGCGCAGCAGCGGTGCAGGCAGTGACCGCATGAAACCGCACGTACAAACCCTTTGCCGGAAAATCCCAGTCTCTATAGAATGGAAACAGCACCTTTCCACGAGGAATACCTAATATGCAAATCACAATGGACATCCCCGAATACTTCGGGCTGGATAAAACCAAGCCGGAAATTGCCAGTATTCTCAAGCTGTACGCCGCTCTCGCACTATTCCAAGCCGGAAAGCTGTCCGCAGGTGCTGCAACCGAACTGGCAGGCGTTGACCGCTACACCTTCATGGCAGAGTGCAAAAAACACGACATTCCGACCATCAACTACACGCCCGAAGACTTGGAAGCCGAGCTGGCTGATTTTCGGTTAACCTGCTGATGCTAGTCATTGCCGATACCTCACCACTGGTTGCTATAGCCGCGTGCGACGGCTTGGGCTGGCTGGACACTTTGTTTGCAAAGGTTCGTGTACCTCCCGCCGTGTTTCAAGAAGCAACTGTTCAAGGCAAACCCCAAGCAGACAGGCTACGGCACTATTTACAAGATAAAGTGTTGGCGATTGATCTACACGATTTCGTGATTACCACCGAAGGGTTAGGCAATGGTGAACTGCAAGCAATGGCATTGTATAAAAAACAACATGCCGACCGCTTGCTCATTGATGACTTACGGGCGCGAAAAGCGGCATTGCGTAACGACATTCACATTATCGGCAGTGTCGGTATCTTGCTGTTAGCCAAAGAAAACCAACTCATCTCCACCATTAAACCGTATCTGCAAATTATTCAGCAAACCGACGCTCATCTCAGCCCCAAACTGATCGACAAAGCGTTAGTGATTGCTGGGGAGTAATGCAGCAACATGAACACCGTCATCAGCATCCTCGGTTCGCGCCTTGATCAGCAGGGCTTAGGCAAACGCCGCCACTCGCGCTGGCGACCGTCGGTCAGCATCCTCATGCACCCGGAATTTCCGGTGGATGAATTCATTCTCATCCATCACCTCGACGAAGTGGAACTTGCCGCTGTCACCCTGCGTGACATGCGCGACCTTGCGCCGCACGCCAGCATCACCTCCTACGTAGTCGACTACGCCAACCCGTGGGACTTCGAGCAAGTCTATAACCAGCTTCACGAATTCACCCGCCAGCAACGTTTCGACCCGGAGCAACACCGCTACTACGTGCACATCACCACCGGTTCGCACGTCGCGCAAATCTGCCTATTCCTGCTCACCGAAGCCAATTACATCCCCGGTAAGTTGCTACAAACGTCGCCGAGTGCGGAAGGCGTGCAGGGCACGTATCAAATCATCGACCTCGACCTGTCGCGCTACGACCAAATCGCCAGCCGCTTCGAGCGTGAAGCACAGGAAGGCATAGCGTACCTGAAAGGCGGCATCGACACCCGCAACCCTGCTTTCAACGCCCTGATTGCGCAACTCGAACAAGTCTCCATCCGCTCCGCCGCGCCGATCCTACTCACGGGTGCTACAGGTGTCGGCAAATCGCGCCTCGCCAAACGCATTTACACGCTGAAAAAACAACGTGGGCAAGTCAGTGGCAAACTGGTGGAAGTCAACTGCGCCACCTTGCGCGGCGACAATGCCATGTCCGCGCTGTTCGGGCATGTGAAAGGCGCGTTCACCGGCGCACTCACCGCCCGCAGCGGCTTGCTGCGCGAAGCCGACAAGGGTTTGCTGTTTCTGGACGAAATCGGCGAACTGGGGCTGGACGAACAAGCCATGCTACTCCGCGCCATCGAAGACAAGGTATTCACCCCCTTCGGTAGCGACAAGGAAACTAGCAGCGATTTCCAACTGATTGCAGGCACGAATCGCGACCTGTTTCAGCGCGTGCGCGACGGCAAATTCCGCGAAGACTTGCTGGCTCGTATCAATTTGTGGACATACGAACTCCCCGGTCTGCGCCACCGCCTCGAAGATTTGGAGGCGAATATCGAATACGAATTGCAGCAATTCACCCGCAAAGTCGGGCACAAAGTCAGCTTCAACAAAGCGGCGCGGGAACAATACCTAGCGTTTGCGCAAACCCCAGCGGCAACTTGGCGGGCGAATTTTCGCGACCTCAACTCCAGCATTACGCGCATGGCAACGCTGGCGAATGGCGGGCGGATTACTGAAGAAAGCGTGACGGAAGAAATCCGCCGCTTGCGCTACGACTGGGGCAGTTTTCAGGAGACGGCAGCCAGCAACAATACCGATAGCATCTTGCGCGAATTCGTGGCGGATGAGGTGCTGGAAACCATCGACCATTTTGACCGGGTGCAATTGGCGGAAGTCATCCGCGTGTGCCGCACCGCCAAAAGTCTTGCGGATGCGGGACGTACCCTGTTCAATATCAGCCGCACACAACGTGCCAGCGCGAACGATTCGCACCGCCTGCGGGTGTATTTGCAGAAATACGGACTAACCTTCCAGCAAATCACCTTGACTGGCGAAAATCCGCCAGCCCACCCCTAGGCATTCGGCGGAAATCCGCCGTTTGTCAGCTCGCCAGCCCTAACACCCAACGATCAAACCAATCCCAACACATTGTTTATTAATGAAAATAAAAAGACTTTGGTGCAATCCGCACTGTTGGCACGTTTCTTCCAATACTGAATCCGTGTTTAACCGCAATTCACTTGGAGAGAGAGATGAAAAAGACCCTGTTAACCCTGACGACTGCTGTTGCCCTTGGCTTGTTCAGCATGTATTCCTACGCTGCTGACCCGATCGTCATCAAGTTCAGCCACGTGGTTGCACCCGATACCCCGAAAGGTAAAGCGGCTGAAAAGTTCAAAACACTGGCTGAAGAAAAAACCAAAGGTGCGGTCAAGGTTGAAGTTTACGCCAACAGCACCCTCTACAAAGACAAGGAAGAAATGGAAGCCCTGCAAATGGGTGCGGTCCAGATGCTCGCACCGTCACTGGCGAAATTCGGCCCATTGGGGGTGAAAGATTTTGAAGTATTCGACCTGCCGTACATCTTTAAAAACTACGAAGACCTGCACAAAGTCACCAAAGGTGAAGTCGGTGCCAGCCTGTTAGCGAAACTCGAACCCAAAGGCGTGAAAGGTCTGGCATTCTGGGATAACGGTTTCAAGGTAATGAGTGCCAACAAGCCGCTGAAAACCCCGGATGATTTCAAAGGCTTGAAAATGCGCATCCAGTCTTCCAAAGTGATTGAAGCACAAATGCGGGCGCTCGGCGCAAACCCGCAAGTCATGCCGTTCTCTGAAACCTACCAAGCTCTGCAAACCGGCGTTGTGGACGGTACTGAAAACCCACCTTCCAACCTGTACACCCAGAAAATGCACGAAGTGCAAAAGCACGCCAGCGCGACCAACCACGGCTACCTCGGCTATGCGGTTATCACCAACAAGGATTTCTGGGACAAACTGCCGGAAGACGTGCGCAAGTCACTGGATGAAGCCATGCAAGAATCCACCGACTACGCCAACGAAATCGCCAAAGCCGACAACGACCAAGCATTGGAAGCGGTAAAAGCCAGCGGTAAAACCGAAGTTTACGTGCCTAGCGAAGACGAAATCAAAGCCCTGCAAGCCGCCCTGATGCCTGTCCATACCGAAATGGCAGAACGCATTGGCAAGGAAACCATTGACGCGGTTTACAAAGCGACTGGGTTTGAGGCGGGTAAATAAGAAGAAAACCCTCACCCCAACCCCTCTCCCAAAGGTAGAGGGGCTAAGAGACACTTCATTCTTGTTCCCCCTCTCCCCTTGAGGGAGAGGGGGCTAGGGGGTGAGGGGTCTCCCTTCTAATACATTTTGGAGGAGAAATGTATGAAGTGGTTCGATCATCTCGAAGAAGTATTGATTAGTGTCTTGCTGGCTGCCGCCACCATCGTGATTTTTGTGGCAGTGGTACACCGTTACGCTTCCGGCTTGCCGCTGGGTGCGTTCCAAGATTTTTTATTAAGCATTCACCTGAGCTGGGCGCAAGAGTTGTGCATTATCCTGTTCGTGTGGATGGCGAAATTTGGCGCAGCTTACGGGGTGCGTCAAGGCATTCACGTCGGCGTGGATGTGGTGGTAAACAATTTATCACCTGACAACCGCCGTATCACCACCATCGTCGCCTTGTGTGCGGGCGCATTTTTTACCGCATTAGTCGCGGTGCTGGGTTTTAATCTGGTGTGGCATAACGGCATGGCTTACGCAGTGTTAAGTACCTTGGGGATGGAAACTGCCCCGTATTACGAAGGGCCCACCACGCCGGATCTGGAATGGCGTACTTGGGTCGTGTATCTCGCTGTACCGCTTGGCTCGGCGTTGATGTGTTTCCGATTTCTGCAAGTGCTGGCGAATTACTGGAAAACGGGTGAATTGCCGCATCATGATCACGGGCATGTTGACGGCTTGCACGATACCGATCCATTCCCGGTAGTGGAGCAAAAGCCATGAGTGCCTTAATCATCTTTGGTTTGTTGATGTTGTTGATGCTCACCGGAATGCCCGTGTCGATTGCACTGGGGCTGACGGTGATGACCTTCCTGTTTACCATGACTTCCGTACCGGTGGAATCGGTGGCATTGAAGCTGTTCACGGGGATCGAAAAGTTCGAGATCATGGCGATTCCGTTTTTTATCCTTGCCGGGAATTTCCTCACTCACGGCGGGGTGGCGAAACGCATGGTCAACTTTGCCACCTCGATGGTCGGGCATTGGTTCGGCGGTTTGGGCTTGGCGGGCGTCTTGGCTTGCGCGTTGTTTGCAGCAGTTTCCGGCTCTAGCCCTGCAACGGTGGTGGCGATTGGTTCGATTCTGTTACCCGCCATGGTGAAAGCAGGTTTCCCCAAGGAATTTGGCGCGGGGGTCATCGCTTCTTCCGGTGGGTTAGGGATTTTGATTCCGCCCTCTATCGTCATGGTGATGTATGCGGTAGCAACCAACTCGTCGATTGGTGCATTGTTCATCGCCGGGGTAATTCCGGGGTTGATACTGACACTGTTCCTCGGTGGCACTACTTGGTATCGTGCCAAAAAAGGCAATTTCCCGCGTCAACCGAAAGCAAGCTGGAGGCAACGTCTGAAAGCCTTTAAAGATTCGGTCTGGGGCTTGATGCTGATCATCGTGGTCATGGGCGGGATTTACACCGGCATTTTCACCCCGACGGAAGCGGCAGCAATGAGTGCGGTGTATGCCTTTGTGATTGCGGTATTTGTTTACAAAGACTTGAGCCTAAAAGATATACCGCGTGTGCTGCTGAATTCCGCCAGCATGTCCGCCATGTTGCTGTACATTATCACCAACGCAGTGCTGTTCTCCTTCCTATTGACCAACGAAGGTATTCCGCAATCATTGGCGGGGTGGATGACTGAGCAAGGCATGGGCATTATCACGTTCCTGATTGCGGTGAATATCCTGCTGCTGTTGGCGGGTAATTTTATGGAACCGTCCAGCATTATGCTGATTTTCGCGCCGATTCTGTTCCCGATGGCAATGGCGTTGGGCATCCATCCGGTGCATTTCGGCATTATTATGGTGGTGAATATGGAAATCGGGATGATCACCCCGCCGGTGGGTTTGAACTTGTACGTCGCATCAGGAATTACCAAAATGGGCTTGTCAGCACTTACCGTGGCGGTATTGCCTTGGCTGTACACCATGTTGGCGTTCCTGATGCTGATCACGTATGTGCCGGAAATCAGCCTATGGCTGCCACGGGTAATGGGGATGCTGTAAGGAGCGATGAGCATGAGTGAAATAAAACCATTCCAAACCATTTTGTACGCCACCAATCTGGGTACGCACATGCGCCCGGTGTTCCGGCAGGCAATCAATCTGGCACGGATTCACAAGGCGAAAATCATTATGTTGCACGCGGTTGCGCCGATTGGCACGACCGGTTCAGCGATTTTGTCGATGTACATGCCGGGCAAGGAAATCCACGACATCGAACAGGAAAGTATGCAGCAGGTCATCGAAACCATGCGCGAACGCCTGAAAAACTACTGTGCGGAAGAAGACGACATCTGCAAGGATAAGGACGAGCTGATCGACAAGATTGCAGTCAGCGCGGGCAATCCGGCGGATGTGATTAACCATTACGCGGAAACGCACGGGGTGGATTTGATCGTGATTGGCAGCCATACGCGGCAAGCGAGTGGGCATACCATGCTGGGGTCAACAGCGCGGACAGTGACGCAGCATAGCAAAGTACCGGTGTTGATTATTCCGAATGGTGGTTAGAAGTTTAACCCGTTGAGGGGTTTGTAGAGACGCAATATTTTGCGTCTCTACGTTTTTTTCAACGCTAAGCGTTAAGCGGCATTACGACACTTTCGGGTCGAGCTTGCCAGCTTTGTATTGACCGAACATGATTTCCAGTGACACAGGCTTGATTTTGTCAGCCATGCCCGCAGTACCAAACGCTTCAAAGCGGTCTTTACAGATGCCTGACATCGCTTTGGTCGCTTCTTTCAGGAACTTGCGTGGATCAAAGTTAGCCTTGTTGTCAAACAAGTGCTTACGAATTGCACCAGTCGATGCCATCCGCAAATCCGTGTCGATGTTAACTTTACGTACACCGTGCTTAATGCCTTCAACGATTTCAGACACCGGTACGCCGTAGGTTTGACCCATGTCGCCGCCGTAGTTGTTGATGATTTCGAGCCAATCTTCTGGCACAGAAGAAGAGCCGTGCATAACCAAGTGAACGGTTGGAATGCGGGCATTGATTTCTTTCACGCGGTCGATACGCAGTACGTTGCCGGTAGGCTTCTTAGTGAACTTGTACGCACCGTGAGAAGTACCGATGGCAATTGCCAGCGCGTCAACGCCAGTCTTGCGCACGAAGTCAGCCGCTTCTTCTGGGTCAGTCAACAGTTGGGAATGATCCAACACGCCGTCAGCACCGTGACCGTCTTCTTCGCCCATCATGCCGGTTTCGAGTGAACCCAAGCAACCCAGTTCGCCTTCCACGGAAACGCCGCAAGCGTGCGCCAGTTCAACCACTTTACGAGTGGTTTCAACGTTGTATTCGTAGCTGGACGGGGTTTTGCCATCAGCCATCAAAGAACCGTCCATCATGACGGAGGTGAAACCAGACTGGATAGAACGGAAGCAAACCGCTGGCTCAGCACCGTGGTCTTGGTGCATAACCACCGGGATATGCGGGTACATTTCGACCGCTGCCAGTACCAGATGACGCAGGAACGGTTCGCCCGCGTAAGAACGCGCACCGGCAGAACCTTGCAAGATAACCGGGGAGTTGCACGCATCAGCCGCTTGCATGATGGCGTGGATTTGCTCCATGTTGTTAACGTTGAACGCTGGCATCCCGTAACCGTTTTCAGCCGCGTGATCCAGTAATTGACGCAAAGAAATCAAAGCCATGTTGTTCTCCTCAAAATGTTGTTTAAACTATTAACGTGTTGCGTGCCTTAGCCGTTTTGGTGCTCACCGACACGCAGAATCTTGAGCTGGTTAGTGCCGCCTTTCGTCCCCATCAAGTCACCTTTGGTAATAATGACCAGATCACCGTTTTCGACGATACCTTCTTTAATCATCAATTCGACCGCTTGACGGTTGGCTATTTTCGGGTCTTTCAACGGCTCATGCAATTTCACCGGATAAACCCCGCGATACATGCTCACCCGCCGCGCTGCTTCATCACTGGAAGTCAGCGCGTAAATCGGGATACCGGAACGAATCCGCGACATCCACAACGGTGTTGCACCCGATTCAGTCAACGCCGCAATCGCACGTACCCCCATGTGATTGGCGGTGTACATGGTAGCCATTGCAATGCCTTCGTCAATGCGCCCAAAACGGTCTTCCATGCGATGCCCAGAACGGCGGGTTTCATTGGAATTTTCCGCTTCCTTGCAAATCGCCGCCATCGTTTTCACCACGAGTGCCGGGTGTTTACCGGTCGCGGTTTCGCCGGACAACATTACCGCATCCGTACCATCCATGACCGCGTTCGCCACGTCGAAGACCTCCGCCCGCGTGGGGATGGGGTTTTCGGTCATGGTTTCCATCATTTGTGTGGCAGTAATCACCGCACGATTCAGGGTACGCGCCCGGCTGATCAAACACTTTTGCGCTTCCGGTAACTTGGCATCACCAATTTCCACCCCTAAATCACCGCGAGCAATCATAATCACGTCAGAAGCAAGAATGATTTCATCACGAATGGTGGGTTCCATCGTCTCAGCACGTTCCATTTTGGCAACGATAGCGGCTTTGCAACCGGCTTCCAATGCCAACCGGCGAGCCTCGTGAATATCGTCAGCAGAACGCGGGAACGATACTGCCAAGAAATCCACGCCAATACTGGCGGCAGCAGCAATGTCTTCCTTGTCTTTTTCGGTCAGGGCTTCGGCACTCAAGCCGCCGCCACGCCGGTTCAAACCCTTGTTATTGGAAAGAATACCACCGTTGATGGCACGGGTATGGATTTCCTGCCCCCGTACCTCCACGATTTCCAACACAATGCGCCCATCATCCAACCAGAGTTCATCCCCAGCTTTCACATCGTTGACCAACTCTTTGTAACCGAGGCCAACGCGCTCCTGGCTTCCGGCATCGCTGGCAAGCTCAGCATCCAAAATGAAAGCATCACCCGCTTTCAGGGTAATTTTACCGTCTTTAAAACGCGCAATGCGTAATTTAGGTCCTTGCAGGTCGCCGAGAATCCCGACAATGCGCCCCGCTTTGTGCGCCAACTCACGCACCAAAGCCGCACGCGCCGCGTGTTCTGCGTGGGTACCGTGCGAAAAATTCATTCGCACCACGTCCACACCTGCCAGAATAATCGCTTCGATTGCTTCTGGCGTATTGGTAGCAGGCCCCATGGTCGCTACAATTTTTGTCCTTCTCAATGGATTACCTATTAACTGTGTGCTGTAAAGTGCTTAGTTTATGCTTGTTTTATGTCATTTGTACGATCAAAAACGCTTGCCATCCCACGTAAGGGCGGTCGTAAGGGCGGTTCGCGAACCGCCCCTACAGAAATTAACCCTTAGCGCGTTCTTCCAACATGGCTACTGCTGGCAGGGTTTTGCCTTCGAGGTATTCGAGGAACGCACCGCCCGCCGTGGAGATATAAGAAATCTTGTCGTAAATGTCGTACTTCTGGATCGCTGCGATGGTGTCGCCGCCGCCTGCCAGTGTGAACGCTTTGGTTTCCGCCATTGCCATTGAAATCGCTTTAGTACCTTCGCCGAATTGGTCAAACTCGAAGACACCGACTGGGCCGTTCCAAACGACAGTACCAGCGTTCATGATAATGTCGACCAGCTCTTGTGCAGATTTAGGGCCGATGTCGAAAATCATGTCATCGTCTGCCACGTCTTTCGCGTCTTTCAGAACGGCAGGTTCGGCTGGATCAAATTTCTTGCCGCACACCACATCCACGGCGATGGGGATGATTGCTCCGCGTGCAGTCATTTTGGTAATCAGCGCGTTGGCAGTGTCAACCAAATCGTCTTCGCACAACGACTTACCGACGTTGTGACCGGTGGCTTTCAGGAAGGTGTTAGCAATCCCGCCACCCACAACCAACTGTTCGCACTTTTCAGACAGGGCTTCCAAAACGGTCAGTTTGGTGGAAACTTTAGAACCGCCGACGATTGCGACCATTGGACGTGCCGGGTTTGCCAATGCTTTATCCAAAGCAACCAGTTCTTCGGTCAGCAACATGCCAGCGGCTGCGACTGGGGCAAACATGCCGACACCGTAGGTAGAAGCTTCCGCACGGTGCGCAGTACCAAATGCATCCATGACGAATACGTCACACAGTGCCGCGTATTTCTTGGCGGTTTCTTCGACGTTTTTCTTTTCGCCTTTGTTAACGCGGCAGTTTTCCAGTACCACCAATTCGCCTTCAGCCACGTCAAAACCACCGTCAACCCAGTCTTTAATCAAGCGGACTTCTTTACCTAAACGTGCGGCAATATTGTCAGCAATCGGCTGCAAAGAAACGGCTTCAGACCACTCGCCTTCAGTCGGGCGACCCAAGTGGGAAGTGACCATTACTTTTGCACCCGCGTCCATTGCGTGCTGGATGGTCGCCATTGAAGCGGTAATGCGTGCGTCGGAAGTGACTTTGCCGTCTTTGACAGGAACGTTCAGGTCGGAACGGATCAGAACGCGTTTGCCCTTCAGATCCAGATCGGTCATTTTGATGAAAGCCATGTGGTGGAACTCCTTGCAGAAATCAAATCAGTCAAATAAAGCGTGGGGTGATTTATGTGACGGATCTGAAGATTACCCCCCCATCCCCAGCCCTTCCCCCGCAAGGGGGGAAGGGAGCAAGAGAACTGGAAAATGTGCCTCTTGTTCCCTCCCCCCTTGCGGGGGAGGGTTAGGGTGGGGGGAATTCTTCTCTTAGTTCGCTGCGACGTGCTCAACAAAGCGCAGCATGTTGCAGGTATAGCCGTATTCGTTGTCGTACCAAGCCACGATTTTTACGAAAGTGCTATCCAGCGCAATACCCGCTTCTGCATCGAAGGTAGACGGTGCAGTGTTGCCTACGAAGTCAGTCGATACGACTTTCTCGTCGGTGTAACCCAATACGCCTTTCATCGCGCCTTCAGAAGCTGCTTTCATGGCGGCACAGATGTCTTTGTAAGACGCTTCTGCATTCAGTTCAACCGTCAGGTCGACCACGGAAACGTCAGAAGTCGGCACGCGGAACGCCATACCGGTCAGTTTGCCCTTCAGCTCTGGCAGTACTACGCCAACCGCTTTAGCAGCACCGGTAGATGATGGAATGATGTTTTCCAAAATACCACGACCACCGCGCCAATCTTTCATGGAAGGGCCGTCAACAGTCTTTTGAGTAGCAGTTGCCGCGTGAACGGTAGTCATCAAACCACGCTTGATGCCCCAGTTGTCGTTCAGGACTTTTGCCACAGGTGCGAGGCAGTTAGTGGTGCAAGAAGCCGCAGAAATGATCGCTTGACCGGCATAAGTGCTGTGGTTTACGCCGTAAACGAACATTGGGGTAGTGTCTTTGGAAGGAGCAGACATGACCACTTTCTTCGCGCCCGCTTCGATGTGCTTTTGGCAGCCTGCTTCGTCGAGGAAGAAGCCCGTGCATTCCAAAATGATGTCAGCGCCGATTTCGCTCCATTTCAGGTTAGCCGGATCGCGTTCAGCGGTCAGACGTACCGTCTTGCCGTTAACGACCAAGTTGCTGCCATCAACCGCAACGTCACCGTTGAAACGACCGTGCACGGAGTCATATTTCAACATGTATGCGAGGTAGTCAGCCGCCAACAGGTCATTAATACCGACGACTTCGATACCGGGGAAATCTTTAGCGATAGCGCGGAAAGCCATACGACCAATACGGCCAAAACCATTAATACCAACTTTAATTGTCATGAAAAACTCCTCGAAAATTAATCAGATAAAATCAGTGGCAGCTCCCCTCCTCAGAAAAGCCGCCGGGGTGTCGTAATACTTACGCGACGCTATTGATAGCGTTCAACACATTTTCAGCCGTGAAGCCAAATTGCTTGAACAACTGACCTGCTGGCGCAGATTCGCCAAAGGTCGTCATGCAAATAACTTTACCATTCAGACCGACATATTTATACCAACCATCGCCAATAGCTGCTTCAACCGCTACGCGGGCAGTCACAGCGGCAGGCAATACCGATTCTTTGTACGCCGCATCTTGTGCATCGAACACATCGCAAGACGGCATGGAAACCACGCGCACTTTCTTATCAGATTGCGCTGCTGCTTCCATCGCCAATTCGACTTCAGAGCCGGTCGCAATCACGATCACGTCAGGTGTGCCGTCGGTGTCTTTCAACACATAGCCGCCTTTGGCGATATTGGCAAGCTGTGCCGCAGTACGTACCTGATGCTTCAGATTTTGGCGCGAGAAGATCAGCGTGCTAGGGCCTTTGTATTCAATCGCATGTTTCCACGACACAGCCGTTTCCACTGCATCACATGCACGCCATACGGACATACGTGGAATCATGCGCAGCGTTGGGATTTGCTCAACCGGCTGATGCGTCGGGCCGTCTTCGCCCAAACCGATGGAGTCATGGGTGTAAACGAAGATGCTTTGAATCTTCATCAACGCCGCCATACGCAACGCATTACGGGCGTATTCAGAGAACATCAGGAAGGTCGCACCGTAAGGCAGTAAGCCGCCGTGCAGAGCCACACCATTCATGATTGCGCTCATACCGAATTCGCGCACACCGTAAGACAGGTAGTTGCCGCTGAAATCTTGCGCTTTGTGATGCCCAGGGCTGATGTGCTTGCTGGACTTGTTGAAGGTATTATTGGAAGGTGTCAAGTCAGCCGAGCCGCCGAGGAATTCAGGCAGCAATGGTGCAAACGCATCCAGTGCATTTTTGGAAGCTACGCGAGTCGCCGGAGATTCTGCTTTCGCGTCAATCGCAGCAATGGCTTTCGCAGATTCTTCAGCCCAGTTAGCAGGCAATTCGCCCGCCATACGACGCTTGAATTCAGCCGCTTCTGCTGGGTAAGCCGCTGCATAAGCCGCAAACGTGCCGTTCCACGCTTCTTCAGCCGCTGCACCTTTCGCTTTAGCATCCCAACCAGCGTAAACATTAGCAGGAATGGCGAACGGTTCAGCGTTAGTCCAACCCAAGGCTTGGCGAGTCAAGGCGATTTCAGCATCACCCAACGGTGCGCCGTGGCAATCGTGTGAACCGGCTTTGTTGGGTGAACCAAAACCGATGGTGGTTTTGCAGCAAATCAGGGAAGGCTTGCCAGTTTCCGCTTTCGCTGCTTCTGTTGCCGCTTTGATCGCGTCAGCATCGTGACCGTCAACGCTCAGGACATGCCAGCCATAAGCTTCAAAACGCATCGGGGTATTGTCAGTGAACCAGCCATCCACTTCGCCGTCGATGGAGATGTTGTTGTCGTCGTAGAAGCAGATCAGTTTACCCAAACCCATTGTGCCTGCGAAAGAGCACGCTTCATGGGAAATACCTTCCATCAAGCAGCCATCGCCCAAGAACACGTAGCTGTAATGGTCAACAATGGTGTGACCCGGCTTGTTGAATTGTGCAGCGAGAATTTTTTCAGCCAATGCCATACCAACAGCGTTGGTAATACCTTGACCCAAAGGCCCTGTGGTCGTTTCAATACCCGGCGCATAACCGTATTCAGGATGCCCCGGTGTTCTGGAATGCAGTTGGCGGAACGCTTTCAGGTCATCCATGCTCAGGTCGTAACCTGTCAAGTGCAGCACGGAGTATGGCAACATTGAGCCATGCCCGTTGGACATGACGAAACGGTCACGGTTTGCCCAAGTAGGATTCTGTGGATTATGGGACATGAAATCGTTATAGAGGACTTCGGCAATGTCTGCCATGCCCATCGGTGCGCCCGGATGCCCGGAATTTGCTTTTTGTACGGCATCCATAGCCAAGACGCGGATTGCGTTAGCCAGCTCACGGCGTGTAGTCATTGACGGGTCTCCTGTAGTTTCAAAGTCTCGTTTTAACCCATCGACGGAATGATGGGCAACAGCAAGGCGTAATCCCAGTATTGGCTGCATCTATTATGACGCAACGCAGCAATAGGTTCACATTTTTTTCACAGACTGTTACCACTCAAGCGCGACCCAAAGTAGCAACAGGAACTCTCCGTATATTTATTATTCAGGGAAGAGTGAAGTACTTGTATTGTGTCGGACTTCTATGGCAGGAGCAACTCTCCCTTGTTGGATAGATAGCGCCCCAATTTGGGCTAAAATTTGTCACTTTCTTAGATAATGAATGATGCAACACAGGATTTTTTTCGTTATTATACCGCCCATCGGATGCTAGCTGGGCTAGTTAGCTGTCTGAAAAAACCCACGGTATCTGAGGAGCGTTGCGACGGGATGACCCGCCAGGCTCAGATAGTGGTTGCACATACCAACGGCGCTCAGTCATTTAATTTTTAGTTTTAGGAGAACATTAATGACTGAGAGAAGTTACCTCTTCACGTCCGAATCTGTTTCTGAAGGCCACCCAGACAAAATGGCGGATCAAATTTCCGATGCCATTTTGGATGCCATCATTGCCAAAGACCCTTACGCCCGTGTTGCGTGCGAAACTCTGACCAAGACCGGCATGGTCGTACTGGCAGGCGAAATTACCACCACTGCGGAAATCGACTACGAAGGCATCGTGCGTGGCGTGGTCAATGACATCGGCTACAACAATTCCGAAATCGGCTTTGACGGTCACACGTGCGCGGTGATCAATGCACTCGGCAAGCAATCCCCTGACATCGCGATGGGCGTTGACCGTGCGAAACCAGAAGACCAAGGCGCGGGCGACCAAGGCTTGATGTTCGGTTACGCCAGCAATGAAACTGACGTTTTGATGCCAGCTGCACTGACTTACGCCCACCGTTTGGTGAAGCAACAAGCGGATATGCGCAAAAACGGCACATTGCCTTGGCTGCGCCCTGATGCAAAATCCCAAGTTACTGTGCGTTACGAAGACGGCAAAATCGTTGCTATCGACGCAGTAGTTTTGTCCACCCAACACAGCCCGGACATCAGCCTTGATGACCTGCGCATGGGTGTGATGGAACACGTTATTTTCCCTGTCCTGCCAACTGAATGGCTGCACAAGGACACCAAATTCCACATCAACCCAACCGGCAACTTCGTAATCGGCGGCCCTGTTGGCGACTGCGGTTTAACCGGACGTAAAATCATCGTTGACACTTACGGTGGTATGGCGCGTCACGGCGGCGGCGCATTCTCCGGCAAAGACCCATCCAAAGTTGACCGTTCTGCGGCTTACGCGGGTCGTTACGTGGCGAAAAACATCGTCGCGGCTGGCTTGGCGGATCGTTGCGAAATTCAAGTCTCCTACGCTATCGGTGTCGCGCAACCGACTTCCATCACGGTTGAAACCTTCGGCACGAACAAAGTCGATGAAACCCTGATCGAAAATCTGGTACGCGAACACTTCGACCTGCGTCCTTATGGCATCACCAAAATGCTGGATCTGTTGCGCCCGATTTACCGTGGCACTGCCGCTTACGGTCACTTCGGTCGTGATGATCTCGACCTGCCTTGGGAACGCACTGACCGCGCTGACGCATTACGCGCTGCTGCTGGTTTGTAAAAATATTTAGGAGATTACAACATGACTACTTTTAACGACTATATCGTCGCCGATATGGGCTTGTCTGCTTGGGGCCGTAAAGAACTCAACGTCGCCGAACACGAAATGCCGGGTTTGATGTCGATTCGCAAAGAATTCGCTGCATCCAAGCCATTGGCGGGTGCGCGTATCGCGGGTTCACTGCACATGACCATCCAAACTGGCGTGTTGATCGAAACCCTGACTGCACTGGGCGCAGACGTGCGCTGGGCTTCTTGCAACATCTTCTCCACGCAGGACCACGCCGCCGCCGCCATTGCACAAGCAGGCGTTCCGGTATTCGCGTACAAAGGCGAATCACTGGAAGAATACTGGGATTACACCCACAAAATCTTCGAGTGGCCGAATGGCGAACAAGCGAACATGATTCTGGATGACGGCGGCGATGCTACGCTGCTGCTGCATTTGGGCGCACGCGCTGAACAAGACCCTAGCTTGGTTGCCAAACCTGAATCTGAGGAAGAAACCTTTCTGTACGCCGCTATCCGCAAGCGTTTGGAAACCTCCCCGAACTGGTACAGCAGCCGTTTAGCAGAAATCCGTGGTGTTACTGAAGAAACCACCACCGGGGTTCACCGCCTGTATCAAATGTACGCACGCGGCGAGCTGAAATTCCCAGCGATCAACGTCAACGATTCCGTTACCAAATCCAAATTCGACAACCTGTACGGCTGCCGCGAATCACTGGTCGACAGCATCAAGCGTGCTACCGACGTGATGATTGCGGGCAAAGTCGCACTGGTTTGCGGTTACGGCGACGTAGGCAAAGGCTCTGCGCAAGCTTTACGCGCCCTGTCTGCACAAGTCTGGGTAACAGAAATCGACCCGATTTGCGCCCTGCAAGCGGCAATGGAAGGCTACCGCGTGGTAACAATGGAATACGCGGCTGACAAAGCCGACATTTTCGTCACCGCGACCGGCAATTTCCACGTCATCACCCATGACCACATGGCTGCGATGAAAAACGAAGCCATCGTCTGCAATATCGGTCACTTCGATAACGAAATCGACGTAGCTTCACTGGAACAGTACGAGTGGGACGAAATCAAGCCACAAGTTGACCACGTGATCTTCCCTGACGGCAAGCGCATCACGCTGCTGGCAAAAGGGCGTTTGGTGAACCTAGGCTGTGCGACAGGGCATCCGTCTTACGTCATGTCTTCTTCGTTTGCCAACCAAACCATTGCGCAAATCGAGTTGTGGACAGAACGCGATTCCGGCAAATACCCGATTGGCGTTTACACCCTGCCGAAGCATTTGGACGAAAAAGTTGCTCGGTTGCAGTTGAAAACCCTCAACGCGCAACTCAGCACCTTGACCGAAAAGCAAGCGCAGTACATTAACGTCGCAGTGGAAGGGCCTTACAAGGCTGACCATTACCGTTATTAAGATTAGTTAGAATTGGATGTGTTGTCGGACTGAAGTCCGACCTACGGGGTTACTGTAGGTTGGGCTTTAGCCCGGTATCTTTGTTAGGGTTAAAGGCAATCACCATGCAAAATGATCGGGTCGTTTGGTACAACCCGCGTCCTGTCACTACGGATGCCTGTCGGGTCTGTGGCAATACTCACCATAACCACCTCATTCTGACAGTTGCGCATTGGGCGACCGATTTGGGCATTATGGATGTGGCGAAGTGCGGCGACTGTGGCAGTGCGTGGTTTCCGAATATGGAACGTTTTCTCGTCCCGTATCCTGATACCCAGATTATTCTGCAAGACCCCGATTTTCCCTACTATATCTACCATTACTTAGAAATCGTGGGCGGGCTAGACTGGAAAGTGAGTTTATTAGAACGCTTGCCGTTTGCCCAATTCCGTTCTGTGTTAGAAATCGGCGGCAATGCTGGAGTTACGCTGGATTATTGCCGCACACAATGGAATGCCGAAACGGTCATAGGATTAGAACCTTCGGCCTACGGTCTGATAGGTTCACGCTTGCTGGAAATACCGATCCTTCCACAGTATTTGCATGAAGCTACTAGCATTCAAGATCAGCCATTCGACTGCATTTACGCGACCGAAGTCTTGGAACATGTGTCTGACCCGTTGGCTTTTCTGCAAGAAATCAAACGCGCATTAACATCCAATGGCATCCTGCTATTAACCACACCGAGGGCTGGCGCATTAAATCTGCAAACGCCAGCGGGTGAGTTACTCGCCGCGTTGTCACCGGGAGCGCATTACTTCTTGCTGTCGCCGGAGAAATTGGCGGATTTAGCAAGCCAAGCCGGTTTCGCATGGTGTCACATCGAGCCATTCGGCATGACGCAAGTGTGTGTATTAGCCGATCACCCCGTTGCATTGGCAAACCACGTCTGGGCAACGCCGCGTATTCGCGATTACTATCAACGCAAAACCAGCCAAACCGTCGCAGATGCGCGGGTGCTGTTGGGGCATTGGCTCAACTACCACACCTACACCTGCCAGATGGGGCTGCCTGTCGAAGCGACGGTCATTGCTAAAATTGAAACAGCATTGCAGACATTGTTCGACATTGATCTAACGCAGCCGCAAGGCCTGCTGGAACGGGTCGCGGCAACGGATTCTTTAGTGAGTTTGGGCAAGATCATGCCTTATGCTCTGCCCTATTATTTATACTGGCGCGGTGGCGATTACCTGCCTGTCGCCGAATTGCTGGTGTTGCAAGGGTTAAAGGTGGATTTTCAAAACTTGTTTGTTTACGACGCGCTGCTGGAGAAAATCCGTGCCGCCCAACCACAAACACCCATCTCACTTTACCAACGCTTTCAATCCCAATTAAAGCGGTTCCGTAACCGCTTGGTGAGACACAATCATGACTGACGACCATCAACACGATCATCATCACGATGATCTAATTTTCAGCTTCGAGTTTTTCCCGCCGAAGACTGACAAGGGTGCGGAGAACTTACGCGCAGTACGTAACGAATTAGCGGCATTAAACCCGCGTTTCTTTTCCGTCACTTACGGCGCGGGCGGCTCAACGCAAGCAAACACATTGAACACCGTGCTGGAAATCCAACGCGATTCCGGCATTGAAGCCGCGCCGCATTTGTCGTGCGTCGGTTCGAGTGCTGAACAAATCCGCGAGATTCTGGACACCTACCGCAATAACGGCATCAAGCACATTGTCGCCTTGCGCGGTGATTTGCCGTCCGGCTCACGCGATTTGGGGCAATTCCGCTACGCCAACGAGCTGGTGGAATTTATCCGCAAGGAAACCGGCGACCATTTCAATATCGAAGTAGCGGCTTACCCCGAAATGCACCCGCAAGCCCCCAACCTCAAAGTCGACATTGACAACTTTTTGCGCAAAGTCAATGCGGGCGCGAACAGTGCGATTACCCAATACTTCTTCAATGCGGATGCGTATTGGCATTTTGTGGATGAATGCGTGAAAAAGGGCGTGGAAATCCCCATCGTCCCCGGCATTATGCCGATCACCAATTATTCACAACTGGCGCGTTTTTCGGATATGTGTGGGGCAGAAATTCCGCGCTGGTTGCGTAAGCAACTGGAAACCTATGCAGATGATGTGGAATCCATCGCCAAATTCGGTGAGGAATTCATTAGCCTACTGTGTGAAAACTTGCTGGAAACGGGTGCGCCCGGCTTGCATTTCTATACAATGAATCGGGTTGAACCGACCATGAGTATTTGGAAAAACATTGGGTTGGCAGACTAATGCGCGTCCCGCGTTTTTACGTCCCGCAATCTTTCGCGGTCGGGCAGGAATTTACCTTGCCCGACACGACATTTCGCCATGCCGTACAGGTGTTGCGCTTGGGCGTGGGCGAACAGCTAATTCTATTTAACGGCGAAGGCGGCGAATATTTCGCACAGATAAGCAACGTCAGCAAACGTAGCGCATCCGTCCAGATTGACAGCTTTTCCGCAATTGACACCGAATCTCCCGCTCACCTCACCCTCGTGCAAGCCGTCATCAAGCCCGACAAGATGGATTTTGCCCTGCAAAAAGCCGTGGAGCTGGGGGTAAATACCATCCAACCGCTAATCACGCAGCGCAGCGTAGTCCGCATCAGCAAAGAGCAGGTGGATAAAAAATTGCAGCATTGGGAAGGCATTGTGGTGGCGGCTTGCGAACAATCAGGACGCACCCGAATGCCGACCGTGCAAGCACCGTTAACGCTGGAACGTTGGCTGGCAACGCCTTGTACGGGTACGCGGCTGATTCTCGCGCCCGGTGATTTTCCGCGCATTAACGCCCTACCCGCAGATTTACCCACACCGATTGCGCTATTGATTGGCCCAGAAGGTGGGTTTACCGATGAGGAAGTAGAAACCTGTGTGCAAGCTGGGGTAATACCCGTCTCGTTAGGGCCACGGATATTGCGAGCGGAAACGGCAAGTAGCGCGGCACTGGCCTTGCTCCAGCACCGCTTTGGGGATCTTTGAACTTATTCGTCTGCTAATTGCGACGGCAAAGCGTCTGCGGCGCGTTGCAAATACGTATCCAATGACAACGGTGGATTCGCATGGATATTCAGCGAACTCAGTTCTTGATGGTAATACGGCTCGCTGGAAAACTCATTTGCCATCGTTACTTGATCCAACACGCTAATTGCCCTCAAGCCTAGCGGCAGCGCACTCAAGACCAAGGCAATGCCCAAAGCGGGCAAACGTTTCTGACTTAATACCCAATGCAGATAGGCATACAACAACGCCGGTATCAGCACAAAACCACTGAAACCGGTCATGAGCCAAGTAAACGGCGCATCCGATGTCAGGAAATAACTCAACCAGCCGCTTATTTCTTCCAATACCATTGGCACCAAGTTAAACAATGACACCACACTCAACGCCGGAGCAAACTCCCAACGGTGCGTGAACAGCCGCGTAATGCCACTGATCACCAAAGTCGCAAACAGCATCCACACCAAGGTCGGCAGTATCCCGCTGATGTAATAGAGCGGTTCTTTAGCGACCGCCACATTCAAATAGTCATTCAGCAACAGTGATAGCACCGTCAACAACAACAGCAACGCTGCCCACAACGGCTTACAAAAAGGCATAAACAAACCCGCACAACGACTCACGTGCGTGGTTTCTACCGGCATTTCCGTTGATGCCAAACGCAACTTACGGTTGCCCAGCAATAACTGACTGGGGATCGGCACCTGTACCGGCTGCACCCCAAGCTGGTGCTTATTCAGGCGCGTACCGTTTTCACTCGACAAATTGTGGGCAAATACCTGCCCCTCGGCATCTTGCTCCAAACGCAAATGGTAAGGCGACACCGAGTTATCGGACAAAATTAAATCATTATCCAGCGCCCGCCCAATCGTTACCGGAAACTGCTCCAAACGGTGGTACTGATTCAAACCGCGTGTGTGGATTTCAAGAATCATTTTTGCCATTTGAAATCCCCCAACATGCGCTGCAACAACGCCATGCCACTTTCAAAGGTCGTGCCCGTCATATCCAAATTGAACAGCATCCCCTGACGCTTATGCCCCACCAAAGCCGCCGTCACCAACAAATCACTCAGCCCGGTGTAATTGAGGTAATCACGCCGACACACGCTCATTTTGAATTCCTGTCCCGCAATCAGCGTAAAATCGGTAAAACACTCAAAATTGGTCACATCTTGTTCGCCAGCCCCACTCGCGGAAACACTGACATTCATCGCCTCATAGTGGCGGTAAAAACGTGCCGGAGTCATTTCCCCCGCATCCAACCACACGTACTCGTAGTCCAAAGTTCCCACTTCCAGATCATCATCCAGATAAATACTGCTCTCATTGCTGCATTGGGTGAAATACGAGCGCATTAAATTACCCGGTATCGGCTTATCACTGTTATCCCAGCACCGCACCACGCTGGTGACATCCATCGGCACTTTGAAATTTCCCAACTGCTGAAACGTCCACTCCCGCTTCTGCAAATTTTGTACGTACTTATCGGCGTTGTTTTTCAATTGCTCAGTAATACGCTGCCCAATATCCGCATCTGCCTGAAACCCGGTCAGTTTCAAACGTTCCAAAATGATTGCCAAATAGTCAGCAGGCACAAGGTAACTCAAACCATTGCCCGACGTCGCCACATTGATCCCCACCACATTCTTGTTTTCGTCCAGCGTAGGGCCACCACTCATCCCAGAATTAAGGCTACCAGAAAACAAGATATTGTTATCATCACTGGATTTCATTACCCCGTTATTCGTGCCTTCCACAATCGAAAAGCCTTTATCCATCGGATTACCTAAGGAATACAACCGCGCCCCCTTGGGTGGAATCTTCGCAATTTGCAAGGGCTTGCCTAGGTTGGTATCGGCTTTCAAGACGGCAAGGTCATGCAATACATCCACTGCCAGCAATTCTAAGCGCCCGGTATTGCCGGAAGTCGATAAATAATCCAGCGCAAAATCGCCTTCTGGATTATTGATGTAGGTGCTGACCACGTGATAATTGGTCGCAATAATATCCGGGCGCATCACCACAAACGCCGAACCAATCGCGGTTTTTTTGCCGGTTTGCTGATTAATCACCCGCACCTGATACACCGACGCCTCAACATCGGAATAAATGGAAGACGAACTGTTTTCCGCAAACGACGACGCAGCAACCCCTAACCACAGGGTCGCCAACACAAGCAAAAGTCTTAACGACACGTAGGCATTCCTTAGCGCTTATAAGCTGGCAAATACGTCTTTAGCAATCGCAATGGTTTCATCCAAATCGGCTTGGGTATGAGCATTGGATACAAATCCCGCCTCATACGCGGATGGTGCAAGATACACGCCACGATCTAACATGCCGTGGAAAAAGCGGTTGAACTGTTGAATATTGCATTGCGTCACTTGTGCGTAAGTGTCAATGCGCGATTCAGTGGTGAAGAACAAGCCGAACATCCCCCCCACTTGCTGAGTGATAAACGGCACACTGGCAGCGTCGGCGGCTTGCTGCAAACCTTCCAACAAATACGTGGTTTTACTGGTCAGTTCTGCGTAGAAATCATCGCGGGAAATGATTTCCAACATTTTCAACCCCGCTGTCATCGCAATCGGGTTGCCAGATAAAGTGCCAGCCTGATACACCGCACCCAATGGTGACAGATGTTCCATAATGTCACGTCTGCCGCCAAACGCACCGACTGGCATTCCACCGCCGATGATTTTACCCAGCGTGGTAATGTCGGGTTTAACGCCGTACACCTGCTGCGCCCCGCCCAATGCCACCCGAAAGCCGGTCATGACTTCATCGAAAATCAATACCGCACCCGACTGATCACAGACATCACGCAAAGTTTCGAGGAAACCTTCCACGGGCGGGATGCAGTTCATATTGCCGGAAACAGGTTCGACAATAATGCAGGCAATTTCATGCCCACGCGCCGCGAACACTTCGCGCACCTGTGTGCTATTGTTATAGTCAAGCGTCAGGGTGTATTGCGCCAATTCCGCTGGCACACCGGGGGAACTCGGTTGTCCAAACGTCAATGCACCCGAACCGGCTTTCACCAGCAACGAGTCGCCATGCCCATGATAGCCCCCTTCAAACTTGACCAAGAAGTTACGCCCGGTAAAACCACGCGCCAAGCGAATCGCCGACATCGTGGCTTCTGTGCCCGAACTGGTCATGCGCACCATCTCAATGGACGGCATAATGGCGCAAATGCGCTCCGCCATCGTGATTTCCAATTCGGTAGGCGCACCGTAGCTCAAACCATCCACCGCAGCGGCTTGCACCGCAGCGACCACTTCGGGGTGAGCATGACCGGCGACCATTGGCCCCCACGAACCGACGTAATCAATCAGACGATTGCCGTCCGCATCCCACATATACGCCCCTTGAGCGCGGGCAATAAACCGGGGAGTACCGCCGACGCTACGAAAAGCCCGCACCGGGGAATTGACCCCGCCGGGAATGGAATGTTTGGCTTGCTCAAATAACGTTTCAGAACGGGTCACGGCTGGCATCCTTGGCAGAATTGACGATAACAGGAAAAGGTTAACAATCTTACGCGAGAGGCTAACGCTTGAATAGTTACAAACTAGGTTTCGGATTATTAGTAGCCATTGCGCTTACGCTAGCTTACCTATACGGCAAGCCAGACACACCGGCTGCACCCTCGCTGTCAGTCCCCACAGTAGCACACCTTGACATCACGAATACAGCCGCACGTTTTCCTTTTGCCGCCCCGCCACCATTGGCAGAAACGCCAGAGCGTAACAGCGCACCCCCTGTACCTGATGCATCATCGGGAAATCCTGCATTATTGGCTATGCTTGAACCCTTGCTCAGTGAAATCAACACCACTTTGCTGGAAATTTCTAGCTTGCAACAACTTATCTATAACCCCTATGACCCGTATCAACAAGCCGACGAAGCCATCCGCGAAGCCTATCAACCACGGGTTGATGATTTATCCCTGCATCTTGAAAAGCTCTTTGCCCAAGCCAAGGATATTTCCATTCCCCACACCCTTCGCGCCATGTGGGAACAAACTCTTAACCTAGGGCTGGAAGACCCTGCCAGTTCCCAAGCATTAAGCCTGATAAGTATCTCGCTGGATGATACCTTGTTTGAAGACATGCTCACGGTATTAGCCGCAGGCGAATATTCGGGCATAGCACGTTCCAATTTAGCGTACAGCGCCTTATTACCCCCCGAAACCCGCTACTATGACGGCAACGTAGGCGCGACAACCACCGAACGCGCCACCCCACGCCAGCAACGCATCAAAGATTTTCTCGAAACCCAATTCCTGCGTGAAAGTGACCCGGAAGTCTTGAGTACCTACCTGAATATCTATCACACCATGTCACAAGATGCGCATGGCTTAGTACCCGCAACACAATTTGCACAACAACTGGAACAGTTACGCAGTCAAATTAGCCCGGATCAATATTTCGGTTTCCGTTTGCAGCAACAGGCACTGACCGACCCCAACACCGATGTCAGCACCCTATTGCGCGACATCAACAGCAACCCCATGACCTCGCAACAACGCCAAAGCATGATGGCAATGCTCAGCAATAGCATTTTCATGGAACTCTCCCCCAATGCGGCGGAAACCAACGCCAACCGGGTAATACCAGAACAACACCAGCAATTGCTATTGCAATACCTCGAAACTGGCATAGCGCAACCCACCCTGCAAGACCGTTACGCACTCTCCGACTACGGAACCCAACGCTATGCAATGGAATTACTCAAACACCGCGAACGCGCCGATGACACGTATTACCAACGCATTATCGACAGCAAAGTATTGGCAGAACAGGTGGGCTTAATCTTAGGCTCACACATGGGCGGCCCCCCCATTCTGGAAAAGCTGCAAAACAATACGGCATTACGCCAACGCCTTACCACCCAACTGCAACAAACCCATTTAAGCGCGGATGCCCGCTCAGCATTACAGGATGCGCTCAGCACGATCACACCCGAACCCGCTATACTAGAGCCGGAATATAGCCCCGAATCAATGCCTGATAGCGTGCAGCCTGATGCTCAATCGCAGGGTTATTAAACACATCGGTAATCACCGCGAGCATATCCGCGCCATTTGCCAGCAAATCAGGGGCATTTTCCAGCGTAATACCACCGATAGCGCAAATGGGTAGAGCGAGTTGTTGACGTGCTTGGTGCAATAATTCTAGCGTAGCGCGGGGCGCGTTCGGTTTGGTGGGTGAGGGGAAAAAGCTGCCGAAGGCGATGTAATCCGCGCCCTGCTCTGCTGCATTCAGTGCCAGCTCTAGCTGGTTGTAGCAGGATACGCCAATGATCGCGGCTTTGCCCAAAGCCTCTCGTGCAGTACTCAAGGCGGAATCATCGCGCCCCACATGCACTCCATCCGCTTGCACGGCTTTTGCCAACGCCACATCGTCGTTGATGACGAAAAGTGCGTGGTGTTGCTGACAGAGTGAGCGCAAGGCAGCCGCTTCTTGTTCGCGACGTGCTTGATCGGTGGTTTTGTCGCGGTATTGCACGATAGCTGCACCGCCGCGCAGGGCTTGTTCGACTTTGCTTAACAATATCTCGCCGGTTGAACCGTCGGTGATGACGTAGAGTCCTTGCATGGGATTACCTTTGCTTGTCTTGAACTGGGATTTACAAGATTAAAGGATTATCAGGATTACGAGGGAGACATCTTCATCCTACCCATCCTTTAATCCTAAAAATCTTAGTTCAGACGCCAATAAAACCGATCCGGTATCCACTGCCCGCGTCCCAGCTTGCGCCCTGCCTGCAAGCTACCCCACGTATACGCCTGCGCCGCTGCCACCGCTTTGCTCATCTCCATCCCCTTCGCCAGATTCGCCGCGCAAGCCGAAGCCAACGTACACCCCGAACCGTGGTAAGTTTCCGGCAGTCGTTCCCACAACCAGGTGCGCAAGCGTTTACCATCGCCATACAGCGCATTTTCCACGCGCTCGGTTTCGGCATGAGTCCCGGTCAGCAACACGTATTCGCACCCCTGATCCAGCAAGGAAAAGGCTTGTTCATCCAGCGTTGCACCCCTTACCGCCAGTTGCGTGGTTTCCGGCACATTCGGGGTCAGCAAAGTCGTCAGCGGCAACAAGTATTCGCGAATTGCCCCCAATAATTGCTCATTGGCGAAGCCCTTGCCGCCACCTGCCGCCAACACCGGATCGAGAATCACCGGCACATCCGGCGCTTGCAACAAAATACGATGCACCGCCTGCACCACGTCAACACTGCCCAGCAGACCAATTTTGAACGCCGCAATCGGCATATCCGCCAACAACGCCTCCGCTTGTTGCTCGATCAAATAATCCGCCAGCGGCTCAATGCGTTGCACATTGCACGTATCTTGCACCGTCAAACAGGTAATGACACTCACCGCATGACAGCCTTGACTCGCAATCGCCTCGCTATCCGCCTGAATGCCTGCCCCACCCGTGGGGTCATGCCCCGCCAATGTCATTATCACCGGTATCGCCGATGCAGCGCTATTCTCTGTTAGCAACAGGTATCTCCTAAGCGTTTACTCACCATGACTACACCATCGTCCATCCCATCCTGATGACGGGTAAACCCCAAACGCTGCATCAATTTCAGCATCCCATGGTTATGTGGCAATACCTCGCCCTCAATGGTGCGCAAGCCTTTCGCCCGTGCCGCATCAATCAAGGTTTGCATCATCAAACCACCCAAGCCCCGGTTCTGCCATTCATCGGCAATTACCAGCGCAAATTCACAGCTCATTTTATCGGGGTTAATCGCGTAACGCGCCACCCCCATTTCCACATCCTGCCCATCTTGGCGCGTCAGTGCCAGAAACGCCATTTCACGGTCATAATCAATTTGCGTAAGACGCACCAGCATGTCAGGCGTGAGTTCACGCAATGACTGCATGAAACGCATGTAACGCGATTCTTTCGACAGGTTACGCACGAATTCCTGCTCCATTTCCGCGTCTTCGGGGCGAATTGGGCGAATCACAATATCCGTCCCATCCGCCAGTTGCAGGCGCTTCACCAAATCATTCGGGTAAGGGTGAATCGCCATGTGATCATAACGCCGCGCCGTGGTCGGCGGGTAGTTGATGATGAAACGCGCATCCACCGCCATCACCCCGTTAGCATCCGCCATCAGCGGATTGATGTCCATTTCCACTATTTCTGGTAATTCACACACCATTTCCGAGACGCGCTGCATCACTTTCCACAAGGCATCGAAATGGATCGACGGCATATTGCGGAATTTACCCAGCAAACGTGCCACGCGGGTACGGCACACGGTTTTCTTGATCATGTAATCGTTCAACGGCGGCAACGCCACCGCACGGTCACGGTGAATTTCCACCGACGTGCCGCCCATGCCGAAACTGATCACCGGACCAAATACTGGGTCACGCACCACGCCGATCATCAGTTCACGTGAGGAATTGCTGTGGTACATGCTTTCCACGGTCACACCATCAATCCGCGCTTCTGGCAAATTACGACGGGTGGTTTCCAGCAATTCTTGGTAAACGCTACGTACCGCGTGGGCGCTGGCAACGTTGAGGCGCACTCCATCCACATCCGACTTGTGGTGAATGTCGGGGGAACTGATTTTCAGCACCACCGGATAACCCAAGGATTCCGCAGCCACCAAAGCTTCTGCCGGACTACGTACCAAAATGGTCGGCAATGCAGGAATACGAAACGCCGACAAAATCGCACGGGATTCGGTGGTGGAAAGCGAACGCCGCCCTTCTGCCAACACGCTTTCGATGATTAACCGCGCCCCGTCCACATCCGGCTCGGTTTTTTGCTCCTGCACCGACGGCGGCACTTGCATCAGCAATTTCTGATTGCTGCGGTATTGAGTGAGGTAAGCAAACGCTTCGACCGCTGCTTCGGGCGTGCGAAAATGCGGCACACCGGCTTCCGCCAATAGCTGGCGTCCGGTAGCTACTTGTTGTTCGCCCATCCAACAAGTGAGAATCGGTTTGCAAGGTTTGCCTTTTTTGCTGGTGTCACAACTGTTGATGACAGTGGTGGCGACCCCGGCGGGGTCGGTCATGGCTTGTGGAGTCAACATCACCAGAATGCCGTCGATACTCTCATCCTGCATACAGATTTTCAGCGCAGCGGCGTAACGTTCTGGGTCAGCATCACCGAGAATATCCACCGGATTGCCGTGCGACCAAGTGAATGGCAATACCTTGTTCAACTCTGCCAACGTCGTGGGGGAAAGCTCCGCCATGCGCAAACCCATTTCCACCGCCCGATCCGTCGCCATTACCCCAGGGCCGCCGCCATTGGTAATAATCAGCAAACGGTCTTGCTGCACACGAATGCCGGAAGAAAGGATTTGTGCCGCTGAAAACAGTTGCGCAATGGTATTAGCACGAACTACACCGGCACGTTCCAACGCGGCATCAAAGGCATCATCGCCGCCTACAATTGCGCCCGTGTGCGACATTACTGCACGCGAACCTTCCTCGTAACGCCCGGCTTTCAACACAATCACCGGCTTCATGCGCGAAGCCGTGCGCAAACCGCTCATGAACCCACGTGCATCGTGAATCCCTTCCACATACAGCAAAATGCTATCGGTTTTGGGGTCAAGCGCCAAATAATCCAGCGTGTCGCCGAAATCCACATCCGCTGTATCCCCCAAGGTAATCACGGTCGAAAAACCAATACCTTGCGTGGCTGCCCAATCCAAAATCGCGGTACACATCGCGCCGGATTGCGATACCAGCGCCAGATTACCGGCTTGCGCCTGATTACGGCTAAAGGTGGCATTCAAACCGACAGAGGGGCGCATAATGCCCAAACAATTCGGGCCAATGATGTGCATCGCGTATTGGCGGACAATATCGGTAATGTCTTTTTGCAAACGCTTCCCGCGATTGCCTGCCTCGGCAAACCCTGCGGACACCACCACCACGCCTTTCACCCCGTGTTCACCGCATTGGCGAATGATGCCAGGGACAGTCGCAGCAGGGGTCGCCACTACCGCCAAGTCAACCGGCTTGTTTAACGCTACCAAATTCGGATAAGCTGTTTGACCTTGAATCTCAGAATGCTTGGGGTTGATCGGGTATAGCGCCCCTTTGAACCCGGCGGACAATAAGTTCTGGAACACCACGGTGCCCACGGCTTTTTCCCGCTCGCTCGCACCGAATACCGCGACGCTTTGCGGGGCAAATAGTTGATTTAAGTAATGGTGGCTCATAGCCAAAACCTCTATGATGAACAGTTGCAAAAGCGCAAAACCCAGCCTTTTGCTGCATTGCAACATATCTTACTCTGATTTGCGTGAAAAGAACATGACCGTTGCCGTAATTACCCATTCCCACTGCCATTTGCACGATAATGGCTCACCTCACCATCCCGAATGCGCGGAGCGTCTGGATGCCATTAACAACCGCATGATTATGTCGGGGGTGGACTGGATTTCGCGCCATTACGATTCGCATTGTGCCGAGCGCGAGCACTTGCTGCGGGTGCATGATGCGGAATACCTGGAACGGGTGTTTGCCACCGCCCCCAGCGAAGGTCACGCCATGTTGGATGGCGATACCGGCATGAATAAACATTCGCTGGATGCTGCTTTGCACGCGGCGGGCGCAGCCGTGATGGCTGTCGATTTGGCAATGGCTGGCTCACACAAACACACGTTTTGCGCGATTCGCCCGCCGGGTCATCATGCTGGGCGTAACCGTGCGGCGGGCTTTTGCATTTTCAATAACGTGGCTGTCGGTGCTGCCCATGCCATTGAGGTGTATGGCATTGAACGGGTTGCGATTATTGATTTCGACGTACACCACGGTGACGGTACGGAAGAAATTTTCAGCGGCAACGACAAGGTAATGTTTTTTTCATCCTTCCAGCATCCCTTCTACCCATTCAGCGGCGCGGATACCGATATTCCCAATATTCGCAACCTGCCGTTGCCTGCCGGAACCGGTGGTGCGGCATGGCGCGAAGCGGTGGAAGCCAGTTGGCTGCCAGCCATGCGCGAATTTAAACCAGAACTGGTGATGATTTCCGCCGGGTTTGATTCGCATTTGGAAGACGATATGGGCGGCTTCAATTTGGTCGAACGTGATTACATCTGGATCACCAAAGAACTGTGCCAGATTGCCAAAGAGTTTGCTAACGGTCGACTGGTTTCCTGTCTGGAAGGTGGCTACGAACTGTCACCACTGGGGCGAAGCGTCACCGCACACATCAAGGAATTGGCTGAATTTCATTAAATCCAAGGGATTCGTAATCAAGAATATTACGAATCCCTGATATAGATCATCCTTTCAAAACGTCATTATTTTTATTAATTTGCAAATCAATAAAAGCATCTATCTCCATGTGGGTACACGCTGGAATGTGGCTCGTTGGATATAGTATTCTGCCTGCCATTATAGATTCACCCTGCTCAATTCACACACATTGAGCAACAGAAGGTGTTTCTTCAAGCGATTCAGAAATAACCTGTCTTTGACGGAGGAGCCTCAATGACGGATGTCGTTGCAACCAACCAGACCATTATCGTCGTCGGCGGCGGTATCAGTGGCATGACCACTGCACTCGAAGCAGCCGAAACGGGTAAGCAGGTCATTTTGCTAGAAAAACGCCCTTATTTAGGGGGACGTGTTTCCCAGCTTTACAAGTACTTCCCTAAAATGTGTCACCCGACCTGCGGTCAAGAAATCAATCAACGCCGCATTAAGATGAACAAAAATCTCACGGTGATTACCCAAGCGGAAGTTTCCAACATCAGCGGAGACAAAGGTGATTACACGGTTTCCGTGACCATTACCCCGCGTTACGTCAACAGCAATTGCACCGCGTGCGGCGACTGCGCCAAGGCTGCCACGACTGAATTTGACGACGAATTCAACTACAACCTCGGCAAGCGCAAGAGCGTTTACCTGCCCAACGCGATGGCATTCCCGCAGCAATACGTGATTGACCAGCGCATCATTGGCACTGCCGAAGCCGACGCTGCCAAAGCTGCCTGCAAATACGGCGCAATCGAGCTGGATCAGCAAGTCGAAACCCTCGACCTGAAAGCCGGTGCGGTGGTGTTTGCGACAGGTTGGAAACCTTACGACGCCAACAAGATTCAGGCTTACGGTTACGACCGTTTTGCTAACGTCATTACCAACGTCGAATTTGAACGCTTGATGGATCCACACGGCCCTACCAACGGCAAATTACTGCGCCCTTCCGACGGTAAAGAAGCGAAAAACATCGCCTTTATCCAGTGCGCGGGTTCGCGGGACAAAAACCATCTGGCGCATTGCTCACGCATTTGCTGCATGGCTTCCCTCAAGCAAACCAACTACGTGCAGGAAAAGTTTGGTGACGACGGTAAATCCACGATTTACTACATCGACATGCGGGCGATTGACCGTTTTGACGACTTCTACCAAAACGTGCAAGCCAACCCGAACGTCAGCTTCATCAAGTCCAAAGTCGCCAAGATTGAGGAAGATAAAGCCAGCGGCAATCCTGTCCTGCATGGTGTAGATACCGAAGGTTACAAGCGTTACGCCAACCCGCACGATCTGGTGGTATTGGCAACGGGCATGGAACCGAGTGTGGATTTCAAAGGTTTCCCGATCAAGATTCTGGTCAACGATGAAGGCTTCATCGAACATGACGACAGCAACGGCGGCATTTTTGCGGCTGGGGTTGCCTCCGACGCGCTGGACGTAAACCGCGCAGTGCAACACGCCACGGCTGCGGCCTTGCGTGCGGTGCAAGTCGTCAATCAGGTAGCAGGAGCATAAGATGAAAATTGGTGGTTATCTGTGTACGGGTTGCGGTATTGGCGACCGTCTTGACACTAAATCCCTCGAATCAGTAGCCGTGCGCGAAGGTCGGATTGGCTTCTGCAAGACCCACGACTTCCTGTGCAGTCAGGCCGGCGTGGACATGATCAAAGCCGACATGGCAGCGGAAGGCGACGACAAAGTAACCAAAGCGGTCATTATGGCGTGTTCGCGCCGTGCCAAAACCGAAAGTTTCAACTTCGGGGCAGTGCCAACCGCGCGGGTAAACTTGCGTGAAGGTGTCATCTGGATTCGTCCCGAAGGCAGCGAACACGACGAAACCACGCAGGAAATGGCAGCCGACTACATCCGCATGGGTTGCGCCGAAGTCAAAGCGATGCAACAAGCCGATGCCAGTGGTGAACAAGGCAAAAACAACCACATTATGGTGGTCGGCGGCGGCATTACCGGCATGACGGCGGCACTCGAAGCCTCCAAAGCCGGTTACTACGCCAGCATTATCGAAAAGTCCGACCGTTTGGGCGGCGTGATGGGGCAACTCAAGCAACGCCAGCCAGAACACTCCCCGTTCCAAAACCCGCAAGATACCGGCGTTGCTGCGCTGATTGCGGCGGTGGAAGCGGATGACAAAATAACCGTTTACCTGAATTCCAGCATCGCGAAAACCGCCGGTGCACCGGGTCGTTTTGAGGTGGATATTGCCTCTACCGTAGGCGCAGGCACGCACGCTGAGTTTGGCGCGATTGTGCAAGCCACTGGTTTCACCCCTTACGATGCCAATAACCTGCCGGAATTCAGCTACGGCAAATCGCCGAACGTTGTGACCCAACTGGAACTGGAAGCACTGGCTCGCGCCGCAGGCGATGACCCGATCAAACGTGCTGACGGCAAAGTGGTCGAAAACGTGGTATTCGTGCAATGCGCAGGTCAACGCAGTACCAAGGAAGGGCATTTGTCCTACTGTTCCGGTCATTGCTGCGCTACCAGCATCAAGCAAGCGATGTATTTCAAAGACACTAACCCTGACATTGAAACCACCGTGTTGTTTGACGACATCCGTACACCGGGTGCTGGCGGCGAAAACTTCTACCGCAGTGCGCAAGACAAGTTTGTGACTTTCCGCAAAGGCAAAGTCTCCACAGTTGACGTTAAAGGCAATGATTTGCAAGTCAATTTCAAAGACTTGATCCTTGACGAAGACGCGCAGATGGGTGCTGATCTGGTGGTATTGGCGACGGGCATGTTACCCAACTCCGGTACTGACATCGACACCATGAAGGACAAGGACGAAAGCGGCGAAGTGAAAGTCTCCGTCCAATCCATCCTTAACCTGAACTACCGCCAAGGCCCGGATATGCCGCAATTGGTGAATGGTTTCACCGATTCGCATTTCATCTGCTTCCCGTATGAAACCCGCCGCACGGGTATCTACAGCGCAGGCCCGGTACGCCGTCCGATGGATGCCGCGCAAGCGCAAACCGACGCGATGGGCGCGGTAATGAAAGCGATTCAGGCGATTGAAAACTCCGCGATTGGTCGCGCTGCACACCCCCGTTCCGGCGACTTGAGCTTCCCATCCTTCCGTAAAGAAGGCTGCACCCAGTGCAAACGCTGTACCGTGGAATGCCCGTTCGGTGCGATTGACGAAGACGAAAAAGGCTACCCGAAATACAACGAAGCACGTTGCCGCCGTTGCGGGACGTGCATGGGTGCTTGCCCGGTACAGGTTATTTCCTTCAAGAACTACTCCATTGAAACCGTCGGGGCGCAATTGAAAGCCGTCGATGTGCCGGATGAGTTCCAGGAAAAGCCGCGTATTCTGGTACTGGCATGTGAAAATGATGCCTACCCTGCACTCGACATGGCAGCGATGAAACGTAACGAATCCAGCGCGTTTATCCGCGTGATTCCAGTGCGTTGCCTCGGCTCTACCAACACCATCTGGATCAAGGATGCGTTGGGCAGCGGCTACGACGGCGTGGTGATGATGGGCTGCAAAAAAGGCGCAGATTATCAGTGCCATTTTGTCAAAGGCTCAGAAATGGCGCATGTTAGGATGGCAAAAATTGGCGACACCCTGTCGACCATGAACCTCGAATCCGATCGCGTCGCGGTGCACGAAGTCGCTATTACAGACATCGACCGCGCACCCAAACTGCTGGATGAGATGGTTGACGTGATTAACCGTGTCGGCCTCAGCCCGTTCAAGTTCTAAGGAGGATGCTGGAATGACTACTGCTGTCAATCAAGCGATGGTTGAAAAATACAAAGGCAACTTCCTCAAAGAAGTGACGGATAACGTCGAGGAAGGCAACTGGGTCAAAATGTGTATGCAATGTGGCGTCTGTTCCGGTTCGTGCCCGCTGGGGCCGCATTGGGATCATCCGCCGCAAGAGCTATTCATGATGATCCGCGCTAACAAGCGTGACGAAGTGCTGTCATCCACCTCCATGTGGATGTGTACATCGTGCTACAACTGCGTGGCGCGTTGCCCGCGTGGTTTGCCGATTACCCACATCATGCACGGCTTGGCGCACTACGGTAAGCGCATGGGCATGAAACCCAAGAATCAGCCGACGGAAAAGTTCGGGCAAATGTTCTGGGATAACCTGATCAAGAAAGGTCGTGTCAACGAGCTGAAACTGGGTCTGGGCTTGTACTTCAAAGACGGTTTCGCCGAAGGCGTGAAAGTGTCACTGGGCAAGCAAAAGCTAGGGTTAAATATGATGAAAGCCAAGCGTATGTCACCGATGGAAATGCTCGGTGGTCATGGCGTTAAGGATCTTTCTGGCTTCCACGCCATGCTGAAAAAAGCCGAAGAGCTGGAAGCAGCACGTGTCGGCACCAACACTGACGCGAAATGAGGAGGATGAGGTAACAATGGCAAAGCATGAATATTCTTACTACCCCGGCTGTTCTTCCCAGAAGGGAGCATCGTCTTCCAACTTGGAAAAGTCGGTGGAAACCCTGTGCGAAGAGCTGGACATCAAGCTGAATCCAATCCCGGATTGGAACTGCTGCGGCGCATCCATCGGTTATGCTGGCGGTGGCGAATTGCCACGCATGACGCTTTCCGCGCGTAACTTGGCCTTGTCCGAAAAGCATCACCCCGATCAGGACGTGGTAGCCACCTGCGCTGCTTGCTGGCTCAACACCCGCGAAGTGCAGGAACGCTTGAACCACAACCCGACCCTGAAAGCCGAAACCAATATTGCCCTGCAATCGGTGAAGCTGGAATACAAGGGCAACAAAAAAGTCCGCCACATGGTGGAAGTCCTGATCGAAGACATCGGCTACGACGTGCTGGGTTCTAAGGTTAAAAAGCCACTGGAAGGTCTGAAAATCGCCGGTTACGTCGGTTGCCAAACCAACCGCCCGTTCGGGATTGCCGGTGAATCGTTCGAGAACCCAATGTATCTGGACAAGATGGTCGAAACCCTCGGTGCAGAAGCCCTCACCAAGTACGACAAAAAAGTCGCTTGCTGTAGCGGTGCGCTAATGTTCTCTGAACCCGAAAAAGGTCAGGCATTGGTCAAAGACATCATCGAATCCGCTTACGACAGCGGCGCGAATATGATTGTTACCCCATGCCCACTGTGCCAAGCCAATGTCGAAATCTATCAGGATGAAATCAACGCGCGTTACAAGACCAACTTTGAAATGCCGGTCATGTACTACAGCCAGTTGATGGACGTGGCATTCGGGCGTTCCGCACTGGATGCTGCACTAAATGGCAACATTATCCAGTCCAAGAAATTGCGTGAAATTGCTGACAAATAAGCAATAACTAACCGTTTATCGCACGTTTAGGGAAAAAGGGGCATAATGCCCCTTTTTTCTTGCCAAGGAATTGATAAACATGAAAACCACCACATTATTAGCGCTGGCTGTGGCACTCTCCGGCAGCATTTTTATGGCAGCGTGTTCGGATAAGACCGCCACGACGAGTACCACTGGCACTTCTTCCCCACAAGCAACGGATATTAAAATGGTTGATCTAGTTAAAACGGATGTAAAAGTAGGCGACGGTGCAGAAGCTACCGCTGGCAAGATGGTTTCTGTGCATTACACAGGCTGGTTGTATGACGAAAAAGCCGCCGACAAACACGGCACGAAATTCGACAGTTCGCGTGATCGTGGGCAGCCTTTCGAGTTCCCACTCGGCGGTGGGCGTGTTATCAAAGGCTGGGATGAAGGCGTACAAGGCATGAAAATTGGTGGGCAACGCACGTTGATTATCCCACCTGAAATGGGCTACGGTGCGCGTGGCGCGGGCGGCGTAATTCCACCGAACGCCACATTGGTATTTGATGTGGAATTACTGGGCGTTCAATAGTCTGCACTAGGATTTTTAAATCCTTTAAGTCACAGTTCAAAACGGAATTCTTTGACATCCCAGTTATCGTTACTGGCAGTCAGCACCAAACAGGAAGGCCCGCCATGCGTGCGGGTCTGCCCTGCTGCACCGGGGTTGACTACCCACGGAATCGCGCTTTTATCTTGCACCATCTTATGGGTATGACCGTAAACAATTACGCGGGCATCAGGATGCTGCGCACGCAGGGAATCGTGGCAAGGGGTGTGATGCCCGTGCTCGTGCCCGTGTTCAATGCAAATTTTCCCGCCCGGTAATTCCAATTCACTGATGGATGGCAAGGGGAAATCGACCATGCAACGTGGTTCATTATTGCCCGCCACCGCTATCACCATCGCACTTTTGGGCTGCATTGCCGCGAGTACATTTTCCCCGCAAATATCCCCTGCATGAATGGCGTAATCGCACTCGCGGATGATTTCAATAATGCGCGGGTCAAGATGCCCGTGCGTATCGGAAATAATAGCGACAGAGACTGTCATTGTTATATACACCCTAAAACGTAAATTCAGCTAAATTGTCGCAAAAGCAAAAACCCGGCACAAGACCGGGTTTCTGAATGCTTGGTTAAGCCGAAGGCTTATTACCAGCGACCGCCGCCGCCACCGCCACCGCCGCTACGACCACCGCCAAAACCACCGCCGCCGCCGCTGCGATTATTATCGCGTGGCGCTTGTGGTTTTGCTTCGTTAACTTTCATACCGCGACCGCCCATATCAGCGCCGTTCAAGCCGTCGATAGCTTTTTGGGCTTCGCTGCCGTTGGACATTTCTACGAATGCAAAACCTTTGTTTTGCCCAGTATCACGGTCAGTGATAATGCTGACAGAAGTTACTTCACCGTATGCAGCGAATTTGTCTTGCAGACCTTGTTGAGTAACAGAATAAGGCAAATTGCCAACGTAAAGCTTAGTAGCCATGAGAACCTCCTTAAGGTTTTCGTAAACCGTTCAAGAGGATGTAGACAGGATGCCCGCAGACTCGATAGAAACGATGTAAAATGAAGTGCCAAGTATACAGGTTTTCTGGCGGGTAGATAGCCCGCCAGTCGGATAAAACCAAAATAACCTGAAAATCCGCGCAACTTGCTTAATTTTTACTTATCCTCATCCAAACCGCTGTTCAAGGCTGCCTGACGTTCTTCTTCCGCACGCTTCAAATGCAAATCAACAGCGGCTTTGTGGCGCAGCTCAATAATATCTTTACGCTCTTCCCAGCGTTTTTCGAGAACATTTTCATGTGTAGGAATGGTTTGCTCATCAAACAACACCTGACGCAGCAAACGGAACGCAAATTTTTGCAGGATCACGTCATCTTGGAAAGACGTACGATCTTCATCGCTGATCATGTAAACTTTAGCGAATGCGGGGCTTTCCACAAAACGGCGGAAACGGTCAATGTCAAAACTTGCCATGAAATACAACTGGAAGCTCAGCGGATCGGGTTTACCAATCGCAGGGCCTGCTGACTTCTTTTTCAGCATCAACTGCATCCACTCGCGGTTGATTTCGTCGTATTCCGGCACGCCTTGCGCAGCGCGGTAATCACGGACGGTCATCACCTTCTCGGTGTTCCAGCCCTGACAGTGCGCCTCCTTGTTACGGAAATAATATTGCACGTCTTGGTAAGTGTCCGCCGCTCGGTGTGACAGCAACCCCAATCCGTAATAACGGCAAGCGGCTGGGCGGTCTTCATACACGCTACACCCTTCCTCACGCACAAACAGGCAGGTTTTGTTGTCATCGGTACGCAATTTGACACCGGGCGTGCCGTGCCCATCGGTCTCAAACGGCACAGTATGCTTGTCGAGGAATTCGCTGGATGTCATCCCCAAGCGCTTTTTCAGGCGCAGGATGTCATACGGTGCAAGCGTCACATCCGCCGCTTTACAGCAAATATTGAAACAGGAAACACCAGGGTGGCAATCAAACTGGATAGTGGTGTCATCCGTTAGCAATTCAGGAATGAGGGAGCTTTGGAATTCCTCAGGAATGTCGAGTTTTTCAGCCATGATCTTTAGTTACCGGGGTGTGTACTGTGAAGGAATCAGTATAAAAAGAACGCCCCTGTTGTGCAAACAGGGGCGCTAGTTGTGGGGAAGTTAAGATTTACAGCTCAAACGCTGGCAATTTTTTCTCTAGCAACTCATGCTTGAGCGTCACGTATTTCGGCATACCGTTTTCGTAAGGCGGATAATCTTCGCCTTCGATCAACGGTTGCAGGTATTCGCGGCAAGCATCGGTAATACCGTAGCCATCTTCGGAAATGTATTCCATCGGCATCATTTTTTCGACATTGGCGATGTCTTTCAACTCGCCCATGCCAATGTGCCAAGTGTACGGATTGTTAGAAGTGCGGATAACCGCTGGCATGACGGAGTTTTTGCCTTCCAACGCCAACTCAACTGCGGCTTTGCCCAGTGCGTAGGCTTGTTCCACGTCAGATTTTGAGGACAAATGACGCGCTGCACGTTGCAGGTAGTCCGCAACCGCCCAGTGGAATTTGTAACCCAACGCATCTTTGATCATATTAGCAACAACCGGAGCAGCACCGCCCAATTGCGCATGACCGAACGAGTCACGAGTCCCCTGCTCTGCCAAGAATTTGCCGTCAGGGTAATGGCAACCTTCGGACACCACGATGCTGCAATAGCCGTACTGTTTAACTTTCGCATCAACGGTCGCGAGGAATTTCTCTTGGTTGAATTCAACTTCAGGGAACAGAATAACGACTGGAATATCGTTGTTGGCATCGGCTGCCAAACCGCCCGCCGCTGCAATCCAACCCGCATGACGCCCCATCACTTCCAGCACGAAAATCTTGGTGGACGTGGCGCACATGGAGGCTACGTCGTAGCTCGCTTCACGGGTAGATACCGCGATGTACTTGGCAACCGAACCAAAGCCGGGGCAGTTGTCGGTAACAGGCAAATCGTTATCCACGGTTTTAGGCACGTGAATCGCCTGAATCGGGAAGCCCATTGCATCGGCCAGTTGAGAAACCTTCAGGCAGGTATCGGCAGAGTCGCCACCGCCGTTGTAGAAGAAGTAGCCGATGTTATGCGCTTTGAACACGTCGATCAGACGATCGTATTCACGCTTGTTCTTTTCCAAGCTTTTCATTTTGTAGCGGCAAGAACCGAATGCACCCGATGGGGTGTGGCGCAATGCCGCAACATCCGCATCGGAAACCTTGCTGGTATCAATCAGGTTTTCCAGCAATGCGCCGATAATGCCGTTTTGACCGGCGTATACCGTGCCGATTTTGTCGCTGTGCTGGCGGGCGGTTTCAATTACGCCGCAGGCTGAAGCGTTGATAACGGCGGTAACACCACCGGACTGTGCGTAAAAAGCATTCTTAACGGTCATAAACACAAACTCCTCTATGCAATCTCTCAAACTAACGTGTGGGTATCTCTAATTTCATGAAGCTTTGGGAAAATTCTGTTGGCGCTCACTCTCGTGGTCTGCCTGCAAACGCAGCAGGAAAAGCACGCAGTCGCCTAAATCGGTGTATTCTTCAATGCCGGTGTTGAATTGTTCTTTGGCAGAGTAGAAAAATTGTGAACGGTAGCGACTCTCTCCGACCTTGGCGACGATAAAGGTACAACCGTTATGCTCCCAATACAGCGCGGGGCACTCGGTAACTTCACGGTCAGCTTTGGAGAGGCGCAGTTCGACATCGACCTCTTCCGCCACGATGCCGCCGTTGCGCCAACGCTCATTAATGCTTTGTTGAATAATCGATTTTTCGAGGGCGGTCAGATCAGGAACTGCCATAACATGCTGCCTCTGTTATTTAATGAATAGTGGTATTACCAAAGTCAGTCGGTGCGCCGGACTCAATGCCATGCAGCAACTCATCTTTGCTGGCATCGCGGATCGCAATGACTTTGACGTGGAAGGTCATGGTTTGCCCAGCAAACGGGTGATTGCCGTCCAAAGTGACGGAATCTTCGGTAACGCTGGTCACGCGGAAAGCTTTGATTTCGCCATTTTCAGCTTGGAACTGCGCTTCTGCACCGATTTTGCGGTACGGCGGTGGGACATGCTCAATGTCTTGCACCAGAATCAGGTCAGCGTCGGCTTCGCCCCACGCGCCATCTGCTGCCGGAACATCAACGGACACTTCATCACCCACGCGGCAACCGACCAAGGCTTTTTCCACCACGTCATACAAGCGGTTATGGCGCATGAACACCATGCTTAAGGGTAAATCCACTTGCTCCATAATGTCGCCATGACGGTCAGCAATGCGGTAAGTGAATTGCACTACCTTACCGGCTGCCACTTTTTCGGGAGATGCAGTCATTGTCGCTCCTAAAATTTGATAGAGGAAAGACCCTCACCCCCAGCCCCTCTCCCGGAGGTAGAGGGGAGTAAGAGATGAGAACCCTTCGACTGACTCTTAGCCCCTCGCCCTCTGGGAGAGGGGTTGGGGTGAGGGGTTTAACCCAATGCCGCGAAAATCTGGTCGCGGATAGAGTCAACCGAACCAACGCCTTCGACACGGATATAACGCGGGGCATTGGCTTCGCCCGATGCTACCCAATCAGTATAATAACCGATCAACGGCGCAGTTTGGGCATGATAAATTTCCAAACGCTTCAATACGGTTTCTTCCGCATCGTCAGCACGCTGGATTAAGTCTTCGCCGGTTTCGTCGTCTTTGCCTTCCACTTTTGGAGGGTTGAATACGACGTGATAAGTGCGACCTGATGCCACGTGAACGCGACGACCACTCATACGGCGCACGATTTCGGCATCGTCTACCGCAATCTCAACAACCGCATCAATATCAACACCTTGTGCCTTCAGAGATTCGGCTTGTGCCAAAGTACGTGGGAAACCGTCGAATAAGAAACCATTAGCACAATCGGCTTCCGCCGTGCGCTCTTTAACCAGACCAAGAATGATTTCGTCAGAAACCAGACCGCCTGCATCCATCACTTTTTTGGCAGCGATGCCCATTTCCGTGCCTGCTTTAACCGCAGCACGCAGCATGTCGCCCGTGGAAATTTGTGGAATACTGTATTTTTCTTTGATGAAATTGGCTTGTGTGCCTTTGCCCGCGCCGGGGCCGCCTAACAGGATAACTTTCATGTGGTGAACTCCTCCAACATTTACTACCGTCGATAAAAATCAGGGCATCATGAGATGCCCTGATTGGCCTAAACCCGATAGTAAGGTTTAGAGCTGTTGTCTAGCAACCCCTTCTTAGTGAGAGGCGGGCTTGAACAGCTTAGATTTATCAACCAAGTCTTTGTGAGCGCGTTTGAACACGTTCCAAGTCTTGGTTTCTTTGTCGTAAACAGAGTTTACGAAGCAATGCCAGTTGGTTTCATCCACGTAGTTGTGGTCCATGCGGTAGTAGAAACCAGGGTAACGGCTTTCCTTACGGAATTGGATGTGCTTCATGTGCGCTTCCGCCGTCAGGATACGGTGATAGTTTTCCCATGCGCGGAGCAATTCATGCAGGTCTTTTGCACGCATTTTCACCGCATCTTCTTTCAACATACCCAGTTTTTCTTCCGCTACTGCCAACATGTGGCCGTTGGTAGTGTAGTAAGTCGCAACACCTGCAACATACTCGTCCATGATTTTCTGGAGACGGAACTGCAACATACGTGGAGTGATGTAGTGTGGGTTTACATCAATCGCAGTGGTGTAGTCCTTGTGTTCCAAGAAAGTACGAACTGGGCGGTAGATTTCTTCAACCAGTGACTCAACAGAAGTATCCAGTGTAGGAACCCAGTCTTTGTTGTCCATAACGAACTTAACCATAGACTGTGCGCACATACGACCTTCAGTGTGTGAACCAGAAGAGAACTTGTGGCCAGAAGCGCCAACACCGTCACCCGCTGTGAACAGACCACGTACTGTGGTCATGGAGCGGTAGCCCCAGTTCCAGCCTTGTGGCAGGTGAGCAGGAATCAGGTCTTTGTCTGGATGTTCTTCAGTGGTCGGTGCACCAACGTCATCTGGACCAGAAGCCCAGATACCGCAGCAACCTGAGTGTGAACCCAGCAGGTACGGTTCGGTAGGCATCAGTTCGGAGTTTTTCTTTTCTGGTTCGATGTTTTCACCAACCCAGATACCGCACTGACCGATACACATGTCAAGGAAGTCTTCCCACGCTTCTGCTTCCAAGTGCTTTACTTCACGAGGAGACAGTGTTTCACGCAGTTTTGCCAAAGCGGTAACGGTATCCATGTAGATTGGACCACGACCTTCTTTCATTTCCTTCAGCATCAAGTGGTTACGCAGGCAAGATGCCGGAACCGCTGCTTGACCATACGGAGGATAGTCGTTCAGCAATTCTTTGTTCTTAACCATGTAAACTTCGCCATAGGCGTTAGTCGCTTGGGCTTTGAACAGCAGGAACCATGCGCCAACCGGACCGTAGCCGTCTTTGAAACGTGCTGGAACGAAACGGTTTTCCATCATGGTCAGTTCTGCACCGGCTTCAGCAGCCATGGTGTAGGTGGAACCTGCGTTCCATACGGGATACCATGCACGGCCTTGGCCTTCACCAACGGAACGTGGACGGAAGATGTTTACGCAACCACCCGCTACCAGCAGGCAAGCCTTGAATTTGTAAACGTATACTTTGTCTTCACGAGTAGAGAAGCCAACAGCACCGGCAACGCGGTTTTTGTCGTTAGCATCATTTACCAGCTTAACGATGAAAACACGTTCCTGAATATTGTCAGAACCCAGTGCTTTTTTCGCAGCTTCAGCAACGATCCACTTGTAGGATTCGCCGTTGATCATGATCTGCCATTTACCGGAACGAACAGGATCGCCGCCGTCTTTCAACAGCTTGCCGCCTTCTTTCGGCCAAGTAGCACCGTCAAAACGTTCGCCGTTAACGGTTTTCCAGATTGGGAGACCCCATTCTTCAAACAAATGCACGGAATCGTCAACGTTACGGCCTAAGTCGTAAGCCAAGTCGTCACGGGTGATACCCATCAGGTCGTTGGAGACCATACGAGCGTAGTCTGCTGGGTCTTGGTTTGGACCGATGTAAGTGTTGATTGCAGACAAACCTTGTGCAACTGCGCCGGAACGATCCATTGCTGCCTTGTCAACCAACTTAACGGTGATGTCAACGCCAGCGTCTTTCGCTGCGCCGATCCAAGGCATGATTTCATATGCCGCGCCACACGCAGCCATACCGCCACCGATGATCAGGATGTCCACTTCTTCTTGGACAACTTCTGGATTACCAAATGTACCTGCCATTTGTATTTCCTCAATGCTTAAATGTTAATAATGAAGCGTATCTTGTGATTTACAAATTACTTGCAGATCAGTTCAGCCGGGTTGCCAGCGCGGTAGCCGCCCATGACATCACGAGTCAACAGTGCTTTACCCAAGTTAGCCAGATCAGCTTTAGGCTTGCCGCCGTAGCAATCAATGGAACCTTCTGGGGTAGTACGGATCGGGAATTTGAAACGCTTCATTACACCGTTACGGAACTTAATAGACCACATGATGGAGTCTTGACCGCGCAAAGGCTGTACAGAACCACCGAGTGGTACCACGTCAGCATAGTGACGTGCTTCGATTGCGTTGGAAGGGCAGATTTTAACGCAGGAATAGCATTCCCAGCATTGATCCGGCTCTTGGTTATACGCTTTCATCGCGTGGCCTGTGGCAGAACCATCAACGTCCAGCTTCATCAGGTTGTGTGGGCAGATGTACATGCAAGCGGTGCGGTCGCCGCCCTTGCAGCCATCACATTTGTCAGTACGTACAAACGTAGGCATTGTGTAACTCCTTCAAATTAATTGTATTGCTACATACGGTCACAGAACTCAACCAGTGAAGCCTGTTGCCCTTTCCTCAAAGCTCAGACTGCACCAGAGATACTTTCTAAACAGCCTTAGCCGTTTTCACTTTGGTAATACTCGATCAAAATCTGAGCCACTTCAGGACGAGAAAATTCCTTTGGTGGTGCAATGCCTTGACCCAGCATTTCACGAACTTTGGTACCAGAAAGAAGCACAAAATCTTCCTTCTTATGATCCGGTGCCTCACACATCATCACAACCTTATCCAGCTTTTTGGAGTAAGCCGTGTGGTCTGCGCGGAAGATTTCGATGGCAAGGGCATCTTTAGGCACTTCATTATCGAAAATTTCCTGAGCATCAAATGCGCCGTAATGATCGCCCACACCCGCATGGTCACGACCAATAATGAAATGTGTCGCCCCCATGTTTTGGCGGAATACGGCATGTAATACCGCTTCTTTTGGCCCCGCATACAACATGTCGAAACCGTAACCCGTTACCATCGCGCTGTTAGGCGGGAAGTACAGCTCAACCATCTTACGGATGGCGGCATCACGTACTGGAGCGGGAATATCGCCCTTCTTCAGCTTGCCCAGCAGCATGTGGATGACCAAGCCATCACAGCCGAGACGATCCATCGCCATGTGGCACAGTTCTTCGTGTGCCAAGTGCATCGGATTACGGGTCTGGAAGGCAACGACCTTCTTCCAGCCGCGCTCGGTAATTTCGTTGCGAATTTCAACAGCAGTACGGAAAGTATCCGGGAATTCGCTTTGGAAGTAGGAGAAGTTCAGTACCTTGATCGACCCTGACAGGCAAAACTTGCCTTGGGAATTGAACGTATCCGCGCCGATATGCGCTTCACCTTCAGCAGGACGGTAAATCTGCTGGGTCATGGTAGCCATTTCTTCGTCGGTGAATGCTTCGACACCTTCAACATCCATGACGGCAAGTACCGGATGCCCTTCCACGTTGGGGTCTCTCAATGCAATGCGATCACCCGCTTTGAGGCTGCCAGCATCTTCAACCAGGTTCAGCACCGGCGTTGGCCAAAACAGGCCAGAAGTGGTGTGCATATTTTTCGCGACTGACAGAGCATCTGCCTTATTCATATAGCCAGTGAGCGGGTTGAAGTAGCCACCGCCGAGCATCACAGCATTCGCTGCTGTCGCCGAGCTGACTACGATTGAAGTAAGACCTTCTGCTTCTTTCTGCAATGCTTCGTTTTTAGCACTGTCATATACGAATAATGGATTCAGTTCATCAGAACCATGAGGCTTGATCATGCCAATCTCCCGTAAGTGTGGTACCCGCCAAATCTTGTGTAGATTTTCAAGTGACCAACACCAACTCTATATGCTATAGAAAAATTTCATTAGCCACTTGCTTGAAATTTTGAACCACGCACACTCTATACAATTTTAGTGCACAAACCAAAGAGTTTGTTTCTTCCATATCATAAGAAAATTGTATCAAAAGCCCTCATAAATGCTTATATTTAAAGTATATTATAATATTTTAATTTACCAATAACCTAGATCGCAATTAGTTGATTTTGTTACTAGGTTATTCGTAATTACCTGAATATCCTTCAAGTTTTCACTTTAGCGAGACGCTGCAACCACACATCTAAGCCTTGCGCATTCAAGGTAGCATCTACCTCCAACAATTCGCGCATATCCCCTTCGGGAAGGTCAACCCCACGCTTGCCTATCTCTTCAAGCCAGAGGCAAAACACCTGCTCTTTTAGGGTTTCAACGCGCCCTTTTGGCGCATTGAGCTGTTCCAACGCCAAAGCACTTAACGCATCAATACTTGCACGCAATTTAGGCAACAAACCTTGCACATCCGTCACCCGCCCATAGTGGGTGAGCAACATCGCACTCGGTTGTAAAGCTGCCAGCTTATCCAGACTCTGATGCCACTCTTGCGGGGAAAAAGCCACGGGTGTGGTCGGCGCAAACATCCACGCCCCCTGCTCTGTCACAAATTCGCGGTAGGCAATGCCGAAGGTATCACCCGTGAAACACGCACGGCTCTGCGCATCGAAAATGCAGCCATGATGGTTGGCGTGACCGGGGGTATCGTAAAACGTTAAGGTACGTCCGTTCAGATCAATAACGTAGCCATCGGTCGCCGACACCACACGTTCAGCAGGAATCGCCACTAGCTTGCCGTAATCTTTCGCAAAGCCAGCCTCACCATACACAGCGGTTGCACCTGCCTGCAAACGTGAAGGGTCAATCATGTGCGGCGTGCCTTTGGGATGCACGATTAGCGTCGCATTCGGGCAACGTGCCATCAACTCACCGGCCCCACCTGCATGATCCAAATGCACATGGGTGGGAATCACATAACGCACATGGTCAGCACTCAAACCCAAATCCGCTAACACTTCCATCAACAAGGGCACGGTGTGATAAGTACCAGTATCCACGAATGCCGCCGCATCGCCTTCGCGCACCAAATAACACGCCGCCAATTGCGGACGGTATAGATCCGTGTCGATACAGTAAATGCCATTGCCTAAGTCTTCGTAACGTGCCGCCATTGCTGATTCCTCCGCCCATCAAAATTATTGCAGTGCAACGGAGTATAAACAGAAAACGTGGGAATTTGCCACATACGGTAGCAATTTGCGTATAATCGGATTGCCCTACCATCACAGTCAGATTAAAGGAGGCGGCTATGGCACGCACCCCATCCACCATGTTGGAACTTGGCACAGATGCCCCCGATTTCATGCTATTAGAACCTGCCAGCGGCAAACTCATCGCCAAACAAGATTTTTCCGGCAAACCGTTACTGGTGGCTTTTATCTGCAACCATTGCCCTTATGTGATTTTGATCCGCGATGTTTTTGCGCAACTGGCAAAAGACTATCAGGAACGCGGGGTCGCCGTGGTTGCCATCAATGCTAACGATGTCGCCAATTACCCTGATGATAGCCCCGAAAAAATGGTCGAAACCGTACACGAGCACGGTTACACCTTCCCGTATTTGTACGACGAAACCCAAGCCGTTGCCAAAGCGTATCGAGCCGCTTGCACACCCGATTTATTCTTGTTTGACCACGAGCATAAGCTATTTTATCGCGGGCAATTTGACGATGCGCGTCCGCGCGGGGATGTGCCAGTGACCGGCAATGATTTGCGTCATGCACTGGATCGCTTGCTCGACAACATGTACCCACCGGATGCGCAAAAACCCTCACTGGGGTGCAATATCAAATGGAAAGCGGGCAACGAACCGGATTATTACGGGTAAACGGTTAGCTTGGTCTATAATGCGCGGCTCTCCCACTCAGACAAGTACCCCCACGCATGAATGCCGAACAGCTCAAACAGCTTGAAACCGACCTTTGGTCTGCCGCCGACAACCTCCGTGCCAATACCGGGCTGAAATCCAGCGAATACGCTACCCCGGTGCTGGGGCTGATTTTCCTCAAGTTTGCCGATAACAAATACCGCCATGCAGAAGCCGATATTGTGGCGGAATACCAGCGTTTGCAAGGTGGGCGGCGCGAGAAATCGTTGGCGGAGATTGCGCGGGAAAAATGCGGCTTCTACTTGCCGGAACAAGCGCGTTATGAGCATTTGCTGAACTTGCCAGGGCAGGAAGACATTGCCAAAGCCATCAAGCTGGCAATGGAGGCGATCGAGCAATACAAGCCGGAACTGGAAGGCGTGTTGCCCAAGGAAGAATACTTTTCCTTTAACCGCACCCCGGAAAGCCGCACGGTATTGTTTGATTTGGTGAAAAGCTTTTCCAACATTCCGCTGGATGCCAGTGGTGATGTGTTCGGCAAAATCTACGAGTTTTTCCTCGGCAAGTTTGCCTTGAGTGAGGGGCAAAAGGGCGGCGAGTTCTTTACCCCGACTTCGGTGGTCAAACTGATGGTGGAAATCATCGAGCCGCATCATGGCTCGGTGTATGACCCTGCGTGTGGGTCGGGCGGGATGTTTGTGCAGTCCCAGCATTTTGTGCAACACCGTAGGGGCGGTTCGCGAACCGCCCTTACAACTGCCCCTCCGCCGCCAGACAATTCCTTGTTTGTGTACGGGCAGGAAAAAACTCTTGATAACCTGAGTTCGGGATAAGGTAAGGCGCAGCCTTTCATGGGAGAATGTGAGTAACCACACACAACATTGACCCCACCAAAGGCTGCTACTGAGATGCTAACACGGTTATTCTGTGCCATTGACGATTTTTGTCAGGACTTTCATCCCGAATGGAACAAAACGTTATTGACCCCGAAAGGCGGGCATCGTCGTCGCCACAGTGGTCTTGGCGATAGTGAAATCATGACGATTTTGGTGCATTACCACCAAGTGGGGTATCGTACTTTCAAGTGGTATTATGAGCGTCATGTCAAAGTATTTCTTAAGGGTCATTTCCCGCAACTCCCTAGTTATCAACGTTTTATTGAGTTAATGCCGCGTGTTCTTTTGCCACTAACCCTGTTTATGCAGCAACGCTGTGAAACGGGGCGAGGTATTGCCTTCATAGACTCTACCCCTTGAAAGTCTGTGAAAATTTGCGTATTCCACGTCATCACACCTTTCGCAAAGACGCAGGCGGGGTAAATCGTCAACAGGCTGGTTTTATGGGTTCAAACTTCATTTGGTCGTGGATGACTGCGGCAATATTTTATCGTTTGCCATTACTTCGGGTAATACCGATGACCGTAAGCCCGTTCCCACGTTGCTGAAAAAAGTGGTCGGCAAAGTCTTTGGTGATCGTGGCTACATTTCCAAGGCATTGACAGAATCGTTGGCAGAGCAAGGGGTTGAATGGATTACCTCGCTGAAGAAAAACATGAAACCCGTGGCGCGTGACACGTTCGATACACTGATGTTGCGTAAACGGAGCATCATCGAAACCATCAATGATCAGTTGAAAAATATTTCACAAATTGAGCATTCACGCCACCGTTCACTCACTAACTATATGATTAACATCATTGCTGGCTTGGTGTCATATGCCTATCAAGATAAAAAACCAGCACTGGATTTAAAAACATCAGCATTGGTTGTGATCTAAATTGAGGGATGGCTTATCCCGAACTCAGGTTTGATAGCGTTAAGCTGGCGAAGATGAACCTAGCGGTGAACGGCTTGCGCGGCGACATTCGGCTGGCGAACAGTTACAGCGAAAACCCGTTTGACGGCTTCGGCAAGTTTGATTTCGTGATGGCGAATCCGCCGTTCAATGTCGATGATGTACCAGTGGCGACAGTGGAAAATGACCCGCGTTTCAACACTTACGGCATCCCGCGCAACAAGACCAAGCTCAAGCAGGTGGATCAGGGCAAGGAAACCGTGCCGAATGCCAATTATTTGTGGATCAGCCTATTCGCCACCTCGTTGAAAGCCAAGGGGCGGGCGGCGTTGGTGATGGCGAATTCGGCGAGTGATGCGCGGCATTCCGAAGCGGACATGCGCCAGAAACTGGTGGATAACAACCTGATTTACGCGATGTTGACGCTGCCCTCGAACATGTTTTACACCGTGACGCTGCCTGCGACTTTGTGGTTTTTCGACAAGGCGAAGGCGGATAACAAGATTCTGTTCATTGATGCGCGGAATATTTTTACCCAGATTGACCGGGCGCACCGCGAATTTACCGAGGCTCAAATCCAGAATATTGCGATTATCAGCAAGCTGCACAAGGGCGAACGTGCCGAGTTCTTGAGTTTGATTGATGGCTATTTTGCCGACGGCATGGCGCGGTTGGCGGAAAATCAGCAGCAAGTTGAACCCGTTAGTGCGCAATTGTTGGCGGTGTTGGCGGAAGAACAGGGCAAGCAGGCAGTACAGGATTTGCTGGCACAATGGCAGGGCTTAGCGGCGTTGGAACAGGCGTATCAGGATTACGTGGAGCGCACCGAAGACATGGCGGGCGATGATGCCGCGCTGGATACCATGAATGCATTGCAACACGAGTTGCGGGCGACGTTTGATCCGTTTTTTGTGGGCTTGCACGCGGGGTTGAAAAAGCTCGACAAGATTATCCGCACCCACGAAAAAGCCAAGGCGGAGGCGGCGAAAGCGGAAGGCAAACGGGCGGGGACTGACCGCGACACCAAGCAACTGAAAGCGGCGTTGGAGCAATTGCACAAGGAAGTCAGCAGCGCGGAAAGCACTTTTCAGCACATCCACTGGTTGCAGGAACGGTTTCCGGCGGCGCGTTACGAAGACGTGACTGGGCTGTGCAAACTTGCGTCCCCTGCCGAGGTACAGGAACAGGATTACTCGCTGAATCCGGGGCGGTACGTCGGCGTGGTCATCGAAGAAGACGGCAAGACCGAAGAAAAATTCCTCGCCGACCTCATCGCCATGAACGACGAGTTGATTTCACTAAATAAAGCTGGAATCAGCTTAAATGAGTTGATTCAAGGAAACTTGCGTATTTTGGTGGGCGATAATGAAACATTATAAACTTAACGAATTAGGTACTGTTAATCGGGGCAAGTCAAAACATCGCCCAAGAAATGATCCAGAGCTTTATGGTGGAAAATATCCATTTATTCAAACTGGTGATGTGAAACACAGTTCATTTTATGTGACATCACATACGCAAACTTACAATGAAAAGGGGCTGGCTCAAAGTAAGCTGTGGGAAAAAGGTACTCTTTGTATAACAATAGCCGCAAATATTGCTGATACGGCTATTTTGAGTTATCCAGCCTGTTTTCCTGATAGCATCATTGGATTTTTGCCGAACAAGAAAAAAGCCGATGTAAAGTATGTGAAATATTGTTTAGATACCTTCCGGTTGCAAATGCAATCAATTTCACAAGGCACAACTCAAGACAATATGAGTCTCGAAAAGCTCCTTTCTATTGGTTTTCCCGCGCCTGATCTTGAGTCTCAGCGGAAAATCGCGGGCATTCTCTCCGCCTACGACGATCTGATTGAGAACAACAAGCGGCGTATTGCCTTGCTGGAAAACATGGCGGAAGAACTCTACCGCGAATGGTTTGTGCGCTTCCGTTTCCCCGGCTGGCGTGACGCTGAGTTTGAGAAGGGGATTCCGAAGGGATGGGAGTTGCAACGAGTTGATTCGCTCGGAAAGATTATCACAGGAAAGACACCTCTAACATCCAATGAAAAGTATTACCTTGGCAATATACATTTTATAAAAACACCAGATATGCACGGAAATATGTTTATTTATGAAACGGAAGAAAATCTTACAGAAGATGGGTTAAACTCACAGCCGTCACAGATGTTACCAAAAAATGCAATCAGTGTTAGTTGTATCGGGACAGGCGGAATAACAAGCATTACAACGCAACGTTGCTGCACAAATCAACAGATTAATAGTATTGTTCTGAAAAATGAGAATGATTTGGAATGGGCTTTTTATACTGTTAAAGGACTAAAAGAAACCATTTATGCATTTGGTTCCACAGGAACCACAATGACAAATCTTAGTAAAGGGAAATTCTCTGGATTAAAATTTATTTGTGCGCCTAAATATTTAAGGGAACCTCTAAAAACCCACTGATACCCACACAAATGTGAGAAAATGCTCATCTGAGCCACCGCCCCGTTACTAGCCATGCCCAAGAAAAGTGCCATCAAAACCAGTCTGTTTGCCGCCGAAGAGCGTGAACAGAAACTCGACCGCAAGGGCGACCTGCTGTCCACCCTGAACCAGCACGTCAACTTTGTCGCCTTGGCAGGAGAAATCGACCACATCGCCCCACGCCCCAGTGACAAGCGAGGAGGCCGTCCACCCTACCCAACGGAACTGATGGTACGGGTCTTGGTGTTGCAACACCTGTACAACCTGTCGGACGAGGCATTGGAATACCAATTGCTTGACCGGCTGTCGTTCCAACGGTTTTGTGGCCTGCGTCATTCCAGCACGATCCCGGATGCCAATACCTTGTGGGTATTCCGTGAACGGATCAGTGCGGCAGGTGGTGCGGATGCCCTGTTTGATGCCGTCCAACGGCAATTACAACAACACGGTTTTATTGCCCGTGGTGGTCAAATCGTTGATGCCACGCTGGTGGAAGCCCCTAAACAACATTTCCACAAAGAAGAAAAAGCGCTGTTGGAACAAGCGGCAACACCTGCTGACTGGACACCTGCCAACGTCGCCAAAAGGATACGGAAGCAAGCTGGACGAAAAAACACGGTAAAAGTTACCACGGCTACAAACTCAGTATCAGTGCCGATCGGAAATACAAACTCATCCGCAAACGCCACATCAGCACCGCCAAAGAACATGACACCAACCATTTTGAAGCGGTGCTTGACCGAGCCAACACCAGCCGTGACGTATGGGCGGACAAAGGTTACGAAGACCAATCCCGTGAACAACGCCTCAACCAAGGTAGCTGGCGGTTACACATCCAGCACAAAGCCAAGAAAGGCAAGCCGCAATCCGACTGCCAGAAGCGCCGCAACACCCGCATCGCCAGACCCCGCGCACGGGTTGAGCATGTGTTTGGGTCAATCTGTGCGATGGGAGGCAAAGCCATCCGCAGCATCGGGTTGGCACGGGCAGTATTCGGCCTCAGCATTAAGGCAACCGTGTATAACTTGCGGCGGCTTTGTTCACTCAAAGAGGGCGGAGTTGTGCCCATTTGATGGAGAAATTCCCGAAAAAACAGCAAAAATGCGGAAAAACCACCTGATTGTGGCTTGGTGTGCTAAAAATTGAGATGGGTTGGTGTTTTTTTAACAAAATGTCGATAGACCAACGCTAACCGTTGCAATACGCCGGGTTTTTAGAGGTTCCCTTAAGAGATCAATACCACATACTGACATGCTCCATGTTTAAAGAAATTCAACGTCTCACGCAGATAAATAACATGCTGGCGAAGACGAAGAATGCGTTGTTGCCGCGTTTGATTTCGGGGAAGTTGGCGGTGGAGGATTTGGCGGTGCAGTTGCCGCCGTCGATGCGGGAAAATGTGTGAAAGACCCTCACCCCCCAACCCCCTCTCCCAGAGGTAGAGGGGGAGTAAGAGCTTGTTTTTCTTAGCCCCTCTGCCTCTGGGAGAGGGGTTGGGGTGAGGGTTATCATTTCTGCAACCAGCGGTTGCAGAAATGAACTCGAAGCGGTTTCGTGCTAGTATGACATCAAACATCGTTAGCAGAGGTGCATCATGCAACTGACACTCGATATTCCAGAAAAGTATTTGATCTTTCAATCACCCACCGAGCTTGTGCGCCTGCTCAAGCTGAATACCGACATCGACTTGTACCGTCAGGGGCGTTTTTCCGCCAGTGCTGCCGCTGAATTTGTCGGCGACCTAGACCGCTATGAGTTTTTATACGAATGCCGTCAACGGGGCATCGAGCCGCAGACCTACGAAAGCACCGACGAGCTGCAAGCAGAAATTGAGATGTTGGCACGGGAGTTGGCGTGATACAAAAACCTTCACGCCGATTATTTGCTGATTGATGAAAAAGCAGGACGCAAAGTGGCGAAGATCAATCAGGTCAAAATTATCGGTAGTCTCGGTGTGCTAATCGAAGCCAAGCATCAAGGCATCATTCCATTGCTTGCACCCTACATTGATATTCTGCGCCTGTCTAAAGCCCATTTCGGTGAGGATTTATTAGCTTACGCGCTAACAGTAGTCGGGGAGTAAGGGGAAGTTGGCGGTAGCGGATTTGGCGGTGCAGTTGCCGCCGTCGATGCATCCAAAGATAGCCTAGATCTAACTCTCCCGCAAAATGGGCGATAGGGAGAAAGATGAGTTACACTTGTTGAGATGATAAACACAGAGGGGAATCGTTATGTTACAAGCAATTGAAGCAGTTATTCATCCTGATGGGACGGTGCATTTGCTGGAAAACCTGAAGGTGACACAGCCCACCCGTGTGATTTTGACCTTACTTCCCGGCAAGCTCAGTGAACTTCCCCACTCTATTTGGGCAGCGCGTAAAGGTGACGTGGCGGCTGTATTGGCTTTGCTGAAATCTCCACGTTACCAACAGCGTCCGGCTGGAAATCCAGCGGCAATGGAAGAAACTATCCGGGAAAATCGTGATGCTTGGGGTGATGAATGAGCCAGCGCATCTATCTGGATGCTTGTATCGTCATTTACTTGATTGAGAAGCACACTGTTTTTAGACCGAAAATCCTGGAGAAGATGGAACAGTCACCGGGTTGCCAACTTGCGGTTTCGCCATTGTTGCGGTTGGAGGTGTTAACCAAACCCTTACGCGATCAGAATGTCGAGCTTTACCAAGAGTTTGAGGATTTTATAGCTGCGCAAATCATGCTGCCGATCACGGATGAAATTTATGATGCAGCGTTACAGCTACGCGCTCGTTTTCGATTGAAAACGCCGGATGCTTTGCATCCTTGCCACGGCACAGTATTACGGTTGCACCGAATTTTGGACGAATGATGACCGTTTGAATGATGCAGCGGAAATGTTGGCGGTTAATTTGTTTGCGTAAAGAGGTGCTTTTGTATTCTTGTGCGTTACATCTGCGCTAAACTTCCCCAAATACAGGCGCATAAACGGGGCTGGGCAAATGGCAAGAAATTTTATATCCGAAGACGACATCGAGCAGGCATTGCTGCAAAAGCTGCAACACTTGCACGGCTTCGATGTACTGGTGTGCCACACCGCTAACCCTGATGATCTCAACGACGGTTCGCAGCGCCGCGACAAGCGCGATGTGATTCTCGCCGAGCGTTTACGGGAAGCCTGCGAACGCTTGAATCCGCACATTCCCGCCAGCGTTATCACCGAAGTGGTGGCAAAGCTGATGGATCGGCGTATCGCGCTTTCCCCGCTCAAAGCCAATCAGGAACTCGATCAGTTTATCCGCGATGGCGTACCCGTCACTTTTGAAGATGCCAAGGGCGTGAAACAACACGACTTCGTGCGCCTGATCGACTTCAACATACCCGCCAATAACCGCTACCTCGCCGTGGCGCAATTGTGGATCAAGTCACTGGGGCAAGCCCCCAAAGCCGCATACCGCCGCCCGGATGTAATTTTGTACGTCAATGGCTTGCCCTTGGTGTTCATCGAACTGAAAAACTCCAACGTTAAACTCCGCAGTGCCTTTGATGGCAACCTGACGGATTACCTGCACGATATTCCGCAACTGTTCCACTGCAATGCGTTTTGCATTCTCTCCAACGCGCTGGAAACCCGCGTGGGCAGCTTTACTGCCGGTTGGGAACATTTCTTCCACTGGTTGCGGGTGGCGGATGAAAAAGAAGTGGTCAACCGCCCGCAAATCGAAGCGCAAGGCACATCGCTGGAATACGCCATCGCGGGCTTGTGCGAACGCAGCCGCTTGCTGGATTACGTCGAAAACTTCGTGATCTACCACAAGGGCAACACCAAAATCATTGCGCAAAACCATCAGTTTCTGGGGGTGAACAGTGCTTATCAGCGTTTCCTGCAACGTGAGCAGCACGATGGCAAACTGGGGGTGTTTTGGCACACCCAAGGGTCGGGCAAAAGTTTTTCGATGATTTTTTACGTGCGCAAAATTTTCCGCAAGGTCAGCGGCAATTTCAGCTTTGTGGTGGTGACGGATCGGCAGGATTTGGACGGGCAGATTTACCGCAACTTCCTGAATACCGGCACGGTGCAAAAAGAGGATGCCGCGCAACCCAGCAACGCCGAAGAAATGCGCAAGTTTCTGGGGCAGAACAAAAAGGTGATGTTCACCCTGATCCAGAAATTCCGCTATGACAAGGGCAAAGCCTACCCGCGCCTGTTTGACCCCAACGGCGGACGCGAAGTCATTGTGATGGTGGATGAAGCGCACCGCACCCAATACCAAAATCTGGCGGAAAACATGCGTGCCGGACTCAAGGGAGCACATTTCCTTGCTTTCACGGGTACGCCATTGTTGGGTAAGGAGCGTAAAACCAGCGCGTGGTTCGGCGGTTACGTCTCGGAATACAACTTCCAACAAGCGATGGATGATAAAGCCACCGTGCCGCTGTTCTACGAAAAGCGCGTCCCCAAGGTGTTGATTCAGAATGAGGATTTGAGCGAAGAATTCTGTGCCTTGCTGGAGGATGAAAATCTGGATGCGGCGCAACAGGACAAGCTGGAACGCAAATTCGCCACCGAAATGGAAGTGATCAAACGCGACGACCGGCTAGATACGATTGCACAAGACATCGTGTACCACTTCCCACAACGTGGCTATCTCGGCAAGGGCATGGTGATTACCGTCGATAAATTCACCGCCGTGACCATGTACGACAAGGTGCAGCAGCATTGGAAAGCCGAACTGAAAAACCTGCGCGGGCGCATCAATACCACCACCAATGAAGTTGAAAAAGCCCGCCTGAAAAAACGGCTGGAATGGATGAAGTCGGTAGAAATGGCGGTCGTGATCAGCGATCCCAAAGCCGATGAAGCGCGTTTCACCCAGCAAAAGCTTGACATAAAACCGCACATTACGCGGCTCGACCAGTTGGATGCCAACGGTCACGACATTGAGCACAATTTCAAAGACCCTGAACACCCGTTGCAACTGGTATTTGTGTGCGCCATGTGGCTGACCGGATTTGATGCACCCACCGTTTCAACGCTGTACCTCGACAAGCCGATGAAAGGCCACACCTTGATGCAAACCATCGCCCGTGCCAACCGCGTCGCGTCTTACAGCATTCAGGGGTACAGCGGCAAACCCGTGGAAAAACAGCACGGTGAAATCGTCGATTACTACAACGTATTCCGCAACATGAAAAAGGCGTTGAAAGATTACGCGCAAGGCGACACGGGTGAAACCGTGCCAGTGCAGGAAAAAACCGAATTATTGGTGTTGCTGGATGATGCGGTTGCCCAAACGCTGGCCTTTTGCCGTGAGCGTGACATTGACCTGAATGCTGTACTAGGTACGCAAGACACTTTCAAAAATATTGCGAAATTCAACACTTTTGCCGACATTTTGCTGGGCAATGAAGAATGGCGCAAAGCCTTCAACGTCTACGACAACACCGTGGCTGCCTTGTACGAAGCCTGCAAACCAGAGATTTACCAGCAAGCACCACGGCTGGATATTGCCGCCATTCAATACTTACGCGGGGTGATGGATAGCTTGGTAGAAGGTGCAGATATTGAAGCCGTCAGCCAGCGCATTGCCGAATTGCTGGATGAAAGCGTGGTGGTGGATGATGCCGACGAGTTTCGCCAGCGTGAATACAGCGCGGAATACCGCATTATCCAAAAAGGGCGCACATGGGATTTAAGCAAGATTGATTTCGACAAGCTGCGCGAAGATTTCACGGTGGCGCTGTACAAAAATATCGAAATTGCGGATATGCGGGCATTCATTGAAGCCAAATTGCATAACATGATGGCGCAAAACGTGACACGGGTGGCGTTTGCGGCACGCTTGCAGGCGATTATCGAGCGTTACAATGCAGGCAGTTCATCCGCCGACAACTATTTTGACGATTTGGTGCATTTCACCCAAGCGATGCAAACCGAGGATGAACGCCATGTGCGCGAAGGCTTGAGCGAGGATGAGCTGGAACTGTACGACTTGCTGAAAAAAGACAAACTCACCCAGACGGAAGAACAGCGGGTGAAACTGGCGGCGAAAGACCTGCTGATCCGCTTGTTACAGGAACACCCCAAAGTGTTGGTGCAAGATTGGTGGAAAGACAGCCAAACGCAACTGGCGGTGAAAAACGCCATTGAAGATGTGCTGGATAAGGATTTACCCGATAGTTATGACCGCATGACCTTTAAAACCAAGTGCGATAATGTGTTTGCGCTGGTGTTGGACTTTGCGGCTAACCGGCGGAAGTGGGCAGCGTAAACCGCCCCAGCCTTGCAGTAAATTAGCCTAGCGCCGCACTTGGGAATATAATCCTCGCTTGAACTTACACACAGCGGATACTCCCCATGAAACGCCCTGAATTGCTTGCCCCTGCGGGCACACTCAAATCCATGCGCCACGCCTTCGCCTACGGTGCGGATGCGGTCTACGCCGGACAACCGCGCTACTCGCTGCGGGTGCGCAATAACGAGTTTAAAAACGACAACCTCGCGCTCGGCATTGCCGAAGCGCATTCGTTGGGCAAACAGTTTTTCGTTGCGGCAAACATTTCCCCGCACAACAGCAAGATCAAAACCTTCATGGAAGACCTTGCCCCCGTGATTGCGATGAATCCCGATGCGCTGATCATGGCAGACCCCGGCTTGATTATGTTGGTACGCGAAAAATGGCCGGACATGCCCGTCCACCTTTCCGTACAAGCCAACACGGTGAACTACGCCACGGTGAAATTCTGGCAAAGCCTCGGCTTGACCCGCGTGATTTTATCGCGGGAATTATCGCTGGATGAAATCGCCGAAATCCGCCAAGAATGCCCCGATATGGAGCTGGAAGTCTTCGTCCACGGTGCATTGTGCATCGCCTATTCCGGGCGTTGCCTGCTCTCCGGCTACTTCAACCACCGCGACCCGAATCAAGGCACTTGCACCAATGCGTGCCGCTGGGAATACAAAACCACCGAAGCGGTCGAAGCAGCAGAAGGCAAATTTGTCCCCAAAGAAGCGGTGTTGTCGATGGATTTGTTTAACCAAGCGCAAAGCATGGGCAGTTGCGGCAATCAAGAACGCCATCCGCTGGCGGACAAGGTGTACTTCCTCGAAGAAACCAACCGCCCCGGCGAACTCATGCCCGTCATGGAAGACGAACACGGCACGTATATCATGAATTCCAAGGATTTACGCGCCGTCGAACACGTCCAAAAACTCACCGAAATCGGCGTAGATTGCTTGAAAATCGAAGGGCGCACCAAATCGCATTACTACGTGGCGCGGACTGCACAGACATATAAACAGGCGATTGACGATGCAATGGCTGGGCGCAACTTTGACCCCAAATTGCTGGGTATCTTGGAAAATCTGGCGAATCGTGGTTATACCGACGGCTTTTACGAACGCCACCATACCCACGAATACCAAAACTACATGCAAGGCGCGTCGATGGGGCATCAGCAGCAATTCGTTGCCGAAGCCATGCGCGTTGACCGTGACAACGGCTGGATTGAGCTAGATGTGAAAAACCGTTTCAGCGTAGGAGATCGACTGGAATTGGTGTTACCGGAAGGCAACCGCGAACTGGTACTGGAACGCATGGAAAATATGGACGGTATTCCTGTCACCACTGCGCCGGGGAGCGGTCACAAAATGCGTATTCCACTGCCCCAAGACGTGGATGGCGATATGATTTTGGTCAGCCGGTTTTTGTAACATTGCAGGCAACGGGAGAGCAGCCGTTCAAGCTTCGTGCTGCTCAATCGTCGTGCCCTCATCCTGATCCAACTGCACCTGTTCCAACACCCGCCCGCGTAAGATCGCACGACCATGCCGCCGCTCCACCCCTTGGGTACTAAACTCAAACCCGTAAATGCGTCGCCACACCAAATGCCCCTGACGGTTACGGGTAGGTTTCATGCTTTCCAAGGATACGGTTTGATCCAGAAACTGCACATCAATCTCCCGACATGCGCGTATCGCTGCCGCTACCGCCCGTTCGCGAGCATTCATCGAATCAATCCAGAACCAAAGCCCCAGCCCTAATAACCCCAATAGCAGCAAATTTTCCATTCTTGTCCTTGAAAATAGTAGAATGCACCCATTATTACGGAAATCTGCTAACGGATACACAGTAAAGAGCTTTTATGGACACACCTAAACTCGCCCAAAAACCTACCACCATCACCTTCATTGGCGCTGGCAATATGGCTCGCAGCCTGATCGTCGGTCTATTGCAAGACCAAGCGAATGTCGCATTGCGCGTTGCCGACCCTGACGAACACCAACTCGATGCCATCCGCAAACATTGGCCGGAAGTCACCGCCACCACCGACAATCTCGAAGCCATGCAAGGTGCCGACGTGGTGGTACTCGCTGTCAAACCGCAAATCATGCGCAATGTGACCGAAAACCTTGCCAGCAATGCGCAACTCAGCCGCCCGTTGTTTGTCTCCATCGCCGCCGGAATTCGCGAAGAAGCGCTCAACCGCTGGTTGGGTGGCAATCAAGCGATTGTGCGTTGTATGCCCAACACCCCCGCTTTGGTGCAAGCCGGTGCAACGGGTTTATACGCGAATCAGCACGTATCTGACTCGCAACGCAGTGCAGCCGAAAGCCTGTTACGTGCTGTCGGCATTACCGTCTGGTTCGATGATGAAACCAAGCTGGATGCCGTCACCGCTATTTCTGGCAGTGGTCCCGCCTACTTCTTTTTGGTCATGGAAGCCATGCAAGCCGCTGCCGAACAACTCGGTTTACGTCCCGAAGAAGCGCACTTGCTGATTGTGCAAACCGCTCTCGGTGCCGCAAAACTGGCACTGGAAAGTGATGATTTACCCGGTGAATTGCGCCAAAAAGTCACATCCAAAGGCGGCACGACCGAGGCTGCTTTGAACGTGTTAACCACGGGTGGTTTGCACGATTTGTTTGCGCAAGCCTTACAAGCAGCAGCCAGCCGTTCACGCGAATTGGCAGCCGCCAACAGCTAATCATCATTTATCAAACAGGGGATAGTCGCTCATGGAAGCACTCCAGAACGTCGGCATTTTTTTGGTGCAAACTTTATTTTCGCTGTATATCGGCGCGGTACTCATCCGTTTTTTGCTGGCATTGTCGCGGGCAAACTTCTACAACCCACTGTCACAATTTTTGGTGAAAATCACCAATCCGGTACTTGTACCAATGCGACGCATGATTCCGGCAATTGGCAAACTCGATACCGCCGCGATTGTGCTGGCATTGAGTTTAAAGATTATCCAGACATTTTTGCTGGTCGCATTGCAGGGCAGTGAAACCAGTTTACCGGTGGTGCTGCTATATTCCGTGATCGACCTTGTACGCACCGTGATTTACATCTACATCTTTGCATTGGTCATTCAAGCCGTACTCAGTTGGGTCGGCAATAGCCAGGGCAACCCATTGGCAGACATTTTGAACAGCCTAACAGAGCCATTGTTGCGCCCGATTCGTCAATTCGTGCCTGTTATTGGCATGGTAGATTTGGCACCAATGGCAGCAATTTTGTTGTTGTATATCGTGTTGATTGTGTTGCAATCCTTCGGGCTGTAACACGACGATCACGTACTAATGACTACGTTTTACCGCTGGGAAGATGAAGTGTTGCACCTGTTTGTGCGGGTGCAGCCCAAGGCAAGCCGGGATGAATTTGCAGAAGTGCAGGAAGATCGCATTCGCATAAGGATTACTGCCCCGCCAGTGGATGGCAAAGCTAACGCGCATCTGCTGAAGTTTGTAGCAAAAGCCTGTGGCGTAGCCAAAGCAAACGTGCAGATAAAGAACGGCGAAACCGGCAGGAATAAACACTTGTGTATTGAATCCCCGGTTTGCCTACCGGCAGGCATTGAGAAGGCAGGCTGATGCAGCATCAACCTGCCTTACGCGAAACCGTTAAGAATTAACGGTAGCCACCGCCGCCGCCGAAGCCGCCACGATCACCACCGCGACCGCCGCGATCACCGCCACCGAAGCCGCCGCGATCACCACCACGACCACCGCGATCACCACCGCCGCCGAAGCCGCCACGATCACCGCCGCCACCGAAGCCGCCGCGATCACCACCACGACCACCGCCGCCGCCGCCACCACCGAAGCCGCCACGACCGCCGCCATCACGTGGACGATCTTCGCGTGGTTTTGCTTCGTTAACTTTAATGTTACGGCCTTGAACGGCTTGCTCGTTCAGACCCTGAATCGCTGCATTGCCTTGAGCAGCATCTGGCATGTCAACAAAACCGAAGCCCTTGGATTGCCCCGTCATTTTGTCTTTGATCATGCTGACACTGGTCACTTCGCCGTAAGCGGAGAACAGGTCACGCAAGTCGTTTTCGGTAATTTTATAGGGCAGGTTGCCAACGTAAATATTCACTGTTTGTCATCTCATAAATAGCGTGTGCTGCTTGGGAATTTACGTTATAGATAATCAGTCACACCAAATTACCTGATAACGATCGACCACTGTGGTTCGATAGGTTATGCACTGTGAAACCTGCAAGTAAAAACGTGGCATCAAACTAACAAGGCTCACGGAACTTTCAAGTATCAGGCAAGTTATTTGCAGTGTACCCCAGTTTTTCGCTGCGGGTAACAAAAATCGGATATTTGTCCGGTTAATTTTTCACGTCAACCAAAGCCCCTGATAGATAAGCGTTTAGGAAGCTATCAAAATCCATTTTTTCACTGGCTTCAAGCGCTTGCTGACGGCTTAAGGAGCTTGCAGCAGCTTGCTGGAATTCAAGGATCAACGCGGGGTCAAGCGTCCGTTGCAGGAAATACTCACGGTGTTCTTGGGATTTACGCTGCGCAAACGCGAAAAAACTCTCCTGATTAGCTCGCATCTCTTCCAGCATCCGTGCCGACGGCGTAATGTCCGGGTTGTAAGCAAGCTGAATCTGGCTGTCTAACGAATCGGTGTAACAATCCTCCCCGTGTACCGTGTTCAACATCTCTGCCACCGGGCGCATGGCTTGCAACAAATCCCTAGCCTGATCACGCAATAACACGCTCTTACCCAAGCAACTCAAACGTACATCGGGGTCACGCCCGCGATGCGCCGTTAACATTTGGTTCTGGTTGATGGCCTGAAATTCATCCGCAGACACCAGCGGGCTTTCCTGCAATAAACAGAAATGCATAAAGACTTCGAGGAAAAAGAGTTGACGGCGCGTTAAGCCTGCGGGGTGGAACGCATTCACATCAAGCGAACGCAATTCCACATACGCAATGCCCCTGCGCTCCAGAGCATCCGTGGGTTTCTCAAAACCTTGCAATAACTGCTTGGGGCGTACCGTACTGTAATATTCGTTTTCAATTTGCAGGATATTGGCATTTAACTGGCGGTACTGCCCTGCCACTTTCACCCCGATAGCGGCGTATTCCGGGCAAGGGGTATTGATTGCCTGACGCAAACTACTCACGTAACTGTCGAGGGTGTTGTAACACACCTTCACCCCGGTTTTATTTTCCTTACTATTGGTGTAACCAATATTCCCCATGCGCAACGACGTGCCGAAAGGCTCATAGAGCGTGTATTCGTTAAACGCCTCCATGCCTTCGGGTGCTTCTCTGCCACCGAGGAAGCTTTTGCAGATCGCGGGCGACGTACCAAACAAGTAAATAATCAGCCAGCCATAACGCTGCAAATTACGCACTAATGCCATGTATTGCGCATCACGGAACGCCCGTAACTCGCCTGCATCCCCCTGTACCTGCTGCCAAGGCTGCCAAAAGGCATCATCGATGGAATAGTTGAAATGGATTCCGGCAATCACCTGCATCGCCTTGCCATAGCGCCAGGCCAGCCCTTCACGGTAAATGTGCTTCATACGCCCGGCGTTGGAACTGCCGTATTCAGCAATCCGAATATCGCGTTCGCCGCTCAGCACACACGGCATACTGGTTGTCCACAACAATTCATCGTTAAGTTGCTGGTACACAAACGTTTCGATATTGAGCAAGAAATCCAGTGACTGAGCAGCACGTTCCTGCGGCGGCGTAATCAGTTCCAGCAAGGATTCGGCGTAATCGGTGGTAATCCACGGGTGGGTTAACGCAGACCCCAGCACCGCCGGATGATCACGTTGCGACAATCGCCCTTCAGACGACACTCTCAGGCTTTCTTTTTCCAGCCCCGTGCGGGCATTGCGTAGGTAAGGGTGCAAATGGTGGGCATCAATCTCACGTAAGCGTTGTTCCAACAAGTGGTACACAGCGTTCTCCCGATTCAAACGAAACACCGATTACAGCATAGAATGGCGAGAATACAAATTTCCTGAGACCAAGACTGACTAAGGCTGACCCGCAAGCGCAATTGAAAGTGAAGGCATACTTTCACGCGCATTCCGATTATAGTTAGGGTTCTACACCCACAAACCGACCTGATGATGAAATACCTGATACACGCCAGCCTGATTGCCATCAGCTTAAGCCTTACGGCTGCCAGCCATGCCGCACTGGATCTGGAAGTCCCCAGCATCAATATCCCCGATCTGGGCAACCCCGCCAATAACACCCTCAGCAGCACCCAAGAAGCATTGCTTGGCATCAAGCTCATCCGCGAATTGCGCGGCAGTGAACCCATTGTGGAAGACCCTGAACTTAGCGGCTGGTTACGCGCCCTTGGCAACCGCCTTGCTGCCCATGCACCCGGTGGCGGCAATTATTATTTTCTGATTGTCAAAAACCCGGAAATCAACGCCTACGCCATGCCCGGCGGGGTCATCGTCATGCATTCCGGGTTGATTTTGAATACGCGCTCGGAAAGTGAATTAGCCGCTGTGGTGGCGCATGAAATTGCCCACGTTTCCCAGCGCCATATTGCGCGAATGTTAGCGGAACGCAAAGGCAATCCGCTCATGACCGGGCTAGGAGTACTTGCCGGTGCAGCGGCTGCCAGCAAAAGCCCGGAAGCCGCCCAAGCCATTATCACCAGCACCATTGCCACGCAATTGCACCGCCAACTGAGCTTTAGCCGTCAGATGGAAACCGAAGCGGATCGCACCGGCTTGCGCATTCTCGCGGGGGCAGGGCTTGACCCGCAAGCCATGTCCTTATTCATGGAAAAACTGGATCGGCGCACCTCCGACTTACACGGTGACATTACCCAATATTTGCGCACTCACCCGCAAAGCATCGACCGGTTGAGCGATACCCGCGCCCAAGCCAATCAAATGGGCAAACGCGGTGTCCGCGAAGACAGTGATTACGCCTATGCCCGTGAAAAGCTCCGTGCCATCACTGCCCCGAATTCACCTGCCGTTACCGCAGGCGATGCACAACTCACGCAATATGCCCAAGCCGTCAGCCAATTGCGGCGCGGCAATCCCAATGCTGCCCTGCAAACTTTGGGTACACAATCACGCCAACTACCGATTGCCCTTACGATTGCGGCTGCACTGAATGCAACCCGTCGTTATGCCGAAACCGAAGCGCTGCTCACCCCGCTGGCAAGCTCTTATCCCGGTCAGGAGGATATTCTTAGCCTGTTGGCTGAAGCCTTGCTTGCCAACCAAAAAGCACCGCAAGCCTGGCAATTACTCAGCCGCACCCAATTGACGGAACAAACCAGTCTGGAATTCCTCGAAATCCGTCAACGGGTTGCAGAACAAGCCGGGCAAGCGGCTGAAGCGTACCGTTCTGCCGCCGAACGTAGCATTCGCATGGGCGAATACAAACACGCCCGCGCCATTCTCGAACAAGCCTCACGCCTGCCCGGCAATCCCGCGCATACTAGCGCCCGCCTGCAAGCAATGGCACGCGAAATTGAGCAAATGGAAACCAAAGAAAAACAACTTGACAAATTTTAACCAGAAAACATAAGAATATAATTATATTCTTATTCAAGATACTGGTTTCATTAAAGTTTTTTTGCGTGTTTTACCACAATCGGTTAAGCTTCCAACCCGAAAGTTGATATTTCTCAAGGTTTAGTAAAATGTGCTATCTCAGCCGTCTAACAAGCGTAGAGAAACACGTTTCGTTGAAATGTTTCGTTTAGAGAGGAGGTCGTTATGCGGAAAATTTTTCGCACTTTGGTGATGTCGGCATCAGTTTCTGTGCTGGCTTTAACCGTTGTATTCTCGTCTGCTTATGCAGCCGATGATAAAAAAGCAGATGCTGCCAAAGCGGAAGCAAAACCAGCAGAAGCTAAACCGGCTGAAGCAAAAAAAGAAATGACAGGCAAAGAGTTGGCATTTGACCGTGGGTTGGGTAACTGTTTGGCGTGCCACATGATCGCTGGTGGTGAACTGCCCGGCAACATTGGCCCACCATTAATTGCCATGAAAGCCCGCTTCCCAGACAAGGCAAAACTCAAAGCACAAATCGCTGATGCACGGGTCGCCAATCCTAATACCATTATGATCCCGTTTGGGCCGATGGGGATTCTGACTGACGCGGAACTGGATAGAGTTGTTGACTTTATTCATGAGCTGTAATGTGGATTTGCTGAATTTTGGAGAGAGGAAACTTATGAAACGCAGAACATTTTTACAAGGCACCTTGGCTGCCAGCGCGGCAGGTCTTGCGGTCAGCGCGGGTTTGCTGACCCCACGCATGGTCATGGCAGAAGGCGGCGGTGCATTTGATGCCAAAACAATGGACGATGCCCTGAAAGCCATGGCAGTGACCCCAACAGATTCCGCTGACATTAAAATCAAAGCCCCTGAAATCGCTGAAAACGGCGCGGTTGTCCCTGTCACCGTCACGTCCGGCGTCGCAGGCACCACGGAAATCAGCATTCTTGTTGATGGCAACCCTACCCCACTGGCAGCGATGTTTATCCTCGGTGAAGGTACGCAACCTGAAGCATCTACCCGGATCAAAATGGGCAAGACCGCTAACGTTATCGCGATTGCCAAAGCCGGTGATAAAGCTTACACCGCTAAGCAAGAAGTTAAAGTCACCATCGGCGGCTGCGGCGGCTAATTCAGAGGAGTACACACATGTCTAGTATTAAACTTAAAGCCTCTGCGAAAGGCGATGTCGTTGAAGTCAAAGCACTGATGACACACCCGATGGAAACCGGGCAACGTAAAGACAAGAAAACCGGCGAGCTGGTTCCCGCACATTTCATTCAGGACATCGTCGTCACTGCGGGTGACAAAACTATCCTGACTGCCAAATGGGGCGGCTCTGTCTCCAAAAACCCTTACCTCGCGTTCAACTACGCGGGCAAGGCGGGCGACAAAGTGAAGCTGGCTTGGACTGACAACAAAGGCGAGAAAGACTCTGCCGAAGCAGACGTTGCTTAACTGGAGGTTTCCATGAAAAAAGTATTAACCGCAGCATCCGTTGCATTTGCGTTAGCAGTTTCCGCATTCAGCACCGTACACGCTGGACCTGCGGAAGAAATGGCGGCATTCCAAGACCATTTCAAGACAGCATTCAAAGACATCCCGTTTGAAGATTTCAAAGACGGTGCTTATGCATTGGATCCCGCTTTGAAAGCCCAGTGGGAGGAAATGGAATCATCCTTCCCTCCTTACGAACCTGATATTGATGCAGGTAAGACCATTTGGGAAACGCCATTCAAAAATGGCAAAACGTATGCTGATTGCATGGGTGACATCAAATCCATCCGCACTAAGTACCCTTTCTACGATGCTGAGAAAGACACTATCGTCACGGCTGAAGGTGCCTTAAACGCCTGCAAAACTGACGGTGATGGCGAAGGCTTTGTCGACAAAGAAGGCAAGCCGTTGCTGAACAAAGGTAAAATTGCACAGCTGATGGCGTATATCGCGATGGAAAATCGTGGTAGCAAAATCAACGTTGCCACTCCTGAAGGCAAAGCAGTTGATTGGTACGAGAAAGGCAAAAACTACTACTACTCTAAGCGTGGTCAGTTGAATATGTCTTGTGCGGATTGCCACACCAACAATGCAGGCAAAATGATCCGTGCGGATTTGCTTAGCCCTGCGGTTGGTCATGTGACACATTGGCCCACTTACCGTTCTGCGGATGGTGAAATCACCACGCTGCACAACCGTTTCATGGGTTGCAATACCATGGTACGCGCAAACAACACCAAAGCTCAAGGTGATGAATATAAGGCACTGGAATACTTCCTGACTTATATGTCCAATGGCTTGGAATGGAACGGTCCAGGCTCACGTAAGTAAGCCCACCTTACGTTCGATCTGACAATCGACTTGAACCCGGCTTCCCGCCGGGTTTTTTATGCGATTACATAAAAAAGACGGAATATTTTCGGCACTACTCACATCATTATACCTGAATGGTGAGAGTGGCTTGCTCTCAGCACCATTACGCTCACAACACATCTCTGGAGAGAGGAAACTTATGAAACGCAGAACATTTTTACAAGGCACCTTGGCTGCCAGCGCGGCAGGTCTTGCGGTCAGCGCGGGTTTGCTGACCCCACGCATGGTCATGGCAGAAGGCGGCGGTGCATTTGATGCCAAAACAATGGACGATGCCCTGAAAGCCATGGCAGTGACCCCAACAGATTCCGCTGACATTAAAATCAAAGCCCCTGAAATCGCTGAAAACGGCGCGGTTGTCCCTGTTACCGTCACGTCCGGCGTCGCAGGCACCACGGAAATCAGCATCCTTGTTGATGGCAACCCTACCCCACTGGCAGCGATGTTTATCCTCGGTGAAGGTACGCAACCTGAAGCATCTACCCGGATCAAAATGGGCAAGACCGCTAACGTTATCGCGATTGCCAAAGCCGGTGATAAAGCTTACACCGCTAAGCAAGAAGTTAAAGTCACCATCGGCGGCTGCGGCGGCTAATTCAGAGGAGTACACACATGTCTAGTATTAAACTTAAAGCCTCTGCGAAAGGCGATGTCGTTGAAGTCAAAGCACTGATGACACACCCGATGGAAACCGGGCAACGTAAAGACAAGAAAACCGGCGAGCTGGTTCCCGCACATTTCATTCAGGACATCGTCGTCACTGCGGGTGACAAAACTATCCTGACTGCCAAATGGGGCGGCTCTGTCTCCAAAAACCCTTACCTCGCGTTCAACTACGCGGGCAAGGCGGGCGACAAAGTGAAGCTGGCTTGGACTGACAACAAAGGCGAGAAAGACTCTGCCGAAGCTGATGTAGCGTAACGCACACTGCTGTTGCCTACCCGTAGAGACGCAAAAGTTTGCGTCTCTACTGCTATCGTTTACCCCTACACGCTCCATCCCTCACGCATTACGGAGGATTCATGCGCATCATTGCTGCATTCTTCGCCGCTCTCTGTTTAACACTGGGGCTGAATGCCCATGCTGACGACAAACTTCCCCCTGTCGTGATGGAGCTGATTAAAGTTTCCGAACACGTGTACTACGTGCAAGGCGCACCCGGTGCAGCCACGCAAAACCACGGTTTCATTTCCAACGCAGCAGCGATTGTCACTGACGAAGGAGTGGTACTGTTCGATACCCTTGGCACGCCCGCTTTGGCGCAATTATTCCTGCAAAAGCTCAAAAAAATAACCGATAAACCGGTGAAAAAGGTCATTGTCAGCCACTACCACGCCGACCATATTTACGGCTTGCAAGTCTTTAAAGATTTGGGCGCGGAAATCATCGCCCCCGCTGGTGCGGAGGAATACCTCAATTCCGAAAACGCCGAAACCCTGCTGGCCTCACGCCGTGCAGACCTTGCCCCCTGGGTTAATGCTCACACCCGCTTGGTTAAACCTGACCGTTATGTCGATGGCAATGAAGAAATCACCCTCGGCGGTGTCACCATCAAACTGATTTTCAACGGCAAAGCGCATTCTGACGGCGACCAAAGCGTGTTAGTCGAACCAGATGGCGTATTGCTGATTGGCGATCTGATTTTTGAAGGGCGCGTCCCCTTTGTCGGCGATGCCAATACCAAAATCTGGCTGGAACGCTTAAAAGACATGGCGCAAGGCAAACTCACCGCAATGGTTCCCGGTCACGGTCCCATGTCCAAAAACCCGCAGGAAGTGATTAAAACCACTGTCCAATACATCGAATTCCTGCGTGAAACCATGGGCAAAGCGGTTGAAGACATGATCCCGTTTGACGAAGCGTATGCCGCCACCGACTGGGGCGATTTCATCCATCTGCCCGCTTTTGACGAAGCCAACCGCCGCAATGCCTATCAGGTCTACCTGTCGCTGGAACAGGAAGGAATGCAACCCGAAGCGGAAAACACCGACACACCAACATCCGGCACGACCACAACTAATGATACACCTGCCGCCGCCCCAGCCCGCGAAGCACCCGCCCTCACCGAACAAGCCAAACAATTACTGGATGAAGTCAACAAACGCATCACCAATATCAACACGGCTGAACTCAAGGATTTGCTGCAAAAGCACCCCGAAACCCAGCTCATTGACGTGCGCACCCCGCAAGAAATCACCCTACTCGGTGGCAGCATCGACGCACCCCGCCACCGCAACTTGTTACGCGGTTGGTTAGAAATGCACGCCACCGAACAATTGCCCGACAAAAACACTCCCATCGTGGTGTATTGCGGTGTCAACCAGCGTAGCCCACTCGCCGCTGATACCCTAATGAAACTCGGCTACACCAATGTCAAAAACTACGCAGACGGCTTTTTTGCATGGAAAGACGCAGGGCTACCCGTCTCAGAAAACGACAAAGCCCTTGATTCTTTCCTTTACAGCAAACCCGTGGAAGTCATCCCCGGCGTATGGTCAGCGATTGGCGCAACCGCACCGCCCACCTACGACAACAGCGGACACAATAACAACCTTTCCTTCGTGATTACCGATGCCGGTGTCGTCGTCATGAATGCCGGTGACAATTACCTGTTGGCACAAGCCCTGCACGACGAAATCAAGCAACGTACTGACCAACCCGTCAAATACGTTCTGCTCGAAAATGGGCAAGGTCACGCCATGCTCGGCATGAATTACTGGCAGGAACAAGGTGCAAAAGTCATTATGCACCAAGATGCTTGGCACGAAGTCGAACAACGTGGCGCAGACATTATCGCCTTAATGCGCAACCGCAGCCGCGACAAAGCTTACCGTACCGAACTTTCCAAGCCTGACATTATCCTCAGCGAAGACAGCATGGACCTAAGCCTCGGCTCTTGGAAAATGCAAGCCTTACGCATCGGTGCGGCACACAGCCCCGGCGACATTATGCTGTGGATGCCCGAAAAGCAATTGCTCATCAGCGGCGATGTGGCCTTCCATGAACGGCTGCTGCCACTGTTTGAAGACACCGATACCGATGCGTGGATCGAAACCTGGGCAAAACTCGAAGCCCTCAAACCCACCCACATTATTCCCGGACACGGCGGCCCCACCAACTTGGCGGAAGTCACGAAATACACCAAAGATTACCTAGTACACCTGCGTACCAAAGTCGGCGAAGTGCTTGAAAGTGGCGGCACTTTACAAGATGCCTACAAGATCGACCAAAGTGCGTTTGCCCACCTTGATACGTTCGACGAACTCGCGTTAGCGAATGCGGGCATGGTGTTCCGCGAAATGGAATTTGAATAGCAATTTTATCAACCGTAGGAGGAGAACGACCCATGTTAAAACCAATCATACTGGGTTTATTGATGACTGCCAGCAGTGTTGCTGGTCTTGCACACGCTGACGATGCCAAACCGGCTGCACCTAAAGCAGAAGCTGCCGCTGCTCCGGCTGCTGATGCTAAGCCCGCCGAAGCCAAATTTGACCCCGGCGTGCCTGCACCCAAAGTCGCTGACGACTATTACGCGGGTGCTGAAAAAGTCGTGGTTCACGTCACGATGGAGGGTGACGAGAAGAAATACCTTGGTGTGCTCGGCAATGTCAGCAATTACATCAAAGCACTGGAACAAACCGGCAAAAAAACCGACGCGGTAATCGTGATGAACGGTGACGGCTTAGGTATGTTGACCACCGCCAAGCAAGTAGAAATGAATGCCGATGCCAAATTGCCCGCTAAAATTGCGGAATTGAAGGAAAAAGGTGTGAAATTCCAAATTTGCTACAACACCCTGACCGGACGCAAAATTGCTTTTGCCGATTTGTATGACGCAAAAGTAGAAGACGTGATCCCCTCCGGTGTCGCCGAAGCAGGCCGTTTGCAATCGCAAGGTTATCAACTGCTGAAACCGTAAATGTAACACAGCAGCGTGTGAGGCTGGGCTTGCTCCAGCCTCAACTTGACGGTTGAGAGGAAGGAGACAAGCCCGATGATGAATTGGATCATCACTTGCTGCAAAGATTTGTGGTTTCGCGACCGCAACGAAGTCAGCCCCTACATTAACGACACTGCCGTGCGCATCCGTGCGGGGCTGTTGCTCGTGATTCCCATCTACATGGCGTTTACGCTGTTCGATGCCATTTACACCTCAACGTGGGAAGTGACGGGAGCGGTGATTACCGATACGCTCGAAACCGATTTTGACGGGCGTATTCTGTATAACGTCGAAGCGGTCAAGCGCACCTACGACTACAGTTTCCAAACCCTTGTGCTGTTTTACGCGCTGTTTGAAATGATTTCGGGCATGTTTGTCAGCACTTCACGCTTGTCGCCCACCATCTTGCTCAGCAGCTTTTTGGCGAAAAACCTGCGCCCCGTGTGGAAACCCTTGCTGCCGAAACGCTTTGCTTGGTCGATTGGCGCAAGTTTTATCGTCACCTGTTTGATTTTCTTTAACCCCGAAATTTTTGCAGGCTGGGTCAACACCCTAGCAGGCAGTGAAATGCTTCCAGAAACCTACAACTACATGCCAGCATGGATTCCGCTGGTACTGGTGTGGGTATGCTTTGGTTTCATGTGGATGGAAACCGTACTGGGTTTCTGTGCAGGCTGCAAAGTTCATGCTTTGCTGGTGTGGATGGGGGTGTTGGAAGCAGAGTGTGAGGCTTGCAACAACCTAGATTGGGGTGATGCGGCTAACAAACGCTAGCAACAAACACCCCGGAACAACCTTAAATCGCGATATACCGCCACCCGTCACGCATGTGCTCTACCACAAACTGCACCGCTGACGGGGCAATTTCGGTATCGTCAACCAATGCTACCAATTCGCCGCGCTGTCTGAACGAGTACAACGTATTGCTGCACGCCACAAATTTCAGGTGCGGGTATTGCTCACCCATGTGCAAAATGCGACCTTCATGCTGGGTTTCACCCAGACGCAATAAGTCAATGCCTTCCGCACTGGTAACAACATACACACTGCCATCTTTAGACTCGACTTGTTGCGCCAGTTTTTCAGCCTTCACCAAGGCTTTTTCCAATTTGGCAGGCTCGTGTGAATCCAGAAACACGATGAAACGGTCGTCGTGTGCTGCTGCATTTTCCAACGTCAAACCTTCAGGTTGCCACAATTTCGGCACATAATGGCTGCTGCCTGCACCGGCAACAAAAACGAGACCGAACGCCAGCATGACCATCGCTGCTTGTTGCCATACTGCTGGGCGATGCACGGGTTGACGCAAAACGGGCAAAGGGTAGGCCGATTTCACCAGATGTTTGATGCGCTGGATTTCACACAACTGTTTTTGCAGCCCAGGGTCAGCTTCCACCTGAGCTAACACGAGGCTGGCTTGTTCAGCATCCAATTGCCCGTCTGCGAGGGCGTGCAGGCGATCGTGAATGGTTAGCTGATCGGGGTTCATTTCACTCTCCGTAAATAGTGAACGTTGTCAGTTTGACGTATGCCTTGCAGGCGTTTTTTCATGGTTTCGCGGGCGCGGCTGAGGCGGCTCATTACTGTCCCTATCGGAATATCGAGAATCGATGCCACTTGTTCATAGCTATACCCTTCCAAATCCACTAAGGTCATCACTTGGCATTGACTCACCGGCAACGATTCCACCGCAATGCGTACTTGGGTGGCCAGTTGATCATCGGCAAAGTGTTTTTCGGGGCAATCCGTACAGCTTAGCTCCATCTCGTCGATGTCCAGTGTCGGCTTTTGGGTGCGTAAATGCTCCATCCAACAGTTATGCAGAATTTTGTACAACCACGCACCCAAACGCGCTTCATCTTTGAGTTGTTCTTGTTTTTCTAAGGCTTTTGCAAGGGTGTCTTGCACCAGATCGTCGGCTAACGCGCTATCGCCACACCATGCCACTGCCATACGATGTAGCTTGGCGCGGTGTTCCGACAACTGCTGGTCGAGACGGTTAAAACGAAAATACTGACTAAACATGTGGTTTATAAGTTTCTCTTAGCGGTTCTATTGCACATGATGCAGAAAAACGCCGTAATATTCCAAAAAAGATGGAATATTTTCACCTGAACCCCGTCACTACCCCTGTAGCAAGAACAACTTCAGCCCGTTTGAGGAGAGAAAACGTGAGTTTAACCCGTCGTGAATTTATGCAAATGTTGGCAGCCGCCAGCGTTGCCGGTTTCAGCCTGAATAACGCTTTTGCAGCAGATGCCAGCAAAGAAGGCGACAAAACCGCTGTTAAAACCCCCGGTAATCCGTATGAACTGCCTGCTTTTGGCAATGTATCCTTGATGCATTACACCGACTGCCACGCGCAACTATTACCGATTTACTTCCGCGAGCCGAACGTGAATCTGGGTATCGGCAGCATGAAAGGTGCAGTGCCACACTTGGTCGGCGAACACTTCCTGAAAAAGTACGGCATCGAAGCCGGGACAATGGATGCGCACGCTTTCACCTACATTGATTACGTTGAAGCCGCAAAAAAATACGGCAAGGTCGGCGGGTTTGCTCACCTGAAAACCTTGGTTGATCAAGTACGTGCCCAACGCCCCGGCTCACTGCTGTTGGACGGCGGCGATACTTGGCAAGGCTCATGGACATCCCTGAAAACCAATGCGCAAGACATGGTGGATGCACAGCTTGCTCTCGGCGTGGACGTCATGACCCCGCACTGGGAAATGACCTTCGGCGCGGATCGTGTCAAAGAAATCGTTGAGAAAGATTTCGCGGGCAAAATTGATTTCGTCGCCCAAAACGTTTTCAGCAACGACTTTGACGAGCGCGTGTTTGAACCGTTCGTGATCAAAGAAATCAACGGCGTACCGGTGGCAATTATTGGGCAGGCATTCCCTTACGTACCCGTTGCCAACCCACGTCACATGGTAGCTGACTGGAGCTTCGGCATCCGCGATTCAGACATGCAGCAAGCGGTTGACGATGCGCGTAGCAAAGGCGCGAAAGTTGTCATTATGCTGTCGCACAACGGCATGGACGTTGACCTGAAAATGGCCAGCAAAGTCACCGGCATTGACGCGATCATGGGCGGTCATACCCACGATGGCGTATTCCAACCGGTAGTGGTGGAAAATGCAGGCGGCAAAACGCTGGTCACGAATGCTGGCTCTAACGGCAAATTCCTCGGCGTACTCGATCTGGATGTGAAAGACGGCAAAGTGGCGGATTTCCGTTACAAATTGCTGCCGGTATTCTCCAACTTGTTGGAAGCCAACAAGGATATGCAGGCACTCATCGACAAAATCCGTGAACCGTACAAGAAAGAATTGGCGGAAGAACTCGCTGTGTGCGATGACGTATTGTACCGCCGTGGCAACTTCAACGGAACATTCGACCAATTGATCTGCGACGCGCTGATGCAAGAATTGGATGCGCCGATGGCGTTTTCACCGGGCTTCCGTTGGGGAACCAGCGTACTACCTGGGCAGCCAATCACGTTTGAACACGTTGCTGACCAAACCGCGATTACTTACGGCACGGTAACACGTAACGAAATGACCGGTGAAACCATCAAAACCATCCTCGAAGACGTGGCGGATAACCTCTTCAACGAAGACCCTTACTACCAGCAAGGCGGCGACATGGTGCGCGTCGGTGGCTTGAAGTTCACCTTTGACCCGACGGCCAAAATGGGCGAACGGGTATCCGATATGATGCTGGATGGCAAACCACTGGATGCGGCAAAAACCTACCCCGTGGCAGGCTGGGCAAGCGTTCAGGAAGAGGTGAAGCCTAACAAGCAAATCTGGGAAGTGGTCGCCGATTACCTGCGCGACAAAAAGACCATTGGTAAGATTGAGCTGAATACACCAAAACTGAAAAACGTGGATGGCAACGAAGGCTTAGCCTAACGCCCGTAGGGGCGGTTCATGAACCGCCCCTACACATGCATTTACTTACATTGCCCAGGCACAAAGCCTTGCACCTGTTGATCAGCACACGCCTTGCAATCATTAACATACGTCGCCTGAAGCGTGGAAGGGCACGGCGCATTCACACACCGGATCAGCGGATCCGTCACCTGAGCGCACACTGGCGCAAACACTTCGTAACAAATTTCCGGGCGCGGCTCACGGCATTGCTGAAATGCCGCCATATTTGCCATGCCATCTGCTGCATTGGAACGGCTACACCCTGACAAGGCTGTCACGAGTAATACGCCTCCTAACAGCAGCATTCCCAAGCTTTTCATAAAAAACCTCGCATTAGATTGTTTTGGGCAGTACGCAATCACTTGCGACATAGCGCCGTAATCCGTACTCTTATCCCATTCTTCGTCTGGAGCCTGCCGCATGAATCTGGAACACGCCCGCTTTAATATGATCGAACAGCAAATACGCCCGTGGGACGTATTGGATCAGACCATTTTGGAAACGTTTGGTTTCATTCAACGTGAGCTATTTGTGCCTAAAATTCACCAAGCACTGGCGTTTGCTGATGTGGAAATTCCCCTAGGTCATGGTGAACACATGATGTTCCCCCGCGTCGAAGCCCGCATGTTGCAGGCACTCAAGATTTCGCCCGATGACACTTGCCTAGAAATTGGCACAGGCAGCGGGTTTGTCACCGCCTGTCTTGCCCATCTTAGCAAACACGTCGACAGTGTGGATATTCATGAAGACTTTACCCGACGAGCGGAAGAACGCCTGTTTAACCTTAAGCTGCGTAACCATGCCTTGCATACCGCTGATGCCTTACGTGATGGGTCAATTACCAAACAATACGATGTGATTGCAGTAACAGGTTCTATCCCCCACTATTTACCGCGCTTTGAAAACCAATTAGCGCTAGGTGGGCGGCTGTTCATCGTGGTGGGGCAAGGTGCTGCGATGCAAGCCATGCTAGTGACCCACGAAGCGGACGGTGAGTTTACCCATACCAAGCTGTTTGAAACCCACTTGAAAGCATTGGCTGGGGCTAACAGCGACACCGACCGGACATTTGTTTTTTAACCATGCGCCACTGGACACCTAGCGAGTTGGCAGCGCAATTAAGTGCACAATCCCCATTGCATATACTGGATGTTAGGGAAGAATGGGAATACGATATTGCCCACTTTGAGCCTTCAACCCTGATTCCCTTAGGGCAATTAGTGGGGAAAATGGCACACTTGGATAAAACGCACGAGTGGCTGGTCGTGTGCCATCACGGTATCCGCAGCGCTCATGCGTGCTATTATCTGGAACGAAATGGCTTTCAAGTGATCAATCTAACTGGCGGGATTGACCGTTGGGCAAAAGAGATTGACCACGATATGTCACTCTATTAACACGAATTAGGGCTATAATTCGCGTTTGACTACAACATGCATAAACCCCATGTGGCTAACTACATACTTGGAATCGTTTTTTATGAAACAACACACACTGGCATTCTTGATAGCAGCCTCCCTGACACTCGTCACGCAACAGGCACAGGCAGAAAATCTGCTTCAGGTTTACCAACAAGCCAAAGGCTACGATGCCCAATTCAAAGCGCTGGAAAGCGATTATCTGGCGATTCTGGAACGTAAACCGCAAGCACTTGCTGCGCTCAAACCACAAGTCGGGGTTTCCGGATCCATTACCCAAAATCACCAACGCACTACCCGTGATGCATCCCTGCTCGAATCAAGCAATAGCCTCAATTCCAGCAACGCTAATTACAGCCTGAATTTGAGCAAATCTCTGTATAACAAAGCCCTGAACGCTCAAGTTAATCAGGCGGATTCGGTCATTGCGCAAGCCAGTGCCGGTTTGGATGCTGAACGGGAAGGGCTGATCCTGCGCGTCGCGGAAGCCTATTTCAATTTTCTGTTAGCACAAGACAATCTCGAATTCGCCCGCACTGAAAAAGACGCCATCAGCCGCCAACTGGAACAAACCCGCGCCTATTTTGATGCTGGTCGCTCTGCCATTACCGATGTCAAAGAAGCGGAATCACGCTACGATCTGGCAATTGCCCAGGAAATCAACGCGGTCAACCAGCTTGACCTCAGCCGGGAACAGTTACGGGTACTCACGGGTGGTTTCTACCAGACGCTGAATGCGCCAGCAGCCAACCTACCGCTGACCGTGCCAACCCCAGCCGATATTGAGCAATGGGTCAAAACAGCCAAAGCCAATAACAAGCAGCTCATTGCCAGCCAACACGCGATTCAGGCGGCACAAACAGCGATTGATATTCAACGCGCTGCGAAAAAACCCGTCGTGGATCTGGTCGCCAAACAAACTGGGAGCGATACCCAGAGCGATGCAGCATTAGACCCACAAGTATATGGTGCCAGTGTTGGCGTGCAAGTCAGTATGCCGCTGTATACAGGCGGCAGCACAGATTCCAGAATCCGCGAAGCTCAACACAATTTTCGCCAAGCACAGCAGCAATTTGAATTCCAGAACCGCACCACGGAACAACAAGCACGTAATGCATTTTTGACCGTGCAATCCAGCATCAGCCAAGTCAAAGCGAACCAACGGGCGCTTGCCTCTGCTGAAACAGCGGCTGAAGCTACCCAAGCCGGTTTTGAAGTTGGCACCCGTACTGCGGTAGATGTGCTTACCTCACTGCGCAATGTCTTCAGCGCCCGCCGTGATTACGCCCAAACCCGCTACACCTACCTGTTGAATACGCTGAAACTGCGCCAAGCTGCCGGTATCCTGACCGATAAGGATATTGTGGACATGAATACTTTCATGACGACCACCCCCAAGCAATTGGCAGCCGCCTTACAACCAACAGCACCCGCTGCGGATATTGAAGACAATGGCAGCTTTGAACGCTACAGCGCCACACCGGCAGCGACCACCGCTGTCAAAGCTGACGCCAAGGTTCAACCCGCCGAACCAAAACTAGCAGAACAAGTTGCACCCGCTGAAGCAGCGCCAGTACAACAAGCCCCCGCTGCTGCCCCACAATATTTCATTATCCCGCAGGATGTTGGCAAGAAATAAGCCTCAACGCCGGTAAGCGTATTTCCAGCGACACCCGGATGCTGCCTCCAATGCACTTAGCAACGCAGCATCCGGGACGGCTTCCGCCTAAAGATTCTGCACAATCACTGTCAATCACCGTAAATTGCGCACCAAGCGAATGTATTTACCCGCACCTTTGAGGTGTTCATAGGCGCGACCTTTATCGAAATCCATACTCCATGCAAATGAATCGACTTGATTCATCGACCAAACCCCAACCGCAGGCATTCGCGGAAACACGTCCAGATTAACAGCAGGTTCGGAACAACGTTGCTCCACAATACTGTTGAGTTCATCCAGCGTTGGTAAGCGCCAGCCAGTGTAACCGGCAAACTTATCACTACCGGTTAATTGCGCGAGATTGGCGGCGCTATCCCACTCCATGCGTACCGCCTGTCCGCCGCAACGCTCCCCATCCTGACCTTCTAAACATTTTTTCCACATCAAACCGGTATGAGTATCAATGAGTGTACCATTACCCTGATCATTGAAGCGCTGCACGGGAGTGGAAGCGGGAATATTACCCTGACACTGTTGCTGAGCCATAGCCCAATTAGCACAAGAAAGCAGCAAACCGCCGCCCAAAACAAGGGAGAACCTTTTTATCGTCATCTTATTATTTACCAAGCAAGTTATATGTAAAATTTATTGATTTGAATCAAATTAGTTTAATAAACAAACTAATAGTCGTATTTTTTAGCAAAATGGTTCAAGTTAATAAGTTAAAATTATCATCTTTTTGATTCCCGACATAAGTATCATCTGCTGGATACCCCCTAGTATTGTCCCTTAGTCATAGAAACATTAGTCTAGGCTTAACTTTCAGTGGAAAAATGGCAGGCACTGCCATCAACGTATCATCTAAAATGATACCTTTGAGAAAGAAAAGGAAACCGCATGGAAATGATTGTTCCAAAATTCGCACAATGGCTGGCTGATTCTGGCATAGATACTGCTAGGGGCATTTTCATGACCGGCACGGATACTGGCGTAGGTAAAACATGGATAGGAACACAACTGATTAAGACCTTGCGAGTATTGGGGCGTGAAGTGATCCCACGCAAACCCGCCGAATCGGGTTGGGCTGAAGACATCCAACAAACTGACGCTTGGCAGTTAGCCAATGCAGCGGGGCAAACTTTCGATCATAGCGTCTGCCCTTACCGCTTTGCTGCTGCCCTTGCCCCACCACGGGCAGCAATGCAAGAAGGCAAAACCCTAGTGCTGCAACAACTGGCAGCAGCCTGCCCCACGCATTGGGAACCCCACCAGTTTCTGCATGTGGAAGGTGCGGGTGGCTTCTATTCACCGATTGCCGATGACGGTCTCAATGCCGATCTTGCCCAAATGCTAGGCTTGCCAGTAGTTATCGTCACAGAAGACCGTTTAGGTTGCATCAACCATGTCTTACTCACTGCCGCAGCCGTGCAACAACGCGGTCTCAAGCTGGCAGGCGTTATTCTGAATGCCCGCGCCTTCAATGAAAATGGCATGGATAATCGTCACGATATATGCCAGTACTTAAACGTACCGGTAGTTGCATCTCCGTTTACTTAAGCCATTTCCGGCAAGGCATAATCCGCATCGCTCCCCGCCGCCTGACCCGCACCGAAATTGATTTGCCATTCCAAATCGTTGCGGGAACCGGCGTATTCCAACGCCACGGTCTTGCTGATATAGCTGTCGGTGTAAAGCTGGTATAAGGCTTGGTCAAAGGTTTGCATCCCATCCACCGAACCTTTGGCGATAATGTCTTTCAACTCGCCAAATTGTCCGGTGCGGATCAGTTCTGCCACATACGGGGTATTCACCAATACCTCCGCTGCCAGATGCAAGCCATCCTGTTCATCGGGAATCAGCCGTTGTGCCACAATACCGCGTAGATTCAAGGACAAATCCATCAATACCCGGTTTTTGTTTTCACTGGGAAACAAATACAGCATCCGCTCCAGTGCCTGAATCACATTGGTAGCGTGCAAGGTCGACAATACCAAATGCCCAGTATCGGCAAAACCCAACACCGCATCCATCGTTTCGGTATCGCGTACTTCTCCCACCATGATCATGTCAGGGGCTTCACGCATCGCTTCGCGCATCGCATTGGCGTAACTCAAGGTATCAAAACCGACTTCACGCTGCCCGATAATGGATTTGCCGTGGCGGAAGGTGTATTCAATCGGATCTTCAATCGTCAAAATATGCCCAGAATGGTGCTCATTGCGGTGCTGAATCAAGGATGCCATCGACGTGGATTTACCCGACCCTGTGGAACCTACAAACAGCAACATCCCTTCCTTTTGCATCACCAACTTTTTCAGCACTTCCGGCAATTTCAACTCATCCGGCGAGCGAATGTCGGAACGAATATGGCGAATCACCATCGACACTTCCCCGCGCTGAAAATAAAAATTCATGCGGAAACGCCCAATGCCTTTCAGCGAAAATCCCTTATTTAATTCACGATCAGTAAAGAAAGCTTCAATTTCGGTTGCGGTGAGGATCTCTTCAGCTAATTGACGAATATTGCCCGGTTTCATCGGTTCGCGGCTAATGCGCTTAAGCTGCCCACGCATTTTAATCGTGGCGTGCGCCCCCGTGGTCAAATACAAATCCGATGCATTTTGCTTCACCATCATATTCAACATTGGGGTAATGCGCAGCTCGGCTTCAGTTAAAATTGTCATGCGCGGGTATTCTCCAGTGGTTCAATCGCCAAATCATCCAACCCCTTGAAGAAGTCATTATCTTGCGCGAAACGGCTTTCCAGTTTGAGACGCAGGCGCAAGTCATTCTGCGAATCCGCATGACGTAAAGCTTCATGCACCGTGATTTGCCGTGCCTCAATCAGATCAAATAGCGCTTGGTCGAAGGTGCGCATTCCGTGTTCACGCGATTTTGAGGTCAGAATCTTCATGCCCGGCACATCGCCTTTCAGGATTAAATCTGCCATTAATGGGGTATTAATAACCACCTCCACCGCAGGCAAACGCCCTTCCCCTTTGGCTTTACGCACCAGCCGCTGTGAGACCACCGCCTTAAGATTAAGCGACAAATCCATCAATAATTGATTGCGGCGTTCTTCCGGGAAAAAGTTGATAATACGGTCAATCGCTTGGTTGGAACTGTTGGCGTGCAAGGTCGACAAGCACAAATGCCCAGTTTCGGCGTAGGCAATCGCGTAATCCATCGACTCACGGTCACGGATCTCCCCCAGCAAAATCACATCAGGAGCTTGCCGCAAGGTATTCTTCATCGCGATTTCATAGCTGGCGGTATCGACACCCACTTCGCGCTGCGTAATCAAGCACCCTTTGTGCTGATGCACAAACTCAATCGGGTCTTCAATCGTGACAATATGCCCTTTGGAATTGGTATTGCGGAAATCGACCATTGATGCCAGTGTGGTCGATTTACCTGAACCGGTCGCCCCCACCATAATCACCAAACCGCGCTTGGTCATCGCAATATCGCGCAAGACCGGCGGCAAACCCAAATCCTTCAACCCCGGAATATGGTTGGGAATATGGCGCAAGACCATCCCCGCACAACCGCGTTGCGTGAACGCATTCACCCGGAATCGCGCTTTGCCCGGCAGACTAATGGAAAAATTGCATTCCATGTCCTCCTCGAACTGTTTGAGCTGGCGGTCATTCATAATCGCCCGCACCAACATCCGCGCCGTTTGCTCATTGAGTGGCTGATTGGTTAATGGCAGCATTTCGCTGGAAATTTTGGCAGAAGGAGCCGCCTCCGCCGTAACATACAAGTCGGAAGCCTTTTTTTCCAACATAGTCGCCAATAACTTATGCACGTAGCTGACAGCAGCATCGCGATCCATAGTCCAGCCCTCGTTAAATAGAATCCGGGTTATCGGCTTTACGCCGCGCCGCTTCACGATCCACCAAACCTTTCATCACCAAGTTTTTCAGTGATTGATCAAGGGTTTGCATCCCGTCACTTTGCCCGGTTTGCATCGCAGAACGCATTTGCGCAATCTTATTTTCACGAATCAGGTTACGCACCGCCCGATTGCCAATCAGAATTTCGTGTGCTGCCACGCGCCCCCCACCTTTTTTCTTCAGCAAAGTTTGCGAAATCACCGCTTGCAAGGATTCGGAAAGCATGGAACGCACCATCTCTTTTTCGGCAGCGGGGAACACGTCCACAATACGGTCAATGGTTTTGGGTGCGGATGTCGTATGCAACGTGCCGAATACCAAATGCCCGGTTTCTGCTGCGGTTAGTGCCAAGCGAATCGTTTCCAAGTCACGCATTTCCCCGACCAGAATGGTATCCGGGTCTTCACGCAAGGCGGAACGGAGGGCGGCTTCAAAGCCTTTGGTATCGCGATGCACTTCACGTTGGTTGACCAAACTTTTTTTGCTTTCGTGCACGAATTCGATCGGGTCTTCAATGGTCAAAATATGCCCGTAATCGGTATCATTTTTGTAATCGACCATCGCCGCGAGGGTGGTGGATTTACCCGAACCGGTCGGCCCTGTCACCAACACCAAGCCGCGTGGGTTTTCCGAAATTTTCCGAAAAATACCTGGCGCACCCAACTGATCCAGCGTTAATACTTTGCTGGGGATGGTACGAAACACCGCACCTGCGCCACGGTTTTGGTTAAAGGCATTCACACGAAACCGCGCCACACCGGGAATTTCAAACGAAAAATCGCATTCCCAATGCTCTTCGTAGTTTTTACGTTGGTGATCATTCATGATGTCGTACACCAGCGCGTGTACTTGTTTATGGTCGAGCACCGGCAAGTTGATCTTGCGCATTTCGCCATCGACACGGATCATGGGAGGCATCCCGCCCGACAAGTGCAAGTCGGATGCATTGTTTTTGACGCTGAACGCCAATAGTTGGGTAATGTCCATTGTTGTTATAATTCACGTTATGGGTTTAGTTCAGTGATTAATGAGGAAAGTAACACATACCATGACAATCCGTGACAATATCCAGACAATCGGCGAACGTATCCGCGCTGCCGAACAACGCTTTGGGCGTAAACCGGGCAGCGTGCAATTATTGGCAGTGAGCAAGAAACACCCCAGCGCCAGTATTCGTGAAGCCATCGACGCGGGGCAAACCTGTTTCGGTGAAAATTACGTGCAAGAAATGGTCGAAAAAGCTGCCGAACTTGCCAATGACCATAGCAATCTCGACTGGCATTTCATCGGCCCGATCCAATCCAACAAAACCCGTTTGATCGCCAGCACTGCCCGCTGGGTGCATTCGGTTGACAGTCTCAAAATTGCCCAGCGCTTAAGCGACCAAAAACCAGCGGACGCGCCAGAGATTAATATTTGCTTGCAAGTGAATATCAGCAATGAAATCAGCAAATCGGGGATACAACCGGAGGAATTGGCAGCATTAGCAAGTCAGATCGCTGCTTTACCGGGGATTCGCTTGCGGGGTTTGATGGCAATTCCTGCGCCAGAACAGGATTTCGCTCAGCAACGCGCCGTGTTTGCGCAAGTGCGGGCATTGCAAGAAGATTTGGTCGCGCAAGGTTTCACGCTGGATACGCTGTCAATGGGCATGACCGATGACATGGAAGCCGCGATTGCCGAAGGTGCAACCATCGTGCGCATTGGCACGGCGATTTTCGGCACACGGGCTTGAACGCTATTGCAGGGCTGAATGCCGTAAGACGCTGAATGTTACCGGCTCGGTGTTTTGAATAATGTCACCTTCCGCATTGCTTAAAACGGCAAATACGCTGTGTTCGCCGCGTTCCACTTCGGTCAATGCAAAAGACAGTGATGCGCCGGATCCGACTTGTTTTGAGTCCAGATAAAGTGCCACGCTATCGCCGGGTTTTAATGCCGGTTTCAGGGATACACTCACCGTCACATTCCCCTCATTAGCACGGATGGCTTCATCCGCACTCGGTGAGGTAATCGCAAAATCGGTATACGCTTCTTCCTCTGCTGCGGGGGCGGCGTCGAGCTTGGCAGCGGGTGCAGGAGCGGGGCTATCTGCCACGGTTAACATCGGCAAATCGACGGGCTTGGCAGCACTTTGTTTCGGTGGGTTATCGCCATACACCGTGTTACCGGCAGCATCCACCCAACGGTAAATTTCCGCCTGCACCGACACGCTCATAAGACCAAACATTAACAACAGCGATAGTAACCTGACACGCATACATAGCCACGATAGTTGGTTGATACCCGCATGATTCTACTCAAATTAATCAGCAACAGGGCAAGTAGAAAGATGAACGGTGGCGATTCGCAGCAGAGAGACTTCACAACCAACCTTTCTCCAACCTCTATGCCTTATGTTATCCACAAGAGCTACCCTTAAGCGTTAGCTCTCACCTGATAACCGACCCCATGAGAGGAGAGAAGATAACATGCAATACGCAAACCCGAATACCGACGGCGCTGTCATCCATTTCAAAGAACGTTACGGCAACTTCATCGGCGGCGAATGGAAAGAACCCGTCAAGGGCGAATACTTCGATAACATTTCTCCGGTCAACGGCAAGCCGTTCTGCCAAATTCCGCGTTCCACTGCCGAAGACGTTGAACTGGCACTGGATGCCGCCCACGCCGCTAAAGATGCGTGGGGCAAGACATCCGTCACCGCACGTTCCAATACCCTGCTGAAAATCGCGGATCGCATTGAGGCAAATCTGGAAATGCTGGCAGTCGCCGAAACCTGGGACAATGGCAAAGCCGTGCGCGAAACCCTCAACGCTGACGTGCCGCTGTGCGCGGATCACTTCCGCTATTTCGCGGGCTGCTTGCGGGCGCAAGAAGGCACGATGGGCGAAATCGACGAACACACCGTCGCGTACCATTTCCACGAGCCATTAGGCGTAGTCGGGCAAATCATCCCCTGGAACTTCCCCCTATTGATGGCGTGCTGGAAACTCGCTCCGGCATTAGCAGCCGGTAACTGCGTGGTGCTGAAACCCGCCGAACAAACCCCAGCTTCGATCCTCGTCATGATGGAACTGATTGCTGACCTATTGCCAGCAGGCGTATTGAACATTGTTAACGGCTTCGGCGTGGAAGCAGGCAAAGCACTCGCAACCAGCACCCGCATCGCCAAAATCGCTTTCACCGGCTCTACCCCGGTCGGCTCGCTGATTATGAAATACGCGGCGGAAAATATTATTCCTTCCACCGTCGAATTGGGTGGCAAATCCCCGAATGTGTTCTTCGCTGACGTGTTGGATTATGAAGATGCGTTTGTGAGCAAAGCGGTCGAAGGCGCAGTATTGGCATTCTTCAACCAAGGCGAAGTTTGCACCTGCCCATCACGCTTATTGATTCAGGAATCCATTTACGAAAAATTCATTGGCATGGTCATCGAACGTGCGGCAATGATCAAACGCGGCAACCCGTTGGATACTGAAGTCATGGTCGGCGCACAAGCCTCCCAAGAGCAGTACGAAAAAATTCTCAGCTATATCCAAATTGGCAAGGAAGAAGGCGCAGAAGTCATTACCGGGGGCGCAGCCGAGCAATTGGGTGGCGACTACTGCGACGGTTATTACATCCAACCGACGCTGCTGAAAGGCACCAATAATATGCGCGTGTTCCAAGAAGAAATCTTCGGACCAGTCGTGTCCGTGGCTACTTTCAAAGACGAAGCCGAAGCACTGGCGATTGCCAATGACACCGAATTCGGCTTAGGTGCAGGCGTGTGGACACGTGACATGAACCGTTCTTACCGCATGGGGCGTGGCATTCAAGCCGGTCGTGTATGGACAAACTGCTACCATCTCTACCCTGCTCACGCTGCGTTCGGTGGCTACAAAAAGTCCGGTGTTGGTCGCGAAACCCACAAGATGATGCTTGATCATTACCAGCAAACCAAAAACCTGCTAGTAAGCTACGACGTAAACCCATTGGGCTTCTTCTAATTTTCGTCTCTAATGACGTGCGTGGGGCAGGCAAGTACGCCTGACCCGCGTTTTAGAGGGAAACATGCAGCTTTTATCTGAACTCAGCTTTCAACAACATTTCCACACCCTAGGCACAACATTTTACACACCTCACCTACCGCAAGGGTTGGAGCAAGCGCAACGCGTATGTGCCAACACCAGCGTTGCCACTTTGCTGGATATTGATCCCACCGAATGCGATACCGACTTGTTCCTGCAAGTGTTCAGTGGCAATACTTTATTACCCGGAATGCACCCCATTGCGCACGCCTACGCGGGGCATCAATTCGGCAAATTTAATCCGTTTTTAGGGGATGGGCGTAATGTGCTGCTAGGGGAAATCCGCAGCAGTAGCGGCGTGTGGGATATGGCACTCAAAGGGGTGGGCAGAACTCCTTATGCTCGCAGCGCCGATGGACGTGCCGGTCTGGAAGAATGCTTGCACGAATACACCCTCAGCGAACAATTAGCCGCACTCGGTGTACCCACCAGCCGGGTGTTGTGTATCGTTTCCGGCAAACCGCTGGTGTATCGTCAGGGTTTCCAACCTGCGGCGATTCTCACCCGCATTGCACCGAGCCACATCCGTTTTGGCACGTTTGAATACCATTATTTCCGCCGCGACCATTCCGCCTTGCGCCAACTGGCTGACCATGTGATCACGCAACACTACCCAGAATGCCTGGGTACAGACGAAGCACGCTACGCCCGCTGGTTTGCTGCTGTGGTGCAGAGAACGGCGCGGTTGATTGCCCATTGGCAAGCGGTTGGCTTTACACACGGGGTTATGAATACCGACAACCAGTCGATTGTCGGGGTCACGCTGGATTTGGGGGAAAGTAGCTTCACCCCCGATCACGATCCGCATTATGTGGGTAATCGTGATGATGTAACGGGGCGCTACGCTTTTGGACAACAGCCGATTATTGGCTTATGGAACTGCAATGTATTGGCACGCGCTTTATCGCCACTCATCGCCTCGCAGGACATAAAAACAGCACTGGCACGCTATGAAATCGAATACTTGAACCATTATGCATCACTCACAACGTCATCCGCTTAATTCATCGACATCAATTCAGCCAAACGTTCCCGCACCAATTCACTGCCGGAAGTGCTATGACACAGTTTTTCCATCAGAACACGCGGCTCCTGACACGACTCTAACGCCCGTCCCATGACCGCATCAATGCAATGCCGCCATTCCTCCAACTCAGGTGAAGTGGATTGGGGCAGGAATGAACCACGGTAAAGAGCAAAGGCTTCATCACTGCGTTGCTGGCGCAAGGCTTGCCAAACCTGAACAAAGTCCGCCCACACTGGCATTTGCAAACGGTAAGGACGCGAACCGATTTTTCCACCCAATAAACGCCGTAAGTGTGACAATTCAGCTTTCAGCGTGGTCAGCGAAACCCGTGAATCACCGTATAGAGCTGCATGAAAACCCTCCAAGGTTAAGCCTTGTGGGTTGAGCGCCAATAAGCACAGAATTTCCACTTGGCGCATTGGTAGGTTTAACGGCTTGCCTTCAAACAAAATGCGTGGCTGCCCCAACGCGTGGATTTCCAATTCCGCACGTGGCAAACAGCTAGGCAAACACCGCCCGATGGAACGTGCCAATTCCGTGACAGCGGCCTGCCCCAATGGTGTATGACGATTCCATGTCGTCGACATATCGAGAATTCCCACAACCTCGCCGGACTGCGGGTGCATGATCGGTGCGGCATAACACACCCAGTCATGGACAAAAGGCAGGTAGTGTTCTGAGGAAAAGACCGTCACGGAACGCCGTAATTTCATCGCCAGACCAACAGCATTGGTTCCCACGGAATGTTCATCCCAATGCCCACCAGCGGTAAAATTAACTGCTTCGGCACGGCTACGCATATGACTGCTGGAAAAAGTCCACAACAAACGCCCTTGCGGATCAGCAATGGCTGCGACTAATTCACCTTCTTTTGCCAATTGCACCATTTGATCTTGTTCACGGCGGGCTGCCTGACAAAGCTGCGACTGCTGCCACCGTTGCAGGGCGGTATATTCGTCATCGGCGGGTGCATGGGTTTGGCGGGGCTTAATGAACTGTAAACTGCGTTGCCACGACGACATAATGTCTTCACGGATTTCGGTGCTTTTTAGAAAAGGGCTACCGGACTGGAAACGGCTCCACTGCGTTTCAATAATTCGCCTGCGCTGCGATAAACTTGTACTACTAGCCATAACCTGTTCCATACGCCTCCTCCTGCGTTTAGTTCAAGCGGTTGTAACGGTTAGAAAAAAGCCTCCCAACCTTTTTCCAACCTTTCAGGTGTTAACGTCATGCACAAGACGCCGAAGCAAACTTGTGGCAATACACGGAGATTAGCACAGTGACCAACAGATTAATAGAAAACACATTAGCCAAACAGTAAAAAATAAATAAAAATATTCAAAAAACCTCATTCACCCAGCGCACCAGAAGCTGCGATAACCTTTTGTAAAAAATTGATTTTTAATATTAAAATCCAAAGACAATTTAACAAAAATAAACAGATAATCACGAAAATATTCATAAAAAATCCGTATTTTCACAAAACACCAACCTTGCACCAACCTTTTCCCGACCTTTTCCCAACCTTGGTCAAATTAAGGTTCAGACGTCGCCCGCAACACGGCGCATCAACATACTTGTTTGATTTACGGAGAGGAGAATACTTATGAATAAGAATCCCATTACATTGGCAATTATCCTTGCGTTCAGCACATGCAGCCTAGCTGCCCATGCCGCCACTTGGCAGGCGGGCGATTGGGAATTGGGCTTGGGTGGCAATGTTAATACGTTTTACACCGTGACCACCTGTGATGCTGGCGATTTGGGCGCGAAAGGTGGCACGATGGCTGGCTTGGCATGTGCTGATTTGGATGCGGGTGGAACTGCCAGTGGCGATACCCATAGTGTTTCCAACGGTTTATTACCCGCGTCACTGAATTTCAGTGCCAAAACGAAACAGAGTGGCTACGACCTCAGTGGTAACGTCAATGTGTACTACGGAATGGCGTCACAAGATGCCAATGGTTTACCGGGTGATGCGCTGGACTTTTCCACGGTGGATGCGCGTCAAGTCTACCTGACCTTCGGCAACGACAAGATGGGGACTGTCAAAGCCGGGCGTGATTTCGGTTTGTTTGGCTTTGACCCGATCATTAATGACATGAGCTTGATTGGCAATGGTGCAACCTTCGCTTCCGCAGGCCCCGGGCATACTACCCTTGGCGGTTTGGGTTATGGCTATGTGTATACCGACCGTCTGGCACAAATTAACTGGACGGCACCGAAGAAAAACGGGGTGGAAGCAACCGTCGGGATTTTCAACCCCGTGGATGGGGTCGAATCCAACGGCAAATCCACTGGTGATGGCGGACAGCCTGGTGTTCACGGCAAAATCAGCTATGACTGGGATGGCGGCAAAGGCGTAAAAGCAAAGGTTTCCGCCACAGCAATCAATCAAAAAGTCCGTCTCGCCAATGGTGATAAACCCAGCATCAGCGGTACGGATGTCTTCGCTAAAGTCGATGTGAATAAAGCCAGTTTTGCCGGTGCGTATTATCAAGGCGAAGGCATGGATACCCTCGGTTTGGGCGGGATTATTTTCCCCGGCTTTAGTAGCACGACCGGCGAAGCTGAAGAAGTGGAAGGCTACATGGCACAAGCCAGTTATACCGTGGGCAAAACCAAATTGGGCGTCAACTACTCTGAAAGTGAGCAAACCAAACTCACTAAAGTCAAAAATGACAAAGTGACCGTGGGCGCTTACCACAAACTCACCGACAGCCTCACCCTCATTGGCGAAGCGTCTAACCAAACCAGTGAATTAGCGGGTGTTGGCGAAGACAAATCCGGTAGTGTTGCCGTTGGTGCAATGTTGTCGTTCTAAAAGTTCCTCCTCTGGCTTGCGTTGTACTGCTTGCGTAAGCCACCGTCTGGCGTTTCACGCCGTTTGAGGCTGGGTTGACTCCTTTCCCAGCCTTTCTTTTTGGTAAATTTCACATGCTCCCATAACATCACCAACCTTCCACCAACCTCGATTGCGGTATGCTATAAACTCACCATTAACCTAACTAGGAGACAACCCATGAAAAAGTCACTGAAATGGACTAAACCGGCATTCAACGAAATGCGCTACGGTTTCGAGATTAACCTGTACATTATGAATCGTTAATCTTGTTTGTCTTGGTACTCGGTTCTGCGGCGGGCGGTGGATTTCCCCAATGGAACTGTAATTGCCCAATGTGTGCCGGGGAGCGAACGGGTGAGATTATTGCCCGTTCGCGTACCCAATCCTCCATTGCGGTTTCCACCGACAAAGTGAACTGGTTGCTGGTGAATGCTTCACCGGACATCCGTACCCAACTCAACGCTAACCATGAATTATTGCAACCCGCTCGCCAATTGCGCGATACCGGTATTGTGGCGGTGATGCTGGCGGATAGCCAAATTGACCACACCACGGGCTTGCTGATTTTGCGTGAAAGCAAACAGCCGCTGGAACTGTATTGCACGGATAGCGTGTACGAAGACCTGACCACGGGCTTTCCGATTCTGAACATGCTGCAACACTATTGCGGCACTAACCGCCATGCCTTACCGCTGGATGGCACGGCGTTCAGCATTCCCACCCTCGATAATCTGCGCATTACCCCCGTGAGTTTGCACAGCAAAGCGCCGCCGTATTCCCCGCACCGCGAACACCCTACCCCCGGCGATAATGTTGGTTTCTGGTTTGAAGATACCGCTACGGGTGGCAAATTGTTTTACGCCCCCGGCTTAGGCGAAATCGAACCGCACTTACAGCCATTTTTCGCCGATGCCGATTGTGTGCTGGTGGATGGCACGTGCTGGACAGATGATGAAATGTCACGCCGTCAGGTCGGGACGAAACTTGCCCGTCAAATGGGGCATCTGCCGCAATCCGGCGAAGGCGGCATGATCGAATGGCTGGCGAATTTCCCCGCTGTGCGCAAGATTCTGATTCACATCAATAATACCAACCCGATTCTGGAAGAAACCTCGCCCGAACGTGCTGAGCTGGCGGCGGCGGGGATTGAGGTTGCGTTTGATGGGATGTTGTTGGAATTGTAAAAACCCGCTGCTATAAAGTCATCAGCACGCTTGCCACAGCACCCGCTCAAACCCCAGTGCCACCACGGCCAGACAATGCAGGCGGTCTGGCTGCTGGTATTTGGTTTCCAGTGCCTGACGGTAATCCTGCAACTGGGTCAAAGCCGCCTGCATCGCTGTTTGCACCACGGGTAATGCCGCCAAGGTTTCGCGGGATTGGTTACGCACTTGTTCCGCCGTGAGCCTAGTGTCTGCCAAGTCAGAATAACGTCACTGAATCAACGTTTTGAATCAAGCCACGGATCACCAGATTGGGAATTGCCAGCACTAGCCGCCCCATGCCATCCACATCCGCTATCGTCAACACCCCAAAAAAATACAGCAGGGAGAGCATGTAGGTCGGGTCGTGTTGCACCCGTTGCAATTGTTCTACCCCGAAGCGGGTTTCCAGTTGCCGCAAGGGGGTCGTGCGGGTTTCATCCAGAATTTGGTCAATCACAGCCGCACCGGCTGGCAGGTTGGCAATGTAACGGATACGCCCCGCATCCATCGCCAGATTGCCGTCGAGCATTTGGCGCGGCATATCGCCGTTCTGCTGGTAATGGCGCAAAAAGTAAAAGCTCAAGGTGGGGTTATACACCAGCGGCAACGTCAACACTTCGCAAAAGCGGTAGCCGTTATAGAATCGCCGCATCACATCCAGAATATCCGCAACCTTACTGCTATCCTGCTGATGGGCTTGCAGGGTTTGCTGCAATAACAAGATCAGTTCGTCTTGCGTCACCCCACACAAGGCATTGAAACGTTCATCCAGATAAATACTGGTGGCGACATTGTAGCCGCTGGTCATGTCGCTCAATACCACGGGGGAAACGCCGGTGATGAATACCCGCGAAATATTGCCTTCGGACGCACTGGCTTTGATAACTTTGAACAAGGTTTTCAATACGCCCTCACCCTCTAGCAGGTCGTGGTAACGTACCCGGTCACGCGGGTCACTGGTGAGGATTTCATTGGCGAAATTGTCGTATTCGTCAATCAGCAGGTAGAGGGTGTGCCCGCTGTTTTTCACACTGTTGGCTAAAGAATCAAAACTTGCCAGCGCATCCTCTGCATACACCGTAATCGGAAACTTGAGGATTGCCTGATATTTTTGGGCGAAACCCTTGATGCACTCGTTCAGGTGGCGGAACAGGTTGCCAGTAATCGCGGCAAGATCGCCCTGAGCCGATACTTTGGAAAAATCCCAACGCAAGATCAAGTACTGGTTACGTTCGGCGGTAGGATTTTTGCCAATGGCAAGGTCGCCAAACAGCGTAGAAAATTCATCCGCCGCATACAAATCGTAGTAGTTCGCCAACGTTGACAGCAGCAAGGATTTCCCGAAACGGCGCGGGCGCAGGAATACTAGCTGTCGTCCAACCGTTTCCAAATCTGGAATAGCGACCGTGCGATCAAGGTACAAATACCCTTTTGTGCGGATAAGGTGGAAATCACTGATGCCGTAAGGAAACTGGATCATAATGTGGCAACATTTAGGTTGGGGTATACAGAGAGTTTAGCACGCGACATGACATGCTCTCCATTCCGTATGAACCAACCTTTCTCCAACCCCACGACTTCCATACTGTGGACAATCTTTGGGAGAGGAGATATAGGAATCCGCTCTGATTCGTGTAAAGGCCAATCCATTCGTGGCTTCCTTTAACTTCCAATGGCAGCAACTCTACACGAATCAGGGCGGATTCCTATAACCGATGACGACCGCGTGGACACCCGCCGAATTTGAACAGCAATTGCGCTCATTGGGGCGCTATAGACTTCCTAAATGACTCTGCCGTAATCGGGTTAGAGCTGCATGATCGAATGACTAGGGAATTTTCCCGATACCCGCAAGATTCTAATTGACATCAACAATATCAACCCGATTCTGGAAGAAACCTCGCCCGAACGTGCTGAACTGGCAGCAGCGGGGATTGAGGTTGCGTTTGATGGGATGTTGCTGGAATTGTAGAAACTTACATTTATAAAACCTATTCGTATACACTTCACACATTTTACCTGATAGAATTTTAATCTTTTGGGGCTACGAATAGGACGACTATCAATGACTTATTCTTGGGGGCTACTTGGTGCAGAAACACTGGAAAGCACCAAACGTACACGTACTTTAGGGCTTGGTGCTGCTGTCCGTGCATTCAATGATCTTGCTGTACCCGGCATGGGGGGTGTTTGGTTTGGCAAACAATTATTTCTTGCCACACTTGGAGTCAGTGTTGCCGAGTATGTGCGAAGTCAAGGCAAGCCAGTAGATAACATTAGGGTTGCTAATGCGGTTGAAGCACTCGGATGCTGTCTAGCCTTGAACGAGAAGAACGAGACAAGGAAAGCGGATTCCCGCCTGCGTGGTGTTACCAAATTAAAAAATAAAAGCAAGGTAGACCTCAGTTTTTTCGTTGTTTCCAAATCTGGCTTTTATGTTTCCCAACCCATGCGGATGGCAACAGTTCAGGCATTACGAGCGTTAGGGTTTGTGGAGTCAAATGGAGGGCGTTTCAACTCATTTGCGTGTACCCATCATGGTCATACACTGACAAATATGGTTTGTGACGATTATCGTTCCCAGAAAACCCCCATTAAAATTCTTGCCGAATGGATAAATGGGAATAAAAAGAATATCAATACTGCGGGTCTACGACCTGTTTTATCCCCCAAAACATCAATGCCGTTGAATGCCTGTGACTTCTTGCGAGAACGGCTCATCGCTGCCGATATAGATAGTTTTGGTGCGAATCGCCGCAAGGCTGCCTTAAACTGGATGGAATATTTGCTTGGCAATCCGGGGCAAAAGCTAGATTGGCGATCAAAGCCACCGATGCTGGAACAGTTGCATTGGGATGATTTACAATCCGGTGGAATGTTTTTTCTCACTCGTCAGGCTGCACTTAATGTATTAGACCAAGTGGAGTTGCAGATTGGCAATCAAGCAAAGCAACATCTAGATTTACGAAACGCTCTGCCTTCAGAAATTCAATCTGCGATTACAGAACTAAAAAAACGAGCAACAGATTTTATCCATCTCAGTCATGATCCTTCTCCCAGCAAAATAGCCACCAGTTTTGTAAACGAATGCGTACAAGATGATGAAAAGATTATTACCAGTCTTGTACAACGTGATGGTCGTGTATTGAAACAGCGAAACCATTTCATTGTACCCGGCATGGCATTCATTGGCTCAGATATAGCTCAACACTCCAACACCGTTGATGACCAAGAAGATTCAGGGATAGAAACAGATGTTTCATCTGATATGCAGTGGCCTGAGTGGCCAGAAGGAATTTCTTACCGAATGCGCAATCTGTTTCTATTAAATATTGATCTACATGGTCAGCTTGATCAGTGGTTAGTTGGCAATAAAAATACGGAGGATGAGTGATGAGCAAATTCTCTCCTCCTTCTTTGGTGCATCACTTTGAACCACCAGAGAATTTTATTGGAACTTTTGGTTGGTTGTGTGGCTACTCAGCCGATAGTGATTTTCTTAATAATGCATTAGAACGGTTCTCACATCAGACTAATGCTCAACGTGCTTATAGTGGGCGTATCGTTTTAGCGATATTGCTAGATGCAGGTAATCCACAAATTTCGATGACTGCTGCACCGGGCTTGTTGCATCTGCCAATACGGAAAAACCCACCGTTTAAATTGTTACATGCCAAAGTTGCCATACTGGGATTTCAACATGAGTCTGAGCAATCACGATGGTGTATACGCTTGATTGTTTCCACTGGAAACTGGACAAAAAATACGCTTGAAGATAGTCTTGATCTAGCATGGCGAGTTGATGTTGACAGTCAAACCTTGACGGATATTCATAAAAATAAAGAAAGGCAACAAGCTTGTGTAGACGTTCATAAAGCATGGCAGATGATGGTTTGGCTGACAGAGTATTTTGATGATCGGCTGCTGCAATTGCGTACTAACATTGAAACTGAATCTTATAGAAAAAGGGTACAGGTCGAGAAATGGTTACAAAAAATCAGTGAGATTAAAACATCAGAATCATCCCGCTTCTTTGATAATCGCAGGCATTCCCTCTTAGCTCAGTTAGTTGGAAAGATTTCAGAGCTTGCTGATCCAAATATCCGTCGTAACTATCTTGCGATGGGGTCAGGTTTCTATGAAGCTAATAATAGTGCGGGTCTTCCTACTGTTCTTGGTAAAATCGTTGATTCACTTCAAGATGCGGACTTGTTAACTAACTCTGCTGAAATAGATGTTTTCATAAATCCATTAGATTGCCAGTGCATCGTTCATTCTATTGATGCAATTAAAAAACAGGGATGGAGTGTTAGAAAAGCAGGTCAACCGCCATTTCTAGGAAAACAAGAAAAATTTTTACATGCGAAATTTTTGTTTTCAGCTACTTATCGAAAAAATTCCCCGTATTGCAATAACGCATGGTTGTATCTAGGATCGGGCAATCTGACACTTCCTGGATTTGCACAAAAAACATCAGTATCAGGTGGAAATCTTGAAGCTGGCATTATCATTGCCCCGCAAAATTTCCAATGGGAAGGTAACAAAGAAACCTTGCCGCAGAACTTAATCACCAATGTTTTGCCTATGCAATGGAAGGACGACCTGAATTCAACCCCTGATAAGTTGAGTGCAGGAGATGGAATGCCAGAACGTGATACTCAATTTATTGCTGCTCCTGTAGCTTGCCTAGTTTGGTGTGAAAGTAATGGCATTGGAAAACTCAAAGTGCCGGATGAAGCTGGAAATTTAGACACAACTCCGTTTGATGTACTGTGCGTTTCCGGCACACCATGCGCGACAGATAATTCAGGCTACTTTAATTGGGTTGAAGCTAAACCTCGGCAAGTTACGGTTCGTTGGTTCAATGGTGATAGCGAGTTTCAAACTGAAGTTCCGGTGATGGATGAGCATGGTCGTTTTGCCGGTACTGCATTACCGCAATTGGAACTAGAAGATGCGTGGTGGCAATTGCTCAATTTCCCACAACCACCTGAAGATGAAGACTTGCCAACAGATACGGATGACACTGAATCTAACGTTATGCAATCAAACAATGTAATAGGGATGCCTGAATCAAACCAGTACCCAGCAAGAGTAATGATGCAGCTAATTGAAAATATAGCAAAAAAGCAAACAGCTATAGTGCAAGTTGACTGGCTTACATGGTGTAACCGACTTGAACAGACGCTGATACAAGCAAAAGACAGTGTTGTTTTATCTGCGTTTCGCAATTTTTCCATCAATCCGCTTAGTCCATTATGGGAGAAGCCATTCCGTCCGGCTTACGCAGAAACCAACCTGAGTAGTGAAGGACAATGCTACGAGGAAATGCTTTTACGCTTGGAACAGGAATGGAATGTATACAGCTATAAAAAATTGGGGAGCAAGTAAACCATGAACCAATCTTTTCAGGGATGGCAAAAAGTTGCCGAAATTCTGCGTTGTTCTGCTGCCAAACAAAAACAATTGCGTGAGCAAGGCAAAGAAACATGGTTGAACGATGGTCAACAGGCAAGCATCTTGGCTCTTGCTGATCGTATTGCCAATAATGGCGTAGTGATTGCTGATGAAGTTGGCATGGGGAAAACCCGTGTAGCGGTTGAGTTGGCACATGCTGTTGTTGAATGTAAGGGGCGCGTTGCTATTTTGATTCCCCCCGGCTTGGGTTATCAATGGCAGGATGAAATACAAAAACGGCAAGACGAACGACAAAAATGTGGTAGACCTAATACGAAGTCTGTACTAAGAAGCTTTTGGGCTTATCTCAAGGCATGGAAATCAGATGATCCGCAAGAGCAAGCACCGTGGTTTAATGAAGATATTGTTTTAGTCTCACACTCATTTACCAACTGGCGTTTAGGTAATAAATCAGATAGTTGGCGTTGGGCTTTACTTCCCCGGTTGTTTGCAGAATGGCGCAAGCGACAAGATGGGCGATTACCCCGTGGCTCTCTCAGTGAAAATTTATCAGATTATTGGGTATGTAATGCAGCAGAGAGTATTGTCAAAGAAATTCCTGAAGATGCTTCACATCCTGCTTTTCATTTATTAGATAATCTCTATGAAAATGATGCATGGAATACTATGCCATTGCGCTCAGGAGATTTCTACCATAAGCATAAAGAGGGGCGTATCTGGCTGGAAAGAGCAGTAGGTATTGGTTTGGGTGTTTTTGATTTAGTGATTATTGATGAGGCTCATAAAAGTCGCGCAGAAGATAGTGGTCTATCACGACTGCTGAGTAATGTTATTCTACCAACCACTAGTACCCGGCGGGTTGCTTTGACTGCAACACCTGTGGAATTGCACTTGGAACAATGGAAGCAAATACTGCAACGTATTCAACTTGATGTGGAGCAAATGAATGACATTCATCCATCTATTGAGACTTATATCCATGCAGTTCAGCACCTTCAGAAAACTTGGCGCAGTAATGAAAGAACTCGTGAAGAGTACAAACATGCTGCCAAACAGTTTCAGTCCACCTTGTCACCTTTTCTGTTGCGCCGAGATAAGCGTGAGGATCAAGCAGTCAAAGACTTTCAGACATTAACGGGTTTACCTGCCAGTGACTATCGTTACCAACAGGAAATCCCAATCACAACAGCCTCATTATCTGCATCATGGAAACAAGCCATTTGCGCAGCCGAAGCATTATCTGTCGTTGCAAATCAGGCAGATGACCCCAAAGCGAAACGATTAAGACTTACCCTTGGTAATGGACATGGAATTTCCTCCTTAATTGATCAGCATCTGTACACAGAATCTGACAAGCCCAAACAGGATGAAATGAAAAGTGATAATCAAAAATCAGTTGATGATGATGAAAAACGTCAGCAACGTATTCAATGGTGGTTAGTTGTTATTGGCAATAGCTTTGAAAAACAAGCATTACTTTATGACCATCCTGCTATTCTTGCAACAGTTGAGGAAATTGAAAAATACATTGAAAAAGATGAAAAAGTACTAGTTTTTGGACGCTTTACTCAGCCAATGAGAGCATTGGTTAATCTGTTGAACGCAAGGCAAATGTTACATCGACTACAAACCAATACGCATTGGCCACAGGCTACGGTACATCAGGATGAGGAGGCAGCAGTTCAAGCTGCATGTACTCAGTTACAGCTTGATACTCGTTTTCCTACAATTGAAAGCATCAACCGTGAGCTGGATAAACAATACCATAAGGAACAACGTCGCTTAAATTCATTTAGAAATCAGCTTATAGATACGATTCAGCAAGGTTTAGGGCAAAGCATTAATCCAATGAGAAAAATATTGCATGACATCCAAAATGATGACGATACATTGATTTGGTTAAGCCGCGCCATGTACGAATTATTAGATGGAAACAAAAAATTATTACCAAAAGACTATGCCAATACATTCATTGAATTAATTAACGCCATTATGGATACAGACAATGCCGATCATGATGATGCACCCAAAGCTATTGTAGATACAGATAACGCTGATAATAATGATGAGTCGAATGAAAAAATAATTGATTTTCCATTAATTAGAGAGCGGCTAGGTTATGAGTATAATCACCAACGCGGCAGTTTCGCTCGATTTATGTATGGAGAAACCAAACTGGAATCACGTCGGGTTATGCAAGTGGCTTTTAACCGTTTGCATAGCTTTCCGAAAGTTTTAGTTGCCCAATCAATGGTTGGTCGTGAAGGTTTGAATCTACATAAAGCCTGTCGAATTGTTATATTACTTCATCCCGAATGGAATCCCGGTATTGTTGAGCAGCAAATTGGTCGCGTTGACCGAGTTGGTAGCCATTGGGAAAATACGCTTGTGCGTGAGAGTCAAGCGAACGAAAAACCTGAACATTTTTCTCGGATTGAAATCAGATCCGTCGTATTTCGTGGCACTTACGATGAACATAATTGGAAAATTTTACAGCAACGCTGGTATGATCTTAGGGCGCAGTTACATGGAATCGTCATAACTGCAAGCACTGAAGAACTTCGTGATACTGATTTGAAAACGATTTTTGATGATATTACAGCGAATACGCCAAACTTTTCACCAAGTTGTCACGAGCTGACTAAGTGACTTTTTTAAAATACTCCACACCTGCCACGCCTTCAAAATCGTTGTCTTGTGTCAGAACAACTGCATGGTATTGGCGTGCAGTGGTGAGGATGATGCTATCCGCCATAGGCATTTTAAGTTCAGCAGAGAGTTTCGCTGCCATCAAGGCAAGTGACATATCCAAATCAATCACCTGCCCTTGTGACATGATTGCAACGGCTTGCAATGCAGCATCCTCACCGCGTTGCTGTAGCACACGCTTGAATACTTCAAAAATACTGATCACGGGAACAATCAACTGTTGGGTATCTTCAATAGCGGCTGCAAATTTATCGGCATTTGCACCATCAGCAAAATACTCCAACCAACCACACGAATCCACGACCTTCATACACGATCACCTTCACGCTCGATGGTTGTATCAATACCACGCAAAAATCCGCGTAACTCTTTGGCTATTTTAAATGGAATCAACTCAATACGATTACCGTAACGTAACACCTGCATTTTTTGTCCCACTTGAATGCCCATCGGCTCACGTATGGCACGTGGAATCACCACTTGGAACTTGGGAGAAATCGTTGCCAGTTGCATACCAAATACTACCTTTTTTCAATGAATGCACTAACTGTAATACAAAAGTCCAAATAACGACAGATTGAAGATAATCGTCATACCCACTATCTCCGGTTTTAACAACCAACCTTTCTCCAACCCCACGACTTCCATACTGTGGACAATCTTTGGGAGAGGAGATAACCGATGACGACCGCGTGGACACCCGCCGAATTTGAACAGCAATTGCGCTCACTGGGGCGCTATTACCACATTCACCACCCATTTCAGCAGATGATGTACGAGGGCAAGCTCAATGCCGCGCAATTGCGTGGCTGGGTTGCCAACCGCTTTTATTATCAGGTCACGATTCCGCGCAAAGATGCGGCACTGCTATTCAATTGCCCGGATCGCGACGTGCGCCGGGTATGGATTCAACGCATCCTCGACCACGACGGCGGGCCTGCCACCGACCATGTTTCCGACGGTGGGATTGAAGCATGGATACGCCTAGGCGAAGCTTGCGGTGTGCCGCGTGAGGAATTGCTCGACCAGCGCCATGTCTTGCCGGGCGTGCGTTTCGCGGTAGATGCTTATATCAATTTCGTGCATCACGCTGATTGGCGCGAAGGGGTGTGTTCCTCGCTGACCGAATTGTTCGCCCCGACCGCGCACCGCCAGCGCCTGCAAAGCTGGCCGGATCATTACCCGTGGATTGATAACGCCGGGTTGCAATATTTCCGCAACCGTTTGACCGAAGCCCACCGCGATGTCGATCACGGGCTGGCGTTAACCCTGCAACATTTCACCACGGTCGAGCAACAGCAACGCGCTCTGCAAATCCTCAAGTTCAAGCTGGATGTGTTGTGGACAATGCTGGATGCGATGTATCTGGCATACATTCAACACATGCCGCCGTATTTCAACATTGCGGAGGTGGAAAATGCCTGACCTGAATGCCAAACCGGCACTTGCCCCCGGCTACCGCTTTCAGTGGGAACCGGTGCAAGACTGCCATGTGCTGCTCTACCCCGAAGGCATGGTGCAACTCAATGAAACCGCTGCTGCCATTCTGACGTTCTGTAATGGCGAACGCAGCATAGTGCGCGTCATCGCTGACTTGGAAAACGAATACGAAGCGGAAGACTTGCGCGAAGATGTGCTGAGTTTTCTGGCTGAAGCGCTAGAGCGTGGGTGGGTGCGTTATGGCTAAACCACCGCCGCCGCTCTGGCTCTTAGCGGAAGTGACCCATTCCTGCCCGCTGCAATGCCCGTATTGCAGTAACCCTCTCAACCTTATTCCCAAAAAAGACGAACTCGATACCGAAGGCTGGCTGCGGGTATTGCACCAAGCCCGCCAACTCGGCGCGGCGCAACTGGGCTTTTCCGGCGGCGAACCGCTGGTACGCAAAGATTTGGAAATCCTCATCGGTGAAGCCCGCAAACTCGGCTATTACAGCAACCTGATTACGTCGGGTGTGGGCATGGATGCGGCACGGGTGGAACGTTTCCGCGAACTGGGGCTGGATCATATTCAGGTGAGTTTCCAAGCCGATGACGCGGTGCTGAATGATTATCTGGCGGGTACTGACGCTTTCCAGCACAAACTCGACATGGCGCGAGCGGTGAAAGCCAATGGCTACCCGATGGTGTTGTGTTTCGTGATCCACCGCCAGAACAGCCACCGCGTCAGCCAAATGCTGGATTTAGCCGTGGAATTGCAAGCCGATTACGTGGAATTGGCCACCACGCAATTTGAAGGCTGGGCATTGCTCAACCGTGACCATTTGCTACCGACACTGGAACAAGTGCGCGAAGCCGAACGGGTAGCGCATGAGTATCAGGCCAAGCTCAAGGGCAAAATGCGTATTTACTACGTGGTGCCGGATTATTACGAAAACCGCCCGAAAGCCTGTGTCGGCGGTTGGGGTCGGGTGTTCCTTGCGGTTGCCCCGGATGGGGTGGCGTTGCCCTGCCATGCTGCCCGCGATTTACCGGGGTTGGCGCTGCATAACGTGCGTGACCATGAGCTGGAATGGATTTGGAACGAATCGCCCGCCTTCAATCAGTTCCGGGGCGAAGACTGGATGAAAGAGCCGTGCCGCACCTGCGATGAACGTGAAAAAGATTTTGGCGGTTGTCATTGCCAAGCCTTCAAACTGACCGGCGACCCGACCAATGCCGACCCCACTTGCGCAAAGTCACCGCATCATCAGGTGATTACACAGGCGATTGATAGCAGCCGCTTAGGGGTTGGCACTAGCAAACCCCTCGTTTTTCGGCAACGACAAAAATCAAATTCGCCCAACCTTTTTCCAACCTGATGTTCGTTAAGCTGTTTTCTAACATCCGTAAGTCGCTTTGGGAGGCGTTTACGGGTTCTACCTACAATTGCTTTAGCTGGAGAGGAGAAACCATTCATGAAACCAGAGCGTTCATTCCGTCAATTAGTGCTGGCACTTGCCATTGGCGCTGCGTTTAGTACCACTGCCGCGTTCGCCGTTACCGATCAGGACATCGCCGACGATGCCAAAACCACCGATAATGTCGTGAGTTACGGTATGGGCTTACAAGGGCAACGTTTCAGCCCATTGGATAAGCTTAATGCCGAGACCGTGAAAAACCTTGTACCAGCCTATGTACTGTCGTTTGGGGATGAAAAACAGCGTGGTTAGGAAGCCCAGCCATTGGTACATAATGGCAAGATATTCACCACTGCCTCCTATTCACGTGCCTTCGCCGTTGATGCTAAAACTGGCGCAGAGCTATGGCAATACGACCACCGCTTGCCCGAAGGCATTATGCCGTGCTGTGACGTGGTAAACCGTGGCGGGGCGCTGTACGACAACCTGTTTATTTTCGCCACCCTTGACGCGCAACTGGTTGCCCTCGACCAAGAAACCGGCAAAGTGGTATGGAAAGAAAAGCTGGGCGATTTCAAAGCGGGTTACTCCAATACCGCCGCCCCCATTGTAGTGAAAGGCAAAGTCATTACGGGCAATTCCGGTGGTGAATTCGGTGTCGTGGGTAAAGTCGAAGCCCGTGATGCCAAAACCGGCAAACTGGTCTGGTCACGCCCCTCAGTCGAAGGTCACATGGGGACATTGGATGGCAAAGACAACGGCATTACCGGCGAAACCAACAAATCCTGGCCGGGTGACTTGTGGCAAACCGGTGGTGCAGCCACTTGGTTAGGCGGTACTTACGACGTGGATACCGATTCACTGTTTTTCGGTACAGGCAACCCTTCGCCGTGGAACTCGCATCTGCGCCCCGGTGACAACCTGTATTCCTCCTCGTTACTGGCCATCAACCCCGATGACGGCAAAATTAAGTGGCACTACCAGTGGACACCGCATGATGGTTGGGACTTCGATGGCGTCAACGAATTCATTTCGTTTGACTTGAAGCAAGAAGACGGCACGGTCATCAAAGCCGGTGGTCACGCTGACCGTAATGGCTTCTTCTACGTACTGGATCGCACCAATGGCAAGCTGATCAATGCCACCCCCTTCGTCAACCAGATTACTTGGGCAAAAGGTATTGACCTGAAAACCGGTCGCCCGGAATACATTGACGACAACCGCCCCGGCAAACCCAGTGAGGGTGCTGACAAAGGCACATCGGTATTCTCCGCGCCCTCATTCTTAGGCGGTAAAAACTGGATGCCGATGGCTTACAACCCGAATACCGAGCTGTTCTACGTGCCTGCCAACGAATGGGGCATGGACATCTGGAACGAGCCGATCAGCTACAAAAAAGGCGCGGCTTACTTGGGGGCGGGTTTCACCATCAAGCCATTGAACGAAGATTACATCGGCGCATTGCGGGCGATGGATCCGAAAACCGGCAAAATCGTCTGGGAAGCCAAAAACAAAGCACCACTCTGGGGTGGCGTACTGACTACCGCTGGCAATCTGGTGTTTACCGGCACGCCGGAAGGCTACCTGAAAGCATTTGATGCCAAAACAGGTGCGGAACTGTGGAAGTTCCAGACCGGCTCTGGTGTGGTCGGCATCCCAGTGACGTGGGAACAAGACGGTGAACAGTTTGTTGCCGTACCGTCCGGCTGGGGTGGTGCAGTTCCGTTGTGGGGTGGCGAAGTCGCTAAAAGCGTCAAGCACCTCAATCAGGGTGGCAGCCTGTGGGTATTCAAACTGCCGAAAACATCCTAATTCCCGCGTTTAGTGTGGTAACGGGGGGACTATCCGCCCCGTTACCCACCTAGTAAGGGGCTATTTTTGATCGAAGGTATGAGATATGCAAATCGTTAAACGTTCTGTTTCTGTGGTGGTAGCAACGCTGGGTTTAGTTGTCGGTGTCAATGCATTTGCCCACGGCGACGTCACTCCACAAGCCATTGACATCAGCGGTTTAGAACCGCTTAAAGACAGCACCGTCTGGCTAGACACCAACCCGTATTCTGGCAATGAACGTGCCATTGAAATCGGCCACGCGGCTTACGCCCAAAACTGTGCGCGTTGCCACGGGATTGATGGCGTATCCGGCGGGATTGCCCCTGACTTGCGCGAAACCCTGCCGCTGGGTGCAGAAGGCGACGAATTTTTTAAAGAACGCATGATTAACGGCGCTATCCGCAACGGCGTCACCTACATGCCCAAATTTGACGGCATTGTCGCACAGGAAGGTCTGTGGTCGATCCGTTCTTGGCTAGAGTCTGTGTCAGTAGACGCACCTCCCAAGGAAGAGAAAAAAGAAGACAAAAAGGAAGAAACCAAGTCTGAAGACAAACCTGAAGACAAGAAGTGATATTGTTGCCCCGTACCGCTTGGGGAGAAGTGGTACGGGGTTTCCCACGTAAGGAGGACGTATGCAATTAACGACCGTATTCACCGCAGCAATCACCTGCTGCCTATTGGCAAGCCCAGCACACGCTGATCTGGAAAATGTCAAAACCAAAGGCACATTAAGTGCATCACTGTATAAAGATTTCCCACCGTATTCCTTCGTCAAGGATGGCAAGCAACAAGGTATTGACGTAGCGCTTGCCGAAGCCATCGCCCAAAAACTTGGCGTCAAAAGCGAAGTGCGCCTCGTCACCCCCAGCGATGAAAAGCTTGAAGATGACTTACGCAATAATGTCTGGAAAGGGCATTACCTCGGCGGCGGTGTCACCGATATGATGCTGCACATGCCCTATGACAACGCCTATTCCGCCAAGGTAGATCAGGTAAAATTCATAGCGCCTTACCAACTGGAACAGGTGGTGTTTGCGTTTGATACCAACAAGGTCGGCAAACAACCCACCATTGCCAATTTCACCAGCGAAGCGATTGGGGCAGAAATCGACACCCTCAGCGATTTTTACCTGCTGGAAACCCTGCAAGGCAAAGTCAGCAACAATGTGCGCCACTTCCCCAACCTAACCTTGGCAGCCGAAGCCCTCAAAAAAGGCGAGATTGCCGGAATTATGGGACCACGCGGTGAACTGGAAGGTGTTCTTGCAGAACGCCCCGAACACATTCAGATTCAGCGCCTGACTACCCCCGGTTTAGCACGGGATAGTTGGGCAATGGGTGTAGCGGTCAAAGCCGATTACGCCGAACTTGCCAGTGCTATCGACAACGCCATGGCAGAGTTGGTCAGAGACGGCACGGTAAAACAGATTTTCGAGCAGCACAAATTGACCTATGCCCCCCCCGCCGCACCACCGACTGCGACCACCACAACCCCTGCGGCAAACACTGCGCAGAAGTGAGGCTTTATGTTCCGGCATGGCAGATGGTTATTACTCTGCCTGCTCTGTCAACCGGCAGGCGCAGCAGAACTTGATCCGCTCAATTCCCCGCAATGGGGAGCGATGCATTCGCGCTTCCTCAAGGGTGAGCCGTATGTATTCGATGACAAAGTGAAAGTGGATGCTCCGGCGGATGCCGAAGATTCCTTGAATGTGCCAGTTGCGTTCGATGCCAGCGCCTTAAGCGGCATTCAGGAAATCGTGGTGGTATCGGATTTAAACCCGCTGCCCCACGTCCTCAATTTCCGCCCCAAAACCGTACCCGCGAGTCTGGCGTTTCGCATGAAACTGCAACAAGGCAGCCCTATCCGTGTGGCGGCAAAAACCGCTGATGGGGTGTGGCATGTGGGTAGCACTTACGTCAATGCGGCGGGCGGCGGCTGCACGTTGCCCAGCGTTGGCACCTCATCCGGTGACTGGAGCAAATCGTTGGGTCAAGTGTCCGCCAATGTGTGGGAACGGGCAGAAAACAACCGTTTGCGTATCCGCGTCATGCACCCGATGGATACCGGCTTGGCAAGCGGTATTCCCAATTTCTATATCGAAAACCTCAACGTCAAGGATGCACAAGGTAATCTGCTGGCAGAACTGGATCTGTACGAACCCATCAGCGAAAACCCCATGCTGAGTTTGGATGTCGGCAAAGCAACCACCTTCAAACTGGAAGGGCGCGACAACAACGGCAACAAAATTGCGGCGGAGGTAACGCGATGATCAAGAAACCCCTCACCCCCCAGCCCCCGCACCCAGCCGCTTTCAGCGTCGTCCCTCAAGGGGCGAGGGGGAGCAAGAAAGATAAACTCTTAGCCCCTCTCCCCTTGAGGGAGAGGGGTTGGGGTGAGGGGTTCAAGCAGGCACTGCTTGCCTTTCTGTTATTGTTGAATGGCGCGGTATTCGCTAATGACTTTGACTACGCCTTACAGCCGCAGCAAATTGCTACTGATACTTACGTTATCGAAGGCAAAACCGAAGACTTTTCCAAAGCCAATGGCGGTTTCATTGTCAATACCGGCTTTATTGTCACTGCCGATGGCGTAGTGGTGATTGATACGGGCGTATCCCGACGTTTCGGTGAGCAACAGCGGGCAGCCATTGAAAAGCTGACCGGCAAGAAAATCCTGCGAGTCTACATTACCCACCATCACCCCGATCATTTCCTTGGCAATCAAGTGTATGGCGATGTGCCGATTTACGCCCTGCCCGCTACACGCGACGGCATTAAGGCGGAAGGCGAAACCTTTAGCGGCAATATGTACCGGCTGATCGGCGACTGGATGCGCGATACCCGCATCAGCGCCCCCACCCAAGAAGCCAAAGCAGGCAAGGAAATCATCGGCGGGCATGAATTGGAAGTAATTGCCTTGCAAGGGCATACCGCTGGCGATTTGGTGCTGTTTGACCATACCACGGGCGTATTGTTTGCCGGTGATTTGGTTTTCAATAACCGCGCTGCCACTACCCCGCACGCCACCCTGAATGCATGGCTGCAAACCTTGGACAGCCTGCAAGCCTTACCCTTTAAAACCCTCGTGCCGGGGCATGGCAACGTTGCCAACGACTCCGCCCCGATTGCCCAGGCCCGTGCATGGCTGCAATGGCTGGAAACCGCTCTGAAAGACGCGGCTGCCAATGGGCTGGACATGACAGAAGTGATGCAAACGCCCATCCCCGCCGCTTTCAAGGATGTAGCATTAGCCAAAAATGAACTGCGGCGCTCGGTCAGTCATCTGTACCCCGCGCTGGAACAAGCGAACCTGAAACCGGCGAAACAGGTGGAATGAAGCGGAAACTCCTCCTACTCCCACTCACTCTCTGCTTAGCTGCCTGCCAGCCGGATTTGGGTATTACCCAATGTGAACGTACCCCGGATATGCCACCGGAATTAAAAATGGAACACTATCGCGGGGCAACGCCCGCCTGTGTTCCCAATGCTATCACCCTCAATGTCACGGAATTGCAAACCCTGCTGCAAACGGCTGAGCCGGTATTGATTGATGTCTGGGCAATTTTGCGGCGCAATGAACCCGGCTTCCCCAGCGAATGGCTGCCGAATGAAGACCATTACAGCCTACCGGAGGCGGTATGGCTACCCAATGTTGGCTACGGCACACTCGATGCCGAGATGGAAACGTATTTACAAACCCACTTACAACACTTAACCAGCGGCAACAAACATAAGCCGCTGGTATTCTTTTGCGTGGCGGATTGCTGGATGTCGTGGAATACCGTGCAACGGGTGCGCCAGTATGGCTACACGCAGGTGTATTGGTTCAAGGATGGCACCGACGGCTGGCAACAAGCCGGTTTACCCCTGCACACCGTCACCCCGCAAGCATTCAAGCCCTAGGCGTGCAACGGGCTAATCCGTAAACTGCATCAGTTCCAGCGTCATCGTGCCGCCTTTGTAGATGTCGGTATCCAACGGTTCATCACGCACCAACTTCACCAAGCCTACCCCCGGTGCATACCATTCGCGGGTAGTAATCGGCACCAGCGAATGGCCTTTGCGCACATCCGCATACAGCGACAATTCGGTTTGCCCCTCCACCAATACGCACTGGGTAAACGTACCGGCAGGCACACTCACGGTTTCATTCACACTCGTCAGGGTATAGGTCATGGGGAAACGCAGTGAACCGGCGGTGATTTCATCATTGCCTTCAAACACGCGCTCAATCAGGTAGGGCATGGAAGGGTTCGACCAGGTTTTACCGATGGCTTGGCGAACCGTAGCAGGCAATACCATGCGCGGCGTTGCATCCCGTTGTGGGACTAATTCCACGATGGTACGTTTGGCAATGCGGTACAGACCATCCTCTGTGCGAGCGATGTAGTAATCGGTGCCATCGCTGGTACGGCGCACCGTAGTCGGCGTATCTTGCACGCTTTCCGTCGCTACATTCTCAATTGTCAGGGTTTTGCTCTCGGCACGGTGCGGTTGGGTAATCGTCACTTGATATTCCCAACGCAAACCCTTATCCAAGGGGAAATAATCATCCGCTGCCGGTTTGCCGCAAGCGTACAACAATGGCAGGCACAACAACGTGAAATACCAGCGTTTCATCTCACTTCTCCGGTAACGCAGGGTCGGGCAAATTACTGAACTTGAGGTCGTCTTTCAAATCGCTCACCTGTTTGGCATTGGTTTGCGCCATTTCGTTGCTGGTGCGTTTGCGCTCTTTGGTACCGATTTGCACATTGCCATTGCGTTGATTGCGTAACGCATCTTGCAAAGCCGAATGCACCTCACGCCCGTATTCAATCTGGTAGGCACGTGGTTCACCTTCCGGTTTGCTGCCTTTCAGATTCGATGCCCAAATAAAGATACGCCCCGGCGTGCCTTGTTCCTGATTCGGCTCTTCAATCACCGAAGCGTGCAATAGGAATTTATCCGGCAAAGCGGTTTGCGCAGGCCAACCCTGTACCTGTTGCCAGCCCTGATAACTGACCCAATAAAACCCAGTGGCAATGATGACCAAACCGAATTTTACCAACCAATGCAGCCGCCCGTGTGTCAACACCAGCACCACCATTGCCAGCAAAAACACATACGCCACCACCAATAGGGCGAGCATTTCGGTCATAGTTTTTCTCCTAACACGAGGGATTTTTGTAGCGTATTAATGTCGGTGATTTGCCCATCCGGGGTAATGCTGAAACGCACTGCCGTTTTTTCTTCGCCCAACCGCTCTAGCGTGGTAGTGGCGTAATGCAGTACTTTCAGGGTTGGATTCACTTCCGCCACATACACCGTGACGGGTACAGGGCGCAGGGTTTGGCTGCGGTAATAATGCACGTTGATGGTATAGTCGCCCGGTGGTCGCCCGCGAATCGTTACCACCTCCTGATTCAAGGGGTTAATGATTTCTTTACCATCAATGAGTTGCATGTCATTTGCCATGCCACGGTCATCCCGATCCAAGTGCATCAAGCCGGTTTGCGGGCGCGAATACCACACCAGCTTGCCTTGTGGCCCTTCCACCCAGGTATCAATGTCATCGGGTGAGTTATCCGGCCAACTCACCGTAATCATGAACTCGGCTTTCGGGTTGATAATGCCGCTTTTCGCGGTCGGGTTCATCAGCAATAACGCCATTAAAAACAAAAAGGTAAAGGTGAGTAAGGCGTTAAACAGCAAATCACTAAAGGGGTCGACATCCAGCGTATTGCGGCGTTTAAACAGCGCCATGCACTACCTCGCTGGCGTGAACCGCATCCAGCACCAATTTATCGGCGCTACGATCCAACATCAGGTATTGAATCCCCAATAACATACTGCCGACCAAGCCGATAATCGTGGTATTGAGCGCGATTTTCATGCCTTGCGTCATCTGGCTCATCAGGGTTTGCACTTGGGTAATATCGAGCGCATCCAAATGCGTCATTGACCCCAGCATCATCACAAAGCCAATCACCGTGCCGAGCATTCCCAACTTGATCAGCGCCCCGGTGATAAACCAACCGACTTCGTGTTGCCCGCGCAATTGCGCACTGAGCAATTCCGCCGTGAGTTGCTTTTCCTGCGGATTCGCAATCGCCTGTAAATCACGCAAATAACGGCTGATGACTGCGCCATTATCGCGGCGTTTGCCCTGTTCCCAATCCCACAAGGCATGGGTTTGCTGCGACAAAAACACACTGCGATACCCACAGTGCAAACAGGTGAGCAGGAAAATCCCCACCATCAACAGGCACAAATACGTGTTATCGGTCGCGAACATCCATGGCAAAATGCCCTTATCCCACAACGCTGCCAAGCCCATCAGCAATAAGCCAAAGAACCACAACCAATGCAGTGCTAACAACCAAGCGTTATGTTTCATCGCAGCTCCGCTAATAAAATAACCGTGATGCGGACTATGCCACAGCGAAGGTTTGTTATTGGTTGGTTGCACCGGAGGTTGCTTTGCTCATGCCAACCTTTTGCCAACCGCAAAGCGCATAACGTAAGCCCAGCAGCAGCAACGAGACACCCATGCAAGCATTCCGGCAATTTTGGCATCCCCTCAGACGGCGCATTCAAGCAGTAATGGCGCTGTACCTGCTCATCATCAGCGTGCTGGTTATGACCAATCTGTGGGCAACCCATTACCTTGGGTATTTACTGGAACGCTCAGACAAATCCCATCAGCAATTACAAGCATTGCAACGCTTGCACGGTGATATTCACCAGCATTTCAGCCGTCAGATAGCAGTGCTATTGCAAGATAAGGCAACCCCCGCATTAAGTGATTCAACCCAGCAGATCCAAGCACGCTTTCAAGCCTTAGTCACCATCAGTCATCAGGAAGCCGCCCTAGTCCAAACACACGATAAAGCCGCAGAATTCGCTGAAATTGACCATTTCCAACGGATGCAACATGAGCTGAACCATTTACTCCGCGTTGCCAATCAGCCGCCGGTCACTAGCGAGAACAATATGCACGCAAAACTGCAATGGTTTAGCGGCACGGTGTTGGCGTTGTATCAACAAAACCTGCAACCGTTGTTGGATGCCGCCTTAACCGACGAACAAGCCGAGTTACACACCGTCAAGCAAACCCACCGCGAGCTACAACAATACATGCACCTGATCATTACCGTCATGGTGGTAATGAGTGTGGTAGCCGCCCTGACATTGGTTTATCTACTGACTGCACGCACCCGTTCCTTACAAACCAGCAATGCACATCTGCGCCAAACCGATCACAACCGGCGGCGTTTTTTGGAAGATGTCAGCCATGAACTGCGTTCCCCCCTAACCGTCATGATGGGGGAAGCGGATATTGCGCTGCTGAATCCACAGGCGGATAACACACTCTACCGCCAAACCTTGGACGTTATTCTTGCCAATAGCGCTTACCTGCAACGCCGCATCCAAGACTTGTTAGCCGTCGCCCGTGCTGAAAACGGCGTACTGCGCTTGCAGTTTGCACCCGTGGAATGGTGCAAGCTGTTACAAGACACGGTGCGCACTATCCAAGGCTTTGCCAACAGCCGCCAAGTGGTAATCCAATTGGCATTACCTGACCACGCCGTCACCATGACGGGCGATGCCGATTGGTTGCGGCAATTGCTGATGACCTTGCTGGATAATGCCATTAAATTTACCCCCGCAGGCGGTACGATTACCCTATCCTTACAGGCAGAAACGGGGAAAATCGCCCTGCGCATCCACGACACTGGCATTGGCATTGCCCCGGAAAACTTGCCGCATTTGTTTGAGCGTTATTACCAAGCCAACCCGAATACGCAAGCCCATCACGGACGTGGCTACGGTTTAGGCATGGGCATTGCTCGCTGGATTGTGGAACAGCATCACGGTGAGGTGAACGTTAGCAGTCTGCCAAATGTCGGCACCAGTATTGCCATTGTGTTTTAGGAGTGCAGCCATGCGTGTATTACTGGTGGAAGATGACTCCGGCATTGCCAGCTTTATTTGCCGGGGTTTGGCAATGGAAGGCTGGCAAGTCGAATGGGTCACAACCGCCAAAGACGCACTGCGGGCGATGGCGAACCCGCCGAACCTTGCCATTCTGGATTTGGGCTTGCCGGATATGGATGGTTTAAGCGTGTGCCGTGCTTGGCGTTTAACAGCCGCGACCATGCCGATTTTGGTGTTATCCGCCCGTGATGCGCTGGAAAGCAAAATCGCCGGGTTGGATGCCGGAGCGGATGATTACCTCACCAAACCGTTTGCATTTTCAGAACTCACCGCACGGCTGCGAGCCTTGGAACGCCGCCAATCGCTGCAATATGCCCCGACCCGCCAACTGCAAGCCGGAGAGCTGCACCTCAATCTGGATACCCGCGAAGTCCGCTTAGCCGGTCAACTGCTGGCGATGACGGAACGTGAATTTTTGTTGCTGGCATACTTGCTGCGCCATGCGGGCGAGGTGTTAAGCCGCCAGCACCTGCTTACTCATGCTTGGGATGCCAGCGCTGACGTCACCGAAAATGCTGTAGATGTGTACATCGGTTACTTACGCCGCAAACTCGAACCGGACGGCATTCCCCGCATGATCCACACCGTGCGCGGCATAGGGTTTAAGTTTCTGAGAGAATCCTGAGAACGCCCCAACGATTTTCCAACGTACCGACCTTTACACTGTGTTAATTGAACCACATTCCCAAGGAGAGCAGGATGAAAATAACACAGTTCCCCCATAACAAACTGCGTATCGCGGTATTACTGGCGGTTGGCGTGACCCCTGGCTTATTGCTAGCGGATACCGAGGTCACGGCACTGGGTAGCATTGATGTCGTGGGTATTTTGCCCAAAAAACTCGACGGTGTTCCCGGCTCATTCGCAATTATTGACCGTGCGGATTTAGAACAACGCCGCGCCTTTTCGGTAGAAGAAACCCTAAACACCGTCCCCGGCATTCATGTCGTCGGTGAAAATACCATGGGCTTGGGGGTGAATATTGGGATGCGCGGCTTAGACCCCCGGCGTTCCTCGCGCACCTTGCTGCTGGAAGATGGAATGCCCTTGTTTTTAGGGCCGTATGGCGACCCTTCCGCCCATTACACCACGCCAACCGAACGGGTAGACACGATTGAAGTGGTCAAAGGCTCAGGGCAAGTGCTGTATGGCCCGCAAACCATCGGCGGCATGATCAATTTCGTCACCCAACCCGTGCCTGAAAATGGGCGAGAAGGCAGTGTGACTGCCAGCGTTGGCAATAATAATTACACAGGGATAGCCGCCACTATTGGCGCAGGCAATGAAAAAGGCGGGGTGCGACTCGATGTCATTAAAAAACAAGGCGATGGTATCCGTACCAACCACGATTTCGATGTCAGCGAATACACCCTCAAGGGCAAGCTCAATCTCAATGACAAACAAACCCTGACCGCGAAGGTATCGCAGTTTACCGAAGATTCGCATGTGTCTGAAACCGGCTTGGGAACAGTGGAATACGCCGAAGACCCCTTCCAAGCCCCGACCGGTAAAAATGACCGTTTCGAGCAGGAACGCACCACCGCACAAGTGCAACACACGCTGGAAATCAACGACAAAGCCAAACTAAGCACACAAGCCTATTACGTCGATAATAGCCGCGCCTCGTTCCGTCAAACCAATGAACCCGGCAGTCTGGATGGGCGTTCCGTGATGGATCGCTGTGAAGATTTGGGCGTGGCGACCGAAGAAAATGCGGAATTGTGCGGTGGGCGCTGGCGACCCCGCGATTTCCAATACTGGGGGATTGAACCGCGCTTGGATATTAGCCATAACGCTTTTGGTGTCGAAAACGAAGCCGTGATCGGAATGCGCTACCACAAGGAAACGCAGGAACGTAACCAATTCCGGGGAGCTGACCCGCGCTTTCAGGACAAAGACTACGCCACCAGCTTTGTCGGCGTGAATGGCGGTACGGGGCATCGTGAGCAAATCGACATTGACCTCGATGCCAAATCGTATTACGCGCAAAACACCTCACATCTTGGTGACTGGTCGATTACGCCGGGCGTGCGGGTCGAAGATCTCACCATCAACACCGATGTGAAACGCGCTGAAGGTCAACCGCAAAACAACCCCGAATCCCAGCTTAGCAATAAGCAAACCAAAGTCCTGCCCGGCTTTGGGGTCGCTTGGAATGGCAAGGAAAAAACCACGGTGTTTGCCGGTGTCCACAAAGGTTTTGCCCCGCCGCGCCCTGACCGCGACATTAGTGCCGATGGTGCTGACAGTGCGGTGGTCAGCAACACCAAGCCAGAGGAAAGCACTAACTGGGAACTGGGCGTGCGCAGCAAACCCAAGCCCGGTATTACCACCGAAGCCACCGTGTTCCACACCGATTTTGACGAGGTTGTGATTCAGGATAACGGGCGTTTCTTCAACGGCGGCAAAACCCAGCAAAACGGGGTTGAGCTGGCAGGGCGGGTTGACTTTGGGGTACTGAATAACACCAGCAGCAATGTTTACCTGCAAGGCAGTTACACCCATCTTGCCAATGCCAAATTCAAAACCGATGTTGCCGATGAAGATATTCTCAGCGGCAATCGGATGCCCTACGCACCCAAGCACCTTGCCAGCGTAAACCTTGGCTACGAACACCCCAACGGTTTAGATGCGCGTATTGGTGTCAACCACGTCAGCGAACAGTTTGCGGATGGCGCGAACACCACCGTAGAAAATGAATCGGGTGAAGAAGGCACGATTCCCGCCTACACCCTGTTGAACGCCTCTTTGAATTACAAGCCCGGTAATTCCAAAGCCAGCTATTTCATCAGTGCGGAAAACTTAGCGGATAAGGAATACCTCGCCAGCCGTGTCGATGGCAAAACCGCCGGACGCGGGCGGCAAATCATGGGAGGCGTTAGTTTCGACTTTTAGTCCAAGTAAAAATGGCGGGGGTGTATCCTCCGCCAAAGACAGGCTCTCAAAACTTACATTGGCTATCGCGCTCATCAAAGCCCAAGGTGTCGAGGTTATTGGTTTGGTGCAGGAAACCATCCAGCGGCAGGCGTTCCACCACCCAGTTATGCGTTCCCAGCAAAATCGGCTGGCGTAACTGGCGATCCCACGGACGGAAATTGCTACGTTTGCCCTTAAAACCATCCAAAATGAACGCATCACTCAGCAAGTGTTCGCGCAGTTTGGCAAAGTCAGTGCTGGCAGTGCGCTGTACCGCTTCGGCAATCGCCTTGACTGCCATCCACGCCGCCCAGTCCACGTCACGCATCGGGCGACCGGCGTGTTTCTCGAAACGCTTTTCCAATTGCGGTGCGCCGTGGCGTTCCCATGCCCAATGCCAAGCGGCTGGGGCTAAACCTTCCGACCCCACCACTAACTGCGGCTTAATGCTTTGGTAAGGCACATTGCGGGCAAATTCACCGTGGGTATCCGCGACAAAAATCACATCGTAATCGGCATCAGCGGTCAGCAACGCCACATTATTCTGATCACGGTGACGCGGGTCATTGCTCAATTCAAACGGGCGCTTTTCGTCAATTTCCACGCCGTAACGCTTGGCGGAACGTTCAAACGCGGCAGTCAATTGCAGGTCTTCGTCAGATCCACCGTGCAATAACAGCGCTTCATTCCATTTGCGCACTTTTAGGTATTGAGTCAGCGCGTCGGTCAGCATCGCGTAATTGGGGATAAGGTGCAGCAAATGCGCCTGACATTGCGCTTGCCGCAAGCTGTCTTCGCGGGCAGAAATATTTAATAGCAACAAGTCTTTGCCCTTGGTAGCCGCTGCCAATTCCGCCAGCGTAGCCGCTGGGGTATCCACCACGAAAAACTGCACGCCTTGCTTACTGAGGCTCTCCACCTGCGCCAGCAAGTCGGCAGTATCTTTACCTTTGACCTGTTGCAGCTTGAATTCTGCACCAACGGCGGAACCGTGGAATTTGCTTTCCTTTAGCGCCACCTCAGCTCCCGCGTAAGGGCGACCGAGTGGCTGCATCAGGTATTGCGCAAAGGTGCGCTTGCCACTGTAACGCGCGTCATCCTGCAATTGCAGGTAGCCGATGGGGAAATCGGCAGCGCTTACCGCATTACTCAGCAATAGCGCAAGGAGGACAAGAATTCTGCTAATCATCAATCAGCACCGTATGCGGTACACGTGCAATCGGCACCGATTTCACCACTTTGCGGCTGGCAATATCCACTACCGAGATGTCATCGCTCAAGCCATTGGCAACGTAGAGCAAGCTATTATCACGGTTCAAGGTCACGTTCCAGGCTCGCTTACCCACCAACACGTAGTCCTGAATTGCCTGGCTGGCAACATCGACGAAGGCAATGTGATTTGCCCCACCCAAACCGACAATCACAGTTTTACCGTCGCTGCTCATGGCAATGCCAACCGGGGTAACATCTTCCTCGCGGAAACCTTTGGGCTGGAACTTAATGGTTTTGGTCACTTTGTTGGTGGCGGGGTCAATGATGGTGACTTCACCGCTGATTTCATTCGTGACCCACAATTCTTTTTGGTCGGGGGTCATGGCGAAACGGCGTGGGCGATTGCCGACCACGATATTCGCTTGCATCTCACCGCTGGCGGTATCCACGACGTGGACAGTGTTCGCCACTTCAGAAGTCACATACACGGTTTTACCATCCGGGCTGAGCAAGATACCTTCCGGTTCTTCGCCGACTTCCACGGTTTTCATGCCGGGAATTGTGGTGTCAGCGTCGCCTTCCCCCTCTTTTTCATCATCATCGTGATCGGCTTTGTCGTCTTCGGACTCGCTGCTTTCACCCGGCGGGGCTGGTTCAGCAACGCTCAGGTCGGGTTTGTCGCCGCGTTTAGCAAAGTATTCGTCCAGATTGAGGATACCGAGTGCGCCATCATCTTCCAGCGAGATATATAGCGTTTTGCCATCAGCGCTAATGTCGAATAATTCGGGGTCTTCGATGCCAGCAATGCGGTCGACCAGTTCCAGTTTGGCAACGTCGATAATGTCAATCGCCGCACCATCACCGCAGGCGGCGTAAATTTTGCTGCGATCAGGGCTGAATTGCAGGTGGCGCGGGCGGGCAGCCGTGCCAATCCGCTTGACCACTTCAAAGGTTTTGGCATCGAGTACGCTGATATTGTTGTCTTTTTCGCTGCTAACAAACAGATAGCCAGTATCTTTGGCAAAAACAGGAAGGGCAGCCAACAGGCTGAATGACAGTAACGCTAGGGTAAAAGGCGGGGTAAATGGCTTCACAATGTCCTCCTCATTATGCATCGCTTTAGGGTCACTGTAGACGGGGGTTGGTTGGAAAAAGGTTGGTTGGCCGCTTGAGGTTGGTAAAAAGTTGGTAGCGCAACCCGTCTATTTGCGGTATCAAGACACAGCTAACCATCGGGGAGGAGGTTATGGCACACACGCGACGTTTGCCCGCACTGCTGGCAATCAGCCAACGCGAAACGGTTAAATTCTGGCATCAGCGCGGGCGCTTGCTGTCGGCATTGGTGCGTCCAGCCTTGTGGCTGGTGGTATTCGCCGCCGGATTCCAGAACATTTTCGGGGTGTCGATTATCCCGCCTTACGAAACCTATATCGAATATCAGGTCTACGTCGTCCCCGGTTTGCTGGGAATGGTGTTGTTATTCAATGGGATGCAATCGTCGCTGGCAATGGTCTATGACCGCGAAATGGGCTTAATGCGCTTATTGCTGATTGCACCGCAACCGCGCTGGTTTTTGCTATTCAGTAAGCTGGTGGCGGGCACGGTGCTATCGGTGTTGCAAGCGTATGCGTTTCTGGCGTTGTGCGCCGTGTTTAAGGTGGATATTCCGTGGTCAGGATGGCTGTATGCGTTGCCACCGCTGATTCTGGCGGGGTTAATGCTGGGGGCATTGGGCTTGCTGCTGTCGGTGTCGATCCGCCAATTGGAAAATTTCGCCGGAACCATGAATTTTGTGATTTTCCCGATGTTTTTTATTTCTACCGCACTCTACCCGCTGTGGAAATTGCAGGAATCGGGCGCAACCATTGTGCATCAACTCGCGCAATTGAATCCGTTCACCCATGCGGTGGAAATGATCCGCTTTGCCCTTTACGGTCAGTTCAACCTCCTCTCCTCACTGGTCGTATTGGGCGCTTTAATCGTATTTTTCCTGCTGGCAGTGTGGGGCTATGACCCGCAGCGGGGGATGGTGAAGAAGGCGCGGCAGGCTTGATTGCATGTAAAATCGTCCATCAAGTGGATGATTTTCAGCTATTGAATGGCAGATATACATGATCTAAAATAGCGACATGTATACACGCCACATCACCCCCTTGCTACAAGAAGCACTCGCTGACACCCCCGTTGTGTTGCTTAATGGCGCACGTCAAACGGGCAAAAGCACCCTGATTCAGGCATTCGCTGCCAATGAGGGACGGCGTTATTTCACGCTGGATGATCACGCCACACTCGCCGCCGCTACTGGCGACCCCGCCGGATTCATTGCAGGCATCAATGGCGCAGTGGCATTGGATGAAGTGCAACGCGCCCCAGCCTTGTTCCTCGCCATCAAAGCAGCGGTTGACCGTGACCGCAAGCCGGGGCGTTTCCTGCTGACGGGTTCGGCAAACGTGATGCTGTTGCCGGATATTGCCGATTCACTCGCAGGGCGTATGGAAGTGTTGTCGCTGTGGCCGTTGTCGAGCGCCGAACTGGCCGGTGATGCCACCACCAATCTGGCGGATTGGCTGTTTGATGGCAAGCTGGATGCAACGCCTATCCCGCCCTGTGAACGCGCCCAACTGATCGACAAGCTGGTAACGGGCGGTTTCCCCGAAGCGGTGACACGTCGCAGCGAACGGCGGCGGGCGGCGTGGTTCGACAACTACTTGCAAGCGATCCTGTACCGCGATGTGCGCGAGCTGGCGCGGGTGGAACAACTGACCGAAATCCCCAATCTGTTGCAACTATTGGCAAACCGCAGTGCCAACCTGCTGAATTTTGCGGAATTGTCACGTACCAGCAACCTGACTCAAACCACGCTCAAACGTTATTTTACGTTGCTGGAAATGCTGTTTCTGGTGTATCGCCTGCCGTCATGGGAGCGTAATCCGGGTAAGCGACTGGTCAAAGCCCCCAAGGTATTCGTGCCGGACACGGGTTTGCTTGCCCACCTCGCCAACTGGACAGCAGGGCGCATGGGTGTCGAAAGCGGCTTACCCGGTGGCTTGGTCGAAACCTTCGTATTGGGTGAATTGCTGAAATATCTCGCTTTTTCTCAACAGCGTTTGGCCTTGTGGCACTACCGCACCCAAAGCGATATAGAGGTCGATTTCATCCTCGAAAATCGGGCGGGCGATATTACTGGCATTGAGGTCAAAGCCAGTGCCACGGTGGATAGCAAAGACTTCAAAGGCTTGCGGCATTTGCAGGAAACCGAACCGACGCTGTTCCGGCGTGGGATTGTGTTGTATAGCGGGCGCGAGCTTGTGCCGTTTGGGGAAAAGCTGTTTGCCGTGCCGTTGTCGATGTGGTGGAGAGGATGATTGATTGATTTTCAAACTGACAAGGATTTAATCCGGCGCGTATTAGGTTGTGTAAAATCGCCCAGCATATGTGACTTATAGTCCATAGACTCATAGTCTACAAAAGTAAAAGATTAGGCTTTCACCATGTAAAACTTAATCATGCAGGACAAAGAGTTACTAACTTTTTTTGGTACGAAAGTCCAACAAATAAGAGCGCAAAAAGGGTTTAGCCAAGAAAAACTTGCTGAGCTAACCGACCTTGATCGAACGTATATTAGTTCAGTTGAAAGAGGGCATCGCAACGTCAGCCTCATTAATATTTACCGGTTGATAACAGCACTGAACTGCCAGCCACATGAACTTTTCCCATCAAAGGGAGAAGCTCCATGAACCGTATTGATGAAACATTCCAGTTCTATCAGAAGCACATCCTTGATGCTGAAAAAATTAGCTTGCTTAAGGCGCATAACCTAAAGGTAACAGGTTCAGTTCCATCAGTGATTTGGGAACTGTTCGGTGCCATCCTAACGGGGCGATCCAGTACAGGCAATACGGGGGCTGATTTATCTGGTTGGGAAATCAAGTCGGCTAAAATGGGAGCTTCATACGAATATCAGTACCATCTCAACACTGGAACCCATAAGCTGGATGAAGATGCACAAATCAACCACCTGTTTTGTGCATACTCTGAAACTTACGTTGATGTGATCGTTAAAGTCATGGCGGGGAAAGACTTAGCAAGCTACTTCAACCAATGGAAACCAGAGTATCTGCAAAACTATGACACCTCCGTTCCTAGTGCTCAACGCAGGCAACGGTTCCGTCGCAGTATTCCAGCAGGATTCGTGAGGACGAACGGCATACTGGTACTGGAAATTCGCGAGGGTGCTTTGGTTGAACGAAACGACACGATCATTGATACCTTGAACAGGTTTATTTCATGATGAGATTTGCGGAATTTTTTGCTGGCGTTGGCTTGGTGCGTGAGGGACTGGCAGATGATGGCTGGTCATGCGCTTGGGCCAATGACATTGCCCAAGACAAGAAGGAGACTTACATCGCAAATTTTGGTGATAACGATTTTGTTCTGGATGACATTTGGAATATTGCCAAGCTACCTGAGCAAATACCGGATAATGTTTTCCTGTATACGGCATCGTTTCCTTGTACTGACCTTTCAGTGGCTGGCGACCGGGCAGGTCTCGCAGGGAAAGAATCAGGTACTCTCAGTGCATTACTGGACATCCTGGCACAAAAGAAACAGCGCAACACTCATCCCCCTATCGTTTTACTTGAAAACGTCAAAGGCTTTCTGACCTCGCATCAGGGGAAAGACATCAGAAACACGGTTAAGACCCTGAATATATTGGGATATACCGTCGACATCATTGAGATTGATGCCGTGATATTCACACCTCAAAGCCGACCTAGAGTATTTGTTGTTGCAGTTGAAAACACCCTAGCTAAACAGGTCATGAAACTTAAAGCCAAAAAAAGTATTCTGGACACTTGGTGGAATCATTTTCACCAAAATCCTCAACTGCGCTCAACTAAATTACGAGACTTGATTCAAAGCAACCCTGACCTGAATTGGGGCTTGTTTGACATACCAGTACCTAAGAAAACAGCACTCAAACTTTCTGACATTGTTGAGCAAGTAGCGGAAGACTCACCTTTGTGGTGGGATACCGAAAAACAGCACTATCTGTTTAGTCAGATGAGTACAGGACATCGGGTTGTTATCAAGGAAAAGCTCAATGAGCCGGACTACTTTTACGGCACAGTTTACCGTCGGATGCGTAACGGTCAATCCATGGCAGAATTGAGATCGGATGGGATTGCAGGCTGTTTACGTACCCCCAGAGGGGGATCAAGCAAGCAAATACTGGTGCAAATTGGTCACGGTAGCTGGAAAGCTCGTCTGATGACGCCAAGGGAATATGCACGTTTACAGGGTGTCCGTGACAGTTTCTGGATGCCGAATAACGCCAACAAGGGATATTTTGCGATGGGCGATGCAGTGTGTGTCCCAGCTATTCAGTACATATCAAAACATATTCTGAAACCTACTTACGATGTTTGGTACCAAGAACAACACTCCTATCGCAGGTTGGTAAAAAGTTGGTAGCATTCCCCCCCCACTTTACGGTATCAAGAAGCATTCATGTCATCGTGGAGGAGGACATTATGTCGGGTTCATACCGTCGTTGCTGGGTACGCTGTGTCGCTGTCTTGGGTTTGCTCGCAGGGCTGATTTCCCCCACGTTTGCGCTGGAAAAAGTCCGCGTCGGCGTGCTGGAATTCGGTACTGTCAACTGGGAAATGGATGTCATCCAAACCCACAAACTCGCCGAACAACAAGGGATTGAACTCGAAGTCGTGCGGCTGGCTTCCGCCGATGCTTCCACCGTAGCGCTGCAAGGTGGCGCGGTCGACATGATCGTCTCCGACTGGGTATGGGTTGCCCGCCAACGCGCTGCCGGTCAGGATTACACCCTATTCCCCTATTCCAACGCGGTCGGCGAATTGCTGGTCAAAGCCGACAGCCCCATCAAGACGCTGGCTGACCTCAAAGGCAAAAAGCTCGGTGTGGCAGGCGGCGCTTCCGACAAAAGCTGGTTGCTGTTACGCGCCGTTGCCCAGCAAACCCAGAAGCTGGATTTGCAGGCAGAAACCGAACCGCAATACGCCGCGCCCCCCTTGCTGAATGAGCTAATGCAACGCGGCGATCTGGATGCGGTGCTGAATTTCTGGAACTACGCCGCCCGCCTCAAAGCCGCCGGAATGCGCAGCATCATCACCGTCCCCGATACGCTGGAAGGCTTGGGTATCCAACGCGACCTGCCACTGATCGGCTGGGTATTCAGCGAAAAATGGGCGCAAGAACACGCCGCCAGCGTCAACGGTTTCCTCAAAGCCTCCTACGCCGCCAAGCAGAAAATGCAAAGCGACAATGCCGAATGGGAACGCCTACGCCCGCGCATGAAAGCTGAGGATGATGCGGTATTTACCGCCCTGCGTGACGGTTTCCGCGCTGGCATTCCCGCCTGTTTTGGCGACAAGGAAAAGCAAGCTGCCACCGACACCTTCCGCATTTTGGCAGAAATTGGCGGTGAAAAACTGGTGGGCAAAGCCACCGCCTTGGACAAAGGCGTGTTCTGGGCAGGGTTTAACTTGCCCGACTGCACCGCCAAACCATGACGCAACGTTTCCTGCGCGTTTGGGTATTGCTAGGTTTGGTGCTGGTCTGGCAATTACTCGCCATGCTGTTGGAAAGCCGTTCCCTGCCCGCGCCGTCAGCCGTGCTGGAAACCTTGTGGCAAGCGCTTTTCCAGGGTGAACTGCTGTTTCACTTGGGCGCAACTTTGGGGCGAATCGCGGTGAGTTTTACCCTCGCGATGCTGATCGGGGTGGCGCTCGGTATCCTCATGGGCAGCCGCCCATTATGGAATAACTGGCTGGATGTGCTGCTGATTTTGGGGCTGAATATTCCGGCACTCGTCACCATTATTTTGTGTTACATCTGGCTGGGTTTGGGGGAAGTAGCCGCTATCTTAGCCGTCACCATCAATAAAATTCCGACCGTGGTGGTGGCAATACGCGAAGGGGCGCGTGCCATCGACCAGGATTTACTGCAAGTGGCGCAAGTCTACCGCTTGTCACGCTGGCAAACCTTCCGCAAGGTCTATCTGCCGCAGCTTTACCCCTATTTATTCGGCGCGGCGCGTAACGGCTTGGCACTGATCTGGAAAATTGTGCTGGTGGTGGAATTGCTGGGGCGTAGCAATGGCGTAGGCTTTCAATTGGGTAATTATTTCCACTTTTTCGACATTACCGGCATTTTGGCGTACACGCTGGCGTTTGTGCTGATTATCTTGACGCTGGAAACGCTGCTATTGCGCCCCTTGGAACAGCGCGTCAATCGGTGGCGAGCATGAGTTTATCCATCAATATCCCGCACAAAACCTACCCGAACGGTGTGTGTGCGCTGCAAGATTTGCACCTAACGGCGGAACGCGGCGAATTCATCGCCTTGGTCGGCCCCTCAGGCACAGGCAAAAGCACCTTGCTGAATATCATTGCCGGGTTGGATCAGGATTTTGTGGGGCAGATTGCTTACCCGCCGCAAGCCACCCTGAGCTTTATGTTCCAAGAACCACGCTTAATGCCTTGGCTAAGTGTGGCGGACAATATTCGGCTGGTGCTGGATGCGCCGCAATACCAAACCGATAGCGCCCGCTTTACACGCATGGACACCTTGTTACAGCAACTCGATTTGCAGGATTTTCGTGACAGTTTCCCCAAACAATTATCCGGCGGCATGAAACGGCGCGTGGCGTTGGTACGTGCCTTCGTCACCCAACCCAGCTTATTGCTGATGGATGAACCGTTTCAATCCCTCGATGAACCCACCGCGCAAGAGTTACGCCAATTGCTGTTAACACTCTGGGCAGAAAACGCCCCGACCGTGCTATTCGTGACCCACAGTTTGAATGAAGCCTTGTTGCTGGCAGATCGTGTGATATTCCTATCCGCACGCCCCGCCCGCGTGATTTTGGATTACCGTGTGCCATTACCACGCCCGCGCCCCTTGGCTACCAGCGCGTTGCAACCGTTACAGGTAACGCTATTGCAAGAATACCCAGCCTTGCTCTCCGGGGTGCTGACATTGCCAACCTTTTCCCAACCCCATTCCCCCTAGAATCATAGGCATATTTTGTTAGATTGGCATTCGTGGAGAACGACAATGAAGTATTTGAAAATGGTAGCATTGGCTGCATTGGTCGGCATGACCAGTACCGTACACGCTGACGGAACCATGTTGGAAATGGCGACCAAACAAGGCTGTTTTATTTGCCACTCGGTGCAAGCGAAAACTGGCCCTGCGATTCCCTTAGCGCCTGCTTACGCGGATATTGCAGCACGTTTCAAAGATCAGAAAGATGCCGTGGGCTTCCTGTCACAACGCATCCTCAAGGGAACGATAGATACCAAACAGGATTGGGAAGGCAGCGTCAATATGCGCTTCATGCCCCCCAATGTGAATGTTTCCCCGGAAGAAGCCACCCAGTTAGCCGAATGGATTCTGACCATTAAGCAAGATGAGGTCAGTGAAGAAGTCGTGACCTACGAAGGCATGATCAACCTCGCCGCCCAAAACGGCTGCATCGCCTGCCACGGTGTCAACCAACAAGTCGACAGCCATTACATCCCGCTTGCGCCCAGCTTCCATGCGGTAGCGGAACGTTACAAGGGGAACGCCGATGCTAAAAAAACTTTGGTGGAAGCTGTCATTGCGGGTACTGTCAACCAAGAAAAGAAATGGCCTGATGTTAATATGCGCTTTATGCCGCCAAACCCGTCATTAAGCCCTAAAGACGCAGAAACATTGGTCGACTGGATTTTGACCCTGTAAGCTCAGCGGCTCTAACCTCACTGGAAACTGACCATGACTGAAGCGCCTATCTTGTCCGTGCAGACGGTTAGCAAACACTACGGCAAACTGTGCGCGGTGAATCAGGTGAGTTTCCAGCTTGGCAGCGGCTTTCATGCGCTCTTAGGACCGAATGGGGCGGGCAAATCCACCTTATTCCAATTGCTTACCGGCTTGTTTGCGCCTGATCAGGGTGAGATTCACCTCAACGGTATCAGCATTCGCCACGAGTTACCGCAAGCCTTGGCACAAATGGGCGTGGTCTTCCAGCAACCGGCGCTGGATTTGGATTTGAGTGTGCAAGCGAATCTGGATTTTTACGGGCGCTTGCATGGCATGAACAAAGCCAATATCCGCACCCGCAGTCACGCTGCCTTAACCCAATTGGAAATCGCTGAAGTTTCCCCTACCCCGTGCCGCCACCTCAGCGGGGGAAATCGCCGCAAGGTGGAACTGGCGCGTGCCTTGCTTACCGAACCCAAACTGCTATTAATGGACGAAGCCACCGTCGGGCTTGACCCCGCTTCCCGCGCCACCTTGCTAAGCTATGTGCAGCGTTTGTGCCGTGAACAAGGCTTAAGCGTGTTATGGGCCACCCACTTAATTGACGAGGCAGAAGCCGCCGATCAAGTGCTGGTCATGCATAAAGGCAAATTACTGGCACACGCTCCGCCTGCGGCACTTATCGCCCAAACGCAAACCAGCACCTTACTGGATGCTTTTTTCCAACTCTCCGGCGAAACCCGGCTGGAAAAGCGCCCTGCACAATTATGAAATTGCCGGTCACGCACGGTCATGTGCTGCATTACGCCGAGTTCGGCAATCCGACGGGAATTCCACTGTTGTTTGTGCATGGCGGCCCCGGTTCGGCGTGCCATCCGGCACAGGCACAATGGTTGTATCCGCAAGGTTTCCGCATTATCCAACTAGACCAGCGCGGTTGTGGGCAATCGACCCCGCAAGGTGGTTTGCTGGGGAATCACCCTGTCAATTTGCTGCTGGACATGGAAGCCCTGCGCCAACATTTGGGGATTACGCGCTGGGTGATTTACGGCGGTTCATGGGGGGCAACACTGGCATTGGAATACGCCAAGCAATATCCCGCGCAAGTCAGTGCGTTGCTATTGCGTGGGGCATTTTTGGCACGTCAGGACGACTGGGAATGGTTTAGTTTGTCGCACGGGGTTGCGCAACAGTTTCCCGCCGCGTATCACGCCTTATTGCACACGTTGAAACCCACTGCGGGTGAAAATCCGCTGAATAGCCTGTACCGGCATATTCACAATCCGCGCATACGCCCGGAACAGGCATACCGTTACGCACTGGCATGGGATGCGTGGGAATGCGCGGTCATGGGGTTGCCTGCCCCCGTGTTTAACCCTGATGCCAGCACTTGGCAGCCGCGCATCAACAGCACCCGCATTTACAGCCATTACTGTTACCAGCAATTTTTCTTGCCCGCGCAAGGGGTGATGCAGGGACTGGAAGCCTTGCGTACCCTGCCAGTAATGCTGGTGCATGGTCTGCACGATTATGTATGCCGCTATGCCAGCGCGGTGTTACTGGCGCAACACTTGCCCAACAGCCAATTGATTTCGGTCGATGCTGGGCATGGGATGCACGAACCCCGCTTGCAACAGGCATTGCTGCAAGCAGCTATCGCCTTGCACGGCAACCTTTTGCCAACCCAACGCCGTTAAGCTATGCTGCATTGCAATATTTCTTAAGGGATGGAACATCATGCACGTGCATATCGCAGAAGGTGAAGGCTTACACCGCATAGTCATTGTGGGTGGCGGCGCTGGCGGGCTGGAACTGGCAACCTTGTTAGGCAAAACCTTGGGCAAGCAACAACGCGCCCACATTACCTTGGTGGATAAAAACCGTACCCATATTTGGAAACCGATGCTGCACGAAATCGCCTCCGGCAGCATGGATTACACCTTGCACGAAATCGACTACCTCGCCCAAGCACGCTGGCATCACTTCCGCTACCGCATTGGGGCAATGACCGGCGTTGACCGCAGCCAACGTCTGGTGTTTATCGACGCGCATACTGACGAAGACGGCATAACCGTGACCCCACCGCGCAGCTTACCTTACGACACCTTGGTGGTGGCGATTGGCAGTCGTACCCACGATTTCAATATCCCCGGTGTGGCGGAACACGCGATTCAACTGGATACCGCTGAACAGGCAGAACGCTTTCACCGCAAACTGGTGAATGCCTTCATCCGCGCCAATGCGCAAGCCGCGCCGCTGCAACCGGGGCAGTTACAAGTTGCCATTATTGGTGCGGGAGCAACCGGCGTGGAATTGGCAGCCGAATTGCATAAAAGCGTGCGTACACTCGTCGATTACGGTCTGGAACGCTTGGATGCTGACCGCGATGTCAATCTCAACCTGATCGAAGCCGCACCACGCATCCTGCCTGCCTTGCCTGAACGCATTGCTGACGAAGCCATGCGTATCCTCCAGAAACTGGAGATTAATGTGCGCACCGATGCCCGCGTCGCTGGGGTCAAAGCGGATGGCGTGGAACTGGCATCCGGCGAATTCATTCCCGCCGAATTGGTGGTATGGGCTGCGGGTATCCGCTCCTTTGTTTGCCTGCAAAACATGGATAATCTCGCCATCAACAATATCAACCAATTGCTGGTCAAACCCACCCTGCAAACCACACTGGATGATAATGTGTTTGCCTTTGGTGACTGTGCAGCAGCACCTTGGCTAGGCAAAGCGCCCGGCACGTTAATTCCCCCACGCGCCCAAGCCGCCCACCAGCAAGCCCTGCACCTTGCCAAGCAATTACGCAACCGTGTGGAAGGCAAACCGCTGCAAGATTTCCACTACCAAGACTTTGGCTCACTGATTTCCTTGGGAGAAAACTGGGCAGCAGGAGGCTTGATGGGGAACCTTTCCAAAGGCACATTGTTTGTGGAAGGCTATATTGCCCGCTTTATGTACAACATGCTCTACAAAAAGCACCAACTCGGCTTGCATGGCTTTTGGAAAGTGGCACTCGATACCGTGTCGGGTTTTATCCGCCGCAAAACAACCCCGCGTATCAAGTTGCACTGATGCCCGACACGGGAAGTTTCCAGAAAAACAGCAGCGAAACCACGCCCCACATCAGCACCACATAGCGGATATTGCCCTTGAACAAATCCATCCCGGAGGCATCGAACTGACTGCGCAGAATGGTGTTAAGACCGGAAAACGGGCTTGCCACCACCCCAAGGCTCCAGAAACACAGGAACAGCACCGCCAGCATGTTGGGATCAACATGCAGCGGCGTCAGCAACGAACCCAACACGCTCACGCTAACCACCGGATGCACCCCGGTCAACGCCACCAAAATGGCGACCGCCAGCGCCAGACTAGCCTGCACCGCGCCGAAATGACCAAACGGCTGCCAATCAAACGTCCCGGATAAGGTCTGCACCCCGATACTCAGCAGCCCAGCCCCCAGAAACAGCGACACCTCCCGCGCCATCCGCGAGCCACTGCCCAGCACATGCGCCGCCAGTTGCTGCCACAGCGCCTGCGGGCGCTTTACCCACAGAAACAGCACAGTCAACAGCACCGCTGTCACGCTGACCACCATCAACACCGGCACGGCAGGCAAGCCTTCATGCAACACTAGCACACTGACTGCCAGCAATAGCGGAATGACCAGACTGCCAAAATGCAGCGGATAACCACGAAAATCCGCCACTTGTTGCAACCGCCATCCCCCCAGTTCCAGCACACTAACCAGCAACGCCACCAGCATCAACCCCAATCCCGTCAGCACCACCGGATACAATTGCGCCCCCGGCGCGTAAGTCAACGCCACCGCCATTGCCGCGAAAAATGGCGACCAAAATGCCGCCAACGAAAAACCTCGGCTCAGCACCACCACCGCCTGCCGGTTCAGCGCCCCGCTGACGCGCAACCGTTCCGCCATCAACACTAGGATTGAGATATTGATCACTGCCCCCAACACGTGCACGCCCATCAACGTTTGCAGGAAAGCTTTTTTACCGTGGGGAAGGGATTCATGCGCCGTATCGTCCCCCGCCGCAATCAGGCGCAGGAAGCCAACGCAATACAACATCACCAGCAAGCCATTGTTTTGCAGCAGAATATCAGGCAAGGAAACAGCACCACCGCGCATCATACCCCACAGCAACAGTATTCCCCCCACACTCGCCAGCAGGAAAAACTGGGTAAACGCTCGCAACGGCTGCCCACTCAATAGCATAAAGACGAGCGCCAACCAGCCGCACAAGCCACTGAGCCACAAAGGAAGGAGGGGAAACAACAAATGCAGGACACTGCCCAGCGCCATGCCCAGCAAACAAACGCTGGCAACAACACCCGGCGCAAAGGAAGGTAACAACATGCAGCAGCTCTTAGCGGCAGAGAAAGTATTTAGGCTATCTATCCATTTCAGCCAGTTAATCTATCTCTTTTGTCTTGTCAATGCAATTAAAAACGTTGATATAGATCACTATTGCGGCGCACCAATTTGGGTAACTTAAATGTCATATTTCCCCACAATAGGACATTTTAGCGTGATTGACGCCAGTATTCTCTCCGCAGACACCGTAGTTGCCCTAGGTTACATGCTGGCCTTGGGGGTTTCTCTCGCCGTTATTCTGGCTATCGCTAACCGTTTCCTGTTTGTCTACGAAGACCCGCGCATCGACGAAGTGGATTCCGCCCTGCCCCATGCCAATTGTGGTGCATGTGGTGAAGCCGGTTGCCGCATTTTCGCCGAAAAGCTGATTGCGGGCGAAGTCAAACCGGGTCAATGCACCGTTAACGCGCCCGCCAACAATGTTGCCATTGCCGAATTTCTCGGCGTGGATTTGGGTGATCAGGAAAAGCGCGTGGCACGGCTGGCGTGCGCCGGTGGCAATCACGTTGCCCATTCCCGCGCCGTGTATTCCGGGCTGCATTCCTGCCGGGGCGCGGCAATGGTCGGCGGCGGCGGCAAAACCTGTACGTGGGGCTGCCTGGGCATGGCGGATTGTGCCGATGTCTGCGAATTCGGCGCGATTTCAATGGATAAAAACGGCCTGCCGGTGGTCGATGCCGACAAATGCACCGCCTGTGGCGATTGCGTCGATGTTTGCCCGAAAAAGCTATTTGAACTGCACCCCGTCAGCCACCAATTGTGGGTGGCTTGCAAAAATCTCCATCACGGCGAGGAGGCGGAAGCCGAATGCGAAGTGGCTTGCAATGCTTGTGAGCGTTGCGTGAACGACTCCCCAGAGGGATTAATAACGATCAGGGATAACCTGGCAACCATTGATTACAGCAAGAATTCCCTGGCTTCCAAAGTCAGCATCCAGCGGTGTCCTACCGGTGCCATCGTCTGGTTGAGCAAACAAGGGAACATCGTCAAAGGCCATAAGGCAAAACCTGTCATCAGAAAACAGGCATTGCCGGTTAGCCGTGCATAAACCCTTTCACTTCTCACCCGTAGAGGCAGTCAATATGTTCGGATTCAAAAAAACTACCCCACCTAGCGTCAAGTACCCCGGCACACGCATGGCAATGGATGGCAACGCTGCCGTCATTATGTGCGAACGTGAAGCATCGGATGCAGCAGGTGCGTACCCCATTACCCCTTCCACTCAAATGGGCGAATACTGGGCGGAAGAAGTGGCGAAAGGTCACGTCAATAACGCCGGGCAACCGCTGATTTTCGTTGAGCCGGAATCCGAACACGCGGCGGCGGCGGTGACTGCGGGGATGTCCATGACCGGCTTGCGTGCCACCAACTTCTCCTCCGCACAAGGCGTGGCATTCATGCACGAATCCTTATATGCCGCTGTGGGTAAACGCCTGCCTTACGTGCTGAACATTGGTTGCCGCGCCATTACCAAAGCCAGCCTCAACGTGCATTGCGGGCATGATGACTACCACTGCATCGACGACACCGGTTTCTTCCAAATTTTCGCCAAGAATGCGCAAGAAGCGGCTGACTTGAACCTGATCGGGCGCAAGATTGCCGAACTCTCCCTCACGCCTGCGGCAGTGGCGCAAGACGGCTTCCTCACCACCCATTTGATCGAACCGCTGCAAGTGCCGGAACGCGAACTGATTGCGGAATTCCTCGGCAACCCTGCCGACATGATCGACTGCCCGACCCCAGCGCAAGAAATGATTTACGGCCCGAAACGCCGCCGCGTCCCCGAAGTGTGGAGCGTGGATAACCCGATGGTGGCGGGTACGGTGCAAAACCAGGACGCTTACATGCAAGCGACGGCGGCGCAACGCCCGTATTTCTTCGACCACATCCGCGACCTGTCCGAAAAAGCGATGGCGGAATACGCCAGCCTCACCGGGCGTTACTACGGGCGCATTGCCGAATACCGTTGCGATGACGCGGACTACGTAATCCTTGGGCAAGGCAGCATGATCGTGCAGGCGGAAGCGGTTGCCGATTACCTGCGTGATACCCGCAAGCTCAAAGTGGGCGTGATTAACCTCACCATGTACCGCCCCTTCCCCGGCGATTTGATCAGCAAGGCACTCAAAGGCAAGAAAGGCTGCGTGGTGCTGGAGCGTACCGACCAGCCGCTGGCAGAAGATTTACCCGTGATGCGTGAAGTCCGCGCCTCCCTCACCAAGAGCATGGAAAACGGTTTCGCTACCCGTGGTGAACTGCCTTACCCGCTGTATGCCAGCTACAAAAGCGGTGAAGCCCCAGCCCTGTACTCCGGCTGCTACGGCTTGGGTAGCCGCGACTTGCAACCGGAAGGCATTATCGGTGCTATCGAAAACATGCTGCCGAATGGCAAAAACCAGCGTTTCTTCTATCTGGGTATCGACTTCTACCGCAATGCCGCATCCCCGCGTCAGGAAGTCTATTTCAACGACCTGCTGACCCGTTACCCGCAAATCAAGGATTTGTCGGTGTATGGCAGCGAAAACCCCAACCTGATGCCGAAAGGTTCGATCACGGTGCGGATGCACTCGGTCGGCGGCTGGGGTGCGATCACCACCGGCAAAAACCTGGCGATGACCTTGTACGACCTGCTCGGTTTCGACATCAAAGCCAACCCCAAATACGGTTCGGAAAAGAAAGGTCAGCCGACCACCTACTACCTGTCTGCTGCCCCTGAGCCGATCCGTTTATCGTGCGAATACCATTTCGTTGACGTGGTGCTGTCACCCGACCCGAACGTGTTCCTGCACTCCAACCCATTGCACGGGCTGGACAAGGATGGTGTGTTCATTATCCAGAGCAGCCTCGGTTCACCGGCAGAAGTGTGGGCGCAAATTCCGCGTCAGGCACAGAAATACATCGTTGACCACGGCATCCGTCTGTACTACATCGACGGCTTCAAGATTGCCCGCGAAGAAGCTTCCAACGCTGAACTGCAATTCCGTATGCAGGGTAACGCTTTCCAGGGCGCATTCTTCGCTGCTTCCCCGTTGATGGCGCGGAACAATATGACCCGCGACACCCTGTTTGATGCCATTGAAAAACAATTACGCGACAAGTTCGGCGGCAAAGGCGCACGAGTCGTTGAAGACAACCTCAAAGTGGTACGCCGTGGTTTCGATGAAATCATTGAAATCACCGAAAAAACCGTCGGTTTGACCCCGGAAGCGGTGCGCAAGCAAGCCAGTTCCTTGCCCATCATGCTGAAACAGTTGCCAGAAGGCGACGGACGCTTGTCCGACATCCACCGTTTCTGGGAACAAACCGGCAGCTTCTACCTCGAAGGCAAAGGCAGCGGCAACCTCGCCGACCCGTACATGGCAACCGGCTTGATGCCAGTGGCAACGGGTTTCTACCGCGACATGACCCAAATCCGTTTTGAATACCCCGAATTCAAGCCAGAAAACTGTACCGCTTGCGGCAACTGCTACAGCGTGTGCCCGGATAGCGCAATTCCCGGTCTGGTCAATTCCATCAGCGACGTATTTAACTCCGCCATCATGACCATCGAACGCGGCGGCAACCCGACCCGTTTCCTGCGCCGTGAAGTGCGCACTGTTGAGAAAAAGCTGCGCGACCTGATTGAGCAAAACGGCGAAGCCGCCAACGTCAACCAGCTCATCGACCACGCGGTGCTGGAACTGCTGGCTGAATCTGAACTGGAAGGCAAAGAAAAGGAAAGTCTGGAACGCGAATTCAGCCGCCTGCTCGCCACCATCGGCGACTTCCGCTTTGCCATTACCAAGCCTTACTACAACACCCGCGAGAAAAAGCAGGCAGGCAGCGGCGGGCTGTTCTCCATCACCATCAACCCTTACACCTGTAAAGGCTGTATGGAATGTATCAAGGTCTGTGACGACCAAGCCTTGGTTGCTGCCCCACAAACCGAATCAGCTGTCGAACGGATGCGCAAGGAATGGCAATTCTGGCTGGAATTGCCCACCACCGCGCCTGAATTCAACCGTATCGACGATCTGGATGAAAAGGTTGGCGCACTCGAAACCCTGCTGCTCGACAAGCACAACTACCATTCCATGCTCTCCGGTGACGGCGCGTGTCTGGGGTGCGGCGAAAAGACCAGTATCCACCTGTTCACCGCCACCGTGACTGCCCTGCTGCAACCGCGTGTCAAAGCCCATCTGGAAAAGATCGACACGCTGATCAACCAGCTCGAAACCAAGGTGCGCATGACCTTGGCGAACAATATCAACCTTGGCGACACGGCTGCCTTCCGCGCCGCTATCGACGGCAACAAGGAACACGACCTGACGCTGGGTATCCTCTCCCATTCACTGGAAGCAGATGGCCCGACCCAGCCACTCAACCAGCAATGGTTGAAAGACATTACCAAGCTGCTGGACGCGCTGCGCAACCTGAAATGGCGTTACACCGAAGGCCAGACCAAGCAAGGCCGCGCCGAAATGGGCATCATCAACGCCACGGGCTGTACCTCGGTGTGGGCATCCACCTTCCCGTTCAATCCGTATCCGTTCCCGTGGGCAAACCATTTGTTCCAGGACGCGCCGTCGATGGCGATGGGTATCTTTGAAGGCCACATGGCGAAAATGGCGGACGGTTTCAAAGCCATCCGTAAAGCCGAGCTGATCATTGCCGACAAGTACGATCCGGTTGACCATGATAGCTTCCTCACCTATTTCAACTGGAAAGCCTTCAGTGATGAGGAATGGCGTTTGTGCCCGCCAGTGGTGGCGGTCGGTGGTGATGGTGCAATGTACGACATCGGCTTCCAGAACCTATCCCGCGCCTTGATGTCAGGAATGCCGATCAAGGTGCTGGTGTTGGATACGCAAGTGTATTCCAACACGGGCGGGCAAGCGTGTACCTCCGGCTTTATCGGGCAGGTTTCCGACATGGCTCCGTATGGCAAGGCGTGGAAAGGCAAGACCGAAATCCGCAAGGAAATGAGCCTGATCGGGATGGCGCATCGCACGTCCTTTGTGCTGCAAAGCTCCATTTCCAACATGACCCACATGATCGAAGGCTTTATCGACGGTTTGAACAGCCGCCGTCCAGCCCTGTTCAATATCTACGCGGTGTGCCAACCCGAACACGGTGTGGCGGATGACGCTGCCGAACAGCAAAGCAAGCTGGCGGTCGAATCGCGTGCATACCCCTTGTTCCGCTTCGACCCGGATGCAGGCGAAACCCTGAAAGACTGCGCCAGCATCGAAGGCAACCCGTCCATCGACACCGATTGGCCAACTTACACGCTGGAATACACCGACGAAAAAGGCAAAACCGCCAGCATGAAAGTGCCGATGACCTTTGCCGATTTCGCCCTGACCGAAGGCCGTTTCCGCAAAAGCTTCCGCAAAGCCCCACCGGAAACCTGGAACGACAATATGGTGCAGTTGCACGACTTCATCGAACTGGATGAAGACGCACGCGACGGCCTGTTCCCGTACATCTGGGCAGTCGATGGCAAAAACCGCCTGATGCGGGTGTTGGTTGCGCAAGAACTGGTGGCTTCCACCGAAGAACGCCGTGGTTTCTGGCATCAGCTCAAGTCACTGACTGGGGTTGATCAGGTTGTGGATCTGGATGCGATCAAACTGCAAGCCAAAGCCGAAGTCGCACAACAGCTCACCGCTACCCTGATGGGCATGGCTGCGGGTAGTGTTCCAGCGGGTTTGCTGGCAAGCGGTGGCAACGGCGCATTGTCTCCAGCGGGTACAGCGGCTAACGCGGGCAGTTTCGAGCCAGTGTGGGTGGAAACACCGGAATGTACCGCCTGTGACGAGTGCATCAATATCAACTCGGCTATCTTTGCGTACAACGATGCCAAGAAAGCCATTGTGATCAACCCACAAGGCGGCTCGTTCAAGGACATCGTGAAAGCGGCAGAGAAATGCACGGCAGGTTGCCTGCACCCTGGGACTCCGCCCAACCCGAACGAAGCTGGCTTGGACAAGCTGGTGGCGCGGGCAGCGAAATACCAATAATTCGGGTATTTCCCGTAGGGGCGGTTCGCGAACCGCCCCTACGGGAAATACAGGGAAATGATGAGGAGTCACCATGCTTGCTCTGTTTGAAAAATTTCGCAAAGGCCGCTTCTCGCACGGCATTCACCCGCGTTACCACAAGGACGCAACGCAGGGGAAGGCGATCCAGCGGCTGGCGTTTCCGCCGCGCCTGATTGTGCCGGTGGCACAACACATCGGCGCACCTGCCAAGCCCGTGGTCAACGTGGGGCAGGAAGTGCTGCGCGGGCAAATCATTGCCGAGGCGGATGGTTTTATGTCCGTCCCGGTACACGCGCCTGCCACGGGTGTGGTCAGCAGCATTGGGCTGATGCCGAGTGCGGCTGGCCCCAAAGTGCTGTCGATTGTGATTGATGTGTACAAAGCCTCTTCCCAGTACGTGCTGTACGGCAATCCGGTCGAGCCGGAAACGCTGGATCACGACGAACTGATCCAGCGGGTGCAAGCCACCGGCATGGCAGGGTTGGGCGGGGCAGCGTTCCCGTCGCACGTCAAATTGCGCATTCCGCACGGCAAAACTGCGCACACGCTGGTGGTGAACGGCTGCGAATGCGAACCCTACCTCACCTGCGACCATCGGGTGATGCTGGAACAGCCACAGGATTTGCTGCAAGGCATCCGTTACGCGCTGCACATTACCGGAGCAAAACGCGCCATCGTAGGCATTGAAGACAACAAAGCCGATGCAGCCACCGCGATAAAAGCCGCCTTGAAACCCGACGACCCGATCACAGTGGAACTGGTGGAAACCAAGTACCCACAGGGCGCGGAAAAGATGCTGCTGAAATCGCTGCTGGGTGTGGAAGTTCCCGCTGGTGGTTTGCCCATCGACATCGGCATTGTGGTCAACAACGTCGGCACGCTGGCGCAACTCGGCAAACTGTTACCCAAAGGCGAAGGGCTGATTGAGCGCGTCGTCACTGTGACTGGTACGAATGTCGCCAAAGCAGGCAATTACCTGATGCCGATTGGCACACCGGTACGCTTCATCCTTGAACAACTCGGCATTACCGCCGACCACGAAAAAGTGATCCTCGGTGGGCCGATGATGGGAATGTCGCTGCCTTCACTGGATGTGCCGATCACCAAAGGCACGTCCGGTTTGCTGGTGTTTCAGGAGCGCACCTTTCTGGAAGGTGAAAACGATACCGCCGTGTTCCCCTGCATCAAGTGTTCGCGCTGTGTGGATGCCTGCCCGATGCACCTCAACCCGGCGCAAATGGGCTGGCTGGCGGGCAAACGCCACTACGCCGAGATGGAAAGCGATTTCCACCTCAACAGTTGCTTTGAATGCGGCTGTTGCAGCTTTGTATGCCCATCGAATATCCCGCTGGTGCAATATTTCCGCATTGCCAAAGCCGTCAACCGTGAACAGAAGGGGAAAGCATGAGCAAGAAACACATTGTTCTGCACACAGCACCGCACGTGAAAAAGCCGCAGGATGTGCCAACCATCATGCGCAACGTGGTGTACGCGCTGCTGCCGATTGTGGCGTTCGCGGTGTACCAGTTCGGCATTAGCGTGCTGGCACTGGTGATTGTCACCACGCTGGCTTGCCTTGGTACGGAACGCTTTTTCAACTGGATGGGTAATAAACCCAGCAGCTTGAGCGACTGGTCGTCCACCATCAGCGGGATTTTATTGGCGTTGACCTTGCCACCCGGTTTCCCGCTGTGGATGGCGGCGGTGGCGGGGATTGCCGGGATTGCGATTGGCAAGGCGGTGTTTGGCGGGATTGGTTACAACGTCTTCAATCCGGCATTGGTGGGGCGGGCGTTTGTGCAAGCCGCGTTTCCGGTGGCGATTACCACTTGGACTCCGGCGTTTTTCACGGGGCGTTTCAGCGAGTTTGTACCTTCCAGCCTGACTGCGCCGTTCATGATGCCGCCGGAAACCGCCGAGTGGGTGAAACAGGTGGCGGTGGATGGATTTACCGGAGCTACGCCGCTGAGTTTGCACAAGTTCCAGCACCTTGCTACCAGCCCGATGGAGTTGTTTACGGGTACGGTAGCGGGGTCGGCGGGGGAAACGTCTGCGCTGCTGATTCTGGTGTGTGGGCTGTATCTGGTGATCCGCAAGATGATGAACTGGCAGATTCCGGCGTGGATTTTCGTCGGGGTGGTCGTCACGTCTGGGGTGTTGTACCTGATTAACCCGGACAAATACGCTGACCCGGTATTCATGCTGTTTTCCGGCGGGCTGATGCTGGGGGCAATGTTCATGGCTTCCGACATGGTAGGTTCGCCACTGACACCGAAAGGGGTAATGATCTACGGCTTGCTGATAGGCTTCCTCACAGTACTCATTCGCCAGTTCGGGAGTTTGTCGGAGGGCATTATGTACGCCATTTTGCTGGGCAATGCGGCGACACCGCTGATTGATACCTGGACACAACCACGGCTGTTTGGCGCACGGAGGAAATCCGCATGAGTGGCAGAAATAGCACGGCGATGATCGCCACGCTGGGGTTTGTAACCGCGCTGTCAGGTTTCCTGATCGTGACAGTGTTTCAAGCCACCAAACCGGCGATTGAAGAAAACAAACGTTTGGCTATCCAGAAAACGGTGTTGGAAGTGATCAAGGGTGCAACCGCTGACAAGCATTTCATCATCAATGAAAAAGGTGAATTGCTGGAAGCTGTCCCCGGCATGAAAGGCACGAATGTGTACGCGGGTTACGATGCCCAAGGCAAACTGGTGGGCGTGGCGGCTGAAGGCAGTGCGCAGGGCTATTCCGGCTCGGTGGACACCATTTACGCTTATAACCCGCAATGCGAGTGCATTACCGGCATCAAGGTCATCAAGCAAACCGAAACGCCGGGGCTGGGTGACAAGGTGATTACTGACAAGAACTTTGTCGCCAATTTCGACAAGCTGGAAGCCAAGGTGAATGCGGCGGGCGATGCGCTGGCAAACGCGATTGTGGCGGTCAAGCACGGCGCGAAACACAACCCGTGGGAAATCGACGCCATCAGCGGCGCGACCATTTCCTCCAAAGCCATTGCCAAGGGCTTGAACAACAGTGCGCAAGACGTGCTGCCCAAGGTCGTACCGCTATTGCCGCAAATCGAAGGAGCGCAACCATGAGCCTGATCAAACAGGATGACCGGATTACGGTCGATACTTTCCTCGAAGGCGTGTGGCGCGAAAACCCGGTATTCGTGATGATGCTGGGCATGTGTCCGGTGCTGGCTGTCACCAACTCGGCGATCAATGCGCTGGCAATGGGCTTGGCAACCGCATTCGTGCTGGTGGCATCGAGTTTGCTGGTGTCGTTGTTCCGCAACCTGATTCCGTCGGAAGTGCGCATTGCCACTTACATTGTGATCATTTCGACCTTTGTGACCATCGTGGATTACACCATGCAGGCGTTGAGTCAGGAGGTTTACAACGCGCTGGGGGCGTTCATCCAGTTGATTGTGGTGAACTGCATTATTCTGGGGCGGGCGGAAGCTTGTGCGTCACGCAACAAACCCGTCAAGTCGATGGTAAACGCGGCAGGCATGGGGCTGGGTTTCACGCTGGCTTTGCTGTGCTTGGGCGTAGTGCGCGAAATCCTCGGCAGTGGTTCGCTGTTTGGCTTGCCGCTGTTTAGTGAACAGTTCCAGCCGTGGGTGGTGATGGTATTGCCACCGGGCGGCTTTTTGGTGCTGGGCGGCTGGTTGCTGTTCTTTGAATGGCTGAAAACACGCAAACAATCTTTGGCGGAGGGTGTCACGCATGGGTAGTACCGACAGCATTACTTTTATCTTTTTCAACGCTTTTTTGGCGAACAACTTTGTGCTGGCGATGTTTTTGGGGTTGTGCCCGTTTCTGGGTGTGTCCGGCAAGCTGAATACGGCAGTGCCGATGGGCTTGGCAACCTCGTTCGTGATGCTGGTGAGTTCGGTGTGTGCGTATTTCCTCAATGAATTGCTGGTGGCGTTCAATATCGAATATTTGCGCCTGATCAGTTACATCGTGGTGATTGCGTCCGCCGTGCAATTGGTGGAAATGACCCTGAAAAAACTTAGCCCGGCATTGTTTCGTGCGCTGGGGATTTATTTGCCGCTGATTACCACCAACTGCGCAATTCTGGGACTGGCGTTGTTCCAGACATTTAAGGAATACAACTTCATGCAAGCGCTGGCGTATGCGCTGGGTGCGGGCGCGGGGTTCATTCTGGCCTTGCTGCTGATGGCGGGGCTGCGTGAGCGGCTGGATTTGGCGAAGTTGCCGAGCGTGACCCAAGGGGCGGCATTGAGCCTGATTCTGGGTGGCTTGTTGTCACTGGCGTTTATGGGATTTGCAGGACTGGGAGCGGAATAATGCGGGATTATCTGATTGCAATGCTGGTGATTCCGGTGTTGTTCGGCGCGTGGATTGTGGTGCAACGCATTGTGAAAGAATTTGCCTTGCGCCACCCGGAATTTGGCCCGCCACGCGAAGAAGGCGGCGGCTGTGGGTCGTCATGCGGGTGCAGTGGCAAGAAGGCGTGCAAAAACCGGGGACATTGAAAAGACCCTCACCCCCCAGCCCCCTCTCCCAGAGGTAGAGGGGGAGTAAGAGATTGTTTTTCTTAGCCCCTCTACCTCTGGGAGAGGGGTTGGGGTGAGGGTCTTAACGCTATTAATGAGAGAGGATTTTATGACGGATACCAACGAACAGACTTACAGCAATACCTGCGACGCTATCGTTCGCTCCAGCAAGCGCATTACCGATACCAAAACGGATGAGGTGCGTGAGATGGTATTGACCATCCATGACCCGGCGTTCCGGGCGATGCCGGGGCAGAATATTGGCGTGCTGGTGGAAGGCAAACATCCGTTTGGCAACCGCTTCCATCATCGCTATTACAGCGTGTTAGCGGCACAGCCGCATGGCGAAGGCTCTGACATCGAGATTCTGGTGCGGCGTTGTTCCTACATCGACGAGGTGTCGGGCGAAGAATACCCCGGCATTGCCTCCAACTACCTGTGTGATGCCGCACCGGGCAAGCAGATTACCCTGACCGGGCCTTACAAGGCGGCGTTCAAAGTGCCTGCGGATAACACCAGCAACTTGTTGATGATTGGGACGGGGACGGGGATTGCGCCCTTCCGTACTTTGATCAAGTCAGTATACGCGCAGGAACAGGGCTGGCGTGGGCAAGTGCGCTTGTTCTACGGCGCGAAAAGCGGGCTGGATGCGTTGTACATGAACGACCAGAACAATGACATTACCAACTATTACGATCAGGCTACCTTTGAGGCGTATCAGGCGATTGACCCGCAGGCGTGGCGCGATGCGTCCGGCAATCTGGGCAAGAGTCTGGCGGAAAACGGCGCGAAAACCTGGGTAATGATGCAGATGCCGAACACTTACGTTTACCTTGCCGGGTTGAAGAAACAGGTGGCGGTGCTGGATAAGGTGATGGGCGAATTGGCGGGTTCGGCGGCGAACTGGCAGGCGTTGAAGAACCGGCTGGTGGCGGATGGGCGTTGGGCGGAGTTGGTGTATTAAGTGAGGGCGGCTTGTAACTCCATCAGTTCTTTGTCGCGGCGGTGGTAGCCGGTTGCCGCAATCAAACGTTCGGCTTCCGCGATGTGGTATTGAAGAGGGCGTATGCAATACGCCCCTACGTCTGCCGTTCCCTGTAGGGGCGTATTGCATACGCCCTCTTTCTCCTCCGCCACCAACAACCGCGCCATCTCCAAATGATAATCCGTCAAATGCAGCCGCATCCCGCTGCCGTCGGCGATGTCGAACACTTCCTGCAAGTCCTGCCGGGCGCGGGCGAAGTCGCGGGTGTGGCGGTGCAGCGCAGCGCGGGCGAGTAGACCCCACGGTAAATTGTGCAATGTTCCTGCTGCACGCAAACCAGCGACAGCCTGCTCCAGCCAGTGAAGACCCTCACCCCCAGCCCCTCTCCCGGAGGTAGAGGGGAGCAAGAGTTGTTGCAGATGGGCGCGTCCGAGGGTGAGATATTCCAATGATCTATCCAGCAGCGGATCACCGTCCTGTCGCCATTCCACCCATTGTTCGTACCGCTCCAGCACCTCCTCCGTGCTGCCCTGTGCCAGCAGCAGGTCGCAGTAGCGGAAACCTCCCAGCGAATACAGGCGTGGGTACGAAGGCTGATTTTCCTGCTGGAGTTGCTCCGCTTCCCGGAACAGGGCAAGGGCGGCGGCGGTGTCCCCTGCCTGATGCAGGGCATCGGCGTGGGTGGTGCGGAACATCATGCGTGATTGCCAATCCCCGGACTGGTCTGCGTAGCGGCTGCTGCGTGCGCCGCTGCTCTCCACCGCTTGCGCCACATCGCCGAGGGTGAGTTGCAGTTCGCTGAGGTTGTTGGTTGCTTGCGCTGCCTGAAGCCACCTTTCATGCTTTACATCGTAATCGGAATTTGCCTGCATCGGCTCCAGTTCACGCAGCCGCCCCAAGGCACGTAAGCCGAAGCCTGCCAAGTTTAGGATTAAAGCCTGCCTGTGATTATTCAAATCTGAGGCTGGAACCCTCCATGGTTTTGAAAAGAAATGTGAAATAGTTGCCAAATTATCGCTGAAAGCACCGAGCTTCTTTTCAATGTAATGCTCATTTCCTCGTTTGATTCGCGCCCAGTAAACCTCTTCCCAAGATTTTGTATGCAACCCCGCCGCACACCCATGCGCCACCGCACTGAACAGCGGCTGCATTTCTTCCAGCGTATCGGGTAATGGGTTCTTGGGCAGGGCTTTGTAGTACTCGTACAGCCGTTCATGTGCCTGCTGCCACGCTTGCGGCTGTTGGGTTTGCAGTTGCCCGCCGAAGTATTCGCGGATCAGCGGGTGGCAGTCGAGGTCGCCGCCGCTGTCATGCTGCGATAACAGGTGGTGTTCTTCGCGCAAACTGGCGATGGCTTCCAGCCATTCATCTTCATCAATGTCGGCGGTCAGGTGTGGAATCTGCGCATCCCACAGCATTTGCAGCACGTCTTGCCCGATGGGGTGGTCGAACAGCCCCAACAAGTGCAGCAATGCCAGCTCAGGCTCGCCCGCAAACCATTCTGCGTAAGCCTGCATCACCTTGAAGGCGTGGCGGCTGTCTTGATTGCCCTTTGCTTTGACCAGTGCCTTGAGCGTATCACGCTTGCGCACATCGCCTTGATGCCGCAGCCGCAACACATTCCCCAGCAAACTCAACGCCAGCGCATGACCGCCGTATTCACCCACCGCCTTGCCCAGTTCCGCCGCGCTGCCCGTCACCCCCAGCGATTGCAGCAACTGGATGCCATCCGCCCCCGTCAGGTTTTGCAAATCGTGGCGGATGACAGTAGGCGCGTCGCGGTCACTGAGTTCATGCAGCGCAATTCGTGTGGTGATAATGCACAAGCCGCACGGATGGCGGGCAAGCTGGCGCAGCAACTGGCGGATGGCTTTGTCTTTGAGTTCGCCGCGCATTGCCGCGCCGCCGTGTTGCAACGGCTCCAGCCCATCCAGCACCAGCACGTAGCGTTTACCGTGCAGCAACTCGGCGAGGTGGTCGCCCTTGTCCTCCTCCGACGCAAACCGCTCGCGGGTCGAACCCAGCTTGGCAAACGCATGGCTGAAAAACGGCGTGGCGGAAGTCTGCTTGTCTTCGCTTGCGCCTTGCGAATAGAACGACCACGCAATCAGCACCGGAATGTCGGTGGTGTGGTCAAGCCAGTGGCGCAGCAGCTTGGTTTTGCCTGTGCCGCCGGGGGCGATGAATTGGATGATGCGGGTGGTGGTGTTTGCCCATGCGGTGTTGAGGAGTTGCAGTTCGGCGGTACGTCCGAAGAAGCCGCCTTTGACGGTGGGGAGGCGGTCGGAGTGGATGGAGGGCGGCGTGTGTCCATTCGCCGCAGGCATGGAACGGATTTCCCCCAGCGGCGGCGCAATGTATTCAGCTTGCCCCGTCAGCACACGGTACAACTTGTCGTAATCACTGGGCAGGCAATACGTTGAATAAGGTTTCAGTGTTAGCGGTACATGATCCAGACTGCCATGCGTCGGAATCATCGGGATGAACTTGGTGTTGCGGTAATAGTGATCGTATAGCGTTTGCGAGATGACCACGCCTTCAAACGTCACGCCGCGCCCGCCCTCAGTTTCCTGTCCACGGTAACGCCGCAAATAAGTTTCGGTGCAAACCAGCAACACAAAATCAGCCGATTCGATCTGGTTTTCCATCCAACGTTGCCAGCCTTCGGGTGGAAAACCGTTCACATACAGGTCAATCAGACAATCCAGCCCTTCCTTACGCAAACGGTCGGATATGCCGCGCACAAACTCGCGGTGTGCGTCCGAATCGTGGCTGTAACTGATGAAAACCCTAGTCATGTGAGCAAGCCCTGTTCACTTTACAATGGGCTTGATAATACCGTTTATCGGCGATTTTGTCCGGCTAATCGAAGAAAATCCCCTCCAGAGATGATCAAGTCAATTCAGTCAGCATCCCCGTAATGGTTTTGCAGTTTTTTCAGCAGCTCCAACCCACGCTGTTTGTTGCCCCGGCTGGCAAGTGCCTTGAAGCGGTTTTCAGCATCAAACTGGGTGAGTGCCATGATGGTGAATTCTTCGTACAGCTTGTTGATGCTGATATTGCGGGATGACGCCAGCGTTTTGACCCGTTGGTGGGTGTCTTCTGGCAATCTGACGGTGATTACGCCCATAACGCCTCCTTAATAAATTGCTGGGGAGTGACGATGTTAAGCCCATCGAACAGCAACTGTATATGCCAGCATTTGTCAGGTGGGAATTTTGGTCTTTAGGTCTGCATCGCGGCGACGGATTTTCTGCCCTCAATTGACCCTTCTGTCATTTGTTGCTATGACTGACAACATAAGCACAGCAGAGGAGGCAAGCATGAGAACACTGACAATCCGCATTCTGGATGAAGATGCTGCCATGCAGGAAATGCAGCAGCGTTTCGTTAACACATGGAAAACCGGCGAATACGCGGGCGAATTCCTGACGTTTGAATCACCTTCCGCCCTGTTCCGTGCTATCACCCCCAAACGTTGGGAACTGATCAGCAAGCTGCAACGGCTGGGCAAAGTCAGCCTGCGAGAATTAGCACGGCAAACCCAGCGGGATGTGCATCGCATCCATGATGACGTTAATTCATTGAAAGAACTGGGTATCGTTGAGCAGGATGACAAGGGTGTGAGCATTCCTTACCAGAAAATTCATACCGATTTTACCTTGAGCAGTTTAGCTGCTTAATGAACCACTATTGAAGAGGGCGACCGCCGGTCGCCCCTAAGTCGATTCCCTGTAGGGGCAACCGGCGGTTGCCCTCTTTGCTGCCCTAGCAAGGGAAGATTACAATGATCATCGCCCAGCATAATCCGTAAGTGATAATTCTCGCTTTTTGCTCTAAACTACACTTTAGACTAAAGCCACTTTTCACTAAAACAGGTTTCACAGACGATGATCCCCCCATCCTCCGTCAGACATCCGCCTTAATCCTTGCCCGACGGCAACCAGAATACCGCCGTTTCCTGCACACTCGTATCGACTTCGGCGAACAACTGATCGGCATCAAGGGCGCACGCGGTTGTGGCAAGACCACCGTACTTCTGCAACACGCGCAAAGCTGCGGCTTGGAAGCCTCCCGCATCCTGTACATTGCGTGCGACCACCCGGCGATGGTGGATGTGGATCTGTATGCCCTAGCGCAAACCTTTTACCAAGAAGGCGGGCAACTGCTGCTGATCGACGAAATCCACAAGCGCAAAGGCTTTGCCATTCACCTCAAGGCGATCCGTGATACCTTTGATTTGCAGGTGATCTTTTCCGGCTCGTCGGCGTTGCGGCTGGAACACGAACTGGCGGATTTATCGCGGCGGGCGGTGGTGCATGAGCTGCCGGTACTGTCATTGCGTGAATTCATGGAAATCGAAACCGGGCAACAGTTTGCGGCCTATGCCCTGCCCGACATCCTCGCCAATCACGCCAACTTGGCGGCAAATGTCATGCAAACGCTGCGCCCGATTGAACAGTTCAAGAAATACCTGCGTTACGGCGCTTACCCGTTCTACCGCGAATCGCTGGATAATTACACCAGCAAGCTGCTGGAAGTGATCAACCTGACGATTGATTCCGACCTTGCCAGCCTCTACAGCATCGCCCCCGACAAACTGGATAAGCTGAAAAAGCTGCTGTACATGCTGTGCAGCACTGACCCGGTGGAATTGAACATTTCCAAACTGAGCGCGGGGGTGGGTACGTCTTGGCCGACGCTTTCGCGCTATCTCGACAGCATGAGCGCGGGCAGTCTGGTGCATAGCGTGCGCGGCGGCAGCGGAATGCGTACCGTCAACAAGCCGGATAAGCTGCTGCTGGACAACACCAACCTGTTTTACACACTGTGTGCTAGCCCCAATGTCGGCTCACTCCGTGAAAGTTTTTTTGTCTCGCAACTGGGTTATCAGCATCAGGTGCATTACCACGACAAGGGCGATTTTCTCGTGGATGACCGCTGGGTATTTGAAATTGGCGGCGTGGGCAGAACCCTCAAACAGCTTGCCCAGCACCCGGATGGCTACGCTGTGGTCGATGATGTGGTCATCGGCGATGGCAGGCGGATTCCGTTGTGGTTGTTTGGGATGTTGTATTGAGCGCGTTAAGCAAACGGATTCACAATCCGCACATTACCGATCACCCGCCCATCCTGCATGTCTTCCGAAAACAGTACGGTACAAGCACTTTTCTGCGCCATGCGTACAATCAGTGAATCCCAAAATGAAAAGCTGTGCAGGCGATGCAAATCAATCGCTTGCACAATATCGTCAGGCGCAATGCTAAACACATCCGCACGCGCACTGAGTAATTCGATCTTGCGGCGGGCGGTTTCCACGGGTACTGACAGTTTGCGAGTGGCAGCGGCAAAATATTCCTGCAACACCTGCGTGGAAATGACTGCATTGCCCGTTTGCCAGCCGGATTTCAACAGGGCGAGGGCTTGCGCCTGCTTCTCCGGGGCTTTTTTATCATCGGTGTAAAGCAGGATATTAGTATCAAGAAAGCTACGCTCTTTCATGCAGTTCATCCCGATTGAATTTCCAGCCGTGCGAGTTGCCTTGCCCACACAACGCGGCGAATTCATCGAAATCAGCCTCAGTTTTTTGCTGGCGAGTCAAATGTTCCAAATATTCGCGGATAATCTGATTCAGGCTTTTACCCATTGTTGTAGCAACCCGACGGGCTTCTGTCACGAGGGCATCGTCAACCGATAAGGTGATATTCATGGCACAGTCTCCGTGTACACGTAATATGTGTATATTGACGGGTAGCAGACTGTTTTTCAAGGCAGCGGGGATTTATTGCTCCACCAACCCAACCCAAGCCGCCCGCACCACCTCACGCTCACGCATAAACTGCCCCGCATCAACCACTGCTTCCTGCTCCTGCAACGACAATTCGTGGATACGGTCACGCAACGTCCGATAGGCATCCGCCAATGCTTCCGCTGTGTCCGTTGGTAAAACGCCTGCCACCTGCAACGAATCAAGTTGGCGGATATTGTCGCTCCAGCGCACCAGTTCCGGGTATTCATGCGCGTGCGCCAAAATCAGGAATTGCACAATAAATTCAATATCCGTCACCCCGCCGGGGTCTTTTTTCAGGTTAAACACGCGGGCATCCTTACTCGCCATGCTGTCCCACATCTTCTGACGCATCGCAATCACCTGCTTGCGCAACTCCGCCCTATCACGCGACTGACATAAAATCTCGTGACGCACCTGCTCAAACTGCGCCCGCAAACGCTCCGAACCCGTGATCACCCGCGCCCGCAACAACGCCTGATGTTCCCACACCCACGCCTTTTCCTGCTGGTAGGTACGAAACGCATTCAAACTCGTCACCAACAAACCCGAAGCCCCACTAGGGCGCAAGCGCGTATCGGTTTCGTACAAGCGTCCCGCTGGCGTAAACGTCGTCAGCGTATGAATAATTTTCTGCGCAAATCGTGCATAAAACACCGCATTTTCCAGCGTCTTCTTGCCATTGGTTTGCTGCGCCGTACCGTGACTGTCGTGCAAGAAAATAATGTCGAGATCAGAGCCGTAACCGAGTTCCAGACCGCCGAGTTTGCCGTAAGCAATAATCGCAAACCCCGCCTCTTCTATCTTGCTCCCTTCACCCCTTGCGGGGGAAGGGCTGGGGATGGGGGGGTATTCCGGCGCAGCCGCGATATAAGTTGGCACGCCCGTCTGCGCCGTCATCGTCTCCCACACATGCCGCTGAGTTTCTTCTAACACGGCTTCTGCAATCCAAGTCAACTGATCCGACACCTTCATCAGCGGCAATACGCCGGTAATGTCCGCCGCCGCAACGCGCAATACCTGCGCTTGCTTGAATTGACGCAAACGTTCCATCACCTGTTCGGTATCGCCCTGATCAATGCGCTCCAATTCCAGCCGCAATGCCGCGCCCAATTGCTCCCGATCCAGCGGCGTATACAACTGGCGCGAATCCAGCAATTGATCCAGCAAAATCGGGTGATCGGTCAATTGACTGGTAATCCACAAACTGTCGCTGACCAAGCGCACGAATTGTTCCAACGCATTCGGGTGATCGGCGAGCATGGCAATATAGCCGGAACGCGGCGCAATTTTTTGCACAATCCGCAAACAGCGTTCCAACGCCTGTTCGGGATCAGCCAAGGCATTACACGCATCCAGCAACGCAGGCAGTAAGCGGTTCAAACGGCTGCGCCCGGTATCGGTCAAGGTGTTGTACAAACGGCTGTGCAACAGTGCCTGAATCGCAGGATGTTCCGGCATCGGCTGACTTTCCTGCGTTTCGAGCGCAAATACTCGCTGGAAAATCTGCGCTACCGCCTGCTGATGGCGATTCAGTTCTGCCTCAAAACTCGCCCAATCCGCAAACCCCATCGAACTGGCAAGGCACGCTTGACGTTCTAGCGTGGTCGGCAGCGAATGCGTCTGTTCATCATTCCACATTTGCAGGCGGTTTTCCGTGCGGCGCAGGAAATAGTACGCTGGTTGCAACACCTCAAACTCTTCCGCCGTCAGCAGTTGCTGTGCCAATAACGCATCCAACGTCGGCAGCAAACTACGCCCCCGCAATTCGGGAATCCGCCCGCCGCGCATCAATTGAAACACTTGCGCCGTAAATTCGATTTCACGGATACCGCCAGTGCCGAGTTTCACATCGAGGTATTTGCCCCGGCGTTCGGCTTCGCGGTTGATCATCGCTTTCATGTCGCGCAATTGCTCAATCGCGCCGTAATCGAGGTAGCGAAAGATAGAGTGTCATGCCACAAAACGTAGGCTGGGTAAGATTTCCAGGTCATTCTATGACAATAATGTGAGAAATTCAGACTAGTGGTTGCAATGTTATTTAAATTTATGATATAAAATATCAATCAGTAATCACAAGGGGCTTAAAAACAAGATATTATCTAATTCATTGATTTTAATCAACTTAAAGCAAACTTTAATTAAAAAGTTTTTGGCGAATTATGTTGAAAAACAGCATAATATGCCGTCTATTAATCTTTATCAAAAGAAAAGAGTAGGATTCATTTAAATTAAATTTAACACAACATCTTTCATTTGTGGGGCTTCACATGTGGGAACCTCTAAAAACCCACTGATACCCACACAAATGTGAGAAAATGCTCATCTGAGCCACCGCCCCGTTACTAGCCATGCCCAAGAAAAGTGCCATCAAAACCAGTCTGTTTGCCGCCGAAGAGCGTGAACAGAAACTCGACCGCAAGGGCGACCTGCTGTCCACGCTGAACCAGCACGTCAACTTTGTCGCCTTGGCAGCAGAAATCGACCACATCGCCCCACGCCCAAGTGACAAGCGAGGAGGCCGTCCACCCTACCCAACGGAACTGATGGTACGGGTCTTGGTGTTGCAACACCTGTACAACCTGTCGGACGAGGCATTGGAATACCAATTGCTTGACCGGCTGTCGTTCCAACGGTTTTGTGGCCTGCGTCATTCCAGCACGATCCCGGATGCCAATACCTTGTGGGTATTCCGTGAACGGATCAGTGCGGCAGGTGGTGCGGATGCCCTGTTTGATGCCGTCCAACGGCAATTACAACAACACGGTTTTATTGCCCGTGGTGGTCAAATCGTCGATGCCACGCTGGTGGAAGCCCCTAAACAACATTTCCACAAAGAAGAAAAAGCGCTGTTGGAACAAGCGGCAACACCCGCTGGCTGGACACCTGCCAACGTCGCCAAAAGGATACGGAAGCAAGCTGGACGAAAAAACACGGCAAAAGCTACCACGGCTACAAACTCAGTATCAGTGCCGATCGGAAATACAAACTCATCCGCAAACGCCACATCAGCACCGCCAAAGAGCATGACACCAACCATTTTGAAGCGGTGCTTGACCGAGCCAACACCAGCCGTGACGTATGGGCGGACAAAGGTTATGAAGACCAATCCCGTGAACAACGCCTCAACCAAGGTAGCTGGCGGTTACACATCCAGCACAAAGCCAAGAAAGGCAAGCCGCAATCCGACTGCCAGAAACGCCGCAACACCCGCATCGCCAGACCCCGCGCACGGGTTGAGCATGTGTTTGGGTCAATCTGTGCGATGGGTGGCAAAGCCATCCGCAGCATTGGGTTGGCACGGGCAGTATTCGGCCTCAGCATCAAAGCAACCGTGTATAACCTGCGTCGGCTCTGTTCGCTCAGAGAGGGCGGAGTTGTGCCCATTTGATGGAGAAATTCCCGAAAAAACAGCAAAAATGCGGAAAAACAACCTGATTGTGGCTTGGTGTGCTAAAAATTGAGATGGGTTGGTGTTTTTTTAACAAAATGCCGATAGGCCAACGCTAACCGTTGCAATACGCCGGGTTTTTAGAGGTTCCCATGTGTATTCAAAATAATTTAATCAAAGCTTTAATCTTAGCTTTTTTATTTTCAATGTATTCTGTAAATGCTGCTGATACCAATATCAACTTTGAGAAACTTAGTAATCGCGATATTGTTTCAAAAATTGAGGCTGAGGGGAAAATAGATGTGCTAGTTACTATAAGTACATCCGAGGAAATAAAGAAACTTTCCCAAAAATCTATACAAGACAATCCAAAGAAGTTCAAGGATTATATAAATGCAGGTGGGAAAAATAAAAACACTGGATATATAGATCTTACCAAAAAAGAAAACAAAGACGCATTAGCTAAAGAGATAAGAAAATCCCTTAATTCTGTTGCCAAATCTCTTGATAAAAATGAAATCAAGATAAAAAAGGAATTTTCTCTTGTGTCTGCATTTTATGCTGAGGTGACGTTAAAAGGACTTGAGCAATTATCCAATAATACAAATATTGTTCTTATTGAGGAAAATTTAACGTTTCAATCGGCTACAACACAAGGATTATCTCTGATCAATGGATTTGGTGTTAGAAATAGCTACAGTGGAACAGGTATTTCCATTGCAATTATCGACTCTGGAGTAGATACAGCTCACCCATCACTGGGTGGAACTCCCAATAGTATTTTCAACTCAAAAGTCATAGGTGGATTTGATTTTGGCGATAACGACGCTGATCCCAGACCATCATCAGGTGATGCTCATGGTACTGCCGTCTCCGGCATCGCAGCAGGAAATATCACGGCTGTCGGTGATTATGCGGGAGGAGTTGCTTCGGATGCAAAAATTTATTCATTAAAAACAGGAAGTGGAAATCCAGCCTTTCACTCATATCAGGCTATTGCCTCAGCACTTGATTGGGCGAGTAGCCATCAATATGACAATCTTAATAATCCCATTATGATTGTGAACATGAGCATTGGTGATAATACAGAATTTTCATCAATATGTGACTCAGGTAATGGAAGCTATTCATTAATGGGTTCTGCTGCTGATATAGCACTTATGAGTGATATAGCAATCTTTGCCGCTTCTGGTAATACAGGACATTGCAGTGGCATATCTGCACCTGCCTGTTTATCCTCAGTAATTTCTGTCGGTGCTGTTTATGACAATGCATTAGGATCTCGATCAGTATGTGTATCAGGTAACTCTTGCATAACAAATAAATCATTGTCATCTCAATGCACACCTAGCCAACCTTACATCGCATTTGAATCTGCACAGGCAGATAAAGTCATTGGTTATACCAATATGTCTTCATTATTAGATATACTCGCTCCATCAGCAGATGCATATACAACTGATATTGTGGGTTCTGCTGGTTATAGTTCGGGTAATTACACAACAGATTTTAATGGAACTTCAGCATCAAGCCCTTATGCAGCAGGCGCGGCTGCCATTTTGCAACAGTCAGCCAAGTCACTAACAGGAAATTTTCTCTCTGTTAGTGAATTAAAAAGTATTCTTATCAATACAGGTAATCCGGTAACAGATGATAAAGTTAATATCACAAAACCAAGAATAAATATTGGTAATGCGATCAATTTTTTAGAATCCAACAATAGTACATTTGAGGGATTGACCCCAAACGGTACAACTACGGGTGTTACACCAACTTTTACTTGGACACCATTAGCAGGTCAAACTGAATATTGGGTAATCGCTGATAATGGTTCATCACTATCATGGCCGTATGTGGTGTATCAAGCAATATCTGCTACTAGTGCGAATTGTGGTTCAGGAACATGCAGTTATAATTCCGGTGTTAACTTTGCACCGGGCACAGCAGTATGGCAAGTTAAAGCCCCACAATCCAGTGGTTCATGGCCAGAAACAAACATACTGAGTTTTACAGTCGGAAGCGGAACAAGCACGTTTCAAGGATTGACCCCAAACGGTACAACTACGGGTGTTACACCAACTTTTACTTGGACACCATTAGCAGGTCAAACTGAATATTGGGTAATCGCTGATAATGGTTCATCACTATCATGGCCGTATGTGGTGTATCAAGCAATATCTGCTACTAGTGCGAATTGTGGTTCAGGAACATGCAGTTATAATTCCGGTGTTAACTTTGCACCGGGCACAGCAGTATGGCAAGTTAAAGCCCCACAATCCAGTGGTTCATGGCCAGAAACAAGTTTCTTGAACTTCAACATTAACTAGACAATGTTTTAGGTTAATAATCAATATACAACGTCCCGTTAACTTCGGGACGTTGTATTTGCACAAGTAACACTTCTAAATATTTATTGTTTTTATTAAACGCCATTAAATGAATCTATTTGTTTTTGTGTTAGTATCACTTCACCTTTTCCCACATGAGAGGTATCAGGAGGAATGGGATTTACAAGAAACTCAATCTTACCCACATCTCCAGCAGAAAGTTTTTGGTCATTATTAGTATCCACAACCCCTGTCAGTGTTGGTCTACCGCTTAGACCATAGAAAGCATTAGGAGGATAAACAATATCGCCTAAACGAGTTAAATCCTCTTGGCTAAGATTTAATTCTTTTGATGGACATGGCGTTGGATTACTGGTGTTATTATTTCCAATTTGAGACAATAATTTTTGCAATAGTGGCAACAATTGACTGAACATATTCTGAAGCGTATTAAATTGGGTAGACTTAGTATTATTGCTTCGGCATGGCTGGCAATTATTATTACGATTGCTACTATTATTAACGGCAGGTTTGAATTGATAAGACTGATTAATCATGGCTTTTCTCCAAAAATTATAACATCACGAAAATTAGCATTATTTTTCTTAAAAAGTATGACGAAACCGACAGGCGGCTATCTTTTCATGATATTCAGTAAAATTGTCATTCAAACGCAGCATCAGTGACACCTACCAACAGTAGTACAGCCGATTAAGCCTCCACCAACCCCACCCAAGCCGCCCGCACCGCATCCCGCTCGTGCACAAACTGCCTCGCCTCCACCACCGCGTCCTGCTCCTGCAACGCCAATTCGTGGATACGATCACGCAACGTCCGGTAAGCATCCGCCAGCATCCCTGCCGTATCCGCAGGCAAAATCCCCGCCCCCTGCAACGACTCCAATTGCCGGATATTGTCGCTCCAGCGCACCAATTCCGGGTGTTCGTGCGCGTGCGCCAGAATCAGAAACTGCACAATGAATTCAATATCCGTCACCCCACCGGGGTCTTTTTTCAGGTTAAACACATTGGCATCCTTACTCGCCATGCTTTCCCACATTTTCTGGCGCATCGCAATCACCTGCTTGCGCAACTCCGCCCTATCACGCGGCTGACACAAAATCTCATGACGTACTTGCTCAAACTGCGACCGCAAACGCTCCGTTCCCGTAATCACCCGCGCCCGTAACAACGCCTGATGTTCCCACACCCACGCCTTTTCCTGCTGGTAAGTGCGAAACGCATTCAAACTGCTGACCAGCAAACCCGAAGCCCCACTGGGGCGCAAGCGCGTATCGGTTTCGTACAAGCGTCCCGCTGGGGTAAACGTCGTCAGCGTGTGAATAATTTTTTGCGCAAACCGCGCATAAAACACGGCATTTTCCAACACTTTGGCGGGTTGGCTTCGACTACGCTCAGCCAACGGTGGGAGCCGCTCCCTGAGCGTAGTCGAAGGGAGTTGATCATAGGGAACAGTTTGCTGCGCCGTGCCGTGGCTGTCGTGCAGAAAAATAATATCGAGATCAGACCCGTAACCAAGTTCCAAGCCGCCAAGTTTGCCGTAAGCAATAATCGCAAAACCGGCTTGCTGCATTTCCCCCGTCTCATCCTTGTAACACGGCACGCCCGTTTGTGCCGTCATCGTCGCCCACACGTGCCGCTGGGTTTCTTCCAGCACCGCCTCGGCAATCCAGGTCAACTGATCCGACACCTTCATCAGCGGCAATACGCCGGTAATATCCGCCGCTGCCACCCGCAACACTTGCGCTTGCTTGAATTGGCGCAAGCGTTCCATCACCTGTTCGGTATCACCCTGATCAATACGCTCCAATTCCAGCCGCAATGCCGCGCCCAATTGCTCACGATCCAGCGGCGTATACAACTGGCGCGAATCCAGCAGTTGATCCAGCAAAATCGGGTGATCGGTCAATTGGCTGGTAATCCACAAACTGTCGCTGACCAAACGCACGAATTGCTCCAACGCATTCGGGTGATCGGCCAGCATGGCAATGTAGCCGGAACGCGGCGCAATCTTTTGCACAATCCGCAAGCAACGTTCCAACGCCTGTTCGGGGTCAGCCAAAGCATTACACGCATCCAACAACGCAGGCAGCAAGCGGTTCAAACGGCTGCGCCCCGTATCGGTCAGCGTGTTATACAAACGGCTGTGCAGCAATGCCTGAATCGCGGGATGCTCCGGCATCGGCTGGCTTTCTTGGGTTTCGAGCGCAAACACGCGCTGGAAAATCTGCGCTACCGCCCGCTGATGACGATTCAATTCCGCCTCAAAACTCACCCAATCCGCAAACCCCATTGAGCTGGCAAGGCAGGCTTGACGTTCTGGCGTGGTCGGCAGCGAATGTGTTTGTTCGTCGTTCCACATTTGCAGACGGTTTTCCGTGCGGCGCAGGAAATGATACGCCGGTTGCAACACCGCAAACTCTTCCGCCGTCAGCAATTGTTGCGCCAATAACGCATCCAACGTCGGCAGCAAACTACGCCCCCGCAATTCGGGAATCCGCCCGCCGCGCATCAATTGAAATACTTGCGCGGTAAATTCGATTTCGCGAATACCGCCTGTGCCGAGTTTCACATCGAGGTATTTGCCACGGCGTTCGGCTTCGCGGTTGATCATGGCTTTCATATCGCGCAATTGCTCAATCGCGCCGTAATCAAGGTAGCGGCGGAATACAAACGGGCGCAAGCGTGCCATCAATTCCGCGCCGTTGGTTTTGTCGCCTGCCATCACCCGCGCTTTGATCAGGGCGTAACGTTCCCATTCGCGCCCGTGGGTTTCGTAGTAATGCTCCATCGCATCGAACGACAAGGCGAGTGCGCCAACTTCACCAAAGGGGCGTAAGCGCATATCGACGCGGTACACAATGCCATCCGCCGTGGTTTGCCCCAGAATGGCGATCATCCGTTGCCCGACGCGGGTGAAAAAGGTTTGGTTATCGAGGTCGCGCCTGCCATCGGTTGCACCTGCTTCGGGAAAGGCGAAAATCATATCAATGTCAGAGGAAAAGTTGAGTTCCTGCCCGCCGAGTTTGCCCATGCCGATAATCACCATCTGCTGGGGTTCACCGCTGCGGCTGCGTGGAATGCCGTGTTTGGCGGTGAGTTCGGCGTAACTCCAACGGTAAGCGGCATCCACCAAACCGTCGGCGAGGTCGGAGGTGGTTTGCAAGGTTTCGGCGAGTTCCGCCATGCCCATCAGGTCGCGGTAAGCAATGCGTAGCATTTCACGGTTGCGGATCAGCCGTACCGTGCGCAATACGCTATCGTAATCGGGTTGCGCGAGGACTTCGGCAACAATGTTTGCCACCAATGCGCCCTCGGTGTAGGGCTGGCTGGATTCCGCATAGGCTTGCCATTCGGGGTGGCGGGCAAGCTGGTGTTGCAGGTAAGGGCTATTCGTCCAGATGGCATCATTGATCAGTGGCATTGTTGTTCTCACATGGCTACGTACTGCCCCATTATACGCCCCATCATAGTGCGCGGGGAATGACCGACCTGAATGCCTGCTATATGGATTGCATCACCCCGTGATAGTGCTGTATGATTAATCAGTCATTAGAAAAATTAATCATACAGCAGCGTTTCAGTAGCGGGGGCTTGAGGAACATGCATAGACATAAAATCGCATTGGTTGCACACGACAATCTAAAACCGGCACTTATTCAGTGGTCGAAAGCCAATTACCCTATCCTAGCCGAATGTGCATTATTTGCTACCGGCACAACCGGGCGTTTGATAACAGAGCAAACGGGCTTGGAGGTAACGTGTTTACTCAGCGGACCACTCGGTGGTGATCAACAAATCGGGGCACGTATCTCGGAAGGCTTGATTGATATTTTAATTTTCTTTTGGGATCCGATGACGCCAGTGCCACACGACGCCGATGTCAAAGCCTTGCTGCGCATTGCCACCCTCTTGAATATTCCGATGGCAAATAATCAAAGCACCGCAGATTGTGTGCTGGCGATGTTGCGCCTGAGCAAAATCGACACACAGCCTTGGATTGTTAACTTCAATGCGCCACCACCGCTTAATTACACGGGGAAAGCCAAGCAATTCCCCAATCGAAGCAGTTCGTTACCGCTGGCAGCACGTAACAAATACCAGATTCCTCCGATTATGTCGATCAATGCAGCACCGCAACCCAACGTTTACTAAAGGTCTAGCGAGCAGTTGCCCGCTCCAATGCCGCTAATAACACGGGTAGCTCAACCGGTTTGCTGAGAAAATCATCCATACCAGCTTGCAGGCAACGGGTTCGATCACTCGCCAGCACATTAGCGGTCAGCGCAATAATCGGCGTGTGTGTGCCAGTAATTTGCTCATTGGTGCGAATCAGCAGCGTGGCTTCCACGCCATCCATGACCGGCATTTGCATATCCATCAGGATCACATCCGGGCGCTGGTGTTGCCAACTTTCCAGTGCCTCACGCCCATTTTCGACGACCGTCACCTGATGCCCGACTTTATTGAGCAGCAAGCGGGTAAACATGCCATTGATTTCATTGTCTTCTGCCAACAGAATTGTCAGTGGGCGTTGTACCATGCCCAAGGCATCGGTAACGGGAGTCGCTGGCGTTGGTGTGACTTGCGTTGGCAGCAACAAGGTAAAGTAAAAGGTGCTACCTTGTGCAAGCTGGCTTTCAACCTGCAATTCTCCACCCATCATTGCCACCAATTGCGCAGAAATGGTCAGCCCTAAACCTGTCCCACCATAACGCCGTGAAATTCGGCTATCCGCTTGCTGGAATGGCTGGAAAATAAGCTTTAGCTGTTCTGCCGCAATCCCAATGCCCGTATCACGCACACTAAACCTTACCCGTGCATAGCCCACTGGGGCGTGTGGCAGAGCGCTGATATTGATCGCAATGTCGCCATTACGGTTGGTAAATTTTAACGCATTACCGACCAGATTAATGAGCACCTGCCGTAAACGCCCCGCATCACCTTCTACTGTTTCCGGCACATCCGCGCCAATGCACCACTGAAAGGCAATGCCCTTGTCACGTGCTGCAACTGCCAATGGCGCTAATGCCGTTTCCAATAAAGCGTACACATTAAATGGCGCACTGTTTACATGAGTTGCTCCGGACTCAATCCGCGAAAAATCCAGAATCTCATTGATAATGTCCAGCAACGCACCAGAAGATGTCCGAATCAACTCCACGTATTCACGTTGTGCAGGCGCAAGTTCGCTGTACCCCAGCAAATCGGTCAGCCCCATCACACTGTTCATCGGGGTACGGATTTCATGGCTAATCATTGCCAGAAATTCGTTTTTCGCCTGATTCGCCCGTTCGGCTTCCTGACGCGCCGCTTCCAAATTGGCATGTTGCACACACGCCAAACACGCGGTTTCCAAACGCATTAATACCGGGGTCAGTGCCTGTAAATGCGCTGTCGACAACGGCGGATCACGGCGCAACATCAACACGCCCGTTTGCCCGATAGGTAACAGGTGGCAATAACTGCCGTCGGTTTCGACAATATCCAAAGGTTGCGTCAACACCCAAGCGTTATCCGCAATCGCTTGAATCACCGCCGCGAGGTTCGCGGACTTATCCACCAATGGTATTTTCAGTTTGGGGTAACTGTAACAAGGCTCAATGCCGGGAATTGTGTCAAATGGCTCACAGCGGCGTAACCACAAATAACCGCTGCGGCAATTCAGCAATTTCAAGGCAGGTGGGAGAAACTGGTGCAACATCGTACGCAAATCCAAGCTTTGCCCCACGAGTAACGCCAAGGCGTATTGCACCGATAACAGTTCTAATGTCGTACTCATGCGTCAGCAACAATCCCCAGTACCGTGGTTTTATTAAAAAACTCCAGACAAGCATTGCCTGCATCAGCAATTTCACCCAGCGACAAGACGCCCAACAGCGGCAATCCTGTGGGTAACTGAGCGTGGATAGTGTCGAGTTCTTCCTGAAAACGGTTGTCGAGAAACAAGGCGCGGCTCACACAATCAAACAGCAACGCCATGCACGGTGCGGACTGGGCGCGTAACGCCGTTAAGGTGCAATCACGAGCCGCCAGCAATAAATGTTCCGCATCGCCTTTGAGGATGTACAGCATGTGATGCGCAGGCACTTCACCAATGCACGTAATCGCATTATCGCGGCAAAATAACGGGTCACGCACCACCACATCGTCGGTCAAACGCACCAACCCAAACGGATAAGCCTTGCTCAATTCAAAGAACGGCGTATCCGCAAACGAACGCCCGCTATCCGCTTCCACCACGCGGCGATAAATCTCAAACGCGGGTTGATAGTCCAACGATAATACGGTGTTATGCTGTGAGCCGGTCACGAAAAAAGGCCCAGCAAAGCTATGCCAGCCGTGTTCAATGCCGATTCCGACGGGAAGATCCAACGCGGTCAGTTGAGCGCAATCACCGACTAAACCTTGATTGCTGAATAAACACGCTTGCTGCTGAAAACTGAGGGAACCCGCGCCGCCGCCGATATACGTGCATTCATCGCCGAATTCACCGTAGAGGCTTTCCAGTAAAGCTGAAATCCGCGTGCTCAACCCATCAACCAACACCACTAACGTTTGCGGCGGGTTAACAGTAGCGGCTAAGGCGGCAAGGTCGGAACGGTAATCCGCGCTAGGGTCTGACAGCTTAGCGACGTATTCCACCGTCACCGCAAACGGCAGACCACACACCACATAACCCTGTTCCAAGCGACGCGAACCGACCACGATTTGCGGGAAAATGCCACCGAATACCGGCACGGGCAAAGCTTGCAAACCAGCATCCACCAATGCCGGAGTCAAGCCATTGCGCTCACACGCCAGCAATAACAGACTCTGCGCACCTGCTGCAATTGCGGCTTGCGCATGACGGAATAAATTTTCGCTCTCACATGCCTCATCCACTAACAGGATAATCGCAGTCTCTTTTTGCTGCATTCAATCAAAATCCCATATAAAGGGTCGCACATCGTTGTACATTCTCATGACTAAGCATAGCTTAATCAATCATAAAGCAATACGTCGATGCACAAGAATGGGGATGCAGTGAGCAGACAAAACACTGCCCGCATCAAGCGGGCAGGTTTAATAATCAGATGGTGGTTGATCTTTTAAAAATCTAAATCATACAAAGGGCTTACAACAGCTTTTCAATTTCACGGGGCAAATTTTCACGCCGCGCACCCTGCTGCAAGCAACGGGTCGTATAGCAAGCTGCGAGTACGATGACTGCAAGAATGATTAAACCAATAATACTCATCATGCACCTCCTTAAGGCCCAAAGAGTAAAAAATCATTGTGGTATCAAAACAACAATGTAGCAATAATAACTAATTGAAGTTTAAGGGGAAAATACCGCAAATCAGCCTGCATGGTACATGCTTTTCGCCCGTTTCTTAAACAATATTTTTTTATCACAACGCGGGTTCGCCCTAGCCCTTGAAATTTACCTCAAACACCCACACGCTATAGCCTACACAAAAGCATCTGGAGCGCATTTTGGAACAATACCGAGGAACCACCATCCTAAGCGTGCGTCGCGACGGCAAAGTCGTTGTCGGCGGCGATGGTCAAGTCACGCTGGGCAATACGGTGATGAAAGGCAATGCCCGCAAGGTACGCCGCTTGTACAACGATAAGGTCATTGCAGGCTTTGCCGGTGGAACAGCCGATGCCTTCACCCTGTTTGAACGCTTTGAAAGCAAGCTGCAAGCGCACAATGGCAACCTCACCCGTGCCGCTGTGGAACTCGCCAAAGACTGGCGTACCGACCGCATGTTACGCAAATTAGAAGCACTGTTGATCGTGGCAGACGCGACTGCTTCCCTGCTGATCACCGGTAACGGCGACGTGATCGAGCAAGAAAATGATTTAATCGCCATCGGTTCCGGCGGTGCATTTGCGCAATCCGCCGCCCGCGCTTTGCTGGAAAACACTCAGCTTTCCGCCCGCGAAATCGTCGAAAAAGGGCTGCACATTGCCGCCGACATTTGCATTTACAGCAACCACAACCTGACCATTGAGGAACTTTAATGAGCGTCGGCACGATGACCCCCCGCGAAATTGTCCAAGAACTCGACAAACACGTTATTGGTCAGGACAAGGCCAAGCGTTCCGTCGCCATTGCACTGCGTAACCGCTGGCGCAGGCAGCAGCTTGATGATGCGCTGCGCCCCGAAGTGACCCCGAAAAACATCCTGATGATTGGCCCCACGGGTGTCGGTAAAACCGAAATTGCCCGCCGTTTAGCCAAACTCGCGAATGCGCCCTTCATCAAGGTCGAAGCCACCAAATTCACCGAAGTCGGTTACGTGGGCAAGGAAGTCGATTCCATCATCCGCGACCTTGCTGACATGGCGATGAAAATGATGCGCGAGCAAGAAGTTGCCAAGGTCAACTACCGCGCTCAGGAAGCCGCCGAAGAACGCATTCTCGACATTCTCTTACCTGCGCCGCGCAAAGAAACACCGGTTAACGAATGGCTATCCAGCGGTGATGACGAACCTGCCAAACCCGTGCGTGAAGATTCCGTCACTCGCCAGAAATTCCGCAAAAAATTGCGAGAAGGCGAACTCAACGACAAAGAAATCGAACTGGATGTGGCAGTCGGTGGCGCAAGCGTGGAAATCATGACTCCACCGGGTATGGAAGAAATGGCAAGCCAGTTGCAAAGCATGTTCCAAAACATCGGCAGCAACAAAAAGCGCAAGCGCAAAATGAAGATCAAAGACGCGCTCAAAGTATTGACCGAAGAAGAAGCCCACAAAATGGTCAATGAGGAAGAGCTAAAGCAACGTGCGTTGTTTGCGGTTGAACAAACCGGCATCGTGTTCCTCGACGAAATCGACAAAGTGGCACGTAGCGGGCAGACCAGCGGCGCGGATGTTTCCCGCGAAGGCGTACAACGCGATTTGCTGCCATTGATCGAAGGTTGCACCGTTAACACCAAATACGGCATGGTGAAAACCGACCATATTTTGTTCATTGCCTCCGGCGCATTCCACGTGGCTAAACCCTCCGACTTAATACCGGAATTACAGGGTCGGCTACCAATTCGTGTAGAAATGGATGCCTTGAGCGCGAATGACTTTGAACGCATCCTCACCGAACCGAATGCATCCCTGACCGAACAGTACGAAGGGCTGCTGGCAACCGAAGGCGTAAAGCTGACCTTTGCCCCCGATGCGATTCGGCGGATTGCGGAAATTGCCTTTGAAGTCAACGAACGCACCGAAAACATCGGCGCACGCCGCCTGCACACGGTGGTCGAGCGTTTGCTGGAAAATGTGCTGTTTGAAGCGCCCGATTGCGACGACCAAATGACGGTAGACGCGGCTTACGTTAACCAGATTTTGGGCGAATTGGTCAAAGACGAAGACCTTAGCCGTTATATTTTGTAAAGAGAACCGAACATGACACCACTGGATATTACCTTAAACCAGAAAACCCGCGAACTGTTGATTACGTGGCCGGGCGATGAAGTCCACGCACTCAGTTGCGAATACTTGCGCGTGAATTCACCCTCCGCCGAAGTACGCGGGCATGGGCCTGGGCAGGAAAAACTGCAAATCGGCAAGGAAAACGTGAATATCAAGGGCATTGAGCAGGTGGGTCACTACGCCATCCAGTTAGTCTTTGATGACAACCACGACAGCGGGATTTACGACTGGAACTTGCTGTATGAGCTGGGCAAGAACATGGAACAGAACTGGGCTGAGTATCTGGCGAAGCTGGATGCTGCGGGGTATACGCGCAAATTGCCGGGACAGGTGATTTAATTGCAATTGACTATGACACGCCCCGATGACTGGCATGTACACCTGCGTGATGGCGACATGTTGGCGACAGTGCTACCGGATACTGCCCAGCGTTTTGCCCGCGCTATTGTCATGCCCAACCTAAAACCGCCCGTGCGCACGGTGGCAGAAGCAAGTGCTTACCGCGAGCGTATTTTGGCTGCCTTGCCTGCTGAGATGCGCTTTGAGCCACTGATGACCTTGTACCTGACCGACAAGACGTCGCCGGAAGACATCCGTCAGGCTAAGTCTAGCGGCTTCATCCACGCGGTGAAGTATTACCCAGCGGGGGCAACCACCAATTCCGATTCCGGTGTCACCGATATTCATCGGGTAGCAGCGGTTCTGGAAACCATGCAGGAAGTCGGTTTACCGCTGCTCGTACACGGTGAAGTCACCGATACCGACATTGACATTTTCGACCGTGAAGCGGTTTTCATCGAGCGCATTCTCGTGCCGTTGTTGGAACGTCTGCCGCGCCTGCGGGTGGTGCTGGAACACATTACCACGGCGCAAGCAGCAGCGTTTGTGACGGCAGCAGCGGCTAATGTTGCCGCTACCATTACGGTTCATCACCTGCTGTATAATCGCAATGCCATGTTCCAAGGTGGTATCCGCCCTCATGCGTATTGCCTGCCAGTACTCAAGCGTGAAAGCCACCGTCTGGCACTGGTGGCAGCCGCTACCAGTGGCAATCCGAAGTTTTTCCTTGGGACGGACAGCGCCCCGCATCTGCGTCATGACAAGGAATCGTCTTGCGGCTGTGCGGGTATTTACAGCGCACACGCGGCACTTGAGCTATATGCGGAGGTGTTTGAACAAGCCGGAGCGCTGGATAAACTGGAGGCGTTCGCCAGCTTCCACGGCCCCGACTTTTATGGACTACCCCGTAATCAGGAGCAAGTGACGCTGGTGAAGCAGCCGTGGACTGTTCCCGCAGCACTCAAGGCTGGCGACCATGCACTCATTCCCCTGCGAGCAGGTGAAACAGTCGGCTGGCATTTGGCGTAACGGCTAGGCATCCATCATGCTGCGACAAGCTGCGTACCAGCGCCCAAACGTAGGGTTGCTGGTGGCAGCGGCTTCCAAAATCCCCATCCCTTGCGCGGAACGCAACACCCCAAACACGTTGGTATCCACCAAGCCCGGTTGTTCACCCGCGTAAAAGTCTTTGCCAGCCAAACCCTTATCGACCCAATGCGCTAACGCCACTTCAAACTCGGCAGCAGGATTTTGAATGTTGTGTTTCAGCTTCATTTTATTGGCAACACGCGGCATCACCATTGCACCGACCAGCCGCACCAAGAAACGTTTAACCGCACCATCCTTACTTCCGGTCATGACTAGCCCCAGATTGTGGAACGATTTACCGATATTAGGATGAATCAACGGCGGCAGGTAATGCACCAGCGTGTTATCCACCCACGCTTGCCATTCATCATCCTGTGGAGTGAGCAGCAAATCCGCGTATTTGTCGTTCAGGTAACGCACAATCGCGCTGGATTCGACTAGGATTTCGGCATCATCTTTCAGCACAGGGACTTTTTTGTGGTCGGTGAAATCCAGCTCTTTCATCCCGAACGGAGTAACTTCCACTACGTTGTAAGGGATTTTGGTGTAGTTGAGGAAGGCTTTTACTTTCCAGCAAAATGGGCAGGAATTGAATTGGTACAGGGTTATCATAAGTGGTTTGTTTCATCTCAATCAGGAATGGGTCACATCCTACAACAGGCTGGTATACTCGCACCACTAACCGACTGCTGATACAGGAATTCCCCATGACCTTGACTGAAACCCTCGATACCCTCAAATACAACAGCGACGGACTGATTCCCGCGATTGCCCAGCAATTCGACACGCACGAAGTGCTAATGATGGCGTGGATGAACCGTGCCAGCATCGAGGAAACACTGGAAACCGGGCGCGTTTGCTATTGGTCACGGTCGCGCAACCGTTTTTGGCGCAAGGGTGAATCATCGGGGCAAATGCAGGTGCTGAAGGAGTTCCGTATCGACTGTGATGCTGACACAATTTTACTGCTGGTCGATCAAACTGGCCCGGCGTGCCATACCGGACGGCGTTCGTGCTTTTACAATAAAGTGGAAGGCGATCAGGTGATTATTGATCGTGAGGTGTTGATCGACCCTAAAACGCTGTACGCCTGATGGACGTTTGGCAGTATGCCGCTGCGACGGCGATTGTGGTGCTGGCGTATTTTATTCGCGGCATTGCGGGGTTTGGGTCGGGGTTGATTGCGGTGCCGTTGCTGGCGCTGTTTTTGCCGCTGACCTTCGTTGTGCCGCTGATTTTGCTGCTGGATTTCACCGCGTCGTTGGTGATGGGCGGGCTGGATTTGCAACGGGTGCAATGGCGTGAAGTGGGCATGTTGATTCCGTTTAGCCTGATCGGGGTGATTGTGGGGACGCAATTGCTGGTGAATTTACCGCTTACGCCGATGTTGCTGATCTTGGCGGCGTTTATTGCCGTGTTTGCGGTACGCAGTTTGCTGAATTTGAAGGGTGAAAAGCCGGTATCGGCTTGGTGGGCAATTCCGGCTTCGTTCACCGGTGGCACGGTCGGCGGGCTGTTTGGCACAGGTGGGCCACCGTATGTGATTTATTTGAATCACCGCATTCAGGATAAAACGCTGTTGCGGGCAACATTTTCGGCGCTGTTTTTTATCGAAGGAGCGGTGCGGATTGCGACGTTTTTTATTGCCGGATTGTTGATGGCGCAAACGGTGTGGTGGAATGCGTTGTTTGCCTTGCCCCTGATGTTGGGAGCGTTGTGGTTAGGCGGTCATGTGCACACGGGGTTAACGCAAGCGCACATGACGCGCCTGATTGGGGTGTTGTTGTTGCTGGCGAGTGTGTCGCTGACGCTCAAGGCGTTGAGTTAATGGCTACAAGCACTTGCGCCCCATAATGTCCAAAATCAGGTGCAACAACTCATCAGGTCGATTAGTGATACCAAACGCACCGGCAGGCACACCGTCTTGCGCATTGAAATTACCCACATAGAAAATCGCGGGCAAAGCGGGGTAATGATCGTGCAAGGTTTGCAAGGTGGCGATGCCATTCGACTGCCCTTCGGGGCGGGCAATATCCGACACCAACAGTTCGCAACTGGTCTGTTTCAAATGCCCCAAGGCTTCACCCGCCGAAGTGACGGTAATAACGTCCAACCCCAAATATTGCAACAGGCGGATTTCATTCACTAACGTATCGGGGCGATCATCCAACCATAGCACGCGGCAACCGCTTAACATCTCACCATTGCCTTGCAGCCGCCGTAACACCTGCGCCTTATCTGCTGCACTCACCTCGATATGCCAATGCGGATTTCGCGCCGCCACCGTGAGTACATCATCGAATGCGCGTTCGACCTGTGACAGATCTGCCAATCCATTCTGCTGTTGTTTGGCATAAGTACTGAGCAATAATTGCCGTGAATAGAGATCGTATGCCAACAAAAACGCGCTGAATGCCCCTATCACCCATAAATACGCTGGTATAACCTTAATGATTTCCAGCCAAAAGTCCTGATGTTCCAACATGCCTAGCCCCTGAGAAATGTTTTTGCCCTTTATGTTGAAAATTCTAACACTTAAGCGGTAGCAAGTGGCAGATATTTGGCATTGACGCAACGAACTAATCAGCGTTTAATCATAAATAGCTTGGATAGACCAAGCTCAACCATTCTCAGTAAGGAGCTTACTGACATGTTCAAACCTGATTTTGATTTTCTGGTCTTCATTGGTCGTTTCCAGCCGTTTCATGCGGGACATCAAGCCGTGGTGGAAACCGCGTTGCAACGTGCCGAGCGCGTGATTGTGCTGGTCGGTTCGAGTTGCCAACCGCGTACCTTGCGCAATCCCTGGACATTTGCCGAGCGTGAAGCCTTTATCCGTGCTACGTTTCCTGAAGCGGGCGAACGCTTGATTCTTGCGCCATTGCTGGATGACACCTACAACGAGCAAGGCTGGATTACCCGCGTGCAACAAACCGTGCATGGCATTACTTGCCGTTTCCCACCAAAAGTCGGTAGTGCCGCGCCGCGCATTGGCTTGATTGGACACAGCAAAGACCACAGTTCCTACTACCTGTCGATGTTCCCGCAATGGCAATCGGTCGCGGTGGAAAACGTGCGCGGGGTGTCATCCACACCGTTGCGTGAACAGTATTTCCAACGGGGTGCTGCGAATGGCGAGATGCCGCCAGCGGTGCAAACCTGGCTGGAAACCTTCCGCGAATCTGAGACCTTTCAGCACATTGCCAGCGAGTGGGAATTCGTTAACCAGTACCGCAAAGGTTGGGAAGCCGCGCCCTACGCACCAACGTTTGTGACGGTGGATGCGGTGGTGGTGCAAGCCGGACACATCCTGCTGATCGAACGCAAAGCTCGCCCCGGCAAAGGGCAATGGGCATTACCCGGCGGTTTTCTTGACCCGCACGAAAAGCTGCGTGATGCCGTCATCCGTGAATTGCGTGAAGAAACCCGCATCAAAGTACCAGCGCCCGTGTTGGCGGGTTCGATTGTGAAAGAGCAAGTGTTTGATGACCCCTACCGTTCGGCACGTGGGCGCACCATTACTCATGCGTTTCTGATTGAACTTAAAGCGGATGCGCACGGTTTGCCGAAAGTGAAAGGTGGCGATGATGCGCAGCACGCTTTCTGGGTTCCGTTGGGCGACCTTGATCCTGAACGGCTGTTTGAAGACCATTTTCAGATCATCAAGACGATGATTGGGTGAAGAACCCCTCACCCCCTAGCCCCCTCTCCCAGAGGTAGAGGGGGAACAAAACCCTTTCTTTAGCCCCTCTACCTCTGGGAGAGGGGTTGGGGTGAGGGTAAACGGTGGCAGATAGACTGCCACTCATACCACTACACAGGAGGATTTCCTATGTTCACTAACTTGATTCTCAACACTGACAGCTACAAAGCCAGCCACTTTTTGCAATACCCTACGGGGACGCAAGTGGTGTCATCCTACATCGAATCACGCGGCGGGCAGTTTCCGCAAACGCTGTTTTTTGGCTTGCAGGCGTTCATCAAGGAATACCTGCTCAAGCCTGTCACGACGGCGGATATTGATGAGGCGGAGGCGTTGTTTGCGGCGCATGGTGTGCCGTTTTTCCGCCAAGGCTGGGAACAGATTGTGCAGCAACACGGCGGTTTTTTGCCGATTGAAATCCAAGCGTTACCCGAAGGCATGGTTGTTCCCACCGGCAATGCCTTGGTGCAAATCCGCAATACTGACCTGCAAGCGTTTTGGCTGACTTCGTATCTGGAAACGGCATTGCTGCGGGCAGTGTGGTATCCGACCACCGTTGCCACGTTGTCATGGCAGGTGAAGCAAAGCATTCGCCAAGCACTTGACGCAACTTGCGACAATCCGGCGAATGAATTGCCCTTCAAGCTGCATGATTTTGGCGCACGCGGCGTATCGTCCCACGAATCCGCAGCCCTCGGCGGCATGGCGCACTTGGTCAATTTCATCGGTGGCGATACGGTCGTGGCATTGCTGGCGGCACGTAAATATTACGGCGCGGATATGGCTGGCTTTTCAATCCCAGCGGCAGAACATTCCACCATTACCGCATGGGGACGCGAAGGCGAAGCGGATGCTTACGCCAATATGCTGCAACAATTCGGGCAGGCGGGGAAATTACTCGCGGTCGTATCCGATTCCTACGACATCTACCACGCCGTTTCCGAGATTTGGGGCAAGCAATTGCGGACGCAAGTCGAAAACAGCGGTGCGACCGTGGTGATTCGCCCCGATTCGGGTGTGCCGGAAGACATCGTGCCAGAAGTGCTGGAACGCTTGTATGCGGAATTCGGCGGACGGGTGAACAGCAAGGGTTACAAAGTGTTGAGCGATTGCGTGCGCGTGATTCAGGGCGATGGGGTGGATGTGGATTCCATCGGCGTGATTTTGCAACGCATTCAACAGGCAGGATTTTCTACTGAGAATGTCGCGTTTGGTATGGGCGGCGGGCTATTGCAGAAGGTTAATCGCGATACCTTGCGCTTTGCGATGAAGGCTTCCGCGATGCAAATCAATGGCGCTTGGCGCGATGTGTATAAGCAGCCGATTACGGATTCGGGCAAGCATTCCAAACGTGGGCGGCTCGCGGTGATTAGGGATGCGGGCGTGATCAAAACGATTCGTGAGGATGCGCTGTCGTGGGAAAGTAATTTGCTGCGTCCGGTGTTCCGCAACGGCGAGTTGTTGGTGGACGATAATTTTGATTCCATCAGAGCCAGAAGCAATCAACACTAATCGCCTGATTACCGGCACTGAGCCATTTCTGCTACCATAGCGGAAATGGTTCTACCGATGGAGCAACGACAATGCTGGATTTAACCCACTTACGACTAGACGACCCACGTTGTGTCGGCACAATTGAGCTGGATCTCGATCCGAGTAAGCAAGCATATGTCTTCATCGGCGCAAATGGCGTGGGTAAAACGAGATTACTCAATATACTAGATGTCAATTTTCAGATAGATTTAAAGGAAAAACCACCTGTCGTATTCATTGAGACACAAGATAGAGGGCATTTTGAAGAAGCCACTGTAAAGTCGGATTCGCTACGTAATTGGATCAAAGAAAGCGCTAACTTATCAAGCATTTTCCAAAAAAATAAGAACAATCGCCAGCATTATTTGTTCACTCTATTGAAATGCTTGCATGAAATTGATTCCAAATACGATGCCAATTACTTAGAGCTTGACGACAAAGATAATATTACTTTGAAAGTTAATAACGAAGAGAAAGAACTATCACAACTTAGTACTGGCTTTGTTTCTATATTCAAAATATTAACTAAAATCATCTCAGAATATGGGGCGGCGACTAATGCGCGTGATTTGCAAAATGTGCAAGGCATTGTCCTAATCGACGAAATCGAGAGCCACCTCCATTTGGAATGGCAGGTTAAGATCATTCCAACACTCAAAAAGCTGTTCCCCAACACTACATTCTTCATTGCCACACATTCCCCGCTAGTGTTAAGTCAGCTTGAAGACGGTGAAGCTTATGAGCTACGGCGGGATGCAGATGATGTTGTGCGTACCTATAAAATCAAAAATCCGGGCAATACTGCGATGATTGATTTACTCAAGGTTGCATTCAATATTGACCTTAATCGTCTTGCGTTGGATAGACCAATCACTGAAACTCAACAAAAAGCAAGAATGGCTTTGCTGGAGCGTATGAAAAGTAGAAAGGTCGCACAATGACAAACAAACGTTATTTGCTGGATAGCAACTTCTTGATTTATGCACTGCCATTCAAAAAAATTGACATTACGCCTGAATCAACCGAAAAAGATATAAAATTAGCTGCCTTACAAGAGCAATCTAGTCAAATGCTGGGTGAGCTTATTAGTACCCAAGCTATACTAACTATCACACCAGTTATTCAATACGAGTTATTATGTGACGCTAAAAGTGCTGACGAGCGGCACAAGCTTGAAGAAGATCTAGCTGATTTAGGTTGTACGATGATTCAAGTTAATCAATACATTGCTGAATTAGCAGCAGAAATCTTCCGCACAGAACGCGACAATCACGCTCCCGATAAGAAAAAACACAAATTCGATATTTTGCATTTAGCAACGGCAAAATATGAAAAATTAGAATTAATTACTTGTGATCAGAAACTCTTAAAGCTGAAAAAACGGCATTTACAAGAGGAGAATTCATGAAACACCTCCTAATCGCCATCATCCGCTTCTACCAATTGTTCCTCAGCCCGCTGCTGGGGAGCAGTTGCCGTTTCTACCCCACCTGTTCGCATTACGCAAAAGAAGCGATAGAGCAACACGGCGCACTCAAAGGCAGTTGGCTGGCGATTCGCCGTATCGGGCGTTGCAACCCTTGGCACGAAGGCGGTCTTGACCCCGTTCCCGATGCGTGCGACTGCGGCAAACCACACCGCAAACCGTCTGATCAATAGCACGTTCATCTGCTCACTGTTTACATCCTGTCTGGCTGCTTATACCCTTTGCTCAAGATTGCCTTGCGTAGGCACACAATAAAAAACACAGGACAAAACGCCATGTCAGAATCACAAGCCATTGAAATTCAGGAACTGTTCGATCTGGTCGTCACCGGACACCGTTCTGAAAAGTCAGTCGAAGCCTTGGTACGCGATGTGCTGGATTTGCTGGACGATCACAGCCCTTACCTCGAATTCAAATTATCCGATGCGCTGCTGTTCAACAACGGCATGGTGTCAATTCGTGAAAACATCACCGAAGCCGAAGCACAAGCGCTCAGCGAACAACTCAAAACGCTGGCAATTCACTGCGCAATTCGCCCCACCCTGCAACTCGTCCCCAAAGACGACGAAGTGAGCCAGCCCACCGCCACGTTATATAAGTGCCCTGCCTGCAAACACACCCAAGTGCAAACCAAAGAAATCAATGAAAAATGTGAAGCCTGCGGCGTGATTGGCGATCACTTTCTGCGTACTCAACGCATGAAGGAAGCCGTCGAGATGGAACGCCAAAAATACGACAACGAATTGGCGAAAAGCATTAAAGAAGCGCACCAACGCGCCCAACAAGAAGAATCCGACGCCCTTTACCGCGAAGCTCGCCGTCAATTAGGCACAGACGATTCCAGCAACAGTGACCCCAAACTGAAAATCGCCGCTGTGGTTGCTGCCATCGGTATCGGCATTGCCGTGCTGTATATGTTCAATAAGCCCGCAACCGATACCCCCGACCCGGCAGCAATTGCCACGACTGAAGTAGCACCAAAATAAGCTCAACGCGGCGTCAACACGTACACCTTTTCATCCAGCCGGGTCAGCCCGCGCTGGCGAAAACCGGGTTCATCCGCCAACGCATCCAGCGCATGTAAACGCTCCACCGCGTAGTATTCTTCATAAAAATCGCGCACTTCTGCCTCATGCACCGAAAACGGTGGTCCCTTCATTTCACGCTGATCGTATTCCAGCGTAATCAACAGTATCTGCACCGCAGGCGGTAAAATACTCATCAAATGTTGCGCATAGTGGGTGCGCATATCGGGTGGTAAAGCAATCAGCGAAGCGCGGTCAAACACACCGGCACAATCCGCCAGATCCGCTGCGCTCAGGTGGAAAAAATCGCCCAACAAAATGACCAGCCCGTCACATTCCCAGCACTCAAACGCGCCTTGTTGCGTGACAATTGGCTCCAAACCGTTTTCAGCAAAAAAATCATGTACCGCAATCGGGCTGATCTCCACGCCCGTCACCAACAAATTTTGAGAGCGCAACCACAGCATATCGCGACTTTTACCACACAATGGCACGAAAATGCGGCTATCGGCTGACACCTGCATTCGCCCCCAGAATGCCTGTAAGTGGCTATTAATTTCCGCTTGGTGAAACCCGATTTGCTGGTGTTTCCAACGTTCGTGCCAAAAATCCGCCTGCATCGTTGCTTGCTCCGTTAAGGTGTACTCTGTCCACTCCCTCATCCAAATAAAGACGCAGCAAGTGCAAGGGAGTAGTTTCCAGCGCTTCTGCCAAGCGCGTGATGGTCGACAGTTTGGCATCAGTCAAGTCAGCGCTCAAGAGTCGATACCAAGTTTGCCGAGATATATCGGCACGACGCGCCACTTCCGAGCGGGAAATCCCCAACATCGCCACGCGCTGTTCAAGATAGTTAGCCAGATCTTTACCAGACATAAAATGCCCCTCCAGTTGTTTTCTACTGTAAGCCTTGGAAGTTTGTCGCAACAACGGTATTAAATGTTCATCTGACTTATATCAAAATAGACCTTTCTAATCCTTATAAGCTTTACTGCAACACCACGGTATAAGCCAATAGGTCGTTTGAACCGGCACGTTCCACCGTCATTTTCACTGTTTTGCCCACCTGATATTGCGATAACGCCAATTTCAGATCCGCCATATTTTCAAGTGCCATGCCTTCTAGGGTCGCGAGCCTGTCGCCTTTCTGTAAGCCCGCTTTGCCCGCCGCACTGTTTTTATCCAAGGCGGAAATGCTCAAGCCTTTGCCCTGCGCATCCAGCAATACGCCCAATTTGCCAGTAGATGGCAAGGTGACGGCTTCGGTAATTAAGGGATAATCCACCGCTGCTGCGGTTGCCTTGCTGTCACTGCTGGCGACGGTCGCCAGTTTCAGCGCTGGTAATTGCCGCGCCAAATCGGCTGGAATCCCCGCGCCATCACTGATATGCCCCACCCCGGCGAATACCACCATTTGATGTTCCGGGTGAACCTTCAGGTAACGTGCCACCTTATGCGCCATGGTTTCATCCCAAATCCGCTGCACCAACATAAAGCGCTCGAATTGCTGCGGGTCTTTTGAATGCGCCTCGAAAACTTTGCGCAAACGTGCCTGATAAGCCGCATCTGCCGGGTGGATGGTTGGTGGCAATTGCGCTCGCTCGCCGTTGCTCAGCGCTTCCAATCCCCCTTGCGACACTTTGCGAGTCAACTCGACGGGCGCATTCAACGCCAGCACCGGCAAGCGGTTGGCTTTGGCGTATTCCAAAATCGGGCGTAATTGGCGGTAATCGTAACCCCAGCGCTCGAAATACTCGCTGCGGCGCAAGAATTCCACCTCAGTGAGTTTGCCCGCCAGATAATCATTCAACACCGGCTGGAACGGTTGCTGAAACCATTCCACCCCAATCGCCAGCTTCGGGTTACGCTGATGCAAGCCTTGCAATACCGCCAATTGATGCAGGTGATGGTCATAACGGTCGTGGATTTCACCCACAAATACCACACGGTTTTGTGCCAAGGTTTCCATTAGGGTAGAAAATGGTAGCGGTTTACCCTGCACCACGCCGGTGGGCATATGTTCGCGAATGTGCGCTAATGCCTCATCCAGATTCGCGTGTTCCACCGTGGCGGCGCTACTGCCGATGGGTAACACGCCAATGACTGCTAGGCACGCTGCCAATAATGTGCGCCGCATAAAATCAGGAAATAGTGTATGTCGACTGTGAAACATCTTGTGATCCTATTGCTGTTATGGCTGCCAAGCTTGAGTGCTGCCGCCGCGTTGCCGGTGTTACACCACGATTTGCAGGTAACGCCTGATATTAAAACCGGCGAATTGCAGGTGGAAGATACCCTGCGCATCCCCGCCGCATTGCGGCAAAACGGGCAGTTTAGCTTCACGCTCAACCCGCAGTTCACGCTAGAGGCTGGCAGTGTGCCGCACTCCACACAGGCGGCTGGTGCATATAGTATTCCACTTAAGCAGGAACAAGGGGAAATCACCCTCAAATACCGTGGTAGGCTGGCTTCCACCCCCGATTGTGCTTGGCTGACTCAAGCTTGCATCTTATTGAATAAACGTGGTATTTATTTGGATGCCAACAGCCAATGGTATGCACAAACCGCTGATGCGCTGCACACCTTCACCCTGCAAATTAACTTACCGGATGGCTGGGTCAGCCTGAGCCAAGGCAAACAAACCGCCACTGGCTGGGCAGAAACCCAACCGCAAGACAGCCTGTATTTACTGGCAGGGCGTTTCCATGTGTACCAACAAGCGGGCAAACACGCGAATGCGATGGTGTATTTGCAAGAACCGGATGAAGCCTTGGCAAAGCGCTACCTGCAAGCCACCGAGCAATACTTGAACAAATATTCCGCACTCCTGGGTGATTACCCCTACGCCAAATTTGCCACGGTGGAAAGCTTTTGGGAAACCGGCTGGGGAATGCCTTCGTTCACATTGCTGGGGTCGCGAGTCATTCGTTTGCCGTTTATTTTGCACTCGTCGTTTCCGCACGAAATTTTGCACAACTGGTGGGGCAATAGCGTGTATGTGGATGCCCGCGAGGGCAATTGGTCGGAAGGTTTGACCGCCTACTTAGCCGATCAACGCATTAAACAGCAGATGGGCGAAGGCGCGGAATACCGGCGCACCAGCTTGCAAAAATACGCCACCTTTGTCGGGCAGCAAGACGATTTCCCGCTAATGAGTTTCCGCAGCCGTCACGATGAAGCCACCCAAGCCATCGGCTATGGCAAGTCACTGATGCTGTTTCACATGCTGCGCCAACAGGTCGGGGATCAGGCATTTTTTGACGGGTTAAAGCGTTTTTACCAGCAATACCGCTTTCAAGCCGCTACCTTTGGGCAATTGCTGGATAGCTGGCAAACGGACAAAGCCTTTCGCCAAGCGTGGTTGACGGGTACGGGCGCTCCGCGTTTGCGCATTGCCGAATATGCCGTGACTCCGGCAGATAAAGGCTATCGCTTGCAACTTACTCTCAAGCAACAGGCGCAAGCAGACAAGGTTTACCCGCTGGCATTGCCGCTGCGGATTCGTTTTGCGGAAGGGCAAGCCGAACAGGTCGACACCTTGCAGATGACGCAAGCGAGCCAAACGTTCACGCTATCCTTGCCTGCCAAACCGCTGCAAATCGCGCTTGACCCGGAATTTGATGTGTTTCGCTTGCCGGATGCGGCGGAAATGCCTGCATCCATCGGTGTCATGAGTGGCAAAGGCAACAAGACTTACGTGCTGTCACGCAACACCGATGCGGCAATGCAGGTCGCCTGGGAAAGCTGGTTGGATACCCTAAAAGCGCGTGATCCGCAATTACGGGTGCAGTACGACGACGCGCCCTTGCCGGATACCGGCACGGTGATTTTGCTGGGCGGGGATAATGCCGCGTTGCAAGGCTTGCTGGAACGTGCCAAAGAACCGTTTCGCATGACCGAAGCGGCGTATACCTTGAATAGCGTCAATTACACCTGCGGCTTGCACACCTTGGCGTTGGGGTTGCGGGCGGGTGAGCAGGCGATTGTGTTGTTGGATGCCTCCAGCCCCGACGGTTTGGATAAAATGCTGGCAAAATTACCGCATTACGGCAAATACAGCTATCTGGTGTTCAATAGCGTGAGTGGGGAAAACGTGGCTAAGGGGCAGTGGGAAGTGACGGATTCGCCGTTGGTAATAAATTTTTAGTGGATTTTTCCACTCATCGCCCATAAGCCTACGCAGGTCGATAGCACACATGATCATTCAAAAGACTTATGAGAGGATACTTGCATACAGTATTTCTCTCGACTCTCTTGTAGATGGATATTAGCCGGGCTTGCCCGGCTTTTTTTGTTCAACCCTTGTCATTAAAAATCGCCTAACGCACGGAACTGACCGTTAGACATGAAAAATGTGACCCATAAGTGATTCATTCCTGAAGTTTTCGCTATAATCACAACACACCCTAATTATCGAGACACCACACCATGACCAAAGATTTCAAAAAACAGGCAGCGTCTGGCAGTGCTTTTGGGCAATACGGTCTGGGTTGGATGGTCGGCGGCGTGGCTATCGGACTCCTTATCGGTGCAGGCATGTACGCACTTGCCAACAAAGGCAACACCCCGGAGGCAAGCGCTACCGCCCAACCCGGCATCAGTAGCACCACCAGCCTCGGTGATAGCCCCGCGCCGACCGATTCCACCTTAGTCACCAACAATAACCAGGACAGTGCTGCGAGCAACACACCAGCGCAACCTACCGATGAAACGCCCGGTTTCAGCTATCACGCCGTATTACCACAACTGGAAATAGACGTGCCACTCGCCGCACAGGTTGAACAACAAGCAACCGCATCCAATCTAGCCAATGAAAAAAAGCCAGCGGCTGTACCACCGCCCAAAGAAGCGGAGAAAAAACCCGCTGCGGCGGATACCCCACCAAAAGCAGATACCGCCAAACCAGAACCCAAGAAAACCACCCCTGCCGCGATCACGGGAACCAATGCCTTTCAGGTTGGTTCCTATAAAACCCAAGATCAGGCAGCCGACATGCAAAACCGCCTAAAGAAAAAAGGGCTGAATAGCCAAGTAGAAGCCGCCAATATTCAGGGGGCAACCTGGTTTCGGGTGCGCGTAGGGCCTGCAACCTCCCCGGAAATGTTGCAACAATGGCAACAAACGTTATCTGGAATGGGAATTAGCCCTATGGCTATCCGTATGTGATAATGGCGACCATTTAATTGAATGACGTATTGATTTCACGAAAACAAGGGAGACACTAACATGGCATACTTGGATATGAATTCGGGTACACTGGTTGCCAATGCCAGTGAAACCGAACGTGCGGGCTTCATTCGCCGCACTTACCTGCACTTAGGTGGGGCAATCGTGGCTTACGCCGCACTGACCACTTTACTGATTCAATCTGGCGCAGCTAAACCGCTGATGCAACTGATGCAAGGCAGCATGTGGAGCTGGCTGATTGTGCTGGCGCTATTCATGGGCGCATCGTATTTCGCCGACAAATGGGCGCATTCTGCCATTTCCAAAGAAATGCAGTACGCGGGCTTAGGGCTGTACGTCGCTGCCTTTGCAGTGATTTCCACCCCGCTGATTTACGGCGCATTGAATTTCGCCCCTAACCCGAATGTGCTACCGAGTGCAGCGCTGCTGACCTTGATGCTGGCGGGCGGGATTACCTTCACCGCGTTTACCACCCGTAAGAACTTTTCGTTCTTGGCACCGTTTATCACCGTCGGCAGCTTTATCGCACTGGGTGTGATCTTAGCCAGCATCCTGTTTGGGTTTACCTTAGGGTTGGTGTTCTTTGGGATTATGATTGTATTTGCGGGCGCGGTCATGCTGTACCAAACCTCACAAATGATCCATGAATACCACACCGATCAGCATGTCGGCGCTTCACTGGGGCTGTTTTCCAGCGTCGGTTTAATGTTCTGGTATATTGTACAATTCCTGATGAGCTTGACAGGTAACGACTAAGCCTACACGCCTTCGGTGGAGTTGAATGAGGCGTCCTGCGGGACGCCTTTTTATTGCGCCTAATAAATAGGTAAATTAAACAGGTAAACACATGGCTACTTACGCAATCGGTGATTTACAAGGGTGTTACGACCCACTCATGCGCCTTTTGGATACACTGCGCTTTGACCCCCGGCAAGACACGCTGTGGTTTGCCGGGGATTTGGTAAATCGTGGCAAACAATCGCTGGAAACCTTACGCTTTGTGCACTCCCTGCGGGATGCCGCCGTGTGTGTATTGGGCAACCATGACATCAGCTTGCTGGCAGCACATCATGGGCTGCGTAAACCGCACAAGAGTTTGAAACTGTTGCTGGATGCACCCGATTACCCCGAATTGATTACTTGGCTGGCGCAACGCCCTTTATTGCATGTGGATAACCAGCTAGGGTACGCCATGAGTCATGCGGGTATTCCCCCGCAGTGGGATTTAGCCACCGCGCAAACCTGCGCTCGTGAAGTCGAAGCTGAACTCACCAGCCCCCGCGTTGCCGAGTGGTTAGCACTGGTGTATGGCGACCAGCCGGATACCTGGAACCCGGCGGATAGCCAGCCAGACCGCCACCGCTACATTCTCAATGCCTTCACCCGAATGCGCTATTGCCGTGCCGATGGCAGCCTCGAATTTGAGGCCAAAGGCAATCCCTTTGATACCAGCTCACTTTTCACACAAACCAGGGAACTTACTCCGTGGTTTGCCTCTCCAATAAAACAAGCCCTAGGTGTGACCGTACTATTTGGTCATTGGTCTACTTTGGGGTACTATAATGGAAATTATGTCATTGCGCTGGACACGGGCTGTGTATGGGGCGGTCAGCTCAGCGCTATTAGAATCGATACCAAAAATCAACAACCTACCTGCATTCGATGTGACGACTATGGCTGATGAAAAAAAAGACACCGAACCCAGCAATTACGCTGGTACTGTAAAAGTAACAATCCGTGGGCGGGATTATTACGTGCATGTTTCCGCGCCCATGCCAATGATGCCATTGGAAGATTTACAAAAAGGGCTAGAGCGCAACCGCGCTATTATTAAGGCGAGCCAAGAAAAAATGCGCGACATGTTTCTCATGGAGGCGTTTGAATATGCTGCACCCTGGACACTGAACTATGACAGCCCCACCCAAGATGCAATCCAAGCTCATATTAATATCAATATGTTAGTGCCGCTGATCAACCTCAAAGGCGGCGCTGCCAGCTATGAAAAGCCTGAAACTTTTCCGGTCAAACAACGTATCGAAATGATGCGCAATGTTGCCGAGAAAAGCGTGTTCATGGATAAGATGCTCAACCAAAACACCATGAACACCGCCATTACCATGACATTTATGCTCATCGTGGTCTTAGGGCTAGTACTACTCTAACAGCGCTGCCTCCGGCTGTTCTCCTGTCAATTGCAACACTTCTGCCACTACCGCCTCAATCGTCGGCAAATCAGGAATAAAGCACAGCAAATGTGAAGCGCGGACTTGCCTTGCCACATAGGGGCAACGCTGCACATTACCGCTGTGATCATCGCGCAAGGTATCGGGCAAAATGTCCAAGGTATTCAAGCCCCCCTGCACCCGCAACGCAATAAACGGCAAACCCGGCAACGCTGATACGGTATGTAAGATCAGGCATTTACCTTCGCCAGACTCGTCGGCCACTTCCTGCATACACAAGGACTCTAGGGACACCACGGGAATTTGCCGGTTACGCCATTGCAACCAACCCTCCAAGCCCGGATGTTCCGAAGGTGTCAGTTCGCCTCCCGTCACCAATTCTGCCATCAAATTGACTGGCAATATCAAACTACCGTGATGCAGGCGCACGATCAGGCTTTTGATCGCAGGTTGTTGTGCAGGGTTCATGCTGGCAAGTTCTCCCACTCATGGGTATTGTTGGCTTCGTGCCCACTGGCTAAGACCTCTTGTAAGGCATCCAGCAGCACTTCGTTTTGGTAGGGTTTGCCGAGGAAACCCGTTGCGCCCAACGCTCCGGCATGTTCCCGGTGTTTTTGCGCAGTACGCGAACTGATCATAATCACCGGCAATCGCGCCCATTGCGGGTCACGCCGCAGATGCCCCAGCAACTCAAAGCCATCCATACGCGGCATTTCAATATCCAGCAACACCACGTTGGGTTGGAATTCCGCAATACGCTCCAGTGCCTCCATGCCGTCTTTCGCCGTCAGCACCGTGTATTCACGGCTATTGAGGAATTTTTCAGTCACACGGCGCACCGTAATCGAATCATCCACGACCAACACCCGTGGCGGCCCGCTGGGTTCATCAGGCGCAGACAGCTCTTCAACGGCAAGTACAGGTGCTAACACTGGTGGGGTTTCCGCCAGCCGTGCCAGTTCTGCCATATCCGGCACAAGGTAGACACTGCCATCCGGCGCAACTGTTGCCGCCGAGTACAAGCGGCAACTTTTGAACAAGGTTCCCAGCGGTTGCAATACCACTTCGCGCCGCCCACGCACGTGATCAATCACCCATGCCAGCGCCTGCCCCTGCAACTGAATAAACACCACTGGGAAACGCTCATCAGCAGCGAATACAGGCTCCGCACGTTGCCCACCCAAGACCTCCGCCAGATGATGCAAGGCGTAAGCTTCCCCCGCAAACATCAACTTTTCAGCACCAGATTGCAGCGCTGCTTGAATCTGCTGCCCGGACAAACGTGCCAAACCTTGAACCCCCGTAATCGGTAAAGCATACACTTGGGTTTGCACGTCAACCAGCAGCACCGGGTTCACCACCAAAGTGAAGGGCAAATGCATGGCAAACGTCGTGCCTTCACCCGGCTTAGAGGCGATCTGCAAACTACCGCCCAAAGCTTTGAGTTCGGAATGCACCACATCCATGCCAATACCTCGCCCTGAAATTTGACTGATGGTGGCTGCGGTGGAAAAACCGGGGCGTAAAATCAAACGATCCAATTCCACTTCCGGCAATTCCAGCCCCTTGCCCACCAAACCCATTTCGATAGCACGCTCACGCAAGCGTTCACGGTTCAAACCACGCCCGTCATCACGGAAACGGATCACAATTTCATTGTCATCTCGGCTAATCGTCAGGGTAATGTTACCGGTACGGGGTTTACCTGCCTGTTCACGCTCTTCCGGGGTTTCCAGACCGTGTGAAATGGCATTACGGATCAAATGTTCCAACGGGGCAGTCATGTTTTGCAACAAATTACGGTCGAGTTCGCAGTCTTCACCCTGCACTTCCAGAGCCACTTGCTTGCCCAGATCACTCGCCACTTGACGGGTCAAACGGCGTAAGCGCGGCACCAGCATGGTAACAGCCACCAAGCGCGTGTCGAGTAAATCGCGCTGGAGTTTGCGGGTGGTGCGCATATCGGCTTGCAATAATTGTTCACCTTTACGTACCTGAGCCGCCAAATCCGCTTCCAAATTCACCAAGTCGTTCAGGCTTTCTGCCAATGAGCGCGAAATGCGTTGTACCTCGGCATATTGATCCATTTCCAGCGGGTCAAAACCGGCATCGTTGGCAGCCGTTTTGCTGGCTTGCAAACGTTTGCTACGCCCGTCGTGGATGCGGGCCTCGCTTTCCACTTCCAAAGTACGGATTTGCTGACGTAAGCGGGCTACCGTGCGCACCAATTCATCCACGTCCATCCCCATGCTGCTGAGGTGTTCGGACATGTGTACCTGTTGCACATTGAGTTCCACCACCCGATCAATCAGATTATCCACAAACACGGCAGGCAAGCGGATGGTTTCATGGGGGTTACTGATGGCTGCGGTGGATGGCGTGGCATCCGGGGCAGATGTGGCGCGGGAAGTACTATCCAGCACGCTAATATCGGGCAAGCTATCGGCTTGTTCCAACAACAAACGTTCCAGCAAACTGCCTGATTCCGTCTGTGCCGACCGTTGCCGCACCCAAGCATCGGCTATCGGCGCTGGCATTGGCTCAACAAGCGGCGCAACTGGCGTGAGATCGGGCAATTCTGCCAAGACTGGCGTTGATGGCATCGTTGACGGCATCACGGTTTCCGGCAGCGTATTGACCTGTGCGTTGGGTTGATGCAACGCTTCCGTCAGGGTATGCAGTTGGTCAACTGCCAGTTGCAAACGCTCAATATCCGCATCCGACACGCGCCCAACGCCGTGTAAATGGCTTAGCAGCGTTTCAGCGTCATGACTGACATCAGCCAGTGAAGCCAATTGCGCCATGCGAGCTCCACCTTTGAGGGTGTGAAATTCACGTTCGAGTTCGCGGATAATGTCACGTTCTTCCGGTGCTTCCCGCAGGTGTTGCAGATTACGGTCGAGCGCCTGAAGCTGTTCCGGGACTTCCTCCCAGAACAATTGCCAGATCATCCGCGATTCGGCATCGGCTTCTGCGGTATCATCGACTTCCGGGGCTGGTTCTGGAACGCTTTCCGGCTCAATATTCACAGTAAAATCAAATACTGGTTCGTAATCGGCAGTAGGTTCGGGAACGCTTTCCGGCTCAATATCACTAATAAAATTAAGCACGTATTCGGGTTCAGATTCAGGGACACTAATCGGTTCAGCAAACTCGACCAGTGCTTCAGGCAACAACGCTGGTTTGGCGACCGGCTCTGCGGCGGAAAAGTCCCACGTTTCCAGTGGCGCGGCTTCCGGCGGCAGCAATACGGTTTCCGCTTCCGCAATCATGCGCTCAACACGCGCATCTTTTTGTGAAGCATTCAGGAAATAATCGAGCCTTACCCGCAATTCCTCTACGGCTTTGCCAATTTGCGCGGAAACCCGCTCATCGGCTTTCAATTGCCCGCTCATGACGTGATTCAACAAGTCTTCGTGAATCCAAGCAAAATCACCCAGTGCAAACGCCCCCGCCATACGCCCACTGCCTTTCAGGGTATGAAAGGCACGCCGGATTTCCACCAAGGTTTCACGCTGGGTTCGCGCCTTATCCCACTGCGGGTAAAGCGTTTGCAGCGTCTCACTGATTTCGGTCACTTCTTCGCTGAAGATCTCGAAGATGTCCTCACCCAAGGCTTCCCGCAACGCTGACACTGCCGAGGCGGCAGAAGCCGCTTCAGCCGCTATGCCGGTACTAGCACTGGCTCGATCGGCATCCGTAAACGTTGTAGTAAAGTCGATGGTGTGCGGTGTTGCGCTTTTTTTTTTGCCTCAACGTCGGCTTCCAGCTCGTCGAGATCCACATCATTCAACAGGTTCAGATCACTGGAATGATCCAGCTCACGCAGCTTGGCAAACCCGATCGGCAACAGCGATAAATAATCTTCCTGATGCAAACGTGCCGACACCGAAGCTTCAAACAAGGTCAGAACATCCGCAAACGTAGCCAACTCATCCAATGATGGCTGACGCTGGTGCGCCAACAAATCCTCACGCACATAGCGCACGGCAGTATCCACCAGTGGCAATAATTCACTCGTACCTGCAATGGTCAATGCACCGCTGATGTTTTCCAACAAAGTGGCGACTTCTTCCAGACACACAAATGCCCAGCCTTCTTTATAAAACGCCACCATCCGAGTCTGAGCACGGCTCAATTCCGTCAGGGTTGAGCGTAACAGGCTACGTTCATCCGAAGGATCGGGCGTATCGCTGTCTTGGCTGAAAATGGTTTCGGTCAAATCATGTCCGGTTTCGGCGTATTCAGCGAGTACTTTTTCCAAACGGGCGTAGTGGGTACTAATCCCCAACATGGCTTCCAAATCTTGCGCTGCACCGCTGGCTAAACGTGCTTTTAACGCCGTTGCCAACTCAGATGTAAGCGTTCCTGCCTGCCCCAAACCCAACATCGCCAAGGTACTGGCAAGATTCTCGGTTTTGTCAGCAAGTTTGCCGAGTAATTCGGGTTGGCGTTCCTGATCTTGCATCGCATCGAGAATACTTTGCAAATTACGCAATTCTTCGGTGACAGAAGAAGCCACCGCCCGCCACATATCACGCCCAGGCGTGGTGTAATAATGGCGTAATTCATCCAAGGTCTCGCCTTGCGGCAGATACAAATCCAGATGGTAAGCCGCTTTGACTTTATCCGTAATCGTTGCACCCGGCTCAGCCAAGCCAACGTAATACAGCAGGTTTTTAATGAATTCATCCGAGAGAACGCGGTCATAACGCGCCTCGCCCATCTCCGCGAAACGGCGGATTTCACGCTCCAGCCGCCCCACCAGCATTTTGACCGCCACCCCTTGTTCCAAACGCCCGTGTTCCAGCGCATCCGTCAAACCGGAGGCAATCCACCACAAAGAACGCAAGCGCTGGCTGCGATTGAGCTTAATCATATTGTCAGTGACTTTGCCCGCTGCCTGTAACATGCGCTCCGGTTGCTCCTGACGGAACCAACCCAACAGAGCTTTTTGCAGAAAAAATCGCAACTTGGTGCTGACCTGCTGTAGTTTTTCCAGTGGCAATGACACGTATTCACTAGTACCAATCACCGCATCACTGGCATGACCGTCTTCTGGCAGGAAAATCAAATGCTCAGACAACAACTCCGCCTCGCGGGATGCGCGTAAATTATTCAGCGCAGGCAGCACAATCACCGGCAAGTCGGCATAACCTTCCTGCAAATGCTTGAGGTATTCCGACAATTGCAGCAAACCTTCGGCAACCGCATCCTGAGCCGCCCGCAGGTTTTCCACCCGATCCTGAATCAGGGCATCCAGCAACAGCACGATTTCACGGCTGAGCATAATGACACCGCTGGCATCCAGCATTTCTAAAACCCCATTCAAGTGGCGGCAAGTTTCACGGCTGACACTTAATTCACCCTTGTCGGCTGTCTCGGTGTAACGCCCGAACGATTGCCGCGCTTGCTCAATGGCCAGCTCGGTATCCTTGATGACCCATCCAAGACGGCTTGCCAAACTTGATTTATCCGAAATCATATTGCACCTGTCATTATTGTTTTTCTTCGGCCAGATTGAAATCCGCGATAGCACCGCGCAAATCAGCCGCTGTGGCATTCAGATCCGTGACCAGATCCCTGGTTTCTTCGCTGTAACGGGCGGTTTGCTGGGTAATCTCCTGAATCGCATTCATGGTATTCGCCACCTGCCCCGCCATATTCGCCTGTTTGCCTGCTGCCTCGGAGATATTACCGATCAAACGTGCCAGACCCACGGTAACATCTTCCACTTCATCGAGCGCAGCACCGGCTAATTCGGCATTCCGCGCCCCATCCACCACTTTCGCGGTGGTTTCCTCCATCGACGCCATTACCTCACTGGTATCGGCTTGCATGGTACGAATCAGCACATCAATCTTGCGGGAAGCCTCCCCCGCTTGTTGCGCCAATTGCTGCATTTCATCCGCCAAGCGCCGGAAACCTGCATTGCCTTGAGCGCTGCCGCTCATCGCTTGGCTAGAACTGGTTTGAATCGATGCATTCAGTGCCAGAATATTGGTCTGTTCCGCAATGTCATTCATCAGGCGCACAATGTCGCCCACTTCCTGCGAACTTTCCCCTAAACGTTTCAAGCGTTTGGAGGTTGCCTGAATTTTCTCGCGGATCGCGCCCATATCGGCAATTGTTGCCCGCACGGTATGCGCCCCCGCTTGGGAAATATCCAATGATTTACGGGCAACGTCGGTAGAACTCGAAGCGTTGCGCGATACCTTCTGGATAGATTTTGTCATGGTCGCAATCGCCGAGGTGACGACACCAATTTCCTGTGCCTGACGGGCAGACGATACCGCCAAACTGTTGATGCGTGTATCGGCATCCTGTGCAAAGCCGGTCAGACGATGGGAGGTCATATCCACCCGCATTACCAGCGCCTGCAATGCATCCACCGCGTAGTTCACCGCATCAGCAATTGCCCCGGTCACGTCTTCTGTCACCGTCGCCCGCATCGTCAAGTCCCCATCTGCCAGCGAGCTCATCTCATCCAGCAAACGCAATACCGCCTGTTGCTGCTGGCGTGCCTCACCTGCTGACTGGGTATGCATCTGACGTTTCAGGTGCAGTAATAACACCCCCATGACCAGCAGCAGTAGCAGCAATATCGCAATAATAATCTGATAAGCCAGCAGACTCATTAGCGCATCTCCCCACTTTCCAGTGCAGCCACCAATTTGAATGCCTCCAGCACCGCGACGGGCTGATCGTCCAATAGCAACCATTGGCGCGTAAAGCGCTGCCAATCCCCTGCCAATGCAGGCGGTGCATCACACACCGGGGTATCAGACCAAATATGGCGCACCCCTTCAAAGTTACCTGCCTGTAACCCGAACCATTCGTGCGAGCCACGCACCACAAACGCCCGCCCGGAAGCCAGCGGCCGCTCTTTTTCCAGTAATAACCCCGCCACATCCACCAGCGTCACCAGTTGTGCGCGGCAATAAATCACGCCACTCACCCACGCAGGCACACCCCGCACACCAGCAACGCTGGCAGGTGTCACCACCTCTTCAACTTGATCGCAGGGAATCAGGCAAAGCAAGCCCCCCACATGCACCTGGAAGCCCGACCACTCCTGTAATTCTTGCGCATGGTGTTGACGTGAGCGGCGTTTTTTTTCCCGCAACAAGGCTAAGCCAGCCAGTAATTCGTAAGGGCTAGCCATGTTTACCAGCCTTAATGGCAAACTGCGCAATGGTTTCCAGTAGGACTTTGGGTTCGACCGGCTTGACTAAATAAGCTTTCGCTCCTTGCCGCAGCGCCCATACCCGATCAGTTTCAGTCGATTTGGAACTGCATACCACGATAGGAATGTGTGCGGTTTCAAGTGTGCGTGTTAATTCACGGGTTGCTTGAAACCCATTCAGCAGGGGCATGACGACATCCATCAGGATCACATCCGGCTGGCGTGCTTTAGCGACCTCAATCCCTTCCTGACCGTTGCAGGCAACACTCACCTGGTAGCCCTTTTTCTCCAGCAATGCGGTAAAAATACGGGATTCAGTCAAAGAATCGTCGATGATCAGTACATGCAGCCCAGACATAACATTCCCCTTACTCGTCAATTAGATCAATGAAGGGCATCTCATGGGTTTCTGCTGGTGCTTCCGGCGGCTTAGGCGCTTCAGGTAACTTTACATGCGTATAAATAGCTGCCAGCAAATCGTCTTTGGTGAACGGCTTGGTCAGGTACTTATCAGAACCCGCCAAGCGCCCCCGCGCCATATCAAAAATGCTGTCTTTGCTCGACAAGAGGATAACCGGGGTATCACGGTACTGTCGGTTTGCCTTGATGAGTGCGCAGGTTTGATAGCCATCTAAACGTGGCATCATAATATCCACGAAAATAACATCCGGTTTAAAGGACGCTATTTTTGACAGTGACTCAAAACCATCACCGGCAGTGACCACCCAACACCCCTGCTCAGTGAGTAATACCTCAGCAGTGCGCAGAATGGTTTTGCTGTCATCCACCACGACAACTTTCAGGCCGGTCAGGTCGCGTTCAAGCGTATTGTTTAGGGTATCAGGCATATTCACACTTTAACCTAGTTCGTTGTTTTTGTAATTATTACCGACTAACCGACTCGCCTGGCAAGCTTGAGCTTACAGAAGGTCTTTATGCCATGATAGGCAGTGCCAGCGCGTTATTGTATGCCAAACAGTTTACCCAACCCATTGCCTGAATACCCAAGCTTTTCAGATAAAGTGTCATGCCGCTAAGGAATAATAATCGCCGCCCACCAAGGTGACATGCGTAATTTCTGGCGAACAATTCCGGCGAATCGGCAAACCTGTAGAACCAATACCCCGACTGGTATAAATCCAAGACTCATTGACCCGATATAAACCCTGCACGTATTTACGCCCCAAATACGGACGGATAAACGGCTTGCCCGGTTTGAGTTGCACCTGCCCGCCATGTGTATGCCCGGACAATTGCAAAGAAATACGGGTATCATCCGCATACCAATCCAGCATATCCGGCTCATGCGCCAACAGCACTACCGGCTTATTACCGCGTAATTTATCTAAAGTCGCCTTAATGTCAGGTTTACCGAGCCAGCCATCGTCAATGCCCGCCAGATGAAATACACCACCACTGTGCTGAATATCCAAGCCGTCATTGCGCAGTACCGGAATACCGTGCTTGGCGAAGGTTTCCTCAATCAATACCGGATCAGTTTTAATGTCGTGGTTGCCCATGACCGCGAACACGCCGTAACGCGCATTCAGCCCCGCCAGCACAGGTACAAGATCCAGAATATCTTCGCCATCGTGCCACACGTAATCGCCCGTCAGCACCACCAAATCCGGCTTGAGGGCGTTGGTTTTTTCCACTGCACGCTGAATATGTTCAACCTGTGTGTACGGGCGTAAATGCATGTCGGTGAGCTGCACAATGGTGAAGCCCTCCAAGGCCAGCGGCAAATTTTTCACCGGAATTTCCACGAATTCTTCCACCAGCCAACGGATTTCATTGGTACGTTCCGCGTGGCGGTCATCGTGGAAATAATTCATGCGCCCAATGCGGTTAAGTACCCGCTGGGGCGTCATTGACGCTGTTTTCAACATGCTGATAGCCTCTGGTTACATACCAAAACGGAACACAGCCGTTTCAGTAACGCCGGATTCGCGCACACTTTTCAGTGCAGTTGCATACGCGCAGAGGATACCTCCCGCATACACAATACGTTCGCGGAAATAACTATCCGCTTCCGGTTTGTTTTGTATCGGATCCGCATTGAGGACAGATTCCACATTGCGCACAATCAGTTGTTCAGGGATGTAGCAAATACGGTTATTTTTGTAACTGCTCATCCGTAATTCTGCCACTGGGTAAGCGCCGCCATCTGATGAGGAAACCGCCACAATCAAGGCAGGCTTATGAGCAAGCTCACCTGCCCCCCAGAGCAAAAAGAAATTCTTTAACCCGGCGGGGACTTGCCCGTGCCATTCCGGGGCAATGATGACAAAACCATCACTGGTTGCCAGTTTTTCCGATAAAGGGTTGAGTAATGCCTGCCATTTAGCCTCACCGTTCCAAATCCCCTCATCCCACAAGGGCAAGGGGTTGCCTGCCAGTGAAAACACCTCAGTCGTCGTTGCCTGCTTATTATCCAACAACGACTGCGCTATGTAACGCGCTACTTTGTCACTTTGCGAATTTTCACGGTGGCTACCACTGATGATCATGATTTTCATGTTACGCTTTCCCTAAGTAAAAAGCCGGGGTATACCCGGCTTCTTTCTGACTGTCCAATAACCTTCGGAAATCAGATAAACAAACAGATATCGGCTTCGCCAGCAAATTCAAAGAACATTGCCGCACCTGCGTATTCCACGCCGTCGATGAATTCTTTGTTATCCATCTCAAACAGGTCAACGGTCATCTGGCAAGCGATGAATTTGACATCCGCTTCCTGACACAGTTCACGCAGCTCTGCCAAGTCCGCCACGCCTTTGTCTGCCATTTTCTTTTTCATCATGGCAGTCATCATGCCTTGCATACCCGGCAGTGCTTGCAACAACACCGGCATTGGCATCGGCATTGGCATACCAGGGTTGCCCAATGAGGTGACTTGCAGATCCAGTTTTTTCTTCAGCAATTGTAAACCGTAGAACGTGAAGAAAACCTGTACGTCATAACCCAACGCAGCCGCCGTGGATGCCAGAATGAACGGAGGGTAGCCCCAATCTAAGGAACCTTTAGTTGCGATGATCGCCAGCTTTTTGCTCATGCTTGATGTCTCATGTAAAAAGTGTAACTCACGGGTCGATAAGACCCACCTCTCTCAAATACTCTGTTACTATAACAGAATTAGCGTGTTAGGCAGCGTTTGGTAACACAACCTTCATACCTGATTGATACCACGAAATAATTCCACCGCGTAAGTTCACCGCCTCAATGCCGATATTCTGCGATAAAAACATACACGCCTGCGCTGAACGTGCGCCACTGCGGCAATAAAACACGATCGTTTCGTCTTTGGGTAAATCATTCATGCGTAACGGCAGGGTATGCAATGGCATGAATTCTGAGCCTTCAATAATGCCCTGAGCCACTTCCGAAGCGGAACGCACGTCAACCAAGCGGACTTTTTCACCTGAATCCAGCATTTTTTTCAAACCAGCGGCGTCAACTTCACGAATTCCAAACATAAACAACCCTACATCCGAATAAAATATTAAAACATACTGATATTCTAATGGAGATAGGCGCACTGTCAAGTTATGTGCAACAAATTCAGCAATTACATATCAAAACACCAGGTCAACCTTCACCGCTTTCAAAAACACGTGCTCACGTTCTAGATCCGCCAGCAATAACGGCTTTTTCGCGCGGATGTCATCCGCAAAGCGCAGCTCAACCCGGTTTTTACCCACGCGAAGCCGCTCAATACGCGGCGCTACTTCCTTATGCGAACGGTGCAATAACACCGCCAAACGCAGCAATACACACAGATACAGCGCATTCTGGTAATCTTCCACATTCAACAAGCCAAACAATTTACTGGAAATTTTTTGCCGATGAGTACGTACCAACACGCTCAACCAACGTTGTTCTTCGGTAGAAAAGCCGGGCAAATCCGCGTATTCCAGCAAATAGCCGCCGTGTTTATGGTAACTGGAATGCGACACCGCCAGCCCCAATTCGTGTAAATCAGCCGCCCAGCCCAGCAATTCCGCTAAATGACCCGGTAATTTCCAATCATCACGGCATCGGTTGAATAAGTTAAGCGCGGTTAAATGCACCGCCGACGCATAGCTTTGATCAACTTGAAAACGCTGTTGCCAAGCTCGCACCGTCTTATCACGAATATCATCGTGCTGGTAACGTTCCAGCCGGTCATACACCAAGCCTTCACGCAATGCCCCATCAGACACCAACATCCGGTCGATTTTCAGCGCCTCAAACACCGCAATCAGCACCGCCAAACCACCCGCGAATACCGGCTTGCGCTCATCACTCAACCCCGGCAATTTCAGTCTGTCGATATGCCCTGCCTCGATCATCATGTCACGCACGCGATACATGTGTTCCAAGGTGATGCCGTAAGGCGCAAGCCCGGTTTGCTGAATGACTTTTTTCACCGCACGAATAGTGCCAGATGCGCCGGTTGCCGACTCCCAGCCAATCGCCCGGTAAGCGGCTTTAATCGGGCGCAACTCCAGCAACGCTGCCGTAATCGCTTTATCCCAACACGCCTTCACCAGCTTGCCATCGGGGAAAAATGCCAAAGTGCTGCTGACACAGCCCATGCGCAAACTTTCCAGATGCAACGGCTCGAAACCCTGCCCAATGATCAGCTCGGTGCTGCCGCCGCCGATGTCCATCACAAAGCGTTTGCCTTGCTGATCTTTGGCGAGAGAATGCGCCACACCGAGGTAAATCAAACGCGCTTCCTCACGCCCGCTGATTACCGCAATCGGATGCCCCAAAGCCTCCTCAGCACGGTGCAAAAACTCGCGAGAATTTTTAGTCAGACGCAAGGTATTCGTGCCAACGGCTGCCACGTTTTCGGAGGGAAAATCGCGAATCCGCTCACCGAAACGCCGCAGGCAATCGACCGCACGCTGTTGCGCATCCAGACTCAGATTGCCCTTCGCATCCAAACCGCCACCTAAGCGCACCGGTTCGCGCAGGCGATCCAGAATATTAACTTGCCCGAACGCATCAATCTGCACTACGATCATGTGGAAACTGTTCGACCCCAAGTCAATGGTTGCCAGCTTGTACGGCTGTTGCCCATTCGTCATGGCTTAGCCCAAGACCATAATAGCATCGACTTCCACTTCCGCGCCGCGTGGCAAGGAAGCCACCCCAATCGCCGCACGGGCGGGGTAAGGCTCCACGAAATACTCTGCCATCACTTGATTCACTACCGGAAAATTCACCAGATCGGTAAGAAACACATGCACTTTCACGCAATCATTCAGCGAACCACCCGCAGCCTTGGCAACGGCAGACAAATTCTCAAACACTTGGCGCACTTGCGCGGCAATATCCCCTTCCACCATTTGCATCGTGGCAGGAACCAAGGGAATTTGCCCGGACAGGTAAACAGTATCGCCCACACGTACCGCTTGCGAATACGTACCGATCGCCTGCGGCGCGTCAGGCGTAGAAATGATGGTCTTGTTCATGAAATTCCTTTATTTCGTCGATTTGCTGACATTCAATACATTCGGTATGTGTTTTAGCTGACGAATGACTTCTTGTAAATGCCCTTGATCATCCACTTGAATGGTAAAAGCATCTTGCTTGATACGCCCCTCGCCAGTAATTTTCAGATCGACGATATTCACATCCAAACTGTCCAGCGCTTTCGTGATTTGGCGTAACATGCCTTTCACATCGCGAACATCCAAGACAATACCTGCTAACATTTTCTGCCCCATCCCCTGTTCGCCCCATTCAGGTAAAGCATTATGCTGACGCAACCAACTGCGGATCGCGTACAACGCCTTACTCGTCTTGACGAAATGCAACCAGCCAACGTCTGGATTAACCTGAGTTCGGGATAAGCCATCCCTCAATTTAGATCACAACCAATGCTGATGTTTTTAAATCCAGTGCTGGTTTTTTATCTTGATAGGCATATGACACCAAGCCAGCAATGATGTTAATCATATAGTTAGTGAGTGAACGGTGGCGTGAATGCTCAATTTGTGAAATATTTTTCAACTGATCATTGATGGTTTCGATGATGCTCCGTTTACGCAACATCAGTGTATCGAACGTGTCACGCGCCACGGGTTTCATGTTTTTCTTCAGCGAGGTAATCCATTCAACCCCTTGCTCTGCCAACGATTCTGTCAATGCCTTGGAAATGTAGCCACGATCACCAAAGACTTTGCCGACCACTTTTTTCAGCAACGTGGGAACGGGCTTACGGTCATCGGTATTACCCGAAGTAATGGCAAACGATAAAATATTGCCGCAGTCATCCACGACCAAATGAAGTTTGAACCCATAAAACCAGCCTGTTGACGATTTACCCCGCCTGCGTCTTTGCGAAAGGTGTGATGACGTGGAATACGCAAATTTTCACAGACTTTCAAGGGGTAGAGTCTATGAAGGCAATACCTCGCCCCGTTTCACAGCGTTGCTGCATAAACAGGGTTAGTGGCAAAAGAACACGCGGCATTAACTCAATAAAACGTTGATAACTAGGGAGTTGCGGGAAATGACCCTTAAGAAATACTTTGACATGACGCTCATAATACCACTTGAAAGTACGATACCCCACTTGGTGGTAATGCACCAAAATCGTCATGATTTCACTATCGCCAAGACCACTGTGGCGACGACGATGCCCGCCTTTCGGGGTCAATAACGTTTTGTTCCATTCGGGATGAAAGTCCTGACAAAAATCGTCAATGGCACAGAATAACCGTGTTAGCATCTCAGTAGCAGCCTTTGGTGGGGTCAATGTTGTGTGTGGTTACTCACATTCTCCCATGAAAGGCTGCGCCTTACCTTATCCCGAACTCAGGTTGGATTAGGCTCATCACCAGTAATAATTTCAATCGTCGCCATATTATTCGGCACACGGCTGCGTAATCCCCGCTCCACGCCATCAACCTTGGCTTTCACGCAACGATGCCCTAATTCGGTATGCACGGCGTAAGCAAAATCCACCAAGGTTGCCCCGCGCGGCAATTCTTTCACATCACCTTCCGGGGTATAGGCGTAAATCTCAGTCTGGAACATATCGCCTTGCATTGCCGCATAAAACTCATCCGGGTTTTGTGCCTGATTATCGAATTCCTTGACCTGCTCGATCCAGCTATTGAATACCCCTTGGGTATAAGAACGGGTTCCCGAAACGTGATTCCAACGTGCCGCAACCCCTAATTGTGCCACCTGATACATTTCCCGCGTCTGGATCTGGAAACGCACCACCTGCCCATTGGATGCCGTCACCGTGGTCTGCAATGACTGAAAACCATACGCTCTGGGTGCAGCAATGAAATCCCTGACCATCCCCATACGCGGCTTGAATAAACTGTGGATAATGCCTAAAGCGCGGTAACACTCTTCCGGCTCAGCGACTTGCACGCTGATTTCCAGCAAATCACACTGCTGGCGGAAACCAACCTTTTTACGGCGACACTGCTCATACACCCGGAACAGGTTTTTTTCCCACACCAACACACTACTACTGGGAATGCTGACTTCCAGCGCATCCGAAATGCTTTTGAAGATTTGCTCGTGCTTTTCTTCATTCTCTTGCAGATACCTATTCAGCGCCCGCTCCATAATGCTGCTACGCCAAGGGTACAAACCCTGGAACGATAGCCACTGCAATTCGCGCCGGATAATATTCATCCCCATGCGCCGCGCTAAGGTCACATAAGTCGTGGAGGTTTCCCGCGCGACCCGTCGCCGCTTATCAGGCTCCACATTCTCCAAGGTTTTCATATTGTGCAAACGATCAGCCAATTTGACCAATACCACGCGGAAATCCTGCGTCATCGCCTGCATCATTTTGTGATAACTGGCAATCGTCACCGCCTGTTTGGTCGGCAACGCATCGTTACGCTTTAACTTGGTGACACCACCAACCAAATGCCCGACCGTAGCCCCAAATTTCTCCACGACTTCTTCAATGCTGCAATCGGTATCTTCAGGGACATCGTGTAACAGCGCTGCACAAACGGTATCCACATCCAGATACCACAATGCCAACGTGCGGGCGACTTCCAAGGGGTGGGTAATATAAGGGGTGATTTTATCCGCCCGCATCTGACCTTCGTGCTTTTCCGCAGCCAACAGAAAAGCATCGTAGACTTTGCGGGTATCGGCTGGCGACATGTAACGCTCAACCAACTGCATCAGATTATTGGCGCGAAAAACATTATGCGAAATAATCGGTTTAGGCGCTGGCTCAGGTACTTCAGAAGGCGCTATCGACTCATGCGCCGCAGGACCCGGCTCACTAAATTCATGAAAACCATCCCCCGTGTTGCTGGATTCATCCCCACGCTCATTGTCGTCGGGCGCGGGTTCACGGTATGAATTATCATCTGACATAAAACATCCTCACCGAGCGTATCAGGTCAGGTCGTATTCTCAACCTCAAAAAAATACCCACTCAAGGTAGCAGTGGGTATTCTTTATCAGTCTTAATCGTCGATTGCTTTGGTGGAAATCACCACTGGTTTCTGTACCAGCAAGCCTTCGGCAATTTCGCGCAGGGCGATGACAGTAGGCTTATCGCCCTCATCTGCCACCAGCGGCTGAGCGCCGTGGGAAATGTCACGGGCGCGTTTTGCCGCTTTCAATACCAGCGCAAAATTGTTATCAACATGCTGTAGGCAATCTTCAACCGTAATACGTGCCATCTTGGTTTCGCTCTAAAATTTGATTAATCAGATAAGCTAAGCTGAATCCAAGCCAAGGTCAACCTTAATATGCAATCAATATTTCAGGCGGGCGTAATACGTCTTCTGAGCGGCTTCCCGCGCCTGCCCCAAGGTAAAGATGCCTTTCTCTGCCAGCAGCGGAATCAGCCGTAGGAAAACTTCCGCCGTCGCCATCGAATCCCCCAGCGCGGTATGCCGCCCCAAGATATTGATGTTAAAACGTTCGGTAATCGCCTCCAGCCGGTGTGATTCCTGATTCGGGTGGACAACAGCAGACAACAGCAAGGTATCCATAACCGGGTTGTCAAACACCAGTCCGGTGACTTTCTCCTTCACCTGCAAGCAGCGCATGTCGAACGCCGCATTGTGCGCGACCAGCACGGTATCCTGGGTAAACTGGTGGAACGCGGGCAATACCTTGTCGATGGTTGGTTGCCCTTTCACCATGTCGGGGGTAATGCCGTGGATGGGAATGGTATGCTCGGGAATATTGCGTTTCGGGTCAACAAACTGGTCGAAACTCTCATGGCGCAGCAGCTTGCCGTTGACGATGCGCACCGCTGCAATCTGAATGATTTCGTCGCCGTTGGCAGGGTCAAGCCCGGTGGTTTCGGTATCGAATACGGTGAATGACAGTTCGCTGAGCTTGCTATCTTCCAGCGAGCGGGTTTGTGCCGAACTCTGGAACAGGTCGAAATCGTAGTATTCCGGGCGGCTTTCATTGCGCACCATGCTGGCGGTTTCCAGTTGTTCCTGCGGAGCGGCGAGTGGCAGCAGGAAACGGAAAAAGACTGTACCGCTGTCAGGGTCACGCCCAAACCAGAATGCCCCGCCATGACGTTCTACCACGTCCTGAATGGTAAGGGATGTGTCTTCGCCGCCAGAACGCATCGGGTCAGTTTCCCAACCGGGAATCACTTCCGTGGTGGCTTTATCGGCGGAAGGCTGCCAGCACAAATCCAGTTGCGCCCGCCCGTCACCCATACCCAGCCGTAATTGCAGGGTGGTAATCACGCATTCCTGCTTGAGGCGTTCCGCAAGGTAGGACAGCGCTTGCAGCAGTGAGAAACTTTCCACCTTGAGCCACAGGGAATCGTCCACCTGCTCGGCAACAGCGGACAGATTGTCGATGGTTTCGATACGGCGAATCGCCGCTGCTACCAAATCCGCCCCCAGCATGTCTTCCAGTGGCCAGCGCAACACGGTGCCATCCACAGCGGAAGACTTGATTTCGCGCAGGCGCGTACCCAGCCCTGCGGTTTCTTCGCGCAACACTTTCAGCAAGCGTTCGTGCATGTCGGGTTCGAGGTCGGGGTATTCGAGTACATCGAGTGCTGCCTGCATATTGGCAAGTGCGGCACGGCTGCGTTCGGTCAGGGTGTGCAAGATGCTGTCCTGACGCGCTTGTGCCTCAAATTCGCGGGTAATATTGTCGAGCATCAGCACGAAGCCGGTCATTTTCGGCAGCTCATTGCCTTCCTGCGGCGAACGTACCGGTGCCATTTGCGCCCGCAACAACTGACCCGACGGGGTGGTGGTGATGAATTGCGCGGAAGGGGCAGCCGCACCGCGTTGCAAACGGTGCTGAATGTTTTCCAGCGCGTGTGCCACCAGCTTGCGGTCAAACACGCCGTAGACCGAACGCCCCAAACCGATCAGTTCCGTACCGCCAATAGCGCCGGGGGCTTGCGACAGCTTGCGGAACTGCATCCTTGCGCGGTTGTTGTACAGCAAAATACGCCCGTCGAGGTTACACACCACCACGCTTTTGGTCAGTTCCGACATGAGCGCGGCGAGACGGTTTTTTTCCTGTTCGGTGTTGTGGGCAGCTTCAGCAACCCGTACATCCATTTCGTCACGCAAGGATTCGCGCTGTTGCACCAACTGGTTGAACAAATCCGTCAAGCGGCGGTTTTCGATACTGCCGGTGGGGACGAGCTGGCGTTTGACATCGGTTCCCAGCAACACTTGGGCTTCTTCCGCCAGCCGCGCCGGGGCTGTCATGAAATAAGCCACCAGACGGCTCAACACCGCACCGACCACGACCAGCGACACCGCCCACATCACCACCAGCAAAACGCCCCGCGCCCCGACGGCATTGCGTACCGCCTCACGCTCACTTTCGCTCAGGGATGCCCCAATCAATGCCCCGGTAACACCTAACCACACTAGGCAAATCACGCCAATAATGGCAACCCCGATGGCGACACGTTTATCAAAGCGCCTCATACCGCAGCCCCCAGCATCTCACGGACTTTTTGCACCAGTTCCTTGGTGGAAAACGGCTTGATCATGTAGGCATTCGCCCCCATTGCCAGCCCTTTGGCGACATCGGTATCGCGCCCTTTGGCGGTCAGCAGCAGGATGGGGGTATCCTTGAAATCCGCATGGGCGCGAACTTCATGGCAGACATCGAAGCCGGTCTTTTTCGGCATCATCACATCCAGCAGCAACAGGTCGGGGCGTTCTGTCATGATCAGGTCGCAGGCTTCCTGCCCGTCGTGCGCCAGCAGCACGCGATAACCTTCGCGCTTCATCAGGAATTCCAGCGAGATCAGGATGTTGGGTTCATCATCCGCGATCAGTACGGTTTTGGTCATGTTGTTCTCCTCTCTGGGTTCTTCACCTCGGCAAAAAGAATCCGAAGCACGCTCCTCTGCCTGCTTCGGATTCCAGCCACATCCGTCCGCCGAAATGTTCCACGATTTCGCGGCTAATGGGCAAGCCTAATCCTGTGCCTTGTTGTGAGCCGGAAGCGTTATCGACTTGCCGGAATTTTTCAAACACCAAGACGTGCTTGTCGGTCGGGATGCCGACACCATTGTCTGTCACTGTGACCGTAACGCCTGCGGCGCTATCTTGCAAGCACACTGCAATCCTGCCAGCCCGTGCCGGGACAAATTTCATGGCATTGGAAAGCAAATTCAGCATGACCTGCACCAGTCGGTCATGGTCTGCCTGCACTGGCATCACCTGTTCCGGCAATTGCGTATCCAGCGTAATGCTGCGTTCGCGGCAGGTGGCTGCCACACTATTGACCGCCTGCTGCACCACCTCTGCCATGTCGACCTCGGTTTCATGCCAATCGACATGACCGGATTCGATCTTTGCCATATCCAGCACCTGATTGACCAGACGACTAAGACGTTCGGCTTCTGCCACCACAATGCCGAGGAATTGCTGACGCTGTTCCACCTCCATTTCCGAGTCATCCTGCATCAGCTCGGTCAGGGCGCGAATGGAAGTCAACGGTGTGCGCAATTCATGGGTAACGGACGACATGAATTCGTCTTTCAAACGGTCAAGGCTTTTCAGCTTGTCATTGGCTGCCCGCAACTCATCGGTTGCCAATTGCAGGGAATACGATTTCTCCTCCAGTGCTTGCGAATAGGCGCGTAATTGCGATGCCTCCTCCAGAATGCGCATCACATCGTCGAGTTCCAGCACCTCCTCCTCCACCACGGAAGCCACCATCACCCGCGCCGATGCGCTGCCAATCGCGCCAGTCAGTTGCGTTTCCACGAAGTGTACCAGTTTGGCATCAGCCGGTATTTGCCCTATGTCATGAACATCGGCTTTACGGGCATATTCGCTGAATAAATGTTGCGCTTTTTCTTGCCCCAGAAACCGCCCAGTCAGGTGCAACAAATCAGTGACTTTGGCTTGCCCCTGCCAGAATACCGGGTGGGCGCTATGAGTGCGCTGGAACACATCGACAAACAGCAATGCCTGGCTGGCTTCGCGGGCGCTGGGACGATGCCACAATGACACCAGCACGTAAACACTGATATTCGCAAACAAGCTCCAGAACAACGAATGGGTAATGCTGTCCAACCCACTCAAGCCCAGCAGCGCTTCCGGTTTCAGCAAGTCAATCCCGAACAAGCCGTGTTGCAGGAAATCCGCCGACATCCAGCCCGATTTTGCCAGCGACGGCAGCATCAGCGTGTACGCCCACAGCAGGAAACCAGCCAGCAAGCCTGCGAATGCGCCGTTACGGGTTGCGCCTTTCCAGTACATACCGCCCAGCATTGCCGGGGCAAATTGCGCCACCGCCGCAAAGCTGATCAGACCAATGCTGACCAGCGCGTAGGCTTCGCCTGCCAGATGGAAATACAGATAGCCCAGCAGCAAAATCACAATGATCGCCATGCGGCGAATGCGCAGCAGTACTTGGGTTAGATCGCCGCCGGAACGTTCCCCGAAACGCCGGGTACGCAACAGCAAGGGCATCACCAGATCGTTGCACACCATCGTGGAGACCGCGATGGCTTCCACGATCACCATGCCGGTGGCTGCTGACACCCCACCGACAAATGCCAGCAGTGCTAGGGTGTTTTGCCCCTGTGCCAGTGGCAGTGACAAGATGAAGGTTTCCGGGTTAATCGTCCCCACCCCAAAATACAGCAAGCCACCCAAGGCAATCGGCAACACAAACAGGTTGATCAGCAGCAAATACAGCGGGAACACCCACACCGCCCGACGCAAATGGCGTTCATCGACGTTTTCCACCACCATCACCTGAAACTGGCGTGGCAGGAAAATCACCGAAAGCATCGCCAGCAGGGTCAAGGTAAACCATTGCGTATACACAAACGGTTGCTGCCCCTGATCAAAGGTCAGCAGTTTGCGCAAGTGTTCCGTATTCATTGCCTGCGCGAAAATATCGCCAATACCATTGAACATGCCATAAGTGACAAACAGCCCGACCAGCAGGAATGCCAACAATTTCACCACCGACTCAAACGCAATGGCTGCCACCATGCCCTCGTGGCGTTCGCTGCTATCCAGATGACGCGTGCCGAACATAATGGTGAAACCCGCCAGTGCCAACGCGATGTACAGGGTGCTATCCGCCCACCAATCGGTCGGTGTGGCGAGTTTCTCACCGAGTGGCAGAGTCAGCACCGCGTAACCGCTGGAAATGGCTTTCAGTTGCAGCGCAATGTACGGCACAATCCCCACCACCGTAATCAGCGTGACCAGCCCCGCCAGCAACGGGCTTTTGCCGTAACGGCTGGCGATAAAGTCGGCGATTGAAGTAATCCGGTAGGTTTTGGCAATGCGGATCATCTTGCGCACCACCAACCATGCCAGCACCATTGCCAGCATCGGCCCCAGATAAATTGGCAGGAACCACACCCCGCCACTGGCAGCTCGCCCGATACTGCCGAAATACGTCCAAGCCGTGCAATACACCGCAATGGAAAGTGCGTAAACCCACGGGTTGGCAATTACCGAACGCCCGGCTTCCGCACGTTTATCCGCCACATACGCCACCGCAAACAGACTTAACAGGTAAGCAAAGGTAACACCGATAACCAATACGGGTGACAACATGGCTTAATCCTCACCCGTTTCCATGATCAGTGCCAGCAGCACAATCAGCACCACCCACACCGCAAACAAGCCCAGCGGAAACAGCGGAATGCCCCATACCTGCACATTGTGATTCCACAATGCCAGCAGCGGGAAATTGAGGAAGGCGACCCCAGCGGTAAACAGCGCCAGTAGGCGTTGCGTGGTCATGCTGCTTTTTAACATGTTGTTCCTCCCCGTTTTATCCGTGTAGGTTAAGTGTAGCGGATTCGTAGCACCTTACTGGACTTTACAGCCCGTTACGGCTATAAAACAGCCATTCCCAACCACATCAGGGCTTGCTTGTGGCACTCATTTTTATCAGCCATTCCACCAAAGACAAGGCGGAAGCACTCGAACTCATGCGCTGGCTGGAAAGCCAAGGCTTTGAATCACTATTCCTCGACTCTGACGCACGGCATGGCATTGCGGCGGGGAGCGAGTGGGAAAAAGTGCTGTACCGTGAAATCCAGCGTTCCCACGCGCTGATTTGCCTACTCAGTGACCACTGGCTGGCTTCGCAGTGGTGCGGGTTTGAATTTATGCAGGCGCGAGCCTTGGGCAAAACCATTTTCCCACTGCGCATCCAACCCGGCTTGCAGACCACGGTGGCGGCAGACCTCCAGCACCTTGACCTGACAAAAGATCGTGACGACGCGCTGCAACGCCTGCACGCCCAGCTTACCGAACTGACCCTTACCCTTCAGCAACGCTTTGACTGGGACAAAACCCGCCCGCCGTACCCCGGTATGCTGGCGTTTGAGGCAGAAGATGCGCCGGTATTTTTCGGGCGTGACCATGAAACCAATCAGTTGCGCGAACGCCTCAATCAGCACCGTACCCTCGGCAATGCCAGTGTATTGCTGATGCTGGCGGCTTCCGGTGCGGGCAAATCCTCACTGCTGAAAGCCGGGTTGTTGCCGCGTTTGCGCCGCGATACCCGCCACTGGCTGGTGCTGGAAGCCTTGCGCCCGGAACGCGAACCGCTGCGCAAACTGGCGCAAGTGCTGGCAACTGCCAACGGCACACCACAACACGCCGCCGAGCTTTACGCCCAGTTGCAGGGTGAACAGGCATTGCCTGCCCTGAGCAATTACCTTGAACAATTGCGTACCCCGAATGCTCAATGGGATGCCACGGTGTTGCTGAGCATTGACCAAGCCGAAGAATTGTTCACCACCGCCGAGCCGCAACAAACCCAAGCCCTGTTCCGGCTATTGCTGGCAGCACAACAAGCAAAACTGCCGCTGCTGACCCTGATGGCAATGCGCAGCGATTATCTGGCAGCCTTACAAGCCCAAGTGAGTGAAACCGGCGCACTGGAAACCAGCCTGTTCGCGCTTGACCCCTTGCCACTGGAACGGGTTAGCGACCTGATCCGTGGTCCGGCGGGGGTGGTGGGGTTGACGGTTGAAGACGGTTTGGTGACTGTTGCCACCCACGATGCGGCGACCGCTGACGCATTGCCGCTGCTGGCGTTTGCCTTGCGTGAACTGTACGAACGTTTTGGCACGGATGGCGACCTGACGCTGGACGAATACCACCGCCTCGGTTCTGAGCGCCTCAACCCACTGGAAAATGCGGTGCAACACAAAGCCAGCGAAGCCATCCAGCCCGACCGCTTGGGTGAGGCAGCACAGCAAGCCTTGCGTGATGCCTTCATTCCGCATCTGGTGCGGGTCAATGACGCGGGCGACTACGTGCGCCAAGCGGCGGATTGGGAAGCCCTGCCTGCCGCTGCTCACCCGCTGCTGGATAAACTCACCAATGCCCGCCTGCTGGTACAACGCAGTGCCAACGGCATCAAGCGGGTGGAAGTGGCGCACGAAGCCCTGTTGCGCCACTGGCAACTGCTCAACGGCTGGCTGCGCGAAGAACACGACTTCCTGCTCAGCAAGCAACAACTCGAACACAGCCTGCGCGAATGGCAACACCTGCCCGACGCGCACAAGGACAAGGGGCTGTTGCAGGGCATTGCGCTGGAACGGGCGCGGGAATGGCTGTTTGCCAACCGCTCCGGCTTGAGCGCGGACGAACGCGCCTACATCCAGCACAGCCACCAAGCCGAAGAGCAGCGGCAACAACGTTTGGAGGCGATGTTGCGGGAAGCCAACACCCTGATCAACTTCATCAACTTCGACCTGCGCGACAAACTCGAACCCATCGGGCGGCTCGACATCATGCAGGACATCCAGTCACGGGTAACGGCTTATTACAATAACCTCGGCGATAGCGTCCAAGGCGATGATCTGGAACGCCAACGCGCCACCAACCTGTTACAACAAGCCGACACACTGGCAGCCCAAGGCAAACTACCGGAAGCCGAAAAACTGTACCGCGAAGCCCTCCAATCCGACCAGCAACGTGCCGACAACGACCCCAGCGATGCCGGATGGCAACGCGACCTCTCCGTCAGCCTTAACAAGATCGGCAACATCCTCAAAGCGCAGGGCCAGCTCGACGACGCCAAAGCCGTGTTTGAGAAAAGCATGAACATCAGCCAAACGCTGGCGGACAACGACCCCAGCAATGCCGGATGGCAACGCGACCTCGCCGTCAGCCTGGAAAAGATCGGCGACATCCTCACCGCGCAGGGCCAGCTCGACGACGCCAAAGCCGTGTTTGAGAAAAGCCGCGACATTGCCCAAACGCTGACGGACAACGACCCCAGCAATGCCGGATGGCAACGCGACCTCTCCGTCAGCCTTGACAGGATCGGCGACATCCTCAAAGCGCAGGGCCAGCTCGACGACGCCAAAGCCGTGTTTGAGAAAAGCATGAACATCCACCAAACGCTGGCGGACAACGACCCCAGCAATGCCGGATGGCAACGCGACCTCTCCGTCAGCCTTAACAACATCGGCAACATCCTCAAAGCGCAGGGCAAGCTCGACGACGCCAAAGCCGTGTTTGAGAAAAGCCAACGTATTTTCCAAACGCTGGCGGACAACGACCCCAGTAATGCCGGATGGCAACGCGACCTCTCCGTCAGCCTTAACAACATCGGCGACATCCTCAAAGCGCAGGGCAAGCTCGACGACGCCAAAGCCGTGTTTGAGAAAAGCCAACGTATTTTCCAAACGCTGGCGGACAACGACCCCAGCAATGCCGGATGGCAACGCGACCTCTCCGTCAGCCTTAACAACATCGGCAACATCCTCCAAGCGCAGGGCAAGCTCGACGACGCCAAATCCGTGTTTGAGAAAAGCCAGACTATCCGCCGAACGCTGGCGGACAACGACCCCAGCAACGTCGGATGGCAACGTGACGTCTCCGTCAGCCTTAACAAGATTGGCGACATCCTCGAAGCGCAGGGCAAGCTCGACGACACCAAAGCCGTGTTTGAGAAAAGCCAACACATTTTCCAAACGCTGGCAGACAACGACCCCAGCAATGCAGGATGGCAATACGACTTAGGAATCAGCCATGAAAGAATTGGCATGGTTGAACAGGCACAGGGCAATCTGGACGCAGCATTAAAGCATTACAAAATTCGTAACGAATTGGTACAAACGCTGGCGGACAACGACCCCAGCAATACTGACTGGCAACGCGACCTCTCCATCAGCCTTAACAAGATCGGCGACATCCTCGAAGCGCAGGGCAAGCTCGACGACGCCAAAGCCGTGTTTGAGAAAAGCCAGAACATTTTCCAAACGCTGGTGGACAACGACCCCAGCAATGCAGCATGGCAACGCGACCTCTCCGTCAGCCTTATCAAAATCGGCGACATCCTCCAAGCGCAGGGCAAGCTCGACGACGCCAAAGCCGTGTTTGAGAAAAGCCAGAACATTTTACAAACGCTGGCGGACAACGACCCCAGCAATGCAGCATGGCAATACGACTTAGGAATCAGCCATGAAAGAATTGGCAATGTGTTTAAAGATCAAGGGAATCTTGATGAAGCACTGAAACATTACAAGATTCGTAACGAATTGGTGCAAACGCTGGCGGACAACGACCCCAGCAATACTGACTGGCAACGCGACCTCTCCATCAGCCTTAACAAGATCGGCGACATCCTCCAAGCGCAGGGCAAGCTCGACGACGCCAAAGCTGTGTTTGAGAAAAGCCAGAACATTTTCCAAACGCTGGCGGACAACGACCCCAGCAATGCAGCATGGCAACGCGACCTCTCCGTCAACCTTATCAATATCGGCGACATCCTAAAAGCGCAGGGCAAGCTCGACGACGCCAAAGCTGTGTTTGAGAAAAGCCAGAACATTTTCCAAACGCTAGCAGACAACGACCCCAGCAATGCAGGATGGCAATACGACTTAGGAATCAGCCATGAAAGAATTGGCAATGTGTTTAAAGATCAAGGGAATCTTGATGAAGCACTGAAACATTACAAGATTCGTAACGAATTGGTACAAACGCTGGCGGACAACGACCCCAGCAATGCAGAATGGCAACGCGACCTCTCCGTCAGCCTTAACAAGATCGGCAACATCCTAAAAGCGCAGGGCAAGCTCGACGACGCCAAAGCCGTGTTTGAGAAAAGCCAGAACATTTTCCAAACGTTGGCGGACAACGACCCCGGCAATGCCGGATGGAAAACCGATGTGGTGGTGTCACATTTCAAATTACTGGGTATTGCGCAGCAACAGGACTACACCAAAGCCGCCCGCGCACACGGCGAAAAAGCATTGGCAATCCTGAAACCATTGGAGGAAAAAGGCTTGCTGCACGGGCAGCAGCAACAGTGGATTGGGATTATTGAGAAAACGTTAAAGGAACTGGAGTGATTGCCTGAATGTGGCTTCGACTCCGCTCAGCCAGCGGACGTGCCGTTGCCTGAGCGGAGTCGAAGGCAACATTCTCTTGATCTGGGTACAGCGTATAGCCGAATTTGAAAGGATAATCGGATTTTTTCCGATTATCGTTACAATTCAAACTATTTGTCATTCGAGGTGAAGGGCATCTAACAGCTTCTAGGGCTTATCGAAACGTGCTTTAGTGATGACTCGTGCTTCTTCCATTGCCCGACGGGTTTCAGCATTGGGAACTTGCAAAGCAGTTTGGCGAAATCTTTCAGGCATCAAATATCCGTCCATCCCCTTCAAAAAAGTAACGACCGGAATCACCTTAATCCCATCAACCTCCAACACGTCATCACCACCATACAGCAGATACGGCGTAACTTGCGGATAATCCTCACGGAAACTCTTCAGCCCACTCAAGTGTTTGCTGGAAACCTGCCGAGTGCGTTTAACCTCAAGCGCATAGAACCCGTTTTCGCCGTAGCAGATAATATCCACCTCAATCCCCGTCGCGGTGCGCCAAAATGACAAGTCATAGCCCCAGTCGCGGTAGGCATTCATGGCGCGGATTTCCTGCAACACCAGCGATTCCAGACACACGCCTTCCAGTTCCTCCGGGCTATCCAACACCCCTTTGGGGCGCACCTGGTAATAAATGCCGGTATCGAACAGGTAAAACTTGCAGTGCTGGGTCAGCTTACGTTTGGCACGTTTGCTAAAGACCGGCAGGCGGTAGGCAATCAGCAAATCTTCGAGGATGGTGAAATAGTTTTCCGCCACTTTGCGGTTGATATTGGCTTCGCGTGCCACTTCGGTGATGTTCAGCGATTCGCCTTGGGAAAAGCTGGCAATCTCCAGAAAGCGGCTGAATGCGCCGATATTGCGGGTCAAGCCTTCTTGCTGCACCTCCTGTTCCAAATAGGTTTGGAGGTAGGCTTGCAAGTAGTGTTTAGGATTTTCTTCGCTGAATACCGACGGCAACATCCCGTAGCGCAAGGCTCGCTCCAGCACGAAATCATTGCCCACTTCCTGCACGGTCAGCGGGAAAAAGTGGTATTGCAAGGCACGCCCCGCCAGCAGATTGACATTGCTGCGGCGCAATTTGCGGGCGCTCGAACCCGTTAACACAAAGTACAGATCCTTACGTTCCTCAATCAAGCGGTGGACTTCATCCAACAGATTGGGGATTTTCTGCACTTCATCCAGCACCACCCAACCGCTGTAGTCGGACGGAATGTATTCCTCCAGCCGGTTTTCCGACCCCAGCAGGCGTTGGTATAACGCTGGGCGTAGAAAATCCAGATGGATGGCATCCTTGAAATGTGTTTTCAGCCAAGTGGTTTTACCCGTACCGCGAGGCCCGAATAGGAAAAAGCTCTTGTTGTTGGGCGGGGTAAACAGTCGGTTGTACATCAGCATCACCGTAAAATGGAGTTCGTAACGCCATTTTACAATGTTTTTTGGCGTTAGCGACTCCATTTTTCGTCTTGAACTAGGATTTTCAGGATTTAAGGATTAGCAGGATGGACACCCACCGACCTCTTCTCTTAATCCTAAAATCCCACGAATCCTAAAAATCCCAGTTCAAGACAGATACACTACCAAATCTATCAACAATCACCCCCCACTCCGGTAAACCCGGAACATCCCCTGCTGCAACCGCGCCACCACCTTACAAGCACCCTTCAAATGATTACGCTCCAACGCCGACAAACTCGCCAGTGGCAACGCATTATCCGGCTTCACCCCCGCCAGCACCTGCCGTGCCTGATGCTGCAAACGCAAGCGACTAATCACCTCCAATGCTTCCAGCAATTCCCCCACATCAGCACGGTTCAACGCCCCCGCCTCTGCCAAGGCTTGCAGGCGTTCCACCGTATTCACGGGCGGCAAACCGTGTGCCAGTGCATACACCCGCGCCAAATCAATCACCGGCACAACCCCACGCTTTTTCAAGTCGATGACTTTTTCGCCATTGGCGTTGCGCTCACTGGCAAGCCCGCCCCAAAAATTCAGCGGCGGCTGGAACGTTTGCGCATTTTCCGCCAGCAAACGCTGAAACAAGCTGCTATTGCGGCTACGCCCCAACAAATCATCACGCAGCCGCAACCACAAACTGTCATCGCCATAGGTACAGCGCAGATCGAAAAAGATGGTTGCATTCACCAAAGCTTGCGGTTCGGGGGTATCAATCCACTGGCGGAAATATTCGCGCCAAACGTGCAGCGGTTGCCGCCATTGCGGATTGCTTGCCATGATATTGCCGGGGCAATACACATACCCACACGCCGCCAGCCCATCACTGACAAAGTGCGCCACTTGCTGGAAATAGCCGTCGTGTAATTCCGCCACGAAACTATCGTCCAGAATCATCGCGTTATCTTGATCGGTGTGGATAGTTTGCTCATGCCGCCCCATCGAACCAGCAACGATGAAAGCGTAGGGAATGGGCGGTTCGCCGAAACGGTTTTCCGCGAGTGTCAGCAAGCGATGCACAATTTCCTGCCCAACCAGACTCAGGGAGTGCGCAATGTCATGGGCAGGCGTGCCGTTTTGCACCATGCGCACCAAGGCAGATGGCAAATGTTGACTGAGGCGTGACAGGGTTGCCACATCCGCCGCGACGTGGATGTCGCCAATCAGCCAAGCAGCGTTGTAATCGTATTGCCGCAACAGATCGAACGCCGACACAATCCCAAAACTGCCATCTGCCAGCCTTACCAGAATATGGCGAATATTGCGCCGTGCCATCAGCAGCAGCGCGGCGGATGCGGTTTCAGAAGCATCAACCACCAGCGGTTGGCTAGTCATAATGTCGCCCACCGGGGTTGTCGGCTCAAGCCCAGCAGCCAGCACCCGTGTGCGCAAATCCATATCCGTGACCACGCCTTGCAAGTTGCCAGATGCGTCCAACACCAGCGCAGCACGACCTGCCGCCTGCGTCATGCGGGCAGCTACCGTGCGGATCGTGTCGCTGCCTGCCACCGTCAGCGCAGGGCAAGCAAATTCCGTCAACTGGGCATGTAACACACCAGCGGCTCTCCTTATCTAAACCGATCCGCCTGATAGCGGGTCGCCATGCTTTCCTGCATGGTCGAAATCACCTCGAACGCATCTTTCAAATGGCGACGTTCTAACGCTGACAGCTCTTCGGGCGGCATGTGGTTATTGGGTTTTTGCCCGTTTTCGATTTGCTTGGCTTGATGCTGCAAGCGCACCATGCTGATGAACTCGAAAGCATCGCGCACGTCTTCCACGGTGGAACGAGTCATGGTTCCCGCGTCGGCGATCGCCTCCAGCCGTTCCCACGTATTGATCGGCGCAAGCCCTGCCGCCAACGCATACAGCCGCGCCATGTCGATGATCGGCACAACGCCGCGTTTCTTCATATCCATGCCTTTTTCAGCACTGCTGTCTTTGCTGTCTTTATCCAACACAAAGCCTCGGAAGAAACCGATCGGCGGTTTGTGGCTCAGGGCATTGCCAGCCATAAACGCTTGAAACAGAGTACTAGTTTTGGTTTTGCTCAGGATTTCTTCTAGCAAACGGCTTAGCAAACTGGCGTCGCCGTGCAAGCAGCGCAGGTCGAAGAAAATGCTGGCATACATTAACGCCATCGGTTCTGGCTTAGTGATCCACGCATCAAAATAGCCACGCCATACCGCCAACGGTTGCCTCCACTGGTCATTGGTCGCCATCACATTGCCGGGGCAGTAAATGTAACCGCACGCATCCAAACCGTCGCTCACATATTTCGCTATCTGCCGGAAATACTCGCCGTGTTGCGCCTCATTGTAATCATCCGACAAAATCATGCCGTTATCCTGATCGGAATGCGCAGTCTGTTCACGCCGCGCCATCGACCCCGCCACGATAAACGCATACGGCACGGGCGGTGCGCCGAATTTTTCTTCTGCCATCACCAATAAACGCCGTGCAATCGCCTGCCCGATGGAGGTGATGGATTGCCCAATATCATTGGCAGGCAAACTTTGTTTCACCAAACTGACCAACAGTTTCGGCAAACTCTTGCTCAATTCCGCCAACCGCGCCACGTCTTGCGCCGCGAAAATATCCCCGACCAAATACACTGCGCTGCTGCTTTGGGTGCGTAACAAATCGCTGGCGGATAACACACCCACCACTTCGCTGTCTTCCACCACTGGCAAATGGCGGATATTGCGGCGCGACATCAGCAATAAGGCTTCGGAAGCCTGATCACGCGGGGTCAGGGTCAGCGGGTTCAGGGTCATAATATCGGCAATCGGCAAATGAATGCTGCGCCCTTCTGCCACCACGCGCTTACGGAAATCCACGTCGGTGACAATGCCGCACAAACCACCGTCATCGCCTGTGACCATCACGGTTTGGGTATTGAATTCGTTCATCTGTTGCGCCACTTGCTGGATGCTATCGCTTTTACCCACCAGCATTGGCAGCTTCATCAAATCGCGCACGTGCATCGCCACCAATGACATACCGTCATTGCCACGGATTTCTTGTAGCGCACTGCGCAACCGCTCTTGTTTGCGATCAGAGAAGTATTTGGAAACACGATCAAAGCTACCCACCAACTCTAAAAACAGAGAGGCAGGAATGGCGAAGAACAAGCTGTCTTCCAAGGCCATCACATTCATACTGACTACGCCACCACGCAGCACGGAACGATAGCCCACCCAGTCACCCTTGCTAAAACGCCCGTACACATCCCCGCTTTCCAGACACACATCAACGGCACCCCGGCGGATGAGCAGTACATGATCATTCTGTTCGCCAATGGTTAAAACGGCGTCACCAGCGGAAGAACACTTGAATGTAACGCTCTGTGCAAGCTTATCCAGCCACTCTGCTGGCAACTCTTTCAAAGGCGAACATTTCGCCAAAAAACCACGCACTTTGAGTTGTTCGAGTTCCATACATACACCTATTCAAAAGAAAAATTGCTGCGGCACAGCATAGCGGGTTTTGTTATGTGATTAGTTGCTTTATAGCAAGGAAATGACTTGTTCGGGCAGAATTTTTTTGAGGCAATCCAAATGTTGGAGCGGGCATTCGCGCTTGAAACACGGGCTGCACGGCAACCCAAGGGTGAGAATTTTTGCTTTGTCACTCAAAGGCGGGGTATACGTCGGGTCGGAAGAGCCATACACCGCAATCACCGGCGTGTCTACGGCGGCAGCAACGTGCATCAAACCGGAGTCATTGCTGACCACCTGATCGGCTTGGGCGAGCAGCTCCAGCACATCCTGAATGCTGGTTTTGCCTGCAAGGTCTTGGCAAGCGGGGGAATTCACAGCGGCGGCAATTTGCGCGGTGACGGGGGCATCTTTGGCAGAGCCGAGTAGGATCACTTGCCCGCCTTGCGCGATGTAATGTTGGGCGACGACGGCGTAATATTCGGCAGGCCAGCGTTTGGCAGCACCGTATTCTGCGCCGGGGCAGAGGGCTAGAAGAGAAACCCCTCCCAACCTCCCCTTATCAGGGGAGGAGTAAGAGGCATCAGCTATCTTAGCTCCCTTCCCTGATAAGGGGAGGGCTGGGGAGGGGTTTCTTTCAACGATTAACTGCGGCTGCTGAACGTTCGGCGGCAACCTAGCATCCTTCGCCAACCCCAACGCCACAAAGCGTTGCACCGTCATCGTCAACACCGTTTTATCCAGCGGGCGAATATCATTCAACAAGCCGTAACGCATTTCCCCTTTAAACCCCGTGCGCACCGGAATGTTTGCCCAAAACGGCACCAGTGCGGCTTTCAGCGAACGCGGCAACACAATCGCCCAATCATACGCACTCGCCCGCAAGGATTTGCCAAGCTGGTAACGTTTACCCAGTGCCAATTCGCCATGCTGCAACGGCATCTCAATTGCCGCACGCACTTCAGGCATTGCTGCCAAAATCGACTTGCTCCACGCAGGCGCAAGCACATCAATCTGCAAATCGGGGAAACGCTGTTTGAGTGCCATGAACAGGCTTTGTGCCATCACCATATCGCCGACCCACGAAGGGCCGACGATCAGGCAACGTTGGGGGGAAAACGCCATAGCGTTTAGTCGATCAAACGGTAAAGCGTACCGCAATACGGGCAGCGCACGGTTTTATCCGCACTGGCATCAATCGCCAGCGACACACGCGGGTGCGAGCACCACAACGCAGTCGCATCCGTGGGGCAGCTCAAGGGCAAATCTTGACGTTTCACCACCACTTCGCGGGTATCATTCAAACGTTTGTAATCAGCAAGGCTCGGCGCAGACATACAACCTCCAACGTGATCAGTTCAGTATCGGTTACACAAGGGTCAGCCAATAACGGTATTTGTCAGAGCGACCGTGCACAATATCCAGATACAGGGCTTGCAATTGCGCGGTAATCGGGCCACGTGAGCCAGAGCCAATCGCACGACGATCCAGCTCACGAATCGGGGTGACTTCCGCTGCTGTGCCGGTAAAGAAAGCTTCGTCCGCCCCATACACTTCGTCACGAGAAATGCGCTTTTCGCGGACTTCATAGCCCAGATCACGCGCCAGTGTGATCACGGTTTTACGGGTAATACCATCCAATGCTGCCGTCAGTTCCGGGGTATACAAAATACCTTCTTTGATCAAAAAGAAGTTTTCCGCGCTGCCTTCGGACACAAAACCGTCCACATCCAGCAATAAGGCTTCGTCATAACCATCATCTAAGGCTTCACGCAACGCCAGCATGGAGTTCATGTAGTTGCCGTTAGCTTTCGCCTTGCACATGGTGACATTGACGTGATGGCGGTTGAAGGAGGAGGTCTTGATGCGGATACCTTTTTCCATGTTTTCCGCGCCGAGGTAAGCACCCCATGTCCAAGCGGCGACCATTGCGTGGGTTTCCAAGTTATCAGCACGCAAACCCATGCCTTCCGAACCGTAGAAACACATCGGGCGAATGTAGGCAGAATCCAGATTGTTTTCACGCACTGCCGCACGTTGCGCATCATTCAACTGTTCTTTGCTGAATGGCATCGGCATCCGCATGATTTTGGCGGAATTAAACAGGCGATCCGTGTGATCTTGCAAGCGGAAAATCGCCGTGCCTTGGTCAGTCTTATACGCCCGCACGCCTTCAAAAACGCCCATGCCGTAGTGCAGGGTATGGGTTAAGACGTGGGTTTTGGCTTCGCGCCAAGGCACCATTTCGCCGTCCAGCCAGATCAGGCCATCGCGGTCAGACATCGACATTGCTTATCTCCACAGATCAAAATCAAACGTCAAAGCATACACTTCGCGTTTCATTGTTGCCAGTCTGTGCAGCCTGCTGCGATGTAAAAAGAAGCTGCGCCGTTAAGCCTTTACGATAAACCACGGAAAACCGTGAAATCCTGAACCGGTTTTGCCCAACCTTGCCCACGCGAAATACCTGCGGGTACACCGGCACTACGCTGATACCCCCCAGCCTGAGGCGCTGCCTGTGCTTGCTGAATCGGGTGTGCCTGCGCTCCACGGTAGTCACGCATGATTTTCGCCACATAATTTTGGGTTTCGTTATAAGGCGGAATCCCCTTGTGTTTGCGCACCGCGCCAGGACCGGCGTTGTAAGCCGCTAACGCTAATGGCACACTTCCGTTGAACGTGCGCAACTGTTCGGCAAGGTATTTCACCCCTCCTCGTATATTTTGGTGCGGATCCCACGCATTGCCAACACCCATCATATCCGCAGTACCAGGCATCAGTTGCATCAAGCCCATCGCCCCCACCCGTGAACGGGCGCTAGGGTTAAAACAGGATTCTTGCTTCATCACTGCAATTACCAGCCGCTCATCCACACCGTAAGCACGTGCATGAGTACGGATAGAATCCAGATGAGGCAACATTTTGCGTTCTAACTGTGCCGCATTTTGTGCACCACAATGCCCTCTGGAACTGGTCATACTAACAGGCACTGTTGCATTATAATTTGACACAGCTTGAACTGGCGCAGACTTAGGTGACTTTTTTTGTGGCGAACCGTATTTGGCAACTAATTTATATTTATTGCCTTTTTTCGGCGTATTGGTTAACCATCGCGTACCGTCTTTATCGACGTAAGTGTAAACAGCCGCTTCCGCCGACTCACTGTGTAATGCTGCACCGCACAGCACAGACAGCGCTACCAGACCACTGACTTGGTTTGATTTGCTTGGGGTTTTCATTGTTACCACTTTTTGTTTTTATAGACACTATAGGAGAAATCTATTTCACTATACCCCGCCGTTTTCAGGCATGTCTAGCGGGGTATGACGAGTGGTAATATCGAGAAGATTTAATGCAAAACGCGCGGATCGACCAAACGAAACGGTGCAATAATTGCGTCAAAATGTTCACCATCATCGGCCAACATTTGATAAGCACCCTGCATCACCCCCAGTGGGGTATCCAAAATCGTGCCACTGGTATAACGGAACCCTTCCCCCGGTTGCAGATAAGGTTGCTCACCGACGACACCCTCACCGCGTACTTCCTGGGTTCGCCCATCTGCATCAGAAATCACCCAATGCCGGGTTAACAATTTTGCAGGGACACTGCCTTGATTCACAATCGTCACCGTGTACGCAAACACGTAACGCGACTGCTCCGGGTTAGACTCTTTTTCGATGAAATGGGATTCCACCGACACTTGAATATTGTAACGCTCGCTATCCATCATTGATTTCCTTTACACACCAGGCTGCCAGAACATATCCCAGAGACAGCGCACACCACAATAAAATCCGACTAAAGCAAGCTTTTCACTATAACAAGACCAAATTGTCACGGTGGATCAGCTCCAGCGCGTCCACATAGCCTAGTACTTGCTCAATGGATTTGCTCGGCTGACGTTTAATCCGGTTCGCTTCTTCACTCGAATAATTCACCAATCCCTTGGCAATCAAGCGCCCATCATCGGTGACGCAACTCACCACCTCACCCCGGTCAAACACGCCTTCCACCCTCGTCACCCCCACGGGTAGCAAGCTTTTTCCAGTCTTAAGAATCGCTTCTGCCGCCCCAGCGTCGAGCCACAACGTGCCTTTTGCCGCCAATTGCCCCGCAATCCACTGTTTACGTGCCGCAATCGGTGCCGCATCCGGCAATAACAGCGTGCCTAACAATTCACCCGTGCGTAACCGCTCCAACACCAGCGGTTCACGCCCGGAAGCAATCACCGTCGCACAGCCCGAACGCGCTGCCCGTTGCGCAGCAATGACCTTGGTACGCATTCCGCCGCTGCCAATCAACGTGCCAGCCCCACCGGCAAATTCCACGTAATCGGGGTTATTCGCCCGCCCCTCAACAATCATCTGCGCATCCGCAAACTTACGCGGGTCTTTGTCAAATAAGCCGGACTGGTCGGTGAGAATCACCAGCACATCCGCCTCCACCAGATTCGCGACCATCGCGCCCAGCGTATCGTTGTCACCGAGACGAATTTCCTCAAACGCCACCGTGTCATTCTCATTGATCACCGGAATTACCTTGAGGTCAATCAAGGTGGTCAGGGTGCTACGCGCATTGAGGTAACGGCGGCGATTGGCGAGGTCATCATGTGTGAGCAACACTTGCGCGGCGTGGAAACCGTGTTGCTGGAACACCATCTCGTAAGCATGAATCAAGCTCATTTGCCCAATCGCTGCCGCCGCCTGCTTTTCAAACAAGGCTTTGGGCTTGGTTTTCCACCCCATGCGGCTCATGCCTTCAGCGACAGCGCCAGAAGATACCAACACGATTTCCACACCAGACTGATGCAGGCGAGCCATTTGCCCCGCCCAATCTGCCAAGGCTTCGCGGTCTAAGCCTTCGCCATCGCGAGTCAGCAAGGCACTGCCAATCTTGACGACCCAACGCTGGGTCTTGGGCATAAATTCAGTTCGAGTGGTCTGCATGTTCGTCCAAATACTGCATAATGTGGAAACACAGGTCTTGCGTGCCTGCACTGGTGGCGGCGGAAATTTGGAAAACACGCCCTGTCCAACCGAGTGCATCCACAATTTCCTGACAACGGGCAGCGCGTTCTTCTGGTGGTAACAAGTCGATCTTATTCAACACCAACCAACGCGGGTAATTCGCCAGCTCTTCGCTGTATTGCTCCAACTCGCCTTCGATGGTGCGCACCGCACGCACTGGCTCATTTTCCTCCGCCATCGGTGCCACGTCCACCACATGCAGCAATAAACTGGTACGTGATAAATGCCGCAGGAATTGAATACCAAGACCCGCGCCTTCCGCAGCCCCCTCGATCAAACCGGGAATATCCGCCATCACGAAACTTTGCGTCACGCCGACGCTGACCACGCCCAAATTCGGGTACAAGGTCGTGAACGGGTAATCCGCCACTTTCGGACGCGCCGACGACACCGCGCTAATCAACGTCGATTTGCCCGCATTCGGCAAACCCAACAAACCCACATCCGCCAGCAACTTCAGCTCCATGCGCAACACGCGCAATTCACCCACCGTACCCGGCTTCGATTGACGCGGCGCACGGTTGATTGAGCTTTTGTAACGCAAGTTACCCAAGCCATGCCAACCGCCTTTTGCCACCAGCAAGCGCTGACCGGGTTCGATCAAATCGCCGATCATCTCGCCGGTTTCTTCGTCGTAAGCGACTGTGCCGACGGGAACGCTGATCTCTTGATCATCGCCGCGCCTGCCGGTCATATTGTTGCCCGCGCCGTTTTCACCGCGTTGTGCTTCGTAATAACGCTGGTGACGGAAATCAATCAGCGTATTCAAATTGCGCTCGGCAACCAGATACACATCGCCACCATCGCCACCATCGCCACCGTTGGGGCCACCGAACTCGATGTACTTTTCGCGGCGGAAGCTCACGCAACCATTGCCACCATCACCCGCTTTCACGCGGATTACTACTTCATCAACAAACTGCATAAATCCTATCCCAGTAACTTGGCTTCCCGCTCAAGCACTTCTTTAACAAACTCAGGGACTTCTTTACCAAGCTCAGAAGCGGCTGCTTTCAGTTTTTCATAAACTGCCACTTCATCCCCTTGCCAAACAAGGTCAATACGACGACTGTGGCGCATTGCCACATGGGTATAATTTTCTGGGAACGCCCAGTAACAGGTCAGGCAAACATGCTTATCTTTACTGCCATTCCAATTATCACAATGCTCACACGACCATGATTTTGCGCGATTTGCGGAGGCAGACAGCAACATAAAATCGTCAGGATTTAACTCCTGCCCTTCTTCACCGTCACCACCCACCTCATAGGGAACGCGATGATCAATCTGCAACTCACGTTCATCCATCACTTCCAAATAGATGAAACACTGGCAACCGTACTTGGCAATCAGAGCCTCTTTGAGGCGCTTGGACAGACCCGTGCGCCCTGATAACTTTCTGACCGTTAACCCGCTCAATTCACCAAAGCGATAAGCCGCAATCTTACGCCCATCCGAACCCGTTACCCGAAACGTTTCCAATGGAATGCCATTTTCACGTACATCCCGCACAGCTCGGGGCGGATGGTTGTAGCCGTAAACATCTTTCAACGCTTCGGTCGTGATAAAGCCATGCGCCAAAATATGATCAATCACCGTTTTAGGACGTTTGGCTGTTACGGCGCGGCACAACTCCAATAATGCGGCTGACACTTCAGGCATAGAGCGCATTAGCCTCAGGCACATAGTGTGGCTGTATGGGAATAGCATGACTCCGTAAAGCAGGCAATGTCCGCTTCTGCACTAAAACAGGTGACAAATACAACGATTCATACGTCATCTCAGTGCGTCCCAGCAAGGTCGATTGGCTAGAACGCCCTGCTAACAATTCAATACGCGACAACTCCAGATAACTAGGCAGCAACTCGCCGAATGCCTTATCACCCCTGCGTCCATCATAACTAACGACATAAGCGATGCCCCGTTCATTCAATTCTTCCAGTGCCAATACAAACTCATGGTGGTCAATACCGGACAAGTAGCGCGAATCGTGTTCACCGCAAACGCCCTGATAAGGCGGATCCATGTACACGAGATCATCGGTCGTAACCGTTCTCAGCACATCACGGTAATCCAGTGCTGAAAAGGCACTCTTACCTTGCAACAACGCTGACACCCCGAAAATATTGTTACGCATAGTCGCGGGGCGAGTGCCTTTACGACGCTTATCTGGACTTTGATTGAACATCCCATCAGCATTGTAACGCACCGCACCTTTGACACAACGCGCTAACAAATACAGGAAAAGACGAGGGTCTTGGCTGCGGTTAAAGGCATCTCGCATCTGATAATAATGGCTCGGACTATCCTCTGTGAGCTGCCCATTCCAAATCTGCTCGTAATAATCAGCCGTTTCTGTTGGTTGCTCTACCATCAATCGCAGCAATTCTACTAACGGTTTGTTGACATCATTAATCGCGTAACGCGCCGCCAATTGACGTGCCGCCGCCGCAATACTGATCGCTGCCGAACCCGCAAATGGCTCAATTAAGCGATCCACATCCTTGGGAAAATAACCAAGAATCGCGGCTGCTAAATTGCGCTTACTGCCTTGATATTGAATGGGGTGCGGGATACTTTTCATGACCTGATCATAACACGCGAAAAGCCCCGACAGGCGGGGCTTTTACGCAAATCGTCCGAAGACGGAAGTTTTTAAGCGGAACAGCCTTCAACGGGCTGAATGCTTACAAACTTGCGGTTTTCAGTGCCTTTTTGCTTGAAAACCACTACGCCGTCTGCCTTGGCGAACAAGGTATGGTCTTTGCCGATACCTACGTTGTCACCAGCGTGGAAGCGTGTGCCACGCTGGCGAACCAGAATGTTACCAGCCAGAACGAATTGACCACCAAAGCGCTTAACGCCAAGTCGTTTCGATTCTGAATCGCGACCGTTGCGGGTACTACCGCCTGCTTTCTTATGTGCCATTGCTGTCTCCCCTTACGCTGCTGAAATGCCAGTGATTTCGATTTGTGTCAGGTACTGGCGATGACCAGTACATTTCTGATGGTGCTTACGGCGGCGGAATTTCATGATCCGCACTTTGACGCCGCGAGTCTGGGCCACAACGTTTGCAGTTACTTTCGCGCCTGCAACGTAAGGTGCGCCGATTTGCACGGTGTCACCTTCCCCGACCATCAGGACATTATCGAAATCAATGTCTGCGCCTTCTACTACATCCAGTTTTTCAACGAAGATGCTGTCGCCCTGAGCGACGCGGTACTGTTTACCGCCCGTTACGATGACCGCATACATGATTGTCGATTCTCCAAAAAATGTCCTGTTAAAGAGCCGCAGGATTATACTGCTTGTACCCCTTCAGGTCAAACGCGAAATAAAATATTTCAAGGAGTTGCGCGTATCGCTTGACATAGCGGGGGGGTATTCCTAGCATTCGGGGCTTTACCGCAGCCTGCATACTCATGGATTTCAATACAATTCGCCAACTTGCCGATACCGACATGCAGGCAGTCAATGCTCTCATTCAGCGTCGCCTGCATTCTGATGTCGTGCTTATCAACCAACTCAGCCACTACATTATCGGAAGTGGGGGCAAGCGCTTGCGCCCGCTGCTGGCGTTGCTGGTCGCTCGCGCCTGTGGTTATCAGGGGGAACGGCATGTGGATATTGCCGCGATTGTGGAATTTATCCACACCGCCACGTTACTGCATGACGATGTGGTAGACGAATCCGACATGCGTCGTGGCAAGGAAACCGCCAACAATGTGTGGGGCAATCAAGCCGCTGTGTTGGTCGGCGATTTCCTGTATTCACGCTCGTTTGAAATGATGGTGGATGTGGGCAGTATGCGGGTGATGGAAATTTTATCCACCACCACCAACGTGATTGCGGAAGGCGAAGTGTTGCAATTGCTTAACTGCCACGATCCCGACACCTCCGAAGCACGTTACATGGAAGTGATTCATTCCAAAACCGCGAAATTGTTTGAAGCGGCGTGTCAGTTGGGCGCAGTCCTGACGGGCTTGAGTGCGGAACACGAAGAGGCGATGGCAAAATACGGAATGCACTTAGGCACAGCATTCCAATTGGTCGATGACGTGCTGGATTACACTGCGGATGCCGAGGAAATGGGCAAAAACGTCGGTGATGATTTAGCCGAAGGCAAGCCCACACTGCCGCTGATTATTGCGATACAACGCAGCGATGCGGCGACGGCTGCCATCCTCCGCAGTGCTATCGAGCAAGGCGGGCTGGATCAAATTGATGCCATTATGCGAGCCATTACCGACACTAAGGCGATTGATTACACGTTAGAACGTGCCAAGGGTGAAACGGAAAGTGCGATTGCCAGCCTGCAATGCCTGCCAGATAGCGACTATCGGCAAGCATTGGAATCACTAGCGTGGTTTGCGATTAATCGTAGCCATTGATGAAACACACGACGCCATTGTCTTGGCTGGTGAGTTTACTGCTGTTTTTACTCAGCCAAGTGACAGCGGCTGACACCTCAACATTAATCCTCACGGATAGCCAAGACACAGTTTCCTCCGCACCTTTTATGGCAGTTTTGGAAGACCCGTCACGGCAATTAAGCCTGCAACAGGTTGCATCTGCGGCGTTTGACGCACAGTTTATTGCACACACCGTCCAGAGTGCCCCCAGCTTCGGCAGAAGCCGCTCGGCGTATTGGGTACGTTTTAATCTGATCAACCAATCCAGTTTAAAATGGTATGCCTTGTCCGACGCATTCCTAGAGGATGAATACGACTTCTATCTGCTGTCCGAGGGGCAAGACGTAACCGCACAGTACGCCGCCCCCGTGACCGACTACCGCCGCCCTGCTTGGTCACTGGCACTCCCCCACGCCATGCCTTTGCAAATCTACGTGCGGGCAACCAATGGCGATTCCGCGTTTCGCTTGCCGGTGGAATTGGTCACAGCGGATGCGATGCTGGAACGCAGCAAACAAAACTATCGCCTCTACGCTGCTATTTACGGGGCGATGTTGGCGTTGGCGGCTTATAATCTGTTCTTGTTTTTCGCGTTGCGTGAGCCTAGCTACTTGTCACTGGTGGCGCATATTCTCGCCATGGCGACAGTTGCACACCTTTCCAATCCGGTATTTGAGGGCATTAAATTTCTGCACGATACTGGCTCGCATTTTTTCATCACACCCCTGTACCTTGCCAACATATCCGCTTGCCTATTCACGCAACAATTGCTGCAAACCAAACAACACACACCACTCCATCACTGGCTGTTAAGCGGAATTATCTTGACGTGTTTGCCGCTGATCGTGGTCACTGGCTGGATTCCGCGCGGCACACTGATTGCCAATAGCATGGCACTTATTGCCACGCTGGCAATGTTCAGCACCAGTATCGCCGCCTTGCGCACCGGCAACCGTATTGCGCGTTACTTCTTTGGTATTTTTTTCCTCGTGCTGTTTTTGGTCGCACCCAGTGGGTTGGTACTGACTTTCAATGTGACACACTGGGATGTGCAAGCGTTTTACGTCACTGCCATGCCACTGGGACACCTGATTTTTTTGCTGTTGCTATCCGTTATCCAAATGGAAAAAGTCAGGTTATTGCGAGAAACCATGCAGCGCACCGCCGCAGCGAATCAAGCCAAAAGCAGCTTTCTGGCAACCATTAACCATGAATTACGCACGCCACTCAACGCCATCACCAGCTTAGGCACGCTGTTACGCCTCACCACGCTCACCCCCAAGCAAGAGGAATACGTCACGCAACTGGAACAAACCTCCCAACACATGTCACGCTTAATGGGCAATGTGTTAGACATCGCCAAAATTGAAAGCAATAGCTTAGAGCTACAGCAAGAACCCTTTCAACTGAGCATTGTCATGCGCCAAGTACATGATTTAACCAATAATCAGGCGCAGAAAAAAGGCTTGTCGTTGGCATTTATCGGGCATGATGCCATCCCGGAAACGTTACTGGGCGACCGCTTACGCTTAACGCAAATCCTGACCAATTTATTGCAAAATGCGCTGCGTTATACCGTCGAAGGCTCGGTCACGTGTACAGTACAATGCCATGCAACAGCAGAACCACGACAATTGCGCCTGTCTTTTTCGGTACGTGATACGGGGATTGGCATTGCTGCTGAAAAATTATCGACGATTTTTGATGAATTTACCCAAGCAAAGCCAACCTCCAACCTTTCACAGGACGGTATCGGCTTAGGGCTGGCAATTAGCAGCCGCCTCGTTACCTGTTTGGGCGGAAAATTAGCGGTTGAAAGTACCGTGGGTCAAGGCAGCCATTTTTTCTTCACATTGCCGTTTTACATCGCCCATACCGAAGCCTCAGCAGCGCATCAACCCCTGTGCCAACTACCGCAGGGCATCCGCATTTTATTGGTCGATGACGAATTTATGAACCGTTTGCTGGGTTATGAACTATTAAGCGCACAAGGTGGCAAGGTGGAAGTCGCCGCAGATGGGCAAAGCGCGTTGTTGTACTTGCAACAGCACCCGTTTGATGTGGTATTACTGGATATTAACCTGCCCGACATCAGCGGCTTTGACGTGTTGCAATGGATACGCCAACATTCCCCCACCCCCAACATTCCCGTCATCGCTTTGACTGCGCACACGAGTGCTGAAGTTAAGCAACAATGCCTTGCAGCGGGGATGAATGGCTTTTTACACAAACCGTCGGACTGGCAACGTTTGTGTCAAATCATCCTCAAGGTGATTAACCGTGAGGATGCTGGTTAGGGCTTAACCCAAATCAGCCGCCAACGACGCACGCGAGGCTTCACCCAAGGTCACGCTATACGCATAATTCGGGTGCTCAATCCCCATCTGAATCGCCGCACCTTCCTGCACCGAAGCCACCATCACCGGGGTCAATTCAAAGCGCGTAAAATGCACTGCCGAGGTTTTCTCCTCGGTTTCGCGTTCCAAATCTTCATTGGCAATCGCGTAAACCTTATCGAAACCCGCCACCTGCACCCAGGTATGCCGCTCGATTCCGATCAGCCGACCCAGTTGCACTTTGCGCTCTTCCACATCGGAAAACTCGACCATGAACGTCGCTTTCCAGTTCGAGCCATCGGGAATCAACGGGTTATACGATTCCAGTTCCTCATTAATGCCAGCGGACTCGAAAATCTTCTCAATCCGCAGCATTTCCTGAATCTGGTATTGCATGGTTAAGCGATCTTCAAAATACAGCGTCGCATTCGGGCCGATGTGTATTTTGCGATCAGCTTTGTGCGCCATCACCTTCTCGCGGAAGGCTTTGCGTTCGATTGAATACTGTTCCAGACTCAGCAAGTCTGCACGGGTCAACTTTTCCATCATCACGTCTCCGGTTATCTTCCTCCCTTCACCCCTTGCGGGGGAAGGGCTGGGGATGGGGGGGTTAAATGCCGTAGGCAATGCGTAACATGGTCAGCGGATGTGTTGGTGGAGGCATACCCTCATCCAACCCACTCTCGATTTGATGCCCTGCCATCGGGCAATCACTGCCGTAATAATCCGGCTTAGCCTGATTGACCTTACCGAACAGCGGACGGCAAATTTTTATCGAAATGTCGTGGAATTCGCTTTTCACCGCATATGTACCGTCATGCCCGGAACAACGTTCCAGCAATTCCAGCTTGGTATCCGGCACGAGTTCCAGCAATTCGCGGGTTTTGTAACCGATGTTCTGCACGCGCAAATGGCAAGACGTGTGGTAGCTGACCTTGCCCAAAGACTTTTTGAAGTTGGTGTTCAACTTGCCTTCCTTGTGGCGCAGCATCAGGTACTCGAATGGGTCGAAAATACGCCCTTTCACCGTTTGCACATCAGCATCATCGGGGAACATTAGCGGCAATTCCTGCTTGAACATCAGCACGCACGACGGTACGGGGCCGACAATATCCCAGCCTTCATTGATGAGTTTCATCATTGCTGGAATATTGGCTTCTTTCGCCGCCGCTACTGATTCCAGATCACCAAGTTCCAGCTTTGGCATCCCACAGCATTGTTCTTTATCCAGCAACGTCACCGGAATACCATTGATTTCAAATACCTTACGCAAATCATCGACGATATGCGGCTCGTTATAGTTGCCGTAGCACGTCGCGAAAATCGCCACCTTGCCCGTGGTACGCCCCGCAGCAATCGCCTTGGATTCATCCAAGGTTTTGTAACGCGCCACACGGTCACGCCCTTTGTCGCTGTGGTAAGACGGTATTTTCGCCTGCGGATGCACACCCAACACTTTGTCGAGTTGTTGACGGAATGCGGGGCTTTGATTCATTTTATTGACCACACCCGCGACCACCGGAATTCCCGCCAGCTTGCCGACCATATCGGTAGAACTCAGCACTTTATCGCGGAATTTGGTTTCACCCTTCTTAAACTTCACCGCTTTGGCACGCAACATCAGGTGCGGGAAGTCGATATTCCACTCATGCGGCGGAATGTACGGGCATTTGGTCATGTAACACAGGTCGCACAAATAGCAATGATCGACGACCTGCCAATAATCTTTTTTATCAACGCCATCCACTTCCATCGTCTTGGAATTGTCCACAAGATCAAACAGCGTGGGGAAGGAATTGCACAGGCTGACGCAGCGGCGGCAACCGTGACAGAGATCAAAGACGCGCTCCATTTCGTGCAGGACGGCATCTTCGTTATAAAATTCGGGGTTTTTCCAGTCTAGCGCGTGACGGGTGGGGGCTTGCAGGCTGCCTTCGCGGATCGGGGTTGCCATGTTTGTTGTTCTCCGTTGGGGGGTGTAGGGGCGAATGATCATTCGCCCCCACCAAGACATTAAGCGTCCAGATTATCCAGTGCTTTCTGGAAACGGTTAGCGTGTGAACGCTCCGCTTTTGCCAGTGTCTCGAACCAGTCGGCGATTTCGTCGAAACCTTCGGCGCGTGCGTCTTTTGCCATCCCAGGGTACATGTCAGTGTACTCGTGGGTTTCGCCCGCGATAGAGGCTTTCAGGTTGGCAGCAGTAGGGCCGATTGGCAGACCAGTTGCTGGGTCGCCAGAGGCTTCCAAGTATTCCAAGTGACCGTGCGCGTGACCGGTTTCACCTTCCGCAGTGGAGCGGAATACGGTAGCAACGTCGTTGTAGCCTTCAACGTCGGCTTTGGCTGCGAAATAGAGGTAACGGCGGTTGGCTTGAGATTCACCAGCAAAGGCATCTTTAAGATGCTGTTCTGTCTTACTACCCTTCAGTTCCATGTGTGGACTCCTCGGTTGTATGGTTGATTAAACTTCTTGGAGCATTATACTCTAAGTGAAAGTATCGCCGACTTCCAATCGTATATTGTGAATGTTTCATTCGATTTAACCAAACGTTGACCCGTCGAGGAGATGAGGAACATGAAAGTTGCCGCAGCCGTTTATACGCTTGCCTCCGTTGTGGTATTGACCTTAATGGTCATGCGCCCCCCCGTGAATCTTACCGACCCAGCTCAAGAGGCAGCCAACACGCCTGCCCCTGCGCCTGCCCCTGCGCCTGCGCCTGCCCCTGCGCCTGCGCCTGCCCCTGCGCCTGCCCCTGCGCCTGCGCCTGCGGATGTAGCCATGCCCGTAACCATGCCAGCCGTCACCCCCACTGCGGATACCGCATTAACCAGTACACCTCCAGCGCCTGCGGTGACACCTGCGCCAATGGTTGAACCCGCACCGGCAGCTATAGCACCGCCCCCGGCAGCACCGCCGATGCCGGCCGCACCAACAGCGCCCATTCCTGCACCTTCCGAGCAAAATCCCTTGGAAGAAAAAAAAAATGATGTAGCGCCACCCGCCCCCAGCGCGAACAAACCGGCACCAGATGCTAACGCCACGCCTGATTACGCCCGTGAGCAACGCCTTGCGAGCGAAATCAGCGATACGATTATGGATGGCGAGGTGATTAGTCTGAATGACGGCACTCAGAATTTCATGGGCATCCTCATGGCAGCGGAACAACCACGAGGGGCTGTTATTATTTTGCATGGGCGCGGCTACCACGCAGATTGGGAAGATGTCGTGCATCCTTTACGGGTAGGTTTGGTGGCAAAAGGCTGGACAACCCTATCCTTGCAAATGCCAGTGCTGGAAAAAGAAGCCAAATACTACGATTACGTCCCGTTATTTGCCAATGCGGACAAACGCATCAACGCGGGTATAGCGTTGCTGAAACAACAAGGCATTACCAACATCGTGTTAGCGGCCCACAGTTGCGGCGCACACATGGCCATGAACTGGGTAGAGACAACTGGCGGAAAGGATATTGCCGCTTATGTGGGGCTGGGGATGGGAGCAACCGATTACCAACAGGAACTGCTGCACCCCTTTCCGCTGGATAAATTAACCGTACCCGTACTGGATGTGTATGGCGAGAAAGACTTTCCGCAAGTACTCAGCCTTGCACCGGAACGTCAGGCACTCATGCAGAAAGCAGGCAATACGCATTCCAAACAAATGGTGCTACCCGATGCCGATCATTATTACAAAGACAGGGGCGACGCGCTCACAGCAGTAGTCGCTAACTGGTTAAACAGCTTACCGTGATACTCCGAAAATAAAAAAGGTCGCACTAAGGGCGACCTTTTTGAGAGGGACAATTTAGGAGTAAGCAGGCTTACAAGCGCCCGGAACACGTCCGAAACCAATCAACCGATCGCCCCAATAGCCCACAAGCTTATCGGTGGTGATGGCTTTGCCAGTACGCGGGGCATGGACAAACTTCTCATCACCCAAGTAAATACCAACATGACTGATGCGCTTGCCACTGGTTTTGAAGAAAACCAAGTCGCCTTTGCTGGCTTCATGCTTAGGGACTTTGACTGATGATGCGTATTGCTCCGCAGCGGTACGTGGCAGGGAAATACCAGCGCCTTGCTCAAAAGCGAATTGCGTCAAACCACTACAATCAAAACCCGTTTTAGGGCTTTCACCGCCGAAGCGATACATTTTGCCTTTTTGCTTTTCAGCGTTCCACACCACACGATCCAACAGGGTGGTATCACGTGAGGCTTGAACAGGTATTTTCGTCACAGTTGCCGAAGTATTTGAAGTATTCTTAGAATGGGCAAACTGCGCGGTATACACCTTGGCTTGTTCTGCATCCGCAGTTTTAACAGTTTCAGAATTACAGCCAGCCAGTAACAATGCCATCATCCCTACACTCAATAGGGCTAACGGCTTCACACTAACACTACTCATAATCTCTTGTATAACCTTTTTTGCGTTCTTTCGTATAGAACAATAATTTTTGTTTGTGATGCTTTTACACACTATAAAACATCACAGAACGAACGTTAGCAGAGTCTATACACCGGAAACAACCATCGTGGTCAATATTAGCTCAGATATACCATTGAATGTTTCAATTGTTTGGAACCTGCCAATATGTTGTTGAATTACAACATATTGGCATTAAATGATAATAAAAATCAATTAAAATTCAAGCAAATGATGGGTTAGCACTAACACACCTTCGCAGTAATCGCTGTGATAGCCATCACAAACTGCCGGTGTTTCTGCCGTAAAAAATTTCCTTCATTTCCTTGCGTAATTGCATTTCAATCTGCTTGATGTCTTTTTCAAAATAATCATTTTTACCTAGACCAAACAAGTAGTTATCCAATTCAAACTCCTTCAGCATCATCTTGGTGTGAAAGATATTCTCTTGGTAAACGTTAACGTCCAGCATGGAGTAATTACGTTTTGTTTCGGGTGACAAGAAATTTTGGATGGAATTGATCTTATGGTCGATGAAGTGCTTTTTACCTTTCACATCACGGGTAAAACCACGCACTCGATAGTCCATAATGACAATATCGGATTCCAAACTATGTATTAAGTAATTCAATGCTTTCAATGGCGAGATACGCCCACACGTGGAAACATCAATGTCGGCACGGAAAGTACTGATGCCGTTATCAGGGTGACTTTCAGGGTAGGTATGCACTGTCAGATGGCTTTTATCCAGATGTGCCACCACATCTTCCGGGTAAGGACCAGGACGTGCTGACGCTGATGCATGGATTTTTTCTTCTGACAGGATAGGTTCTTCCGATACCAGAATAGTAACGCTCGCGCCTTGGGGATCGTAATCCTGACGCGCCACGTTCAGAATATTAGCGCCAATAATGTCTGCCACATTGGTGAGAATGTTGGTCAAACGGTCGGCATTGTATTCTTCATCAATGTACGCGAGGTATTCTTCACGGTGAGCCGGACTCCTTGCGTAGCAGATGTCGTAAATATTAAAACTTAAGGTTTTTGTCAGGTTGTTAAACCCGTGCAGGCGAATCTGCTTTTGATGACGCTCAACCAATTCTGATCATCCTCTTTGTCAGGCGTAGCATAAAAAAATCAACCGGTTGACCGACAACCGGTACGGGAGTGAACTATGCAAAACTATGCCCCCGCGTGCAAGTGAAATAAATGCTTCACGGCGCTTCGTGCAACTCAAAATCGTGGGTAATCTCAGCGGTTTTGCCCAACATAATCGAAGCGGAGCAATATTTTTCGGCAGATAACTTAACAGCCCGCTCGACTTTATCGGTAGCGAGGTTGCGTCCGCTAACCACAAAATGCAAGTGGATACGGGTAAAAACCTTGGGATCTTTGTCTGCCCGCTCGGCTTCGATCTGCACTTCACAATCCAGCACTTGCTGTTTGGATTTTTGCAGGATCAGCACCACATCGAAAGACGAACAACCGCCCAAACCCAGCAACAGCATTTCCATCGGGCGCATTCCAAGGTTACGCCCCCCAAATTCGGGCGCACCATCCATCACCACGGAATGTCCACTGCCAGACTCACCGACAAAACTCATATTATCCAACCATTTGACTCTGGCTTTCACGCTAGGCTCCTGTTATGTGTAAAAGCAGATTCTAGCATAGTCCAGAATTTGACTTAACTCACACGCCCCATCCCGGTATTATGATAGTCTGGAATGCCAATTTTTAATGAATAAAGGAGCGTAACGAATGTTTGGAGAATCTCACGATCTCGCCACCGAATTTCCCGAATATAAAGAGCAGATTCATCACCTGAAAATGAATGATCGGCACTTTGCCCGCCTGTTTGACGAATACCATGAAGTGGACTCACAGCTTCATCGCATTGAGCAAGAAATCGAAGTCCATGCTGACGATTTTGTGGAAAGCCTCAAATTGCGCCGCCTACACCTAAAAGACGACCTGTATGGCATGTTGAAGCAAACGGCCTAAGCGTGGTCTGCCAGCCTGCGCTCAACCGCATCCCATAGCAGGCTGGCAATATTAGCAGCATAAATAGCATCCAATTCACGAATACACGTCGGGCTAGTGACATTAATCTCGGTCACATAATCCCCGATCACATCCAGTCCCACGAATAGCAAACCCATTTCCCGCAATACCGGTGCAATGCCTGCACAGATGGCGAATTCACGCTCCGTCAGATCCACACCAACACCCTTACCGCCTGCCGCCAAATTCGCCCGCCCCTCACCTTCCGCCGGAATCCTAGCCAATGCATGAGGGAACGGCTCACCGTCGATCAGCAAAATGCGCTTATCGCCCTGTTTATATTCCGGCAAAAAGCGCTGTGCCATCACCGTGCGTGTGCCGTGTGCGGTAATCGCCTCCAGAATCACATTGCGGTTCGGGTCGCCCTGTTTAATCTGGAAAATCATCGAACCGCCCATGCCATCCAACGGTTTCACCACAATGTGTTGCTGTTGCGCCAGAAATTCGCGGATACGTGCCATATCACGGGTCACACGGGTCGGCGGACAATATTCAGGAAACCACGCCGCAAATAATTTTTCATTGGCACTGCGGATACTCTCCGGGCGATTCACCACCAGCGTGCCGTGTTTTTGCACCAATTCCAGCAAATACGTGCTGTAAATGTATTCCATATCAAACGGCGGATCTTTGCGCATTAACACCACTGGCAATTCATGCAGCGGCCTAACCAGCGCTTCACCGAACGTAAACCAAGCGCTGGGATCGTCTTTAACCGTCACCGGATTCATCTTGGCAAACACCACGCCATCATCCATAAACAAGTCGCCTTGCAAAATATGGAATAAGGAACAGCCACGGCGCTGGGCTTCCAGCATCATGGCAAAGGTACTGTCTTTTTTAATGTTAATGCTGCTGATCGGATCCATAACAATACCGATAGCGTAGGCAGGAACGGTGCTCATGCGTGAACTCCCGACAAATAAAGGCTCAGAATTCCGCTTTCAGATCACGGGAAAGCAGCTCGTGCACCGCCTGTTTCGGCGGCAAGTGCTCGTAAAGGATACGGTAAACTTGTTGGCAAATGGGCATCTCCACCCCAGCACGTTCGGCTAACTTACCGATGGAAAGCGCTGATTTCGCCCCTTCTACCGCTTGACCGATTTCAGCAATCGCGGCATCCCGGCTTTTGCCTTGACCAAGCGCCAAGCCTAAACGCCGATTACGCGATTGGTTATCGGTGCAAGTCAGCACCAAATCGCCAACACCGGCTAAACCCATCAAAGTTTCGGGTTGTGCACCAAGCTTTGCGCCCAAACGCATGATTTCCGCCAAGCCGCGTGTGACAATCGCCACCCGCGCATTCGCCCCGAAACCCAAACCGTCGGAAATACCCGCCGCAATCGCCAAGACGTTTTTCACTGCCCCGCCCAATTCCACGCCTAACACATCGTTACTGATGTAAGCGCGGTAATTCGCTGCACTAAACGCCGCAGCAACGGCTTGCGCTAAAGCAGGCTGATTGGCTGCCACGGTCATCGCAGTCGGTAAACCACGCGCCACTTCAGCCGCAAAGGTGGGACCAGACACCACGCCATAAGAGCGGCATTGCGGCAATTCCTCTTCCAACACTTGATGCAGCAACTTACCCGTTTCTAGCTCCAAGCCTTTGGTAGCCCACAAAACGGCATCCTCAGCATTTAATAACGGGGACAATTTCCGCAACATGTCACGGAACACATGGCTGGGTACAACCACCAAATGGTAATCCGCAAACGCCGCTACCGTCGGCAAATCAGCGGAACACAGGAGTTTGTCAGGAAAAGCAATACCCGGCAGGTAATGTGCATTTTCACGTTGCCGATTAAGGTTATCAACGTGTTCAGGATTAATATCCCACAGCAACACATCCAGACCATTACGCGCCAATTGCAACGCTAACGCGGTTCCCCACGAGCCTGCACCGTAAACTGCGATGGACTGGATGCGCTCAATCATGCCGCGCCAGCTTTCGCTTGCTCTTCCTGTAAACGGCGAGCATACAGGGCATCGAAGTTGATTGGTGACAAGTGCAGTTCCGGGAAGCTGCCTTTCGAGACCATGCCCGCAATCACTTCACGTGCATACGGGAACAGGATGTTAGGGCAATACGCCGCCAGCAAATGGTTGAGTTGCTCCTGCCCATAACCCTGGATGAAGAATACCCCAGCTTGCTTGACTTCCACCAAAAATGCGGTTTTGTCATCGCTTTTGACGGTAATGGTAATGAACAACTCCACTTCGTAGTTGTCATTAGCCAGGGTATTGACCTTGGTATTCAAATCCAGATTGGTATTAGGGTTCCACTCTTGGGTAAAAATAGCCGGTGAGTTAGGCGCTTCAAACGAAACATCCTTGATATAAATACGCTGAATAATAAATTGTTGTTCTTGCGGTTGAGCGTCGCTCATAGCATACCCCTCTAATGGATTTAAGGTTCAAACAGCAAAGCATCAAGCTTGCCAGCACGGTCTAAAGCCGCCATGTCATCATAGCCACCGATGGATAAATCACCGATGAATATTTGCGGCACCGTATCACGTTGACTGAGACGCTCCATCTCTGCCCACAGTTCAGCATCATTGCCAACACTGATTTCTTCGTACTTAATGCCCTTGCGTTTGAGCAGCATCCGCGCACGTAAGCAATAGGGGCAGAACAGGGTCGCATACATGCGTACCGGGCGTTGCGTCATCGTTTACTAACCGGAAGATTGGCGGACTCCCATGCCATGATACCACCCGCCAGATTGCTGACATTCTCAAAACCTTCTTTGGTCATGACACCGCAAGCATGGGAAGAACGGCTACCACTGCGACAATACACCAAAACAGGCTTGTTTTTGGCATATTCCAATTCAACCAAGCGTTTTTTCAATTGCCCCAAGGGAATGTGCTTCGCGCCTTTGATTTTTCCAGCGCTCACCTCCCCTTCTTCACGGACATCAACCACAACCGAACCATCCTGATTGAGGATCTGCACCGCCTGAGTCGCGTTAACTTGTTTATATTTGCGGGTGAGGCGACTGAACTCTGTCCAGACGATCATGCCGATGATAGCCACCAACCCCATCATTAACAGGGGATGATTACGGGCGAAAACGATATACTCTTCCACATTAGACCCTTCAGCAACGAACAGTGGCTAAAGATATACATCACAAAGAACTAGGTAAACCCCTAAACACAGATTTTTTGGTAATAGTCAGGCAGATACTCAGTGTGGGGCAGTGCAAAAAACTTCCTGCATCATGCTAATCAGGCGCAGCGTGCGGTAATCGCCCACGCGGTAATAGACGCGATTAGCATCTTTACGTGAAGCCAAAATGCCTTTATCCCGCAAAATGGCAAGGTGTTGGGAAATATTGCTTTGGGATGTACCGACGCTATCCACAATATCTTGCACACTCACCTCTTTGTCACCCAGCACACATAGAATTTTTAAACGCAATGGATGTGAAATAGCTTTCAAAGAACGGGAAGCACGGTCAATGTCCTCTTCTTTGATCAACATATCTTCAATCGTGAAGTCACACTTATTGTTGAGAGCAATGCTACCCATAGATTTCCTCATCGAAAATGGTATTTTTTAAGTTTCCGTCACTCAAGCAACACTAACAATAAGACAGAAGACTCAGTATATTAGTATAGATAAATACGATAATATACTCTATTACATTCCGTGTCATCTCTTTCCTATGGTAGACTATTATCAACCATTAACAGCTTAGAACAATTGACACACGGTGAAAGTTTACCTCCCCCTGCTCATACTGCTATTCGTCTCATGGACTCATGCGAATGCTGCTGACCCCAAAAAACAGCAGCAACTACAGCGTGATATCCGTGAACTATCCAAAGAACTCAGCTCGCAACAAGGCGAGTCACGTGACTTGCAGAGTGAAGTGACCAAGCTGGAAAAAAAACTGGGTGAAATTTCAGACAAACACCACCAAACTGAAAAAAAAATTGACGCCACACTCAGCAAATTAGAGGACTCCGTTCGTAAACAACAAAAGCTCGATGCCGAATTGCAGGCTCAAAAATCCGGCTTAGCACAGCAATTACAGGCACTGTATACCGCTGGCGAACAATCCCATCTGCGCCTGCTGTTACGTCAGGACGAACCTTCTGACATTAGCCGCACTGTCCGTTACTTTGAGTATTTGAACGAAAACCGTGTCACCCGCATTCAGGGCATCCAAAAAACCTTAAATGACATTGAGGCTGTGCGTACTGCCATCGAAAAAGACAATAGTTACTTGCAGGAACTCAATAAAACCCTTGAACAACAAAAAGTCGACATTCAAGGTACACTGAAAGCCCGTTCATTCGCACTGGACAATATAAAAGGCGACATTCGCTCTGCTGAAAAAAAGCTTAGCAAACTAAAAACCGAAGAAGCCAACTTACAAGCCGTACTCGACCGTATTGCCGCCAATAAAGCCAAAGAAAAACAACAAACCAGTGCCACAACGGCTACAGAAGAACAGCAAACAGCCAAACCAAGCAGCACTGAAGCAACCACCAAGCCCGCAAAAACAACCAAGGCAGAAGCAGTCACCAACACTTCCTCAGCAACACTGAACAGCGGCAAAGCGTTTTCCAAGCTACGCGGTCAATTGCCTTGGCCCGTGAGCGGCAAAATAATCCACAGTTACGGTTCAGCACGAAATGAAAAGCAACGCTGGCGCGGTGTGGTACTGGCCGCCCCCGGTGGAAGCAAGGTCAAAGCCATTGCCAAAGGTCGGGTTGCGTTTTCCGGCTGGATGGATGGTTACGGACATTTAATCATCATCGAACATGACAATAACTACATGAGCCTTTACGGCTATAATCGGGCAGTATATAAAAAGGAAGGGGCAACAGTGAACGCCAATGAAACGATTGCCGCTGTCGGCAACTCCAGCGGACAAAGCCAAGATGCCCTGTATTTTGAAATCAGGAGCGGCACAACCCCGCAGAACCCAGCGCGTTGGTGTCGCTGAAGCCTGTCGTGAGCATACCACCACCGCACTCAACGAATACGTTACAATTGCACCATTTTTACAACAACTAAAGTGCATTTCTGCCACACAGTGGTAAACTGGCAGGGTTTTGCAACCTGTAAATGCCGCCACAAAACAATTCTGCTGACAAGGACGTGAGCAGCCAAAACATTGGAGAGATACGATTATGCATACACGTTACCGCGTTCTGGCTGGCACTATGGCTGGCGTTTTGATTGGTGTCACCACCAGCATCAGCCTCAATGTGTTCGCTTTCCGGCAAACGGTTGAAAACACGCCGCCACTGGATGAGCTGCAACAATTTTCCGAGGTCTACTCACGCATCAAGGAAAACTACGTTGAGGATGTCAAAGACAAAGACCTGATGACCAATGCCATTCGGGGAATGCTCAGCAACCTTGACCCGCATTCTGCGTATCTGGATGAGGAAGAATTCAAGGAATTGCAAGTCGGCACCAGCGGTGAGTTCGGTGGCTTGGGTATCGAGGTCGGCATGGAAGACGGCTTCGTTAAAGTAATCTCTCCTATTGACGATACCCCTGCTCAAAAAGCGGGTTTACAATCGGGCGATTTAATCATTCGTCTCGATGAAACCCCCGTGAAAGGCATGACCCTAAACGATGCCGTCAAACTGATGCGCGGCAAGCCGGGTAGCAACATTGACCTTATGATTGTCCGTGAAGGCAAAGACAAACCCTTCAAAGTAAGCATCAAGCGCGACATTATTCAGGTCAAAAGCGTCAAACAACGCATCCTAGAGCCGGGTTATGGCTATGTACGTATCACCAGCTTCCAAGCCAAAACCACTGAAGCACTAATAGAAGGCATCGAAACCCTCAAAAAAGAAAACAAGGATAAGCTGCGCGGCTTGATACTTGACCTACGCAACAACCCCGGCGGGGTCTTGAATGCAGCCGTCGGCGTATCGGATGCATTCCTAGAGTCCGGTAAAATTGTTTACACCGAAGGGCGGGTTGAAGATGCCAAGATGGAATACAGCGCCCAAAAAGGTGATGCCATTGACAATGCCCCGATTGTGGTACTGGTTAACCAAGGCTCAGCCTCCGCTTCCGAAATCGTCGCAGGCGCACTCAAAGACCACAAACGCGCCCTGATCGTCGGTCAGAAAACGTTTGGGAAAGGCTCCGTACAAACCGTCTTGCAGTTGAATGACAAAACAGCGGTCAAACTCACTACCGCGCGTTACTTCACCCCTTCTGGACTCTCCATTCAGGCGGAAGGCATTACACCCGACATTGAACTCAAAGCCCTAAAAGTCAAAGGTGAAGATGACACTGATGACATGCTTGACCCGGTATCAGAAGCCAATTTGAGCAAACACCTCAGCAACCCTAACGGTAATGGCAAAACCGAAAGCAAGCCTGCCGAGGAAAAAACCGAAGAAACCCCTGCCAACACTGAAGAAAAAACCGAAGGGAAAACCGAGGAAAAAACAGACAAAGCCATTGACGCTGATAAAGCTAAATCATCGCTGGCTGAAGACGATTATCAGCTCTTTGAAGCCCTGAATATCCTCAAAGGCATGGATTTGGTGCAAACCCGCCTCAAACAACCAGAGCCTAAGACCACGGAAGCCAACAGTGGTAAGGTTATGTAATGCAGAGCACCGCAATGGATGGACAACTGACCCATTTCAATGCTCAAGGTCAGGCACACATGGTTGATGTCGGTGGGAAAGATTTCACTCACCGCATCGCCGTTGCCGAAGGACGCATTACGATGCAGCCCCACACCTTGGAAAAAATCCTGCAAGGCGACCATAAAAAGGGCGATGTACTGGGCATCGCTCGCATCGCAGGCATTATGGCAGCTAAAAAAACTGCCGATTTAATCCCACTGTGTCATCCACTGGCACTGACCAAAGTTGACATCGCGTTAACACCACAAACTGAAACGGCTTCCGTCCATTGTCGTGTCAGCGTCGAAACACGCGGGCAAACCGGTGTTGAGATGGAAGCCCTAACCGCCGTGAATATTACCCTGCTAACCATCTACGATATGTGCAAAGCCATTGATAAAGGCATGTCAATGGAAGGCATCCGCCTGCTCCTGAAATCCGGTGGAAAATCAGGCGAATGGATCCGAACCTAATGTATTAAAACTCCCTACCTAGTGAGACTACTTGGTTAAGCACGTTAAAACCCTAGTGCAACTGCTTAAAAATTGCATTACACTACATGCAGTGGTAATTTTTTATACCCTGCATTGGTATTTTATAGCAACAACTTAACCGCTTATTTTCTAGGAAGTGTCATATGTTTTCGCGCTCCCGTCTTGCCTCCCCAGGCATAACCACAATCAGCGCTGTTACTATCGGAACTATTCTCATGGTGATGGCAGGCTCAGCATCTGCCAATCGAGTAACACTGGTCGCAACCATCAATAACCAATCCATACTAGAACCCGTTTCTTGGGCGGTATTCAAGCTTGATGGCACAAACACATCCTCAAAACCCGTCGCAGAACTCGAACGACGCCATAGCGGCACCGTATATTTGGATGCCGGACGTTATCGGGCTACCGTGACACAAGAACACATCCTCAAAGAAGCCATCTTCAAAGTCGAAGCCGATGTTGACAAAACCATCACCATTGCCTTGGACTAACCAAAAAAAAGGTCACATAACGTGACCTTTTTTTAGCGGCTACGCTGTCTTATTACGCAGGCATATAATGCTTGAATGGCTCGATGTCGATGGCATCACCGAACTGCTCTTTCGCATAATTGATCGCATATTTACGCTCACGGAAGAAACGTTCTTCGCCAATATGCTTAGCCAAGCCAGAACGCTGGAATGCCTCGTATACCCGCAACTTTGTCCGTGCAATATAAAACTCAATACCCGCAAACTTGAGACGATCTGCCAGCTTCTCTAACATTTCCTCCCCTGTGGAATCCACTTGGTCGATAGATTCCATATCCAGAATCAGGACTTTCAGATTGGGTTTTTGCGAAACGTTATTGAGCAATTTACCTTCCAAATAGCCGGTATTTGCAAAGTACAAATCGCCATCAAAGCGATAGACCGCGATCGAGTCGCTGGTTTTCAAGCCATGCGCAGCAGCATCACGCATTGTGCCATCCGCATCACGTGCAACCTCTACCAAGGCAGGGCTCATCGTGCGGTACAGGAATAAGCCCAATGACAATACCACGCCTAACAAGATACCCTTATCCAAATGCGGCGCAAATGCCAACGTTGCAAAGAAAGTAACAACAGCCACCACACCGTCATGCGGCTCGACTTTCCAAGCGTGCTTGATCGGAGCAATCTTAATCAAATTAACTACCGCCATAATAATCACCGCTGCCAAAGTCGCCTGCGGCAAGTGATACAGCAACGGTGTCAAGAACAACAAGGTCACCGCCACCAGCAAACCCGTCACTACTGATGAGAATCCGGTCATCGCACCTGACGCAAAGTTCACTGCAGAACGCGAGAATGATCCTGATACCGCATAGCCACCAAACACACCAGAGGTAATATTCGACAAACCTTGCCCAACCAACTCCTGATTCGCCGACAAACGCTGACGGGTTTGCGAAGCCATCGCTTTAGCAATGGAAATGGCTTCGACGAAACCAATCAACCCAATCACTGCCGCAGTCGTGGCTAACGACACAAAGTTCTGTAAACTCATTTCCACCAGCGGCAAGGAGAACGGCGGCAAGCCTTCAGGAATACTCCCAATCACACTACCGCCCATGCCTTTGTAATCCACTACCCACGATAAAACCGTGGTAATCAGCACCGTAATCAACACACCCGGCAAGCGTGGCGCATACTTCTTCAACACCACTAAGGTGGTCAGTGCAAAAGCCCCTAATGCGAATGTTGTCGCATGGGTATTCCCCAAGGATGTGAGGGTTGCCCACCAGAATTCATACGAATGGTCAAACTGATCGGCTTTAACATTCAACCCAAACAGTTTCGGCACTTGCGAAGTTGCAATAATCAACGCGCCCGCATTGGTGAAACCCACCACGACCGGATGCGACAAAAAGTCTACCAGCACCCCCATGCGCAATAAGCCGAGCGACAACTGGAATATCCCGATCATCAATGCCAATAGTGCGGAATAAACAATGATAGTTTCAATGGGCAAGCCCTGAGCAGCATAAGGTTGCATCGCCGCCGCCGACATCAGGGAAACGACTGCCACCGGCCCCGTGCCTAATTGCCGTGAAGAACCGAAAATTGCCGCCACCATGACCGGTAAAAAGGCAGCATACAAACCAATATAAGGCGGCAAGCCTGCTAATTGCGCATACGCCATTGACTGCGGAATCAACACCAAGGCAACCGTCAGCCCCGCCATCGCATCGGCTTTTAATACCGCCGGATTCTTTAATTCACCGATCCAAGCCATATAGGGCGTGAAACGGTCTTTCCAGTCACTTAGCAGTGACGCTAGCCAGCTACCCATGTTAATGCCTACCTCTAGCCAAATAAATGTGTGTGTTGCCTAAAAAGAAACCAGCGACATAGCCGCTGGTTCATTAGAATATAAGATTGTACTAAAGTTACCACAAAACAAATAGCGAAGGGATTCAATACTGAAACCCATCTACCATAGTATTCTTCAATACTATTCGACGGTCACGGATTTCGCCAAATTGCGAGGCTTGTCCACATCCGTGCCTTTCAACACCGCCACATGGTAGGACAGCAATTGCAACGGAATCGTGTACACAATCGGCGCAAGCATTTCAGGGACGTGAGGCATTTCCAACACATGCAAATTATCCGCCGCGACGATATGCGCATCGCGATCAGCAAATACATACAACTCACCACCCCGCGAACGCACTTCTTCCAAGTTGGACTTTAGTTTCTCCAACAAAGCCGTATTGGGTGCTACTGTAACAATCGGCATTTCGCTGTCGACCAACGCAAGTGGGCCATGCTTGAGTTCACCGGCGGGATAGGCTTCGGCGTGGATATAGGAAATTTCCTTGAGCTTGAGCGCCCCTTCCATCGCTATCGGGTAAAGTTCGCCACGCCCTAAGAACAGTGCATGGTTTTTCTCGATGAAACGCTCTGCCAATGTTTCTATTTTCGGGTTCAAATCCAACGCTTGCTCAATCAGCGCAGGCAATTTACGTAAATCCGCCACCATCTGTGCGACTTTGGCTTTATCCGCCCCCTTGGCTTGCATTAGCAATACCATCAGCAATTGCAACGCCACCAATTGCGTCGTAAACGCTTTAGTGGATGCCACGCCGATTTCCGGACCTGCCATTGTCATCAGCGCCATATCGGATTCGCGGGTTAAAGAACTTTCTGCCACGTTGCAAATGGTCAAGGTTGCCAATGCGCCGTGGTTTTCCTTGATCTTTTCCAATGCCGCCAAGGTATCAGCGGTTTCACCCGACTGGGAAATCGTCACGAACAACATATTCTTGCGCGGTGGCTGACGGCGGTAACGGTATTCGCTGGCCACTTCCACATTGCACGGAATATCGGTATTCGCCTCAATCCAATAACGCCCCACCAAACCCGCGTGGTAACTCGTGCCACATGCCAGAATCTGAATTTCTTCCACTTGCGCCAAGCGTTCCAACGCATCCGGCACACCTAACAATGCAGGCAAAACGTGATCGCCTGCCAGACGATTCTCCAATGTTCCGGTCACTGATTGCGGCTGCTCGAAGATTTCCTTCAACATGAAGTGGCGGTAGTCACCCAATTCTGCCGAACACATCGACGCATTCGACTCACGTACCGGACGCTCCACGCGCTCGCCATTCAGGTCAAAAATATCGATCTTCTTGCGGGTAATCCGCGCCACATCGCCATTTTCCAAATAAATAAAGCGGCTGGTCACGGGCAGCAAGGCTTGAATGTCTGAACCAATGAAATTTTCACCGATCCCCAAACCCAGCACCAGCGGGCTGCCTTGGCGTGCCACGATCAGCGTATCCGGCTCATCCGGCGAAATCACCGCCAGCGCATACGCGCCGTGCAATTCACACCGCGCTGCCATCACCGCATCCAACATGCTCACACCTTTGCGGCGGAACACGTCAATCAAGTGGGCAACCACTTCCGTATCGGTATCCGAAGTAAAGTGATAACCGCTGTCTTGCAAACGTTTACGCAATTCGACGTGGTTTTCGATAATGCCGTTATGCACCAAACCGACCCATTCGCCGCTGAAATGCGGGTGCGCATTGCGCTCGGCAGGCACGCCATGCGTTGCCCAGCGGGTATGCGCAATGCCCAGTTTGCCATCAATCGGTTCGCCTTCAAGACGCTCCATCAGCGCTGCCACCTTGCCCACTGCACGGCTACGTACCAAATCACCCTCGGCACGTACCACCGCCACACCGGCAGAGTCATAACCACGGTATTCCAGACGGCGTAAGCCTTCCAATAAAATTTCCACCACCGGACGTTGCGCAACTGCGCCGACAATACCACACATTATTTTTTCTCCTTCACTGGACGCTGCCAGCCTTTCAAGGTCATTTGTTTGGCGCGGGACAAGGTGAGTTCACCTGCCGGTGCTGCTTTGGTAATGGTTGAACCAGCGCCAATCGTAGCGCCGTCACCAATGCTGACGGGGGCAACCAATTGCGTACAAGAACCGACGAATACCCCATCACCAATCACGGTTTTGTGTTTGTTGGCACCATCGTAGTTACACGTAATCGTGCCTGCCCCAATATTCACGTCATCCCCCATCTCGGTATCGCCGATGTAGCTCAGGTGGTTGACTTTGCTGCCTTTGCCGATGTGCGCTTTCTTGGTTTCAACGAAATTGCCGATTTTCGCTTTGTCTTCCAACACTGTGCCGGGGCGCAAACGGGCAAACGGACCAATATCACACTTCGCCCCAATGACCGCCTCTTCAAGCACCGAATGCGCTTTAATGTGAGTATTATCACCAATCGTCGTATCCTGAATCACGCAACCGGCTTCCACCGTGACGTTATTGCCGAATTTGACCTTGCCGATCAACACCACGTTCACATCCAGGAAAACGTCCTGCCCGGTTTCGACCGTGCCGCGAATGTCCAAGCGGGCGGGGTCAGCAACGGTCACGCCTGCCAACATCAGCTTTTCTACTTGACGCTGTTGGCAAGCACGTTCCAAACGGGCCAATTGCACCCGATTGTTCGCGCCCTCGACCTCAACCGGATCAGCACACAGTACCGTATTAATGCTGCCGCCTTCGGCTACCGCCAAGCTGACGCAATCGGTGAGGTAATATTCGCCTTGTGCATTTTGTGGGGTCAGTTGCTGTAACCAACGCTTCATATCTGCACCACGCGCGGCAATAAAGCCGGTATTCACTTCGCCAATCTGGCGCTGTGCATCACTGGCGTCTTTTTCCTCGACAATCGCCTGCACCAAGCCGTCGGCATTGCGCACAATACGCCCATAGCCTTTCGGATCAGCAAGCTGCGTGGTTAGAATGCACAATGCAGCATCGCCCAACCCTTGCGCCAAGGCTTGCAAGGTTACGGAACGAATCAGCGGCACATCGCCATAGGCAATCAATACCACGTCGTCATTGTCCACCAAATGGATGGCTTGACTGACCGCATGACCCGTGCCTTTTTGCAGCGATTGCAGCGCCCAGTTGAGGTTTTCACCTTGTATGTGTTCACGCACCAATTCGCCGCCATGCCCATAGACAATAGCCATGTGGCACGCCACGTTACGGTTTTGCAGGGCAGCGCACACTTCCACCACATGTTGTAACATCGGTTTACCCGCAATGGGATGCAGAACCTTCGGCAAAGTGGAGCGCATCCGGGTGCCTTGACCCGCTGCGAGGATAATCGGGAAAATATTCATTGGGGAATGCCCGTCAGTAAATTTGTTGTCATAAATAATAGTCAGATTACCAAGACAGCCTATGTGATACTCATCACATCCAGCTCATCAAAGTTTTTTACCCAGCGGTGTTGCAAAGCATCAGTTGGCTGGTCTTCACGCACTACGCAGCAGGTTTTTAACCCGGCTTGCGCTGCCGCATCCAACTCTTCCGCAATATCCGATAGGAATAAAATCTCAGCGGCGGGCAATCCCAGCGCGGCAACAATTGCCTGATACGAGTTAGCCTCACGCTTATGCCCTACCGCCGTATCAAAATAGCCACTGAACAGCGGGGTTAAATCACCGGCATCAGAATACCCGAACAACAGCTTCTGCGCATACACTGAACCCGACGAATAGACATATAACGCCAGACCAAGCTCATGCCAGTGCAGTAAATGGCGCACCGCATCCTCATACACATGCCCCGTGAAATCGCCGTTGCGGTAGCCTTCTTCCCACATCAAGCCCTGAATTGCCTTTAGCGGGGTAATCTTTTTGTCTTCCGCAATCCACTGCCGCAATTGTGCAATCGCCCCCGCCAATGACAACACCGCATTGCCGGTTTCCAAGCGCACATCATCTATGAGTTTGGCGACTTGCGGGTCTTGACGATGCTTCACCACAAACGCTTCCATTTGCTGGTCGGCGTAAGGGAACAACACGTCTTTCACGAATGAGAGGCTGGTGGTCGTACCTTCAATGTCGGTGAGTATGGCTTTAATACTCATCAGTTCTCCAGGCGCGGAAACAATGCCGCAATTTCACTGCCGGTAAAATTCGCCACCCAACCGTCAGTATTGGTGAACAAGCGAATCGCCTTGAAACGTGGATTCGGCCCCATGTCAAACCAATGCGTTGCCCCCGCTGGCACACTGATCAAATCGCCTTTTTCGCACAATACCGTGTATACCTTGTCGCCCAGATGCAGGTAAAACAAACCCTGCCCATCCACAAAAAAACGCACCTCGTATTCGGAATGGGTATGTTCGTTCAAAAATTTCTGGCGAAACAGCGCTTTGTCGGGGTGATCGGGCGTTAAACTGACGACATCCACACTCTGGAAACCATTTTCTGCCATCAAGCGGTCAATATCCGCACGATATGCCGCAATCACTTCCTCTTGCGTTGCCGCATCCGCCAAGGGCGCATTAGCTTCCCAACGCTCAAAACGCACGCCCTGCGCTTGCAATAAAGCACTGATGGTCGCGTAATCGGTATAGGTTTCAGCCTGTTGCGGATTGTTATCCGCGTAAATCTTCAATTCACTCATGGTTTTACCTGTCTAATAGCATTTGTCGATAAACACATTCAAACAAAAATTCTAACGCCTCAATATGCCGCTGGGTATCCGCCACCGTCGCCCCCCACGTATACAAGCCATGCCCGCGAATCAAATAGCCGACAGTCTGCGGGTTTGCATCCAAATAAGCATCAACGACTGCCGCCAGCGCGGGAATATCTTGGCTATTCGGGAACACCGGAATCACCACACGACTCTCATGCGTGGTCACACCGGGGAATGCCTTTTGCACCTCATAACCCTCAAATACCACCTGCTCCAAACGCATCGACAGCACCGTGGCATTCACCGAATGCGTGTGCAACACACAGCCCAGTGCCGGATCACGCCGGTACATCACGGTATGCAAGCCGGTTTCAGCAGAAGGGCGCTTGCCAACATCCAAGGCATTGCCGTGCAAATCCGCCCGCAAAAATCCCTGTTCATCCAGCCGCCCTTTATGCTGACCAGAACTGGTAATGAGCATCTCCTCAGCACCCAAACGCGCCGAAAAATTGCTGCTAGTCGCCGGAACCCAGCCCCTAGCATGAAAAAACTGCCCTACGGCGATTAACTCAGCACGCAAGCGCAATAATGTCTCAGACATAACATCACTCATGGCATAAAGCATAGCATTTTCGCAGCATTGCACCCGTTTGTCAGACGATTTGCAAAAAGTCCTCCAAAACGTAAAAAATCGCTTTACATTAGAAAACCCTAATATTATAATTCTCTCATACTGAACTTACACACAAATTTGCTAGGAAACATACTCATGAAATTACAAGCTATTATCTTCTCTGCTCTGATCGCTCTGTCTGGCGCTGCTTCTGCTGAATTCTTTGACGGCTTCGACAACGGTTCTGCAACTGGCAACACTGCTGGTCAAGGCACTGCTGGTAACGGCACTGGCTATGGCAAAGGCAACGGCGATGCAAACGGCTGGGGTCGTGGTAAAGGCGACGCTGACGGTGAAGTTGATTTCGCGATCACTTTCAAAGGCAAAGGCCGCACTAACATGGATACCGACATGGCTGCTAACGGCAAAGGCAACGGCGACTGGTACGGCGCTGGCAATGGTTACGGCTACGGTGATGGCAACGGCAATGCTTACGGCACTGGCAACTCTTCCAAAGCTGGCAGCACTCCAATGATGGCTCCTGCTATGCCAATGGCTGCTCCTACTGCACCAGTCGCGGCTCCTGTTGCACCTGCGAAATAATACTTAGAGCGGGTATACCTGCTCACAATCCTAGCAAGGGCATCATTCTTAGGGATGGTGTCCTTGCTTTCGTTTATGCGTAAAAAAGCCCGGTCAATCCGGGCTTTTTTATGTCAGGTCAAGCGCGAGCTTAATCCCACTTCAGCGCCCCACCCGTTTGGTATTCGGTCACACGGGTTTCAAAGAAGTTCTTTTCCTTACGCATATTGGACTGCTCGTCCAACCAGGGCAGGGCATTTTGCGCACCGGGGAACGGTTCTGCCATGCCCAACTGACGCGCCCGACGATTCGCAATAAAGCGAAACTGTTCGTGATGGTCTTGCTGGCTATAACCCAAGATCGGGGTCGGCAAGATGTACTTGGAATAGTTGATTTCCGCCGCTTCTGCCTCATCCCACATATCGCGCACCGCTTGCGGGTCGAGTGTCACGTTTTCTTCCTGCATGATCTGGCGCACCACGCGAATACCAAACGAAGCGTGTAACACTTCGTCACGCATAATGTATTGGAATTGCTCACCCGTGCCTTTCATCATGCCGCGACGTTGCAGCGCAAAAATTGGCGAGAAACCGTTGTAAAACCAGCAACCTTCAAAAATTCCCGCAAAGAATGTGTACGACATCACAAAGTTATGCAAATCATCGCGGTTTTTCAGGTCAATATCGTGACGCAAGGCATCGTTTAAGCGCCGGTTCGCCAGTTGGATTTTGGCGTTGATTTCTGGAACAACGCGGTAACGGTTATAGATTTCCACCTGATCCAGCCCGATGGTTTCGATGCAATGCTGGTAAGTCCAAGTATGCAGGGCTTCCTCGTAGACTTGACGGGCTTGGTAGATTTGCAATTCCGGTGCGGTCATTTTTTCCATTACCGCCAAGCCAATATTGCGCATCGCCAGAATGTCGGAAGTGGTCAAATAGGCAAGGACGTTTTCGTACACATGGCGTTCGGCTGGGCTGAGGTTGTGATGGTAGTCATGCACATCCTGCGCCATATTGATGTCGAGTGGTGTCCAGTGGTTTTTATTGGCGTTGAGGAAAAAATCCCATGCCCACGGGTATTTGAACGGGGCGAGTTGGTTGATGTCGCCGCTGCCATTGATCACGCGCTTGTCAGCGCTACTGATCGGCTGTTGAGGTTTGAAAGGCTCTGGCACAAACGGCTGGCGGGTAGGGCTGACCGTTGGAGCGGCTTCTACAGTTCTGTGAGAAGCCGCCTCTGTTACCGTCGTTGCAAACGTCGCCGACTCCGTTGGCGATTTAACTGCAACTTGGGTTTTTGCGCTGAGCTCACTTTCATCTACCTCCACAGTAGGTTCTTCAACAAACACTTCGTCAAGACTAAAAGTCGGTTGGTAGCCGTTCGTGCGTGGCACGGGCGCGGCAAGTGGGTTATCCCAATCAAGCGTCATGATTTTACTCTCCTAAATGCTGAATGCCAACTAAACTAACGTTTGAGGTTGGCAGGTGGTAATGTGCTAAGAACTTCACCAGCTCCCACGTAACGTGGAAGCCCTAAAAGATTGGCGTATTCGCTGTGTGTCGGCTCTGGGAAATGGAATCCCGCCAAATTCTGTGCAGCCACAAAAAACAGCCTTCGCCGTTTTTGGGGTGTGCCGTAATCAGCCGCCATTAACTCGCTGTGGGTCACGTCGTAACCGATGTCCGCAAATGATTGGTAGATTTCTTCAATCATGTTGGCACTCTTGACTTGCGCAAGACCATAGACATTTTCCATTACCACCATCCGAGGTTTCAGGTAATCAATATGGCGAATGTAATCGCGGTATAAAACGCCTAACGGGTCATGGGTCGCTTTCTGCTTGCCTGCGACGCTGAAGGGTTGGCACGGGGGGCCGCCAATAATGACATCGGGATTACTGCCGATGGATAGTCGCACCTGTTCCGGTTCAAGCTCCCGAATGTCGGCACGCTGAAAATTCCATTCTGGTCTGTTTTTACAAATCGTTTTTTCTACAGGCTCTTCTATATCCGTCGAAAAGCAGGTCTTAAATTGAACAAGCGCATGATTAGCCTGTTCAAATCCCAAGTCTAAACCGCCTGCCCCGCAAAAATAGGAGGCGATAGTGATCTGTCCCGTTTGCCCTTTGCTCACGAAGTAGTTGGCAACCTCCACCGCAATAGCTTTCCCCAATTTGACCGGAACGGCATTACCAATTTGTTGATGGACTTGCCCCTGCGTTCCCATGAATGCGTAATCGACCGGAAAATCTTGAAGGCTGGCGGCTTCGCGTGGGGTCAAATAACGGTCTTCTGTTGGGTGAACAAACTTATTGAAAATGTACGCTGTTACCGTCAATGCGGGTTTGTCGTGTTCCAAACGTAACAGGCGCATATTCGGGCCACCTGTTTTCTTTGCACCCGTGCGCACGAAACTTTCATGTTGCAAATGCGGGGGTAAATCACCCATTTTTCCGCCGGGGGGCAGGTGCTTGATGCGTTCAAGTACGATGCCGGTGTAAGGTCTGGTTTCATGATTTAGGGCTTGCTTCATATATCCAATCCCCGCAGTAATGGATCTTCGAGGGTAATGATGTAGTCGAAAGCATACCGGAGCTTGTTCCGTGGAATCGCTTGCTTTCCGGCTAACTCTTCTAAATCCTCTTCAAAACCCCACAACATTGGAACAAGTGGTTCGACGTAATCAACACCATGCCTATAGGCTGGCAAGTTGGAAATAATCGCTGTCCGATATTCAACGTGCTGCTTGTGTTTTACACCTATTTTTAGGGTTTGGTAGATACCCTTTTTGATGTCGTCAGTCCTGTCCATACCTGCACTGGTTTTACCATCGCTGATTACCTCTTTCTGAGGCCAACCGTGATTTTTCTTAGCCTCTGCTGGTGGACTGCCACAAGCATTAGTTAGGTAATAGTACTTATTTTGTCTATTTTTATCTTTGTAGGTATCGCGTGCCATCATCCATGTTTGAAGATGTTTCGCCATATCTGATTGCTTTGAATCATCCAACACAAAGTCAACAAATCCCTTGAACGGCCAATTTTCAGAACCCACTTTGCCTAGTGGAATCACCTTGCCATCATGTAGATAAAGTGCTGTCTCACATACCCGAAGTTGCGATGAGGTCATGACCAATTTTTGGTGATGTGTGACTGCATTTGCCTCTTTTGCGTTTATCAACAAGGGATAAGTCATTAAAGGAGCAGATTTCACTTCTGCTAATATTTTCAACCCTGATGTATGTTGAATCACAGCATCCGCATAGTCGCTGCCACCGATAACCGATACGCTGACAAAATTTGCAGAGAAATGCTCCACAAATTTCAAAATGATTTCACTGCTTAATTTACCCAATGCGCCAGATTCAGGTTTTGCCGCTTTTTGATACTGCCAAATGCCGGTTGTATAGCAAGGGGAACACAAATTGATAAAACCAAGATGAGCGTTATAATCATCCATTACGTTGTCACAACGCTCAATAGACCTCTCCAAGCCTGCCGTTGCATCAATATAGGCAAGGGAGACCACAGCATCGAATAAAAATGCTCGATACTGCGGATTCGAGCCAATAGCGGAATTCAATAAACGATCAATCTCACCTGCCCACGGGTATTCGATCAAAGGGCGATGACCTAATGGTTTTACATTTTCCACTATCACAATGGCATTCCCTCTATCAATCTATTGCTTGTCAAACCATAAAAACAGTCTAGCTGACGGGGCATATTCAAATATCCCTGCTCTGGCTTATGCCTCAACAGCTCTTTTGCCAAACTATCCAGTTGTTCCTCGTCTTGTAACAGGTAACTGTCTGATAGAAATGCAACCACATCATCCCGATTGCCTTCATTCTCCAAAATATCGCGTATCCCTTTCGTCATCTTAAAATCAGCAGTACGCTCCGCCGCGACAAAAACCGTATTGGCAATGGTTAGGATGGCAACATGGGCAACTTCATCATCCGTTTTGTCGTATACGAAAATGATCAATGAATAACCTAAGCCATACACTTTTTGCCGTGGTGACTTGAACGGACAAGAGGATTGAGATCTGTCGGTGCTAATAACTTTCATATCGACCAGCAAACCAGGAAAGTCGATGCCGTTGTGGGAATTATCCTCCTCAAATTGATACCCTTGTCCACGCAAGAATGACCGAAATTTGTGTTTCAGATAAGTACCCACAGTCTTGCCATCCGTCACGCCAAACAGCGATGGCTCAGGATGTTGACTTTCGAGATCTGCAAAACGGGCAGCTTCGGCACGGAGGATGTCAGTAGTGAGTTCCATAAATTATCCAACCGCCCTATAAGCAAACGGCATTGTTTGTTCAAACGCTGGTTTGGCTTGCTGCAATGTTGTGCGCAAAGCCTTACCGAGTGTTTGGGACAAATGCACTGGCACAGCGTTCCCAATCTGTCGCATCGCCTCACCCCACGCGCCTTCGATATAAAAATCTGCCGGGAAGGTTTGCAGCAACTTGGCTTCATGCACAGTGAAATAGCGCACTGAACCATCACGGTAACGCAGCATATTTTCGCCACCCGGTACGCCATGCCCACCCGCTTTCAAGGTTTTGGCAGGCAAGTCATGATCACTTCCCGTATGCCCCGGATACACCCGTGCGCCATCACGGAAAAGATGGTCGGGAATGGCATGATCAGAACGCGGGTCTGGCAAATGACCCAACGCATCACGCACGGTCTGCCACGGTTTCAGCGCAGGTGGGAACAAGCCATAACGGGTTTTGAGCACATTTACTTGCTTTTGGGTTGCGGCATTCGGCTGTTCACGCTGCTCATGCGCCAAACCGTGTTTTTCCCAATATTCGCCTGTCACAAACTTGTCCCACAACAAACCGCTATCGGAATGTGTAGGGGCGGGAAATGCCCATTCCACCTCAAGATCGTCACGAATACCGACCATGAACACCCGTTCGCGGCTTTGCGGCACACCGTAATCCGCAGCGTTGACAAGCTGATAAGCCACTTTGTATTTCAGCCCTTGATGGGTTTCGTACTTGAGCTTTCTGAGTAATTGCAGGTGTAACTGCCAATCGAATCCGAATTTTGGTTTATAGTCGGGGAAGGTCAGGCGTAGCACGATATATTCAAAGTAATCAGCGAAGGATGAGCGCAACAAGCCTTTTACATTCTCAAAAATGAACGCTTTGGGTTGCAGCTCGCGAATCGCGTTGATGGCATAGGGGAACATATCGCGATGATCCTGACCCGCCTGATGCTTACCACCCAAGGAAAACGGCTGACATGGCGGGCCGCCTGCTACGATGTCCACACCCTTCAAGCCGTCGTAGCTGAAATCACGAATGTCTCCTGCGAAAACTTTTTCTGTACCGAAATTAGCTTGCAGGGTGGCGCAAGCGTGTTTGTTGAACTCCACCAGTTTGACGTGATGAAAACCGGCAAACTCCAGCCCTGTTGCCAATCCGCCCGCACCAGAGAACAGTTCCAAAACTTTCATACAGGAACACCTGTGAGCGTAGAAGGCAAAAACCTACGCTTAGGCGTATCCTTGAATGAAATCCCCATTAACATTTCGTAAAAACCTTTTTAAACTCATCGTAATGCTCAGTTTTTCCACCTGCGACTTCAAGAAGAATTTTTAACATCCATACAGAACCCGGCGTAACATCAGCGGAATCAACTTCTGGGTTCACTTCCATTTCAAAATTCACCCACCACCATTGTTCTATTTTTTCCAATAAGTAGATTGCTTCAGAAAAACGCTGATCCAGTTCCGGAGGAATGCCATCCGTCATAATCAACATTGGCAACTCATGAACAATTTTATTTCTAAGCAATTTTACAACTTCAAAGGTCGCCCTATCAGCATCATCTATCACTTCATTATTTACAAGCCAAGCTATAGAGGCATAAACAGGACTTCTATTTAGGCTTTTCACTTCACTTTGATAGCGTGGAGAAATTATTTCATCTTTCTCATCAAATCCATCTGTGTAAAAAATCTTTATCCTTCTTACAATAACGTCTTCCAACATTTCATACACGACAACGAACATTGAAACAAGCATAAGACTTTCTTGCAAAATCTTAGGGTCTAATATTTTTTCCCAACTCTTATATATGTCATGTTTCATTCAGCAACACCTATGCATCTAGCAAAACTACTGTTAAATTATTTCCAACATGGACATTTAATTGCTCAGGAATAAGGTTATCCCAATCAAGAGATATATCCTTTCCAAACAAAACAGGAATATCCGCTTGCATTTTTTCTACAATTTTCCTAGAAACCTGATCATTTTGCGGTTCTTTCAAAAAAGATAGAAGCGAGGTTTTATATCCGTAGTCACTACCAAGATAGCCATTATCAGGACACGAAGACCAATGACGAATCATGTCACTTACTTCCTCCCACGGAGGTGAAGAAACCAAATCACCACCAATACTATTCATCAGATAGTTTTTCATTATTGACACGCCTCACACTCTGGATCAAGCAACGAACAAGCCTTCGGTGCTTCCGATCCCACCGATACCAAATTCGCCGCCCGTTTAATCCCCGCCACGCTATCCGCTGCCGAAGAATCATCCGAGCTGGTCTTTTCCGCGCCAGTAGCACCCAAAGTGCGCAGGTAATAGGTGGTTTTCAGCCCACGCACCCACGCCAGTTTGTACAAATTATCCAGCTTCGTGCCATTCGGCTCTTTCATGTACAAGTTGAGCGATTGCCCCTGATCAATCCATTTCTGGCGGCGGCTAGCAGCTTCGACCAACCAACGTGCGTCGATTTCAAACGCGGTGGCGTACTTGGCTTTGAGCGCGTCCGGCACACGATCCAGCGGTTGCAGCGAGCCGTCGAAGTATTTGAGGTCGTTGATCATCACCTCATCCCACATGCCGAGTGCTTTCAAATCCTGCACCAGATACGGGTTGATGACAGTAAATTCGCCCGACAAATTGGATTTGACGAACAGGTTCTGGTAAGTCGGCTCGATGGACTGCGACACGCCGCAAATATTGGAAATCGTCGCGGTCGGCGCAATTGCCATCACGTTGGAGTTGCGCATTCCTTGGGCTTTGACTTGGTTGCGCAATGCATCCCAATCCAGCGTTTGGGTATGGTCAACGATGAAATATTCGCCGCGCTCTTCGCCCAGCAATTCCAGCGAGTCGATGGGCAGAATGCCTTTGCTCCACAGCGAACCGTTGTAGCTCGGATATTTGCCGCGCTCTGCCGCGAGGTTGCTGGAGGCACGAATCGCGAAATACGACACCGCTTCCATGCTTTGATCGGCGAATTCGACCGCTTCGGTAGTGGCGTAAGCGAGGTTCATTTTGTACAGCGCGTCTTGGAAACCCATGATGCCCATGCCGACTGGACGGTGGCGCAGGTTGGATTTCCGCGCTTGCGGCACACTGTAGTAATTGTAGTCAATGACGTTATCCAGCATCCGCATCGCGGTGGTCACGGTGCGTTCCAGTTTCGCCACATCGAGTTTGCCGTCGTTGACGTGCGCGGTCAGGTTGACTGAACCAAGATTACACACCGCAATTTCACTATCATTGGTATGCAAGGTAATTTCAGTACACAGGTTACTGGAATGCACCACACCCATGTGCTGATTGGTATAGCGCACATTACACGGGTCTTTGAAGGTAATCCACGGATGTCCGGTTTCAAAGATCATCCCCAACATTTTGCGCCACAATTGCACCGCTGGCACTTTGCGGAATAATTTCATTTCGCCGCGTGCTGCTTTGGCTTCGTATTCGGCATAACGCGCTTCAAACGCTTTACCAGTCAAATCATGTAAATCAGGCGCATCGTCGGGGGAAAACAGCGTCCATTCGGCTTCTGCTGCCACGCGCTTCATGAACAGATCAGGAATCCAGTTCGCGGTGTTCATATCGTGGGTACGGCGGCGTTCGTCGCCCGTATTTTTGCGCAGTTCGAGGAAGTCTTCGATGTCGATATGCCAGGTTTCAAGATAGGCACAGACTGCGCCCTTTCGCTTCCCGCCATTGTGCGCCAGTGCCGCCGTAGTCATGTAGGACTCATCGCCTTCCACAATCAGATCGAATACGAATGGCAGGGTTGGAATACTTTCCACTCCGCGCACACGGCTGAAGACGCAACCGTTGTAAGTCAGCCAGTTACGCTTGTCGATAGGCTGGCAATCCACCAGTGCCGCGATTTCTGGCACAGCAGGAATACGAATATCAAACGCTTTAGTAATACCGTTAAATTCGATTTGTGTGCCATCAGAACGTGTGCCGGTATGGGCATTGTCACGTTCACGGTATTGTCCCGCCGTCGGCACACCCAAACGCAAGCACTGATAACGCAAACCTTCCGCCAGTTGACGCGAGGTATTGGTGAAGTAAATTTCCTTGCCGCGACTCACGCCGCCATCAGTTTCCAGCAAGCCTTGAATCAATGCCAAAGTTTGCGGGTGCGGTAAATGACTGAATTGGCGTGAAATCCGCTTTTCACCTTGCGCGTTGTAAATATCGTCATAGCTGAACGGCAACGTGGCAGCACCTGCACCGACAATGCGCCCGTTAGTGGCATTGCGCACGACACCACGACCGCTTGCCCAATGAATTTGCGTGTAGGTTTCGCCACGTGCTGTTTCCCAACTATGGATACCACGTTCAGCCAAATATGCACGCACGAAATCAAGGTGCGAATCATTTTGCGGGTTGCCTGAAACGCCCCATTGCATCCCGTCTTTTGACAAATGCCCATCACCCAGCAAAATACCGTACAACCGTGCATCGTCAGCATCAAAGCCATCCACCATCACGGTTTCGGTCGGGATGACTTGCGCAACGTAATCGCCTTTTTGCAATTGCCCTGCCTCAACCCATTCCGGCTTCACCTTGCCTTTTGCCAACCAATTAACGGTACGGTCGTTTGCCTGCTCCAACGGCACACCGCGCAGCGCGTAGAACGGATGTCCTGCGGTCACTTTCACGGGTTCAATCGAATGCTTCACATCCAGAGCTACCATTGCATCGTGCTGGTTGTAAACCATAGCGCGTTTGACTTCACGGTAAGTGCCGCTGATACCTAGCACCAAATCGCCCGCTTTCACGTCACGAATGGCTTTAATGCCATCGGCGGTATGAAGCTGCGTATCCGGTGCGAAACACTGGTTGACCGCGACCGCCGTATCATTCGCCACCTTCAAAAACGGCACAACACCTTGCGACTTGCCATTCGTGCCTTTGATATGCGCCCCCATGCCGCGCACCCGTGACCAGTCATTGCCCAAGCCACCCGCGTATTTCGACAGCAAAGCATTGTCTTTAATCGCGTCGTAAATCCCTTCCAAATGGTCGGGCACGGTAGTCAGGTAGCAAGACGACAACTGCGGACGCAATGTCCCAGAGTTAAACAGCGTCGGCGTGCTGCTCATGAAATCAAAGCTGGAGAGCAGATTGTAAAACTCAATCGCCCGGTCTTCGCGCTCGACTTCGTTAATTGCCAAGCCCATTGCCACGCGCATGAAAAACACCTGCGGCAACTCAAAACGCACCCCGTCGTGATGCAGGAAATAACGGTCATACAACGTTTGCAAACCGAGGTAAGTAAACTGCAAATCGCGTTCTGGCTTAATCGCCGCGCCCAGTTTCGCCAAATCGTAACGCCCCAAATCATCCGCCAAACGCTCGACCTTGACCCCGACCTGAATGGTTTTTTTCAAGACTTCCGCATAAAGCTCAACCATTTCGTGCTGGGTGGCTTCGGTGTGCTGACCCTCAAGGAAACTCAAGGCTTCGCGGCGCAAGCTATCCATCAACATCCGCGCAGCGGCTTGAGAATAGTTGGGTTCGCGGTCAATCATCACGCGGGTGCTGATAATCAACGCGGTGGCGACTTCTTTTTCGGAAATGCCATCGTACAAATTACGCATGGTGGCAGTCATGACTTGTTCAGCACTGACCCCTTCCAAGCCATCGACCGCTTCTGCAATGATCTTGCGTAAACGCTCTTCATCCAACGGTTTCAAATCGCCAGTAGCGGATTTTACGTGAATCACGTTTTCGGATTTTTTGCCTTTTTTCTTGCTCTTGGCATCTTTTTCGGCACGTAAACGCGCCCGTTCGGCACGATACAGCACGTAACTGCGGGCGACTTTGTGTTCACCTGCCCGCATTAACGCCAGTTCCACTTGATCTTGAATGTCTTCGATGTGCACCATGCCGCCATCGGGGGTGCGGCGCAGCAGGGCATCGACAACTTGTGCGGTCAACTTGCGTACCGTGTCGTGGATACGTGCCGAACCTGCTGCATTGCTGCCTTCCACATCCAAAAAGGCTTTGGTCATCGCCACCTGAATTTTGCTGCCGTCGAAATCTGTCACCTGACCATTGCGGCGAATCACTTTGCAGGCAAATGAATTAGCATTCGACACGGGCTGTGTCATAGAAACAGGGGTGACTGGTTGAAAGTCTTGGACGCTGACGGCTGACATGGTTGATCCTCATGAGGTCGGAATGGCTTGGCATACGGAAAATTATTGATTGCCCACAAGTAGTGGATTCTTTTTCAGGAAATACTATAGGATGTGCTTTAGCGAGTGGTCAAGCACAACATCTTGTCAAAAACCTGTTAGCAGCCTGTGGATAACTCACCTAAATCCAGTACCGATACGGACTTAATTCACTCATCACCTACCCTAAAAATTTTTCCATGCCGCATCCAATCCCCCGATTTTTGCGTACAATGCCATGAATCAGCTCGCCTGATTAACACAATAATCCACATGATTTTACGGAGACATTAGAACATGAATACCAAAACATCCCTGAAACTGGCTTTGGGCACCACCTTCGCAGTCGTTACCTTGGGTACTGGATCGGTTAGCGCCGAAAACCCTTTCGCTGCCGAGACGCTCAGCAGCGGCTATATGCAATTGGCTGAAAACAAAGCGGATGGCGAAATGAAATGTGGCGCTGGCATGTGCGGCGGCAATAAAAAATCCGACGATTGCCCTGCTGATGCCGACAAAGACGGCATGGTCACGAAAGAAGAATTCATGAGCCACCACGAAAAAATGTTTACCGAAGCCGATGCCAACAAAGACGGCTCTTTGGATGCCGAAGAGCGTAAAGCCCTGCACAGCAAAATGAGTGAAGGCAAATGCGGCGGCAAGGAAGGCAAGTGTGGTGGCAAAGAAGGCACTTGCGGCGGTAATAAAGAAGAAAAGAAAGATGATAAAACTTCCCAAAATGAAACCTTCCGCTTGAATACGCCATTGGCGGCTATCAGCATCCAAGGTTAAGCCATGCAGCGCTCTGCCTTACACGGGGCAGGGCTTGGTTTCCGGCGTGACCATCTGGTTGCGCTGGAACAACAAGTCCCCGACTGCATTGATTTCTTTGAAATCGCCCCCGAAAACTGGATCGGTGCTGACCCGGTTAGCGCCAAACGCTTGCAAGCTTTCACCGAACGTTACCCGTTTGTGTGCCACGGCCTTTCCTTATCGTTAGGTGGTTTAACCCCGCTCAACACCGAATTGCTCATCGAACTCAAGCAATTCATGCAGCTACACCGTATCCCGCTGTATACCGAGCATTTATCCTGGTGTTCCGATCACGGGCAGTTGTATGACTTGCTACCGATTCCGTTTACCGAAGCAGCGATTCAGCACACGGTTGCCCGTATTCGCCAAACCCAAGACATGTTGGGGCAGCAAATCGGCATTGAAAACGCCTCGTTCTACCTGCAAGCCCCCATCAATGAGATGGATGAAGCCACCTTCATCAACGCGGTGTTGACCGAAGCCGATTGCCTGTTGCATCTGGATGTGAATAACGTCTACGTTAACAGCGTCAACCACGCTTACGACCCTTACGAATTTTTGCGCAAACTGCCCAAGGAACGGGTGGTGTATCTGCACATGGCGGGGCATTACCAACAAGAAGAAAACCTGCTGATCGACACGCATGGCGCTCCAGTCATCGACCCGGTGTGGGCATTGCTGGATTTCACCTATCAGCAATTTGGCGTATTCCCAACGCTGTTAGAGCGCGATTACCACATCCCACCCTTGGAAGAATTGCTCCCGGAAGTGCAACACATTGCCAGCCTGCAACGGAAACACGCCGTATGAATCCTACTGAAGCCTACCAACGTGCCTTTGCCGCTCATTTGCGCGACCCTGCCGCGAATCCGCCGCCTGCCGGTGTTGATGCGGCACGAGTGGGTGTTTACGTGGAATTGCTCTTCAATAACGTGGAAGATTTCCTCAGCAACTGCTTTCCTGTTATTCGCAGCATTCTGGATGATGACGTTTGGAATGCGCTGGTACGCCAATTTTATGCTGAACACGCCTGTACCACGCCCTATTTCCGTGAAATTTCGGCGGAATTTGTGCAATGGCTCACTTCGACTTCGCTCAGTGACCGCCCACCGTTTTTGCTGGAACTCGCGCATTACGAATGGGTGGAAATCCCGCTAACACTTGCCGACGCGCCCATCAACTGGCAACAGATTAACCCGAATGGCGATTTACTGGATGGCATCCCCGTACTGAATCCGGTCATGTTGTTACAAAGTTATCAATACCCCGTCCACCGCATTAACACGGCTTACCAACCGCACACCCCAGAACCCACCCATCTATTATTAATCAGAAACCCAGAAAACAAGATTGATTTCATCGTACTTAATGCCATTACCGCCCGGCTGCTGCAATCGCTGCAAGAGGGAATCAGTGCCAGACAAGCACTCACCCGGATTGCAGGGGAAATTCAACACCCTAACACAGAGCAACTATTAGAGTTCGGGTTAACTCTGTTACATCAGTTCCAACAACAACACGTATTATTGGGTGTGATGAATCCTTCAACGGCATAACCACTTATCAGCAATAAACGCCCCTATCGGTAAATTCTATGTTTACTAACGGCAAGAATGTGTTATCTAAGTAGCATATTCTTTTCGAGGGCATTCTCACCATGCGTACACTATTTTCACTCGCGGTTTATGCGTGTCTTTTGTTCACCGGCAGTCTAATGGTTGGCTGCACCGAAACCGCGCCCGTCAAGGAAGCTGAAACCCAAAGCATTCAGGACGTCGCCAAACAAGCCATGAACTCCACTGGCAAACTGAGCAAAGAACAAGTGGATGCACTGATCCGCGCCAATGCAGCCTGCCGACCTGACGATAAGCGTTAAGCCATGCAGACAATCAGTACGCTGCTCATCGGCTTTTCCGTATTCAGCATCCCGCTGCTCGCCTTAACCCATTTCCGGCGCGAACATTACCAAGGGCAAGCCACCGCACAGGCAATGGGCATTATCGTGCTCATTACCCTGCTGGGTCTGCAACTGGCGTATTTTGTCTGGTTACAGACGGGGGCTGATATTATTCACAGCCCTTACTACCAAGTCTTATTGTTCACCGTCGCCCCAACCTTTTACCTGTTCAGCAAACCACTATTGCAGGCAACACGTGAAAAACTACCGCGTGACGTGCTGCACCTGTTACCGATTTTGGCTGCCCCTTTTCTCCCCTTCCCTATAGCCGTGACCTTAGCCTTTGCTTTGGGAGCTGGGTATTGCGTGTGGTTAGCCAGCCGCTTGTATGCTGCATTGCGTCAACAACCGAATCGCTTTCAACCGGTCAGAATAATCCTAGGGATAGCATTTATCATCGCCTTATCAACCTTGCCATTGGGAATGGGCGTAACCTTACTGCCGGAAAACGTCTTTTTCATGGCACATGCCAGCGCCATTGGGCTTGTGCTCTTACTGATCTATGCCGCACTCAGCATTGCCCCCTGGCTAACGACCGACTTAGCGGAAGCTGTCCGCGAAACCCATGCCGCATCCACCTTGGCGCAAGTGGATTGCGATCTGATGCTGGCAGAAGTCGAAGGCTTAATGCAGGAACAAGAACTGTTCCGCCAACCCGACTTATCGCTCGATACGCTGGCAGAACGGCTGGGGCTATCGCCCCAACAAGTGGCGGAATTACTGCAAACCCGGCTCGGCAAAGGCTTTTCACGCTATGTGAGCGAATTTCGGGTAGAAGCAGCAGAAGATATGCTGTTGGAAGAACCTGACACCACCTTGCAAGCCGTAGGTTTACGTGTCGGCTTTACCTCTGAAACCCTGTTCACACAAGCATTTCGTGAAATTAGCGGCATGACACCGGGGCAATTCCGCAAGATCAATCAGTTGTCCGTCGCATTCCACTAAAGCCTTCACTAAGCGCGTTTTCTTCAAGTCAATTCTACCGTTCATCGGTAAAACCGAACAAAAAGCGAATCTACGGCAAGTATTTTTGATTGGCGTAGGTCGGTACTAAACCGTATATTTGGTTCGTGTTTTGTTCGTTTTGCTAAGAAGGAACCGCGCTATGCTCACACGCCGACAACAACAGATTTGGGACATTATCCAGTCCCTGTACGCCCGTAATGGCTACACCCCTACTTTGGATGAAATTGCCCAAGCAGGCGGGATTTCCACCCGCAGTACCATTCACCAACATGTGCAGGCGCTGATCCGGGAAGGTCGCCTACACGCCACAGCGGGCAAACGTGCCTACCGGCTGCCAGAGACGGCAGTGGCACGCCACCCGCAAATGCCGCTAAGCCTTGGCTTACCGCTTGCCGGGCGCATTGCCGCCGGTAAACCGATCGAAGCGATTGCGGGTAAAGATGAAATCAACCCCAGCGATTTGTTCGGTGGCAATGGGCGTTACGTGCTGGAAGTGCGTGGCGAGTCGATGATCGACATCGGCATTATGGACGGTGATTTCGTCGTCATCCAACAACAAGACAACGCCCGCGATGGCGACATTGTGGTCGCTCTAGTGGAACGCGAAGAAGCCACCCTCAAACGCCTGTACCGTCTACCCGATGGGCGTATCGAACTACGCCCGGAAAACAGCCAAATGCAACCGATGCGCTACCCCGCCGAAAGCGTACAGGTACAGGGCAAAATGGTCGGTTTGTTCCGCAGTTATTAAGCAAACAATCAAGGAGTAACCCTATGAATATTGACATGCAAACACCGTCACTTGACGCAACCTTATCAGCAACACCAGACAAACCAGAGTGGGGGCAGGTCTGGCAAGTCACCCGCGCCTTACTGGTGGTATGGGCATTAGCCATCTGGGCTTTGCTGATCCTGCTTCCCGGTCTGGAACAGAGCATTAACATAGAAACCGCGATGCTGCATTTGCCCTACGTGCTGATCGGTCTGGCGTTGGTCGGGGCGGTAGTCGCCGCGCATAGCCTGCGGGCTGACCGGCACTTATTGTGGTTTTTGAGCGTGCTCTTGATGTTAGCAGGCTGGATGTAAACCATGAGAGCTAAATATGCAGCATAAAAATGGCGTGATGAAAGTTGCCGCTTTCAACACGCCGGAAATTCCCGCTATCACTGAGTTAAGTTTAAGACAGGAAGGTTTTATTATGACGGATTCCAACACAAATACCAACTTGGATCGACCAGCGCACCTGGTCGCCACCAAATCACTGCGCGACATCCTCGGTGATTTGCGCAAAGCCGAAGCCTGGCTATTGATGGCAGCATTTGCGGCATTCCTTGCCTCCGCTTTTTTCGTGGTGAAATACTTCGCGGGCGGGGAAATGGATCCGCCCAACTGGACGGGAGAGCAATGGGCGAATGCTATGCTAGGTTTGGGCATTACCGCCGTCATCACCGCCGCCCAAGCATTTTTGTATGCCAGTGGCTACAAAGGTCCGGCAGCGATCGTCGCCACGGTGATTGTGGTTTTTTTTGGCTTATTTTCAGAAGTCTCGCAGTCAATGGAACGTGAAGATGCCACCGTGCGCGAGCGTTCTGAAGGGTCTCCGGTGTTTCAAGCCGCCCTCGGCAGCATTCAAAATCTGAGTGTGCAAGCCACAGCCCCTTCAGGCGCTACCACACAGTTGGCAGCAGCACGTGGTAAACTGGCAAGGCATGAGGCTGAACTTGCCGCGTGCCGTGCCAAATACCGTACCGATACGCGCATTCAACAGTGTGAACGTTACGAACATGACAAAATTGCGGAAGCACGCGGTGAACTCGCCGCAGCAGAAGCAGCCGCTGGTAGCTCAGCAACCATGGTCGGTTCCGCGCTGAGTGCTGCCATTACGCAAGCCAAAACGCTGGAATACGATGAAGACAAGCACTATGCGATGATCCGCCTGCTCAAGGATTTGTTTAATATTGGCGGCATTTGGGCATCGTTTTTGTTTGCCATCATTATTATCGGCACATTTGAATACGCTTTTCACTTTGTGGGCAGTTACGTAGCCGACCACAAACGCGCATTGTTATTGCTGGGGCGCGATACGCGCGGTGAACTTATCCATGCGGATGACAATTTAGCCGTCGCCGTTGGTGTCACGGGTGCAACAACCCCCAACGGCATTCCTAGGGATTTCGGCAATGCGGAACGCGATCAGTACCTGAACCAAATCACGCCCGAACGCACCGAACTAACCAATGCGGTCAATGTGCGCCTTCATCCCGAAGCCATACCAGAAGCCACGATGGATACCCCAGCGGATACCCCGGAAACGTCACGCCCTGACCCACCGGAAGCCAATGTACGCGACCTAACCCGTGAACGCTTTTTCAAGCTGATTTACATGGAAGTGCGCTCACGTATTCTCAACGGTGACGTCAAACCCACGGTACGCCCGGTAACAGATGCCGTCACTGATGTCATTCGCCACCACACCAAGGCATTAGGCTTGCAACCGTCGCTGATTGGCAAACCCGAACGCCAGAAAATCGCGGAAAAAATCCTCGAAAAACTGGAACGTGAAACGGTACTGGAACTGAACCCACAACAAGGTGTCGGAAAGCCTAAGTACCTGCTGGCAAGCCGCTGGGCGAATCAGCCTGCACCGGAAATCCCGATGACGGGGCACGCTGTCCGGTAAACCGTGCAGACCGGCTGACATCAGGTTATGATTAGATGGGCTATGGCGATCCGCCTGCATTTTATGCGCGGATCGTCTATATAAAAGATTAACTTAGATTGTCTCTGCGGAATTGCCATGAAATATAAAATACTTGCTGTTGCCACGGGGCTGTTACTGGCAGCATCATTAAGCAGCTTACCTCCCGCCTACGCCGGAGCCAGTTACGGGCCGGTAAAAAACAATGACTCGCTGTGGGATATTGCCAGTCGGCGACGCCCTTCCTATGACATCAGCGTACCGCAAATGATGGCAGCTATCCGTGCGCAAAACCCCGATGCGTTTATCAGTGGCGATATTAACAAACTCAAAAAAGGCGTTTACCTCAAGATCCCGGTAGTTCCTGAAGTTCAACAAAGTGCGGGCAAACAAGCCGCCCAAGCCAGCCTTCACGCTGAAATCACGCGCCTGAAAGAACAACTCAGCGCCGAACAACAACGCAGCACTGACTTAAGCAAGCAGTTAGCAGAATTACAGGCAAGCCAAGCAGCAGCACCGGCTACGCCTGAGCCTGCATCGGATCAGGCACAAGTCGCACAATTGCAAAACGAGTTAATGATTAAATTACAAACAGAGCTGGCGGATCTGAAACAACAACTACAAGCCAAAGATGCCCGCATCGCGGAATTGGAAACGGCCTCGGCACAAGTCGCCGCCTTACCCACCACCAGCGATCCCACGACTAGCGCAACCCCCGAACAAACACAACAAACCCAGCAAGCCGATGCCGCGTTGCAAGCCGAACTGACCGACCTGAAACAACTGCTGGAGCAACGTGATACCCACATCCAGAACTTACAGGCGTCATTGCGGGAAGCCAGTATTTCCATCAAACGGCAATACGCTGAAAGCCAAGCACTGCACACCCGCCTCCAAGAATTGGAACCCGGTAACACCAGTGCCGCACCACCACCACCGGCTGAACCGGGTACCACCATGCCACCGAGCCTGACCTTGGCTGCCAATCCAGACCCCGAACAAATACCCAGCGCTCCACCCGAAACTGCGCCCGTGTTTGCTGACCAATTGACACCACCGGCGACACCCAGCGCCGCTAACAGCGACAAATCCGCCGTGCCATTGCAAAACATTTTAGAGCAGCAAATCACCGGCACAGAAGACGGTAAATTTCCAACACCAACACGGGTATCGCTGGTGGTTGCACTGGTTTCATTGATGTTTATTCTGGCATTGCTGTGGCGTTCTATTTCTCAGCGACGCGAGCTAAACCGGGAAGAAGCACGCTTACGTGCCGAGCTGGAAGGGTAATCTTAAACAGGGGCTTTTGTGGATAAGTCCACCAACCCCATGAAAAGACCCACAGTTTGCGATGGCAATTTCTTGGTCAGCTTTTTTTAAGCAGTTCCTGAACCCAGAATTAAAAAACAGTTTTAATAGACAAAAGGCTTAATTTAACCGACTAATGACACTCGTCACGCTAATGACTGCCCATTTGTAGGTTTTAACAACAGTCTCATAAGTGTATTTATGACTGTTAACAAAGTACTGATAAACGGCATTCCTGTGGATAACTTCGTGGATAAGTATGGGGACAAGCCTGTGAGTAAGGCACAGAATGCACTTGAGTTAGGGCAAATGCTGGAAAATAGACGCGGGATAAGGTACAAGGCGTTTTCACGTAAATATCTGATGGGGACACGATGAAATACGACGTATTCGGTATTGGCAATGCGCTGGTAGATAAGGAATTTGAGGTGACAGACGACTTTTTGGCGGCACACGGCATCCAAAAAGGCATGATGACCCTGATTGATGAGGCAAAACAGCAACAATTACTGGCGGGTTTAACCGAAACCTTCGGCTTGAAAAAACGTGCCAGTGGTGGTTCCGCCGCCAACAGCATCGTGGCAGTCAGCCAGTTTGGGGGCAAAACGTTTTACGCCTGTAAAGTTGCTAATGATGAAACCGGCGAATTTTACATGCATGATCTGCACGCCGCTGGTGTTAATACCCGCCTTGATCAAGTACGGTGCGCGTGTGAAGGTGTCACGGGCAAATGCATGGTCATGGTCACACCCGATGCCGAGCGCACCATGAATACGTTTTTGGGGATTACCGCTGACTTTTCCGAAGCCGAATTGCACTTGGATGAACTCAAGCAATCCCAGTATTTGTACATCGAAGGCTATTTGGTAACGTCTGACATTTCACGGGCAGCCGCGTTGAAAGCACGGCAAGTTGCCAAGGAACACGGCGTAAAAACCGCGATGACCTTTTCTGACCCGGCGATGGTGCGTTTCTTCCGCAGTGGTGTGGATGAAATGCTGGGCGATGGTGCGGATATTTTATTCTGCAATCGCGAGGAAGCCAGTGTGTTTACCGGCAAGGACGATCTGGAAGAAGTAATCCGCGCCATTAAACCCTATGCAGGCAAGCTGGTGATTACCTTGGGCAGCAAAGGTGCGTTGGTGGTCGATGATAGTGGGCGTACTGAAATTGCCGCGCATCCGGTCAAAGCCGTCGATACCAATGGGGCAGGCGATATGTTCGCGGGCGCATTCCTGTATGGCATTACCCAAGGGATGGATAATGCCCGCGCCGGTAAACTGGCAAGCCTAGCAGCATCCCGCATTGTCACCGTATTCGGTGCGCGGTTGGGCAAAGACGCACACACCGACGTATTAGCGGCCGTTTAAAGCAGAGCGCGTGCCTGCACCGCATCCCGCGCAATCTGTGCCTTCAATTCATCCAGTGACGTAAATTTCATTTCGTCACGGATGAATGCCACGGGTTCCACGCAAATATGCTTGCCGTACACCTGTTGGGCAAAGTCGAACAGGTGTATTTCCAGCCGGTTTTCTACGCCATGCACCGACGGGCGTGTGCCTAAATTTGCCACGCCATTGATGATTTCCTCACCAAGCCCATACACCTGCACGGCATACACCCCACGACGTAGCGCGATGTGTTGCGGCACGCGCATATTCAGGGTGGGAAAGCCGATGGTACGCCCGCGTTTGTCGCCGTGGCGCACCCGCCCCGAAATCCGGTAAGGCTTGCCCAGCAATTCCGCTGCTTGCGCCAACTCCGCCGTACTCAACGCCAGCCGGATACGGGTGCTACTGACGCGCTCATCCTCATGCAACAAGGTAGGCGTATCCACCACCTGCATCCCTGCCGCTGCGCCCATTGCCTGCAACAAGTGGTAATCGCCCTTGCGCCCTTTGCCAAAACGGAAATCATCGCCCACGACCAGATAGCGCACCTTTAAACCATCCAGCAGGATGTCTTGCACGAAATCTTCCGCCTCCATGCTCGCCAGTTGCTTGTTAAAGCGTAGGCAGGCAAAGCGCTCCACGTTCATCGCTTCCAGCAAGCGCAGTTTGTCGCGCAAGGCATAAATACGCGGTGGCGGTGGTGCGCGGAAAAACTCAATGGGTAGCGGCTCAAAGCTGATCACCGTGGCGGGTAAGCCGAGGGCTTGCGCTTTCCATTCGACGTGCTGGATCACGGCTTGATGCCCTTTGTGCAAGCCATCGAAGTTACCGATGGTGGCAACACAACCGGGGTCATGGGCAGGAGCGGGGAGGATGCGGCGGATTAGTTTCATGTGTTGAGTTTACCTCAAATCGGGAAAACCGTGTTGCCGCAATGCCTCATACACCACCACAGCGACGGTGTTCGATAAATTCATGCTGCGGCTATCCGGCAACATCGGCACGCGCAATTTCAGCTCATCCGGCAAGCTTAACAGCAAAGCTTCCGGCAAACCCCGCGTTTCAGGGCCAAACAGCAATACATCCCCTGGCTGAAAAGCGACATCGGTATAGCGCGTATTCACCTTAGTACTCAACGCAAACACGCGCTTGTCCTGCATTGCTAAGTTAAACGCGGCAAAATTGTCGTGTTCATGCACCACCGCCAGATCACGGTAATCCATTCCCGCCCGCTTGACCTGCTTCTCATCCAGCGAAAAGCCTAGCGGGTGAATCAGGTGCAAACGGCAACCCGTGTTGGCGCATAAGCGCATGATATTGCCGGTATTCGGCGGAATCTCAGGCTCATACAAGGCAATTTCAAACATCAAACAACATCCATTTCATTCCTGATCGTAGGGCAACATAATCCTGATTTCACGCTATGCCAATCCCAATCTTACGACGTGGCAAACTAAACACTAAACACAGTCTTCCCTGCCAATAACGTGCGTTTCACCGCACCATTAAAATTCCAGCCCCCAAACGGCGAATTCTGCCCGCTGCTGTGCATGTGGTTCAAATCCAGCTCCCATAACGCAGCCGGGTCAAACAACACCAAATCCGCCGGAGCGCCCACACTGATTTCCCCTGCCTCACTGCCAATAATACTGGCTGGGGCAATCGTCACTTTGCGCAAGGCTTCCGACAAGCTCAATACGCCATCCTCCACCAGTCGCAAAGTCAGCGGCAACAAGGTTTCCAGCGCGGAAATCCCCGGTTCGGTTTGCTGAAATGGCGCAAGTTTGGCATCGACTTCGTGCGGCTGATGGTCGGAACAAATCGCATCAATCGTGCCATCCGCCAGCCCTTCGCGCAGTGCCTCCAAATCGCGGGTAGAGCGCAACGGCGGCATCACATGGCACAGCGGGTTGAAATCGCTGACATCGCGATCGGTCAGGAATAACTGGTGCGCGGCGACATCGGCAGTAATCTCAAGGTCGCTTGCCTTGGCTTGACGCACCAAGCGCACACTCAAACGCGCCGATAAGCGGCAAAAATGCACTTTCGCCCCCGTGTGGCTGGCGAGTGCCAAGGTTTGCGCCACCGCCACGGTTTCCGCCGCCGAGGGAATCGCGGGCAAGCCTAAGCGTGCGGACACTTCACCTTCGTGCATATACCCACCTGCTGCCAGCGCATGTTCCAAGGGGTAAATGAACACCGTGAGGTCGTGGGTGGCGGCATACTCCATCGCCCGGCGCAAGGTTTGCAAGCTATGAAACGGTTGCAACCCATTGCTCACCCCCACGCAACCGGCGCGTTTCAAACTCGCCATATTGCTCAGTTGTTCGCCCTTCAACCCTTGGGTCAAATTGCCCAATACTTCGACATTGGCGTATTGCGAACGGCGATTCAAATCGTAAATCAACTTCACCTGCGCGGCATTGTCAAAGCTGGCACGCGGTTCCGGCTGGTAACACAGGGTGGTAATGCCACTGGTGGCGGCAGCGAAAGTTTCGCTTGCCAGAGTCGCTTTCTGATCCAACCCCGGCTCACGTAGCCAGGCCGACAAATCAATCGCCCCCGGAAATACCCACAGACCCTTGGCATTGATTTCTTCATCGGCAACAAACGCTGCGGACGTTTCGGCAATCGCCGCAATGCGCCCGCCGTCAATCAACAACGTGCGCTGCCCATCCAAACCGCTGGCGGGGTCAATTACCCGTGCGTTGCGTATCAATAGGCTCATGCCGCACCCCCTTGTGGCCCCATAATCATCGACATCACCGCCATGCGTACCGCAATGCCGTTGGTGACTTGTTCCAAAATTACCGACTGCATTCCATCGGCAACCCGTGAATCAATTTCCACGCCGCGATTAATCGGACCGGGGTGCATCACAATCGCGTCGGGCTTGGCGTGTTTCAGGCGGGCTTCGGTCAAGCCGTAGAGTTTGAAAAATTCGCGTTCGGAGGGCAGCAGCGCAGTCTGCATCCGTTCGCGTTGCAGGCGCAGCATAATCACCACATCCACATCCTCAATGCCTTCTTCCATGTGGTGGAATACGTTCACGCCCATTTTCTCAATGCCCGCAGGCACGAGCGTTTTCGGGGCAACCACGCGCACTTCGCCGGTTGCTAACGTGGTCAGCGCGTGAATTTGCGAACGCGCCACCCGTGAATGCAGCACATCACCCACAATTGCCACTTTCAAAGGCTGGAAACTGCCCTTCTTTTGGCGAATGGTGAACATATCCAACATCGCTTGGGTGGGGTGTGAATGCCGCCCATCGCCCGCGTTCAGCACGCTGATATGCGGGGCGCAGTAGCGGGCAATGAAATGCGCCGCGCCCGCGTGTTCATGGCGCACCACGAACATATCGGCGTTCATCGCTTCCAAATTGCGCACCGTGTCCAGTAAGGTTTCACCCTTGGACGCGGATGAGGTGCGAATATCGAGGTTGGTGACATCCGCGCCGAGGCGTTGCGCGGCGATTTCAAATGTCACACGGGTACGGGTGGAGTTCTCGAAGAACAGGTTCATGACCGTTTTACCGCGCAGCAGGGGGGCTTTTTTCTGCTGTTTATTCGGCAACGTGACGAATTGTTCGGCGCGATCAAGGATCTCTTCCAACAATAGCGGCGGCAAACCTTCGATAGTCAGAAAGTGTTTCAACTTGCCGTCTTTGGTCAATTGCATACGCGACGGTAGCGGCCCTGGGGAAAGGTGAGCGTGGAGCATGGATGCACTCGCTTTTATTTTGAACACTAAAGGTGCGCGTATCTTACAAGGTTGCGTGGGTAAAGCGAACCATCACCTTTCATATTTTTCACGCGGCTGTCATGAAAGGTCACTACCACTGCCCCACAAACTCCCGAAACTCGTTGGTAATGGTAAATCGCACATCGTTTTCCATCGCGGCAAAGTGCGCCCGCCCGCATTTGATTTTACCGTCTTCCACCGGGCGTAGCGCATCGGGCAGCAACGTGCCTTTGGTTTCCACCACAAAATACAGCCGCTCTTTGCCGTCTTGTTCCACCAACACGGCCCAGTCGGGGTTGTAGGTGCCGAGCGGGGTGTCGATCTTGAACCAGCCGGGGAGTTTGGCGTAAAGCTTCACGTCCTCGCTCTGCTCCATACCCAAAGCAAAGCTGGCTTCCACATCGGAGTCATACACCACATGCTCATACACGCACTTGGCGGCGGCTTGCATATTGTCGTTGAGGTAGCCGCGCAATTCTGCCGATTCAAACAATTCTTGGGCGTAGAAATGCTCATCACCGATTTTGTGGTATTTGATGCCGTCCACCAATGCCAAGCGCATAGCTTGTTGGATGATGGCGGTGGCCTGTTCGATAAACTTTTGCGGGTTGCTTTTGAAGTCTTTCAGGCGGCCTGAGCGTTGCAGGATGTCAATCACACTGCGGCGCGTCAGGTTAGTGGCATCCTGTAAGTAGGTCACGATGTCCGGTAAGGTGTAATCACGCAGGTCGTAGACGTAGGTTTGGGTTTTTACGTCTGTGCCTGCGATTTCGCTACGGTCAATGTGGAGCTTGGCTTCAATGGATTCAAAGCGGGTTTTACCCACGATCATCTCACCCAGCTTGCTGGCGCAAGTGTTAATCAGGTTTTCAGGGGTGAAATTCACCCGGTAGGTGGTCTGGTGCTTGATGCGATCCCACAGCGCGGTGAATTCGGGGCTGAGGTAAACCTGTTTGTTGAGCTGTACCGTTTGCCCAGTGTCGGCATTTTTGATGTGCTTTTTTACATCAAAACGGATACCTGCATCCTGCTCGTATTCACGCTGAAGCTGCGCGGCGAATGCCTCGTAGGACTCGTTTGCCATCACGGTCAGGGTGTTGACGGTGAAACCTTGGATGCGTTCGCCCTGTTGGTTGACCGCCAACCGCAAGCCGCGCCCGATTTCCTGACGCTTTTTTAGGGTGGATGCGGTTTCATTCAGGGTGCAAATCTGGAACACATTGGGGTTGTCCCAGCCTTCACGCAAGGCAGAATGCGAGAAGATGAAGCGCAGCTTGGAATCGAAACTGAGCAGCTTTTCCTTCTCCTTCATGATCAGGTTATAGGTGCTTTCGTCTTCAGCCGTTGTGCCGCTGCTGTCTTTGAAACGGATCAGGCTATCCGGGTCGCCTTTTTTGCGCTTATCGGCGGAGAAATAGCCGTCATGCACTTTGCTGACTTCCGCCGTTGGGTCGATTTCGCCGAACAGGGAACGGTACTTGGGTTTGGCAACCATTGCGCGGTATTCGGCTTCAAACCATTGTGCGTATTTGCCGAGGACGACATGCCCCGCTGCATCGTAGCTGCGGTAATTGGCTACGCGGTCGATGAAAAACAGGCTCAGGACTTTGATACCCATCGGGTTCAGGAGCAGTTCGCGTTCCAGATGTTTTTCGATGGTCTGGCGGATTTGCAGGCGTTTACGCGCATCTTCGTCTACATCGCCAATGGCTTGTCCTAGCTTAAGGATGTCGGGCTTGCTGGTGAAGTCGATGTATTCGCTGCCCGGTGTGCAAACGATGTCGTTGATGATGTAACCGTCGTACAGGTCACGCCCGCCGGAAACTTCCAGCAGGTCAGCTCCGGCTTTGAGCTTTTTGCTGATACGTTTTACCACGCCGCCTTTTTGCAGTGCGTCCAGTTCGATGGTGGCGGTAATGGGCGACTTGCGGTTATCGACGCTGAGCAGCTTGAGGTAGGCTTTGTTATGCCCATCCTGCACATTGAGGGATTTGACTTCAATCTGTTTGACCAGCTTTTGCTCGAAGGCATCAATCGCGTCCAGCTTGTAGAGCATCTGGTGCTTGTCTGCGTGGGTGGCGGAATAGCGCAAGGTACACAGCGGGTTGAGGCTGGCAATTGCTTCCTTGGCTTTGTCGGTTCTGTCCACGCTTTGCGGTTCGTCGATAATCACAATCGGGCAGGTGTCGCGGATGAATTCAATTGGGCGTTGCCCATTCAATCGGTCGTCAGCACGGTGGATCAGGTTAGCTTTGGTTTCTTTGTCCGGGTCGCTGAAGCTTTTGCGGAAGGCATCAATGTTGATCACCATGATCTGCACGTAGTCGCTGGTGGCGAAACTGCGCACCTGTTCGCGCTTTTGCGAGTCGTAGATGAAGTAGTCGTAGCGGATGTTTTGGTACAGGTCTTTGAAATGCGTGTTGGTGATTTGCAGCGATTTGTACACGCCTTCCTTGATGGCAATGGACGGCACGACGATGATGAATTTGGTGAAGCCGTAACGCAGGTGCAACTCAAAAATGGAACGCAGGTAGACGTAGGTTTTGCCTGTGCCGGTTTCCATTTCAACGGTGAAATTCAGGGCTTTTTTGTCCAACTTGCTGGTTTGCTTGAGGCCGTTTTGGAGTTGGACGCGGCGCACATTGTCCAGCAATTCGTCCTCCAGCAACATCAGGCGGTTGCCGATGCCGTATTCGCTGGCAGCGGCGGTTTGCAGCAGATCGCCTTGCCCACGCCCGTTGAAGATGGGTTTTGACGTGACGGTGAAGGTGGTTTGGGTGGTTTCCTGCCCTTCAAATACGCCGAGGATGGCTTCTACTGCCTGTTGCTGGTAGGCAAGGTTGCTGTCGAACTGGATTTTCACGATAACTCCACCTGTTCCAGTTGTGTTATTAAATCTAACGCTGCTGCGGTCAGCCGATACTGTTGCAGGCGGCTTGAGGGCTTCTCTGGCAAGGTCATCTCAATCCATTGTCGGGTTAACAGGTGTTTTACTTGCTTGTTCAGTTCGCCGGATACGGTTTTGTGCCCTAATGCTTCAGCGAGCCGGATTTTACCCAGCGGCTGCTCACGCAATAGCAATACAACCTTGGCTGCCAAATTTGACCCTAGCCGTGACTCTAGCCGCGACTCTAGCCGTGGATGCTGAATACCCGCTACTGTTGAGCTAGCAGAAAACAAGGCTTGCAAGTGTTCCGGCAATTGGTAGGTTTGCTTGGGTTCTAATTCCAGCAGTAATTGTTGCGCCACGAGACTGTTCAGGAGTGCCTGCACTTCGGCAACGCCGCCTTGGATCAGTTGACGCACATCCAATGGGCTGACTGTCGCTGCCCGTACTGCCAATGCCAGTACTTCGGCTTGCTGCGTGGTCAGTTTAGCCCCCAAGCGTTGCTGAAATTGGCGCACCGTCGGGGTAATCAGTGGTTCATTAACCAGTACCAACTCAAAACTTTTGTTGGCCTTGTTGTTGTGGATGCTGGGGGGAACTCGCCCCAATTGATGCCAGTTGCGGTAAATGGCGCGGATACCTGTCCCTGCTTGGTCACTGAGGCCGATGCGACGGAATGCAGTGACAATGGCAGGATTGCGCAATTCCTTTTCGCTGTATTCCAGCAATTCGCTAGCCGTGGCGAAGGCATCGCCCGGATTCCAGAATACGGTGCGGTCGACAAATATTTTCAGGGCGGGAGTGCGGAAAGTGTCGCCGTAGTCTTGATGGATCAGCAAATTAATCGCTGCTTCACGGAATGCCACGTAGTCGGCGGGGTCATCATTGCGGCGCAAAGTGGCGGGGTCAAGCAAGAATGGGCGTTCCGCAATGCGCATGTATTTCCCGACCAGACCGCGCCATGTGGAGAACAAGTTTTCTTCAAACAGCAGGCGGTCATGCCAACGTAACTCGGGCGACCAGTTGGCAAACAAGGTGTCGATGCGTTGGTAATCCAGCACAGGGCGCGGTAACAATTGGCGCACAAAGCGGTCTTTGCCAAACAGCAACACGGCGGCACGGGTTGGGAACTGTTGCTGCCCTTGCTCAACAATGAAATTCCATTCCAGCAGGAAAGGCAGTGCTTCGGTAATGGCCTTTTTTTCAGGATGCCGCTGGTAAAATTGCGTCTGATACCATTGCAAGGTGTCAGCATCAAAAAATTGGGTTGCCGGAATGTCAATCAGCCCTTCACTATCCCACGATTTGAGGGCGGCATCACGCATGAAGCGTTGTAGCTCGTGTTCGGTCACTTGCTCATCGCTTGCGCCCCGGCGGATGTAGCTGTTGCGTGGGTTGCCTTTCAGGTAGATCGGCTTTTCATGGCGGGGGCTGGCGGGGATGAAACAAGCCAAGACACGCTTGCCATCCAGCTCGTGAACGGTGGGTTGTACGGCAATGGGGCGATTCAATTTCTGCCCGCTGCGTAGGACGGTCAGGAAGTTATTTTGTACTTGGTCAAATGCATCGTTATCAATACCCGTGACCAGCAGTTGCCCTTGTTCTTCGGATATGCCAAACAATAGCCAGCCGCCTGCGGTGTTCGCAAAGGCACTGACGGTTGCATACGCATCGTCAGGGATGCTGCGTTTGGCTTTTTTACACTCAAAGTCAGCCCATTCGTAGCCTTTGAGACGGGCAATCAACGCATCTTTGGTCATTGGCTTTTCCTTATACACTCCGCACGTCTTCAATCCCCGCCTGTTTGAGGATTTGCACGGCATTGACTTTCACTACGTCGTCGGCAAAGCCGGAATCGCGGAATACCACGCGCATCAGGCTGTCTTCGGGTTGGAGTTCGTCTTTGAGTTTGGCGATGCCTTCCACGGTGTCGAGCGTGATGGCTTTGTCTAGGCAGACGATCAGTGCGCCCATGCCGATACTGTAGACTGTTTTGCTTGCGAGGGTGTGGGTGGTGATGGGCAGGCTCAAGTCCAGCCCGTATTTGAGCAGGATTTCATACAGCACGTCGTCGTTGCTGCGGTCGTCCTTGAGGCTGTCGGTGAACAGCGGCAGGCTGGTTTCGAGGTCGTCGAAACCCACGTCCCACGGCTTGATATTGGTCGAGTCCAGCTTGAACACCTTAAATCCTATGTCTAATGAAGTATAATGGCTGGCTGGCTGGCTGGCTGGCTGGCTGGCTGGCTGGCTGGCTGGCTGGCTGGCTGGCTTGGCGATAATTGCGTCTCCAGCTCGGCGAATCCGCTCTTTGCCGATGTCCGCAATCGTGGGGTAATCGGGCTTATCGGTCGGTTCTGGCAGCTGCACCATAATGAACTTCCGGTTGCCACCATCCTCCGCATTCAACGCCATCACCGCGTGCGCCGTCGTCCCACTCCCCGAAAAAAAATCCAAAATCAGGTCATCTTTAACACAACCGATTTGTATAGATCGAATGATTACACCTGTCGATTTAGGATTATCAAAAGGAGGATCATTGAATAAGGCCTTTAACTCTTTTCGAGAGCTATCGGTGTGTCCGACTTCATCATAAGACCAATAAGATTGAGGAACTATGCCTTGCTGTACTTCGGATAGGTAGCGTTTTAATTGAGGTGCGCCATCTCCACTTTGTCCAAAGAAAACTCGTGATTCATTAATCCAGTTCTGCATATTTTCTGAACTAGTCAGCCAACAACGTCCTGCTGGTGGCATATAGGTTTTCCCTGTTTTTGGATTAATAATGGGATAAAGGTATGACTCTGAAACAGTTTTTACTGACAAATTATCAGGTCGCCACAAGCCTTTACCATCATTACTATCATATTTATAAAGAGAATCTTGCTTTTCAGTACGTGGTAGCAAGTTACGCTCAAAGCTGCCAGATTTTTGATAGACCAAAATATGGTCGTGCATCGGAGCAATGCCCTTAACATCATTTGATGCTGCATATTTTTTATGCCAAATGACATTAGATAAGAAGTTTTCTTCGCCGAAGATTTCGTCGCAGAGTTTGCGCAGGTTGGCAACTTCGGTGTCGTCGATGGAGATGAAGATTACGCCGTCGTCCCGCAGCAGGTTGCGTGCAAGTTTGAGTCGAGGATACATCATGTTCAGCCAGTGGGTGTGGTAACGCCCCGACGTTTCGGGATTGGCGGCGAGCTTGCGCCCGTCTTCCCCGGTCTGCCCGGTCAGTTCCAGATAGTTGGCGATATTGTCGCGGTAGTTGTCAGGGTAGATGAAGTCCTTGCCGGTGTTGTACGGCGGGTCGATGTAGATCATCTTCACCCGCTGGTGATAGCTCTTTTGCAGCAGCTTCAGCACTTCGAGGTTATCGCCTTCGATGAACAGGTTTTGGGTGCTGTCCCAATGCTTGGATTCCGCCGGACACGGACGCAACGTACCCGTGGACGGCGTTTGCGCCAGTCGCCGCGCTTGCGCCTTGCCATGCCAAGTGAAGTTGTAACGCTCTTCCTTGTCCTCCACCGCCGTACCCAACAACTCGCGCAAGGCTTCAAAATCCACCCGCTTGCCACCATCCGCCCCTTCGGTGAGAATTTCTGGGAACAGCGCGGTCAGTTTGGCGATATTGTCGGCGACCAGATCAAGGCTTTGGGTTTCAGCGTCATGGGCGGTCAGCTTGTGCATGGTATTCCTTTAGTCGAGTTGGGCGGTCAATGCCTGTAGCTGTTGCTGGCACTGCTTGGCCTGCATATTCAATTCCAGCTTACGGTTGAACTGGGTTTCCCGCTTGAGCGTGGCGCGGATAGTCGTCAATTGCTGCTCCAGCACATGGAGTTGCTGCAACACGGCGCGGCGTTGTTCCCGGTCAAGCGTAGGTGTTGCCACATAATGCCCGGTATAACGTGCGGTTTCCAGCCCTGCGAGTTTGTCCGTCAGGCATTGCCAGAAGGCGTATAGGTGTTGCTGGTCACAAACCTCAAAGCGGAAGGCTTGCAGGAAACCAAGGGTAGTGGCATCCGGCTCCATGACATTCAGCCAACCGCTGTCATGGAGGGCTTCCACCGTCAGGCGGGTGCTGTCGGCGCGGTTGATGCGCTTGTCCGCCATCTGGATGCAAATCTGCCCCGCGTGTTCAAACACCAGTATCAGCGGGTACTGGATCGCACGTTGCAACACTTCCCCCAGCCGTTTGACGTGGGCGGGGAACTTGAGCGTGGCGTGAATCAGGTGCAGTTCGCTGTAATCGCGTTCCTCATCCTTAAACGGCAGAATGTCGCACGTACCCGCTTTCAACACATGCCGCCACTCCAGCGTGTCGATGTCCTGCTGGATGTGCTTGCGGTCGGTCGCGGTCAGGTCAGCGTTTTCCAGCAACTGCTTTTTGTAGATGCGGACGGATTGCCGGGTGGAGGCGGGGAGGTTAAAAGTAGAATAGAAAATGTGTTCGGACATTATCCATCCAAGTCTACAGGTGGAATGCCTTCAGGGTTTGATTTGAAACTATTGTATTCAGGCGACCATAAGTCATAATCGCGCAACAAGCTTAAAGTTAATTGCCCTTCTGCAAAAATCTGTTTTTCAATCAAGTTAATGCCCGTTAGCGAATTAAAGAATGAATCCAATTGCATTAGCAATGCAGTTTCATTTTCTTTCATGAATTTTCGGGCTTCAGAATCACTGACAGCTACTATGATTGATGCGTCATAGACTTCCGATTCTGGCAATTCAGCATGTCTAGGTGATAACCTGAGATAAACGCCAGTAACGTTTTTATCATCATATTTATCAAAAAGCTTGCTACGTTTGTTTTTGTTTAGTCTGCGATCAAAATTATCAGGGAATGTGGCTTGAGTAATGCGTCGCTGAATCCACTTAAGAAATACTCGCTTTGTTTTCTCATCAAAAGTAACTTTTCTTAATGGAAAAAGGCTTAATAGTACCTTTCGACAAAACACACCAAATGAACCAGCATTAATTTCAAAGGGATACTCTTTGCCATCCACCATAAGATTAAAGTGAAGAGTACGACTGTTTTTCGACAAAGCGTTATTGGGATTTATGCCATCAATTGGCTTTGCAATGACATAGGTAATCAATGGCTCTTTTTCAAAAGAATCATTGATTACTGCGCAATCGTACAATGTAATAATTAACAAGCAGTTGCTTTCACTCTCTAATAACTGCTTATGGTACTCGGAAACATCAGGAATCGTCTTAAGAGCTTCCTGAGCATCAATACAAGTCCCCTGTTTCCATCCGGCTGCAAGCAGTTTAGAACGAACATCATCTTCTTCAGACACTAATAAACAGTTCCTCTTTTGATGACTCATTCGAGAAGTCTTTAGTTGCTTCACGAAGTTTAGCCCGTTTGTACATACCATCAAACTCAAGCCAGTAGTTGTCGTATAATGCTTTTAACTGGGTCAAGTCCAAGGCATCCTTGGTTATTTCCTGTGCCAAGTCTTTATGGCCTAATGAACCAAATGCCAACTTACTCAAGAATCTTGAGTGTCCATTATCCATGTAAGCTGCAAAATCCTCAAGCGTTTGGACGCGATCAACAGTCGCGGAGCGTACTTCTACAGACAGGTTAGACTTCCAATCATAAATGGACTTCCGCTGTACATTAAGAACGGCTGAGAGTTGACTTTTGTTAAAGCCAAAACTAGTCATAATACTTTCAACCCTGCCATAGAAGCTTTCAGCTCCACCTGCGTTTTCAACATGGATAGCCTGCGGCGTAGGAATTTTCCTAATTTCTGATGCTTTCGTAGGTGTGTCGTATCTAGCCTCTGGTTGAATATCAGAACGCACATACCCTAAAAGAAGATTTCTCCCCTTTCTCGAACTTCTTATGCCAGACGTTTCCTTGGCTAATGGTGGGCTTAGATTAGTTTTTGCAGTACCAGTAGCAGCGTTAGCTGGAGGTGCAACGAAACACATTCCTGCAATCACCATTCCTGCAAATTTAGCCGCAACTTTGGTAGCATTAGGAGGCAATATGTATCCCATGACTAACTCCTGCGTTGAATTTCAGCCTCTGTTAAAACGCTTCCAAAAGCAATCTTTACCAATGAATGAAGCTCTGAAAAACAGTTTTTAATGCCCTCGATATTAAACTCAATATAGTCATGTGACATCGTATTGCTATCTATATCAATAGAGGCAAAAATATTATTTACAGGTTCAAGAGCAAGCCTCATCTTGTGAGCGACAGGCAATAGATCATTCGGAATTTCATGTCCCTGTATTCTTAAAGAGGTTCTAAGAATACACCAGCCAGGATCAGCTTGGTATATATTTACCATATCAGAACCAGCCATAGCATTAAACTCCAAAATTTTGGGCTGAAGAAAACCATTCACTACTGAATCATCAAAGCCAGTTTCAGTATTAATATCTATTCGGTTAATATAACGCAAACCAATATTTGAAGTATGTGTAATGCCAGCCTTCTGCTCTAGTTGGCTTATTATTCTTAATACCTTCTCTAGTAAATCGTCAAAAGATATATATTTTCTTGTAAAAATGGCAAGACTGGTTGTATTTATCTTAATTAACCAAGAAGAATCTGAACTGGTAAATGTTACAGATGGTTCTTCAGTATGTTTTATTTCTTGATGAAATTGATCTTCTTGCTCATTAAAAAGAACTTGGATATTCTTGTCTTTACCTTTTTCTATACCCGGATATTCTTTACGAATTACGCCATGCAACTGAAGAACGGCATCTTCAAAATCTTTTGAAGGTAGTTGGGCGAATTTTATAACAGCAAGCACCAACACTAACGGTGGGTTGCTTAACCGTTCTACTGGAATATGTGTTTTCATGGTTGCGTAGACTCCTTCTGTCGTTCTTATTATCCAATTATACACCAAATTACACAACTTATTTTTGAGTATTATGAAAAATTGTCAATGTGTCAATAAGGGCTGATTAACGGCATTCAGAATTGATTTGAAAATCAATATATAGTATCTAAAAATAAAATATATACTATATATTGTGCATTACAGTAACAGAACGTAGCTTACCACTTCAAAATCTTCTATCCCCTGCGACTCACCCGGAGCAAGCACCGTCCCACCCCGACTGAACAGGCTCAATACCCCGGTTTCCTGACTCTTGCCTGCAATGCTGTCGATAGCCTTTGCCAGTAACTGCTGATAGGGCTGCATATCTGCCCCTTTGCGGGTGCTGCGGTTGAAGGCGTTGATGGCGGTTTCATCCGGCACAGTATGCCGTACTGCCAATTTTTTCAGGTTATCCAGCACTTGCCGGGTAGCGGTGAATGGGTGTTTCACCTCACCCTCTGCGGTGACATACACCAGAAAATGCGGGGCAAGTGCATAGTTGCTGTCGGTCTGCACCGGGTTACGGATATTCTTCAGGCAGAAAATCACCCCCGGTTCTAAGCCGTCGTTCCGTAACTCATCGTCAAGGCTGGCAACCGCAAACAAGCCCATTGGCGATTGCTCCAGCACACCTTGATAGGCTTTCATGTAAGCCGACAAATCCATGCGGAAGTCGTTGAGTGTCAGGTCGGTGATAGAAACCCCGCCTGCCAAGTCTTCCAAATCAAGCACGGTTTCCTGTAGCTGTTCCAGTTGCTTGCGGCGGTATTCGAGGTCATTCATCTGGCTGGCTTCATCCTGCACAATGATGTTTTCCTCACCCGTCGCGGAAATGTCGAGCAGCACCATACGCCCGCTGACCCGTGCTTCGAGGTTGATGTATTCATCCAGCGCCATGTTAGGCCAAAAATTCACAAGCTGGATGCGGGTATTCTTTGAGCCTAAACGGTCAATCCGCCCGAACCGCTGGATAATGCGTACCGGATTCCAGTGGATGTCGTAGTTGATCAACGTGTCGCAGTCTTGCAGGTTTTGCCCTTCGGAAATGCAATCGGTAGCAATCAGCAGGTCGATTTGCGGTGCATCCCCGGTAATGATCTTGTCGCGTTCCTTGGAGATGGGCGAGAAGTGCATCAGCAAACTGCCCAAGTCGGTATTGACTCCTTTCAACGTGGTCTTGTTGCTGCCTGAACCTGTCACCAATGCGCCATGCACACCCAGTTCTTGCAATGCCCACGGTGCAAGCTGTTGGTACAAGTAGATGGCGGTATCAGCAAAAGCGGTGAAAATGATCACCTTGCGGTTGCCGGGATTGATGGGCTGGTTGATCTTGGAACGGATCAATGCCTGCAACTCGTGCAGCTTGGCATCCCGTGCCGGACTAATCGCTTGTGATTCTTCCAACAGGTGTTGCAGTTGGTAGCGGTCTTCCTGTAAGTCCTGCCTCCACCTGACCAAATCCATGTCCTGAATCAGTACCTTGATCTTGTTGCCAATCAGTAAGGCATCCCATTCTGGGCTATCGAGGTCAAGGTTTTCGATGCTGAGTTCTTCAATCTCGGCGGTTTGGTGCTGTTCCACTTTCTCCAGCAGGGTATCGACCTGTTCCAGCAAGCTATTGACCGTCAAATGAAAGGAATGGATCGAGCTTTCCATGCGTTTGAGCAGGTTGACGCGCATCAGGTGGATGAGGCTTTCTTCCCGGTCAGCTTGCCGGAACACGCCGCCTTGCCCACCTTTTACCGCTTGGTCGTACTGGCGGCTGTATTCCTCGCGCTTGTCTGCCCGCACGTACTTCAGCGGTGAATACGCGCCCAAATGTAAACGGCGGATGGTGCGGTTAATGGCATGGAGCGGCGGGAATTGGCTGTTGCTGTCAATGTCCGCCTTGATGTTGTGTGGCTTGAGGCGTTGCGGAAACTTGCCGATGTCTGCCGTGCCGTAATACTTCTCGATGTGCTTGCGTGAACGGGCAATGGTCAGCAAGTCCAGCAGCTTAAAATAGTCGAAATTCAGATTATCCAACAGTGATTTTGCAGTACGTTGTTCAGGGCTTTGTTTTACCCATGCGTTGAAGCGGCTTTGCGCCTTGCGTAAGGTCTGTTCGATACTGGTTAGTCCATGATCCGCCAACGCATCATCCCGCCCTTCGGTAATGAAGGCGACCTGATTCTTTAGGTCGTTCATACGATTGTTGACGGGGGTAGCGGACAGCATTAGCACCTTGGTTTTTACCCCAGCACGGATAATGGCCTGCATCATCTGTGAATAGCGGGTTTTGCCATCCTTGCGCGGATTGTTGTTGCGGAAGTTGTGCGACTCGTCGATTACCACTAGATCGTAATTGCCCCAGTTGAGGGTTTCCAGATTGATTTCCCCGGAAAAGCCGCCTTCACGGGTAAGATCGGTGTGGTTCAATACATCGTAGTTGAAACGGTCAGCCACCAGCAGGTTGCGCTTGTCGTTGACGGTGTAGAGCGTCCAGTTCTCACGCAGCTTTTTGGGGCAAAGCACCAACACCCGGTCATTGCGCAACTCGTAGTATTTGATGATGGCCAGTGCTTCAAAGGTTTTCCCCAAGCCCACACTATCGGCAATGATGCAGCCGTTATAACGCTCCAGTTTGTCGATTGCCCCGATTACCCCGTCACGCTGGAAACGGTAGAGCTTGTTCCACACGGCGGTATCTTTCACCCCCGTTTTGCTGCGGATGATCTTCTCTTCGTCGATGTCTTCGATGTAATCCTTGAAGATATTGTAGAGTGTTAGGAAGTAGATGAACTGCGGGGAATAGTCGCGATACAAGGCTTGAAGCTGGTGCAGCAGGGTTTGTTTGGCATCTTCAACCGCGTTGCTGTTCCACAAGCTGTCAAACCAGCCCAGCATGGCGCGGGTATTTTCGTGATCGGCAAAGCCCATGTTCATGTGGAAACCGGGGGATTCGCTGTAACCCAAGCCGGATGTGGTGAACTGTGAACTCCCGTTAACCGCAAACCCGGTTTGATCGGGGTGCTGAATATGGAACAGGTTGTTACCCACCATCCCCGCTTGCTTAACCTGCCGCACGGTGACTTTCTGTTCCAACCATTTGGCGCATTCACGGGCAATGTGGTGTTGGGTTAGGCGGTTACGCAAGCGGGTTTCAAACGCATCGCCAGTAAGCTGAATCGGCAATACGTTGGCGACATCGTTGGTGATTCCCGCAGGGGCAAGCAATAAGCGCAAACTTTCACTTTTGGTCAATTCCTGTTTGAGGGCATCAAAAGCGTGCAGGGAAAATAAGGCGCATACAAACGATAGCCTGTCACCTGAAGTCAGGTTTGCTTTGAGCTTTTCGCCGACTTTGCCGGAAGATTTGTTGTCGATGAGCATGAAATATCTCGGAGTGTTATTTGTACACAAATAGCGAAACACAACCATACTGGAAAATAGCACTGCAACCCGCATTTCGTTACAGTATCGCTATTCAACCATCACTGACAGACGGAACGCTCATGCAAGCCATTCTCGCCAACCCACGCGGATTTTGTGCCGGTGTTGACCGCGCTATCGAAATCGTCGACCGCGCCTTGGAAATCCTCGGCGCACCCATCTACGTGCGTCACGAAGTCGTGCATAACCGCTTTGTGGTGAACAACTTACGGGAAAAAGGCGCGATTTTCGTGCAAGAACTCGACGAAGTGCCGGATGATGCCACCGTCATTTTCAGCGCTCACGGCGTGTCGCTCGCAGTACAGCAAGAAGCCAAACGCCGTGGTTTGAAAGTATTCGATGCCACCTGCCCGCTGGTGACGAAAGTGCATATCGAAGTAATGCGTTACAGCCGCGAAGGGCGCGAAACCATCCTCATCGGACACAAAAACCACCCCGAAGTCGAAGGCACGATGGGACAATACGACACCGCGTTCGGTGGCGCAGTTTACCGCGTCGATTCCCCGCAGGAAGTGGCGGAACTGACGGTGAACAATCCCGAAAAACTGGCGTTCGTCACCCAAACCACGTTATCCGTGGACGATGCTTCCATCGTGATTGACGCTTTGCGTGCCAAATTCCCCGCCATTATTGGCCCGAAAAAAGACGACATTTGCTACGCTACCCAAAACCGTCAGGATGCGCTCAAAAAGCTCGCGGATGAAAGCGATATGATTCTGGTTGTGGGTTCACCCAATAGCTCTAATTCTAACCGTTTGCGTGAAATTGCCGAAAAGCGCGGCACGCCCGCTTACTTGATTGATGGTGCGGAAGACATTCGTGCCGAATGGCTGGAAGGTAAGCGTAACGTCGGTGTAACCGCTGGCGCATCTGCCCCCGAAGTGTTGGTGGAAGGCGTGATTGCCCACCTGCAAGCGCACGGGGCGAAGGTGCGCGTGCAGGATTCGGGCATCACCGAAAATGTGTCGTTTGTGCTGCCGAAAGCCTTGCGGCGGGATTAAGGAGGGATAATATCAATCCCCGTTGCCATTCCCCGGCTTCAGCTTCCAAATCTCGCGGTTATATTCTGCCATCGTGCGGTCAGTGGAGAAGAACCCGCTGCTCGCCGTATTCAGAATACTCATGCGCGTCCAGTGCGCCTGATCTTGCCAGGCCACTGATACCTGTTCCTGCGCATTCACGTAGCTGCGGAAATCCGCCAGCGTCATCCACGGGTCGTGCGGGCTGAGCAGCGCATCCAATACCATATCGAAAATGCCCGGTTCGGTCATATTGAAGTGACCACAGCGAATCAGCTCAATCACCCCGCGTAAATCCTCATCCTGCTCAACGTAATGCCAAGGGCGGTAGCAGTGACGTAATTCCTCCACATCATCCGCCCGCAAGCCGAACAGGAAGAAGTTCGGTTCGCCAACCGCTTCCAGAATTTCGATATTCGCGCCGTCATACGTGCCGATGGTCAACGCGCCGTTCATCATGAACTTCATATTGCCCGTGCCGGATGCTTCCTTGCCTGCGGTGGAAATTTGTTCGGACAAATTCGCGGCAGGCGCAATAATCTCCATGCTCGACACCCGATAGTTGGGGATGAAGGCAACTTTCAAGCGCCCATCCACATCAGGGTCATTGTTGACCACTTCCGCCACGCTGTTGATCAACTTGATAATGCGTTTTGCCATCGCGTAACCAGGCGCGGCTTTCCCACCGATCAACACACAGCGATCCGCCCAGTTATCCAGCTTGCCGAGTTTGATGCGGCGGTACAAATGCACCACGTGCAACAGATTCAGCAACTGACGTTTGTACTCGTGAATCCGTTTCACCTGCACATCGAACAAGGCATTCGGGTTGAAATCGACCCCGCATTCCTTTTTCACCAATGCGGCTAAGCGCTGCTTGTTGGCGTATTTCACCGCCTGCCATTGCGCATGAAACGCGGTGTATTCGGGTGCTGCCAACGGCTTGAGCTTTTCCAATTGGCTCAAATCGCGCACCCAGTCTGTACCAATGTGTTCGCTAATCAACGCTGTCATGCCGGGGTTGGCATGTGCCACCCAACGCCGTGGGGTTACGCCATTGGTTTTGTTATTGAATTTTTCCGGCCAGAGCTGGTAGAAATCGTGGAACAGCCCATCCACCAGCAATTGCGAATGCAACGCTGCCACGCCATTCACCGAGAAGCTACCCACAATCGCCAGCCAAGCCATACGTACTTGTTGCGAACCACCTTCTTCGATGATCGACATGCGGCGCTGACGTTCGGTATCACCCGGCCATTTCATTGCCACTTGGCGCAAGAAACGCGCATTGATTTCATAAATAATTTCCAGCAAGCGGGGTAACAATTTGGCAAACAAATGTACTGCCCAACGTTCCAATGCTTCTGGCAACAACGTGTGGTTGGTGTACGCCATGCAGTTAGACGTAATCGCCCAGGCTTCATCCCAACCCAAGCCTTTCTCATCCATCAAAATGCGCATCAATTCCGCGACCGCAATAGTCGGGTGCGTATCGTTCATCTGGAAAACGTGTTCAGCCGCAAACTTGGTGTAATCGTAATTACCCTGACGTTCCCACAAACGAATCGCGTCTTTCAAACTGGCAGAGGCAAGGAAATATTGCTGGCGTAAGCGCAATTCCTTGCCGTTTTCACTGCTGTCATTAGGGTACAGCACCATTGAAATGTGTTCAGCGTGGTTTTTAGCTTCGACCGCTTCGGTGTAACTGCCCGCGTTGAATTCGTCGAGGTTGAATTCATCCGTCGCTGTTGCTTTCCACAAACGCAAGGTGTTCACGGTATCGTTTTTATAGCCGGAAACCGGCATATCAAACGGCACAGCCAGCACGTCATTCGTGCCGACCCAGCGTACCCGCTGCTTGCCGCTGTGATCAAGAAAATGTTCGGTATGACCGCCGAATTGCACCCGCTGGCTGTATTCAGCACGCTCCAATTCCCACGGGTTCGGGTCGCGCAACCAATGGTCGGGGTCTTCAACTTGGTAGCCGTTGTCGATGTGCTGGCGGAACATGCCATATTCGTAGCGAATCCCATAACCCACTACCGGCAAGCCCAGCGTGGCGCAACTGTCCATAAAGCACGCTGCCAAACGCCCCAAACCGCCATTCCCCAAACCCGCATCGGGTTCTTGCGAAGACACTTCCTCCATGTCGGTGCAATAGTTCAACAACGCACTTTTCGTAGGTTCGCAAATATCCAGATTCAACAAATTATTGCCAAGCGAACGCCCGATCAAAAATTCCAGCGACATATAGTAAGCGCGGCGACGCCCCGGTTGCAGGTATTCGCCCCAAGTCTTACGCCAGTTCACCATTAAACGATCCCGTAAGGTGTACGCCAATGCCTGATACAAGTACACCGGCTTGCAACCCTGAAAACGCCCCAAGTGGTACGAGAGGTAACGCTGGAAATCAGCGCCTAAGGTTTCTGCGTCATTGGATAATGGGTCTAGCGGTACGGCGACATACGGGATGTGCTGTGAAAAGTGTTCTGTCATGCGGTTGCTCCTTTGTTGTATAGCGCCAGATATTCTGTCGCGCTGTTATCCCATCCGAATGCATGTTTCATGCCGGTTGTTTGTAATTGCTGCCACAAGGCTGGCTGATAGAAACAGTCAATTGCCCGCAGGATTGTGCCTTTCAAGGCGCTGGTAATCGGTTCGTGGAGTACGAAGCCATCCACACCATCCGTCACCGTATCCGCCAAGCCACCGGTATGCAGCACAATCGGTGGCGTGCCATAGCGCAAGCTGTACATCTGGTTCAGCCCACACGGCTCAAAGCGCGAGGGCATCAAGAACATATCCGCGCCCGCTTCCAGCAAGTGCGCAAATTGCTCGTCATAGCCGATGAACACAAACACGCGATTGGGGTGTTGTGCCGCCAAATCCCGCAAGCGTTGTTCAAAATAGCCATGTCCCGCCCCAATCAGCGCAAAGCGGGCATCGGTGGTGGCAAGTAAATCGGGAATCGCGTTAATCACCAGATCCACGCCTTTCTGTTCCACCAAACGGCTCACCATGCCCAGCAAAGGGAATGGCAGATGCGAATCAGGATCCTGCACCCCAAAGCGCCGCAACAGCGCGGCTTTATTCAGGCTTTTGCCCGGCTGGACTTGCTCAACACTGTAATGTGCAGGCAAATACGCATCGGTTGCCGGATTCCAAATATCGTTATCAATGCCATTGAGGATGCCGCGCAACTTGTAACTGCGCGATTGCAGCAAACCATCCATGCCGTAACCAAACGCGGGCGTACAGATTTCCCGCGCATACGTCGGGCTGACCGTGGTGACGGCATCCGAATACACAATGCCTGCTTTCAGCATCGAAAAGCCGCCGTAGAATTCCGCGCCTTCCGCTGACCACCAATAGCTTGGCAAGTGTAAGCTGGTGAAATCGGCCTGTGAAAAATGCCCGCCGTAAGCCAGATTATGGATAGTGAAAATCCGCTGCGGGCGTTGCGGCAGCATATCCAGAAATGCAGGCACTAAGCCGGTTTGCCAGTCGTGGGCGTGAACCACATCCGGTGTCCAGTCCAGTTGCAACGCATCCCGTGCCAGTTCCGCCGCTGCCCGTGCAAACACGGTGTAGCGCTCGACATTATCCGCCCAGTCGTAGCCATTCGGTTGCAAATACGGGTTGCCGGGGCGATCAAACAGCGCGGGGCAATCCACAATCCACAGCGGGAACGGGTAATCGGGATGCTGGCTTTCCAGCATTCGCACCGTGTGTATTTGCCCCGCACCTTGCAGTTCCAACCAACCCAGAATCCGCACGCTCCGCAATTTACGCAATAAATCGCGGTAGCCGGGCAACAACAGCCGCACATCCACCTCGGCTTTGTGCAACGCCACCGGCAAACTGTACGCAACATCCCCCAAGCCACCCGTTTTTACCAAGGGGTAGGCTTCACTCGCAACAAACAGTAGTTTCATTCAGCACGCTTGTAAAAATAGCGCCGCCAATGGCGGCAAGGTGACTTCGACCGAATGCTCAAACCCCATCCAAGCATGAGGTTGCACCGGAATCATGCCCGCATTGCCGCAATTGCTCCCGCCGTAGTATTCCGAATCGGTATTCAGCACTTCGCGGTAGCTCGCAGCAGCGGGAACCCCAATACGGTAAGCGTAACGGGGTACAGGGGTAAAGTTTAGCAATATAATCAACTGATCATCAGGATTTTCACCGTGCCGGATCAAACTCAACACCGATTGATCGGAATCATGGCAATCAATCCACTGAAAGCCGCGCCCGTCAAAATCGTAGTGGTGCAAGGCGGGCAAATCACGGTACAGCCGGTTCAAATCGCGCAATACATGGCGAATGCTGTCATGCGCCGGAAACTGGCATAACGCCCAATCCAGCTCTTTTTTCACGTTCCATTCTGCCCATTGCCCGAATTCACTGCCCATAAACAACAACTTTTTACCGGGGTGCGCGTAATGCCATGCATAAAACAGCCGCAGATTCGCAAAGGCTTGCCAGTAATCACCCGGCATTTTATCCAGCATACTGTGCTTCAAATGCACCACTTCATCGTGTGACAGCGGCAGCACGAAATTTTCCGAATACGCATAAATCTGGCTAAACGTTAGCAAGTTATGGTGGTATTTACGATGCACGGGGTTTTGCTCAATGTACTTGAGGTTGTCGTTCATCCAACCCATGTTCCATTTCATGCTGAAACCCAAACCGCCGATTTCCACCGGGCGCGATACCGCAGGCCATGACGTGGATTCTTCCGCAATCGTCAATACGCCAGGGAAATAGCCATGCACCACGGTATTCATTTCGCGCAAAAACGCAATCGCTTCAATGTTTTCGCGTCCTCCATACTGATTCGGCAACCATTCTCCAGCTTTGCGCGAATAGTCCAAATACAGCATCGACGCGACCGCATCCACCCGCAGCCCGTCGATGTGGAATTCATCAATCCAATACAGCGCATTGGAAATCAGGAAGTTTTTCACCTCATTGCGCCCGAAATCGAAAATTAGTGTCCCCCAATCCTGATGTTCGCCGCGACGCGGGTCAGCGTGTTCGTAAAGCGGTTCGCCGGTAAATTTTGCCAGCGCAAAATCATCTTTGGGGAAATGCGCCGGAACCCAATCCAGCAATACGCCAAGCCCCGCGACGTGGCAGGCATCCACGAATGCGCGGAAATCATCTGGCGTGCCGTAACGGGCGGTGGGGGCGTAATAGCCCGACACTTGATAACCCCACGATTCATCCAGCGGGTGTTCCGCGACCGGCATTAATTCGATGTGGGTGTAATTTAAGTCGGTGACGTAAGGAATCAGCGTTTCCGTGAGTTCCGCCCACGAATAAAAACGCCCATCCGGGTGTTTGCGCCATGAACCGGGGTGCAATTCGTACACGCTCATCGGCTGGTGTTGCCAATCGAACTGTTCGCGGGCGCTAATCCACGCGCTATCTTGCCAAGGGTGCGGCACATCATTGGGAACGCGGGAAGTGGTTTCGGGGCGCATGAACATCTGCTGCGCATACGGGTCGGTTTTGACCACAATGGCATCGTGACGGTTGAGGATTTCGTATTTGTAAGAAGTGCCGACTGCAATGCCGGGGATGAAAATTTCCCACACGCCGGAATCACCGCGCACTCGCATCGGGTGACGCCGCCCGTCCCATGCATTGAAATCGCCGATCACGCTGACGCGCTTGACCGCTGGAGCCCACACCGCAAACCGTGTGCCTGCGATACCGTCAACGCTGGTCGCATGAGAACCGAGAACTTTCCAAGCGTGGTGATGGCGACCTTGACCAAGGAGATGCAAATCAAGGTCGCCCACCTGTGGAGGAAACGTATAGGGACAGACGGCATCGTGCCAGTTGCCCGATTGTTTGTCCTGCCAGCGTAGGGCGGGATGCGAAGGAGTGGTGTCAGTTGCAGAGGGTAGCTTCGCTTCAAAACAATCAGTACCTTCCAAGCGTGTCATCAATCCATGCCCGACGACTTCAACCGCTTCAGCGGCAGGCATGAAAGTACGCAGCACCTGGTTGCCATCCGGTAGCGGATGCCATCCCAGCCAATCAAACGGGTCGTGATGTGTGCCTTGTTGTATCCGACGCAAGTTCTCGTTCATTTCGCTGGTGTCCCTGTAGTTTTTCATGCAATTGTGATGCCAGAGTTGCCGGTATGTCTGACCAGTCGAAGCGCCATGCCCAATTACCCTCCACCGTACCGGGGGTATTCATGCGGGCATCGCTACCTAAATGCAGTAAATCTTGTAATGGAATAATGGCTAACAACGCACGGCTGGCAAAAATCGTGTCCAGCATAGTATCTGTCACCTGTGAAGCAGCCTCAATACCCAGCACCCCCATGACGTGGCGCTGGGCATCCGTATTCAGACCGGTGAACCAACCTTGCAAGGTGTCATTATCGTGTGTACCGGTGTAATACACGGTATTCTCACGCACATTGTGCGGCTTATGCGGGTTATCGTCAAAGTGATCAAAGCCGAATTGCAATACACTCATGCCCGGCAAACCGTATTTGTCACGCAAAGCGGTGACATCGGGCGTAATCACCCCCAAATCTTCGGCAATCAGCGGAATATTACCCATGCTCGCTTGCAAGCTTTCCAGCATCGCATCGCCTGCCACCTTTTGCCAGTAACCGTTGATGGCTGTCGGTTCGGTCGCCGGAATCATCCAGCTTGCTTCTAGCCCACGGAAATGATCCAGCCGTACCAAATCGAAAAATTCAAAATGATAAGCGAGGCGTTGTTGCCACCACTGGAAGTTTTCCGTCTGCATGTATGCCCAGTCGTAGTGCGGATTGCCCCAGCGTTGCCCTGTTTCGGAGAAATAGTCGGGCGGCACGCCTGTCACCACGGTTGGTGTCCCGCTGTCATCCAGCAGGAAACGCTGTGGGTTTGCCCACACATCCGCGCTGTCGTAGGCGACGAAAATCGGCATGTCACCGAACAGAGCAACACCGCGTTCAGTAGCATAGGTGCGTAAGGCTTGCCATTGCAACCAGCAAGCATATTGCTCGTGGATAATGGCGGCGAGGGCTTCGGCGTGTTCGCCGCGTGCCGTGAACAGCGTTTTGGGATCGCGGCTGCGGAACGCTACTGACCATTCAGCCCATTCCTTGCCATCGAACTGCTGTTTTAGCACCATGAACAGGGCGTAGTCTTCGACCCAGTGTTTTTGGTTGGCGTACCATGCATCGAAAGAAAACGGCTGCGCCGTTCCCCCCATCCCCAGCCCTTCCCCCGCAAGGGGTGAAGGGGGCGAAGAAAATAGATCTGGGTTTACGGCGAATGCTGACGCACATTGATACGGCGACAACCCCGCCAACGGCACGCCCAGCGGCAACATTTGCCAGACCTTAAAACCCGCATCTGCCAGCCAATCGACCCAGCGGTACGCATCTGCATCCAATTTACCGCTCGGCAAAGAAGTGGGGTGTAACAACACCCCCGCCGCACGCCCAATCGTTTGTACACCCATCAAGTATTCCTACGCATCGTGCCCGCATTTTCAGCGCCTGCACCACCTTGCGACATCGGTTTATCCAGATACTCAGGCGCATCCACGCCCAACATTTCATACAGCTTGCGCAATTGCTGACGGAACAAGCGCTCGAAATCGCGCACGCTATCCGCCGGATTGTAATCGCCGAACCACCAGAACCAGTCAGAACCTTCGCAAATCCCCAACTGACGGCTGGCGAGGGTTTGCTGTTGGGTATCCAACGTACCCGCTGCCATTACCTCGTCGAAGGCGACTTTGGCGGCAGCAAGGTAATCCCACCCACGGTTTTTATCGGGCGAACCAATCCACGTCGAGAACGAGCCATACACCCAACTGCCCGCACAAATCTTAGGCATAGTGCGCGTCGGCAAGTTACTGGCTTCGGCAAACGTGACCATTTTGATTTGGTCAGAATTGCTCAGCGCGGCATACAGCGCATCGAGGAAATACGCGCCGTTTTTCGGGTAATATTCCCACGCATTTTCGCCATCCAAAATGATCGACACCACTTGATTGGAGGCATTGTGATTCAGGAATACCGCAATGTTTTCCAAGTGTTGCACGAAATCTGCCACCGCATCGCGGGCGTGCCAGGTGCTGTACTTAAAGCCGATCAAATCCGACAAACCATCATCGCGGAAGAACACGCGCACCTTGCTATCCACTTGCTGATACGGCATGAACAAGCTGCGTTTGCTGTGTTCATCTTCACCATCGTAACCTGATAAACGGCAACTGTTACGCCACACGCCTTCCCCGGAAGCCGTCCAACGAATCCCCAGCTCATCCAGCAGGCTTACCGCGTCTTCGCTAATTCCACCTTCGGACAACCACACGCCTTGCGGTTTCAAACCGAAATAATGCTGGAATACGTCAATGCCTTGCTGCAAATGCCAGCGTGATCGCACTTCGCCGTCAGGGTAATGCCTAGTTTGCGGCACGGGTGCATCCGGCAAGGAACAACGCAGGTTATTGAAATCATTGAGCAAGGGTACAATCGGGTGCATGTACGGCGTCATGGCTAATTCCACCTGCCCGCGTTCCGCCAGTTTGCGGTAGCGCGGAATCAGACCCGCCAGACAATCACGCATCACGCCCAGCAAATCCCGCCGATCCGCCGCGCTGAACTCGCTGCCCCGTTCTAATAGGCGCTGAATAATGGGTAAGTCTTGCAACGACTGCCCCATCCACGCCAAGTGATACCAAGTCAACAAATCGAGAAAAAATTGATCACTCAAATACACTAAGGAACAACGAAAGCGTTTGCTGCCAATGCCCGACTCATCGGTGGCACCAATCATCTTGAACAAGCGCTGAAATGGCGCGTGCGAGTGAATCATGGTCGGCGCATGACAACGCTGGCATTCCGCGATCAATTCAGCACGCGCTGCCGTATCTGCTGGCACGGGTTCAACCCCTGCCAGCAGATTCAACAACTTATCCTGCATCGGCGTAGCGTTGCTGAGGAACGCACTTAATTGCTGGGCGTAATCGTCGATTTGCTCCAGCAACACCGGGGCAAAGTTAACCACGCTGCGCATCCGGCTGTGTTTTTCCAGATGCGCCGCCATGTCGCTGTAATCTTTGATGCCATGCAAGTAAACCCACGGTAGGCGGTATTCACCGTCTAACCCGTTGCGATACCACGGCTGGTGCATGTGCCAGCAGAGAACAACATTTAACTGGCCATTCGCCATAACATATCCTTGTCGCCGGAGTGAAGTTTTTGTCCCATCATTTCCGCCGTCACCAGGACGATGCCTTCGGGGGTGACGTGGAAGCGTTTGCTGTCGAGTTCGAGGTCTTGTCCGATAATCGTACCATCGGGAATTACCGTGCCTTTGTCGATGATAGCTTTGGTGATCTTGCAATTTTCCCCGATGCTCACTTTGGGCAAAATCACACTATCGCGCACATGGCTGTGTTTACCAATCGTGGTGGCGAAAAACACCAGGGAGCGTTTAACCCTTGCGCCGGAAAGGATACAACCGGCTGAAATCAGTGAGTCAATGGCCTCACCCCGGCAACCTTCATCGTCGAAAATGAATTTAGCGGGTGGATATTGTGCTTGGTAAGTCCACACTGGCCAGTCACGGTCATACAAATTCAGTTCGGGTTCGACGGCGCACTGTTCCATATTGGCTTGCCAATAAGAATACAGCGTCCCCACGTCACGCCAGTAGCCCGGTTCGCCATTATCCTTGCGGAAAGGATAGGCCATTGCCTTGGCGCTGTTGATGTTGGCGGGAATGATGTCCTTGCCAAAATCCCGCGAGGAATGCATTTTCGCAGCATCTTCGTACAGCACTTTGTAGAGAAAATCCCGGGAGAAGATGTAAATCCCCATCGACGCTAACGCCATGCCCGGCTTGCCAGCAATTTCTTCGGGATGAGCAGGCTTCTCAGCGAATTTAGTGATACGCAAGCCATCATCGACCGACATTACCCCGAAACCTTTGGCTTCCTCCACCGGCACTTCAATACAGCCCACGGTGAAATCCGCATCAGAATTGACGTGGTGTATCAACATTTTGGAATAATCCATCGTGTAAATATGGTCGCCACCCAACACCAGCACGTAGTCCGGGTCATGGCGTTGCACGATGTCGATGTTCTGGAACAGCGCATCCGCAGTGCCTTGATACCATTCCTTTTTGTTGGTGCGTTGTTGCGCAGGAAGGATTTCCACGAACTCGCCGATTTCCGCCCGCATAAACCCCCAGGCGCGTTGCAAATGGCGAATCATGGAATGCGATTTGTATTGCGTCAGCACCCCAACCCGCCGAATGCCGGAATTCACGCAATTGGATAAAGCAAAGTCGATAATGCGGTATTTACCACCGAATGGCACAGCAGGTTTTGCCCGCCACATCGTCAAATCTTTCAAACGCGAACCTTCGCCGCCCGCCAACACCAAGGCCAGGGTTTTACGGGTCAACTCCGTGACCATCTTCGGTTCAGTGTAATAACGGTACAACTTTGCCTGCTGATTTTTATCCAGTGTCATGATGTCTTCCTATGTTGCAGTGCAGCCGCCAGCGCCCCTTGTAAGCCGAGCCGCGTATTGGTAATTAAGTAGATCGGCATTTGCTGAACCAAGCCAGCCATCCTGCCTTTGTCAAAACAAGCCGCCAAAAACCGGGGTGTCTGTAACCACGCTTGAATGCGAGCGGAAATACCACCCGCCAAATACAAGCCACCGCGTGGCTGGTAGAGTAGCGCCACATTGCCGACCCAGTTAGCGTAAATATCGGTAAACAGCTCCATCGCCGCCAGCGCTATCGGGTCGCCCGCTTGGGCAGCGCTATTCACTTCAGCCCCACCACGGTCACGCAACTCATCCGGCAAATTGCCCGTCATATCATGCAGACAAAACTGGTAAACCTGATTCACGCCGGGGCCAGACAAGACCCTTTCCCACGACACATGGCTGAAACGCTGGCGCATAAATGCCAGCAAGCGTTCTTGCTGCGCATTCGCAGGCGCAAAATCGGTATGCCCACCTTCGGTCGCAAAACTCTGGTAATGTCCATTGGCATCCGCTTGCATCCACGCCAATCCCAAGCCCGTTCCCGCGCCCGTAATCACACGCGTTTCCCCGTTCCCTGAGTGCACCCCCGCATTCAACACCACATAATCTGCCGCCGTTAGCGTGGCAACACCTGCCGCCGCCGCTTGGAAATCATTCATAAAAAGCAGTTGTGGGGTATTCAACAAGGCTTGCAGCGCGGCATGTTCCAGCGTCCAATCCAGATTGGTGAGGCGAATCGGTTGACCGGCTTGCACCGGCCCCGGCAAAGCTAAACAGACACTATCCGGGGCAACGGTTTGCTGCGCATCTGCCAAGAATTGCTGCAACAACGCTTCGGCACTGACAAATTCGCTACTGGCATACACATGTTCGAAGCACACTCTGGCAGTCTGCGCATCGGCTTGCACCCATGCCAGCCAGCTTTTTGTACCGCCAATATCACCAGCAATTACATTCATCGACGACCCTATGGTTACGTATGCGTTTTTGGGTTATGGCTTGTTATGCCTTGATCCTAGCAAGCGTGGACACGCCATGCGCTGCTACAGGTCAAGGTATGCGCGTTTATACTGCCCGTTATTGGGCGCGTTGTTGCCGATAGCGATTAATTAAACCATTGGTGGAAGCGTCATGCGAGGTCACAGGCTCGGCTGCATTCAATTCAGGCTGGATGCATTTCGCCAATTGCTTGCCCAATTCAACCCCCCACTGATCGTAAGAGTTCAGATTCCAAATAATGCCTTGCACGAAAATTTTGTGTTCGTACAACGCAATCAACATACCTAAAGTATGCGGCGTGAGTGCCGTCAGCAATAAAGCATTACTAGGGTGATTACCAGCAAACACTTTAGGCGCATGAGGCGGGGTCACGCCACTGTCGCGGGTTTCTTGCAAAGTACGCCCCCGCATTAGCGCTTCGGTTTGCGCCAAAAAGTTTGCCATCAGAATATCGTGCTGCGCGTGCAAATCGGTCGGCGGCGTGACCGAAATAATGAAATCAGCCGGAATCAACCGTGTACCTTGGTGAATCAGTTGGTAGAACGCATGTTGCCCATTAATGCCACTCGTCCCCCAAATAATCGGCCCGGTGGCATAATCCACGGCGTTGCCATCACGGTCGACCGATTTGCCATTGCTTTCCATATCGGCTTGCTGCAAATACAAGGGCAGACTGCGCAAGTAATGATCGTAAGGCAGGATGACTTGCGATTCTGCCCCAAAATAATTGCTGTACCACACACCCAACAGCGCGAGGATGACCGGCATATTGCACTCAAACGGTGCATCACGGAAATGCTGATCCATTGCGTGTGCGCCATCCAGCAAGGCAATGAAATTTTCTGCCCCCACTGCCAACACCACCGAAAGCCCAATCGCTGACCACAACGAATAGCGCCCCCCGACCCAATCCCAGAAACCGAACATATTCTCAGGGTCAACCCCAAACCCCATCACCGCTTCCCGATTGGTGGAAACCGCCACGAAATGCTTGGCAATGTGCGCGTCATCGGCAGCGTGTTGCAAAAACCAGTGCCGCGCATGGTGCGCATTGGTCATGGTTTCTTGGGTGGTAAAGGTTTTGGAAGCGACGATAAACAGCGTGGTTTCAGGGTCAAGGCTTTCGAGCTTTTCGGCAATGTGTGCACCGTCAACATTGGAGACGTAATGCATATTCAGGCGTGGATGACGGTAGGCTTTCAAGGCTTGGTACACCATGTGCGGTCCCAAATCAGAACCGCCGATGCCGACGTTCACCACATCCACAATCGGCTTGCCGGTATAACCTGTCCAGCTACCGCCACGTACCCGTTCGGCGAAAGCGCTCATTTGTGCGATCACCGCATTCACCGCTGGCATGACATTTTCACCGTCAACCAGCACCGGCGTATTGCTGCGATTGCGCAAAGCAGTGTGCAATACGGCGCGGTGTTCGGTGTTATTGATGGTGTCACCTTGGAACATGCGTTCGCGCCAGCCTGCCACATCAGCCGCTTCCGCGAGTTGCATCAGCAGTTGCAAGGTTTCAGTGGTAATCCGGTTCTTGGAATAGTCGAGGAAAATATCGCCAACTTGCAGGGAAAAGCGTTCAAAACGGGCAGGATCAGCGGCAAACAATTCGCGCAAATGCACATCGCGGAGGGTTGCATAATGCTGTTGCAGGGCGGCATGAATGGGCTGGTGCAATGCCGGTAGTGTGCCAGCATGGGATGGATGTTCCGTGGTGATGGGCATGAATTCTCCTTCTGCGTGTAACCAGCAATATAGTTATGCAAATTCTATGCCGGAAAACCACTAGCTTGCCTTGATCTAGCGCAGGTTTATTGTTGTAAATCGTACCGGATTTTCCCCCAACACAAGTGAATACGCAATGAAATTTTGCCCCAATTCAGTGCGTAGCGCTCAGCAATCAGAGCCACCGGTTGGAATCTTACAAGAGCGGATTCTGCCTGTTGCCGATTGGATTTTGATTTTGTAACGCGCAACCCCACTGGCATTTAAATCCTGCTCGTATTCCTGTGTATCCGTATTCAGCACCAAGCTGCCACTGACACCTGCGATCCCACCATTGGGCTTGTAACGAATGCTGGGGGTTATGTTATTGGGAATGGTATCTGGACCAGTAACCGTGACGCCATTAAAATTCGGCATGGTATCCAATAGAATTTCCTCAGCCGCATTGGTGTTACCGGAGCCGTAATTACAACCGGAAGCATCAATCGCATCGTTACCGTTGCAATCGACAAACACAATCCAGCCGTTATCAAATCCATCGGTACTGGTTTTATCCACGCAACCTGAGCCATCCGCTTTACGCACGCACATAGTGACAGGATAATTACGTTTTACCGCTTCTGCGCGTACATAGTTGAGGGTGGAAACCAGTTGGTTATTGAGAGCGGTCAGGCGATTATTTTCCACCATTTCACGCAATGACGGCGTAGCCACGGCTGCTAATATTGCCACGATGGTGACAGTGACGATGAGTTCGATGAGCGTCAAACCGCGCTGTGAGTGTTTGTTCATGAGGCATTCCCTTAGCTGTGTCTTATTGTTGGGATTCAGGGAAGAAAAGGCGTCCATGCCATGCACGTACTTCCTTGTGTGGCGCAGTATACCGGTTCCGCCATTTATCAGCGGTGAATGTGGGATGAACGGCTATCCGCAGCAGATTAACCGCGTTAACGAACTACTTGCGCCAAAATGCCGGGGTTAAAATCACCAACATGGTGAATAATTCCAAGCGCCCCATTAACATCGCCAGACATAACCACCATTTAGAAAAATCATCGAGGCTTTTGAATGTACCCGCGACATCCCCAAGCCCTGGCCCCAAGTTATTCAAAGTGGCGGCAACGGCAGAAAATGCGGTAATTTGATCGTACCCCTGCGCCATTAGCACCAGCATAAACACCACAAACACCGCGATATACACCGAGAAAAAGCCCCACACCGCCTGCATCACATTTTCCGGCAACGGATTACGGTTGATTTTTATGCTGATGCGGGCATTGGGATGAATCAGGCGATTGACTTCACGAATCCCCTGTTTCACCAACAGCAGGAAACGAATGACCTTCATGCCCCCGGCGGTAGACGCGGCACACCCGCCAATAAAACTGGCAAACAACAGCAACACCGGCAAAAATCCCGGCCATTCACTGTACCCTGTGGTCGTAAAGCCAGTGGTCGTCCCAATGGATACCACATGAAACACCGAATGCCGCAATGCTTCCGCAAACGTTTCATAGGTTGAGTTGTAAGCCAAATACAGCGTGCTGATCACCATCAGCCCCAGCATTAAACTGACATAGGCACGAAACTCCGAATCCCGCACATACCCCATGAGACTGGCACTGCGCCAAGCGATAAAATGCAGCCCGAAATGCACCCCGGAGAGCAACATAAATACGATGGCAACCGCCTCAATGGCACTGCTATCGTAATACCCAAGGCTGGAATCATGGGTTGAAAACCCACCAATTGCCACGGTACTAAAACTGTGGGAAATCGCATTAAACCAGTCCATACCCGCCACGCGGTACGCCACCGCACACAATACCGTCAACACCAAATAGATGTACCACAGCAATTTAGCGGTTTCGGTAATGCGTGGAGTAAGCTTGGCATCTTTCATCGGTCCCGGCGTTTCGGCGCGATAAAGCTGCATCCCCCCAACCCCCAGGATCGGCAGAATCGCCACGGCCAACACGATAATACCCATGCCCCCCAGCCATTGCAGTTCCTGACGGTAAAACAGCATGGAACGCGGCAAACTGTCCAAACCGATAATGACCGTCGCCCCGGTCGTGGTTAGCCCGGAAATAGACTCGAATACCGCATCGGTCACGGATAATTCCACCGATTCCGACAAGATGAAAGGCAACGACCCCGATAAGCCCAACACCACCCAAAACAACACCACAATCAAAAAGCCATCGCGGGAACGCAATTCGCCGCGCTCACGGTAAACCGGTAGCCACAATAAAAACCCACCAGCTAACAACAAGGCAAAACTTTCCCAAAACGGCAAGGTTTCCGGGTCATCCATTGCCCAACCAATCAGGATAGGCGGCAGCATGGTCAGGCTAAACACCATGATCAATAAGCCCAACACCCGTTGTATGACTTTGAATTGCATAGGCTTAAAAGAATTGGATGCCGACTTGGAACAGTTTCTCCACCGCTGGCACGTAACGTTTGTCCGTCACCAGCATAATGATGTGGTCATTTTCCTGCACCACCAATTCAGCAGCAGACATCAAAATGCTATCCCCCCGCACCAATGCGCCAATGGTCGCACTGGGAGGCAATTTGATTTCATCCAAACGCCTGCCCACCACCCGCGAGGTTTTGTAATTGCCATGTACCACCACTTCAATCGCTTCCGCCGAACCGCGCCGCAAAGCATGTACCGCCACAATATCGCCCCGGCGAATATGCGTCAGTAACGCGCCAATGGTCACTTGCTGCGGCGAAATCGCAATGTCGATGCTGCTTTCCACCAAATCAATGTAACTGGGGCGGTTAATCAGGCACATGACCCGTCTTGCCCCCAAACGCTTCGCCAACATGGAAGACAAAATATTGGCTTCGTCGTCATTGGTAATTGCCACAAACACATCGGTATTGTCGATGTTTTCCTCGCTCAGCAAGCTTTCGTCAGCGGCATCGCCTTCCAGCACAATGGTTTTATCAAGGCGTTCGGCGAGTTTGGCAGCACGTTCATTATCTTTCTCAATGATTTTGACGTGATAACGAGACTCTTCCAGCAAACGTGCCAAGCGATTGCCAATATTGCCGCCACCTGCCAGCATAATGCGCTTGTAGGGTTTGTCGAGCTTGCGTAATTCGCTAATAATGGCGCGGATGTGTTTGGGGCTGGCAATGAAAAAGATTTCATCATTAACTTCCACCACCGTGGCTTCGGTCGGGTTAATCGGCTTGCCTTTGCGGAAAATTGCCGCAACCCGTGCTTCCACACCCGGCATGTGTTCACGCATGGCTTTCAAGGGGGAACCAATCAGCGGGCCATCATGCAGCGCTTTCACCCCGACCATTTGCACCTTGCCATTGGCAAAGCTGATCACTTGCAAGGAACCGGGGTGGGAAATCAGGTTAAAAATATGCTCTGTCACCAATTGTTCCGGGCTGATCAGCACATCAATCGGCACCGCCGCATCGTTAAACAATTCGGGGCGATCCAAATAATGCGAGGAGCGAATCCGCGCAATTTTGGTCGGCGTATGGTAGAGCGTATGCGCAATCTGGCAGGCAACCATATTGATTTCATCGCTATTGGTCACTGCCACGATCATATCGGCATCCTCGATTCCGGCACGTTCCAGCACCCGTGGGTAGGAAGCCTGTCCCACCTCCACTCGCACGTCGAGTTTTTCACGCAAGTCGCGCAAGGCAGTGGCATTCGTGTCCACAATCGTGACATCGTTGTCTTCGTTTACCAATGAAGCGGCAACGGAATGACCCACTTGCCCAGCACCGAGAATCAGGATTTTCATAGCGTGCGCTTAGCGTCCGTATTTTTTCGGGTCAACATTGAGGGAGCGCATTTTGCGGTACAAATGGGTACGCTCCATTTTTACCTGATCCGCGAGTTTGCTCACATTGCCATCGGCTTGTTTGAGCTGATAAATCAGGTAATCGTGTTCAAACTGCTCGCGGGCTTCCCGTAGCGGCATATCAAACAGGCTTTCGGGAATTTGCCCGATTTCCTGTGAAAACACAGGAATGCGTGTACCGACGGACTCTTCCACCTCATCCAGCGACACCTCAGTCTCAGTACCCAAAATCAGCAAGCGCTGCACCAGGTTGCGCAATTCGCGGATATTACCCGGCCACGAGTGATTACGCAGAAAATTCTGTGCCGCCAGCGAAATATGCCGGTACGGCAAACCGTCTTGTGCGGTCAGAATATCAACGTAATGATTCAGTAATTCCGGCACGTCTTCGGGGTGGTCGCGCAAGGGCGGGATCATGACCGGCACGATATTCAACAAGTAATACAATTCCTCATTGAATTTACCGCCACGCACATCATCCAGCAAATCGTGGGAGGAAGACACCATCAGGGTAATATCCATATCCACCCAATCGCTGCCACCGATACGCATGTAGCGGTTTTCCTTGAGGGTATGCAGCAAACGGGTCTGGGTATCCTGATCCAATTCATAGATTTCAGCGAGGAATAGCACCCCGCCATTGGCTTCATCCAGCAAGCCGTATTGAATTTTGCCCTGCTCCTCACGCCCAAACAGCAAATGGCTGAGCGTGGTCGCATGGTCTTTACCTGCACTCAAGGCAGCACGCACAAACGGGCGATTTTTACGGCTACTGATGGCATGAATATGACGGGCAAACGTCTCCTTACCCGTACCCGGCTCGCCATACAACAGCACGCGGCTATCGTGTTGCGCAATGCGTTTGGCTTGTTCACGCAAGCGTTGCATGGGTTGGCTACTGCCTACCGGTTCCAAAGAGCTGACCATTTGTTTGCGCAAACCCCGGTTTTCTTTTTCCAGTTGACTGGCACGCAAGGCATTGCTAATAGTCAGCAACATTTTTGCCATCGACAGCGGCTTTTCAATAAAATCGTGTGCGCCGAGTTTGGTGGCTTCCACGGCAGTTTCAATCGTGCCATGCCCTGACATCATAATGACTGGGCAACACAGCGTATCGTTTTCACGCCATTCTTTGAGCAGGGAAATGCCGTCTTGCCCCGGCATCCAAATATCGAGCAAAATCAGATCAGGTTTGCGGCTGCGGTGCAGTTCACGGGCTTTGGCGGCATTTTCAGCCGTGACTACTCGATAGCCTTCGTCTTCGAGAATTTCACTGACAAGCTGGCGAATATCCGGCTCGTCATCCACCACCATAATGTATTGTGCGGTCATATCCCTACTCCCTATGCCTCATTGACTGGAAACTTTACGCTGATTATAGCGCCTCCGCTCTCATGATTGCGGGCGCTGATGTATCCGCCGTGCTCCTCAACGATTTTTTTAACAATCGCCAAGCCCAAGCCGGTGCCTTTGTGTTTGCTGGTAACGTAAGGCTCGAACAAGCGTGGCAATAATTCTGGCGCAATCCCAGAGCCATTATCCCGAACACTGAGTATGGCTTGTTTGCTATCCACTTGGTATTGCGTACTGATAGTGACGCTGGCGGGGCTGACGTGATGTTCCTCCAATGCCTCCAGCGCATTTTTGGTCAAATTCACCAGCAGTTGGCGAATGCGGTGAATATCCAGCGCTAACGCAGGCAAATTCGGAGCCAGTTCCAGATGAATCTGCACCTGTCCTTCATTCAGGCGGTACAACTCAGCAATTTCCTGCACCAACGCATTCAGGTTCACCGACTGGAGACGTAAGCTGGGGGCGCGGGCATAATCGCTAAAGGCATTCACCATCGACTTGAGGTTGTCGACTTGCTGCACAATCGTATTGGTCATGCGTTGCAGGAAACTGGCAGAGTCGGCACTGAGTTCCCCTGCCAATTTGCGGTGCAAACGTTCCGCCGAAAGCTGAATCGGGGTCAGCGGATTTTTGATTTCATGCGCTAAGCGCCGCGCCACTTCGCCCCACGCCGCATCGTGTTCGGACTGAATCAAATCCGTCACATCATCAAAGACCAACACGGAACCTTGCTGCCCCGACACGCCTTGCGGTAAGGAAGCACCCCGACACACCAAAATCACCCGCCCATCTTCGGTATTCAAAGTGATTTCAGCCTGCCATTCACGCCCGGTGAGCATGTCTTGCCAATGCGTTTGCACCATATCAATGAAAGGCTGTAACGCGGGCAGCTTATCCCCCAATTCACTCAAGGTTTTACCGACTTGATCCAGCAAGGGTTGGCGCAAAATGCTGTTAGCCGCCGAATTCACGCGCCGAATCGTACTGGCTTCATCCAGCGTAATGACCCCGGACGATAAATGTTCCAGCACCACATGCAGGTAATCGTGTTCCTGTTGCAACTGGCGGCGGGCTTGTTCACGCTCCACCCGTGCATCTGACAGACGCTTGGTCATGGTATTAAACGAACGTGCCAAGATGCTGAAATCATCGCGTTCCGAGACAGGCAATTTCTTATCCAAATCACCAGCGGCGACCGCGAGCGTGCCTTCCACCAGCGTGCGTACCGGGCGCGTCAAGCGCCGCGAAAACACAAACGCTGCCCACAAAGAAAACAAAGTAGTCAACACCATAATGACGATAATCATCAGGCGAAACATGTTTTTCAGCACATCGCGCTGATACACCAGGCTTGTGTATTCATTACGCCCTGACAACACGCTTTCAGCCAAAGCACGCTCCCGCTCCGCTATCGGAAAGCGGGCGGTAAGGATAGCCTGATATTCGCTCTCACGCCCATAACGAACCTTCAGCGCCACCCGTGAAAACAACTTATCCGTACCTTCCGGTTCAAGTGCGTAATAATAATCACGGATTTGCATGGCACGAAATAAACCCTGCCCCGGCATTTGCGGAATCAAGGTTTCGGTATCTTCCAATGCCAACGCCAACAATTGCTGGGAATGATCCAGCAGCACGATTTCACTTGCACCGATACTGAGAAATTTCTCCAATAACAGCGGGATTTCGTGCACCTCTTTGCCGTGCAGGCTAGGGTGGAAACGCCTTAAGGCATCCAAATATTGACGGTGACGGGTTTCCAGTGCCAACTCGCTCAATTCGAGCGAATCGCCCAAGGCACGCTCCACCGACACTGAAAACCAGCGGTCAATGCGTGTACCAATCAGGTTAACCGCAAACAGCGAGACAAATAAGACCGGCAATAAGGTCAGGATCAGAAAACCCGTCATTAAGCGCAAGGTAAAACGCGAACCGGCTTGCCGGGTGCGCCACTGATTAAATACTTTGACCAAATTACCGAGAATAACCACACTCAGTAACACCAGCGTCAGCACACTGAAGTAAAAATGCCAATCCCCGTAACGCTGGAGATTACTGGGGCTGAGCGTCGCCAGATTCAATAACGTCAACGACACCATCAGCAATAAAAACACTAACAGTAGCGGCAGCCATTGCCACCAACGGTTTTTTAGGGAATCGGCCACAGCACTCCATCACTTTCCAGTGAATAGCGGTCAGAAAATAATGACTTCAGTTTCAACGGCAACTCCAATGATTGCTGAGTAAGCGTAGCGGTCACAAAAATAGCCGCATTATCTCCCCACGCATCCCCCGGTAGCGCTGGCAAGCGATGATCGCTCAAGGCTCCCATTTGTTCTAAGGCAGCGGGCAGATTCGGGAAGTTCCAGCTCTGCTTGGTATCCTGGCGCACGACCTGATACTGCTTGCTCAATGGATGGTATTTTAGTTCAGTTTTCACCACCACCAAGGGTTTTTGAGTATTCCACCACCAAGTGTTATGCCACTCCAAGGTAAAGCGAGTTTCGTTTTGTAATGTTAAGCCATTCAATAAGCCTTCACGCAAATAATCACTCAGGTCGTAATCCAACTTGAGGGTGGTTATCAATTGCTTGGGTGGCTGAATCCGAATAGAAAACTCCTGAAAACGGATGCTGCTTTCAGAAGCCTGCGCCTGCGCCTGCCCCAAACAAGCGCACAGCAATAGCAGTCCGGTGACTAAAAATCGCTGCGTTATGGATAATTTGCTGATCACGGTATTGTTTCCTGCACTGCTTTGCCCAATCGTGCGTAGTAAAACCCATCCATGCCCTGTTCCCCCGGCAAAATTTGCCGCCCGACGGTTTGGGCATGACCCCATGCAGCCTCTATAGGCTGCTGGTAAGCATCAGGGTATTCCGCCAAAAAAGCTTCCACCTGACGGCTGTTTTCATCCGGCAAAATTGAGCAAGTCGCATACAGCAACTGCCCGCCGGGGCGCAAAGTATGCCACAAACTGCGCAATAAACGCGCCTGTTCTTGTTGCAATTCGGCAATATCGCTGTCACGGCGTAATACTTTAATATCCGGGTGGCGACGGATGACACCAGTGGCTGAACACGGGGCATCCAACAAAATACGGTCGAATAATTGACCATCCCACCAAGTTTCCAATTCCCCCGCATCCGCTGTTACCAGTTGCGCCTGCAAATTCAGGCGTGTCAGGTTTTCGGTGACACGTTTGAGGCGTGATTCGCTTTCATCGAGTGCACTAAACAACCACCAGCTAAAGCTGGTGGGTTTTTTTGCTACGGACTGAAAGTCCCGGATACACGTCGGCTAAACGACGTGTCGGTACGCTTACTCCGGTTCCATCTTGAAATGGTCGTTTGGATTTGGCTCAAAGTGATGCTCCAAATACTGTTTGATCATCTCTTCCGTCATTTGACCCACGGTGGCGCAGAAATACCCGCGTGCCCAAAAATGCCTTCCCCAGTAACGTTTCTTCACATGGGGGAACTCCTCAAACAGCCGACTGGATGTCCTTCCCTTGATCCGACGCATGATTTCACTCGGTGCTAGTTCCGGCGGGCAACTCACCAAGATATGCACATGGTCTTTGCTCACCACGCCTTTGACTATCCTGATCTCAAATGCCTCGCAAGTCTGCCGAACAAGCTCACGCACACGCTGCGCTACTTCTCCCGTCAACACCTTGTAACGGTATTTCGTCACCCAAACAAAGTGATACTCAATCTGATAGACCGTGTGACTGCCATAGCGGTAATCCATGCTGCACCTCGCTTCGTTCATACAGCGCATTATCGCAGCTAAAGCTGACCGGCTAAAGCCGGTGGTTTAAACCTTGTGATTGAAAATTAAGTGCAAGCCGTCAGTGCGCTCCAGCAAGTGGCTGGTTTTGCCACCGGGAGCAGCGCACGCATCCAAAACGCGCATTCCGGCTTGGCAATCCAGCAATTGTGCGGCGAGTTGCGCAGCGGCATCTTGCACCGACACCGTGCCACTGAAAAAGCCAGGGAGTTGTTCGACACCGACGGGGGTTTGCAAGATCAAGGCGCTATCCACTGCGGGGACAAGCTCCGCCGCAATGCCCGCCTCTTGCAGCAAGGCTTGATACGCCGCCGTGGTTTGCATCCGTTGATTGACTCGCAAGGTCATCGGCGCGTGCGTATTGCTGGCGCTGAGAATGTCTGCCCAGTCGTCCGGCCACGCGATTTGCAGGCGTTTAAGTAGCCAGTCGGGGCAAGCGTAACGTGCCGTGACAGTACTATCCGCTTGCACCAACAATTCGGCTTGCTGGCGGATAAAGGTGCGTAACACGCCATTCACCAGTTTGCCCGCCCAGTCTTTTTTGAGTTTTTTGGTGGCTTTAACCGTTTCGTTGACGGCGGCGTGGTCAGGTTTGCGCTGGTAAATGAGCTGGTACAGCCCAATGCGTAACAGGCATTCCACATCCTTATCCGCCGCTTTTAACGCTTTCTTCACCAGTTTTTTGAGGATAGCGCTTAAACGCTCGTGCCAGCGCAAGGTGCCGAAACACATGTCGCGTAACAACGCCTGATCTTGCGGATTGAGCGTCGCAATTGTGCGGTCTTGCAACACCTCGGTAAGGGATTCGCCCTCATAAATCACTCGTTGTAAGCACAACGCCGCTGTCGCACGGGCGCTCACAATTGCACTCCTAGCAACGAACGCCCGTTGAGGAATTGCTCGGCGGTTAAGCGTTTGCCACCGGGGAGTTGCAAGCTGAGGATGCGCACGACCCCATCACCCGTGGCAATATCGACGCCGGATTTGCTTTCGGCAATGACCGTGCCGGGAGAAGAAACCCCTCCCAGCCTCCCCTTATCAGGGGAGGAGCGAAGAAAAGATAGGACGTCTTCTTGTCCATCCCCTGATAAGGGGAGGTTAGGAGGGGTTTCTTTTACAGAAGACGCAAACAACCGCAACGGCTGTCCCTCATACAAGGTAAACGCCACCGGATACGCATCAAACGCACGGATGGTACGGTCAATCACTGCCGCTGCTTGTGTCCAGTCGATTTGCGCTTCTGCCTTGGTAAGTTTATGGGCGTAATTGGCGAGTGCGTCGTCTTGCACTTCGGGTTGCAGCTTGCCTGCTGCCAGCAATTCCAACGTATGCAACAATGCAGTTGCGCCCTGTTCCGCCAGTTTGTCGTGGATGCTTTGCCCGCCATCTTGCGGGGTAATCGGGCAAACGGTTTTGTACAACATATCGCCGGTATCCAAGCCTGCTGCCATTTGCATAATGGTGACACCGGTTTCGGTATCACCCGCCTGAATCGCGCGTTGAATCGGTGCTGCCCCGCGCCAGCGCGGCAATAGCGACCCGTGGATATTGAGGCAACCGTAACGCGGAATGTCCAGTGCCGCTTGCGGCAAAATCAAGCCATACGCCGCTACGATCATCACATCGGGGGCGTAATCACGCAGGGTTTGCTGCGCTTCGGGCGGTTTCAGGGAAAGCGGCTGTTCCACCGGAATACCAGCGGCGACCGCGACCTGTTTCACCGGACCAAAGGTGAGCTTGCGCCCCCGCCCCGACGGACGGTCAGGTTGGCAATACACCGCCACCACGTCATGCCCCGCCGCTAACAATGCCTGCAAGGCAGGGACAGCAAATTCGGGCGTTCCCGCGTACACGACCCTCATGCGATGATCGCTTTGGCGGCAGCAGCGCGGCGTTCTGCCAATTTAGCCTGTTCTTTTTCCCACTTTTGCACCACTTTGCGGGCGCGTTGTTGCTTGAGGGTGGAGAGGTAGTCGACGAATAATTTGCCATCCAAATGGTCGATTTCGTGTTGGATACAAATCGCCAGCAACTCATCGAAGTCTTGCTCCAGCACTTCACCTTCGCGGGTCAGGGCGCGTAACCGGATGCGTTCGGCACGGGTCACTTTTTCGTAGTAATCGGGAACCGAGAGACAGCCTTCCTCGTGTTCGATTTTGCCTTCTTTGTGCAAAATTTCCGGGTTGATCAGGCACAGCCGCTCCGTTTTCGTTTCCGAAATATCCAAGGTGATAATGCGCTGATGAATGTTGACCTGCGTTGCCGCCAAGCCAATGCCTTGGTTGGCGTACATGGTTTCAAACATATCATCCACAATCTGTTGGATGCTCGCGTCAACCTGGGCAACCGGCGCGGCTTTCTTGCGCAAACGCGGGTCTGGATGGTGTAAAATCTCTAGTTGTGCCATTGTAAATACCGAAAATCTAAAAGTTCTGAATGTTTCCCAAGCCATAGTTTATTATAACCTGCACATCCAACCCATAATAACGACAAGGATACCACCATGCGGCATTCTTCTGCTTTTTTCTTAAACACCCTGTGCCTTAGCATCGGGGCGACCCTTGTGCTTAGCGGCTGCGGCGCAACCACTACAACCCCGCGCGGGGGTGCAGACCCTTACGACAAGTATTATGGGCAAGTGACCTCGCAATCAAGTGATGCCGTTGATTCCGGTAACATTATCGTCAACCCCGCCGCACCCAACAGCTATGTGGTCAAAAAAGGTGATACCTTATGGCGCATTGCGCGTAAATTCCTGAACACGCCTTGGCATTGGCCGGAAATCTGGGACAAGAACCAACGCATTGCCAACCCGCATCAGCTTTACCCCGGCGATGTCTTGACCTTCGATTATGCCAACGGCGCAAACGGCGATAAATTGCAACCGCGCATTCGCGTTGACCGTCGTGGGCAAGGCGAACCCATTTCAACCTTGGCGGAATTCATGCTGTGGCCACGGGTGCTAGATGAGGCAACGATTAAGAATGCGCCGTATATCCTCGCCTCACGCGATGATCGCCAGTTGATTACCGAAGGCGAAACCATTTACGTCAAAAACCTACGCAATGCAGCAGCAGGAACCCGCTGTGCCATCTTCCACCCTAATAAGGTCTTGCATGACCCGCGTACCGGGCAATTGCTCGGCTATGAAGTGACCTATGGCGGCTACAGCCGGGTCGAACGGGTCGATAACACCTCAACCGCCACCGTCGTGGATGCGAAACGCGAAATCCGCAAAGGCGACCGCTTGCTGGCCCCGATTGATGACGTGGCTTACCTGAATGGCGTAATCCATGCGCCCCGCACCAAAATTCGCGGCGACATTATCTCATTGTTTGATGCGGAAGCGATTAGCGGCAACCACATGATTGCGGTAATTAATAAAGGACAGCGTGATCGCATCGAAGTGGGGCATACCTTAGGTGTCTACGCCCAGGGCAAATACGTCGTGGATGTGGTGGAATCGTGCAAAGCCAAATCGGGCGCGGTGTGCAGCCAACTCCCACCTGAAAAAGTGGCAAATCTGGTGGTTTATAAAGTGACCGACCGGGTAAGTTACGGGTTGATTATGGATGCTACCCGTGAGGTGAAAGACGGGGATAAAGTGGGAAATCCTTAAAACAGCGATAACGTGTCGGACTCAAGTCCGACACTCTCACTCAGGCTTCCATGAATTCATACTTTTTCAGCAAACGGTACACATTGCGCTCGCTAATCCCCAGCGTCCGCGCCACCTTGCCGCGATGCCCGTTGAACTTGTCCAGCAATACGTGCAGATAATGCTTTTCCAAATCCTCCAGCGTCGGTATCTGTTCAAAATCCAGACTCACGCCTTTGCTGGCAGGCGCAGCAACCGTCGCCACCACGCCATCACTCAGCATGATATGTCCCGGCAAAATTCGCGCCGTATCACCGGATAGGATAATTGCCCGTTCCACCATGTTTTTGAGTTCGCGGATATTCCCCGGCCACGGGTAAGCCACCAATTTCGCCAACGCCTCCTCACTCAGATGCTTATTAACCCGCCGTGAAAAGTCATGGTTATTGATGAAATGTTTCACCAACGCCGGAATGTCTTCGCGGCGTTGGCGCAACGGCGGCACGTAAATGGTAAAGGCATTCAAACGGTAAAACAGGTCAGCGCGGAACGTGCCTTCCTGCGACATGGCGAGCAAATCGCGGTTAGTCGCCGCCACCACCCGCACATTGGCGGTCATATCACGGGTTCCACCCAGCCGCCGGAAACGCCCGGTTTCCAGTACCCGCAACAGTTTAGCCTGAATCGCCGGGGTAATTTCACCGATTTCATCCAGAAACAGCGTGCCGCCTTCGGCACTTTCGATCAGCCCTTTTTTCTGGCGGTCAGCACCGGTAAACGCACCTTTCTCATGCCCGAACAGCTCGGACTCGAACAGGTTTTCCTGCATGGTGCAGCAATCCAAAGCGACGAAACTACGGCTGGCAACTTGGCTGCGCTCGTGGATTTCGCGGGCAACCAATTCCTTGCCCACCCCGCTTTCGCCCTGAATCAGCACCGTCATCATGCTAGGGGCAACCGCACCGATCATGTTTTCCACTTCCTTCAAGGCGGGGCTTTGCCCGACCATGAAGGATTTGCGCTTTTGCACCTGTTCCTTGAGGTAAAGGAATTCCTGTTTCATGCTGTGCGCGTCCAACACTTTGCGGATCACCAGTTGCAACTCGTCCAGATTGACCGGCTTGAGCAAGTATTCGGCTGCGCCCGCCTGCATCGCTCCCACCGCTTCCTTAACGCTGCCGTAGGCGGTAATAATAATCACTGGGCAATCGCCCACCAGTTGCGGCAAAACGTCACGCCCCCGTGCATCTGGCAACTGGCAATCCAAGAGCACCAGATGCGGGTCGTGTTGCTGCAAATAAGCCTGCGCGGCTGCCCACGAATGCACCCCGGTTGCGGCATACCCCATGCGGTTAAGCTGCCCCACCATCAGGCGATTCAGGGTTACATCATCATCAACCACCAAAATCAGGGGAATCATGCTGCCTCCTGGGTCAGGTTTTGCACATCGTCCGCATCTGGGAAATGCAGCATAAACGCCGTCTTGCCCGCCGCGTGTTCCGCCACCTGTATTTGCCCGCCGTGTTGCTTGACCAAGGTACGGGTAATGGTCAACCCCAGCCCCGTGCCGCGTTGGTCATGGCGACGGCTAAAAAACGGATCGAAAATGTGCGCCAGAATCTCATCGGGAATCCCCGTGCCAGTATCTTCCACCCGGATTTCCACACTAGCACCCTGTTTTCGGGAAATAACACACAACAAACCACCCTCTGGCATGGCGTGGAAAGCATTTTGTACCAGATTCAGGATAATCATGCGCAGATCGTTATCTGCCGCAAGAATGCGCGGATTGCTGGCATCCAGTTGTAAAGATTCACCAATCCCTTTTTGCTCACGCTCAAAACGCAATAGGGACAGTGTTTCACGAATCACCGTGTTCACCTCCACCAGTTCGGGATGACCACTGGCAAGCGCCCCCAATTTCATCAGACGATGCGTCACATCCAAACACTGCTCCACTTGTTCATCCACCAAATGCAGGTAGTCCTTCAGTTCGGTCACATTTTCCTGTGAGGTATCCAGTATTCGGTCACTGGCTTGCAGCGCAATGCGTACCGATGCCAGCGGGTTATGGATTTCGTGAGCAACACCGGCTGCCAACTCACCCAGCGAGGCAAGTTTTTGTTCATGCGAATACTGCACCGCTTTGTCCATATCCCGTACCGACTCCACCACCAAGCATTCTGACGCAAGGTCTGCCCCTGCTGTCACGGGCAAACGCGCCGCGTAGACTTCGGTGGATAGCAATGAACCATCCGCCCGCTGCAGGGTTTCCATGAATTTCAATGTCGGTTGTTCGGCACTCAAGGTCGCCAGCGGGCAGCTACGCAAGGAGGGCGGACAAGGGGTGTCACGCTGGTAAGTGACCTTGTAACAGTATTGCTGGCGTAAGCTCTCCGCAGAAGCAACGCCACACTGTTCTGCATAAGCACGGTTTGCCACCACAATCTGGAAATACGGGTCAATCACCCGCACCCCGTCCGGTACGGCATCAATCAAGCCTTGCAGGAACTGTTCGCGGCTTTGCAACACCTGATGACCGTGTTGCAAACGTTCTGCCATGTGGTTAAAGGTAGTGGCAAGATTCGCCATTTCATCACTGCCCCGCACGGGAACACGGGTGGTCAAATCACCTTGCGACAGCGCTTGGCTGGCCTGATGCAAACGGCTGACAGGTTGCAATACATAGCGCTGCATAAACCACCAGGCTGCCCACGCGCTGAACAGGACTGCCACCACACCAGCCCCAGCCAATATCAAGATATTCATCCAGCCCTTTTGGCGGATCGGAGCCGCATCATAATCCACGACTAAAATGCCATTGACCGGGTGGGTATCAGGGCTACCGTGGCATTGCATACACTCTTGCTTATTCCTGACCGGATGGAAAGTACGCAACAATTCACCACCATGACTAGGAGTGAAAAAACGGGTCACAGGCTCCAGCGGCAGGCTGGCAGCGGTACAGTTCGGGCAAAACTGCTGGATGATTGATGCTTCCATCTGCCCCAGCCGTTCTTGCCGGGAAGCAAAGCGCACCTCACCTGCCGGATTGAGGATCATGACCTCCTTCACCCCCTCCTGCCTGCCCAAATCGCCGATAATGTCACGCAAACCGGGCAAGTCACGGCGTAACATGGCACCTTCCAGTGACGACTTCAGCAACAAACTGACCGAATGCGAGGCTTGAGTACGCTCATCCGCAATCTGCGCATTGTAGAAGTAATAAAACATTAACAGGAAACACACCGACACCAGCCCCAATACCCCAAACAGGAAGACAATAAAGCGACGGCTCAGGTGTTGCGTAGACATAGGCACGGAATAACTCCCTATTTTGATAGGGAGAGTGTAGCGCACATTATGACAAAATGTCCTAATTAGCTTCTATCATGACACAATGTCATTCATAGCATGACACTCTGTCATGATTTCAAATATCAAACACCTAACTTTTAGCAAGGAACACACCAAATAAATATCTATTTATCAAAATCTTATTTAAAAAACCTGTTATCTGGCACGGTTTCTGCTTTACATGGATGAGTGAAGGACAACGAGAGGAGATAACCCAATATGCGAATGCATCACTTCTTACTGGTGCTGCTTGCCACCACCGCACAGGCAGACGAGATTGCCTATATCGCAGGCACAAACCCGGCAGAACGTCCCGCCACCGCTCCCACCATTACTGAAGTTCAGAAAGATGCCGCATGGTATGCAAGCGCATTGCAGGGGGTATCACAGCCTTACCCTGCTTCGCTGCGCTTTCTGGAAAATCAGGGTAACTGGTTTAGCCCTTTCACTCACGCTGGTATGCCCCCTCCTTACGATCTGCGTGAATGGCACACCGGCAAGTAACGTTCCAAAACGTAACCGTTAATTAACCTTTGGATGGAGACTTCAAATGAAACAGTTTGTTAAAAAAACCTTGGCTATGTTGGTTGGTGCTATGCTGCTGTCACCGGTGGCATTTGCCGAACAACAAGGCATGGGCGGTATGTCCGGGATGCAAGGCATGGGCGGTATGTCTGGAATGCAGGGCATGGGCGGCATGTCTGGAATGCAGGGCATGGGCGGCATGTCTGGAATGCAGGGCATGGGCGGTATGGATGGCATGTCAGGCATGTCCGGCATGGCTGGACGGCAGCAAGGTATGAGTGGTATGTCAGGCATGGGCGGCATGTCCGGGATGCAAGGCATGGGTGGCATGAACGGTATGTCAGGCATGTCCGGCATGGATGGCATGTCCGGCATGGATGGCATGAGTGGTATGTCAGGCATGGGTGGCATGTCCGGGATGCAAGGCATGGGTGGCATGTCCGGGATGGCGGGTCAGCAAGGCGCTTGGGTTTGGGTTCCTGACCAGACAGGCATGGGTGGTATGTCTGGGATGCAAGGCATGGGCGGCATGGGCGGCATGTCAGGAATGAACGGCATGTCCGGGATGAACGGTATGTCAGGCATGGGCGGCATGTCCGGGATGCAAGGCATGGGCGGTATGAATGGCATGGCAGGGATGCAGGGAATGTCCGGCATGGCAGGTCAAGGCGGTAAATGGGTTTGGATGCCTACCCAAAGTGGCATGGGCGGCATGAACGGTATGTCAGGCATGGGTGGCATGAACGGTATGTCGGGCATGAACGGTATGTCGGGCATGGGCGGCATGTCCGGGATGAACGGTATGTCAGGCATGGGTGGCATGAACGGTATGTCAGGCATGGGTGGCATGAACGGTATGTCGGGCATGAACGGTATGTCGGGCATGAACGGTATGTCGGGCATGAACGGTATGTCGGGCATGAACGGTATGTCGGGCATGAACGGTATGTCGGGCATGGGCGGCATGTCCGGGATGAACGGTATGTCAGGCATGGATGGCATGTCCGGGATGAACGGTATGTCAGGCATGGGCGGCATGTCCGGGATGAACGGTATGTCAGGCATGGGCGGCATGTCCGGGATGCAAGGCATGGGCGGCATGTCTGGTATGCAAGGTTGGACACCACCAACCAAATAAAGCTTCCCTCACTTTAACCCCTCTCCTCAATGGGGAGGGGACTTTTCAAAAGGAGTCAAGTTCATGAATGCAGGCAAGGATAAATGGTGGATTGGTATAATAGCCCTCGTTGCCGTGGTTATCTGGGGACTCGCAACACATTTTACTTCTAATAAAACACCAGACAGTGCTACCACAAATAATGTGTCCGCCCCCCCCACACAAACAGTAATAGCCGCGTCGCCAACAACGACTAACGAGGCTCCCTCCAAAGCCACTGACGAGGCTCTCTCCCAAACTGTTGCGACATCCACAGCCAGCAACGCGGACTATGTGCGTGCCCGCTACGACCCCATACACTTTAAACCTGCCATTGACACAGCCACGGATGCCGACTGCCTGAAATGCCATCAGGAAGTACTGGATACCAACACCCGCGATGCATCCCCGGCAGGTTTACAAAAAAATACTACACTGGCATGGTATCAAACCCTTGATACCTACGAAGGCGAGCAAATGACGTTTCACCAGCGCCATTTAACCGCACCCTTTATTAAAAAGGTTGCCAATATGAGTTGCACTACCTGTCATCAGGGTAACGACCCGCGCGATGAAGTGAGTGGTAGTGCATTTGATACCCAAGCCGGTTTAACCATGCGCAAAATGGTTGACCCCGATACCTGTCTGATGTGCCACGGCAAATTCCCGCACGAAGTCATGGGACTGCCGGGGCCATGGGAACAAAGCGGTGCAACCTTCCAGAACAACTGCCTGTTGTGCCATGCCGGTATCCGTACCGTGCGCCATCAGGTCAATTTCCTGAATGCAGCGGGTATTGAACAAGAAGGTGCTGCTAACAGCGATAGCTGCTACGGTTGCCACGGTGGGCGGTCATGGTATCGTACCAGCTTCCCCTACCCGCGCCACGCATGGCCGGGTGCTACCCCGACACCGGATTGGGCAAAAAACCGCCCAACCGAATCTGACCTGCGTTTCTTGATTGAAGGGAGCAAACCATGAATAACGGACAAGACTGGAAAGACAAGCTGAAGTCCTCCCTGAAGATGGATCGGCGCAGCTTCCTGAAAACCACCGCTTTAGGTTCAGCCGCTGTCGCCGCAGGCGGGCTGACCCTCAAGCCCAAAGAAGCCCAGGCATTCGCCTATGAGCCTTACCCGCGTGATGATGAGTTAACCACTGTTGTCACCAGTTGCGCCCACAACTGCGGCTCACGCCACATGCTGGTGGCTCACAAGAAAGGTGACGTGATTGTGCGCCTGTCCACCGATGACGGGCGTTACCAGAAAGACGGCGCATTCGGCAAGGATACCTTTGAAGAACCACAAATCCGCGCCTGCTTGCGGGGGCGTTCCTACCGCGCCCGCCTGTATTCGCAAGAACGCCTGCTCTACCCAATGGTACGCACCGGTGCACGCGGCGAAGGCAAATTCAAACGCGCCTCATGGGATGCCGCGCTGGATTTAGTCGCCGAAAAGATGGAATTGTTGAAAAGCAAATACGGCCCCACTGCCCTGCTCGATCAGGCTTATGCTGGTGCATCTTGGGGCGTACTGCACAAATCCGACCAGATCGAAGGTTTACAGGCACGTTTCTTGGGTATGTACGGCTGCCGCACCAGTTCGTGGTCAGTGCCATCGTATGAGGGCACTAAGTTCAGTTCGCGCATCACCTTTGGCACGATTGAAGATGGCAACGAAGATGATGCTTTCGCCCATTCCAAACTGATCATTATGTGGGGCTGGAATCCGGCGTATACCTTCCACGGCGGCAATACCTTCTACTACATGCGCATGGCGAAGCAGAAAGGTTGCAAATTCGTGCTGGTTGACCCGCAATACACCGACTCCGCTTCTGCCTATGATGCGTGGTGGATTCCGATACGCCCCAATACCGATGCGGCGATGATGGCGGGCATGGCACATTACATCTTCGCCAATAACCTGCACGACCAGAACTTCATCAACAAATTCACCCAAGGCATGGATGCGGGTACGATGCCAGACTGGGCGAAGGATCAGGAAAACTTCAAGGATTACATCCTCGGCACCTACGACAACACCCCCAAATCACCCGAATGGGCAGCAGAAATCTGCGGGGTGTCAGCCGATGACATCAAGAAACTGGCGCAACTGTACGCCACCACCAAACCGGCAGCCCTGAAAGCCTCATGGTCGCCGGGGCGTAACGCTTACGGCGAACAGTACAACCGCATGGCAGCCGCCTTGCAAGCCATGACCGGCAATATTGGTGTATTGGGCGGCTGCTCCGAAGGCATCGGCAAGGCATGGCACGCCGAAGGTGTTGCCTACCCTTACGACGAATTCGCCAATGTGTTCTACCAGTCCATTAAATCCGACCGCTGGGCGCATTGCGTGCTGAATTACCCGAATGTGAAACGCGAAGACATCGGCTTGTGGCCGGGCGGCAAGGCGGGTGACGGGCTGATTCCCGACATTCGCGGCATTTTCTGGCAAGGCTCGGACTGGTTCAACCAGCTCACCAATATCAACAAGGAAATCAAAGCCATCAACAAGCTGGACTTGGTGGTGTGCAATGATTCGACCATTACCCCGTCTGGCTTGTATGCCGATGTATTGCTGCCCGTTGCCACCCACTTCGAGCGTCATGACGTGGCATTGCCTTGGTACAAGGGGCATTACTACATTCACCGCCCCAAAGTCATCCAGCCACTGGGCGAAAGTAAAACCGACTTCCAGATTTACACCGAGTTGGCGTATCGCCTCGGCGGTGAGCAATTCGGCAAGCGTTACAACCCCAAAGCCAACCGTGATTACTTCCTCAATGACGATGCGGTGGATAACGCTTACCTGAAAGACTGGTGGGAACACAAGGTGATGGCACACCAGCATGTAGAAATGCCGTGGGATGAGTTCCAAAAACGCGGGGTTTACAAATTCAAACTGGCACGCCCGCACGTCGCTTTCCAGGACAATGTGGAAAAAGGGCTGCCCTGGCCCACCCCTTCCGGGAAGATCGAAATCTTCTCCGGGCAGTTGGCACAGTACGATGATTGGACAAAAACCGCTTACGGGCATGAAATCCCCGCCATCCCCAAATGGATTGTGCCGTGGGAATACCTCGGTGATAAAGAAAAGACCGTCAAGCATCCCTTCCATTTGATTTCACCGCACCCGCGTCACCGTACCCACTCGATTTTCAACAATATCGGCTGGTTGCGTGAAACTTATGAACAGGAAGTGACCGTCAATGCCAGTGATGCGAAAAAACTCGGCATCAAGACCGGCGATACCGTGGAAGTGTTCAACGACCGGGGCAGCATTATTGTGCCAGTGTATGTGACCGAACGCCTGATGCCCGGTGTATTGGTGGTGTATGAAGGCGCATGGATTGATCTGGATGAAAACGGCATTGACCGCGCAGGCAACCCCGACATGCTGACCTTGGATGAACCCAGCCCTGCCGGTTCGTTTGCCTACAACACGGTATTGTGCAATATCCGCAAGACCGATCTGGCACACAAACCCGGTTGGGACAGACTGGCGACTGCCCGTAGCCACGTGTTCCGGCGTGACTTGTAATACCCTGTAATATTCTGAGGAGAACCCCTATGGCAAACGAGCCATCACCTAAAAATCCGGTATTACAGGACAAGGCCACCATCAAGGAAGCCATTAAACGCCATAAGAAAGAGGTCTACACACCGGTAGTACCCGAACAGCAATTCGGCTTCATCCACCACAATGTGGACTGTATTGGTTGTCGCGCCTGTGAAATTGCCTGCAAGGACAAAAATGGCCTAGCACCGGGGCCACGTTTCCGCCGCGTCATGTACGTGGAAGGTGGCACTTACCCGGCGGTGTATGCCTACAAGGTGAATATGTCGTGCAACCATTGCGCGGAACCAGCATGTTTGCCGACCTGCCCGACCGGGGCGATTTTCAAGCGCAAACAGGATGGCATCGTCGATATTGATTCCACCCTGTGCATTGGCTGCCGCCGTTGTGAAGCCGCTTGCCCCTATGGTGCGCCGCAATTCATCCCCGAACAGAACATCGTCTCCAAATGCAATATGTGCGTGGACGAGATTGATGCAGGGCGCAAGCCGTATTGCGTGATGGCGTGCATGATGCGGGTGCTGGATATTGGTCCGATTGATCAGTTACGGGCGGGTGCTTACCAAACCAAGGCGATGGCTCCCACCGAAAAGGACAAGCTGGTGGGGCAAGTGAAAGGCATGGCAGACCCTGCACTGACTAACCCATCCATTGTGTTCATTGCCCACAGTCAAGGCAAGGTCGAGCCAGTCGCCGCAACCCCTGCGGCTTCCGCAGCCCAACCAGCCCCTGTCACACCGGAGAAAAAATGATGCTGGAAGTCATCAACGACCTGCGTCTGCTGGCGGATTTACACGCGACGGAAGTGACCGCAGAGAAACTGGAGGAACTGCGGGCAGTTGCGTTCCTGGGGGCAGAGGCATTGCCGCAGCCGCTCCCCGCTACCCTGCTTGACGAGCTTGCCTGTGACTTTGCCGACATTTACCTCCACGGTAAATTCCACAGTTCGCCGCAGGAATCGGTGTGGCTTGATGACGAGGAGCTGATTTGCCAGCAACCAATGTTTGAAGTGCGCGACTGGTATGCCCGCCACGAACTGGCGGTTCCCGACTGGCGCAAGCGGGCAGATGACCATCTAGTCAATGAGCTGCTGTTTATTGCCCACCTGCTGGACAAGGCAGCCGAACAGGCAGAGCCACTGGTATTGCTGGCAGAAACGGCACGTTTCATGGATGAACACCTGCTGCGCTGGCTGCTACCGTTTGCCCAGCGGGTCGCGCAACGCTGCCACACTGAGTTCTATGCCAAGCTGGCACTGGAAACAGCGGCATACGCCGAACATATCCGTGATTCACTGGCAGAAATTCTGGGTGTGCCGCGCCCGACCCACGAGGAAATCGAAACCCGCATGAAAGCCCAGCAGCGGGCAGCGGCACAGCCGCAAACCATGCAATATTACCCCGGCGTTGCGCCGAGCTGGTAAGCCATGAGTTTATCGCTGGGGTGGTTCAAACAACTTAAACAAGAATGGGTGATCCCAGAGATTGTCCCTGAACGTTGCGTCCACAGCCTCTGCGAAGTGGCGAGCTGCACCCGTTGCGTGGATGCCTGCCCACAGGAGGCGTGGATACTGGATGATGCCAGCCTGAAGATTGATACCTCGCGTTGTGATGGTTGCGGCTTGTGTGTCACGGCTTGTACAGAGTCGGCATTAGTGGGGAATACCCCGGTGGTGAAGGTCACACCCGCCCTCAACCGCCGCCAGTTTTTGCGCAAAGCCTTGGCATTTTCCGTCGACGACAGCATGGCTCCACCCGTGGCTTTGCCATCCAACACCTTCGTACCCACGCTGAGCGCGGCAAATTGCAATGGCTGTGATGCGTGTATAAAGCTTTGCCCACATCAGGCGTTACAATTGGAAAAGCGTGACGATGGGCAAGCCCTTGCCTACCGGATTCAGGCGGAACATTGCACGGGATGCGGAATTTGTATGGATGTGTGTGAGCGGGATGCGGTTAACGTTCGGCAAATGCAGCCAGTGAATCAGCCAACAGATCAGCCATTAGGCAATACCACGATTCCTTTGGTGCAAGCGCGTTGTAAGGCGTGTGGCAGCCATTTTCACTACCCGGCGGATGGCAATGCAGTAAAACAGCACTGCCGAATCTGCGCCCAAACGAATCATCATCGGCAACTGTTTCAGGTTTACTGAGCGCCTGAGTGGGACAGAACACGTCCTGCCCCACCCGTAGCGAACGCAAGCGCGTTACAGTTCTTTCATATTCGTGATCAATTCATTCGCGACCGCCTGCCCGTCGCCATACAGCATCCGGCAGTTGTCGGCGAAGAACAGGTGGTTCTCAATCCCAGAGAACCCCGCCCCTTGACCGCGTTTCACCACGATCACGTTCTTGGCGTAATCCGCGTTCAGAATCGGCATTCCGTAAATTGGGCTGTTCGGGTCAGTCCGCGCAATCGGGTTCACCACGTCATTCGCCCCAATCACCAACGCCACATCGGCAGTGCGAAATTCTTCGTTGATTTCATCCAGATCGTAAATAATGTCATACGGCACGCCCGCTTCCGCCAGCAATACGTTCATGTGCCCCGGCATCCGCCCCGCAACTGGGTGAATCGCAAACTTGACCGTTACGCCACGCTCTTGCAATTGCTTGGTCATTTCCCAAACCTTGTGCTGCGCTTGCGCGACTGCCATGCCGTAACCGGGGATGATAATGACCTTTTCCGCAAACGCCATCATAATGGCAGCGTCAGGAGCTTCAATCGCTTTCATGGAACCGCTGACTTCCTGCGCCTCACCCGTGGTTTCGCCGAAATTGCTGAACAGCACGTTGGTAATCGGGCGGTTCATCGCTTTTGCCATCAATTGCGTCAGCAACATACCGGCAGCACCCACCACAACCCCCGCAATCATCATTGCAGGATTATTCAGCACATAACCTTCAAAACCGACGGCAAGACCTGTGAAAGCGTTGTAGAGGGAAATCACTACCGGCATATCCGCACCACCAATCGGCAGCGTCATCATCACCCCAAACGCCAGTGCCAGTGCGAAGAACAGGAACAGCACAAACATGCCGTAATCCGTCCCGCTGGTCGCAATCCCCAAGCCTATCCACACGGTGACAACAAATAAGGCGGCGTTGATACGTTGCTGATGCTTAAAGCGGAAAGCCCCGCGTAATTGTTTCAGACCTTGCAACTTACCGAAGGCAATCAATGAGCCAGAGAATGCTACCGCACCAATCAGCGCACCCGCCACCGCGAGTAATTGCACCACCGGATCCATTTCATGACGCTTAATCAATTCCACCGCCGCAATCGCCGCCGCCGCACCGCCGCCCATGCCGTTGTAGAGCGCAATCATTTGCGGCATATCGGTCATTGCGACTTCTTTACCGGTTTTCCAAGCAATGCCACCACCGACGGCAATCCCGATGAAAATCAGCAAGTAATTGGTGTTGACGTGCGGGTGCGCGAACGTAATCAAGGTTGCCAGCACCATGCCGATGCCTGCCCACACAATCCCGCGCCGCGCCGTGACCGGCGATGCCATTTGCTTAAGACCGAGGATGAACAGCACTGCGGCTGCCAAGTAAAAAATTTCAACAAAAAGGTTCATGCTTATTTCTCCCCTTTGCTGCTTTTAAACATTTCTAACATGCGTTCGGTCACGACGTAACCACCAACCGCGTTACCCGCTGCCAGTACCACCGCAATGAACCCAATCAATTGTTCCATAAAGCCTTCTGCCTGACCTAGCACGACCATTGCGCCGACTAACACAATGCCGTGAACGAAATTTGAACCCGACATGAGCGGGGTGTGCAGGATAACCGGCACTTTGGAAATCACTTCATAGCCGACAAATCCGGCAAGGATGAAGATGTAAATGGCGATAAAACCTTCCATTGTTATGCTCCTTCAACCAGTTGGCGAATGGCTGCGTTCATGATTTTGCCTTCGTGGGTGAGTAACGCGCCTGCAATCACTTCGTCGCTGAAGTCGGGAGCATACGCACCGTCTTTCAGCATGGGAGTCAGGAAATTGAGCAAGTTTTTAGCGTACATTTCAGACGCATGTACCGGCACTTGACTAGGCACATTGAGGGGCGCGTGAATGGTCACACCGTTATGCACAATGGTTTTACCCGGTTGTGTCAGGGTGCAGTTGCCGCCGCCTTCCGCTGCCAAGTCGATAATGACCGCGCCGGATTTCATGCCATCCACCGTGGATTCGGGAATGATTTTCGGGGAAGGACGACCCGGAACCGCAGCGGTGGTAATCAGCACGTCAGCCGTAGCAATGTGTTTCGCCAAGGCTTCTTGCTGTTGCTGCTTTTCTTCAGCGGTGAGTTCGCGGGCGTAACCGCCCGTGCCTTCCGCCGTAATACCGAGTTCGATGAATTTTGCACCGAGTGATTGCACTTGCTCTTTGGTCGCGGAACGCACGTCATAGGCTTCAACCACTGCGCCCAAACGCCGTGCGGTTGCAATTGCCTGCAAACCTGCCACGCCCACGCCAATGATAATGACTTTGGAGGGGCGAATCGTGCCTGCCGCCGTGGTCAGCATCGGGAAAAAGCGCGGCGCGAGATCAGCACCCATAATCGCGGCTTTGTAACCAGCGATAGCAGCTTGCGAAGACAGCACGTCCATCGACTGCGCCCGCGAAATTCGTGGAATCAGCTCCATCGCAAAGCTGGTGATATTTTTAGCGTTGAGTGCCGCAATCCGCTCCGGGGATTGGTAAGGTTGCAACATGCCGATTAACACACTGCCCGCTTTTAATTGGGCAATTTCTGCGTCAGACGGGGGTTGTACCTTGAGCACAATGTCGGCTTGCTGATAAAGATCGTTTGCCGTAGCCACCAGCGTTGCCCCGGTGAAGGCGCTATCAGGAAGGTGTGCCGCAGCGCCCGCCCCGGTTTCGACCAAAACTTCAGCACCTAATTTGCTGAGTTTGGCGATAACGCTGGATTCGATGGCAACCCGACGCTCGCCCTCGGCGGTTTCCTTGGGCACAGCCACTTTGATTGACATATGTTCTGTCTCCAGAAGGATTGTGGTGAAAATGTAGAGTGTTATTAAGCCGGAAAAGCACAATCCGACCCGTATAAGGGTCAACATACTAGCTGAATATTAGCTGGGAATGAAATATTCCCATGCGGATAGCACCCAAAGAAAAGCCGGGGCTTACCCGGCTTTTCCTTGATCAAGACCCTACAGGTTTAGTGTAGGTTAGATGCGGGTCTTAGCGTGTGCCGCTCGCAGTCACGTCAACGCGACGGTTAGCTGCACGACCTTCTTTAGTGCCATTATTAGCAACAGGTTGTGACTCGCCTTGACCAGACGCTTTGATAGCTGCTGCCGGAACGCCTTTGCTAGCCAAATAGTTAGCCACTGCTGCCGCACGCTGCTCAGACAACTTTTGGTTGTAAGCATCAGAACCCACGCTATCGGTATGCCCGACTACGCTGATACCCGTTACTTTTGCACCAGCCAAACCAGACAGGAACTGATTCAAGTTAGCTTGACCTGCTGGCTTGAGTACCGCTTTGTCAAAGTCGAAGTTAGCATCAGAACTCAAGCTCATTTGATGGATGGGTTTTGGAGCCGGAGCCGGAGCCGGTGCGGGCGCTGGAGCCGGAGCTGGTGCGGGTGCTGGTGGAGGCGGTGCCGCTTCACAGCCTTCTGGATTACTGCCAAATTGTGCATTGACGCATTCGCCAGCGCTATTTTTGACCGCTTCGCCAGCACTGTTTTGAACGTATTTGCCATCTTCTGCATGAGCAGTCGTCATCATCATGGTTGCCATCATCGTAGCAATGCTGATACCTGCAATTTTCTTCAGAGTCATTGTGATCTCCTTTAGCCTAGTTTTGAGTGTCGATTGTTGGAATCCGCGTTTCTGCATCATGAAATAATTAGTACTGTCAGCAGAATGCGTAGATTACGACTATAGTGTCTTAAATATACAACAACGGCTAAGATTATAGGTTACTTTCTGGGTAAGTGCCTATAGGCAAGCGGAATTTTCTTGGGAAAGGCACAAAGAAAAGCCCCCTTACCGTGAGGCAAGGAGGCTTATTAACCCATTGATGAATCAAGTAGCTTGATTCGTTGTCAGGTTTATTTCGCGAAACGCTTCATGCTGGAACGTGCCGCGTCATCCATTTGGACTGGACCTTTGTAGTTGCCTTTCGCTTTCACTTTAGGGACAACTGGTGCACGTGGCGCAGCACGTGGCGTTGGCGCAGCAACAGGAGCGGCTGGCGCTGCGGCTGGTGGAGCAGGTGCTGCTTCACAACCTTCTGGCGCGAAGCCGTATACGGCTTGAACGCATTCGCCGTTGCTATTTTTAACAACTTCGCCGTTGCTATTTTTGACAACTTTCATATCAGCCGCGTGAGCGCCAGCAGTAGCCAGCATCAGAGCAGCAAAGCTAATGCCTGCAATCTGTTTCAGAGTCATGGTGATCTCCTTCAAGTCTAGGTTTTGAGTCGTAAGTTGGATTTTGCTTTATGTTTGAGCGTAGCATTAATACCACAATTGTGTATATTGCACGACGAACGCACGATACGCTACAGGTAAATGCTATGCAAGGCAAAAACGGATTAAGTACCCTTCCAATCAATGAATTGCTCAACATAATGAGCCGCTTGCGTGACCCGGAGCACGGTTGCCCATGGGACATTAAACAAACCTGGCAAACCATTCTGCCCTACACCTTGGAAGAAGTGTACGAGGTGGCTGATGCAGTAGACAAGCACGATGCCGCAGCCTTGTGTGATGAGCTGGGGGATCTGTTATTCCAGATTGTATTTATGGCGCAAATTGCCAGCGAACAAGGTTTGTTCGATTTTCATGATGTCGCCGCAGGCATTTCCCGCAAAATGATCCGTCGCCACCCGCATGTCTTCGGCGACACGGTATACGCCGATGAACATGAGCAAAAACAAGCATGGGATGCGATTAAACAGGCTGAACGTGGCACAAAAAAGGACGAAACTGGATTCTTTGCCGGAATCCCCACCGCGATGCCTGCCTTACGCCGCAGCCAGAAACTTCAGCGCCGCGCTGCCGGGGTCGGGTTTGATTGGGAACATTGGCAACACGTCATTCCTAAAATTCAGGAAGAACTCGATGAAGTGCTGGATGCAGTCACTAACGGTGAATCGCAAAGCCGGATTGAGGAAGAAGTTGGCGATGTGCTCATGGGCGCAACCAATCTGGCACGTTTGCTGGGGGTGAATGCGGAAAATGCCTTGCGTTTATCCAACCAAAAGTTTGAACGGCGCTTTGTGCGGGTCGAAACCCTACTCACCGACCAAGGTATTTCGCTGGAAGCGGCTAATCTGGAACAGATGGAAAATGCTTGGAATATCGCCAAGCAGGAAGAGAAACAGATAAACGGTAGCTGAATAGCGCTGAAAAACGAAACCCCCGACGAACGGGGGCAGTCAACACGGGCAAATGTTATTATTATTAGCTTATTGTTATTGTTGTTCAAAACACCAGACTTCTGATAAATCCCCCCCGCCTTATCGGTAGGGGGTTAGAGAAGTCGAGATATGGTCAGGCGCTTTATTGTTATTAATGTTTATGCCTACTCACTATCTCTTGGGGCTTGCTGGTAAATGCTTTCCTTAACCCTTTCTTATTATTGTTGTCGTCCCTTCCAGACCTTCTAGTCTTCGCCGTCTCAGTCTGTACAAAGGATATTGCAACACCCGTGCCAATCGCACCCTATCATACTTAAATCATTAATTTAATTGATCAAAAGATAATTTTATTAGAATTGGCAAAGTGGATTGGCAGGTGCGGATGCTGTCAGAAAGTGACAACATTGACAGATTGTAGCGTCAGGTCTGAACTAGGATTTTTAGGATTACAAGATTAGTAGGATGAAGAAACGTCTCTTCTCCCCATCCTGCTAATCCTTAAATCCTAAAAATCCTAGTTCAGACTAGCTCGCAAGGCTTGACGGATCATGTCTTCCACACTCAGGCCTTGATTTTCGTAAGCGGCAATCATTTGACTGGCTTGGGCGGGTTTATAACCGAGTGCTAACAGTGCATTGACAGCTTCATCACTGATCGAAACGGATGGAAGCGGGGCGCTAACGGCAACCCCCGTGCTGCTGCTTGCTTCGGCTTTGGGCAAGCGGTCGCGCAATTCAATCACCAAGCGCTCTGCTGTTTTCTTGCCGACCCCAGGAATGCGGCTTAAGCGGGCAATATCCGCCGCGTGAATCACTTGATTGAATTCCACTGGACTCATGCCCGACACGATCGCCAGCGCCATTTTGGGGCCAACGCCATTCACTTTGAGCAAATGCCGAAACAATTCGCGCTCGGTTTGGGAACTGAAACCGTACAGCAATTGCGCGTCTTCACGCACCACAAAGTGGGTATAGAGCGTCACCTCTTGGTGCAATTCCGGCAGATCGTAGAATGTGGTCATTGAAGCCTGCACTTCGTAGCCCACGCCATTCACATCTAACAGCAAATCGGGGGGCTGTTTGATGAGTAATTTACCGCGTAATAATCCAATCATGCTACGGTACTCCTAAGACGTTGTTGCAAGTGACTGGCATGAGCATGGCACAATGCCACCGCCAGCGCATCTGCTGTATCGACTTGTAACCGCCCTTGCAAACTGAGCAGCAGCTTGACCATGTGTTGCACTTGCGCTTTATCCGCACCACCTTTGCCGACGGTGGCTTGTTTGACTTCTTTGGGGCTGTATTCGGCGACCGGCAAACCAGCAATCACGCCTGCGCAAATCGCCGCCCCTCGCGCTTGCCCCAATTTGAGTGCCGATGCGGGGTTGTTGGAGACGAACACGCTTTCAATCGCCATTTCAAGTGGCTGGTATTCGCGAATAATGCGGGTGATTTCGCTGAAAATCGTTCCCAGCCGTTCGGGAAAAGATGCATCGCCTAAGCGCAAGCAGGTGCTGAAAACGTGCTGATTGCGCCGCCCATCCGTGTCGACAATCCCGATTCCGGTAATCCGCGAACCGGGGTCAATGCCCAGAATACGGCGCGTGGTCACTTAACCATGCGCCGCTAAGGCTTCATCGCTGAAATCCGCATTGGTGAAGACTTCTTGCACATCATCCAAATCTTCCAGCATATCGATCATTTTCAGCAATTTAGCAGCAGTATCGCCTTCCACCAGCGTAAAGTTGTCTGCCCGCATGGTGACTTCATCGTGGTCAGGCGTGAAACCTGCTGCAATCATGGCGACTTTAACGGCAGCGAAATCTTCCGGCGTGGTGACGATTTCAGCCGAACCGTCGTCGTCCATTTGAATGTCGTCAGCACCGGCTTCTAATGCGGCTTCCATGAGCTTTTCTTCATCCAGACCGGGGGCAAAGTTCATCACGCCGATTTTCTTGAACTGGAAGGCGACCGAGCCATTCGTGCCAAGGTTGCCACCGTGTTTGGTGAGGGCGTGGCGCACTTCGCCCACAGTACGGTTGACGTTATCGGTCATGGTTTCGACGATCACCGCAATTCCGCCGGGGCCATAGCCTTCGTAACGCACTTCGACATAATTGTCGGTGTTGGTTTCGCCTGCGCCGCGCTTACAAGCTTTTTCGATGGTGTCGCGGGTCATGTTAGCACTCAGCCCTTTATCCACCGCAAGGCGCAAGCGCGGGTTGGTGTTGGGGTCGGATGTTTTGCCTTCGCGGGCGGCGACGGTAATTTCACGGATGATTTTCGTCCAAATTTTGCCGCGTTTTTTATCAACAGCGGCTTTTTGGTGTTTGATGTTTGCCCATTTGCTATGACCAGCCATGTCGAACTCTCGTTTTCAGTCTCAAAAAGTGCCGCTCAGTTTAGCATAATTGCGGAAAGTTTCAGACTTCCATCATCTCAAAATCATCCTTACCCACGCCGCAATCCGGGCAGCGCCAATCGTCGGGAATCGCTTCCCAAGGCGTACCCGGCGCGATACCTTCTTCGGGCAAACCACTAGCTTCGTCGTAAATCCAGCCACACACCACACACATCCACGTTTTCATCTAAGCTACTACCTGTCAGTTATAAGAACGACCTTATTCTCAGGTAAATGGTGTGGGCAAGCAAAAAGGCGGATGCCGCTAGGGATTTTGCTACCATTGGCATTAGCAAACATAAGGAATCGAGTGTTGTCATGATATGGGTATTTTTTGGTTTGGCACTAATGATTGTGGCCTGGCTGGCGTATCGCGCTGGGTGGAATCACGGGCTGCTGGAAGGCTACAAAACCGGCGTCGGCGAAGGCTTTAAAAAAGGTCATGAAGATGGCATGAAAGCCGGTCTCAAAGCCGGAATCAAAGAACACATGGTCACAACCTTGGTGGATGCCAAACCCGTTCCGGGGATGCACGAAGACTTGCACCAGCAAGTGAAAGAAGAAGTGCTGAAAGCGATCAACACCAAACCGGAACAGAAAAAAGCCTCGGCTGCCCCCAAGCCCGGTTTGGTGAAAATGCTTTGGGAAGAGTTTGGTGGCTGGTTACTGCTGGCTTTGTTCGTGTTGCTGCTTGTATACCTGTTCCGATCGGGGTAAAAACACACGGGAGTTTTCCCATAACTAAAGTGATACCGCACCCATGAAAACAGCACCCCGTGAAATCGCTACCCCTTGCCCACAAATGTCCCTGAAAGTGCCGGAAGGCATGACGCAGGTGGAATTTTTCAACAGCCCCGCCAACCTGAAAAACCTTGCCGAAGAAAACGGCTTATTCCGCACCCCAGAAGATTTACTGCTCTACCGCAAGCTCGTCGGGCATAGCGTGGAATTCGACACCTCGATTATTCTGGATTGTTCGCGCCGCATTCTTGACCCGCTGGGTCGTCCGGTACGCCGCGATCAAATGAAACGTCAGGAAAAGAAAGTCTGGTCGAAGATGACGCAAATCATCTGCGATTACATGTTTGAGAAATACCCCGACCCTGCCGAACACCTGATTTTATGCGGGGAAGCCAGTTTGGATTCGACCTGGCCGTTGAACAAACCGGGTGTGCCCAGTATCCGCATGATTCACAATCATTTCATGGTTTTCCCGATGGCAGAATTGCGCAATGCCAAGGAAGCCGATGCTAATAACCCCAACCTGACCGACAGCGGGCATAACACGTTATTTTTACGGCAATTAAGTGAAGCTTACCGCAAGTTTCTGGAAGTGTTAGACCTGCAAATCCTTAAGCTATTGCCCACCGAAGAAGCCTCATTGCGCTTGACCGGCTACCCGCAAGGCTTGCCGTGTTGGGAAGTGGTCGGCGGCGCGGAACGTTTAAAAGACCAGTATTTCTGGCACGAATACGAGCAAGTATTGCGCGGATTTTTGGATTTCTATCGCACGTTTTTCTCGATGGTTGCCACGGGCGAAGCACGAGTGCCGGATAACGCCAATTTCGCCAATCAGATTGATGATGTGCTGCTGGGCAATCAGCGTTTTATGCGAGTCGCACGGGATTTGCGCGAAAAAGTGATTCAAGACCCACAATTTGCCAACGATATTCGCTGGCGACCGGCGTACAAGCAAATCCTGTTCCGCGATGACAAAGGGCGCTTGGTGGTAACGATTTCGCAGAATTCAGTGGGCAATGCGATCACCGAATTACTGGGGATTGTGGTGAAACGCCAAGTCGATTCCGAGGCTTACGCCGCCGTCGAAGAAGGCTTGGTGAGCCGTTTGCTGGAAGTCAGTGAACGGTTACGAGCCGCTAACTTAGGTGAAATGCTGTCCGCCCCATGCTGGCCGAATGGTCATTACCAACCGTGCCGTTAAGCGCAGTTTCTTAGCCCGATGAATATATTATCTGACCCGTTAACACTGACGATGGCTGTGCTGGCGCTGCTGATCGTCGGCATCTCGAAAGGCGGCATGGGCGGCGGTTTGGGGGTATTGGGCGTGCCGTTAATGGCGCTGACCATGCCCCCGGCGCAAGCGGCGGCGATTTTGCTGCCGATTTTGTGCGTGATGGATTTGATGGCGCTGAAAGCCTTTTGGAAACGCTGGTCATGGGCGCACCTTCAGCAATTATTACCCGCTGCGCTGCTGGGCATTGCGATTGGAGCGCTCACCTTTACGTATTTTCGAGCCAGTGACGTGCGTTTATTGGTGGGGCTGATTGCAGTCGGGTTTGCGTTGAATTATTGGTTTAAGCCCTTCCAGCGCTTGGCGATGGGCAAGCCGGGGGCGAAGTCGGGGATTTTTTGGGGCAGTATCGCCGGGTTCACCAGTTTTGTGGCGCACGCGGGCGGTCCCCCGGTGAATATTTACCTATTGCCACAAAAGCTGGATAAAACCGTGTATCAGGCAACTACGGTGCTGTTTTTTACCATCGTGAATTACGTGAAGCTGATTCCTTACGCCGCGCTGGGGCAGTTCAACAGCACCAACTTGAGTACGTCAGTGTTGTTGCTGCCCATCGCGGCATTCGGGATTTGGTTGGGCTACAAATTGCATCACCGCGTACCCGAAAAGCAGTTTTTTCAAGTCGCTTACGTGTTTTTGTTCCTCACCGGCTGCAAACTGATGGTTGACGGCATTAGCGGCTTAGCAACAGTCACGAAATCTCTTCTGTAGCAAGCGATCGCCAGCATGGCTGGCTCCTACAAAGATTCGCAGTCAGTGGTGTCTGAAGGCAGCGCACTGGCGAGTACTTTGTCAATGCGGGTGCCATCCATATCCACCACTTCGAGCCGCCAGCCTTCCCACTCGCAATAGTCGGTGGTTTGTGGCAAGCGCCCTAAAATCAGCATCAACATGCCGCTCAGGGTGTGGTAACGACCTCGGTCTTCTTCGGGAACACTCAGCAAGCCCAAACGGTCTTTGAGTTCGGGGACGGGAATTAAACCATCCAGCAACCAACTGCCATCTTCGCGCTGGATTGCCCAAGCATCCTCCTGCGATTGCGGTTTGAATTCGCCGGTAATCGCTTCCATGAGGTCATGCAAGGTGACAATGCCTTGAATTTCGCCGTATTCGTCGATGATAAACACCATCTGCCCGCCGGAATCTTTGAAGTTTTCCAACAATTCCATGCCAGTCAGGGATTCGGGAACAAACACGGCGGGACTGAGGTGTTCGGTCAGGCTCGGTTGTTCGCCGCGCAATAATTGATTCAGCAACTCGCTGGTGCTAACCAAACCCAGCACCTCTTCCCAATTGCCGCGCACCACGGGGAAACGGGTGTAACGGTGCGCTTCCACTTGGTTTAAGCTTTCTGCGAGGGGCTTATCCGCATCTAAAAATACCACGTTATTGCGCGGAACCATGAAGGAGGCAATCTGGCGGTCATCAAGGCGGAATACATTGCGCACCATTTGGTGTTCTTGCTGCTCAATTACCCCGGCATCCGAGCCTTCGCTCAACAGGTGGTGGATGTCTTCTTCGGTGACACTGTTATTGCCGGTGTCTTTCACGCCCAGCAAATGCAATAGCAAACGGGTAGAACCTGACAACAGCATTACGAAAGGCTTGGTCAAAATCGCCAGCCACAGCATCGGATGTGCCACAAAACGCGCAATCCCTTCTGGGCTGATTTGCCCGATACGTTTGGGCACCAATTCGCCCAATACGATGGAAAAATAGGTAATGCTCACCACCACCAGCACGGTTGCCAGCGGGTTGGCTATGTCGACTTCTACCCCAAAGCCTTGTAACCACGCACTGAACGGCGGGCTTAAGGCAGCTTCACCCACAATCCCGCTTAATACGCCGATGGAGGTGATGCCAATTTGTATGGCTGATAGGAAAAACGTGGGGTCTTCGCCTAGGCGGAGTGCGGTAGCTGCGGCATTATCGCCTTGCTGAGCGAGGTTTTGTAAGCGAGTTTTGCGGGCGGTGACTAAAGCAATTTCTGACATGGCAAAAAAGCCATTGAGGAAAATCAAGCCAAATAATATGGCAATGTCCATGAGATTGTGGGTTCCGTGATGTTATAAAAGGATGGCGGCATTGTACCTGCGATTGTTATTATTTCCGCTATTTCACCCACACTTTTGGTCTAAATTCATGAAATTAATCAGTTGTCAGTATCAAAATCAGCGTTTTGTCGGCATTGTCGAGGCGGAGATTGCCCTGCTTCCGGCGTTGGATGCGGCGTTTGATCAACCCGCGTGGCGCGATATGTTGGCGTTGATTGATAGCGGCATTGACTTGCAGACCGTGCGTAACACCTTGACGGCGGCAATGCGGGTGCCGTTGGCGGACGTGACGCTGCTGGCACCGATTCCGCGCCCGCGTAAAAACGTCATGTGCCTAGGGCTGAATTATCTGGAACACGCGCAAGAAACCGCGAACCAGATCGGGCGCACCGGCAAAGCGCCGCAATACCCGATTGTGTTTACCAAATGCCCAACCAGCGTGATTGGGCACGAAGCCACTGTGCCGTTTGACGCGGATACTTGCTCACAACTGGATTGGGAAGCGGAATTGGGCGTGGTGTTAGGCAAAGGTGGCAAAAAGATTGCGCGTGAGAATGCCTTGGCGCATGTGTTTGGTTACACCGTGATCAATGATTTGAGTGCGCGGGATATTCAGTTGAATCACAAGCAGTATTTTCTGGGCAAAAGCATTGACGGCGGTTGCCCAATGGGGCCCTGGATTGTGACGGCGGATGAGATTGCCGATCCACAAGCGCTGGCGATTGCGTGTCGGGTGAATGGGGTGACGAAACAGGCATCGAATACGCGCAATATGATTTTTGATGTTGCCAGCATTATTGAATGGCTATCGCGGGGGATGACATTGGAGGCGGGCGATGTGATTGCCACGGGTACGCCGAGTGGCGTGGGCTTTGTGCGCGAACCCCCGGAGTATTTGCAAGCGGGGGATGTGGTGGAATGTGAGGTGGAAGGCGTGGGCGTGTTGCGCAATACCATACGCTAAGCATCATTACCCTAAGTATTCTTGCCGATTGTACGTTAGACTTACAATTTGCTGAACGCTGGGGCTTGCTGATGAATACAATGTCTAACCGTGTGTTAATCACACTATTTACCTTATTGAGCTTAACGGCTTGTGCATCCAATAACACCGCCTCATCGGGTTCTGGTGCGACGAACACGGGGGCTACGGCGAGTACCGCTGGCAGTAGTGCCAGTGCTTGCCCGCAGCATCATGCTAATGGCGATATGCCGCAATTGGTCAATGCTAAATTGGCGGCTAAAACGCAGGCGTTGTGTTTTACGGAATTTGCAGTGCTGCATTCGGGGGTGACACGCACCCCGTTATGGGCAAGTGAGCAAATGACGTATGCCGAGCTGCTGATGGATATTAATCGCACTGATAATTTCTACGCTGAGCCACGTCTACCGGCTGATGAACGTGCTGAATTGGCGGATTATGCAGGCTCTGGTTTTGATCGCGGGCATTTGGTTCCAGCGGCGGATATGCCGACGGCAGAAGCGATGCGTGAAAGTTTTTCCCTCGCGAATATGACCCCGCAAAATCCATCAAATAACCGGGGGTTGTGGTCAAGCATTGAGTCGCGCACCCGCGATTTAGCCAAGCAGCGCGGTGAGTTGTATGTGGTTTCGGGTGCCATTTTTGCGGGAGCCGCGTTGCAACGCATTAATAATCGGGTGTTAGTGCCAACCAGTTATTTCAAAGCGATTTACGATGCCAATACGGGGGAAAGTGGCGCGTATTGGGTTGCAAACGATGCTAACAGGAACTACAAAATGATGAGCATTGCTGAGTTGACGCAAACGGCAGGCATTGACCCTTTCCCTAGCCTCGACGCTTTCAGCAAAGCTAACGTGATGCCGTTACCGCAACCTTGAGTATAGCCCGATGGATTTTTTTAAAAATGAAGCCGAAACCCACTTATTGCAGGGTTTAAACATTGAAAACCGTTTGGATCGCGTGTCCTTGCACGGTAGTTTGGATCTTACGCACGATGCCGCTGGTTTAGCACTCGCCCTAAAACTCAAAGCCCTGTTGGATGGTGTGGTGGAGGTATTGAGCCGTGAACAAGCCAGCGGCGTATTACTGGAAAAAATCAGCCTTCAAGCGAGTGATGAAGTGGCTAATCCCTTTGCTTGATGCAACGCAACACATCCACCAGTTCCGGTTCGCACTGGGGAATCCAGAAGGTATTTTTCTGGGATGTCGAGTGTCAGTTGCATGGTATGCCTCTGCTAACAGTGTGTTGAAATGATGGTGGCACGTTCATTGTTTCCCCGCAAACGGGTTGAAGACCCTCACCCCCCAGCCCCCTCTCCCAGAGGTAGAGGGGGAGTAAGATAAAGAGGGCGTGCTTCTCTTTGCCCCTCTACCTCTGGGGCGAAGCGCCGCGATGAAGCGGCAGGGGTGCGGGTTGGGGTGAGGGTCTTACAATTCCCCCGCAAACGCCCGCTGACTTAGCGCGTTGAACATCACGTCACATTCTGCCAGTTTGCTTTTTTCAGAAATATCTCGGATTTTTTTTATTATTTTGACGAATTGCCGTTGTCTATCAATCGGTGGAATAGGTATTTTTGCTACATTTAATGATCCAACATTTAAGTGTTTTTGTACTTGCCCCCTTTCCTCGCTCATGACAAGACTTTTTCCAGCACTTGAGTTCAAGAAAAAAGCTAAAAAATTAGGTTCAATTTTTTCTTTATCTGGTCTGACAATCAATACGTCAATTGCATTTATCCCATCTAACTCTTTTGGAATCACTGCCGCTTTCCCCGGTTGACCTGAACGCACTATAACAATATCATCTTCGTACACTCGTGACTTTGATAAAACTGTTTCGTTGTCAGATGCGCTAAAGTAAACGAAGTTTTCACGTTTAATTCCTTTATCGCCAATGTTTAATGATCTAATGGCTGGAATACCTTCATCTACATAATAAGACGCAGGTTTAATAACAAGTCCAACTGTAATCTGTCGGCAAATATCAGTACACAGCTTAACCTCCCATCCCTTCGGGTTCGTTACCGGATCACCAAACATTTCCAAAAACACCGACCGCAAAAACTCATCCGCCAGTTGAATCGCTTGCTGGCGCTTGCGGCGGATGGCATCGGCTTTGTCGAGGATGGCGGCGATGCGTTGTTGTTCGGGGAGTGGTGGGAGGGGGATTAATTCACCATGCACCAGATTTCTATTCAGTGTTGGAACGCCAGCACCTTCTACAAATCGCTCCAGTTTGAAAGCCTGAAGCATGTAATAAACCCATTTTGGGTCATTGCCGTAAAAGTCAGTCACATATAATGCTGTATTTAAAGGCCAATAATCTTCTGTGACATAATGGACTTTTCCGATAGTTCCAGACCTTCCTGTAACCACACTAGGAGCTTTCTTTTTTACTTCATCATGAGAACCATTTTTTCCATTTGCCGCATATATCGGCACATTACCCGGATTTCGTTGATCGACAGGTAAATCGTAGCCTCTTTTCAGGGTTGCAACCTCTTTTAGAGGAACTAAAGACCATGATTTCGCATTTCCAAACCAACTCACAGCAGGTTCTCCGGTTTTTGGGGGATTGAAGAAACCCCTCCTAACCTCCCCTGATAAGGGGAGGTTAGGAGGGGTTTCTTTGGCATTGGGGTGAGGGTCTTCAACATGAACAATTTACTGCACACCCGATGCTTCGAGGTCACGAATGCGGATATACATCGCCTGTTGTGGATCAGGATCTAAGGTGCTGAATCCCCAGCGCTGATAGAACGCACGGGCATTGTCATCCAGCGGATGAGTCACCAATGCAAAGCTGCCGATGGTTTTCGAGACATGTACCGCGAAAGTGAACGCAGCCGCCAACAATACCTTGGAAACGCCCGTACCCTGATGCGCGGCATCCACCGCCAACTGCCCCAGCAATACAATAGGCACAGGGTCTGGCATATTACGCTGTTGGCTTTTAGGCAAAAATTCGCGGCGGATTTCTCCGGCTGCCAAGGTCACATAACCCCTGATCTGCTGCGCCTGTATGGGATCAGGCAACACATAGGTTCGGGAAACGCCGGTCGCCTGATTGCGCCAGGCATTACGTTGCAACCAACCGTTCAGTGATGCCCTGCCGCAATCAAAACTGGCGCGGTCATCATTTTCCGCCAACGGGCGGACGGCATTCAGGGTTTCCATGCCGGAGCAAAGCGGGCAAGTTCTTTCACCGCAGGAATGGCGCGTGCGGGCGCACTAATCAAAGCTTCAATTTCTGCCCAGCGACTGGTCGGAATCACAATGACATTGCGTTCCAGCAACTCGGCTTCGGCTGCTTCCAATGCCTTGCGGCGAATAAAATCGCCCAGTTTAAGACGGGCATGACTCGCAGCAACCTCCAAGAGGTTACGCTCGGCATCGCTTAAGCGAACGCTCAACACAGAAGACAACATAACCATCACCCCAAATGTATTACAATATACTACAAATGTAGTGGATTCAGGGTGGTTTAGCAAGACCCTCACCCCAACCCCTCTCCCGGAGGTAGAGGGGCTAAGAGGAGAGCGCCATCTTTATCTTGCTCCCCCTCTACCTCTGGGAGAGGGGGTTGGGGTGATGAGGGTCTTCAGCTTCACAGCATCGCCTCCAACTCTTCCAAATTCGCCAAAATCTCTGTTTCCAACGCCTTCAACTTCCCCAAAATCACCTTGGGCGCGTCGTACCGCTCTTCCGCATACACCACCTCCTTGTAGCGATTGATCGACAGGTCGTACTTATTCGCGGCAATCTCTGCCTTCGCCACCGCAAACGCCTGCTGGGTCTTATCGCCAAACGCCTCCGCAATGGTTTCCGCTGCGGCATTCGCCAACACCAACGCCCGGTATGCCTGCCAACGGGCAATCACCTGCGGCAAATCATTCGCCTCCTGCGGGGTGCGTTTGTCATCCAGCGAATAGCCATCCGCCTGCACATCGTAAAACCACACCCGTTCCGTCGTGCCGCCTTTGGTGAACAGCAAAATCGCGGTGGAAACGCCCGCATACGGCTTAAATACCCCGCTCGGCAACGACACAATCCCTTCCAACTGATTGTTTTCGATCAAGCTCTGGCGTAACTGCTGATGCGCATTGCTCGACCCAAACAGCACCCCATCCGGCACGATTACCGCTGCCCGCCCGCCCAATTTCAGCGCCCGCAAAATGTGCGCCACAAACAGCAATTCGGTCTTTTTGGTCTTCACCACACCCAACACATCCGGGTTCACATTGCTCTCATCCAGACTACCCTTGAACGGCGGATTGGCGAGGATTACGTCGAAAAAATCCTCCTCCTGACGCGGGAAATTCGCCTTGATCGACTTGCTCAAGCTGTCCTGATACAAAATATTCGCATCACTCACCCCGTGCAGCAGCATATTCATGCTCGACACCCGCAACATGGTGGTATCGAAATCAAACCCCCAAAACATCTGGCTATTGATATGCTCACGGTACTCGCTCAACAAATCGCCAGAATAATGCACATTGCCGTCATCATCCCTAAACGTGCCATCCGCGCTCGAATACGTGCGGTTCAAATACTCCATCGTCCGCGCCAAAAAACCCGCTGTGCCACATGCCGGGTCACACACCGTTTCCGTGGGCAGCGGCGCAACCAACTCAATCATCGCGTCAATAATGTGGCGCGGTGTGCGAAACTGCCCGTTAATCCCCGCCGTGGTCAGCTTGCTCAACAAATATTCGTAAATATCGCCCTTGGTATCGCTTTTGGTCAGCTCCAGCTTATCCACCATCGCCACCGCCGCCGCCAGCACCGACTCGTTTTTAATCGCCAAATCCGCGTCTTGCATGTATTCGCCGATATTCACCAGCCCGCTCAAGGCTTTGCCTTCCGCGCTCAAATCATCGTTGGGCTGTTCGCCCATCTGGGTGAAGAATGGGTAAACGTTATCCTTCAAGTGTGTGTACAACGCCTTGCCTGAAAGATTCTTGAAGTTTTTCCAGCGCAATAACTGCCCTGCTGGCGTCGTGGGGAAAATCAGCGTAACCGTGCTACCGCGTGCTGCTTTGCGTTCGCCCATTTCCTCCTGCATATCCAGCATCCGCGCAAACAGCAGGTAACTGATCTGCTCGATCACGGTTAAGGGGTTAGTGATGCCGCCCGTCCAGAATTTTTCCCAGAGTTTGTCGATGTCGTTGCGGGCTTGTCCGGTCAGCATGGGGTGTCCTTTGTGTCAGTGCGGGAAAGTTGGGGATTGTGGCATGGGGAGACCCTCACCCCAACCCCTCTCCCGGAGGTAGAGGGGCTTTAAGAGTGAATTTGATGGTTTCTAGGATGGTGGGTAGGGCGTGGTCGATGTCGGTATTCCAAAAACGTAGGATGCGGTAGCCTTGGGCAGCTAGGCATTCGCTGCGGATTTGGTCGTATTCTGCTTGATCGGGTTCAGCGTGATGTGTGCCATCCAGCTCTACGATGAGTTTCTCGGCGCGACAGGCGAAATCGACGATGTAGGGGGCAATAACATATTGGCGGTGAAATTTGTAACCGTCTAATTGGCGGTTGCGTAGCTGTTGCCACAAGCGTTGCTCGGCGGACGTTTGTTGTTGGCGTAGCGAGCGGGCTTTTTCACGATTAGGTATCGTCATGGTTGATGTTCCTTTGAAGACCCTCACCCCCCAGCCCCTCTCCCAGAGGTAGAGGGGGAGCCAAGAGTTGAATGGTTAGCTGTTTTTCTTCTTTCTTAGCCCCTCTACCTCAGGGAGAGGGGTTGGGGTGAGGGTCTTTCCTTCCTCAAAAACGGCTGCAACACCGCAAACAATTCCCCCGCATCCGCCTCGGTAAACACCCCGTCAATCCCGCGATAATCCACGCTGGTAAACGGCGCGTCATACAGCGTATCCACCGGAATACTGCCGTGTTCCGCGATGTAATTTTTCAGCAAATTCATAAAGCGCACCTGTTGCGCCGTCAACGTCGGATGCTGATGCAAGAATGCGGTGAAATGCTGTTCCACCGCCTGCACATCCAGCCCCACCAATTCTCGCACCGTTTCCTGCAACTGTTCCGCAGTACGCCCATAAAACGTGTTCAACACCTCCAAACTCACACCGGGGTGACTGGTCAGAATAGTCGAGGTCAGTGTCTGTAATTCAGCCGCAGCAATCGCTTCACCATTGCGGATTTTCTGCAAAAGCGGGTTATCGGCAATCATGCCATCCAGCACCGTTTTCAAACGCCGCCGATACAGCAACGCCTCATTCGTCCCCGCAATTTTCACTAGGCGCTCGGCTTCCTGCACCCCGCCATCCTTGGTTTTGGTCGTCGGTGTGCCGTAACTCACGCTATCACCCGTTTGGCGGTATTTCATTATGCCGCGCAATTCAGTGCGCACCCATTCCAGCCGTTCCATGCTCAAGGTTTGCCAGAATTCCGCGCGGTGCACTTCGGCAATCACCGCGTCTTTTTGGCGCACGGCTTGAATATTCACCGCCAGTTTATCCAGTTCCGCCAGCAAAGCATCGCGCTTATCCGCCAAACAACTGGCCTGTTCCACCCAACAGCGTTGCAGCGTCGCCATGAGTTTGTCGAACTGAGTAGCGTGTTTGTCGCGCAACACCCGCGCTGCCATCAACGGCGCGATTTTGCTGGCAAGCAAATGGCGGGTTGCGGCAGTCATGCGCTGCAAGGCATCGGTTTCTTGCAGCACGCGCACATTGCGCAACTCGCGCTGCACCGCAATGCTGTCTTCCGGCAAGTCGTTCAAATCCGCCCGCAGCAAGGCAAGTGCCGTATCCAATGCCGCCGCATGATTGGCTTTGAGTGCCACATCGACCAGTTCCAGCCGTGCCTCAAACAAGGTTTGCAACAAGGCTTTGCTGCCCACGTCGTCCGGCTCTTTATATTCCTGTTCAAAAAACTCGAAGTTGCCGTAATGGTCGAAAATGCGGAATTCGGTTTTGTGCTTGCCCGCGCCGAACAAATTGGGGCAAAGGCGTGTGCCGCGCCCGATCATTTGCCAGAATTTCACCCATGACATCACTTTTTTGGCGAACACCAGATTCACCACTTCCGGTACATCAATGCCGGTGTCGAGCATATCCACCGAAATGGCAATGCGGAAATCGTGGTTGCCTTTCTTTTTGAATTCCTTGATCAGGCTTTCGACTTTGGGAATCTGGTTGTGGATCACCTTGCACACTTTGCTGCCGTATTGCGGGTAGAGCTTGCAGAACAAGGCTTCGAGGTGTTCGGCGTGGTCTTGGCGTTGCGCAAAAATAATGGTTTTGCCCACCAACGAGCCGGTTTCATCTTTGATGCCGTGATTCATCAAGTTTTCGAGAATGGCGCGGTCGGTGTCTTCGCTGAAGATTTTGCGCCCAATATCCTTGCCCGCAATCCTGGTGATACGCGCTTGTTCTTCGCCCAAATCGGCTTCGAGTTGCTGCTGTTGTTCCTTGCTCAAATCCTTGTAGTGAATGCCGTTGCGCAGGAATTCGGTGGTTAAATCCTTGGCGCGAAATGGGGCAAGGTACGGCGGATCGTTATTGATGGCCGCATCCAACCCAAATTCATAGGTCGGGTCAGTGGTTTCACAATCGAAAATATCGAAGGTATTGCGGCTGATAAATTTCACGGGTGTCGCCGTCAAGCCCAGTTGCAGCGCATCGAAATAGTCGAATAAATCGCGGTAGCGGTTGTAAATGCTGCGATGCGATTCATCGGCAATCATCAGGTCGAAAAAGCCCACATCGAGCTGCGCAAAGCGGCTCATCATGCCGGGGTAGGTGGCGATGTAAATCCGTGCGGATTGGTCAATGCGGTTGGTTTCGCCGATCACGCAACGCGGCTCACTCGGCAAATTGTGCTTAAAGGCTTCATCGGCTTGGGTGCGCAATTCCTTGCGATCACACAAAAACAGCACCCGTTTTGCCCAGCCGGTGCGTAATAGCAATTCCGCCAGCGCAATCGCCACGCGGGTTTTACCCGTGCCTGTGGCTTGGATAATCAAGGCTTTGCGGCGTTGCTGCTGGAAATGTGCCGCCACGGTTTTGATCGCCTCAATCTGGTAGGGGCGGTCGGCAATTTTCAGGTCAGGGTTGTGTTGTTCGAGTGCGGCGACGCGGTAATGGCGTTGGTAGATCAGATAATCGAGGCTGTCTTTGCTGTAAAAACCGTATACGGGGCGGTAGGTGTTGTATTGGTGATCGTCCCAGATAAAGGTTTCGTAGCCGTTGGTGTAAAAGATTACCGGACGTTGGTAGCCCATGTGTTCGAGCGCATCGGCATACAAACGCGCTTGTTCGCGCCCCGCTTGCAGGCTTTTATTGCCGGATTTTTTGGCTTCGATCACCGCCAGTGGTTGCCCATTGTCACCCCATAGCACGTAGTCGGCGCGACCTTTACCGGAGACGTTATCGGGGTAATCCACCACGAATTCCACACTGACTTGTGCAGGTTCGCCCACATCCCAACCGGCTTTTTGCAGCATGACATCAATCAGCAAAGCGCGGGTTTGTGCTTCGTTCCAGTGCAGGGAGTTGGCGACTTGTTGGCTGGCGGTTTGGCGTTGGGTGGCTTCGGGCGGCGTGGGTGGAGAAAGGCGTTCGCTGTGTTGGGTGCGTTCGCGTTCCAATGCTTCACGGGTTTGCTGCAACTCGTCTTCGAGCTTTTTGAGTTGCTTGGCACTGATGCGCGGGTCGGTAACGCTGGCAAACGGTGCAATCTTGGCGGGTGAATGCCCGTAGTAGCGTACTGCCATGTAAGTGGCGATTTGGTGGGCAATCCCCAATGCAAGGTGTGCATTGCGGGCATCGCCATTGCTGCCGTGGGCGGTACTGTTACCTTCACGCCGTAATACATGCAGTTGGTCGAGTAAGGCGCGGCTCACACAACCGGTGAATACGCTGTCTTTCAACAAGTCGTAAAAACTGGCTTGCGGTAAGCGCGGCAAACGTTCGAGGTGATAAATCGTGCGGGTAACTTCTTCGGCAAAACCCCGCAAGCGTGTCAAAGCACTGCCGGGATCAAGGAACAACACCGCTTCTGCCAAACCGCCGAGGTTAGCAAGCGTGTCGTGATGCGGGCGCAGGAACGCAAAGTTGGTGGATTGCATGAGGGCAAATTCTAAACGAATTCCACCGCTCAACACCGTGATAATGATCACTTAAGTCATCGTAAACGCAGGTTGATAAATAGTGCGGTGGGGATTAACGCCTAAAAATAATGCGATAAGTCAAATAGTCATCAAAAAAGTTGCTAATAGTTATATCTGTTGTCGAATTTTATCCCTAAATACCTATACTATTAAGCATACTTTTTGAGTGTTTTTGTGACGTGTGTCAAGGGGCTTAGCCATGCGTATTTTGATTGTGGATGACCACCCGTTATTTCGTGAGGCGTTAGGCAGTCTGCTCGAACGTTTTTACCCCAGCGCAGCGGTATTTGAAGTCGGTTCGGTGGAAGAAGCCGCAGGCGTGGTGCGCCAATATGCACCGTTCGATCTGATTATGTTGGATGTTTTTTTACCGGGGCAAAGCGGTGTGGCGGGCTTAGAGACGTTGCACGCCAGTGTTGCGGTGGAGACCCCGATTGTGATTATGTCCGGCTCGGACAATTCAGAGATGATGAATCAAGCCCTTGCCAAAGGTGCGCGGGGTTATATCGCCAAGTCAGCGGGCGTGGGCGATGTCAAAAATGCGGTGCATTTGATTTTGGCGGGGGAAATTTATATTTCACCGTCGATGTTAGCCGAGGTGCGCCAACGTGCGGAACCGAAAGACCCACCTCCCCCGAATTTGCCACCCCCGAATTTACCACCACAGACTGATAACAGCGGCTTGACGCCGCGTCAGCGTGATGTCATCCGTTTGATGGCAAGGGGTTTGCCCAATAAATCCATCGCCAGAGAGCTGAATTGTTCAGATGGCACGGTGAAACTGCATGTGAGTGCAATTTTACGCACCCTCCATGCGCGTAATCGGACGGAAGCGGTGCAGGCGGCGACACGGTTGGGCGTGTTGTAACTTGAGCCAGTGAGGATTCATGCAACCATCACCACCGATTCAGGATGAGGCGTGGGACGCTTATTTACGGCAGCATTATTACCGTTTATTGGTGCAAGTCATTTTGCCACTGATCCTGACGACGGTGGTGTTTGTGCTGGGCGGGGTCTTTTGTAGCGCTATTCGTTGGTGGTATTGGTTGCTGGGCTATGTGGGGCTGGCGGCATTATTGTTTCGGTTCGGGCACGCTTTACACGCTGAATTACAAGAATTGTTTGCGGCGCAATTGCACTGCACCGTGATTGAACGCGAAGCGCATTGTTTGCAGCGCGATGCTGCCGTTGGGCATTCTGTCCGCGTTGTTACCCATGAAATTAATAACCTGATCGGCATCGCTAAAATGTCGGTGGATAACTTGCGCTATTCCCCAGTGGCTATGTCTAAAGACATAGACCGCTTGGAAAAAGCCTTGGGGTATATGACTCAAGTGACCCATTTAATACTGGATGGGATAGGCAATAAGCACGCGACTACCCGCACGCTTTCGCTGGCGGAATTGCAAGACGACGTGCGTTTATTAATAGGGCATGGGCAATCCTACCCGCAAGTGGCGTTGTCTGTGATATTTCCGGCTGAGGCGGCACAGTACCGTTTTGAAGAACGCACCGGGGCGACTTATCTGATTATTCATAACTTGGTGAAGAATGCGTTGGAGGCGGTGGAGGAGCGGTTCGGGGAACAGTTGGGGGGCGAGGTTAGGGTTACGGCTGAAATCTTGGGTAATCAGATAGTTATTGCGGTGGAAGATAATGGGGTGGGGATGACGGCTGAGCAAATTGAGGCGGTGATGCGGGGGAGTGGGCAGAGTTTTAAGGTGAATGGGCATGGGTTGGGGCTGGGGTTTGTGTTGGGGGAGTGTGAGAGGAATGGGTTTGGGTTTGAGGTGGGGCGGGGGAATGGAGAGGGGATGCGGGTTAGTTTTTCTATTTTTTAATCGGACTTAATTGTTGTTAATTTTATGCCTAGACATACAGATCATTAGGCGTAACCTTATCCTTAATTCCCTATATCATATTCACTATTGTACTAACGATGGCAATCAATTAATTTAACCTCAAATCGCATTAAATTAATATTTAGAGGTTAATATTATGTCTCGTTTAACTGTTCAATATGAAGATGTGCGTAACAAAATGAAGCCTGGTGATATTATTGCCTTTTCTGGAAAAGGCAATATTTCCGATATTATCAAATGGGCAACCCGCTCATCTGTATCACATGTCGCGGTCATCCTTCATTCTCAGGTTCTGATTAATGGTGAACCTGAAAGGGATTATATTAATGAAGTGATTGAGTCAACTTCCCTAAATGGTTTTTCCGGTGTGATTAGGAGTCGTTTAAGTGACCGACTAAGAAAATATGAGGGCGAAGTGTGGTGGCTTCCACTTAGAGATGCAGTGAGGGAGAAAATGGATTTGGGTTTATTTTGTAGGTTTTTACTGGATCAGGAAGGTAAAGAATACGATATGCCCCAAGCAGTTAAATCGTCATTAGATGCCTTAGACATGCTTCGGTTAGCGGGTTCTGTTACCTACAATATTGAGGATTTCGCCAAGTTTTTCTGTTCGGAACTGGCTGCTGCTGGACTGGAGGCATCTGGAGCAATCAGAAGCGTTAACTCATCCGAAGTAACCCCTGTAGACCTTTGCATGTTCTCTATTTATCAGAATAATTATTACCAGATCAAAGGGGATGAGAAAGATATTAAGGGATATAACTCATTGTCACCGGAAGGCTGGGGTGAATAATAAATGGTTTATTTAAAGTAACTTATTTAAGTTGGTTTGAGGAGGTCAGCAATTCCCGCTATCCATCGGTAATCAGAGCTTCGCAGACCTGCGAGGGCTTTGATTTTTACGGGCACAACCATACCCTCCAAGCCCTGAAAGCCTGCCCGAATACCGCCTGACTTTTGCATAACCCAACACCCTGTTGGAAAACCCCAGCGTACCCTCAAGCCTGATTTTCATCCGCTGCGAATGCCTTTGGGTGTCAGGTCAGCATGTTCATAACCCCAAATGATGGCAGCATAGAAGGACTCCCAATCGCTAATCAGATGCTCACGGAACATCCCACGCATCTTCTCCCACAATGCGGTACGGCTCTGTAAGCGGGTGCGGGCGGCTTGGAAGTACTGGCAGCAAGCTTCCTGAATCTGGTCGATCAGGAAGGCCAACATCATCAGGGTGGCGAACACAGTGGAAAGATGTTGCTTGCCATGACCGTAATTATGTTCGAGGTTGTAACCGAGGTTTTTAAGGGTGTTAAAGGTTTCGTTCTCCACCTTCCAGCGGGAACGGCTGCGCGTACCACATCCGCCACGTTGTCGGCGGTGAGGGGATGTCAGTCACGCAGTCATAGATAAAGGTTGTACCGTCGGGGCGTTCCTCCCAATAGTCGATGTAGTTGACCCGCACGTCTTGGTTGGCATGGTTGAGCGGGATGTCGTTGGCATAACGGTAGCCACACCGTAACTTTTTGCTCGTCGTGCCTGCCAATTCTTGGGTACTGCCATTGGCTAACCCGTCCAATACCGTCTTCAGTAATAGGCTGCCACTACGGGCTTTGGCGGTAATGATAAAGCTGTAACCGTTTGACTTCAGAAGACGGATGTGCGGTGCATTGCAGGAAAGGGCATCTTGCAGCAGGATCATCTCCATGCGCGGGAAGTCTTGGCGCAACTGGGGGATGAGCCGTTTAGAGGCATTGTGTTCGCAATCATTTTTCTTGCTGCCATCCTGCTTGGTGATGGCCTGTCGGAAAAAGGGTAATACGGTATTCTTGTCAGGGTGAACCAGCACTGCCGCCAGCATCTGGTGGTAATACTCCTCACGTCCGTCCTTGTGTGTCTTAATGCAACAATCCGGGCAAGAGATAGCCCCAGAGCTAAAAATACCTGTTCCATCAATACTGACTAAATACTTTCCTAGAAAACGGTAGCCTTCCAGTATGCCTTGCCGTTGCAGTTCCTGATGGATGGCGCGGAACACCGGGCGCAGACGCTGCGGTTTTACCCCGTCCAATACCGTGCGCATTTGGCTGTCACAGGAGCATCGGGGATGCCAAACAGGGTTTTCAGGTTGTGCCGTCGTGCCTTGTCCCCGCGCTGTTTGTCAAACTGCAACAGTGAGCCGTCTTTCAACGAAAATAGGGCAAGCCCTGACATCAGCACGTCAACCAAGGGATAGTCGGGTTTGGTTTTGCGGTGGTCAGTGACTTCACTGAAACAGCCGCGCACACGTTCCAGCAATCCGGGGACTGAGAGGGTCTTGCGTAGCTTCAGGCTACCAACAAGAGGCAGGGGAGGTGGTTTTGCAGGCATTTCGTTGCACAGTGACTCGTTTTACAAGACCATGATTATACAGTCATTTTAAGATCGGCGGGAATTGCTGTGAGGAGGTGTTCAATGCCAAGAATTATTATTGAGGAAGTTGGAAGAGTTCCCGGTGCGCCGGATGTCAAACTGGAGACTGGTTATATTGATGGGCCACTTGGAACAAGACTCCCATATCCACGTGTGTTTCATCGTGATGTGACACATGTTTTTGAGTTGTCTGTTAAAGTTCCAGATAGTGGAGATTTTGTTCCTGTTATCCGTGAATGTATTCTTGCCGGATTAGCTGCTGGAGGTGTAGCTGCTTTCCTAAGTAGTCCGGCTTCAGCTATACCTGCCTTCAAAACTGCTTTTTGGGGGACTTTAGTTATTAAATTAGGTGAGCAAGCCACTGAATTTGAATGGATTGGAATCAATGAACACCAAAGTCGTGGTGAGTGGAGTCCTATTTAATAATTTATTTTTTAAAATATGGAGTATTTTATGAAAACAGTAACTGTTCGATTTGGGCGAATTGATATTCATAACGATAATGATAATTGGGGATCTGGTGAATTGTTTTTTATAGGAAGAATTATTTCCTCACCCGGGGATAATGCAGACGATACTGGATTGAGCGATCAAGTAAATAAAAATTCAGGTGAGGGATGGGACGATTCGCGGAGCGTGTCCGTTATTGTTCCTGATGATGGAAGAGTAACTGTTCTTTATGAAGGTTATGATGATGATACAACGACACAAGAGACTCTGGGGTCTATTAGTGATGAGTATGCTGGACCTGAATTTGGGGTGGGAGGACACGCTCAGCTATCTAGTAACAGAAAAATGACGGTGAGCTATTATATTTCAGTTACTGATGTGTTGAGTTAACTCCCTGACCGAGGGGCGCGGAAGTGATATAAACCTAAATTTTCAGCGAAATCGGAAGGTGTCCAACACAAACCGATAACTTCATAGGAATGTAGTTATCCGATTTTATGTATTTGCATCACTTCCGGTCACACCTATGACCGAGCCTTATGAAATCATAAGCCCAAACTTTTCCACATCCCATCCACGCGGGATTTCACCGCCGCATCCATCACAATCGGCGTACCCCACTCCCGCGTGGTTTCCCCCGGCCATTTATTGGTCGCATCCATGCCCATCTTCGACCCCAACCCTGACACGGGCGAGGCGAAATCCAGATAATCAATCGGCGTATGCTCAATCAACGTGGTATCCCGCGCCGGATCCATCCGCGTCGTCATTGCCCAAATCACATCCTCCCACTTGCGGGTATTCACATCGTCATCCACCACGATAATGAACTTGGTGTACATAAACTGGCGCAGGAACGACCAAACCCCCATCATCACCCGCTTGGCGTGACCGGGGTATTGCTTCTTGATGCTCACCACCGCCATGCGATACGAACAGCCTTCCGGCGGCAGGTAAAAGTCGACGATTTCAGGAAACTGCTTCTGCAAAATCGGCACGAACACTTCATTCAACGCCAAGCCCAAAATCGCCGGTTCATCCGGCGGTCGCCCCGTATACGTGCTGTGGTAAATCGGGTCTTTGCGGTGCGTAATGCGCTCGATAGTGAATACTGGAAAGCTATCAACCTCATTGTAATAGCCGGTATGGTCGCCATAAGGCCCTTCGGGTGCGAAATCGTCGGGGTAAATATGCCCCTCCAACACAAATTCCGCCGACGCGGGCACTTGCAAATCCACCCCCATCGCTTGCACCAACTCCGTCCGCGAACCGCGCAACAACCCCGCAAACGCATATTCCGACAACGAATCCGGCACAGGCGTAACTGCCCCTAAAATCGTCGCCGGGTCAGTGCCAATCGCCACCGCTACCGGAAACGGTTTACCCGGATTCGCCTGCTGAAACTCACGAAAATCCAACGCCCCGCCGCGATGCGACAACCAGCGCATAATCACGCGGTTCTTACCCAACACTTGCTGGCGGTAAATCCCCAAATTCTGGCGTTTCTGATTCGGGCCTTTGGTAATCACCAAACCCCACGTAATCAGCGGCGCAGCATCCCCCGGCCAGCAATGCTGAATCGGCAGCTTGCTCAAATCCACTTTATCGCCTTCCTCCACGACCTGCTGACACGCAGCTTTGCTGACCACTTTCGGTGCCATATCCAGCACTTTGCGGAAAATAGGCAGCGCATTCAGCGCATCTTTAAACCCTTTCGGCGGATCAGGCTGCTTGAGCAACGCCAGCAATTTACCGACTTCGCGCAAGGCTTCGGTTGATTCTTCGCCCATCCCCAACGCCACGCGGCGCGGCGTGCCGAACAAGTTGGCGAGTACCGGGGTGTTATGCCCTTTGGGATTTTCAAACAGCAAGGCGGGGCCGCCAGCACGCAATACGCGGTCGGCGATTTCGGTCATTTCCAAATACGGGTCAACTTCCACGCTAATGCGTTTGAGTTCGCCCATTTTTTCCAATTGTTGGATAAAGTCGCGTAGGTCATGGTATTTCATGGCGAGGATAATAGCGGAAATCACAAAAAAAAGGCTACAAGCGGAACACCTGTAGCCTAAATGTCAGATTGGAAAGACCTATGAAATTATTTTGCAGCCGGTGCCGGAGCTGCTGGGGCTGCCGGAGCTGCTGCCGCTGCTGCTGCATACGCACCCACACCACAGAAGAAGCCTTTAGAATTTTTCATCACGTAGCTTTTTTTAGCCGTCAGTTCTTCTGTATCCGGACGTGGCCACTTGTAATCAACCCAGCCTTTGCTTTCGGTAGATTTTGCAGTGGCAATCATATTCTGGAACAGTTTTTCACCGTATTTGTCGAACTCAAGCAGGTTTTGACCAACCAGCTCAGGCTTTTTCGGGTGGGACAACATTTTGCCATCCAGATCCATACAGAAAACATACAGGTCTCTATCTTGGAAGCCGCCGTCAGCCTTTTTGAACGTTTCAAACGCCGCTTCGCCGTTTTTATCAACTTCAGCTAAGGCTTTTTCGCTCATGGCTTGTGCTTCGGCTTCTGTACCGGTTGCTGGAGCTGCTGCATCAGCAGCAAATACATTCAGGGTTAATGCAAACAGGGCAGCACCTGCAACAGTGTGTAACAGTTTCATATACAATCATCTCCTCCAAAAATAATATGCAGCCTGCACACCTTGGGGTGTTCCTCATGCAGACTGAATGGCGACGTGTAATTATCAAACACGCAGCGATATTGTAGACAATATTGCGCAGAAATGGCAGTTATTACGCAAAAATATCGTAATATTGTCGACAAATATAGAAGGAAACGATAATGGAAGGATCGAATGAACGTCTGCTGCATACCCCGGTACGCCGCTATTGGTTAGCCACTCGCCCCGGCTTTCTGGCAGCAAGTATTGTGCCCGCACTGGTGGGCGCGGCTGCGGCATCGGCGCAAGGCTATGCGTTACACGGCTGGTTACTGGCGTGGACATTGCTGGCGGTGATGTTGGTACACGCGGGCATGAATGTGCTGAACGATTACTACGACGAGCAAAATGGCACGGATCGGCGCAATACCCAACGCTTGTTTCCGTTTACCGGCGGCAGTCGCTTTATCCAAAACGGCGTATTGAGCGCGGGCGAAACCTTCGTGTTCGGCGCGTGCTTGCTTGCGGTGGCAATGCTAATCGGGGTGGGCTTGGCATGGCAAAGCGGGATGGATTTACTGTGGATTGGCGTGGCGGGTTTGGTAATTGGTTGGGGTTATTCCGCGCCGCCGTTGAGTTTGAATAGTCGCGGCTTGGGTGAACCAACGATTGCCTTGAGTTTTGGCATTCTCACCCCGTTGGGCGCGTGGTTTGTACAAACTGGCACGTTGGCGTGGTATCCGCTCGTGATCAGTTTGCCCTTGTCGTTGTTAATCATGAATATTTTGCTGATTAACCAGTTCCCTGACCGCGAAGCCGATGCTGCCAGTGGCAAACACCATTGGGTGGTGCGTTTTGGGGCGGATACGGCGGCAAAAATTTACCTAGCCGCAGTCTTGCTGGCAACGTTGTTGCTGGTGGCGTGGGTCATGCTGGATGTATTGCCACCGATGGCCTTGCTGAGTGCCTTGCCGTTGGGGATTGCATTGCGTGCCGGTTTGCAATTGGTGGAACACGCCCACGCGCCGCATAAGCTCGAACCGGCGATTAAAATGACGATTGGCAGCGCGGTATTGCACGGCGTGCTGTTGTCCTTGGCGTTGTGGCTGGTATAGTTCGCGCATGAACCCAACTACCTTTGATACCACGGGCTTTGCCCGCGCTTATGCCGCCCCGTTACGCGGTGAATTCCGCAGTTCGCCGGAAGATTTTATCGTCGATGAGCAAATGGAAATTGCCCTCACCGGCAGTGGTGAACATTTGTGGGTGCAAGTCCGCAAAACCGGCGCGAATACCGACTGGGTGGCAGGGCAACTCGCCCGCTGTGCCGGTGTGCCTGCCAAGGAAGTCGGTTACGCGGGGCTGAAAGACCGCCATGCGATCACCACGCAATGGTTTAGCCTGCAATTGCCGGGCATTGCTGACCCGGATTTTGCTGCCCTGCCTGCTGAAATCGAAGTTCTCCAGCAACAGCGCCATGACAAAAAGCTGCGACGCGGCGCGTTGGAAGCCAACCGTTTCATCCTCACCTTGCGGCAGTGCAGCGGTGATTTCGCTGAAGCGGCTGCGATTTGCGAACAAATCAGCCAGCAGGGGATTCCCAATTACTACGGCGACCAGCGTTTCGGGCATAACTTCGGTAATTTGCGCAAGGCAGAACGCTGGTTTGCGGCAGGCGTAGAACCAAAGCAACGTAACCAGCGCAGCTTGTATTTGTCAGCAGCGCGTTCGTGGATTTTCAATAATGTGTTGGCGCAACGGGTCGCAGACGGAACCTGGAATCAGCGCGTGCCGGGCGATGTGTTTATGTTTGAAGGCGGCAGCGCGTGGTTTGCCGACGACGCCAGTGCGGAATTGCCTGCACGGTTGGCAACGCAAGCCATCCACCCAACCGGCGTCTTGTGGGGACGTGGCGAATTGCCCACCGCAATCGAAGCACGCGACTTGGAAGCCGAACAAGCCGCACGTTTCCCGATCTTTTGCGCGGGGCTGGAAAAGCAGGGTTTGAAACAGGAACGCCGTGCCTTGCGTGTCAATGTGGGTACGGTGGGGTTTGAGGTGGTGGATGAGAGCACCTTGCGCCTGAGTTTTGCCTTGCCAGCGGGGGCTTATGCCACGGTGGTGTTGGAGCAGTTGGGGATGTTTACCCACTTCGCCAGCATCGTTACCAACCCGGCAGGGTCGATAGGTTTGCTTAAATAATCATCCATCCCCGCCTCAATGCACTTCGCCCGTTCGGTGGAAATCGCGTGGGCGGTCATGGCGACAATCGGTAAATGCAACCATTGCGGCTGTTGGCGAATCAATTTAACCGCTTGATAACCATCCATTTGTGGCATTTGAATATCCATGAATACCAGATGAAAGGTGTTTGTCTCCAAAGCTTCCAGCGCTTCGAGACCGTTATTCGCCACCGTAACCGTCACACCTAAGCGCTGCAATAATTCACCCGCCACTATTTGATTCAACAGATCATCTTCCACCAATAAGACCTGCGCCGCCTTGAACAGCCCCGTGGCTTGCGCGAAGGGTGTATTAATCGGCACAATATCGACACACGCTGTAAACGCAACGCTGAAACTAAACGTGCTGCCGTGCCCTTCTGCGCTTTCCAGCCTGATCTCGCTACCCATCAGCCGCGCCAGCGATTGACTGATGGCTAACCCCAAGCCGCTACCGCCGTGCCGCCGCGAAAAGGAGCTATCCGCTTGCGAAAACGGTTTAAACAGTTTTGCCTGTTGCGCCACACTGATACCCATACCGGTGTCGGTCACGCTGAATTGCAAGCGGATAATGCCATCGTCAGCCTGCAAGCGTGTCACCCGGATACACACCTCGCCCGCATCGGCAAACTTAACGGCATTACTCACCAAATTCAGCAAAATCTGCGCAAGGCGTTGCGGGTCGCCAATCAAACAGGTCGGCACATCCTCAGCAACTTGAATCTGAAACCCCAAGCCTTTTTGCCGCGCTTGCTCTTCAAACAAGTAGCTTATTTGCTGCAACACATCACTGAGCCGAAACGCGGTGGGGTTGAGCGCAAGCTTACCGGCTTCTATTTTGGCGACATCAAGAATATCGTCGATAACTCCCAGCAAGAGTTTGGAGGATGCCTGCATTTTGTTGATGTAATCGGCTTGTTGTGCCGTGAGTTCGGTATGTTGCAGCAAATACCCCAAACCAATCATTGCGTTCATCGGGGTACGGATTTCATGGCTCATGTTTGCCAGAAATTCGCTTTTGGCTTGATTGGCGCGATCCGCCTCTTCCTTGGCTTGTTGCAGCGCGGTATTCAAACGGGTCAATTTGCGATTCCAGTAAAAGATCCCCAGCAATAAGAGCGTCGCAGTAATGGAGACTTCCCAGATCAGGGAATAGTCGGTGCTGTCAATAAGATTGACTGAACTCCAAGTGCGCTTGATGGTGTTATGGTCGGTCTGGGTCAGTGAATCGACCGCTTTTTGCATGATGCTGAGAAGTTCGGGGGCATCATTGCGCACCCCGATGGAAATGGGGTAGGTGTCATCGAGTTTGCCGATGATTTTCAGGTTATACAAACCTTGCTGGACAATTTGCACCCCATGCTCGAAGGACGCTACCCCAGCATAGACATCACCACTTTCGACCGTTTTGAATAGAAGTTCTGACGATTCCACACCAATAAAAGTGGTAGCAGGATACGTCTGCCGCAATGTATCCGCGATGGCTCCCTTGGCTGGTACTGCGATCTTTCTATCCGCAATGTCCGCAATCGACTGGATGAACGCTTGATCAGGTTTGGCTAATAGAACATGCGTGGTCAGGTAATACGGCGTGGTAAACGCCAGATACGCTTCACGCTCAGGTGTTTTGACTGCACCTGATACAAAATCACACTTGCGTTCGCTGGCAAACTGCAAGGCTTCGTGCCAGCTATTGCTAACCACTGGTTGCAAAGGAATATTCAACCGCTGAGAGAGGAATCGCAGGTAGTCGGCGAAAATGCCTTTGTGTTTGCCATCCTCCAAGAAATCGTAAGGTTTCCAGACGGGGCTGAAGCAATAGCGCAGCGGTGCGCCTTGGCGTTTTTCGAGCCATGCTTGTTCTGCTTTGCTTAAAGCAATATCAGTGGCGGGCGGTGTTTGCTCAATAGCTAACGTATTCGCCGTTGCCAAGATCAACAGACCACACCAGAGAATGAGGAGCAAGCGTTTCATACGCACACTAAAACACTGCGGCGCATGATTAATCCGGCCACACGGTGCTGCCATCGGGGTACGGCGTTGCTGCTGGCGGTTGCACGGTTTGCAGGGCAGCAGCGGCTTTGGTCTTGCGCATGGAATGGATTAACTGTGCGCCGGTTTTATCTAAATTACTCATGTTTAGTGCTCGGCTCCATCTGGTTGATCACCAAGAGTGCCTTGAGGTCAGGGTTGCTTTCCCGTGCGCTAGCAATGCCTTCGTTCACCGCCACTGTCGCCCACAAATCCAATGGGGAAGGCAACACGGGAATAACGACAACATCCGCCGACGCAAGGGCAGCTTGTGTCTGTTCTGATTGTAGCTGGGGCGGGCAGTCGATCAGAATATGTTGGTAATCATCACGGTATTGCGCCACCGCGTTACCGACATTAGCGGTGGCATCAAAAACGGCGGGCATGTTTGCATTATCGACCATTGCCGCCCAATGCAAAATGGAACCCTGCGGATCGGCATCCAGCAGGCAAGTGGCAGCTTGCTCACTCAACAAGGTTGCAAGATTAATCGCCAACGTGGTTTTACCAACGCCGCCTTTGTTGCCGATAATGGCGATAACGCTCATGAAGCACGTGCCTCGTAGTGATGAAAACTGCTGTGGTTTGATCACGTGTTATTGGCATGACCAAGGTGTTACTGTTACGTTAATATCTCACAATATGCTTTAATCTAATAGCCATTACCGAATATCCTGCTATCGGTCTGTGGTGCTTGTATTTGAATGCCCGCCACTCGAACACAGAAGTGATGTTTTCGATAAATTCGCAATGGTTGTGCCAATCAAGAGTAGACGTGGGAAAATGCTACAATGGTCAAGAACGCAATCAGCAACCAAAGGGTTGAATAAATGAATACCTATACAGGTTTACAATCCATCCAGTTACAAAATTACCGCTGTTTCTCCGACTTGACCGTTGAACTGGATAAGTATATGACAGTTTTGGTGGCTAATAATGGTGCAGGCAAAACGACCGTACTGGATGCTATTGCGGTATCACTAAGTGCTTTCGTGGGAGCATTTCATAACGGCAAGCGGTATGGAATTTCCAAAGATGATGTCTTACTTAAGATCATGGACACCGAAATCCTTGAGATGGAAGCTCAGTACCCATCCATCTTCATCTGTAAGGGCTTGATTCTAGGAGAGGTTGTCGATTGGGAGCGTCGGATGAACACCCCGCATTCCTACAATACATTCAAGGAAGCAAAGCAGGTTATAGATATTGGTACCCGGCTACAAACATCAATTGCTGACGAAGAAAACAGCGATGTTATTCTTCCTGTCATTGCTTATTACGGAACAGGCAGGCTTTGGGCGCAGAAAAAAATGACAGGAAACAAAGTGTTCTCGTCAGAATTCTACTCAAGAACTTCGGGCTATCTGGATTGCTTGGATCCAGCATCAAGCTATAAATACTTTGTTGACTGGCTGCGCTATACATCAAAAGCTCATAACCAGTTACGTGACCAAAATATAGAAAAATTTGGTGAACGCGGCTTACACATGACGACCCCTTATCAAGCCTTGCTCAAGGGGATCGGCTCGGTGGTTGATGTGTGTTTGGCTGAAACAGGCTGGCATAATCTACGCTTCAGTGATATTCATGATCAACCTATCATTGAACATCGCAAATATGGGATGTTGGCAGTAAACCAGCTATCTGATGGTATTCGCAACATGATCGCCATGATTGCTGACATTGCTTATCGTGCAGTACGATTGAATAAGCAGTTTAAAGAAGATGCCCCTCTTAAATCACCTGGTATTGTCTTAATTGATGAAGTGGATATGCACCTGCACCCAAGCTGGCAGCAGAATGTGTTAGCCCACTTGCGTAAGGCATTTCCTCACATGCAGTTTGTGGTCACAACCCATAGCCCCCAAGTCTTATCAACTATTCCCAGTGAAAATATCCGGCTGCTGACCGAAAATATTGATGGCAAAACTATTGCCGCCAAACCAGTCGCCGAGAGCTATGCCCGCACGAATGCGGACGTATTGGAAACCGTGATGCAGGTCAGCCCGATGCCAAAAGTGAAAGAAAGTGCTGATTTGGAACGGTATCGCCAGATCATCGAACAGGGTGACTGGAACTCTCCCAAAGCACAGCAATTGCGCCAAAAACTGGAAGATGCCTTGGGTAAAAGTCATGCTGAGTTAATCAGGTTGGATACCGTAAAGCGCAGAAGGGAACTGCTGGGATGAGAGCAATTTTCAAGAGAGAGGCGAATCACCATTTGGCAAGGCGGCATCAAACACCTCCAGCAACTTCAGAAGAAGCGCGGCGCAGTTGGAAGAATTTTCGCGGACAACGGAAAAAAGCCACCCAAAACAGATGCCTGCATGACGAACAATATAGCTTGTGTGCATACAGTGAGATTCCACTTGTTGATGGCACAGGCAGAAATCAGGGCTTGGGGGCGCATCTGGATCATATTGAGCCGCGATCGACCAACCCCAACAGGACTTTTGACCATACGAACCTGATTGTTTCTGCGATTGATGATGAAGCACTCGGACAACTTGCCAGACACGATGTTTTTGGTGGTCATGCACGTTTGGAATGGTGGAACCCTGATGCGTTTATTCATCCTTTGCGACCAAACTGTGCACGTTATTTTCATTATGAAGCAAGCAGCGGACGTGTCGTGCCCAATACAAACATGCCACGCCGTGACAGGGCTAAGGCACGATTAACCATTTATAAGCTCAATCTGAATGCAGCGATTTTAGTGAATTGGCGAAGAACATGGTTGGCACAGAAGGCTGAACTGATTGAAACCTTTCTGGATCAGCCTGAAATTTTGAAACAACTAGCTAGGCAAGAGCTACTGCCTCACGAGGGCATATTAAAACCATTCCACTCTGCTGTAAGCCAACTGTTTGGCTCAATAGCAGAGGAAATATTGGTGGAGATGGGTTAGCTCAAGTTAAGAGATTTCTGGGCTTAAACCAACACCACTACCAACTCCTTCGGCCCATGCACCCCATACGCCAGCGTCTGCTCAATATCCGCCGACTTCGACGGCCCGGAAATCAGTAGCGCATTCGTCGGCATTCCCATTTGCACCCAGCCTTGCGCCTGCACCGCTTCCGCAAACGTGGTGTAAAGCTTATTCACTTCCAGCAGCGCAATATGCACGGGTGGAACCAGCGACATCAAACGCGGTTCGTCAACGGATGGCATCACGATCAACGTTCCCGTTTCCGCAATTCCGCCATACGTGCCCGTAAACGCGGCATCTATCCCGTAAAACATTTCCTGTTTCCAGCTTTCAATGGGCTGATCGTAGGTTTTGAGAGTGGGAAAGCGGTCGGCTTGCGCGTGAATCTGTTTGCCCAGCACCGTTTCCGGCGAAACCAACAAGTTGTTCAAACCCTTGGCAGCACACACTTGGCTGACGACATCCAGCCACGTTTCGGCCGTGGCGTGATGTACTTCGGCGCGTACTGCGACCATGCGTTCGGTAAAACGCCGTACCCGTTCCGCCGTATCCCAATCGTAAGAAACCCCTCCTAACCTCCCCTTGTCAGGGGAGGAATAAGAGGTGTGGGAGGGTTGGGGAGGGGTTTCTTTCAAACGAGCGAGAATATTGGCGCGTGCAGTATTACTCATGGTCGACTCCCAGATTTTTTACTTGTTGGTGCAAAGTGGATTCCGCCAGTTTCGGCGCACTACGTACCGTTGTCCACGCGCCCAAATTGGTCGGTAACATGCCTTTGAAGTGCGTCGCCAGCGACGAACCGGCATGGTAAATCGTTGGATGCGTTGCCGCCCACGCCCAGGTTTTCCATGTCGCTGCTTCACTCAAAGTACGGCGTTTACCCGAACCCACGGTGTTGGTATTGGCGGTATCCCTGCGCACCCCGTCGTAACGCAAGCGGTTGAGAATACTGGGAATCGGAATGCGTACCGGGCAAACTTCGCTACACGCACCGCACAAGGTTGAGGCTTGCGCCAATTCGCCATGCACATCCAACCCCGCTTTTTGCGGCTCTAAAATCGAGCCAATCGGCCCCGGATACACCGTGCCATAACTGTGTCCACCAATGCGCACGTATACCGGACAATGGTTAATACACGCCCCGCAACGAATGCAACGCAGCGTCGCCAGCAATTCCGGGTCACTGTAAATATTGGAACGCCCATTATCCAGCAACACCAAATGCACCTCTTCGGGGCCATCCTTTTCCCCCGGCTTACGCGGGCCGGAAATCATATTGAAGTAGGTGGTAATCGGTTGCCCCGTTGCCGAGCGCGTCAAAATGCTCAATAGCGGCGGCACATCGCTCAGGCTTTCCACCACTTTTTCAATGCCCGTGACCGCGATATGCACCGATGGCGCGGTTGTGGACATCCGCCCGTTGCCCTCGTTTTCCACCAGACACAACGTACCCGTTTCTGCCACCATGAAATTCACGCCGGAAAGCCCCACCGTTGTCGCGTAAAACTTGTCGCGCAAAATGCGCCGCGCCATTTGCGTCAATTCATCCACGTCTTCGGTGTAAGGAATGTCGGGGAATTTTTCGTGGAACAACTTGGCAATCTGTATGCGGTTTTTGTGAATCGCGGGCATGATAATGTGCGACGGCGCTTCGTGGTCGAGCTGGATAATGAATTCGCCCAAATCCGATTCCAAGGCTTCAATGCCCAAGGCTTCGAGGAAATGGTTTAAGCCCATTTCTTCCGACACCATCGACTTGCCCTTGATGATCGACTTGGCGTTATGCTTTTGCAAAATCGACAACACGATTTGGTTGGCTTGGTCAGTGGTTTCAGCCCAATGCACTTGGATGCCGTTGCGGGTCAGGTTGGCTTCGAGCGTTTCCAGCAATTCCGGCAGCTTGCTTAGGGCATTGGCGCGGATTGCCATGCTTTGGGTGCGCAAGCGTTCCAGTTCGGCTTTGTCGGGGAATTGGTCGAGGCGGCGCGTCATCAAGCCATCCATTGCGCGGTAAAAATTGGCGCGGACTTCGGGCTTTGCGAGGTTGGTGCGGACGGTGGTGCGGAAAGTGGATGTCATGGTGTACCCTCCGTCGTGTTCCCTTCGACTTCGCTCAGGGAACGATCTGTCCGTTGGCTGAGCGAAGTCGAAGCCATGCTAGTACGCTCCCACAAAAACTCCGCAATATGCTGATGCGGAATCGCATCCCCCTGCTTTTCCATCGTCCCGCTAATATTCAGCAAGCAACCACACTCCTGACTAATCAGGCGGTCTGGCTGTGCATGGCGAATGTGGGTGACTTTATCCAGCACCATCGCCGCCGAAATTTCCGGTTCTTTCACCGCGAACGTGCCGCCGAAACCGCAGCATTCGGGTTTACGTGCGTGTTCCACCCGTTGCACATTGCTGAGTTGCCCCAGCAATGATTCGATCTTGTCGGCAACACCCATTTCACGGCGGGCGGAACAGGACGTGTGTACCGCCACTGTTACGGGTTCGCCCAAATCTTGCAGCTCAATGTGCAGCACATCGACGAGGAATTCGGTGAGTTCGTACACGCGGCTGGCAACATCCACCGCTTGCGCTTCGTCCGGTTGCCCCGCGAAGAGTTCGGGGTAATGCACTTTCATCATCCCCGCACACGAACCGGAGGGAATCACGATGGGAATGGGTTTGGGGAACAGCGCGATTTGCGCCCGTGCCACGCTACGCGCTTCGTCACGGTAGCCGGAGTTCCAAGCGGGTTGTCCGCAACAGGTTTGTGCGGGTGGGAAAATGACTTTCACCCCCGCACGTTGAATCAATTGCATCGCCGACACACCCGCTTGCGGGTACATCAAATCGACGAGGCAAGTGCCAAAAAAGTAGATGGTGTCAGGTATGGGGGGCATGGGTTTACCTTCCAAGCAAAGTAAGGTGGCGCAACGAACGCACTTTGCGGGCTTCGTCTGCGTCGATGGATTTGAGGGAATCTTCCACAAAAGCCAGATGTTCTTGCGCGGCTTTGCGGGCGCGTTCGGGGTCGCTGGCAAGGACGGCTTCCATCAGTTCACGGTGCTGATTCTTGAGCGGATCGAACACACGCGGGATGGTGTAGAGCTTATCCAGATTGTGCGAAATGCTGTTTTGCAGCAGTTCAAACAGGTTTTTCATGACGTGCAACAGCACCAGATTGTGCGAGGCTTCGACAATCGCGAGGTGGAAATCGGCATCGGCGCGGGCTTCGTCCATCGGGTCGGCGTTGCCGTGGCGTTGAATCATGATCTCGAAACAATCGCGGATATTGGCTTTGTCGTCATCGGTGGCACGCAAAGCAGCGTACCAAGCGGCATTGCCTTCTAGCGCGTGGCGGATTTCCAGCACATCGAAACGGTATTCGGGATTGTCGCGGAACAACTCGACCAATGGGCTGCTGCACGGCGCGTTGGCGTGTGGCGTATCGCTTTGCACAAACGTGCCGCCGCCCGGCTTGGAAACCAGCAAGCCGCGACTGTTCAGGGTTTGGATGGATTCGCGCAGCGAGGGGCGCGATACGCCGAATTGTTCAGCCAAGGCGCGTTCGGCAGGCAAACGTTCGCCCAGCGTGAAATGTCCGCTGGTGATCATCTGTTCCAGTTGTTGAGTGAGTTGCTCGGCGATACGTAATTTCTTCATGGCTTCCGCTCTTTTGGTCTTACCAATTTCGGCTATCATAAAAGCCTGAAAGTTTTATTGCAAGTGAATTAGATTGTGTATTGACAAGGACTTACGAAAAGCCCCAGAATTCATGGTCTTACCAGTTGGTCATTTTAGCTAAATTGGTAAGACCAATCATATTCAGGAGGAGGAGTTCTCAATGAGTCAAACGTTACTTTCGTTACTGGCATTTTTGCCCTTGGTGCTAGCAGCCGTGCTGCTAGTGGGATTGAACTGGCCTGCACGGCGAGCGATGCCCGTGGTATTTGTGGTGACGGCAGCGATTGCGCTGACCGCGTGGGAAATGACCTTCAACCGGGTGCTGGCTTCTACCCTGCAAGGTCTGATTCTGACGGGTGCCATTCTGTGGATTATTTTCGGGGCAATCTTGCTGCTGAATACGCTGAAACATTCGGGGGCGATTACCGCGATTCGGGCGGGATTCTCGAATGTCAGTACCGATCGGCGCATTCAGGTCATTATCGTGGCTTGGTTGTTTGGCTGCTTTATTGAGGGTGCATCCGGTTTTGGTACACCCGCAGCGGTGGTCGCACCGTTGATGGTAGCCTTGGGTTTTCCGGCAATGGCAGCCGTCATGGTCGGAATGATGGTGCAATCCACGCCCGTATCGTTTGGCGCGGTGGGTACACCAATTGTGGTGGGCGTTTCCGGCGGTTTGGATAAAGCCGGTATCAGCGAAACTCTGACAGCGAATGGCTCTAGTTGGGAAGTGTTTTACGCGCTGATTACCTCTGAGGTGGCGATTACCCACGCGATTATTGGCGTGTTAATGCCGTTGTTTATGGCGATGATGCTGACCCGTTTCTTTGGGCGTAATAAGTCGTGGACGGAAGGTTTGGCGGTTGCGCCATTTGCGATTTTTACCGGTTTGGCGTTTGTGATTCCTTACGCGCTGGCTGGCGTGTTTTTAGGGCCGGAATTCCCTTCTATCATTGGTGCGTTGGTCGGTTTGTCATTGGTTGTGCCTGCGGCGCGTGCCGGTTTCCTCGTGCCGAAAAAATCGTGGGATTTTGCCCCACCGAGCGAATGGGCAGCGGAATGGATGGGCAGCATCGAAATCAAACTGGATAGCCTGACCGCAAAAGCACCCGTGTCGATTGGCATGGCGTGGTTGCCGTATGTCTTGCTGGCGGCGTTGCTGGTGTTGTCACGGGCGAATGCCGATGTGAAAGCTTTCCTCAACAATACCTTGGTATTGCCTTGGGTGGATATTCTGGGTGAAAAAGGCATTTCCGGCAAAATCGAGTTCTTGTACTTGCCGGGTGGCATTATGGTGTTGGTGGTGCTGGCGACATTCTTCCTGCATCGCATGAAATTTTCTGAGTTGAAAGCGGCAGTGGGCGAGTCTTCGCGGACGTTGCTGGGTGCGGGCTTTGTATTGATTTTCACCATTCCAATGGTGCGGATTCTGATTAACTCTGGGGTGAATCTGGCGGATTTACCGTCTATGCCACGTGCAATGGCGCAATTGGTGGCGACCAGTGTAGGTGATGTTTACCCGTTCTTTGCTCCGGCAGTTGGGGCATTGGGCGCGTTTATTGCTGGCTCGAATACCGTTTCTAACCTGATGTTGGCGCAATTCCAATTTGATACAGCGGGGTTGATTGGGGTATCGGGTGCAATGTTGGTGGCGGTGCAAGCGGTGGGTGCAGCAGCGGGCAATATGATTGCGATTCACAACGTGGTGGCAGCATCGGCAACGGTAGGCTTACTAGGGCGTGAAGGGCAAACCATTCGTATGACGATTATTCCGACGCTGTATTATTTGGTGATGGCGGGCATTATTACCATGATTGCCATCCATTTCTTAGGCGTGACTGACCCATTAATGTGAGGCAAGTGCCATGAACCATCCCCTGATCACCACCCTGCAAGGCATTGTGGGCGCGGATAAGCTGACGACCGGGCAACGCCGTACTGAGTATTACCGTACTGGTTTCCGTTCGGGCAGTGGCACAGCATTGGCGGTGGTGTTTCCGCAAACGCTGCTGCATTTGTGGCGCGTGCTGCAAGCCTGTGTGGATGCGAACACCATTATTATCATGCAGGCAGCGAAAACCGGCTTGACGGAAGGCTCGACCCCCAGCGGGGACGATTACGACCGTGAGGTGGTGGTGATCAATACCTTGGCGATGGACGATTTGGTGCTGTTGAATGGTGGTGAACAGGTGTTGAGTTTTCCCGGTGCAACCTTGCACAAGTTGGAAAAACTGCTCAAACCGTTGAAACGTGCGCCGCATTCGGTGATCGGCTCGTCCTGTTTGGGCGCGTCGATTGTCGGTGGAGTGGCAAATAATTCCGGCGGGGCATTGGTCAAGCGCGGCCCGGCTTACACCGAAATGGCGCTGTTTGCGCAGGTGAATGAACAGGGCAAGCTCGAAATGGTTAACCATTTGGGCATTGCCTTGGGCGAGTCGCCGGAGGAGATGATTACGCGACTGGAGTCTGACGATTTTGCGAAAGACGGGGTGGATGACGGCGGTAAGCTGGCATCGGCTCGCGACTACGTGGCGCGGTTGCGCGATGTGGATGCGGCAACACCGGCGCGTTTCAATGCCGATGAAAGCCGCTTGTTTGAAGCCAGCGGGTGCGCGGGGAAATTGGCGGTGTTTGCGGTGCGGCTGGATACGTTTCCGATGGTGCAGCAGGAACAAGCATTTTACATTGGCACGAATGACCCGCAGGTGTTGACGCGCTTGCGTCGGCACATCCTCAGTCAGTTTGAAAATGTGCCGGAAGTGGGCGAATACATGCACCGCGATATTTTCAATATTGCGGAAAAGTATGGCAAAGATACCTTCCTGACGATTGAGAAGTTGGGGACGGATGTGATGCCGAAGTTGTTTGCGATTAAGGGGCGTACCGATGCGACGTTGAACAAGTTGCCGGTGTTGCCCAAATATTTGAGTGATCGGGTGATGCAGGGGGCAAGCCGTTTGTTTCCGCAGCATTTGCCGGATCGTTTGTTGGAATTCCGTGACCTTTATGAACATCACTTGATTTTGAAAATGAGTGAGGGCGGGATTGCGGAGGCGCAGGCGTTTTTGCCGGAATTCTTTGCGGATACGGGCAATGCGGGGGCGTATTTTGAGTGTACGCCGCAGGAGGCGAGTAAGGCGTTTTTGCAGCGGTTTGCGGCGGCGGGCGCGGCGATTCGTTACCAGACCTTGTTCAGTGATCAGGTCGGCGAAGAAATGTTGGCGTTGGACATTGCGTTGCGGCGCAATGATGCGGATTGGGTGGAAGTGTTGCCGGAACACATTCGCAGCCAAATTGAACATACCTTGTATTACGGGCATTTTATGTGCCACGTTTTCCATCAGGATTACATTCTGAAAAAGGGTGCGGATGCCCATGCGGTGAAAGCGGCGATGCTGGAATTGCTGGATGCGCGGGGGGCGAAATACCCGGCGGAGCATAATGTGGGGCATTTGTATAAGGCGGAAAGTGGCTTGCGAGAGTTCTACAAAAAGCTTGATCCGACCAATACGTTTAATCCGGGGATTGGGAAGATGGAGAAGTATAAGCGGAATTGTAGTTGTTGTGGGTGATAGCTGAACTCACTCGTCTAATACGTCGGGCTTTTTGAGTGCCTTTTTCGCTTCAGAAGCCAAACGACGCTCTACTTTCTTCACATCTTCGGCGGGTGGCAGGTTTTCTGGGCGAATGCCGCGCTCCAGCAGTGTTTTACGCACCGCTTGATTGTTGGTGATGTGTTCGCTGGAAATGGCGGCTTCCGTGTTCATTTTGTGTTCGCGGGCGTTGAAGATAGTGATTTCTGTGGCGAAGTCTTTAGCTTTGAGAATGATGGTTGGGGCGAAATCCGCCAGCGGACGATTGTCAGGCACATTCCATTGGGCTTTCATGGATTGCGTTGGTTTGCCGAACAAAGCGGTATCGCCTGCATCTGAATAACGTTCTTGGGCTGTGTGAACCAATTCCTTTTTCATGGCTTGTCTCTGTCTCATTCAAAGATGTCATCATATTGGTTATGTATAGTAGCTCATTTTGTTGAATTTAAAAATAGTAACGATCATAATATGCGCTATGAAACAAACCGACACTACGACAACCTCTTCCGATACACTCGCCTCCTTGAGCCTGCCGCAGCGCGAACGGCTGGCGTACATTGAGTTCCGCTTGTTCTTTCTGGGTGATGTGCGCCGTCAGGATTTGATGGAGCGCTTTGGCATTGCGCCCGCCGCTGCGACCCGCGATTTTGCGCAATACCGCGAGCTTTGCCCCGATAACCTCAGTCTGGATGGCAGCAGCAAGGCGTATGTGCTGGGCTGTGGCTTTCGGCCTGCGTTTGCGCACAATGTCGAGCGGGTGTTGATGATGTTGTCGCAAGGGTTTGGCGATGGTATCAGCCAGATGCAGGATGCGTTTTTGGCGTGTGAACTGCCGCCGATGTTAAACCGCCCTGTGGTTGACATCCTTGCGCCCGTGACGCGGGCGATTTATCAGCGTAAAGCGGTGCGGATGCGTTATTTCTCGCATTCCAGCGGGATGTCGGAGCGGGAAATTGTGCCGTTCGCATTGGCAAATGACGGGCTGCGCTGGCACGTCCGCGCTTTTGACCGCAAATCCGGCGAATTCCGCGACTTTGTGTTTACGCGCATGGAATCCACCGAACTGCTGGATGGCAACCCCGCCAAACACGAACTCCCCGCGCAAGACATCCAGTGGAACCGCATTGTCGAACTCGACATCGTGCCGCACCCTGACCGTCCACACCCCGACATCACCGAACGCGACTACGGCATGGTTGATGGTGTGCTGCATCTGAAACTGCGGGCGGCAATGGCGGGGTATGTGCTGCGGCAATGGCAGGTAGATTGCTCGGCGGATCATAGTGTTGAAGAGCAAGGGTGTCGGTTGTGGCTGCGGGATGTGTTGGCGTTGTATGGGGTGAAGAATGCGATGCTGGCGTTGGGGTATCAAGAAACTAAAGCCACTGATAAAAGAGATAGAACATAATGGAAGAGATTACCAAGAAACTACTTCAAAGCTGTAAAAATGACACTTTTTTGGATGTGGTTTACGAGCTTGATTTGGAAAGTCGCAAGAATGAAAAAACTCTGCGTCCATTATTAATACGAATGCATAACGAAGGTCAGATAGATGTTATCGTTGAGTTTAGAAAATTAACACGAAAAAATACAAACGGGGATTTTTTTCTACTTAGATATATACTTGAGGAAATCTTACCTTCAATCAATGCCCCTGTTCATCAAGTTATGGATTGTGTTAAGCACCTCTCTTTAGAAGCTGGTGATGATATGGCGGCATATATGCTTATGACTCCATTTAAAGATTTCTGTCGTAAAAATCCTACAAGATCAAACGAATTACTCTCGATAGCAACTACAGACGTTGATGATGAATTTGACTTTATTTCACCAGCGATTCTTTCAGGGGCAGATTTAAATTTAGAGGAACACACAAGAAAAACCCTTTCACTAGTAAAAAATGAAAATCATTTTATTTCAAAAAGAGCCATTTTTTCCTTAGGTTTTATTAATTACAATAATCAACTTGATCTTGTAAAAATAGCATTAGAAGTGATTATTGCATCATCAAAAACAGAGAATGATGAAGTATTATCCATATCATTAAGATCGCTGTTTTCACTTTTCCTACAAGAAAAAAATTGCAAGTCAATCTTATTGGACTTCATAGAAAAACATAAAGATATAGCTAGTGACTTATTTGTACATACAGCCCTAGAACTTTTATCTTTCAATAAAGAAAATACACCTGACGATATAGAAGCTTGTCTTATTAAGTTTGCCTACCAAATAAAACCACAGAACAAAGGAACGATAAGCCGTCTTGATAACATTCTGTCAAATATGCTGGAAAAAAGAGAGTTTGACAAAGTTATTATATTTCTTGAAAAACTATTTGAACGATCTAACTATAAAATATCCATTTCCGACTTTAGCTGTTTGATGAGAGAAATATGCAAGAGTGATATTTATCTTTCAAATCTTATTACTCGATGGTTTTTATCTAGAAAAGCCATGCTTGGACGATTCTGTCTTGATTTACTTGATATGACAAGAGACAAAGGGGTAATCATCAAATGTGATATATCTCAGCTCTCAGAAAAATATGAAAGTTTTCATGTTTTCTTAGCAAAGAAAGCCTGCGGTTGGTTTTTTTCCAAACAAATTTCCGCAATTAGCTTTATTTTTTCTTTAATTGATTCTGCACCCGAAGAACAAATTGAAGAAATAATTAGCATTACATTTAATCCCCTGCTTATCAGTTATCCCGGCAGCGTAAAAGATTATCTTGAAAAATCATCGGATGGCGCATCAGAGAAAACAAAAAACTTTGTAACATCTGTGTTAGCTAAACTTAAGGATTATCATGAAGGTATAGATCAGGCTTTAAAAATTAATGAGCTACGACCAAGTGAAGCACAGCGTCATGCATATAACAGGTTTCACCATAAAATAATAAATGACGTACATAATGAAGCAAGAGAAAAATCAGTTTTCCTCTCAATAGTAAAAGAATCAGTGATTTTGTATGGTGATAGCACAATTTATCACATACATCATGATAATATAACCTCTAGACAAGAAACTCTAATGCAAAAGATTAGCACTCGCTTTGAATTTCCTTCGCTACAATATATTGATCCACATGGATTAGATTTTCAAGTTCGTAGATTTCGGTTGGAGGGATGCATGTAATGAAATTGGTAATTAAAGAATATCTCTCCTCACTTAGAGAACGAAATGAGCTTGATTCTATCTTGCCTGACTTACTCAGTCAAATGGGGCTAAATGTTTTTATCTCCCCCAGCCGTGGAACTAAGGAATATGGAGTTGATATTGCCGCAGTTGGTCGTATCGACAATGGAGAAGAAAAAGTTTACCTTTTTTCTGTAAAAGCGGGAAACCTTACTCGTAGCACTTGGAACGGGTCATCTGATCAAGCCCTGCGCCCATCAATAGATGAAATTATTGACGCATTTATTCCATCAAGAATTCCACCTGAACATCGTGATAAACCAGTTGAAATTTGCTTATGTTTTGGTGGTGATATTGAGTCAAAAATAAGACAAGAAGTATCTGGATATACTGCTAAAAATCAAAGGGAGAATTTGTCATTTAGTGAGTGGAATGGTGACAAGCTTGCTGACTATATTGAACAATATTTTTTGCAAGAAGATTTAGTTCCTGAGCATTTACGAAGTCAGCTTAGAAAAGCACTTGCCATGATTGATGAGCCAGAAGTCTCATTTAAGCACTTTAGTTATTTGATTAATTTTCTGACTAAAGCAGAAAATAACACTCAAACAGAGATTCTGACCTCAGTAAGGCAAATCTACATTTCCTTGTGGATTCTTTATAGTTGGTGTCGCGAAGAGAAAAATTTAGAGAGTGCTTACTTAGCATCAGAAATATCTCTTCTTCATGCTTGGGATATATCTAAAGTAGTATTTGAAAAAAACGATAAAGTATCACAATTAATAAGAGAAACGCTTGACGCTATTTTTAAACTTTACTTTGAAATAATAAATCATTATTTAGAAGCAGCAATACTCCCTCATGCTAACAGTCTTTACGCTTTATCATCAGCTACTCATCCTTCTTGCCCAGTTGATGTAAACCTGAAGCTATTTGATATTATTGGTCGCCTCTCGCTGACAGGAATTTGGACTTACTGGTTTTTAAATAGATTCAATCCTCGCGATAAAGAACTTGCAGAAAACTTGGAAGCAGTTGTTATATCCTATCAGGAATCATTAAAACAAATTATTATAAATAATCCAATGTTGTTTAGCCCTTATAAGGATGAACAAGCTATTGATATAGTTTTAGCAGTTTGGTTTCTTGGGTTAAATCGAAATAACTGGTCAGACATTGATCGCTGCTTTCTCTTATGAGTGATTGTATCTATTTTCTTTTTCAGTCGAACAGTACATATCCGTCAAACATTAATAGCTATGCAGAGCTTATCGAACACCCTACAGATAAATCAGAAAAATATAGAGAATCTAAAACCAAAGGTTCAATTCTTTATCAATACATTTCAATTCTTTCTGCCATGTTTGGATTTGATGAATCATATCGCCTTATTCAGGAATTGAAAATTGATTTTCTTCAGCACTGTAATTTTCAGGTATGGTATCCAGGCAATTCATCTGAAGAACACTTTTATAAGTACAGTGCAAATCATGGAGGAACACTTTCTGATATAAGCGTTGACAAAGCCCCTTCTGAATTACTTGATGAGGTTTTTGAGGAATGCGAAGTTTCTAATCAGTTTAGAGAACTTTCAGCTATTAAGTACTCATTTTGGCCAATCATTCTATTAGCCTGTCGGCATCATAGGCAACCTGTGCCAATGCACTTTTTTATGGATATTCACAAACAAATCAATCCTTTGAGCGATATTGTGTAATGATACCTGATTTCCTCCTCTACCAAACCCCCGACGGACAAACTCGCCTCGAAGTTCGCCTGCAAGACGAAACCGTGTGGCTTTCCCTCACCGACATGAGCGACCTGTTCCAACGCGACAAGTCGGTGATTTCCCGCCACATCCGCAACATCTTTGCAGAAGGCGAGCTGACGCAGGAGGCAACCGTTGCAAAATTTGCAACAGTTCAAGCCGAAGGCTCAAGGGATGTCCAACGTGAGATCGAGCACTTCAACCTCGACGTGATCATCTCCGTCGGTTATCGGGTAAAATCCCACCGGGGAACCCAGTTCCGTATCTGGGCAACCCAACGCCTGCGCGAATATCTGGTCAAGGGTTTCACACTGGACGACGAACGCCTCAAACGCGGCGGCGGTGGCAACTATTTCGACGAATTGCTTGCCCGCATCCGCGACATCCGTTCTGCCGAGCGCGTGTTCTGGCGCAAGGTGCTGGACATTTACGCTACCAGCATTGATTACGACCCGAAAACCGAGGTTTCCCAACAGTTCTTCGCCAGCGTGCAAAACAAGATGCACTGGGCAGCGCACGGGCACACCGCCGCCGAAATCATCCACACCCGCGCCAATGCCGACCAGCCCAATATGGGAATGACCACGTGGACAGGTCAAAAGCCCACCAAAGCGGAAACAATCATTGCCAAAAATTACCTGACAACCGACGAACTGGATGTGTTAAACCGCATCGTCACCGCCTATCTCGAACTCGCCGAATTACAGGCACTCAACCGCACCCCCATGTACATGAAAGACTGGGCAGCACGGCTGGATGATTTCCTGCGCCTGACCGGGCGTGAACTGCTGGACAACGCAGGAACGATTTCGCACCAACAAGCATTACAAAAAGCCGAGCAGGAGTACGCCAAATACCGCCAAGCATTGCTATCAGAGCCGCAACCCATTGACCGCGACTTTGAACAAGCCGTCAAACACCTTCCCAAGCCCTAAAAACCATGAGACAAGCAAAGCAGGGGCATCGCCATGCCAACCACCATCAACCGTAAGCTCTACCCAGAACTGGACAAGCTGCTGTGGGATGTTCATTGCGAAACCGTCGATCCTGACTTTGCTTTCCGCGTGTATGAAGAACGTTGAGGCTTCGTGCAAGCACAGAACCTAAGCGACAACGAGCAAAGTCTAATCAATGAGCTTACTCGCACAGTGGGGCAAGGCATTTTCCTTCCAGCGTTTGGGGCGGCACACCATGCCTAATTACCAACGACCCCATCACCGCCTGAGCATGACCGCATTGGCGCAGTTCGATGCAGCTTTCTAGTTTCAATTTGCTGACACCTCAGGTATGGCGATTGGTCGACAAGATTGCCGCATTACAGACCAAAGTATTACATACACCCACTTCTTTTGATTAAATAATAATCAAAAACATAATAGTCACCTGAAAAATAAATAAATATTTTTTACGTGTTTCATCATCGTTGTCATCCCTGTATCCGTCTATCAATCAGCGTTTATCCCACCCCGTTTACCCAAAATTTCCTGTTATTGCCGCAGGAAATCCGTAGGGTTTTCTCAAAAAACCTCTTTACCAGATACTAACAAATGATTATTAAAACAATATTTCTTAGCTAAGCAACTGATAATAAAACTTATTTTTTTAGATACTTATTATTGAAAAATACAATCATTATTTGTCATTCTTTCTGTGAAAATCTATAGTAGTATCCACCCCCAATGGGATAGGGGGATGACGACATATATCCCATTCAGGTAGGAATAACAAAAACATACCAAGACAACTGTTCATACAATCGCTAGGAGAACTCGTTATGAGTCTGGATTACCAAGACCTCGACCCGCAAGAAACGGCGGAATGGCAAGAAGCTATCGACGTGGTAGTGGAACGCCTCGGTGCGGAACGCGCCCGCCACTTACTGCAAAAAACCATTGAAAAAGCATTCGAGTCCGGCATTGAGCCACCCGACATGCACACGCCTTACGTCAACACCATTCCGGTGAGCCAACAGCCTGTTTATCCAGGTAATTTGGAACTGGAACGCCATATTTTGCGGGCGTTGCGCTGGAATGCTACCGCCATGGTGGTACGCGCCAACCGCAAGCCTGCTTCCCCCGGTGGTCACATTGCCTCATTCCAATCCTCCGCCATCATGTACGAAGTCGGTTATAACCACTTCTGGAAAGGCCATGATCACCCGAATGGCAGCGACATGCTGTTTATTCAAGGACATACCGCGCCCGGCACATATGCACGCGCTTTCGTCGAAGGGCGAATCACCGAAGATCAGTTAGAAAACTTCCGCATTGAAGCCGGTGGCAAGGGGATTTCATCCTATCCACACCCGTATTTGATGCCGAATTTCTGGCAGTTCTCCACTGTTTCAATGGGCTTGGGGCCAATCATGGCAATCTACCAAGCGCGTTTTTTAAAATATTTGGAAAACAGAGAGTTAACCAAGAAAGCTGAAAATCATGCGGAAGGTCGCAAGGTTTGGGCATTCTTGGGCGACGGTGAAATGGACGAACCGCAATCCCAAGGCGCGATTGCGCTGGCTTCGCGCGAGAAACTCGACAACCTCGTGTTTGTCGTCAACTGTAACCTGCAACGTTTGGACGGCCCGGTACGCGGCAATAGCAAAATCGTGCAAGAACTGGAAGGCAATTTCCGGGGCGCGGGCTGGAACGTGATCAAAGTACTGTGGGGTTCGGGCTGGGATCGTTTGCTGGCTGATCCACAATACGGGCAGTTACTGCGCAAGTTGATGATGGAATGCATCGACGGCGAATACCAGAACTTCAAAAACAAAGGCGGCGCGTACATCCGTGAACGCTTCTTCGGCAAGTACCCCGAGCTGAAAGCGATGGTTGCCGACATGACCGACGACCAGATTTACTACGAACTGATGCGCGGCGGTCACGATCAGGAAAAAGTCTACGCGGCGTACCACAATGCGGTGAATTCCGTGGGTCGCCCCACCGTTATCCTCATGCACACCGTGAAAGGTTACGGCATGGGCGAAGCGGGCGAAGGCATGAACATCAGCCATCAACAGAAAAAGCTCAGTTCCGACCAATTACTGAAGTTGCGTGACCGTTTCAGCATTCCAGTCTCACAAGAACAAATCGAAGGCGCGGAATTCTACAAACCAGCGGCTGATTCGCCAGAAATGCAGTATCTGCATGAGCGTCGTAAGGCGTTGGGTGGTTATTTACCGAACCGTCCGCAAAACTTCGAGACACTGCCGATTCCTGACCTGTCGATCTTCGACGCCCTGTTGAAAGACACGGGCGAACGTACCCTCTCCACCACGATGGCAATGGTGCGCGTGATGGTAGCGATTGCACGTCACAAGGAATTAGGGCCGCGTTTAGTGCCGATTGTGCCGGATGAAGCGCGTACTTTCGGCATGGAAGGCATGTTCCGCCAAGTGGGTATTTATTCCCCTGAAGGGCAAAAATACGAGCCGGAAGATGCCAACGACATTATGCCGTACAAGGAAACCCAAAAGGGTCAGTTGTTGGAAGAAGGCATTAATGAAGACGGTGCAATGTCGTCGTGGATTGCGGCTTCTACCTCTTATGCGAATAACCATAAGATGATGATTCCGTTTTATATTTTCTACTCCATGTTTGGTTTCCAACGCATTGGTGACTTAGCGTGGGCAGCGGGTGATATGCTGGCACGCGGTTTCTTGGTTGGCGGCACGTCAGGGCGTACTACGCTGAATGGCGAAGGCTTGCAGCATCAGGATGGTCACAGCCAATTGTTCGCGGGCTTTATTCCGAACTGCAAATCGTATGACCCGACCTTCGCGTATGAAGTGGCGGTGATTGCGCACGACGGCATGAAGCGTATGTATCAGGACGGTGAAAACGTGTTCTATTACATCACCACCCTGAACGAAAACTACGCCATGCCAGCACTACCGGAAGGTTCGGAAGCAGGCATTATCAAGGGCATGTACTCACTCCGTGCGGCGGAAGGCAAAGCCGCAAACCGTGTGCAATTGCTGGGTTGCGGCTCAATCTTGCGCGAAGTCATTGCTGCTGCTGACTTGCTGCAAGCGGATTGGGGCGTGGAAGCTGATATTTGGGCAACACCAAGTTTGAACGAATTGGCGCGAGATGGCGCAGCGTGTACACGGTGGAATTTGCTACATCCTGATCAGGAAGAGCGCAAACCGTGGGTCACGCAATGTCTGGAAGGCCAACAAGGCCCAGTCATCGCTTCGACCGACTACATCCGCAGCTTTGCCGAGCAAATCCGCGCGTATGTACCGGGGGATTACCATGTGTTGGGCACGGACGGTTTCGGGCGTTCCGACAGCCGTGATGCATTACGCTCACATTTCGAGGTTGACCGTTATTACGTCACCGTAGCGGCGCTGAAAGCACTGGCTGACCAGCAAAAAACCAGCAAAGCCAAAGGCAAAATCACGGTAAAAACCGTGCTGGAAGCACTGGCGAAATACGGTATCGACCCTGAAAAACCCAACCCGCTGTACGCTTGATTTGGAGTTGCCCTTATGAGTATCGAAATTCACGTTCCCGACATTGGCAACTTTTCCAATGTCGATGTTATTGAAGTCCTCGTCAACGTTGGCGACACGGTTGCCATTGACGATTCGTTAATCACGCTCGAATCCGACAAAGCGGCGATGGAAATCCCCGCGCCACGCGGTGGTGTGGTCAAGGAAATCAAGATTGCGATCGGCGATAAGGTTTCCGAAGGCACGCTGATCCTAGTGCTGGAAGACGCCGGTGAAGCCAGCGTTAACGTCGCGTCTGCCCCCGCACAACCGAAAGTGTCCAGCGGTGCGGCAGCGGCTGTACCCGTTACCGTTGCCACCCCGACCGGTTTGGAAGAAATTTGCGTGCCGGACATTGGCAATTTCCACGATGTGGATGTCATTGAAGTGCTGGTGCGCGAAGGCGATGTGATCGACGCGGAAACCTCGTTGATTACGCTCGAATCCGACAAAGCCGCAATGGAAATTCCGTCCCCGAAAGCGGGTGTGGTGAAACAATTGAAAATTGCAGTCGGCGATAAAGTCTCCGCAGGCAGTTTGATTCTGGTTTTGGAAGTGGCAGGCGCATCATCCTCAGAGGCTGCTCCGGTTGCAGCCGCCATGCCTGCCGCTTCCCTTTTTGTTCCCCCGGCAAGCAATGCCCCGGCGGTGGATGCGGAGCGTTTCCGCCGCGCCCACGCCAGCCCGTCAGTGCGCCGTATTGCGCGTGAACTGGGCGTTGATCTGACGCAAGTGGCAGGCTCAGGCCCACACGGGCGCATTACCGAAGCCGATGTGCGCAACTTTGGCAAAGGTGGCAGTGCTGTGGTCGCACAAGCTGCTACACCTGCACCAGCGGCAAAACCTGCCGCGCCTGCTGGCGGTGAAATGGGCATTCCGCTGATTACCCAACCCGATTGGAGTCAGTTTGGCGCCATCGAAACCGTGCCGATGTCGCGCATTGGCAAACTCTCCGCCAAGCATTTGCACCGTGCCTGGCTAAACGTGCCGCAAGTCACCCATTTTGACGAAGCCGACATTACCGAACTGGAAGCCTACCGCAACAGCTTGAAAGACAAGGCCAAGGCGATGGGCTTCAACTTCACCCCGCTGGTATTCATGCTGAAAGCGGTGGTCGCCGCACTCAAGGAATACCCGAAATTCAACTCGGCACTGGCGGACGATGGTGAAAACCTGATCCAGCGCAAGTTCTACAATATCGGCATTGCGGTGGATACGCCGGATGGCCTGGTTGTGCCCGTCATCCGCGATGTCGACCGCAAAGGCTTGTTTGAACTGGCGCGTGAACTCGGCGAAGTGTCGAAAAAAGCCCGCGATGGCAAACTCAAAGCGGCGGACATGCAGGGTGGTTGCTTCACCATTTCCAGCCTCGGCGGGATTGGCGGCACTAACTTCACCCCGATTGTCAACGCACCGGAAGTCGGCATTCTCGGCCTGACCCGTGCGCAAGACCGCCTCAAGCGCGTGAATGGCGAAATCGTCGACCGCCTGCTGCAACCACTGGCGGTGTCTTACGACCATCGTGTGATTGATGGTGCGTATGCGGCGCGTTTCGTCAGCCATATCGCGTTTGTATTGTCCGACGTGCGTAACCTGATCCTGTAATGCGGGGAGTGGAATCATGAGTAACTTGAAAGCAGATCTTTCCTGCCAGATGCTGGTATTGGGCGCAGGCCCTGGCGGTTATACCGCTGCCTTCCGTGCCGCCGATTTGGGAATGCAAACCGTGTTGGTGGAACGCTGGAGCACCTTGGGCGGTGTGTGTTTGAACGTCGGCTGCATTCCGTCCAAAGCCTTGCTGCACGCCGCAAAAGTGCTGGACGAAGCGCATGAAGTGGCGGATTGCGGCATTGAATTTGCCCCGCCCAAAGTCGACATCGACAAACTACGCGGCTGGAAAGAAAAGATCGTCAACCGCTTAACCGGCGGTCTGTCGGGCTTGGCAAAACAGCGCAAAGTGCAAGTGGTCAACGGCGTGGGTACATTCCTCGACCCCAACCACGTCGAAGTCATCGGCAACGACGGCAAGAAAACCGTGGTGCGCTTTGAAAAAGCCGTGATTGCGGCGGGTTCAGAAGCGGTGAAATTGCCGTTCATTCCTGACGACCCGCGGGTGATCGACTCCACGGGTGCGCTGGAATTGGCGAGCGTGCCAGAACACATGCTGGTGATCGGCGGCGGCATTATCGGGCTGGAAATGGCGACGGTTTACGCGGCACTCGGTTCTAAAATCACCGTGGTCGAAATGCTGCCCGGCATTATTGCGGGCGCAGACAAAGACGTGGTGAAACCGTATTTCAACCGCATTAAAAAGCGTTATGAAAACATCTGGTTAGAAACCCGCGTGACCAAAGTCGAAGCCACGGCGGCAGGCATGAAAGTCACGTTTGAAGGCAAGCAAGCGCCAGCCGAACCGCAATTGTATGACCGTGTTTTGGTCGCAGTTGGGCGCACGCCGAACGGCAAACGCATCGGTGCGGAAAAAGCCGGTGTGGCAGTGGATGAGCGCGGCTTTGTGCAAGTGGTCGATACGCAAATGCGCACTACCCAGCCGCACATCTTCGCGATTGGCGACATCATTGGGCAACCGATGCTGGCGCACAAAGCGGTGCACGAAGGTAAGACGGCTGCGGAAGTCGCGGCTGGTTTGCCTAGCCACTTCGACGCACGGGTGATTCCATCGGTCGCTTACACTGACCCCGAAATTGCGTGGGTCGGCGTGACCGAAGAAGAAGCCAAAGCCAAGGGCATCAACTACGGCAAAGGCGTATTCCCGTGGGCAGCCAGCGGACGGGCGCTATCCATCGGACGGGACGAAGGCATGACCAAGCTGATTTTCGACGCGGAAACCGAACGCGTGATTGGCGCGGGCATTGTCGGCACGAATGCCGGGGATTTGATCGCTGAAGTCGCACACGCGATTGAAATGGGGTCGAATGCGACGGATATTGGCTTGACGGTGCATCCGCATCCGACGCTTTCCGAAACGGTCGCAATGGCGGCGGAAATGTTTGAAGGCACGATTACCGATTTGATTGCACCGAAGAAAAAGCACTAAGCTGAAAGTAATTGTTCACACCACCCTCGAAGACCCTCACCCCCCAGCCCCCTCTCCCGGAGGTAGAGGGGGAGTAAGAGGTTGTCTTTCTTAGCCCCTCTACCTCTGGGAGAGGGGTTGGGGTGAGGGTCTTCATGGGGAATATTGAGCAATCCATCCCCAAGATATCCTAAGCCGTCTTTCTCAAACGCAACGCCCACACCGCCGCAATCACCGCCGCCAAGAACGACACCAGCGCCCAATTCGCCAGCGAAAGTCCCAAAATAACCAGCTCTTCGTCTTCGCATAAGCCGCTGACTTCAAACAAGCTGGGGATATTATCGCTGAGGAAATACACCAATTGCTCAATCAGATTCGGATTGCTGCCTGCGCATGACGCACTGCCGGGTGGCTGTAATTGCAGCCAAGTCTGATAACCTGCCGTTGCGGTTCCCACGCCTGCCAGCAAGATCACCAACCCGCCCCATACTTTTTCACCAAACCCCGTCGCCGCGAGCAACCCAAATACCGCTAACAGCATGAATAATAGCCGCTGAAAAATGCACAAATAACACGGGTGAAGATCCAGCCAAGCAGTCAGCACAAAGCTGCTTGCCGCGAGACTCATGGCAATCAAGCCAATCGCCAGCCATAACGTTTTAGGGGTTAATGTCAGCATGTGTTGGAGTATCCTGTATTTTCACAGCACCTATCGTACAAGAATTAACACCGCCGCTCATTATGAAAATTCCCCATTACGGTTGTTTTCTTTTCCGGGGCAGGCTGTGTACAGTAGGTGTTTGGTTGCTGTTGAGAGAGAGGCGGTAATGGATACGAAAGCAAACCCTGTGCAATTGGTGGATCGTTTCGGGCGGCAAGTCACGTATGTGCGGCTGTCCGTGACGGATCGTTGTGATTTGCGTTGCGTGTATTGCATGTCCGAAGACATGACCTTCGTACCGCGTGAACAATTACTCACCTTGGAAGAAATGGCACGCTTGGGCAAAGCCTTCGTGGATATGGGGGTAAATAAAATTCGGATTACGGGTGGTGAACCCCTCGTGCGCCGCAATATTTTGAAACTGTTCCAGGATTTGGGGCAACTTGATGGCTTGCGAGATCTGACCGTAACCACGAACGGCACACAATTGGCACGTTACGCCAAAGACCTGCAAGCCGCTGGCGTTACCCGCGTCAATATCAGCCTCGACACCTTAAATCCCGACCGTTTTCACGCCTTAACGCGCTTGGGTGACATCAATAAAGTGCTGGCAGGCATCGACGCAGCCTTGGAAGCGGGTTTCCAGCGCGTCAAACTCAATGCCGTCATTTTGAAACACCGCAACCACGACGAAGTGCTGGATTTAGTGGAATTTGCCCACGGGCGCGGCATGGATATTACCTTTATCGAAGAAATGCCCCTAGGCGTTATCGGCGATCATGACCGTGCCGAAGCGTTTTATTCCAGCGATGAAATTTTGCGCGACTTGCAGCAGCACTTGAGTTTGAGCGCGATCGAAGAACAGACTGGCGGCCCGGCACGCTATTTTCGCCGCGAAGACAGCGCGTACCGTGTGGGATTTATTTCACCGCATAGCCACAATTTTTGCGATACCTGCAACCGGGTGCGCGTGACGGCGGAAGGACGCTTGCTGCTGTGTTTGGGGCAGGAACATTCGATGGATTTGCGGCGCGTATTGCGGGCGAATCCAACCGATGATGCGCGGGTGCGGGCAGCTCTGCTCGAATCCATGGCTATTAAACCGCAAGGGCATGAGTTCAATTTGCAAGCGGCGCAACCGATGATTTTCCGCCACATGAGCGCCACGGGCGGCTAAACCCTAGCAGCGCGGCTTGCCTGTGGTAGAATCCAAGCAAACTCACTGTTACACAGGTTCCCTATGACTGAACGTACTGCCAGCGTGGCACGCAACACGCTCGAAACCCAAATCCGCATCACCATCAACCTCGATGGCACGGGCAAATCGCGCTTTGCGACCGGTATTCCTTTCCTCGAACACATGCTTGATCAAGTGGCGCGTCACGGCATGATTGACCTCGACATCGAATGCAAAGGCGACCACCACATTGACGACCACCACAGTGTCGAAGACATTGGCATTACCTTGGGGCAAGCGTTCGCGCAAGCCGTAGGCGACAAAAAAGGCATCCGCCGTTACGGCCACGCTTACGTGCCGTTGGATGAAGCCCTCTCCCGCGTGGTCATCGACTTTTCCGGCAGACCGGGCTTGGAACATCAGGTGGAATACCCGCGCACCAATATTGGCGCGTTTGAAACCGACCTGTTTTACGAATTTTTCCAAGGCTTTGTGAATCACGCGCTGGTGTCGTTGCACATCGACAATTTGAAAGGGCGCAATTCACACCACATTGCCGAAACCGTTTTCAAAGCCTTCGGGCGGGCGTTGCGCATGGCGTTGGAGCTGGATCCGCGCATGGCGGGGATTATGCCGTCGACGAAGGGGAGTTTGTAACGTCATCTCATCTGTTTGTATGATTTCGCGCAGAGGTACACAACCATGCAATTGACATTAGACATACCTGACCACTGTTTTCCATCCCAACAAGACACGACGACACTGGCGCAAAAAGCAAAACTGTACACGGCATTGCTGTTGTTTCAGTCTGGGCAATTATCGCGTGGTGCTGCTTGTGAATTTGCCGGAGTTGACATCTATAGCTTTTTTGCCGCGTGTAAACAGTACAATATCCCTGTTATCAATACGGATGCAGATGATTTAGAAGCGGATGTGATGCGCTTTAATCGGCTGCACCCCTTATGATTGTTATTGCTGATTCCTCGCCATTGGTAGCGTTGTCCGTGTGTGGCTGCCTGTCATTATTGGATAGGTTGTTTGGGCAGGTGCGAGTCCCGGATGCTGTTTTTCAAGAGGTTTGCGTGGCAGGCAAACCTGAAGCCAGCAATCTCAGTTTGTATTTGCAAGACAAAGTATTGATAGCTTCAACCGCGAATTTTCCGATTCATCCGCTCAAGGGTCTAGGCTTGGGTGAGCGCGAAGCAATGGCTTTGTATCTGGAAATATCCGCTGATTTATTGTTGGTTGATGACCAACGCGCTAAAAAAGTTGCCTATGCCAATGGTTTAGAGGTCATGGGCAGTGTGGGTGTTCTGCTGTTAGCGGAGCAACGCGGTATGTTGCCTGCGATCAAACCGTTATTAATGACGTTATCGGCTTCGGATGTTCATCTTGGAGAGAACATCATCATTAAAGCCTTACAACAAGCGGGTGAGCTTTGAAGACTCTCCGCACTTAAAGAGAACAGTTAATGCAAAAAATCGCCATCATCGACTACAACATGGGCAACCTACACTCGGTGGAACGCGCCGTTTCCCACGCTGCTGCTGGTCATGCCACGGTAGCGATTACGTCTGACCCTGACATGATCTTAAAAGCCGACCGCGTGGTGTTTCCGGGGCAAGGTGCGGCGCGTGACTGTATGCGCGAACTCGAAACCCGTGGCATGGCGGAAGTGGTACGCGAAGTCATCCAGACCAAACCTTTCCTCGGCATTTGCATGGGGATGCAGGTCTTGATGCAGCATTCCGAAGAAAACGGCGGCATTGAATGCCTCGGTTTGTACGAGGGTAATGTGCGCTATTTCGACACGGTGCATCAGGAAATTGGTGTGCGCCTGAAGATTCCGCAAATGGGCTGGAATCAAATCTGGCATCAAGTCGAACACCCGCTGTGGCAAGGCATTGCGGATGGCGCACGCTTCTATTTCGTCCACAGCTATTATGTGGAGCCAGTCACGCCGGACTTGATTGCAGGCTCGACCGAATACGGCATCAGCTACGCCTCCGCGATTGCCAAAGACAATGTATTTGCGATTCAGGCACACCCGGAAAAATCGGCGGATGATGGCTTGAAATTGCTGGAAAATTTCGTCAACTGGCAACCGTAATCAGTTGGGCAACGCCTGCTCTTGTTCCAACTGCTTTAACCATTGCTGGGCGGAATCACGCACCGCTAAATCATCGCTTAGCGCCGCTTGCTGATAATGGCTAGCGGCTTCCTCCAGATTTTTCACCACACCCCAACCATGATGATGCGCTTGTCCTATCCATAATTCCGCACCCTTATCACCGGCAAGGCTCTCCGCTTGCAAAAACTCTAAGCAACTTGTCTGGCGTAACCCATCACTGCTGCTTAAGCTGTCACGAATGCTGTCACTGGATAAGGTTTCCCCAGCAGGCGTACACGTTGCTGGCGGTTTCGGCGGTTCGCTGGGAACAACTGCTAATGCCATAGGCGCAGGCGCAGGTGTAGGAGGTGCTATTTCTACTGCTTCAACCGGCGCAGGAGCTACGGTTGTCGCAAGACTGGTGGATTTGTTGGCAAACCAGCCAAATGAAAACAGATAGCTGCCAATCAACAGCGCAAATAAACTGATGATGATGATGATTTGTATCATCCAGAAACGGTCAATTTTCACGGTGTTACCTTCTCCGCTACTTTGGGCATAATCAGTATATCGCCAGTTTCCAACAAGTTAGGGTTAGGAATACGATTTTTGTTGAGTTCCCATAACGTTTTCCATGCGGTCGCCGTACCCAATTTTGCTGCGGCAATTTTGCCAAGCGAATCACCGGATTGGATGGTGTAGGTATTGCTGCCGTCTGGCACTTCGTTGGAAATTTTGAAGGGCAAGTAGCGTTTGATCAACTCGGCATATTCATCGGATTCTTTGATCTTCGCAAGCGCAGTGTTGACAGCGGTACGCATCGCATCGTTACCCTGTTTAATGCCAATGGCGTAGGTGCTTTCATTCAAGTTAAAGGCGGCAATCTGTAAACTGCTGCTAAACGGTTTGATTTCTTCAACCGTAAACGGGTAATCGTAAATGATGGCATCGACATCACGTTTTTCCAGATGACGAAACCAGCCCACACCTTCGTAAGTCACCAGTGCTTTTTTGTCGGGAATCGTGTCGTTGATCCACTTGATAACAGCAGGGTCTTTGTAAGCGCCAATGGTTTTCCCGCGCAACTGCTTGATATTTTTGATGGTGCTACCACGCGGCACAATCAGGCATTGCCCGAAATCCAGATAGCTATCCGACCAATAGACCCCCTCAATGGAATCATCAGGGATATAGCCGCCCATCACCATGTCAGCCTTACCCTCAACCGCCAAGCCGGGCAGCTTGGAATAATCATCTTCCACCGCTTGCACTGTCGGAATGCCCAGCTCTTTAGCCACGAGTAGCGCCAAGTGGTAATCGAAACCGTCTTCCTTGCCGTCTTCGTTGAGCCAATACATGGGGGGAAAATCCGGTTCCATTGCCACCCGTAATACACCCGCTTGTTTGGCGGCAGCCAGTACATTCACCGGCTCGGTGGGTGGCGTGCTTGCAGTGGTGGCAGGTGGTGAAGGTGGCGGCACAGCCGCTGCCAGACTAGTTGCCAGAAAAAATAAGGCAACTCCACAAGACCAAATAATTTTTTGCATACCACAATTCTCACACTGTTATGGTTGAATGACCGTAACAGTATAGAAGCAATAGCACAGCCCCTAACGTTAAGGAGACAAAAGGTCGATTTTATTGACTAACAATCAGGTAATTATTAATCATCCACAGTCCAGCGGATTTGTTTGCATCATCCTGTCCAAGTGGCAGAAAATGCAGGCTCTTCATCACGGAACTGTTATTTTCATGCTCACTGATTCAGAACTTCGCGCTCGTCTGCATTTCTGGCGTGCCAAAGGCATGGGCCCCGGCAGCCTGCGCCGCATTGTGGAACATTTCGGCGGTGCGGCGGAAGCCTTGCGTGTGTCTGACAGTGCCTTGCTGGAAGCAGGTTTGAAACAGGAAGGCATTGCCGCCTACCGTGCGCAAGACCGTGATGCCGCGCTCCCCGATTGGCGTTGGCTGGAAGCCGCCGATGATCACCATATTCTCGTGCCCGAAGACAGCCGTTACCCCGCCTTGCTCAAACGCATTCGCACCGCGCCGCCGGTATTGTTTGCCCTCGGCAACCCCGATTTGCTGAATGATCCGCAAATCGGCATGGTGGGCAGCCGCAACCCGACCCAAGGCGGCAAAGAAAACGCCCGCGCCTTTGCCGCACATTTCGCCACGAATGGTTTAACCGTTACAAGCGGTCTAGCTGTCGGAATTGATGCACACAGCCACGAAGCCTCCTTGGACGCTGGCGGTAACACCATTGCGGTAGTGGGCAACGGTCTCGACATTATTTACCCACTGCGCAATCGCAAACTGGCAGAACGCATTGCTGCACAAGGCTGCATCGTCTCCGAATTCCCCATCGGTATTCCCGCACACCCGCAACATTTTCCACGCCGCAACCGCATTATCAGCGGCATGAGTTTTGGCGTATTGATTGTGGAAGCGGCATTGCAAAGCGGAACGCTCGTCACCGCCCGCCATGCGATGGAACAAGGGCGCGAAGTATTTGCCATTCCCGGCTCGATTCACAACCCGTTGGCACGCGGTTGCCACCATTTGATCCGCCAAGGCGCAAAATTAGTCGAAACCGCCAACGACATTTTGGAGGAAATTGCGCCACAACTAAACGTTTGGTTACAACAAGATAAGGCTAATCCGGCAACACCCGGACAAGCGGTATTGAACCTGTCTGCGCAATTACCCGACACCGATACCTTTGATCCCGAATACGCGCAAGTACTTGATGCGTTGGGCTACGAACCACTACCGATAGACCAGATTATCCTGAATACAGGCTTGACCGCTGACGCGGTTTCATCCATCCTCCTTATGCTTGAACTGCACAACCTTGTAGCAGCATGTGGTGGTGGGCATTACATGCGATTGGGGTCAGGAACTGGAAACTGATGAAAGAAAATACGCTGGACGTTCTCTTCTACCTTTTTGACAATTATCCCGACATGGGTGACAACCTGCCGGAAGACCGCGCCTCCATGCACGGTTATTTGCAAGACGCTGGTTTCCTGAATAGCGAAATTACCCGCGCTTTCGATTGGCTGGAAAGCCTCGGTGACGACGCAGAGCGCGTGGAAGTGACCTACCGCTCGTGCACCACGCGCATCTTTTCCCCACAAGAACGTTATTGGCTGGATGGCGAATGCCAAGGCTATTTAATATTCTTAGAACACGCTGGCGTGATCAGCGCTGAAGCCCGCGAACAAATCCTCGACCGCGTGCTGGAATTACAGGACGAAGACTTTAACCTCGACCGCCTCAAATGGGTGGTATTAATGGTATTGCTGAATCGCCCTGAAGAAGGCAATAGCTTTTTCTGGGCAGAAGGCTTGAGCGTTTCTGGCGAAGCCCCCGTGTTTCATTGAATACCATTCGGGCAAAAAATTAGTAATAAATTTTTGCCCGTCTAGCACTTTTACTGAAAAAATAGGTCTATCAGCTCTGTTATGTGAATTATCAATAATCGGGGCTGCTATCTATGTCGACTATCCATCATTCCGGTGTCCGCCGTGCTTCCTTGCGTTTAATGCTGGCTTCAAGCCTGATTGCCAGCCTTGCCACCAATGCCTATGCTGCTGAACCTGCCAACAATACGCGAATCAGTGCTGCCGAAGCCGCTGAAGAAGCCGCTGCTGCTGCCAAAGTTGCCAGAGAAGCTGAAATAGAGGCCCGAAAAACCGCGCACATTGCTGCCCAAACCGCCGCCAAAGCGGCTGCCCAAGCCGCTGCCGAAGCCTCTGTTGCCAATCGGCTGGCTGCCCAAGCCGCTGCTCAGGCTGAAGCCATGCGCCGCAAGCTGCAACCCGCCACGGCTGGCAACACCACCACGACCGCGGCCAATGATGTAGCCTCTGCCGTAACCAATAATCCCGCCGTTACCACTAACACTCCCACCGGCCCACGGGCAGAACTGGGGGTCACTCAGAATAAGACTTGGGGTACAGGCGGTAGCGTCAAAATCGAAGCAGGTAACGAAACCCTCGCAGGCCAACTGGAAACCGACTTCACCGCCGATGCCCAAGCCAGCAAAGCCTCGGCTGCGTGGCAGTTTCAGGATAACCGTGTCCTGACTGGCAGCGTCGGCTACACCACCGCCAATGCCGCCAAAGCTCTAGGAATGGAAGATGCCGCCGGTGATCTGAGCGCCAGCAATGTGCAAGTAGGTTTGCACAGCGGTGACAGTGCCGTGGTGTATGAAAAGGGGCAAGCCGATGATGCCGATCTTTCCTCCACCCAGCGTTATGTGGGCAAGAAATGGCAGGAAATCAGCGCCCAACAACGCTTACTGGTGGGAGAGCAAGCCGAAATATTGGTCAGCGCGGGGGTGCGGGAAGAAGAACTTGGCGGACTAAAAGATGTCCGTGCTACAGGCGGGGTGGAAGGGAATTATTACCTCGCCGACCAAAAGGGCAAGCTGTCTGCCGGAGTGCAAAACTGGCAGGAAGGGGGCAATTATGAAGCCAAACTGCGCTATGAACGCCAAATGGGAACCAACAACAACGCCAACTGGTTTACTGAAGCCAAAAGCACTCAGGGCAGCCGCAGCGATGTGCAATGGATGACTGGTCTGGCGTTAGGGGAAGGCCAAAATTACACCCGCCCCGCCGCAGGCACGGTCAACGCCCTCACGGCTCTCGACCGAGACAAGAACACCCTGCATTACAGCCAATTTGACGGTGGCTTGGGTCAAGCGGAAGAAAAACCGGATAACACCGCCCCACGGCTGCTCAGCACCCCCTCTATTGTTGTTGAGGCTGGGAAAAGTGCCAGCACGGCACTGACATTGAGTGAAGCTGGCAGCGTCAGCTTATCAGCACCTGCTGGCATTACCGCAACACTGGCAGATGGTGGCGCGAGCGCCAGCAATCATACTCTCAGCGTTGCAACATCCACGGCACTGGTAGCAGGCAATTACACCATCCGGCTCACTGCCACTGATGCCAAAGGTAACAGCAGCGGCGCTGAGATTCCTGTTCTGGTAAGTGCTGCCCCCGTCACCCCCCCTGTTGAACCATCTGCTCCGGTGGTATTGGATGCCGACAAGGATGGAGTACCGGATGCAACTGACAATTGCCCAACCAATGCCAATTCTAATCAGGCAGATACCGACAACGATGGCTTAGGCGATGCGTGCGACCCCCAAGACGACCGTGACACCGATGGCGACGGGGTAAAAAATTATTTGGATCAGTGTTCAAGCACGCCTAGTGGTGTCAGTGTTACCAGCACTGGTTGTCAGGTTATTCGTCTGGATAGCACCCGCACTACCAGTCTCAGCGTATATACAGGTAATGCGGTGGCATTTTTCTACGCCATTCCTGATTTGACGAAAATCGAGAATGCACAAACACGAATTACTGCAACGAGTTCTGTCGGCACACCACGTATTACCATCAGCTCAAATGCAGCCGTTGTCTCAGTAACAGGTGCTGGTATTGATGGCGGAATACCGCTGACAATCCAGTTGTTCATTGACGGTGCACTCGCAGCGACGGCTAAATAATGGTTAACTTAACCTGATAGCGATTTTCCCACCACAATGCTTGTGGCATGATAGCGCCTTTGTGTGAACAACCAACAGGCGCTGCCATGACAACCCAACCTAACTGGTTTACTGAACTTTCTGATTCCGGCACGATTTTCGGGCTGGAATTAACCGATGCGGGCAAAATTCACGAAGAGCAAACCCCGTTCCAAAAGCTCGAAATCTACGATACTAAAACCTTCGGCAAGCTGATGACGCTGGATGGTTGCACGATGGTCACGACTCGCGACAACTTCGTTTACCATGAAATGATGGCGCATCCTGTCATGTTCAGCCACCCATCCCCGAAGCGTGTGTGCATTATCGGTGGTGGTGATTGCGGCACGTTGCGTGAAGTGTTGCGCCACCCCGAAGTTGAAGCTGCCATCCAAATTGACATCGACGAGCGTGTTACCCGCGTCAGCGAAATGTTTTTCCCCGAATTGTGTGAATCCAATAATGACCCGCGTGCGACACTGGCGTTTGAAGACGGCATTGCGTGGATCAATAATGCCGAACCGGGTTCGTTGGATGTGCTGATTGTGGATAGCACTGACCCGGTGGGGCCTGGCGCGGTGTTGTATAGCGAAGAGTTTTTCCGTGGCTGCTGGCGTGCACTGGGCGAAAATGGCTTGCTGGTACAGCAAAGCGAATCGCCGTTGGTTCACGCAGAAAAAATCATCAAGCCGATGCACGATACCATGCGTAAAGCGGGTTTCAGCGATACGAAATTGCATCAGTTCCAGTTAGTGAGCTATCCGACTGGCTGGTGGAGCTGCACGATTGCGGCGAAAGCGGGCAAGGTGGAATTTGCACGGCAAACGGCGGCGGAAGCGTTGGCGTTCCCAACCCGTTATTACAACGCGGGTGTGCATCAGGGCAGCGCGGCGTTACCACAGTTTATGAAGGAATTGTTGGGTTAAAACTTAATTCTCAGGACTGGAGGATTGGCTTGATGAGGGCATACTCGCATTAAGCCAACCTTCCAATACATCCAATGTAAGACTTGATCAATAGGCGGTGAAAATTAATGTTGACGCGAGAAAATGCAAAAACTTTAGTAAAAAACACCATCAAGAACAGCATTACAGAATTTGCCGCCAAGTCCCTCAAGAAAAAAGCAAAATTTCAGATTTTGGATCTCATCATCCCCAAAGAGCGCAAAATCCGCTCAATTGTTGGCGGACTTGAAACATCGTTAGGCACAACATTGTGGGAACCTTTAGCCAAAGCGTTAGCGCGGGAAAATGGTTTCACGGTCGTTGAATCAAACCTGCAAAGCCCTGCCAATATGCCTTCTAACCTGAACAACGCGCTTCAATCCATTATTGATGATCGTAAACGGGGCAATGGCTTGTACGATGCAAAAATCAGCCATGATGAAATCAAAAGAGTGTGCCAGCACTTCATTAACCGACCTATTGAAACTTTCGAGGCTCCCCCAAGAGGCAAGGGTGTTGACATCTGGTTATCTAAAGATGGGATTGACTACTTTTTTGATATTAAAACGGTTCAACCTAACTTGCCCACACTGACGGGTTGCATGGAGCAAGTATTGTACTGGTATGCCTATTTTTATTCCAAACATCCGACGGGTTCAGCCACTGCAAGAATTGTGTTTCCTTACAATCCAAATTCAGGAAAATCATTCTGGAAAGGCGTAATTGGTGGCGGTAGACCACTTGAGGCAGACAATGAGGCTTGGGTAGAAAATCAATTCTGGGATTTCTGTTCGGGTTTGGAAGATGCCTATGAAATCATTACAACATCCTTCACTGAGTTACGAGCATCGGGGGAACTGGAAAGCTCAATTGATTTACTTTTAAACACTTATGACTGATTCAGCACTATTTTCCCATTGATCAGCTTAAATCAACGCTTCTTACCTGTCTTATAGCCAAGTTCGCCCTATGTAACCTATAATAGTAACCATGTGTAAGGTTGTTGAAGGTTAATTATGTACTCTGTCGCACAAGTTGCCGATATGTTGGGTGTCTCAAAGGAAACGCTACGCCGCTGGGATAACAGCGGGAAGCTACCCTCTACGCGCAACCCTATGAATAATTACCGTTTTTACGACAAAGACCAATTGCGGCAATTCGAGGAGTTACGCTTCATTTTTGATGATTCCAAACGTCCGGTAATCACTCCAGACCACGCCTATAAAACCATTGAACTGTTCGCGGGTGCAGGTGGTTTGGCGATTGGGTTGGAAAAAGCAGGGCTAGATACCGTACTGCTGAATGAAATCGACAAAAATGCCTGCGATACCCTCAAAGCCAACCGCCCTCACTGGAACGTACAATGTGGCGATATTGGCAAGTTAGATTTCACGCCATACCATAACCAAATTGACGTAGTAACGGGTGGTTTCCCCTGCCAAGCGTTTAGTTATGCAGGCAAAAAAATGGGCTTTGAAGATGCCCGTGGCACACTGTTTTTCGAGTTTGCCCGCGCCATCAAAGAAACCAATCCCAAGCTATTCATGGCGGAAAATGTGCGCGGATTACTCAACCACGACGATGGTAAAACGCTGGAAAATATTCGTTCCGTCATCAACGAACTGGGCTACACACTGCTTGAACCGCACGTGATGAAAGCCATTTTCTATCGTGTCCCGCAAAAACGTGAACGTTTACTACTGGTTGGTATCCGCAATGATCTTGCCGGATTGGTAAAATTCCACTGGCCTCGCCCCTATCAAAAAATCTACACGCTCAAAGATGCCTTGAAAGCGGGCGAACTGTTTCCTTGCCATGTTCCAACCTCCGCTGGGCAAGGCTACCCTGCCAAAAAAGCCGCAGTAATGGCACAAGTTCCCCCCGGTGGTTACTGGCGTGATTTGCCGGAAGACGTGCAAAAAGCCTATATGATGCAAAGTTATTACCTCGGTGGCGGCAAAACCGGCATGGCGCGGCGGATGCATTGGGACGAACCTTGCCTAACCCTCACCTGCGCCCCCGCACAAAAACAGACTGAGCGTTGCCACCCCGAAGAAACCCGTCCGTTTACCGTGCGCGAATATGCCCGCATCCAAACCTTCCCAGATGATTGGCAATTCAAGGGCGCGTTGACTTCGCAATACAAGCAGATTGGCAATGCCGTGCCCAGCAATATGGCGTATGAACTGGGGCTGTCACTCGTGGATTTTCTGAATCGGCTATGTGGTGAGCATGATGTTCAGCCTGCGGGGATGCCCGTACAACAAAACCTCAGGTTTGGCTGATGCCCTAAGTGTGAATCCAAATGGCGAACTAAAAACGAACCACTGATTGCTAAAGGGAAACTATAATCATAAAATGCAAAAAAGTTTCCCGTGGAGTCAATCATGTACGAAGTCAGAGCGTCAACGGTGTTGCAGTGTTTGGAAGAGGCTGCGCACTACTACAACCATTCCGAAATTGCTGAAAAGCTGGGAGTTAACCCCAGCACCGTCGGACGCTGGCTAAAACATGAGACAGAGCCAAAACATGGCATTCTGTACGGCCTGCAACAGATGTTGATGCCGTTTGGCAAACCCGCTGACAGTGCCGATTTCACCTTCATCGACCTGTTTGCAGGGATTGGTGGTATCCGCAAAGCATTTGAATTACAAGGTGGGCGCTGTGTGTTTACCAGCGAGTGGGACTCCTACGCCCAACGTACCTACCACGCCAACTTTGCCGATGGGCAACCCATTGCCGGGGACATTACCACGATACCCGAAGCGAACATTCCGGCACATGACGTACTATTAGCCGGTTTTCCCTGCCAGCCGTTTTCGATTGCGGGAGTCTCGAAGAAAAATGCCCTTGGACGGGCGCACGGTTTTGAGGATGAAACTCAAGGCACGCTGTTTTTCGATGTGGCACGCATCATCAAAGCCAAACGCCCCGGTGCATTCTTGCTGGAAAACGTCAAGAATCTGCAATCCCATGACAAGGGCAATACGTTCCGTATCATCCTGCACACCTTGCGGGAAGAACTTGGCTATCAGGTTCACTGGACAACCATTGATGGGCAGCACTGGACACCCCAGCACCGTGAACGCACGGTCATTGTCGGCTTCCGCGAACCAACCGCATTTAGCTGGGATGCACTGCAACTGCCGGGCAAAGGACGCATCACGCTAGGTAACATCCTACACAAGACCGATGGTAGCGAACCTGTACTGGAACACGACGAAGGTCGCTATTTCGATCATGCCAACCGCAAGATTCATGACAAATACACCCTAACCAACAATCTTTGGAAATACCTGCAAGATTATTCTGACAAGCATAAGGCTAAGGGTAACGGCTTTGGTTTTGGGCTGGCGTATGCCAATAGCGTGACCCGTACCCTTTCCGCCCGTTATTACAAAGATGGCTCGGAAATACTGGTCTGGCAAGGCGAAGACAAAAACCCGCGCCGCCTCACCCCGCGAGAATGTGCGCGGCTGATGGGCTACCCGGACAGTTTCCGTATTCCGGTGTCGGATACACGGGCGTACAAACAGTTCGGCAACTCAGTGGTGATGCCTGTCTTCCGCGAAGTTGCCCGCGTGATGAAACCCTGGATAATGCAACAAACTTACAAACCCCTGATGGCTGATATGTGGATCAATCAGGATGACTCAACCCCTTTATTTGTAATGGAGACAGACTATGTTGTCAGTAGAAATGATTCCCGCACTTACGGATAAAACAGCGGCTGGTACACGCGCTTGGTGGGATGCCATGCTGGAACTGGGCATTTATATCCATCCTGAAGATGATCCGGCAGATCAGATAAATGCAACAACTGGACAGCGAGAATTAGATGATGCTGCCTGCGCCAAGGTAACGAGCATTTATGAGAATATGTTCAGCAACATTGGTGAAGCGGAAGCCTGCGCTATTGGTGTGGAGGCGTGGTATACCTATCAGGGGTATACGTGGGATACCAGCAAGGATGAGTGGGTTCGGCAACATTAATTCCCAGCCAGAACAACAAGCCTGAAGTGCTGATTCGCAAAGCCCTGTACAAGCGGGGCTTTTGTTAACCTATTCATGTGAAAAATTTATCGTGCAAGACGAAAATACCAGAACTGAAACATCTATGGAATCAATTAACTCGCTCTTACAGCTCATGGAATCACATGGAGCAATCCGTTTCTATGCGAAAAAGTTAGCGCCTAACGATAACTCAAAAAATCAGTTCTACCTTGGAGGTGGCTTTTCTGCCTTGCACACTATTCCTCATGGTTCCCTCTACGTGGACGATAGCAATATAGCTAAAGGCAAAACGTCACGCACAAAAGCCGATGTTACCTTCTATTGGGTCGATAAGAACGGACGTTATCTTGCCCCGAATGCTCAACTTATTCTGTATCCCGAATACCCGGAAGTACGCATGTCTGGGCTTCTAAAAGGTTGCCGTCATGCCCCCTCAAACGTGATCGCTTCCCGCGATGAAGGCAGGACATTGTTCCTTGGTATCACCCCAAACGGCGATGTATTGGGTTACGCTGCTACCCCGGATGACCCGTTGAGCAAGGAGCTTTATGCGCTTACCAGCAATAACGTCAACGTCAGCAGTGTTCTTATTGAGCTATTCCCACCTGATAAAAAGCAAAATACCCGCGTTCTGCTATTAGAAGCCTTGAAGGAAATTTGTGAGAAAAACTGGATAGATTCACAGAAACTGGGGAAAGATGGTGTGATCACACCTTACAGTGCCAGAAATGGCGGCGGCTATACGTTAGAGGCAGAATTGGGCATTTCCCCGAATGGTAACTCAGAACCAGACTACCTTGGATGGGAAATCAAACAGTATGGTGTCAACGATTTCCGCTCTTTTAAGCCCAAAAGCCCCGTAACACTGATGACACCCGAACCCACTGGTGGATTTTATTGTGATAACGGCGTACCTGATTTCCTGCGTCGCTTCGGCTATCCCGACAAAAGTGGCAAGGTTGACCGCATCAATTTTGGCGGCATTTATACAATCGGTCGCACCTACCACGCCGACACAGGCTTACGTTTGATCTTAGATGGTTACGATCAGCAATCGGGGAAAATCACCGATATGGCAGGCTGTATTGGTCTTGAAACCCAAGCTGGAGAAATAGCTGCATCGTGGAGCTTTACCGGTATGCTGGATCATTGGAACCGCAAACACGCGCAAGCCGCTTATATTCCGTCGCTATTTCGGACTCCTCCCCCCGAATATGCATTTGGTTGCCAAGTTTTGCTATGCGAAGAAACCGACTTCTTGCTGTTCCTGAAAGCGATAGCAAACGGAACCATTTCCTATGACCCCGCGATCAAGATGGAAAAAGCTTCATCCCCAAAACCTGTCACCAAGCGGCGTAGTCAGTTTCGGATTAAACACGACAACCTCATCAACCTTTATTACAAACATGAGACTGTCGATCTTTCATAGAAAAACTAAGCCTGTAACACGTCCCAATGAACCTCGACCTCACCCTTATCACCCGCGATATAAGCAGAGTCGCCGGTAATCGTTATCGACAAATCCATCGTGCGGCTCACCAACGCCGCCAGTGCTTCAATCTCTTCTGCTGGAAAGCGGTAAAACGCAGCATCCAACTGGCTAAACTTCTTCACATTTTGTGACCACCAGACATCCGACTTGCTGTTAAAGCTGTAAACACGCACCGCTCGCGCCCGATGAGTTGCCTTTTTAACCCGTTCTGGCGTGGGTTCGCCCAAATCAATCCACAGCGCGATTTGCTCATCCATCGTGCGTACCCAGATGGCGGGTTCTTCCACGTCTTCCAGCCCTTTGGTCAGCTCAATTCCTTCCTGAGCATTGAGGCAATACGCCAAAATACGCACCATCATGCGCTCCAGCGTTTCGGAGGGGTGCTGGGCAATGGTCAGATTCAGGGAATCGTAGTAATTGCGTTCCATATCCGATAACGAAATTCTGGCTTTGTAAATGGTTGGTTTGATTGCCACGGTGAACCTTGTCTGTTGTGTTGCTGGAAGAGTGCGTGCGCATACTAACAAAAACGCCCGCATCAGCGGGCGTTTTCACGATCACTCACCACCAAACAACTTACGTTGCTTGATAGTAAAGATTCTGCGGATGATTCGCCTGTGCGAAGAAGAACCAGCGTTCCGCCAGCAAACCCACGTACTGAATCAACGCCGCTGCCAACAAGACCACCGCAAACTGATTCGACCAACCAATCACCACCAGCGTCACCGGCACAATAAACGCCACAATCAAGAAAAACACCTTGATCCCTTGCATGAATTGCAGGCTTTTATGATGGAAAAACTCACGGGTATTGAACGAGCCGCCCATTGCCCCTTGTGAAATCTGGGTAATCTTCGGGTGACGTACCCCAATGGCGGTGCAAGCCGTGCTCTTATATTTGAGGCGAGCATTACGACGCAACGCAAACATACGGCTCACAAAGCCCAGCAAGGTAAACACCAACGCCCACAGCGCATACGCATCCACCAAGCTGCTACAGTAATGCGCACTCAACGCCGCCGCCAGCGAGAACCCCGAAGCCAAACCCAACAGCGTGTAGTTCACAATCGTCAACGGCGTAGCCCATTCCTGAATGAACTTAATCGCCGCGTAAATCATCCCCGTGCAAATATACAGCAAGAATGCCAGTACACCCGCCACCAGACCCACCAATAAGGTCAGTTTGACTTCCACCGTCCCCGTAGTAAACACGACCGGATCAATCCCCAAATAGTGTAGCGCACCCCAAACGAACGCCATGCCCGCAAACGCAGGCAACACAATCACTTCACGCGCCAACCACGACGTGCGCCACTTGGTCGCCGCTCGCCACGCCCGTTCGGGTCTTCCCAAATGGAAAAACGAGGCAAACAAACCCAAGCCCATTAACAACGTTACGATAACCGTGCCAGCAACGTACAACGCCTGCTGCGGCATGGCATCACCCACCACCCCAAACGTGTTGTAAACCTGACCCGTGTACAGCGCCAGAAACAAGCCCTGACCCGCACCAATCAATGTGGTCAAAAAAATGACCGAAAAAGCAGGATGCATAAATCCAATCTCCTTAGAACAGGAAGTCGTCCAACGATGGCAAGTCAGAGCTGACCGGCGCACGCTGTTCTTCTTTCTTCAACGGGTTATCAATACGGTTCAACGATTCCTCAGTCACCTGAGATTTCATCTTACGCCGAGGCAGGTAATGGTTCGCCGGGCGCGTCCCCCATTCCGGCATCAACTGATAACCGCCACGTTCATTAATCGCCACCGACACTGCCGACATCGGGTCATGCACATCACCAAACAAGCGTGCATTGGTCGGGCAAGCCAACACACACGCCGGTTTGCGACGATCTTCCCGCAAGGTCGTGTCGTAAATCCGGTCGACGCACAAGGTGCATTTCTTCATCACCTTCTGCTTTTCGTCGATTTCCCGCGCACCGTAAGGGCACGCCCACGAACAATACTTACAGCCGATGCACTTGTCGTAATCGACCAGCACAATGCCGTCTTCCTTGCGCTTGTAGCTGGCTCCTGTCGGGCAAACCGGCACGCACGGCGGGTCTTCGCAATGCAAACAGCTTTTCGGGAAATGCACCGTTTCGACGTTGGGGTATTCGCCCACTTCAAATTTCATCAATTTTTTTGATTAAGACTATTGACTAAATTTAATCAATGAATTATAAAATATGTATATTAATGATCACACATAAAAATGTAACATTAATATACCATGTATTTGACTTGTATAAATAGTCAGTCTCTTATGCAACAACCAAAAGCAGGGCTTGAAATGAATACTATTCGACATCTAATTCCATTAGCTACCATACTGTTCAGCGCGATGAATATTACATTGGCTGCTGATTTACCAGAAAAAGAAGCTCCCTTCACTCCTATTGGATTTACCTCTGTTTCGATAGGATCTGAAGTACCAGAAAAAGACAGCAACTTTGCACAACAAGTCGATAAGCTTAAGGATAATGCAAGAAAAGAAGGCAAAATTCCTGTAATTGTTAAATTAAAAATTTCCCATAAGCCAGAGGGCATGTTGAAGCCTGATAAAATCAAAGAACAGCGTGATAATATTAAAAAATCTGGCGATGAAGTGTCGAAAGAGATAAAAAAAGTAGATGCAAAAGCCAAAGTCACGAGTTTTAACTCATTACCTTATGTGGCTACTTTAGCGAATGAACAGATGATCAATGCGCTAGCGAATAATCCGAATGTAATATCTATTTTTGAAGATATCCCATTAAAAGGAGCACTAAGTGGAAGTGTACCATTAATAGGTGGAAACTTAGCCTATGAACAAGGATATTCAGGTGAAGGTCAAACTGTGGCGGTCATAGATACAGGAGTTCGTACAGATCATGTCTTTTTCAGTAACAAGATTGTTTCTGAGGCTTGCTTCTCAGGGTCTGGTGGGGGTACCTCACTTTGTCCTAACGGTGCGTCATCTTCATTTTCAGTTGGATCAGGTAACGATTGTCCTTTAACTATTGATGGATGTGGGCATGGGACTCATGTTGCAGGTATTGCAGTTGGTAATAGTGGTCAATTAAATGGTGTAGCAAAGGATAGTAATCTAATAGCCATTAAAACGGCTACACAGGTTTATGATAATAATGGCAACTCATTTATAACACATTATAATACAGATATAGCCAATGCTTTGCTGAGAGTTGATGACTTAAGAAATCAATTTGCAATCAGCTCTGTAAATATGAGTATTCAGAATACAGGACAGTTATATTCTGGAACATGTGACAATCTTAACAGCTTGGTGACAGATGCTATAAATCAATTGCGGTCACATGAAATTGCTACCGTCATTGCATCTGGTAATACATCATTAAAAAATGGGATGACTTTTCCAGCGTGTATCTCCAGTGCGATAAGTGTAGGAAATACAATATCAACTACTGCTCCGCTATATTATACCGCAGAGCCTGGAGTCCCGTATTATACAGATGATGTTGCTATTGATTCCAATATTGGTGCGGAAACAGATTTGCTAGCTCCTGGTTCTAGAATCATTTCTTCATATTCATCAAACTCAACCGCTACTGCTGATCTATCGGGAACTTCTCAGGCAGCTCCTCACGTAGCTGGAGCTTTTGCTATTTTAAGATCGAAAAATAATACACTTTCAGTTGATAGTATGTTAACCGCTCTTAAAAATTCAGGAACTAGCGTTTTTGATCAAAGAGCAGGTGGAATCTATACTATTTCTCGCATAGATGTTGGCAATGCTTTAACACTTATTTCTAACGGCAATACTACGTTCCAAGGTCTGACCCCGAACGGTACTACCACGGGAATACGCCCTACCTTTACTTGGACTCCGTTACCGGGGCAAACCGACTATTGGGTGATTGCGGACAACACCTCGCTTGACTGGCCGTATGTGGTTTATCAAACGATCTCAGCTACTGCGGCAAACTGTGCATCAGGTACTTGCAGTTATACCTCACCAGTTGATTTTGCTCCCGGTGCAGCCGTGTGGAAAGTGCAAGCACCTCAGTCCAGTGGCGCATGGCCCGAAACAAGCTTGCTGAACTTTACGGTTGATAGTGGTACGGGTGGCGGTACGTTCCAAGGTCTGACCCCGAACGGTACTACCACGGGAATACGCCCTACCTTCACTTGGACTCCGTTACCGGGGCAAACCGACTATTGGGTGATTGCGGACAACACCTCGCTTGACTGGCCGTATGTGGTTTATCAAACGATCTCAGCTACTGCGGCAAACTGTGCATCAGGTACTTGCAGTTATACCTCACCAGTTGATTTTGCTCCCGGTGCAGCCGTGTGGAAAGTGCAAGCACCTCAGTCCAGTGGCGCATGGCCCGAAACAAGCTTGCTGAACTTTACGGTTGATAGTGGTACGGGTGGCGGTACGTTCCAAGGTCTGACCCCGAACGGTACTACCACGGGAGTGCGCCCTACCTTCACTTGGACTCCGTTACCGGGGCAAACCGACTATTGGGTGATTGCGGACAATACCTCGCTTGACTGGCCGTATGTGGTTTATCAAACGATCTCAGCTACTGCGGCAAACTGTGCATCAGGTACTTGCAGTTATACCTCACCAGTTGATTTTGCTCCCGGTGCAGCCGTGTGGAAAGTGCAAGCACCTCAGTCCAGTGGCACATGGCCCGAAACAAGCTTGCTGAACTTTACAGTAAACTAGTTTTTGAGTCTTAGTTTATGCGTCCCGTTAACCTAGGTAACGGGACGTTGACTTTTAAAACGATAACGATGCGCTCATTCCAATCCATTCAACTTCTCAGCCAATGCCTGATCGATAGATTGTGTCTGGAAATTACCGCTAATATCTTTGTAGGTCAGAGAATCCCCTATACTGATCTTGCCATCATCATCATTATCAATGATGTTGGCATTGAAATAGTTTGCATCCAAAAATGCCCTTACTTTAGTGTCTAAATCCAATGCCTGATGACCAACCTCGCCCGGTGGGCTGGAAAGACCACCAGGGTCAAGATTTGGATCATTCAACTTCTCAGCCAATGCCTGATCGATAGATTGTGTCTGGAAATTACCGCTAATATCTTTGTAGGTCAGAGAATCCCCTATACTGATCTTGCCATCATCATCATTATCAATGATGTTGGCATTGAAATAGTTTGCATCCAAAAATGTCCTTACTTTAGTGTCTAAATCCAATGCCTGATGACCAACCTCGCCCGGTGGGCTGGAAAGACCACCAGGGTCAAGATTTGGATCATTCAACTTCTCAGCCAATGCTTGGCTAATGATGATGGTTTGTCTAGTACCTTGGGCATCCTGATAACCTAGGCTATCTCCGGCACTGATCTTGCCATCACCGTTTCTTTCATACAGTTCAGCATTACTTGAGTAATGAGTATCCAAGTAGCTGCGCTGTGCTGCATTAGGGGTAATCGTACCTTGAACACCGGGAATAACATAAGCACCAGGATCAGTTAAAGCATTGAGTTCATTAAGCGCGTCCGCTCGTGGCTGGTCAATGGTGACGTAGCGCAAGGCTTCTTCACCTGCTCCGTAATCCAGTCTGTCCCCCGCGCTGATCTTGCCGTCGCCGTTCACATCCTGAATAGTGGCAGCACTGGAATAAAAACTGGAGAGATAGCTTTTAAGCGCATAGCTACCATTAATGGTATTTACGGTAGGCGGCTCATTGGTAGCAGGCTGATCAGGCTTGCAATGACAGCCTGATGGTTTAGCATTATGGGTATTTTCTGTTCCCAGTTGTCCCATCAATTGGCTGATAATATTGGAAATCATCCGCATAAGTTGACTCCTATTAGCGGAATCACCCTGCATTGCAGCAGAACGGCTCTTACCTAACTTAGCATTGATTTCTTTGACTTGTTTTTTGTCAAGAATGTCATTAGCCCTGCTCTGTGAGCAGGCGTTTTGATTATTAATCATGAACATGATAATAAACTCCTTTTTACTGAAAAATTGTGACTTTTAGTGTACCAATTACAGTAAAATCCTGCCTGAAGCCGCCAACATAAAAGTTGTGAGCGGTCTTAAAGAAATGACTAACGGCAATTATGCGCACACAAAAACGCCCGCATCAGCGGGCGTTTTAATCTCTGCATATCAGACTACGATCACGTTGCCTGATAGTAAAGATTCTGCGGATGATTCGCCTGTGCGAAGAAGAACCAGCGTTCTGCCAGCAAGCCCACGTACTGAATCAAGGCCGCCGCCAGCAAGACCACCGCCAACTGATTCGACCAGCCAATCACCACCAGCGTCACCGGCACAATAAACACCATGATCAAGAAAAACACCTTGATCCCTTGCATGAATTGCAGGCTTTTATGATGGAAAAACTCACGGGTATTGAACGAGCCACCCATTGCCCCCTGTGAAATCTGGGTAATCTTCGGGTGACGTACCCCAATGGCGGTGCAAGCCGTGCTCTTATATTTGAGGCGAGCATTACGACGCAACGCAAACATACGGCTCACAAAGCCCAGCAAGGTAAACACCAACGCCCACAGCGCATACGCATCCACCAAGCTGCTACAGTAATGCGCACTCAACGCCGCCGCCAGCGAGAACCCCGAAGCCAAACCCAACAGCGTGTAGTTCACAATCGTCAACGGCGTAGCCCATTCCTGAATGAACTTAATCGCCGCGTAAATCATCCCCGTACAAATATACAGCAAGAATGCCAGTACACCCGCCACCAGACCCACCAATAAGGTAAGTTTGACTTCCACCGTCCCCGTAGTAAACACGACCGGATCAATCCCCAAATAGTGTAGCGCACCCCAAACGAACGCCATCCCCGCAAACGCAGGCAACACAATCACTTCACGCGCCAACCACGAAGTACGCCACATGGTCGCTGCTCGCCAAGCCCGCTCCGGTCTTCCCAAATGGAAAAACGAGGCAAACAAACCCAAGCCCATGAGCACCGTCACAATCACCGTGCCAGCAACGTATAACGCTTGCGGCGACATGGCATCACCCACCACCCCAAACGTGTTATAGACCTGACCCGTGTACAGCGCCAGAAACAAGCCCTGACCCGCACCAATCAATGTGGTCAAAAAAATGACCGAAAAAGCAGGATGCATAAATCCAATCTCCTTAGAACAGGAAGTCGTCCAACGATGGCAAGTCAGAGCTGACTGGCGCACGCTGTTCTTCTTTCTTCAACGGGTTATCAATACGGTTCAAGGATTCCTCAGTCACCTGAGACTTCATCTTACGCCGAGGCAGGTAATGGTTAGACGGGCGCGTCCCCCATTCCGGCATCAACTGATAACCGCCACGTTCATTAATTGCCACCGATACTTCCGACATCGGGTCATGCACATCACCAAACAGCCGCGCACTGGTTGGGCAAGCCAACACACACGCCGGTTTGCGACGGTCTTCGCGCAAGGTCGTGTCGTAAATGCGGTCGACGCACAAGGTGCATTTCTTCATCACCTTCTGCTTTTCGTCGATTTCACGCGCACCGTAAGGGCACGCCCATGAGCAATACTTACAGCCAATGCACTTGTCGTAATCGACCAACACAATGCCGTCTTCCTTGCGCTTGTAGCTTGCACCCGTCGGGCAAACCGGCACGCACGGTGGATCTTCGCAATGCAAACAGCTTTTCGGGAAATGCACCGTTTCGACGTTGGGGTATTCGCCCACTTCAAAAGTTTGCACGCGGTTGAAGAACGTTCCCGTCGGGTCTTTGCCATACGGGTTTTTGTCCACCATGCCACCGCCGCCTTCGCTGGAGGTGTTCCATTCTTTGCACGAGGTGACGCAGGCGCTACAGCCGACGCACACATTCAGGTCAATTACCAAAGCCAACTGGGTCATCTTACTTACCCCCTTTGAACATGTTCTTGAATTTGCCAGAACCACCCACGAAGGTCAGCCACTTGCCCACAGGCTTCGCCATGCCGGGGTAACGCGGCTGAGTCGGGAATTGCGGGAAGGTCGAGCCTTGCTCTTTCTTGTCCGCTTTGTAGACTTTGACGCGCACATCGAACCATGCTGCCTGCCCGGTAATCGGGTCGGAATTGGAAAGGTGTTCGCCTTCCGCCTGATTGGGTAGCTCTTCGCCGATAATGTGATTCAGCAAGAAACCACGGGTGCATTCGTTGGCATCTTTTTCCAGACCCCACGCACCAGAGGCTTTACCAATTGCGTTCCAAGTCCACACCGTGTTTGGCTCGACCGATTGCGAGTAACGCGCTTCGCAACGCACGCGCCCGTGGGTGGATTCCACCCAAATCCAATCGCCGTCTTCAAAACCGTACTTTTCGCCGACGCTGGGGTGCATGTGCAAATAGTTGTGCGCGTGAATCTGGCGCAACCACGCATTCTGCGAATCCCACGAGTGATACATCGCCATCGGACGCTGGGTCAACGCACTCAGCGGGAAATCCTGCTTATTGATCATCTCGTTTTCGAGCGGCTCATGGTAGAACGGCAGCGCATCGAAGAAACGTTCCACCCGTTTACGCAAACGTTCCGGCGGCTGCTTGCCGTGCGAAATGCCTTGCGCAGCGCGGCGGAATTTGTGCAACACCTCAGAATACAGGTGAATATTGATCGGCTCGGCGTGACGTATCATGCCGTTGTCTTTCGCCCATTGCAGGTAGCCCGCGTTCCAGTTACGCATGTACTGGTACGACTTCGGCATCACGGTATGGTGCATACAATTGTTCTTAGCGTACTGTTCCCACTGGTTCGGGTTGGGTTCACCGCGCATGGTTTTTTGCCCATTCTGCCCACGCCAGCCGCTCAAGAAACCAATGCCAGACCCCGGTGCGGTTTCAAAATTGACAATGAAATCGGGGTAGTCACGGAATTTACGCTTGCCGTCTTTATCGGTGAACGCGGGAAAACCTAAGCGTGAACCCAGCTCAATCAACACTTCTTGGAACGGTTTGCACTGCCCGGTTGGCGGCAGGATCGGAATCCGCACCGAATCCACCGGGCCGTCGTATTCAGAAATCGGACGATCCAACATCGACATGACATCGTAGCGTTCCAGATACGTAGTATCCGGCAGGATCAAATCGGCAAACGCGGTCATTTCCGAATGGAACGCATCGCACACCACGAGAAACGGGATTTTATACTCGCCGTTCTCATCCTTGTCCTTGAGCATATCGCGGACTTCGGTAGTGTTCATCGAGGAATTCCACGCCATGTTCGCCATGAAAATCAGCAAGGTATCGAGCTTGTATGGGTCGCCGCGCCATGCGTTGGTAATGACGTTGTGCATCAAACCGTGTACCGACAGCGGGTATTCCCACGAGAAACCCTTGTCGATCCGCACCGGCTCGCCCTTGTCATCGACGAACAAATCATCCGGGTCAGCAGGCCAGCCCAACGGCATTCCATCCAGCGGGGTATTCGGTTTGACCGCATCCGGCGATGTGCCTGTTTTCGGGCAAGGCGGAATCGGGCGCGGGTACGGTGCTTTGTGGCGGAAACCACCGGGGCGGTCAATCGTCCCCAGCAACGACATCAGAATGCTTAACGCCCGAATGCTTTGGAAACCGTTGGAATGCGCTGCCAAGCCGCGCATCGCATGGAACGCCACCGGATTGCCGGTAACGTGATCATGCTCATTGCCCCACACGTCTGTCCACGCAATCGGCAATTCGATTTTCTGGTCACGCGCCGTGATGCCCATCTCGTGCGCCAAGCGCTTGATGGTTTTCGCCGGAATGCCGGTAATGTCTTCTGCCCATTCCGCCGTGTACGATTCGACACGCTCACGCAGCAATTGGAACGCGGGTTTAACCGGCGTGCCATCTTTGAGCTTGAATTCGCCAATGAGGAACGGGTCAGCGCCCGGCGTGTGTGTCGAAATCGGCTTATTGAGGTCTTTATCCCACCACAGCTTGTTTTGCGGGTCAAAACAGCCTTCTTCCAACGGCACTTCAAAGCGCAGGAACATGCCGTATTCGCGGTTTTTCGGGTCAAGGTTGACCAGTTCCGGGCCGTTGGTGTAATTCACCACAAAGTCGCGGTCGTATAAACCTTGCTCGATAATTTCGCGCGTAATCGCCAACAGCAATGCGCCATCCGTGCCGGGGCGGATCGGAATCCACTCATCCGCCACCGCTGCATAGCCCGTGCGCACCGGGTTGATCGCAATCATGCGCCCGCCGTTGCGTTTGAACTCTGCCAGCTCAATTTTCAGCGGGTTGGAATGGTGGTCTTCCGCCGTACCGATCATCACGAACAATTTGGCGTGGTGCAGGTCGGGACCGCCAAATTCCCAGAACGAACCGCCGATGGTGTAGATCATGCCTGCCGCCATATTGACGGAGCAGAAACCACCGTGTGCCGCGTAGTTCGGCGTACCGAATTGCTTGGCGAACAAGCCGGTGAGGGCTTGCATCTGGTCACGTCCGGTGAATAGCCCGAACTTTTTCGGGTCAGTGGCGCGGATGTGGCGCAGGCGGGTTTCGAGGGTGTCGAAGGCTTCTTCCCACGTAATCGCTTCAAATTGCCCTTCGCCACGGGTCGCGTTGGCCTTGCGACGCAACGGCATGGTCAGGCGGGCAGGCGAATACTGCTTCATAATGCCGGATGAACCCTTGGCACAAATTACGCCCTTATTGAGCGGATGGTCAGGGTTGCCTTCAATGTATTTCACCTCACCGTTTTTGAGGTGGACATTGATGCCGCAGCGGCAGGCACACATGTAGCAGGTGGTGCTTTTGATTTCGGTTGCTTGATTTGTTTGGGTAGTCATATCAGTAGGTAACTAAATAAGGAATTACTGAAATACAGCATTACACGGATAGTGCTTGAGATAGGTCAAGGAATCAATAATAAAAATTATCTATATCAATAGATTTTCTCTATGAAAAGATAACGCCACCCACAAGGGATAGTTGTGCTTTAATCCTAACTATCACAGAGGAGATAACACCATGCACAGAATACGCAACGCAGGGCATTTTTTGGAAAAAGTGGGGGATCTAGCGGTAGAGGTTTTCCACGTGCTGGGTTTGTTTGTGATCGGTGGCACGATTGTGTGGTCGGCTGCCCATGCCTATGTGGATATTATTATGCGTAAGCCCTACGCGAGTCTGGATGACATCCTGCTGCTGTTCATCTATCTGGAATTGGGGGCAATGGTCGGCATCTTCTTCCGCACCCATCGGCTGCCGGTCATTTTTCTGCTGTTCATCTCCATGACCGCGCTGACGCGCTATTTGGCGATTGACCTGAAAGATTTCGACAATATAAAAATCATCACGATTGTGGCGGCAATCCTATTACTGTCAATCGCGGCGTTTATCCTGCGCTACAGCGAAAGCAAGGTATCCCCCACGGAAGAGCTAGGGCTGAAACGCCAGAATTTGAGTGACACCAGCGGGACGAAGATTTCGTGATACCCTCCGTTTTTGCGGCTGACTGTAGGTCGGGCTTCAGCCCGACAATCTCCCTCAACAAACCTAGGGAATGTCGGACTAAAGTCCGACTACTGGGCTTAACTTAATCGCAGTGCTGCATAGCGAAGCCCTAAAGCAAATGATCTGTCGGGACGGGATTTGGCAGCTAACATGAGAGTTTAATGTAGCATTATGAATGGCTTTTCAAATGCACCCAAAGACTCAATTTTTGCCAAACTATCCTCTGCACTTTTTCTAGATTCAAAAGGGCCAACAATAACTTTATAGAGCTTATCCATGTCAGGTAAATCTGCTCTTTGAGCTTCGATATACGTTGCATTTTTAAATTGATTATTTATTAAAGTTTGTTGTACCTCAACTGCCCCATCTAAACTTTTAGATGCCATAACCTGCACATAATACTGCAAATCCGAATCACTGTGATAAATATTAGTAAAGCTACCTGCCAAACTACTTAAATTTACCCTTGATTGATTTGTAACCATCTTTATGGCAACAACCTCATTATTTAAGTCATAAGGTCTATAAAAAACTCCATTGGTTGGTTCTAACATTTCCCATCCATTAGCAACTACATTTACTGTAATTTTACCTCCAGGTTCAACAGTTGGGTTAGGAAAGTAAAGAATACCATCGTTGCTTTCTCTTATTTGTGTGGCAGTTTTTTTGTCATTCCATTGTAACCCCGTTACTTTCACCTCAATCAAATTTGAAAGAAATTTTTCATTTCCAGTTTCTCCCATTCCAATAATCTTTACTTTCAACGAATCATCTGATAAAGACTTGATTGGGAAAAAACAAACGAATAAAAAACTTAATTTTAAAAAAACATTCAATTGATTCATATTGATTAATTCCTTGATTTCTTAAGATTAACAATGTTTGTATCCATAGTTCCCCATAGCGTGAAATTATCAGAATCAACTAATCTACCATCTAGTGCGGATGCGGTATAGCGTACTGTGTTATTTCTTATACCCTCTACATCTTTAATTGTAAAACTAGACCCACATTCTACAGTTACTGTTGGTTTTGGAGATTGATGATTTTCTATACTAATTTTTACCAAAAAATTACGATGAGCACATACTTGCTCATCAATTTTCCCTTGCAAATCAATTTTTTCAATTAAACCATTGCCATTAAGTTGAGATGATTGTTTTGGGTTGTAAAAACTTGATGTAGAATATGGAACCCCATTATTTACCGTCAAATCTCTTCCAGCCTGATAATTTCCAGCACCAGACTGCTGCATATTTTCGTTGCCGTTAGCGACTTGAGATTGAGATGCTGGGTCTTTTTCTTTTTTATCTTCTTCTCCATCGGAAATTGATATTAAATCTTTTACCGCAGAAACTGCCATACTGACAATCTCCATAGACTCAACAGGATGTGATGCCACCCATGCCAACATCCCCCCCCCAAAAACAAAAGTCATAATGCGTCCAAAACTCATAGATTTATCTCACTATTTTGGTTTATCGTTCATGTAAAAAATTGCATAAATTAATTGCTATCTGAGTAACTTTGATAATTAATCTTTACTATAGCTTGTTAACTACCGACAGCGTTTATGTCCACGAACCTTAGTACCATTCTTACGGGTATAACCTTCAACCCAATGACAGTTACCATCAGAAGACTTTGCTGGAATAGGTGCATAATCTCTTCTTGGATCAGGTTCACAAGCATCTCCGTCCCCATCTGCATCAAGGTATCTATGACCAGCTTCCATAAGTACCTGAGCCTGTGAGTCAGTTAGGTCAGCACAACGATATTGATGAAACGAACTATCAGATGCGACCTTATGAGTAGAACCACTATGCGCAGATGATGAATTGGATATGTGGGGTATCGTTACACTTGTAGGAGTAGTAACGACAGGAACAGGTTTAGCAGCAGTACCAGTCGCCGCCAGTGTAGCTGAAGCTATATCAGAAACCACTGGATTAGAGTTGCAGCCAACCAACCCTAGTGCAAAGCACAAAGATACAATTCGGATGTTCATGTTGTTTAAGCCCGTTGAGTAGAGAGTAGGGAACCTCTAAAAACCCACTGATACCCACACAAATGTGAGAAAATGCTCATCTGAGCCACCGCCCCGTTACTAGCCATGCCCAAGAAAAGTGCCATCAAAACCAGTCTGTTTGCCGCCGAAGAGCGTGAACAGAAACTCGACCGCAAGGGCGACCTGCTGTCCACGCTGAACCAGCACGTCAACTTTGTCGCCTTGGCAGCAGAAATCGACCACATCGCCCCACGCCCAAGTGACAAGCGAGGAGGCCGTCCACCCTACCCAACGGAACTGATGGTACGGGTCTTGGTGTTGCAACACCTGTACAACCTGTCGGACGAGGCATTGGAATACCAATTGCTTGACCGGCTGTCGTTCCAACGGTTTTGTGGCCTGCGTCATTCCAGCACGATCCCGGATGCCAATACCTTGTGGGTATTCCGTGAACGGATCAGCGCGGCAGGTGGTGCGGATGCCCTGTTTGATGCCGTCCAACGGCAATTACAACAACACGGTTTTATTGCCCGTGGTGGTCAAATCGTCGATGCCACGCTGGTGGAAGCCCCTAAACAACATTTCCACAAAGAAGAAAAAGCGCTGTTGGAACAAGCGGCAACACCCGCTGGCTGGACACCTGCCCAACGTCGCCAAAAGGATACGGAAGCAAGCTGGACGAAAAAACACGGCAAAAGCTACCACGGCTACAAACTCAGTATCAGTGCCGATCGGAAATACAAACTCATCCGCAAACGCCACATCAGCACCGCCAAAGAGCATGACACCAACCATTTTGAAGCGGTGCTTGACCGAGCCAACACCAGCCGTGACGTATGGGCGGACAAAGGTTATGAAGACCAATCCCGTGAACAACGCCTCAACCAAGGTAGCTGGCGGTTACACATCCAGCACAAAGCCAAGAAAGGCAAGCCGCAATCCGACTGCCAGAAACGCCGCAACACCCGCATCGCCAGACCCCGCGCACGGGTTGAGCATGTGTTTGGGTCAATCTGTGCGATGGGTGGCAAAGCCATCCGCAGCATTGGGTTGGCACGGGCAGTATTCGGCCTCAGCATCAAAGCAACCGTGTATAACCTGCGTCGGCTCTGTTCGCTCAGAGAGGGCGGAGTTGTGCCCATTTGATGGAGAAATTCCCGAAAAAACAGCAAAAATGCGGAAAAACAACCTGATTGTGGCTTGGTGTGCTAAAAATTGAGATGGGTTGGTGTTTTTTTAACAAAATGTCGATAGACCAACGCTAACCGTTGCAATACGCCGGGTTTTTAGAGGTTCCCAGTAATAGTTGCAAGAACATAAAACCCCATATATGGGGCTGGGCAATAGTTACCCGTACTTACGCACTGAACTTTACCTGAAGCAAAGCTTAATTTCCACACATCAATAGAAATTATTTTACCTAAATAAAATGATACTTTTGCCAAGCGCCACTAGACAAACACATCAACAACGTAGATCAAGCGTAAGCAAATTTGCTACTAGTCTTAAGGTTTACTGTCACGGTATAACCCTCATGACTGAGCCACCCCCTTCCCCAACGCCATGCTCCACGTTGTTTGGTGAAACCTTCACGACCTTGACCGAAATCATCACGGACTTGGGTTTCGACGGCGTGCTGTACTCGTTCTACCCCAAGCCCATGTATTTGAGTAATTACGTTGGTGGGTGTTCGCCCAAGCTGTACAAGGCGCGACGCAAGTTAAGCAAAGGTGGACGATTCAAACGCAAAATTTCTACTGTTGCCCGCCCAATTGGGGTCAAGCCGATGACCAAAAGAAAATCTTTGCTCCAACAAAAGTGTTCATTCCAGTCGTGTTGGCGCGGGTTATACAAGGCCACTTGTCGCTGTGTTACCGGGTCAGTGGCATCCAGCCTGTTCGCTTTGTAACTATTACAACCGGAACAAGCCAACGCCAGATTATCCATCTCAGTTGCTCCACCCCAACTGACAGGGTGGATATGGTCGATAGCGAAAGACTGGGTAGCGAATCTGGCTTGGCTCAGGCAATATTCACAAGAACCCTTCGCCCGCTCCGCGACCGCAAGCCGCAATATTTTAGAAATGTACTCAGACATAATCGGGCTGCCGTATACCCAAATCTTGCATGAGCTTATCCAGCGATACCTGACGCAGTTGTGCCAAAGTCACGAGATGCTGCACACGTTCAGCATCAAATTTTTCAATCTGTTCAATGACTTGAAGTAGTTCAGCATATTCATCTGCGCTTAGCGTATTTGCCCGCTGTTTCTGTGCCAGCAGGTCATAATGGCTTTGCAAGGTGGCGGGAACAGGGCGGTTGATCAGTTGTAACAACTTGCTTTCCTGTTCATTCAGGCTGTTGGCTTTGCGTCTGGCACACAGCGCCAGTACCCGTGCAACAAACTGCTCAAGTTCTTCGGTCGGCAGGCTTTCCACTCCATGTAATAGGTCTTCGGTGGAAACCTGCGAGGTGATTTGTATGGTAGACATGGGTGTTTACCTGTTAAGTGATGACATGGTTGGAGTATATCAGTTGAGGAGGGAATAGGGATTAGTTACGCCAGAAGCGGACACTTCCAGTAGGCATCGCAGATTATTACGTTAGATCATCAACAACATAGACGAGCGTAGGCAAATTTGCTATTAGTCTTAAGGTTTACTGTCACGGCGTAACCTCATGACTGAGCCAACCCATTCCCCAACACCCTGTTCCACATTATTTGGTGAAACCTTCGCGAACCTAACCGAAACCATCACGGATTTGGGTTTCGACGGCGTGCTGTATTCGTTTTACCCCAAGCCCATGTACCTGAGCAAAGACGTGCAACCCGTGCTGCACTACAGTGACAGTTTCGCCCCCTTCGTCGCCCATTACCTTGAGAACAATTACGGCAACCGTGATTTCGTGCTGCGCTTGGCATTGCAAGACTGGAAAAAGCCGATTGATTGGTGGGAAGAAATTAACGCCGGTCACGTTACTCCCACAGAACGCGCTGTGACCGAAGATGCCCGCCAAAACTTTGGCATACAACACGGCCTTTTTGTCCCCGCATTGCGCGGCACATTTGCAATCGCGGGAATTTCGGTCATCAACAAAGACGCTAACTTGGCGCATTTCCTCAAGCTGAAAAAAACGCACTTGGCACGGCTCTCCACCATTGCCAGCGACTATCACGCCTCGGTGATCAATTCCAAAGAGTCATTGCGTTTTTTCATCCAGCCCTTATTGGAAAGCCTAAATGCGACTCAAAAAACGGTGCTCAAACACGTATTGACGGGCAGACCGATGAAAAGCATTCCGCACACATCGGGTATCACCCCACGCTATGCGGAAAAAGTATTGGTCGGTATCCGCCAAGAATTCGGCAATATCACCACGCATGAACTCCTGTACATACTCGGCATGGTGAATATGCACGAATATTTATGAACCCGGCTCCAACCGATACAACGCCCCATCACTCTCATCCGTCAGCACATACAAATACCCATCCGGCGCTTGCTGAATATCCCGAATCCGCCCGATTTCGTCTTCCAGCAAGCGTTCCTCATCCACATAGCGATTGCCATCCAGCGTAACGCGGGAAATCAATGCAAACTTGAGGGCGCTGACCAGCAAATTACCTTGCCAGCCGGGGTATTTGTCTCCGGTGTAAAACGTCATGCCAGCGGGCGCAATCGAAGGTGTCCAATACAAAACAGGCTGTTCCATGCCCGCCTTTTCGGTTAAGCCAGCGCCGACTTCGCCACCGCCGTATTCTTCGCCGTAAGTGATCACCGGCCAACCGTAGTTCGCGCCCACTCGCAGAATATTGATTTCATCGCCACCTTGCGGGCCGTGTTCGCCCGTCCACACCTGCCCGGTGGTGGGGTGTAACGCAATGCCCTGCACATTTCGATGCCCATAGGTATAGATTTCCGGCTGCGCCCCGGCAGTATTCACGAAAGGATTATCCGCCGGAATCCGCCCATCATCGTGCAAGCGAATCACGCTGCCCGCATGATTTTCCAACATCTGTGAATTGTCAGGCTCCCCCCGATCCCCCAGCGTCAGGTAAACGTAACCGGCACGATCAAACGCTATCCGCCCGCCGAAATGTTGCCCACTAAACGATTGTGGCGTCGCGGCAAACAACACCTCAACTTGCGTCAATGCGCCATCCTGATAGCGCCCACGCGCCAAATGCGTGCTGTAACCATCGTCACCTTCAGCCGCATACGCCAAATATAACCAACGGTTTTGCGCAAACTGCGGGTGTAATGCCAAGCCCAACAAGCCACCTTGCCCTTGCTCCGCAATCTCAGGCAAACCGCTCACCGACTTGGGCAATAAGGTGTTGTCCTGAATACGCCGCAATTTGCCTGCCCGTTCACTGACCAACACCTCGCCATCGGGCAAAAACACCATGCCCCACGGATGTTCCAGTTCATCAACCAGTTTGGTCGCCGTCAGCGATTGCGCCGCCAACGAAGCAGAAAAAACCAGTAAGAACACCAGCACTACCGGCAACAACCTACGAACCAAGCCATGCGAAAAAGTTGACATCGAAACCTCCGCCAAAACGCGCCATCCCTTTGAGTATAGTGAAGCTATTCACCGTTTTCCCGACATCCATCAAGCAAATCCCCGCGCAACACTGCTAGGCTAACCGCAAATAATAAAACCACACCGTTTTCCCGCATGAGAGGAAGCACCGCATGTTTCAAGTCAGAATCCACGGGCGTGGTGGGCAGGGCGTTGTCACTGCCGCCGAAATGCTCTCCATCGCCGCCTTTGTCGAAGGCAAACATTCACAAGCCTTTCCCAGCTTCGGCTCCGAGCGCATGGGCGCACCCGTCATGGCGTTTTGCCGCATCGACGATAAGGAAATCCGCCTGCGTGAACCCGTCCTCACCCCCGACGCGCTGATCATTCAAGACCCCGGTCTGTTGCATCAGGTCAACCTGTTTGAAGGGCTGGCGGAACGCGGTTACATCCTCATCAATTCCAACCATTCGCTAAGCGAACTGGGGCTGGACACCTTTTTGCAGACACACCCCGGCGAACGCATCAGCGTCATCCCCGCCAGCGAACTGGCTCTCAAGTACATCGGTCGTCCGTTGCCCAATGCCGCCTTGCTGGGTGGTTTTGCCGCGCTCACCGGACTGATCCAGATGGAAGCGTTGCAAGCCGCCATCCGCCAAAAATTCAGTGGCAAGATTGCCGAACAGAATATCGCCGCCGCACAAGCTGCCTTTGCCCAAGTACAGGCGACCCTACCGGGAGGAAAACCATGCTGAAACAGATCGAAGGCTCCCAAGCCATCGCCGAAGCCATCGGCCTGTGCCGCCCGGAAGTGATTTGCGCTTACCCCATCACCCCGCAGACCCACATTGTGGAAGGTCTGGGGCAAATGGTGGATCGTGGCGAAATCCAGCCCTGTGAATTCATCAATGTCGAATCCGAATTCGCCGCGCTGTCAGTCGCCATCGGTGCCAGTGCTGCCGGAGCGCGGGCTTACACCGCCACCGCCAGCCAGGGCTTGCTGTTCATGGCGGAAGCGGTTTACAACGCCTCCGGCCTTGGTTTACCCATCGTGATGACCATTGGCAACCGCGCTATCGGTGCGCCGATCAATATCTGGAACGACCATCAGGACAGCCTGTCGATGCGCGATTCCGGCTGGATTCAGCTCTACGCCGAAACCAATCAGGAAGCGGTCGATTTGCACATTCAAGCATTCCGGCTGGCGGAAGAGCTTTCCGTGCCGGTGATGGTGTGCGTGGATGGCTTCATCCTCACCCACGCTTATGAGCGAGTGGATATTCCCGCGCAGGAGCAGGTGGATGCTTACCTGCCACCGTTCGAGCCGCGCCAACTTCTTGACCCCATTAACCCCGTCACCATTGGCGCGATGGTGGGGCCGGAAGCCTTTATGGAAGTGCGCTACCTCGCCCATTACAAGCAGATGCAGGCATTGGGGCTGATCCCCGAATTGGCGGAAGCCTTCCAGGAGCAATTCGGGCGCGATTCCGGCGGGCTGGTCAAACCGTACCGCAGCGAAGACGCCGACACCATCGTGGTCGCACTCGGCTCGGTCAACGGCACAATCAAGGATGTAGTGGATGAGTTGCGAGAGGCAGGCATGTCGATCGGCTCGCTGGCGATTTGCACCTACCGCCCGTTCCCGCACAAGGCAGTACGCAGTGCGCTGGAACACGCCAAACGCATTGTAGTAGTGGAAAAATCCCTCGCGCTGGGCATTGGCGGCATCGTTGCCACCGACGTGCAAATGGCAGTGGCAGGCTTGCACAAGCCGGTGCATACCGTGGTGGCAGGCTTGGGCGGCAGACCGATTACTCGCGATTCCTTGCGCAAGTTGTTCCACCGGGCGGATTCAGGCTATCTGGAACGGCTGGAATTCCTCGACCTCAAGCACGATGTCGTCCACGAGGAAATCGCCCGCATGGAAGCCGGACGCCGTTCCGGGCCGATTGCGGAAAACATCCTGCACAGTGTCGGCACTGTCGCCAGTCAGATTCGCTAGGAGAACAAGCATGGAAACCACCATCAAGTTTTACCAGACCGACACCTTTACCGTCGGCAATCGCCTGCTGAGCGAGCAAGAACGCAGCGTGCAGGCGGGGATGCAGCGCACCAACGCGCTCAATTCCGGGCATCGCGCCTGTCAGGGCTGCGGCGAAGCGCTGGGCGCACGCTTTGCGGTGGACGCAGCCATGCGTGCCGCTGGCAATGATCTGATTGCCTGCAACGCCACCGGCTGCCTCGAAGTCTTTTCCACCCCGTACCCCGAATCTTCTTGGCAATTGCCGTGGATACATTCGCTGTTCGGCAACACTGCCGCAGTCGCCACGGGTGTCGCGGCGGCGCAGCGGGTCAAGGGCAAAACCACCCGCGTACTGGCGCAGGGCGGCGACGGCGGCACAACTGACATCGGTTTCGGCTGCCTGTCGGGGATGTTTGAGCGCAACGATGACGTGTTGTACATCTGCTACGACAACGAAGCCTACATGAACACCGGGGTGCAACGCTCGTCCGCCACCCCACCTGCCGCCCGTACTGCCACCACCGTGCCGGTCGGGCAACACCCCAACGGCAATGTGTTCGGCAAGGGCAAGAGCGTGCCGCTGATTGCGATGGCGCATGAAATCCCCTACGTGGCGACTGCATCCGTCGCCGATTTGCGCGATCTGGAAGCCAAAGTCACCAAGGCGATGAGCATCCACGGGGCGCGTTACATCCACATCCATGTGCCATGCCCGCTGGGTTGGGGCGCAGACCCGGCACACACCATCAAGCTGGCGCGGCTGGCGATTGAGTCCGGCCTGTTCCCGGTGTTTGAGGCCGAACATGGCGAAATGACCGGGCATCGCGCCATCCGCGAACAAGTGCCGGTGGAGGATTATCTGAAGCTGCAAAAACGCTTCGCCCATCTGTTCCGCAATCCCAAGCAGGTGGCGGTGATTGCGCAATTGCAGGCGATTGCCGACCGCAATATCCGCCGCTTCAAATTGCTGGAAAAATCCTCATTAAATACCGGAGGGGCTGCTGTATGAGTATTGATAAGCCATTCGCGATTACGCTGGATAAAAATACCAGCCTTGCCAACCACACTGGCTCATGGCGCAGCAAACGCCCGGTGTACGTTGACCGTTTGCCACCTTGCAATGCGACTTGTCCGGCGGGGGAGAATATCCAGAACTGGCTGTTCCATGCCGAATCGGGCAATTATGAAGCGGCTTGGCGTTCCCTGACTGAAAACAACCCGCTGCCTGCGATCATGGGGCGGGTGTGTTACCACCCTTGCGAAGGCGCGTGCAATCGTGGGCAACTGGATGCAGCGGTTGGCATTAATGCGGTCGAACGCTTCCTCGGCGACGAAGCGCTGAAACAGGGCTGGGCATTCGCCAAACCTACAAGCGACAGCGGCAAGCGCGTGCTGGTGGTCGGTTCGGGGCCTGCGGGTTTGTCCGCTGCCTACCATTTGCGCCGTATGGGGCATGGCGTGACCATCGTTGAGGCGGAAACGGCGGCGGGCGGCATGATGCGTTACGGCATTCCGCGCTACCGTTTGCCGCGTCAGGTGCTGGATGCCGAAGTGCAGCGCATTGTGGACATGGGGGTGGAGTTGCGCCTTGATACCCGCGTGGATGATGTGTTGGCAATGCAGGCGGCGGAAGGTTTCGACGCGGTTTTCCTCGGCATTGGCGCGGGGATTGCCAAGCGTGCCTACATCCCGGCGGGTGATGCCAGCCACATTACCGATGCGGTCAGCGTGCTGCACGAAGTCGAAGACAGCCAGCCCTTGCTGGGGCGCAAGGTGGTGATATACGGTGGCGGCAATACTGCCATCGACGTGGCACGTACCGCCAAACGGCTGGGGGCGGAAGAGTCCATCATCGTCTACCGCCGTACCCGCGACAAAATGCCCGCCCACGATTTCGAGGTGAAAGAAGCGCTGGAAGAAGGCGTGAAGCTGAAATGGCTTTCCACCATCACCGAGGCGGGAGAAGGCAGCATCACCATTGAGAAAATGGCGTTGGATGCGAAAGGTTTCCCGCAGCCGACCGGCGAATTCGAGACTTTGCCTGCCGATTCGGTAGTGCTGGCGTTGGGGCAGAACGTGGAACAGACCTTGCTGGAACACATTCCCAATCTGACCATGAAGTGGGATAGCGTGCAAACCGATGCGGTAATGATGACCAGCCATGACGGCGTGTTTGCGGGTGGCGACATGGTGGCAGGTTCTGAGCGCACCGTGACGGTGGCGGTCGGGCATGGCAAGAAGGCGGCGCGGGCGATTGATGCCTGGTTGCGTGGCGAATGTTACCAGCCTGCACCCAAGCATGAGCCTGCCACCTTTGAGCGCCTCAACACCTGGTATTACGCCGATGCGGAAAAGACTGTGCGCCCGGTGCTGGACATTATCCGCCGCCAGTCCACGTTTGACGAAGTGGTCGGCGGGCTGGATGAAAGCAATGCCCTGTTTGAAGCGCGGCGCTGCTTGTCGTGTGGTAATTGCTTCGAGTGCGACAATTGCTACGGGGTCTGCCCGGATAGCGCGGTGATCAAGCTGGGGGCGGGCAAGCGGTTTGCGTTCAACTACGACTACTGCAAGGGTTGTGGGCTGTGTGCGGAAGAATGTCCGTGCGGGGCAATTACGGTGGAGTTGGAGGAGAAGTAGTGGTATCAAACGGGTTATAGAGTTTGACACGAGTTGACTGAAAATCTTTGGTATTTCGGGTGACGAGTATCAGATCATGAATCAGTGCAGTGGCGGCAATTTGTTTATCCAACGCATTTTCAGGGTGTGGTACACGTAAATGCCCCCACAGTTGGGCTTCTTCTCTGCCGAAATCCAGAACCTGTTCGCTGTACTCTTCAAGCACGGTTGTTAACCAGCGTTCCAGTATGGTGGCTTGTTCCTGATCACCGCGATGGTAAATCAGGTCAATGCCCCGGCGTAACTCACCTAGCGTAATCACACTGAGGTAACAGACAGAACCCTGTGCTTGGGCTTGCGTTACAAATCGCGCCACACCGGGATTCATCCGCTCTTTTTTGCGTAGTTCGCTGATAACATTCGTGTCCAGTAAATACATCAGCTAAACACTTCTGGTGCTACATCATTTTGAATCCGTTCAAAGTCGCTGTCTCTGCCGACATTCGGCATCTCTTTCAACAACTCTAGGAAACTTTTCTTTTTGGGGCGCATCAGTACCTGTTCCAGAATTTGACGGTGGGCAGCTTCTGCACTGATCCCCATACGACTGGCGTGCATCTTTAATGCTTGAGCGATTTCATCGCTAATGTTTCTTACAATGAGATTAGCCATGGTTGTCACCATCATGTTGATCTTGATGGTTCAATGATAGCATTGCTATCGCCTTCTGAAAATAGAAAATGGCAGTGGTTCTGAGGCTAACTTTTGCTAACCGCTTGTCAGCAAAAGCCAAACGAACGTCTGTTTCAGCGTAAACTGAAAGCCTCTTCCTGCTCAGGGGAGAGTCCCTGTCAGGGTTGGATTCCGAAAATTCCGAAAATAATAAGGAGTGTGATTATGCTAAGTTTCCATTCTGCAAGCACCCGCATGGTGAATTCCAAACGCGCCATCACGGAATGCATGGAGGCTGCCTTCGGTGAAGGGCACGCCACCGATTGTGATTTGCTCGTGATCTATTCGTCGATGGGGCATAACTTTCAGCACCTCCTCGATCAAGCCCATGAAATGGCTCCCAGCGCCCGCATTGTCGGCGCGTCGTGCTGCGGTATCGTGGGTAAAGAAGGCGTTAGCGAGTCAATGAAAGATGTCGCCATTATGGCGGTTCGGGGTGCGCCAGAGGAAATCTCGGTGGCGCATGTCGATGGTATCCTTGGCAATAACTCCTACGAAAAGGGTCAGGAACTGGGTCGTCAACTCAAGGCGCAGCATCCTGGCATCAATATGGTCTATTTCATTGCCTCAGGGATCGATATTGCCAATGATAGCTGTATTGCGGGCATCGAATCACAATTGGGTTCCGGTGTGACCATTTTCGGAGCGACTTCCGCCGACAATATGAAAGGGGTCATCAGTTTTCAGTTTCTGGACAATCAGGTCTATGAACATGCCGCATTGGCGGTGGGGTTTGCTGACCCGACGCTGGAAGTGGTGACTCGCGCAACGCACGGTTTTCTGGCAACAGGCGAACCGATGGAAGTGACCCGCGCTGAAGGGCAACGCATTATCGAGCTGGATGGTCGCCCCGCTTGGGAAGTGTATACCGAGCGCCTTGGCTTACCCGCCTCGGCAACCTGCGGCGATACCATTCCCATTGGCGCACTGGCAGAAGAATTGCCGGAGCATCTCAAAAAGGAATACGGCAACGATCACATCCTGCGGGTTGTGACCAAGCGCAGTGACGATGGCGTGCTTTACTACACCACTGAATGCCCCGAAGGCACCAAGCTATGGCTGACGGTCAGAGACGAGGAACTCATTTTTTCCGAAATGAACCGGATGATGGAATGGTTCGTGGAACAGGGCAACGGTCGGACACCCGTAGCGGTATTCCACGCTGACTGTCTGGCACGGGGTCGCTTTTTGTTCTCAAAAGTGATCAAGGATGAATTGGTATACTGTATGCAGCATCCACTTTCCCGCGATGGTGAAGTACCGCCCTGGCTGGGTATTTACGGGTTCGGTGAATTCGCCAAGCTTGGCGGCGCGAACACTTATCATAACTATACGACCGCCATTTATGCGCTATACCGCCGCTAAATAACTTGACACTATGGTAAGCGAACAAGAGTACCTTGACTTAAAAAACAAATACGAGGCGCTTCGCCGCAAGTCATCGTTTTCTTTAGTTGAGCAAAAACTGATTGATACCGGCTACCGCCTGGAGCGGGAGCTGGCGCGGTTTGAGGCGATCTACAGCTACAGTCAGCAGCTTCTCAGACAAGCTGATATGACGCAGTTTGCCGAAACTGCTGCCGAAGCCATTGTCGATATGTTTGAACTGGAGACAGGGGTCGTTTGGCTATTTACTGCCGATGGCAACTTGTCTCTCCAACCGGTTGCGATTTCCACGTCGTTGGACGAGACGGTGGATTGGGGGCTATTTGCAGCATGGCTGGGTGAGCACGGTTTTTCCGCTGCATGTTCCCCGCCAAAAAAACCACTGGTTTACCACAATCAGGCAGATTTATTGCCACTCGGCATCTACTTGCTGCTGATCAATCCGCTGGTCAATGCCCGTAATCAACTGCAAGGCTTGGTGCTGGGTATGGTCTCGGTGCAAAACCATCGGTTGTACGATACCCCTGTCAAGGAACTCACCGGATCATTCACCGTGTTTTGCCAGTTGGTCGGCACGCTGTTACAAAGTCGTGATAGCCGGGAAATCATTCAACAGCAAATCACCTCATTGCAACAATCCGAAGCCGAATTGTTGCAAGCCAGGGATGTAGCCGAAGCGGCATCCCTCGCAAAGAGCAACTTTCTTGCCAATATGAGCCATGAGATTCGCACGCCAATGAACGGTATCATGGGCATGGCACAGTTAGCGCTGCAAACCGATTTATCGCTAACACAGCGTGACTACCTCGAAAAAGTACACCGTTCCGCCAAAAATCTGCTGGGCATTCTCAACGATATTCTGGATGTCTCCAAGATCGAATCCGGCAAGTTGAATCTGGAAAGTACCGGTTTCTGTTTGCAAGAGTTGTTCGACAATCTTGCCGCACTGCTCGAACCCAGTGCATCAGGAAAGGGGCAAACGCTGACATTGCACATCGACTCCAACCTATTTTCCACCAATCTGATCGGTGATCCCTTACGGTTGCGGCAAATTCTGCTGAACCTTGGCAATAATGGCGTTAAATTTACCGGGTTTGGTGGTGAGGTATCACTAGCAGTAACACTGGCAGAACGCCGTGCAGAATCCGTGTTGCTGCACTTTTACGTCAAGGATAACGGCATTGGTTTAACGCCGGAACAACAGGCGCGGCTTTTCCAGCCCTTCTCACAAGCGGACGATTCCACCACGCGCAAGTACGGGGGAACAGGGCTGGGATTAGCCATTTCAAAGCAGCTCGTTGAAATGATGAATGGCAATATTTGGATTGAAAGTGAGTTCGGCACAGGCAGCACCTTCCATTTCACGGTGGAAGTGCAGGAGCAAACAAACACCAGTATTGCGGTACAGCCGGATGCCCCAACCAGTCTAGCCGAGACCATCGCCCGGTTGCAGGGGGCAAGAATTCTGGTGGTAGAAGACAACGAAATCAACCAAGAGATTGCCATCGCACTGTTGGAAATGAGTGGGCTGATTGTTGAAGCCGCCAACAATGGTCAGGAAGCGTTGGATCGTCTGGCATCCAGTGAGTTCGACGGGGTATTGATGGATTGTCAGATGCCGGTGATGGATGGCTACGAAGCCACGCGCCAGATTCGCCAGCAAGCCAAGTTCAAGCACCTGCCGATAATTGCCTTGACTGCCAATGCGATGGAAGGCGATAAGGAAAAAGTCATCGAAGTCGGCATGAATGATCACATTGCCAAGCCGATTGATCTCAATGTGATGCTCGCCACCATGGGGCAGTGGATCAAATTAGGGGCGTAACACGTCACGCCCCTATTCTTGAATCAACGCGATACTCGGCTAGGTGTTAACGCTCGCCTTTCGCCGTGTGGTACAAATTTGCATACGGCGCAAACAAGCGTTGATTATCCAGCTTCATTTCAACCGGCAACCCTTGGAAGTTTGCCCAACCGTCCAAATCGCCGCTGTACGGGTCTTTGCCGTCAACTTTGCCATCATTATTCAGATCAAGTTCTTCGCCCAAGGTGTTTTTGCGGGTTAACCCCACAAAGCCATCCCACATATTGCGCACATTGGTGTAACCCGCCGCCGCCAACAAATTACTGGCACCGATGCTACGGCTACCGGTGCGGCACACCGTCACGATTAAACTGTCTTTCGGCAAACCCATAGCATTCACCGCTTTGACGAATTCAGCATTCGGCTGGGCGATGTATTCGCCTTTGTTGGGGTCTTTGCCACGATTGAACACATGCGGGTAAGGAATGCTGTACGCCGCGGGCGGGTGTCCGCCGATATATTCCTCAATAGAACGCACATCAAGAATGGTCATTGGCTGCCGCTTGGCAGGGTCATAAGGCCACAAATACTGCTGTAGCGCGATGTAAGTTTGTGCCGAACTGATTTCTGAATGGTATTGGCGATCTTGTCCATAACGGTTGCCGTCCAAACCATCAGCCAATGCTGCGCCAGTGAATAAAGCGAAGACGGCAAAGCCGCCGATCCGCATACGGGTCTTCATGTTCATGGTTTCCTCCTAAGGTCTATCCGATCAATTATTTGCCAGTGTACAATTTGTTTTTATGGATAAGCTGTCATGGCTTTTTAAGTGTAGTTGATTTATACAGAAATATTGCGCGAAAACAAACATTGCAAGCCACTTGTCCCGCCACTAGAATCGACTGCAACTTTGTTGCAAAAGAGGCTCGCATGAGTATCCAATATGACTGACGCGGTAGATGTGCGCATCCCGATCACCCTGCTGACCGGCTTTTTGGGCAGTGGCAAAACCACGGTACTCAACAACCTGCTGAAACCATCGTTTTGGGAACGCTTACTGCGCGTGCCGCCGCTCACCGCCGTGATTATGAACGAATTCGGCAGCATCGGGCTGGATCACCAACTCGTCGATAACACCCAAGGCACGATGGCGCTGCTGTCCGGCGGGTGCGTTTGCTGCGAAATCCAAGGCTCACTCGTCCCCACCCTGAAAAACCTGTGGATGGGGCGGCGCGATGGCAAAATCCCCCCCTACGAACGCATTATTATCGAAACCACCGGCATCGCCGACCCCACGCCCATTCTCGAAACCCTGCTGCGTTCCGACTGGGTAGCCAAACGCCATTATCTGGATGGCGTTGTCACCACAGTGGATGCGGTATTCGGCAACGGACAGCTCGACCAACATTTTGAAGCCGTGCGCCAAGTCGCGGGCGCAGACCGTTTGCTGCTCACTAAAACTGACCTTGCCGATGCTGCCACGATCCAACAGCTCGAAACGCGGCTGGCAACGCTCAACCCCGCCGCCCCCATTGTGCATGTCCAGCATGGCAACGTTGACCCCGACCATGTGTTCAAACTCCGCGCCTACCACCAATCCGAACCCGTCAAAGCCAAGCAATGGCTTGCGGCAGAAAACTTCCGCGTCGTCAGTGCGAGTTTGCCACTCAAACAGCCCAGCATCCTCAACCCCAGCACCCCAACGCACGGCAGCAATGATGGGCGCATCCGCAGCTTTTCCCTGCAATTCGACCAGCCCTTACCCTGGGCAGGGGTTTCCGAAGCACTCGATACGCTGGTGGAATTTTGCAGCGCCCGCCTGTTACGCATGAAAGCCATCGTCAATGTACAAGAATACCCCGGTCGCCCCATCGTGCTACACGCCGTGCAACACCTGTTTTACCCCTCAGTGGAACTCCCCGCATGGCCGGACGCTGATCAGCGCAGCCGCTTTGTGTTCATCACCGCCGATCTCGACGAAGATTTTGTCAGCAATTTATTAACCTCGTTTACCCAAACCGTGAACCAACAAACACCTCATTCTGGAGAATAATATGAAATACCCTAACATCCTCCTCAGTAGCCTTGCCCTGTGTTTAACACTGGCCAGCAGCACACTGTACGCACATGACGACAAACATGACCACGCGCATGATAAACACGAAGAACACGGCGCACACGAACACGGTGCAGCCACCCTGTCGCTTGCCGTTGGCACAGAAGGGCTGGAAATCATGCTCGAATCCCCCGCCGTCAATATCGTCGGCTTTGAACACGCTGCCACCACCGATGCCGACAAGCAAAAACTCGCCGATGCAGTGAAAAAGCTCGAAGCCGGAGCAGAACTGTTCAGCGTGAATACCGAAGCGGGTTGCACCCTCAAAAGCGCCGAAGTCATCTCCGCCTTGTTAGGGAATACCGCCGAGACTGCTGGTGAAGCCCACAACGATATGGACGTTACCTGGTCATTTGCCTGCACCCAACCCGCCGAACTGAAAGAAGTGGCGGTGAAACTCTTCACCGCCTTCCCCGACGGTTTCCAGCACATCAAGGCGGAATGGGTCACGGAAAAGGGCGCATCAGCGCTGGAACTGGATAAAGACGCTACTATTAAGCTGAATTAACCCAGCAGCAAAGTAACCATGAGCCAACACCTGACCAAAACGGACGCTTACAAAGCCTTCCTCCGCGATATCAAACAGCGCGTACACGCAGCCCAGATCAAAGCGGCACTGGCGGTTAACCGCGAATTATTGCACCTGTACTGGGATTTGGCGGAAGGTATCGTCACCAAACAACGCGAGGCAGCGTGGGGCGATGGTTTTTTGCAGCAGATGAGCCATGATTTGCAGGCGGAATTTCCTGACATCAGGGGATTTTCCCTGCGCAACCTGAAATATATGCGTCAGTGGTTTCAGTTCTGGTCAGTGGAAACAGCAATCGGGCAACAACTTGTTGCCCAAATTCCGTGGGGACACAACCTCGTCATTGTGAGCAAAACCCACAGCATTGATGAAGCGACTTTCTACGTGCAAAAGACCATCGAAAACCATTGGTCACGCGCCGTCCTGACCCATCACATCGAGGCAGGTCTATACCAGCGTAACGGCAAAGCCATCAATAATTTTCAAGCAACATTGCCAGCCCCGCATTCAGACCTTGCCCACCAAACGCTGAAAGATCCGTATTGCTTCGATTTCCTGATGTTGCGGGAACGGCATAATGAGCGTGAGCTGGAAAATGCCCTGATTGAACACATTACCCGTTTCTTGCTGGAACTGGGTGCAGGCTTTTCCTACATGGGGCGGCAATACCGGCTGGAAGTAGCGGGCGATGAATTTTTCATGGACTTGTTGTTCTACCATGTGCGCCTACATTGCTACGTGGTGATCGAACTCAAAACGGTTAAGTTCAAACCCGAATTTGCGGGGAAACTCAATTTCTATATTTCAGCCGTGGATAGCTTGCTGAAAGCCCCTGAAGACAATCCCACCATTGGCATTCTGATTTGCAAATCCAAAAATGATACGGTGGTCGAATACGCGCTACGGGATGTGCAAAAACCCATTGGCGTGAGTGAATACACCATCACCAAACATCTACCACCAGAATTGCAATCGTCCCTTCCCAGCATTGCAGACATTGAGGCGGAATTAGGGGAGCATGATGCTTAACGTGATCGAACTGCACAATCTGCACTACCGCTGGCAAGGGCAAAGCCGTGACACGCTGGCAATTGCCGAACTGCACGTTGCACAGGGCGAACACCTGTTTATTCGCGGCGCAAGCGGCAGCGGCAAAACTACGTTTCTTAACCTGTTGGCAGGCATTTTGCGCCCTGCCAGCGGTAGCTTGATTATTCTGGGGCAAGCCTTGCACGATATGGATAATTCCGCCCGCGACCGGTTTCGTGCGGATCACATGGGCGTGATCTTCCAGCAGTTCAACCTCTTGCCGTATTTGTCGGTGCGGGAAAATGTGCAGTTACCCTGCCATTTTTCCAAACGGCGCAAACAACAGGCGGGAGATATGCAAGCCACCACCAACCGCTTGCTGGAACATCTGGGCTTAGATCGTCAATTGTGGGAGCGCCCCGTCACTGACTTGAGTGTGGGACAACAACAGCGCGTCGCCGTCGCCCGCGCCCTGATCGGCAGCCCCGAATTGATCATTGCGGATGAACCGACTTCGGCACTGGATACCGATACCCGTGATGGCTTTCTAAACTTATTATTCAAGGAAGCAGCGGCTCAAAATAGCACTATTGTGTTTGTGAGCCATGACCCGTACATTGCCAGTCACTTTCCGCGCGTGGTGGATTTGAGTAACGTGAACCGCCGATAATACCCGTGCCAATCCCCGTAGGGGCAATTCATGAATTGCCCCTACACACCGCACACCATACGCTGGAGAGTCTTGAAATGAATACAATCCCCACCCAAAAGCAAAACAACAACCCACTGCACGGCTTAACCTTGCAAACCATCCTCACCGAACTGGTGGACTATTTCGGTTGGGAAGGCTTAGCCGAGCGCATCCCCGTGCGCTGTTTTGCCAGCGACCCCAGCATGGCTTCCAGCCTGAAATTCTTGCGTAAAACCCCTTGGGCGCGAGAAAAAGTCGAAGGGCTGTACGGCTTTATGTTACGGGAAAAGCGGCGCGAATCATGATCCTACTCCACCTCACCCTGCGCAGTTTGTGGAACCGCCGCGCCAGTTTGCTGCTCACACTGTTTGCCATCGCTATCAGTGTTTCGCTGTTACTGGGCGTGGAATACATCCGCAAAGAAGCCAAAAGCAGCTTCCTAAGCACCATTTCCGGCACGGATTTGGTGGTCGGCGCACGCAGTGGCCCGGTGCAATTGCTGCTCTACAGCGTGTTTCGTATCGGCAACGCCACCAACAATATCAGTTGGCAATCCTACCAAGAGATCACCAGCAAACCGCTGGTAGATTGGACAATTCCCATCAGTCTCGGTGATTCACACAAGGGCTATCGGGTATTGGGCACGAATCAGGATTATTTTCGCTACTACCGCCACGGCGATAAACGCTTGCTGGAATTTGCCGATGGCAAGCCGTTTGCAGGGGTATTTGATGCCGTGTTGGGGGCAGAAGTGGCACGCAAACTCGGCTACCAGCTCCACGACAAGATCGTGATTGCGCACGGTGCTGCCGCGACTAGCTTTACCTTGCATGACGACAAACCGTTTCAGGTGGTGGGCATTCTTAAACCCACTGGCACGCCGATTGACCGCACCGTGCATGTCTCGCTGGAAGGCATTGAAGCCATTCACATCGACTGGGTAGGTGGTGCAAAAGTCCCCGGTTATCAAATCAGTGCCGAGACCGCCTTGCAGAAAAACCTGCAACCCAAAGTCATCACCGCCTTCATGGTCGGGCTGAAAAACCGCGCTGCCGCGTTTCGAGTGCAGCGTGAAATCAACGACTACAAGCGCGAACCCTTGCTGGCAACCGTCCCCGGCGTGGCGTTGGCAGAATTGTGGCAAGCCATTGGCATGTTTGAAAACGTATTGCGGATTATCACCGGCTTTGTAGTCATCGCGGGTTTGCTGGGCATGTTGACCACGTTGCTTTCCACCCTAAATGAGCGGCGGCGCGAAATGGCAATTTTACGGGCAGTGGGCGCACACCCGCGTCAGGTATTCTCGCTGTTTGTGCTGGAAGCGGGGGTATTGGCGGTATTGGGTGGCTTGCTGGGTGCGGTGTTGGTGTGGGTTGGGGTGTTGGCAGCACGTCCGTGGGTGATGGCGGAATACGGGTTTTACCTGAGTACTTGGCTACCGACTTGGCATGAAGGGCTGTTGCTTGCAGTGGTGACGGTGCTTGCGTTACTGTTCAGCCTGATTCCGGGGGCAATTGCGTATCGGCGTTCCCTGCAAGATGGTTTAACCGTAAGAGTTTAAAATGAAAACAACACTGCTTTTCCCCCTCATTATCCTCTCCAGCCTGCTGGTCGCGTGCGGTGAGAAAAACCAAGTGGAGACACCGCCAGCACTCCCCAGCAATGCGCCCGCTGTGGGCACACCCATTACAGCCGTTACCCAAACCACGACGTCTAAGCCGCAACAAGACGGCGAATACACCGAAATCGAGTGGGAAAATCTGGAATTACCGGGGCAGGGGTTGGCGGACATTATCCAAAAATACCAGCCGCGAATTGATGCCATCCCCGAAGGCGACCCCGCAGAAGATGCACTGCTGGAAGAAATGCAAGCCGAATTGAATGCGGCACCCGTGAATTCGGCACTCAATGGCAAGAAAATCAAAATTCCCGGTTTCATTTCACCGCTGGAAGTGGACGAAACCAAGGGCATGGTGAAAGAGTTCTTGCTAGTACCGTATTTTGGCGCGTGCATCCACACGCCACCACCGCCACTCAATCAAACTTTATTGGTCAAGCCCTTGGAAGGTAAAAGCATCGGGGTAGAACGCATGTACGAACCGGTATGGGTATACGGCACGATTGTCACCGAACAAATTCACACCGATCTTGCCGAAGCAGGCTACCAAATCAAGGATGCTTCCGTGGAAATTTATCGGGACTAACCGTTGTCATGTGGAATGATGCGTTGCAGTGTCAGCCGCCACACCACCCAGTACAGCAAGATACCGGCGGCATCAGCCACAAGATCAGCCAATGATGCGGAACGCCATGTTGTGAAACCTTGCACTATCTCAATGAAACCGCCGTAGCACAGGAGTATAGGTACTTGCCAGCGCCAGAAACTGCGGGTAGTTGCCAAATCCAAGAGTAGGGCAAACCCAAACAGTGCGCCTGCGTGCAGCAATTTGTCAGCGTGGGGCAGACCTTGACCACCACCTGGCAGTAATGCGGCAACAACACCGACTAGTGCTAGGGCGACGAATAAAAACTTCAACAGAAGTCGGGTTTGTCGCGGGTTGAGTATGAATCGTGAGAGGATGTCTTGCATGGATATACCTGCTAGTGTTTTCAATGAAGACTGGCTGCTTGTTACCAGTTTTCTGTTCTTTATTGTATTGGGGCGAGCACTTCGTCATGCCAATTGGACGTATGTGCGCGAACACTCGCATGTTTACCTTGGCGCGATTGTATTTGCAAGTGTTATATGGTTATTAAGAGCAGGTATAGGCACGACTCTCAATTTTCATTTACTCGGTATGACCGTCATGACGCTAATGTTCGGCTGGCGTCTAGCGCTACTTGCCGCTACGGTCATTGTCAGCATGGCATTCTGGCGCTTGGATGCGGGTTTGTTGGCAATACCACTGAATACCTTGGTGATGGGTGGCATCCCGATCTTGATTACGCACCAGTTATTGCGCTGGAGTCAGCAGCATTTACCCACGAATATCTTCATTTTTATATTCGTTAATGGCTTTCTTGCCGCGATTCTAAGCAGTGTCGCCGTGGTGCTCACCGGCAGCTTATTGCTGTGGTGGACGGATACTTTCACCGCGCACTATTTGCAAACCTACTATCTGCCTTTTATCCCGCTGATTATGTTTCCCGAAGGCATTATCAATGGCATGTTGGTGGCGATTGCGGTGGTGTATATGCCGCAATGGATTCCTGCGTTTGATGATGCCCGTTACCTGCGCAAAATTGACGACGATAAACCGCGTTAAGCGTTGCTAAGACTTAGCATCTAGCAAGCGGTTAATTTCAGGCCACATGCGTTCCACGGTGTCATACCCCTCGGCAATGGCTTCAGCCGCACGGTGGAATTCCAATAATCCAATGTGTTCCAGCACGGGTGTTAGCAAGATTTCCGGTGGGTCGCCGACCATGCGGCTGCGGGTGATTTTATCCTGCATGATATTGATAGAAGCGGCGAGTGCATCCATCAAGCTGGGAGCCGTTTCTTTGGGTTTGCTGTTGGTGTCAGGGAATAACGCGGCGGAATATTCACGCAATGAGGTGGTCAACGTGTCCACAAAGGTTTCGGACTTAGCTGCTTCAGCGTCGCTGGTTTTACTGGGGGTGACGTCAGCCGGTTTCTCTGGTTTGGCTTTTTGGATGTGGTTAGCGTAACGCCGCGCAATATTGCCATTCAAATTCACCGCAATGATGACATCTGCACCCAACGCACGGCACATGGATACGGGCACGGGGTTAACCAAACCGCCATCCACCAGCCATTGCTTGCCATAACGATAAGGGGTAAACAAACCGGGCAGGGCGATGGAGGCGAAAACGGCTTCCAGCACCGTACCTTGCGTAAACCAGATTTCGCGCCCGGTTTCTAAATCGGTGGCAACACTGGCGAATTTGCATGACAGTTGCTCAATGCTTTGCGTAGCGTCACACACGTTGGTGTGAAAAAACTGTTGCAGCTTGTCGCGATTCACAAAACCGTTAAGCGAAGGGTTTAACTCGAAAAAGCGCATGAGTTCTAAACGGTTGAACGCCAGCACCCCGGTTTCTAACACGTCCAAACGCTGAGCAGCATAAGCGGCACCGACAACAGCCCCAACGGAACAGCCACACACAATTTCCGGGTGAATGCCGTGTTCGGCTAAGGCGCGTAACACGCCAATATGCGCCCAGCCACGCGAAGAACCACTGCCCAGTGCAATGCCAATACGGGGGGGATGTGCCATACGTTTAATCCATTGCAATCACAATGCGGTTACTGGTTCCCGTCAATACCGTGAAGGCGCGACGGCGTTCTTGCCCATCCAGTGTTGCCACGGCTTCGTACTGACCGGGAGCCACTTCGAGATTAGCAGAATGGCGACGCGGGGTTGCAATGGTTTGCCTGCCGCCATCCAACCGGTACACCGTCCAGTTCATGGGGTGCAGGGCGGGACCATTATCGAGCGTAGCAACCAGCGTTACTTTGCCAGAAGGCATTTGGATATTAGCCGCACTGAGTTTACCAGAGCTTACTTGTAAGCGTTGGGAATGTTGGATGCCATCGCCACGGCTGGCTAACACTTCGTATTCACCGGGTAGCAGCAGCGTATTGAGGATTTTATTATCGCTACCGGTACTCACTATTTTCCCGGCATCCTCACCGTGTTGTGCGATAATTTTCCAGTCCGCTGGGTGTGAACTATTGACGCGCAAACGCCCAACATTGGCAGTAAACGGGAGCTTGCTGAGTTTCCCTTCCACGACATTAACGGTCTGGGTGGAAGTATACGTGCCAATCGACAGCGTTACCTCGTATTGACCATTTGGCAAACGCAGCGTAGGCGAATGCCCAAGGTGACGTTGTTCAAGGCTGCCATCTGCCGCACGGATGTGCCAAGTAATATCCCCAGCCACGGTCGAAAGCTCATCCGCTAACACGACTGACAAGGCTAAATTATCTGCTGAAGAGGCATTCACTGCCGCTACCGGCAAGGGGGAGGCAGGCGACAGGTTAGACGACCCGGCTGAACCCATACTAAAAGCGGCTAACAGCGATACCGCCACCAGCATTTGTATGCTGCCACGCCATCTATATTGCGCACCCATTGGTCTATTATTTTTATTGTTTACCATGAAAACTGTACCGCGTTCTGACATGGCGCTCATGAAACGCGATAACAGACTGGATAACAATCTTCAGCAGATAGACACCCGTGTTTTTACGCTTGGCGGCTAAAATGGACTATTTTGACTATTATTTCATCAGATCTTGGTTAAACGGCGGTAAAGCTTTGCTGCTAATTGTGATGAATGGCATCTTGGCTTGCAGCTTGGTATCGGGGGTAAATACGTCCAACGTTGCCAACCATTCCATCCGTTCCAGCGTACACACCGGCAGAATCAGCTTGCCTTGGAATTGCGCTGGACCGCTGGGTTTCAACTCGGCGTATTGGTAGCCCATGAACATATTCACGCCCTCCACCGTCAGACGCACATTATTCACCTCTGCCAAACCGCTGGTGTCCATCTGTATGGTCAACTCTTCCATTAGCGGAATGCTGGCGGGATTGATGCTGAAACGTACACTCCGCCCTTGTGCATCACTTGCCACACACGGTGCTTGGCGCAAATCACACGGGGTTTGCAGGCTCAAAGCAACGCTGGGTAATTCAGTGGCAGGTTGCGAATCAAACCACCATTTACCCGCCACCGTCAGCACGAACACCGTTAAACCCAGTAACAGATAACGCATCATCGCGAAAACTCCGCCACCACCGGCGTATGATCCGACGGCTTTTCCCACGTGCGCGGTTCACGGTCAATCACACACGACTCGCAAGCATCCGCTAAGGGCTTGCTGGCAAGGATCAAATCAATCCGCAAGCCGTGATTGCGCCGGAAACCACCGCCACGGTAATCCCACCAGCTAAAGCTTTTGTCCGGCTGGGTAAACTGGCGGAAGGTATCGCTTAAGCCTAATGCCTGAATCGCCTGCAACGCCGCACGTTCAGCAGGGGAGCAAAGGATGCCTTCACCCCACGCCACCGGGTCATGCACATCGCGATCTTCCGGGGCAATATTGAAATCGCCCAGCACCACTAATTGCGGATAAAGCGCGGCTTGTTGCTGCAACCACGCGGTCACTTTCGCCAGCCAATCGAGCTTGTAAGCGTATTTTTCCGAGCCGACTTCCGCGCCGTTGACCACGTACAAATTCACCACGCGCACCCCGTCGATAGTTGCGGCAAGGATGCGGCGTTGTGGATCGTCTAAAGCCGGGATGTCAGTAACAACGTCAGTGGCGGGTGATTTACTCAAAATCGCCACGCCGTTATAGGTTTTCTGTCCGGCGAATACGGCGTTGTAACCAGCCGCTTCCAGCTCTGCCAATGGAAACTGCTCATCCACCGTTTTGGTTTCCTGAATCGCTAATACGTCAGGTTGAGCAGCTTCCAGCCATTGCAGGACGTGCGGCAAGCGTACCCGCAGCGAATTGACGTTCCATGTCGCAATCTTCAAGATACCCCCCCATCCCGACCTTCCCCCGCAAGGGGGGAAGGGGTAAGACCGCTGTGGCGAAGCAGGGCATCGGCGGAAGGTTTACGCCCACGGAAAGCGACGAAGGATTCCATTGCTTTGCGTGAACCACCGACTTGCAGCACTTCTTTCAGGAAGGCTTCACCCACGCCCGCATCAAACAAACCTTCTTCTTCAAAGCGGGCAAACGCATCCGCCGACAACACTTCCGCCCACTTGTAGCTGTAATAGCCTGCGGCGTAACCACCGGCAAACACGTGGGTGAAACTGTTCGGCATCCGATTAAACGCGGGGGGTTTAATTACTGCCACTTGCGCCAACACTTCCTGACGGATAGCTTCCAACTTGCCGGGTTCTGCCGCTTGCGGATCGAGGTGCAAACGCATATCGAACAGGGAGAATTCCAGTTGGCGCACTGTCCCCATCGCGGTTTGGAAATGCCTCGCCGCCTGCATTTTCTGGAACAAGGCTTCCGGCAAGGTTTCACCGGTTTGCCAATGCGCCGCGATCATGTCCAACACACTGCGCTCCCAACACCAGTTTTCCATGAACTGGCTCGGCAACTCCACCGCATCCCATTCCACCCCGTTGATTCCGGCAATGTCGGGGTAATCGACTTGGGTAAGCATGTGGTGCAAACCGTGACCGAATTCGTGGAACAGCGTCACCACTTCATCGTGGGTAAACAGCGCAGGTTTGTCGCCAACCGGTGCGCTGCTATTGCAGGTCATGAACGCGACCGGAATTTGCAAACCATCGGCACGTCGGAATCGCCCGCAGAAATCGCTCATCCACGCGCCGCCACGCTTATGCTGACGTGCGTATAAATCCAGATAAAAACACGCTTGCACCGTATCGGTACGGTCATACACCAAGTAGAAACGCACGTCAGAATGCCACAAATCAATGTGCGCCGTTTGTTGCTCGATACGCACGCCGAAGAGTTTGCTCACCAACGCAAACAAACCGCTAATCACACGATCAGCCGGGAAGTAGGGTTTCAAATCTTCGTCGGTAAAATCGAACCGCGCTTGTTTCATCTTTTCACTGACATAGCCCACATCCCATGCTTGCACCTCATCCAGTCCCAAATGTTCCCGTGCAAACGCCTGCACCTCAGCAAACTCGGTTTCGGCAAACGGCTTGGCTTTGTGTGCAAGGTCTTCGAGGAAATCCAACACCTGTTGCGGACTTTCCGCCATTTTGGTTGCCAGCGACAATTCGGCGTAATTCGCATAGCCGAGCAGGATGGCTTCTTCGTGACGCAAACGCAGAATATCGCGCATCACCTGAGCGTTATCCCATTCAGGATTCGCACCCAAATCCGACGCACGAGTGGTATACGCACGATAAACTTCCGCCCGCAATTCGCGGTTATCCGCATACGTCATTACTGGGAAGTAAGAGGGGAATTGCAGGGTAATCACCCAGCCTTCCAAATCGCGTTGCTTGGCGGTTTGCGCTGCCATCTCCAACGCCGATTCCGGTAAGCCTGCGAGTTCGTTCACATCCAGAATTTGCTTCGTCCAAGCATTGGTGGCATCCAGCACATTGTCAGAAAAGCGCGAATTCAGTTGCGAAAGCTCCTGACTGATAGCGCGGTAACGTTCCTTTTGCTCCGCTGGCAACGCCACCCCAGAGAGTTTAAAACCCAGCAAACTGTCATCCAGACTTTTTTGTTGAGCCGCATCCAGTGAAGTATCGCTGTTGCGAATCGCCTGAATTGCCTCAAACAACTGCGCGTTCTGCCCCATCTCGGTGTGGTAATCGCTGAGGCGTGACAGGTTCGCATTGTATTCCTTGCGCAACTCCTCGCTGTTCGCCACGGCGTTCAAATGACTAACGGGCGACCACATCCGCTCCAAACGGTTGCTGGCTTCATTCAAAGGTGCAACCAAATTGTTCCACGTGAAACCGGCAGTTTGTGCCAAGGTTTTTACCAAACCCGCACGGTTATCGTTAAGCACCACATCCAACGCCGGGGTTACATGCTCAGGTTTGATTTGTGAGAACAGCGGCAGTTTGCTGATGTCCAGCAGGGGATTTTCTTGTTCCACGTGAAACCTCACACGTCCAGATTGGAAACAGACAACGCATTCTTTTCGATAAAGTCACGACGCGGCTCGACTTCATCGCCCATCAACATGGTAAACACTTCGTCGGCAGCAATCGCATCTTCGACGCGCACTTGCATCAAACGACGCGTTTCAGGGTTCAGCGTGGTATCCCACAATTGCTCAGGATTCATTTCACCCAAACCTTTGTAGCGGCTGATTTGCAAACCACGGTTGGCTTCTTTCATTAACCATTCGACCAGTTGGTCAAAACGCTGCGCTTCGTATTTGCGTTCGCCGCGTATCACCACCGCACCTTCACCGAGCAAACCATCCATTTCACGATTGGTTTTGATCAGCAATTTGGTTTCTGGCATTAGGAAGAAATCACGGTCGAGCAGAATACGGTGATCAAGACCGTGCTGACGACGGTTAACTTCTAACGTCCACGCGCCATCGTCAATTTTGTTTAAGTGCGAAGTATAAGTACGTGCACCGTTATCAGCCGTGTTCATAGTGGCAATGGCACTGCCTACCCATTCCGCAAACGATTCGGCGGTTACGCTGTTGATGTCTTCGGTGGAGGGCAGTCTTTCAAACAGCAGGGCTTCCAGCAAATTACGGTCGTAACGGCGTGATAAGCGACTAATCACTTGCTTGGCGGCATTGTACTGCCGTACCAAAGTTTCCAAGGCTTCGCCACTGATCGCAGGGGAGTGTGCGTCCAAATGCAGGTTTGAGCCATCCAGTGCTAATTGCAGCAAGTAACGTTCCATCTCGCTATCGTCTTTGATGTATTGCTCTTGCTTGCCACGCTTGGCTTTGTACAACGGCGGTTGCGCAATGTAGATGTAACCGCGTTCCACCAATTCCGGCAATTGCCGATAGAAGAAGGTCAGCAGCAAGGTGCGAATGTGTGAACCGTCCACGTCCGCATCCGTCATAATAATAATGCGGTGGTAACGCAATTTTTCGATATTGTATTCTTCGCGCCCAATGCCGCAGCCTAGTGCGATGATCAACGTACCCACCTCTTGCGAGCTGATCATCTTGTCGAAACGCGCTCGTTCCACGTTCAAGATTTTGCCTTTCAATGGCAGAATCGCTTGAGTGCGACGGTCCCGCCCTTGCTTGGCGGAACCACCCGCCGAGTCCCCTTCCACCAGAAACAGTTCGGAGAGGGCAGGGTCTTTTTCTTGGCAGTCAGCTAGCTTACCGGGTAAACCGGCAATGTCTAACGCACCTTTGCGGCGAGTCATATCACGCGCTTTACGAGCGGCTTCACGCGCCCGTGCTGCTTCAATCATCTTGCCTGCGATTAGCTTGGCTTCGGAAGGGCTTTCCAGCAGGAATTCACCGAGGCGTTCGTTCATGGCGGCTTCGACAATGCCTTTGACTTCGGAAGACACCAACTTGTCTTTGGTTTGCGATGAGAATTTCGGGTCAGGTACTTTCACTGATAACACAGCAGTTAAGCCTTCGCGGGCATCATCACCGGTTGGACTGATTTTTTCTTTTTTCGCCAACCCAGCACTTTCGATGTAGCTATTCAGGGTGCGGGTGAGGGCAGCCCGGAAGCCGGACAAATGCGAGCCGCCATCGCGTTGTGGAATGTTATTGGTGTAGCAGAAAATGTTTTCCTGATACGAATCGTTCCACTGCAACGCCACTTCCACGCCCACGTCATCGCGCTCGGTAGTGAAGTAAATAATATTGTTGTGGATGGGTGATTTATTGCGGTTGAGATGCGCAACGAAAGCTTTAATGCCACCTTCGTATTCAAAGATGTCTTCGCGCCCTTCGCCACGACGGTCGATCAGGTGAATACGTACCCCTGAATTCAAAAACGACAGTTCGCGTAAGCGTTTCGCGAGAATGTCGTAATGAAATTCAGTCAGCGCGAAAATTTCCGCACTTGGCCAAAAGCGCACGGATGTTCCCGTACCTTCGGTATCACCAATAATCGCCAGTGGTGCAACCGGATCGCCTAACTTATACATCTGCTGATGCAATTTACCATTGCGGCGAATCGTCAATTCCAAATTGGCAGACAGCGCATTCACCACGGAGATACCCACCCCGTGCAAACCGCCGGAAACTTTGTAAGAGTTATCGTCAAACTTACCGCCCGCGTGCAACACGGTCATAATGACTTCAGCAGCAGAACGGCCTTCCTCTTCGTGCATATCCACCGGAATACCACGCCCGTCATCGGACACGCGCACCGAGCCATCACTGAAAATTTCGACTTTGACTTCTTTGCAATAACCGGCAAGGGCTTCGTCGATAGAGTTATCCACCACCTCGAAGACCATGTGGTGCAAACCCGTGCCGTCATCGGTATCGCCGATGTACATACCGGGGCGTTTGCGCACCGCTTCCAAGCCTTTGAGTACTTTAATATTCGAGGAATCGTAGGTGGGTACAACAGGTGTTGGTTCAGTCATTTTATTTCCATTGTTACGGTCAGGGGTGATCAGTTTGCGGCAACTACTTGCCCGTGTTTCACTTGAAACACCTGCGCGTCTGCCACCCAATTCTTCAGGGGTTGGTGATGAGTGCCGGTTATGATTAATTGTTGCTGCGTCGTGCGCAGGGTATTGTACAACGCTTGCTGGTTTTGCTCATCCAATTCTGATGCCAAGTCGTCGATGGCGATTATACCGCGTTTTGTCGCATTAGCCGCAATGGCATGACTTTGTGCTAGTAATAACGCCACGGCAAGTATTTTAAGTTGCCCCCGTGAGGCAATGCGTAGGGCAGGCACACCTTCCAATAGAATGTGTAAGTCGGCACGGTGTGCGCCGTACAAGGTGAAACCTTGCTTGCATTCTTGTTCGGTTTTTTCACTTAAAAATTGAGCTATTTGTTGCTCATCCTGTGGATTAATCCCCACAGGAAAGCCACTGCTCAGCACAAGCTGTGGATAACTGACGGTTGTGAGTAACTCGGTGCAATCTTGCAATGCCGTTTGCAATGCCGCTAATGCATCGACTCTGTAACGCCACAGAATCGGTTGTAAGGCGATTAACTGCTGCGTCCACTGTGGCAGCGCTTGACGTTGCCTAGGGTCGCGTAGGCAGGCGTTGCGTTGCTTTAACACCCGTTGATAATCCCGCCAGGTTCGATTGAACTCCGCAAAGCGATAAAACGCAATCCAATCCAAAAATGCACGGCGAGCAGTCGGGCTGCCGGTGAGTAATTCGACTGAACCGGGGTGAATCAGGGTGAGTGGAACGTGGGTACTGAGTTCCGCTTGTTGTTGCACATCCGCGTGATTGATACGAATGCGGGTGTCGGTGGCATTCTTGGTAATGCCCAGTGGATAACTTTGCGAAATAATCCCCTGTTCCACGCTGGCAGCAACGGTGAGTTGGTGTTCCCCACGGGTAATGATTTCCGCAATCCGTGGGGTACGAAATGAACGTCCACGCGACAATACCGCGAGGGCTTCCAGCACACTGGATTTGCCGGAAGCATTATCCCCGTACAACACATTGGCGTGTTCGCTTAATGTTAGTGTGGCGTTGTGGATAACTCGGCAATGTTGAACGTTAAGACGACTTATCCACATGTGTTGGGATTCCGCACCTTATAAGCGAATCGGCATAATGACGTTGCGCACACTCTCATCATCAGGGTCGGTGAGCAACACACTGCTTTCCGGTGCATTGCAATGCATCCGCAGGGTTTGACCCTCCAAATGGTTTACCGCATCCAACAAATAGGTGACATTAAAGCCAATGCTGAAATCCCTACCGGTGTAATGCACATCCAGCTCATCCGTTGCGATTTCTTGCTCAGGGTTATTGGCTTCGACCTTTAAGCTGTTTTCACTCAACGATAGGCGTACTCCTCGGAACTTCTCATTGGAGAGAATAGCCACCCGATTCAGCATGTCTTTAAAGGCCTTGCGATCCAGATCCACTTGAATTTGCCCACCACCGGGAACGGCTGCCCGATAATCGGGGTAACGCCCATCCACCAACTTGGTGGTGAAACGTAAATTATCCAGTTGTACCCGTAGATGGTTTTGGCTGCTTTGTACCTGTACCGGTACTTGGCAATCGCCGCGTAACAAACGTGACAGTTCCAATACGCCTTTGCGGGGAATAATCAATTGACGGCTTTGCTCGACACCAGGCATGTCGGCGGTATGGAAACACAATGCTAAACGGTGTCCGTCGGTTGCTACGGTACGTACTCCATCAGGGTTCACTTCCAGTAGTAAACCGTTGAGGTAGTAACGTACATCCTGATTGGCCATGGCAAACGATGCTGCTTCTAGCAAATGCTTGAGGGTACTCTCTGGTAGTTCAAGGGTATGCACATCACCGATGTCTTCCAGTTCTGGGAATTCGCTTGCGGGAAGAGTAGCCAGTTCAAAACGGCTGCGTCCGGCAGTGACACGGGCGCGTTTATCCGTTTGTACTTCAATATTTACAATGCTTTCAGAGGGAAGGGATTTGCAAATATCAGCGAGTTTGCGGGCAGGGAGAGTAATCTCTCCATCAGAACCATCCATGATCGGTGCGTGAGTAGCAATCTCCAATTCCAAGTCAGTGCCACGCCAGTAAGATTGGTTGCCATGAATACGTAACAACACGTTTTCCAAAATGGGAGACGTATGACGTTTCTCGATAGCCCCCAAAGTAGCTTGCAGGGATTCGAGTAGATGTTCGCGAGTTTGGGTTAGTCTCATTACTTAATATATCTTAAATGTATTTAAAGAATAGTAATAATAGTAAGGTAAGAAGCAACCTGTGAATAGTTTTCTTAACCTTTTGATTACTTAAGGTGAATTAGCACTTATGCACAGCTTAACAAGATGTGGGTAACTGGGTCATCTGCTTGTGGGTAAGTTGTGTGTAACTTTACGAGAAAAGTTATCCACAACTTACCCACAAACTTATCAGGGTAGTTATCCTCAGCTTGTTAAGGTACGAAATAGGATGCGATAGTCCTCCTCCAGCTTAGGTGTTGATTCACGTAATTCGGTTACTTTGCGGCAAGCGTGTATGACGGTGGTGTGATCACGACCACCAAATTCGTCGCCAATCTCAGGTAAGCTGTGGTTGGTGAGTTCTTTGGAAAGTGCCATCGCCATTTGCCTAGGACGTGCTACCGAACGGTTACGGCTTTTCGCATCCAAGTCTGTTACCCGAATGTTGTAGTATTGCGCTACTATTTTCTTGATGTTCCCCATTGAGACCATTTTGTCTTGGCTGGCTAATTGGTCGCGTAGGGCATTTTGCACGAAATCTAAAGTCACTTGCGTAATACATTTCAGCCGCATACTGGCAATGACTCGTTGTAAAGCTCCTTCCAAATCACGGATATTGGAATGGAAACGTTTGCCGATGAAAAAACTCACCTCATTGGGTAGGCGTAAGCCAGCATCTTCAGCTTTCTTGCGCAAAATCGCCACACGAGTTTCGAGATCAGGGGATTCGATTTGTACGGTTAGCCCCCAGTTAAAGCGCGTTTTCAAGCGGTCTTCAATACCTTCAAGATCGCGGGGGAATTTATCACTGGCGAGAATAATGCGTTTCTGACCTTCCAGCAGTGCATTGAAGGTATGAAAAAACTCTTCCATTGAACGGTCTTTGCCCGCAAAGAATTGGATGTCGTCGATGAGCAGTGCATCCAAGCTACGGTAATGTTGCTTGAATTCTTCCATGCGGGAATTGCGGATGGCGGAAATCATGTCATTGACGAAACGTTCTGCATATACATAAATTACCCGTGCACTGGGGTCACATTCGAGGATGCGGTTGCCGATGGCGTGCATTAAATGGGTTTTACCCAAGCCAACCCCGCCGTAGATGAACAAGGGATTATAGCCGGTGTCGGCATGATCCCCGACTTGTTGCGAGGTGGCGCAAGCAAGTTGGTTGGATTTGCCTTCCACGAAATTCGCAAAAGTCATACGCGGGTTGAGAGCATTGGCAAAGCGTTCACTGATGGGAGCCGGTTGCTGTGAGTTCCATTCCCGTTCGCGGTTAGGGACGTTGTTGTCGGATAGCTTGGGTGGTTGTGGAGACGGGAAAGTCGGCGGTGGCGTTTCACGCGGTGGTGGCGGTGCAACCGATGAACCGATTTGTAGCAGCACATCGAATTCATTATCGCCTGTCAGAATGCGAGCATGAAAGGCAATTCGTGGCAAGTAGTGTTCATGTACTTGTTGCAGCACAATGGTATTAGGGGCTAACAAATACAGTGCCTGACGCTTTTCAATGGCGTGCAAAGCACGCAGCCAGGTGTTGATTTCACTGTTAGGGACTTCTTGTTCGAGTTGCTGTAAACATTGTTGCCAGAGCATAGAAAAGCGGTTCCAAAGTGGTTGAAACGGGTAGAAAGCACGGTGTTGGAACAGTGAATTATAGGCACGCCCCAGAGTTATCCACAAGCGCAAGCTACGTGCATTTATTGATTACAGTGTTGACAAAATCCATGCAATCCCTTAATGTGCCTCACCTTTTTAGCTGTCCACATTCCGAGAATTTTTTGGAGCAATGGCAGTGATTGACTTAATGATTTAACTGGTAACTTGTCATGAAAAGAACCTTCCAACCGAGCAAAATCCACCGCGCCCGTACCCACGGTTTCCGCGCCCGTATGGCAACGGCGGATGGTCGTAAAGTATTGAGCGCCCGCCGTGCTAAAGGCCGTGCACGCCTGATCCCATAAGATTTCCATAAGATTTTGGATGCAGGTCACTCAGGAATAACAGGCTTTCCGCGTGAGGTGCGCCTGACTCGTGGGGTTGAATTCCAACGGGTATTCCAGCACGGTAAACGCCTGCACGCTAATGGTCTGAATGCCAGAGCCGCCGCTAACAACGTCGGCTTTCCGCGTTTAGGGATGGCGATAGCCAAAAAAGCCTTACGGCGGGCGCATGAGCGTAACCGTATCAAACGCTTGGTGCGGGAGAGCTTTCGCCACCATCAGACTAGCCTTCCAGCGGTGGATCTGGTGATTATGTGCCGTGCCGAGGTGCTGACAATGAGTAATACTGACATTTTCCAGCAACTGGAAGGTTTATGGTTGCGCCTGCACAAGCTATACTCTGCCGGTCTGGGCAACCCCAATGAAATTGCCCTACCCTAACCGTCAATAACCGGATTGCTTTACCCATGGATTCGCAACGTCCCTTCCTGTATCTCACCCTGCTTTTCATGTTGTTCCTGATTTGGACTACTTGGCAACAGGATCATGCCCCTAAACCGCCTGCAACCGCCGCTAGCACTGTGACTAGCACCGCCAATGGCGGGGCTGCTGCCCAACAAGATGTACCGACGCAAGGCAATGTCCCTGCGCTGCCAACGCAAACGGGTGTACCGGGTACGCCGCCTGCTGCGGATGCGACTGGTGGCGGGCAAGTATTGACTGTGCGTACCGATACGCTGGCATTACGCATTAATACCCGTGGTGGTGAAGTGCTGGAGGTCGACTTACCGACGCATCCCGTGAGCTTGGATACGCCTGATAAATTGGTACGGATTCTCGATAGTACCGGGCGCAATTACGTTGCCCAGTCTGGGTTACAGCATCTGAATGTAGAGGGTCAGGATGTTAAAACCCTTGCTCCTGACCATTTGGCTACTTATACCTCGCCACAAACCGAATACACGATGCCCGAAGGACAGGATGAGTTGGTCGTCCCGCTGACATGGCAGGGTGCTAATGGTGTTACTGTTACTAAACGTTTCACGTTCAAACGTGGTAGCTTCCTCGTTAATGTTGAGCATGAAATTAACAACGCTTCCCCCTCAACCTGGAGTGGTACGGAATACCGTCAGCTCAAGCACGGGCATGTGGATAGCACGAGTTCATTATTCGGCATCTACGCTTATACCGGCGGTGCTTATTACCGTGACGGGGCTTACGGCAAGCTGTCTTTCGGTGATATGCAAGACAAAAACTTGAATGAGACCGTGACCGGCGGCTGGGTAGCCATGCAGGAGCATTACTTCCTGAGTGCTTGGATTCCACCGCGTGATGAAACCAGCCAGTATTACAGTATGGTCAACCAAGTACAGGGTACTAAAGGCTATGTGCTGGGGATGCGTAGCCCGGTTTTACAAGTGGCACCTGGGGCAACCGGCAAGTTCAACACCGGTTTTTATGTGGGGCCAAAAAATCAGGATATTCTTGAAGGCATCGCCAGTGGTCTGGATTTGACCGTTGATTACGGTATTTTCGCCTTCATTTCCAAGCCGATTTTTTGGACGATGCAGGTCATCCACAGCGTGGTGGGTAACTGGGGCTGGACGATTATTTTCTTGACCTTGTTCATTAAGTTGCTGTTCTTCTACCCTTCAGCCATGAGCTATAAGTCGATGGCAAAAATGAAGGCGGTTGCTCCCAAGATTAAGGAGATCAACGAGCGTTTTGCGAATGACGCGCAAGGCAAGCAAAAAGCCATGATGGACATCTACCGCAAGGAAAAGATTAATCCGCTGGGTGGTTGTTTGCCGATTTTGATCCAGATTCCGGTCTTCATGGGCTTGTACTGGGTACTATTGGAAAGCGTGGAATTGCGCCAAGCACCCTGGTTGCTGTGGTACAAAGACTTGTCGATTATGGATCCGTACTTCGTGCTGCCATTGATTATGGGTGCGTCGATGTGGGTACAGCAAAAACTCAACCCGCCACCGGCTGACCCGATGCAGCAGAAAATCTTCCAGTTCATGCCGATTATTTTCACGGTCATGTTCCTGTGGTTCCCGGCTGGTTTGGTGCTGTACTGGGTGGTCAATAACGTGTTGTCGATTGCTCAGCAGTGGTACATTAACAAGAAAATTGTTGGGCACGCCTAACTACCCCTCACCCCAACCCTCTCCCTCAAGGGGAGAGGGAGTAAGAGAATGTTTCATGTGGAACAATCCTGACACTATCGCTGCCGTAGCCACGCCACCGGGGCGTGGTGGGGTTGGGATTATTCGGCTTTCCGGCAAGCTTGTTCCTGAGCTTGCCGTTGGTATCCTCGGCTCTCTGCCCTCCCCGCGTAAGGCGGTTCACCGTTTGTTCAAGGCTGCCGATGGCGCGGCGTTGGATGACGGTATTGCACTGTATTTCCCTGCCCCGCATTCATTCACGGGTGAAGACGTGTTAGAGCTGCAAGGGCATGGCGGCACGGTGGTGCTAGATATGCTGCTCAAACGTTGCGTGGAATTGGGTGCGCGGCTGGCTCGCCCCGGTGAGTTTTCCGAACGCGCTTTCCTCAATGACAAGCTGGATTTGGCGCAAGCCGAAGCGATTGCCGATTTGATTGATTCGGGGTCGGAACAGGCAGCGCGGTCGGCATTGCGTTCCTTGCAGGGGGAATTTTCCGCTGCGGTGAATGTGTTGCTCACGGGCTTGATTGAATTGCGGGTGTATGTGGAAGCCGCGTTGGATTTTCCTGATGAGGAAATCGACTTTCTCGCGGATGTCGCGGTGACTAACCGACTGGAAAGCATTAAACAACAATTGCACACGATTTTCCTGAAAGCGCGGCAAGGCAGCTTATTGCGTGACGGAATGCATCTGGTGATCGTGGGCAGACCGAATGCGGGCAAGTCGAGTTTGTTGAATGCGCTGGCTGGGCAGGAAACCGCGATTGTCACCGAGATTGCTGGCACGACCCGCGATGTGTTGCGCGAACGCATTAACCTTGATGGAATGCCGCTGCACATTGTCGATACGGCTGGCTTGCGCGAGAGTGATGATCCGGTGGAAAAGATTGGTATTGAGCGTGCTTGGGCAGAAATTGCCAAGGCGGATTTGATCCTGTTGCTGGTGGATGATACCCGTCATGACGAACCGGAAAACGCGGACATTTTGGCACGTTTGCCCCCTCACCTGCCACGCATTACCGTCCACAATAAAGTGGATTTGAGTGGCAAGCCACCCGGTAAACAAGGCGAACACCTGTATATTTCCGCCAAACAGTCGTTGGGAATTGATGCCTTACGCGCTGAGTTGAAAACGCGGATGGGTTATCAGGGCGAAGCGGAAGGTACCTTCATGGCGCGGCGGCGGCATTTGCAGGCATTGGCAGAAACGCAGGCGGCGGTGGAACGCGCTGAGTTGCAGTTGCGCGAGTTTAACGCGGGCGAATTGATGGCGGAAGAGTTACGGGTGGCGCAAGATGCGCTGGGGCAGATTACCGGACGGTTTACGCCGGATGATTTGCTGGGGGAGATTTTTAGTTCGTTTTGTATCGGCAAGTAACCATGCAAAACGTCGCATTACCCCCTCGCGAAACCCTCACTATCGAATTCAAAAGTGACCGCAAGAAACTACCCGATAGCGATTTGCTGGCAGCAGTGATTTGCCTTGCCAATACCGAAGGTGGCGAACTGTGGCTAGGTGTTGAAGATGACGGTACGCCTACTGGCTTGCACCCCGACCACCAGATGGCAAATGCGTTAGTTGGTCTGATCGCTGCCCGTACCTCCCCTTCGCTGGCTGTTAGGGTGGAGGTTATGGATGTGCAAGGCATCCGTGTTGCCCGCATCAGCGTACCCCAAGCCCATTCGGCAACCGCCACCACCGCAGGTGTTTATTTACGGCGGCGGCTCAAGTTTGACGGCGCTCCCGAATGTGTCCCGCTGTTGCCGCATGATTTCATCAGCCGCTCGACCACCTTGGGTCAGTTGGATTTGTCGGCCCAGCCGGTGCAAGGGGCGCAACTCAGCGATTTTGACCCGCTGGAACGTGAACGTTTGCGCCAGAATATCCAGCATTACGGTGGCGACCGGATATTACTGGAACTGGATGACGAAGCCTTGGACGGCGCATTGGGTTTGACCCGCCGCACCCCTGACGGTAGCCGCATACCTACCCTGCTGGGATTATTGTTGCTGGGGCGCGAGGCCGCCTTACGCCAGTTTGTCCCCACCCACGAATTGGCGTTTCAGGTGTTGGAACGTGAGTCCGTGCGTTTCAATGAGTTCCGGCGTTTCCCGTTGCTGAAACTGTTGGATTGGTTGGAAACCAGTTTTCGCCCCTTTAACCCAGAACGTGAGCTGCAAGTGGGTCTGTTCCGCGTACCCGTGCCGCAGGTCGATAGAGCGGCATTCCGTGAAGCCATCGCTAATGCCATTATTCACCGTGATTACACCCGTTTGGGTGCGGTGCATGTGCGGCTGGATGATGAGGGTTTAACCATCAGCAATCCGGGTGGCTTGGTGGAAGGCGTAACACTGCATAACCTGCTGACCACCGAACCCCGCCCGCGCAATCCCGCCTTGGCGGATGCCATGAAGCGGATTGGTTTGGTGGAGCGTTCCGGGCGTGGTGTGGATTTAATCTACCGGGGGTTATTGCGCTTTGGTCGTCCGCAACCGGATTACCGGCGCACCGATACGGTCAATGTTGTGCTGAAGTTGAGTACGGCGGAAGCTGACCTGAATTTCCTGAAAATGGTAGTTGATGAGGAAAGCCAGCGTGGCAGCCAGTTACCGATTGATAGCCTGATCACCTTGGCAGTGTTGCGCGAATTCAGGCGTATCACCAGTGAAGAGCTGGCACAGCATTTACAAAAAGACCTAGATCAGGCCAAGCGAGTGCTGGAAACCCTGCATGAGGCAGGGTTGATCCAAGCGCATGGCGTTACCAAAGGTCGCTCTTATACGCTATCGGCTGGGTTGTATCAGGCATTGGGCGATAAGGCTGCTTACACGCGCCAAGTCGGTTTTTCCAGCTTACAGAATGAGCAACTCATTTTGAATTACGTGGCGCAACACGGGCAAATCAGCCGCAGTGAGGCAATGGAGCTATGCCGATTATCTGAAGGGCAAGCCAAAGCTTTGCTGAGAAAGCTAACACAATCAAAGCAGTTACAGATGAAAGGTGCGAGTATTGCTACTTTTTACACCAGGTCGGATGAATGCGGATGAATGCGGATGAATGCGGATGAATGCGGATGAATGCGGATGAATGCGGATGAAATCCATGTTGTCATAAATGACGCTTCATGTTTGCTGCCGTGAGGAACCCCATGCCAGCCAAATCGGCAATTGGATCCGCCAGACGGTGACGGAGATTAGATAATTGTTACGGCAAGTAAAAAGTATTGCTGCTTTCTTTACGCTGATGACAATGCCAAAATGTGTCGACAATCCACCAAACGAGACACGCAGACCTTATGGAACGTAAAGAACCCGGTCATAAAGAACGTGGCGCTGACAAAGTAGCCCGTATCCCCATCAAGATTGAACCAACCACCGAATTCCGCCGCAAACCGGCATGGATCAAAGCCAAAGCGCCGACCACCCCGGAAGTCAAACGCCTCAAAGCGATTTTGCGCGAGCAAAAGCTGCACACGGTGTGTGAGGAAGCCGCCTGCCCCAACCTTGGCGAATGTTTTACCCACGGCACGGCAACCTTTATGATCATGGGCGATATTTGCACCCGTCGCTGCCCCTTCTGCGACGTATCCCACGGCAAACCGCTGCCGTTGGATGCCGATGAACCGCTGAATATGGCGGAAACCATCCGTGCGATGAGCTTAAAATACGTGGTGATCACCTCGGTTGACCGCGACGATTTGCGTGATGGTGGTGCGGAACATTTCGTTCAATGCATCCAGAAAGCCCGCGAATTGAATCCGGCGCTCAAGATCGAAATTCTCACCCCCGATTTTCGCGGGCGTATGGAGATTGCCCTGCAAATTCTCGAAACAGCCCCGCCGGATGTGTTTAACCACAATATGGAAACCGTGCCGCGTTTGTACAAACAATCGCGCCCCGGTGCGGATTACCAATACTCGCTGAATTTAATCAAGGAATTCAAACGCCTGTTCCCAGACATTCCCAGCAAATCCGGCTTAATGCTGGGCTTAGGCGAAACCAAGGAAGAAGTCATTGAAACGCTGAAAGACCTACGCGCCCATGACTGTGACATGCTGACCTTGGGGCAATACTTGCAGCCCAGCCGCCACCATTTGCCGGTAGACCGCTTTGTTACCCCGGATGAATTCGCGGAACTTGCCGACATTGCCACGGCAATGGGTTTCACCAAGGTTGCCAGTGGGCCAATGGTGCGCTCTTCCTACCACGCGGATCAGCAAGCCGCCGGTACGTTTGTCGGCGCATGAACGTTGTCACCAGCCGCACGCTGGAATTCCTGTTGTTGCCGCCCGGCAATTTGGTGGTGTTTGTATTGTTGGCGTTGTTGCTTTACCGCTGGCGTGGCGCAATGCTGACCGTGTTATTCACTGGTATCTTGCAAGCCGTGGTGTTGAGTCTGCCAGTGGTGGCTGAAAAGCTCATGGTGGGTTTGGAACAGCAATACCCGCCTGTGCCGGAACTCTGGTTACAAGCGCCCTTGCCGGAAGCGATTGTGATTTTGGGGGCAGAGCGCAATCTCGAAGCCAGCGAGTATGCGGGGCGCATGAGTGCCAGTACCGAGCTGGAGCGCCTCAATTACGCCGCGCATTTGCACCGCAAAACAGGCTTACCTATTTTGTTCTCCGGCAGTGATCAGGATGTGAATTTTATGCGTGAGGTGCTGGAAAATACCTTCCAAGTGCCGTTGCGCTGGCAGGAAAACCAAAGCCACACGACATGGGAAAATGCCGCCTTCACCGATCAAATACTGGCAGATGCTGGGATTCGTTCGGCGTGGGTCGTGACGCACGCTTGGCACATGCCGCGTGCCATGCAAGTGTTTGCGGATCGGCAGGTGCAGTATTTTCCCGCTTCCTTGAGTTACGGTTCAAGCAATTTCTGGCGGCATGAATGGTTATGGTGGGTTCCGCAAACCAATGCGCTGGCTCGCAGCCAAACAGCCCTGCACGAATGGTTTGGGCTGCTGGCGTATGAGTTCAGGTATTAAGCGCTTACGCCAAGGCTTGACGCTGTTCAGGGCTGAGTAAAAACGCGGCGGGCGAGAGCAAACTGTCCGGGCTGTTGCGCATCCCCATGCGGATGAACACCATGACCTTTTGCGCCATGTTTTCTGCCGGATTCAGCACATAACATTCCGCTTCGCGCCGATGCAACAGCACCCCGCTTTGGATCAGCATTGCCAGCAAGGTTTTCAGGCGTGACTCTTGTTCCACCACGCTAAACGGAATCCCCACTTGCTGGGTTTCCCCTTCCAAATGCAGCGGCTGAATATGGCTGATTAAGGTGCGTAACGGTTCGGCGGGGTCGGCGTCATCGGGGGATGCCATCTGGCTGCCCACCAATAAACGGGTCGCAAAGTTTTGCACTTCCGGTGAGTTCAGGGGGATTTCATGCTTGTGTTGCCGATAACCCGGCGCTTTATCGAATTGGAACGCCGCTTCTTTGCGCAGGTGGAACAGCTTCATGAAAAACACGGCGATTCCCAATAAGCCGTCGTAAATGCTTTGGAATATCGGTTTGCCGGGGCTTAACAAGTAATAACGCACAATCCCCAAAAACAGTGCCACCAAATCAAATACTGCTGCCCAGATGATCCCCACGATTACGCTGATTGAGTAATCGTCAGGTGTTAACAGGGTTGCCAGCGCTTTTTCCACCGGGTTTTGTACCTGACCCAAATCCTGTTTGAGCAATTGGGTTAACGCGGTACGGCTGTCATCGGCATTGGTCAGGGCGCGTAGTTTGGCAATTTCCACCAGCAAACTGTCGCGCAAGGCTTCATCACTGACGGTGGCTAATTGTTGATTTACACGGGTAAGCTGTTCGCGCATGGCTGTAAAGTTTTGCTGGGCGGCAGTTTGTGCGGTGACGGCTTGGTCGTGAGCATCGACCTTGGCGTAATAATTAGCGCCTTTGCCCGGCCCTAAACCGGAACGCCCGCCGCTTTTGGCTTCTTCATCCACCAAACGTTGGGTTTCCGTTACCTTGGCTTCGGCATCGCTCAAAAATTGTTGTTCGACTGCCAGCACATCGCTAAGGCGGGTGGTGAGGGTCGCTTTCAAGCCGGTATCCACGGTGTGGGCGGTGTTATACCCCGGCAAACTGCTGTTATAAATGTAGGTATACGCGCTTACGCTGGATAACAGCAACGCAGCGGCATACACCACCATCAGCGATAATTTGCCGATACCGTGCACATAAGGCAGCGCTAACAGCGCGATAGCAATCGCAAACTGTACGGCGACGGCAAATAAAATGGCGTAAACTTGCTCTTCCAGATACAAATACGCGCCAGAATACGTAAAAATGCCATTGGCTGCCGCCAGAAAAATAATAAACAGCCCAATCAAAAAGCTCATGGTTTTGAGTTTGAAACTGGGTTCGGGTGGATGTTGAGTGAGTTGTTTCATGCAGCAAACCTTCCTCGCGTCATGCGGTGCGCTTTCAGTATTAGTATTTTCTAATGTTAGGCTTTTCTTATTTACCACACTCGGTGGTAAATAGATACAGTTTGTGTAAAAGTTAAAACCCGTCACACGCAAGTGTTTCAGAAAGCAGCGGAAAAATTTCGCGGAAACAGCTAAACTCGTGGGGCAATCCGCACAGGCTCATTATCGAAGGGAGTTATAATGGCTTTTGGCAAACTGACGATTGACTGGCGTAGTACGCTGGCAGCGGTATGGCGTTCCAACCGGCATTTCCTCAAACCCATCAGGAATGTGGATTTGGTGAACCCTGATACCTTGCAAGGCATTGATGCGCAGAAAGATGCTCTGTTCCGCAATACCGAGCATTTTTTGCGGGGCAAACCGGCCAGCCATGCCCTGCTCTGGGGTGCGCGTGGCGTGGGTAAATCTTCGCTGATCAAGGCGGTGCTAACCCGTTACCATACCTATGGTTTGCGCATGATCCAGATTTCCAAAGATGATCTGAACGTGTTGGTGGATATTACCGATGAAATTGTCGACTCTCACCACCGTTTCATTATCTATTGCGATGATCTCACCTTCGATGAAGGTCAGGGCGAATACCGCATGTTAAAAAGCACGATGGAAGGTACCTTGGAAAAGCCACCTGAAAACGTGTTGATTTACGCCACTTCTAACCGGCGGCACATGATGCCGGAGCAAATGTCCGATAATCTTGCCACCAGTATGCTCAACGGTGAAATTCACCCCGGTGAAGCCATTGAGGACAAACTCTCGCTGGCGGATCGTTTTGGCTTGTCACTGCCTTTCCACTCCATGAATAAAGACATTTATCTGGAGATAGTGGACAAACTGTTTAAAGGTCGGGTACAAGATGCAGAGTTGCTGCACCAAGAAGCATTGGCTTTCGCGATTGAACGCGGTGGTCAAAGTGGGCGCACCGCACGGCACTTTTTCAACCATTGCCAGACAGGTTTAAATTAGATGTACGCTCAGAAGTTTTCTACTGCGTTATTAGGGCTTGCGGTATTAGCACTCGGCCTCAATGGTTGTGCGACTACCTCAGAAACCAAAGCATCCCCCACGGAAGCCAGCGCAACGGCTGCCCCGGAAGCGGCAGCGAAAGCTGAACCAGTGGTCGCACCAACAGAGGCTCTTCCAGCGCAAGCTGAAGCAGTGGTTGCGCCAGCAGAGGTTGCTGCTCCGAGCCTTTCTCAAAATGAGCTGAATAAACAACTCTGGGATGCGGCACAAACGGGTAATACCGACAGTGTGCGTAGTTTGCTGGAACAAGGTGCCGACCCCAGCACTGCTACCGCATCGGGTGAAACGGCATTGCACGCGGCAGTTGCCGCAGGCGCGTTACCGGCGGTGATGTTGTTGGTCGGCAAAGGTGCCGTTATTAATGCGACAACGGCTACCGGCTGGACACCGTTGCACCATGCTGCCCGTTTTGGGCGTGCCGATATTGCCAATTACCTCATTAAACAAGGTGCTGACCCTAAAGCCCTTACTGCTGGCACTCCAGCAAAAACTCCGGTACAAATGGCGCTAGACCAAGGCGACCTGCGTACTGCACGTATCCTAGGTTACTGATTAAATGCTTATTGAGGACAGTATATGAAATTAACAACCGTATTGTTAACACTTGCCATACTATTGGGGCTGGGCGCGTGTACCCAGGAAACCCAAAATAAAATCGGGCGTGAAATCAACAACTGGACAGGGGTTAGCGGCGTGCTGGAAGTGTATGCCGGTGATAAACTGGTCAGACGTTTCATGAAGATTGATAAATTAACCACTGCTGCTGGTACGACTGGTGGCGTTGATCGCCCTTTCCGCTTTGGCTATGGCATTATGGATGCCAACCTCAACGGTGTTGTGGATGCGGGTGAGAAGAAAGTTTACTTTGAATTCAGTGACTATTCGACTTCCTATGTCTTCTTTGAGAACCCATCCTGAGAGCAGCCATGTTACGCACTCGCTTAAGTACTGGTTTATTGTTAGTGCCACTGTTGCTGAATGGCTGTGGGACGGACAGTTCCGCGCCGCAACAAACGGCGGCTCAACAGCAATCGAAGGGTTCTTCTGCTGAAAAGCTACTCGATCGTTATCCCGTTACCGATACCAGTGCGGGTGCTATTCAATTAGGAATGCTGTCGACTGACATTCCGGCGGCTATGCCGGGTGTCACGGTTGCTGTTGAGCCAGACGGTGATGGTATTGAGTGGATGTCGCTGACAATGAATGGCGAACACCTCATGAATATCATGCTGGATCGCAGCACCCATACTGCTAATCTGATCCGCATCCTTAGCCCGCGTTTCGTCACGGCACAAGGGGTAAGGGTCGGTGAAAACCTGCAAAGTGTGGGCGAAAAATTGGGGGGGTTGAAAGAAATCCAGTGGACTGAAATCGAATCCCGCGAGTTTGCCACCTTCAATAACGCCCCGGTGACGATGGTGTTTCAAGTCATTGCTAACGATGGTCCGGCGGGGGTTTACCCTGGTGGTGAAGCGATTACCAATATTGCCGCGTCGTCTGCTACCGTCCATTCCATTTGGTTGATGGAAGACTAGCCTCTACTTTTTCTTGGCACGTGGGTGTGCCTTATCATACACCGTCGCAAGGTGCTGAAAATCCAAATGCGTGTAAATCTGGGTGGTGCTGATGTCAGCATGACCCAGCATTTCTTGCACCGCCCGTAAATCCCCCGACGATTCCAATACATGACTGGCGAAGGAATGGCGCAATTTGTGTGGGTGGACGTGCTGTTCCAAACCTTGTTGCAAGCGCCAGTGATTCAGACGGAATTGCACACTGCGTGGGTGCAAGCGCGTGCCGCGTTTGCTGACAAACAAGGCCGGTTCGCCGTGTGCTGCCAACATAGCCCGCTGCTGCACCCACTTGGCTACTGCGGCTAATGCCGTGCGCCCAACGGGTATGTAACGTTCTTTATTGCCTTTGCCGAGCACGCGTACTTGTTGCTGGCGTTGATCGACATCGTGAAGATCCAGCCCCACCAGTTCTGCCAAGCGTAACCCAGAGGAATACAGCAATTCCATCAAAGCACGATCGCGCACGGCTAAAATATCGTCCGACTCGATGTTCAACAGCCGTTCCAAGGTATCGGCATCCAAAGTGTCGGGCAATTTGCGGGCATGTTTCGGCGATTGCACATCCACGACCGGGTTATTTTCGATCAGATTTTCGCGCAATAAAAACCGGTAGAAACGCCGGATCGAAGACAGCTTGCGTTGCAGGCTTTTGCCCGACAAGCCTTTGCGGTGTAGGTGACTGATCCACTGGCGGACTTGCCAAGTTTGGATGGTCAGCGGGGAGGGTACTTCAGCCGCACCTGCCTGTTGTTCCAGCCATGTGATGAAATCGTTTAAATCGTGTTCGTAACTGCTGACTGTGCGCGGTGAATAGCGTTTCTCACTGAACAAATGGTGGTGATAACGCGCCAGAATCGCATCCAGAACCTCAGGTAGCGCCACCTAAGACCCCATCTCAACGGTATGCAAGGGCGGTTCCAGATAACGCGCTAACGCACGTGCTACCAGCCCGCCGAGTTGCCCAATGAATAATGTGCCCATGCCGGGGTAAAAACGGGCTTCGTTTTCGCTGCCCAGTGCCAGCACTCCGATTTCACGCGCTTCAAATAAGGGAATCAACACCGCTGATTTAATGGATGCCCCCTCGTCGCCAAACAAAAATATTTGCTGGCGCGGGCGTAAACGTCCACACACTGGCTGGCGTTTGCGGAACAGGGTGGAGAGTTGCTTGAGGTATTTATCATCGGGGTCAATGAAGTGGAGACCATCCCGCGTGCGCCCATGCCCGATCAAGCGTAACACCACATTGTCGGCTTTAAAGTCACCGCGCAGCATATTGTTACAGGTTCCCACCACATCATCGAGGCTGTCACAGGTCATCAATTCCAGCGCCAAATGATGCAAGCGGGCAATCACGTGCTCACTGTCACGCGCCGCTTTCAGCATGTCGCTTTGACGTTCCTGCAATTCACGGTACTGGTCACGCTGGCGTTGCACCAAACGTTCCAGCAGCGACACTGCCCCGCCGGTATGCAAATGTGGAATGCTTAAACCATCCAGCACGTCTTCATGTTCACGAAAAAAATTGGGGTGCTGGCGCAACCAAGCTGCTACCTGCTCGGCGCTGATGCCCTGATCACCCTGTCCATCTGCTGTTTTCATAGGTTAAGAGTTCCCTTGAATACCGTTACTGCCGGGCCGGTCATCGCTACCGGCTGTCCTTCACCTTGCCACTGAATCCGTAACTCGCCACCGGGTAAGCTGACGCTAACGTGCTCAGCCAACAAGCCCTGCAAGCGCCCGGCAACCACGGCGGCGCACGCCCCGGTTCCACAAGCCAGTGTTTCGCCACACCCGCGCTCGAACACCCGTAAACGGATGTGGTCACGCGCCACCACTTGCATAAAACCGACATTGACCCGCTTGGGAAAGGCGGGGTGGCTTTCCAACAAGGCACCTAAGGTTGCGACGGGGGCGTTATCCACATCTGCCACTTGCAGCACAGCATGGGGATTGCCCATTGATACAGCCGCTAACGCAAGGCTTTCACCAGCCGCGTCCACAGTATAAAGTGTTTGCTGCCGAGCGGAAACGAACGGTATTTGTGCAGGTGCTAATACCGGCACACCCATGTTCACCGTTACGTGTCCATCGGCTTGAATGTATAACACAATGCGCCCGCTGGCAGTCATGACCGGGATAGTGGTATGGCGAGTCAAACCTTGATCATACACGAAACGCGCAAAACAACGCGCCCCATTACCGCATTGTTCCACCTCACCGCCATCAGCATTGAAAATACGGTAACGGAATTCCGCATCTTCGCCCGCGTAGGCTTCTACCAGCAATAATTGATCACACCCAACCCCGAAATGGCGGTCAGCGATGTGTTTAATTTGTGTGGTACTCAAGTTTACCCGCTGATTAATCCCATCCAGCACCACAAAGTCATTGCCTAAACCCTGCATTTTGGTGAAATGAAGCTCGCCGCCTGCCATACCGAATTTCCTATTGACGAAAGCATTAGTATACAAACATATAGCGATACAGCAATTTTGGTGATATGTTACATCACTCAATTTTTCGGATCGCATCACATTAATCGCAAGATCAGGAGAGGAACTATGTCTGATTTTAAACAAGAACTTGACGCTCGCGGCTTAAATTGCCCACTGCCCATTCTGCGCACTAAAAAAGCCATTAACGGCTTGGCTTCTGGCGAAATCCTGAAGGTCATCGCTACTGACCCAGGCTCTGTCAAAGATATGGAAGCTTTTTGCAAGCAAACTGGCAATGCAATGATTAGCAGCAGCGAATCTGGCGGCGACTACACTTTCATGATTAAGAAAGCGTAATGGCAGTAGGGGCGAAAGATTTTTCGCCCCTGCGTTAGTAAGTTATCCCAATGCCTGACGATCCCAAATTTACCAAAATCCGCTCAGAACTCGATCTACGCCGTTCCCGGCATCTTTACCGCAGTACCCGCGTCGCCGATTCCCCGCAACAACCCCAGCGCCATATTGACGGCAAACCCTTATTGACGTTTTGCAGCAATGATTACCTTGGGCTGGCCAATCACCCTGATGTTATCCATGCATTCCAGCAAGCCGCGAATACTTACGGTGTCGGCAGTGGTGCGGCGCACTTGGTGAATGGGCATTCCCGCCCGCATCAACAGCTTGAAGAGGCGTTAGCGGCGTTCACGGGGCGGGAACGTGCTTTGCTATTTTCCACTGGCTATATGACCAATCTGGGCGTAGTCAACGCGCTCCTGACCGGGCGTAATGACCTGGTGTATGCCGACCGTTTGAACCATGCCTCGCTGGTCGATGCGGCGTTGTTATCCGGTGCAAAGCTGATCCGTTACCCGCACAATGACACCACCAGCCTCGGCAAACGCCTGATGGCGCAAGACGCTGAGTCACCCACCCAACTGATTCTCACCGATGGCGTCTTCAGCATGGATGGCGATGTTGCCCCACTTGCCAAACTTGCCTCGATGGCACGGCATCATGACGCTTGGCTGATGGTGGATGATGCCCACGGGTTTGGCGTATTGGGCAATACTGGCGCGGGTTTGGTGGAAGCCGCCGGGTTGAGTCAAGACGACGTACCCATTCTCATGGGAACCTTAGGCAAAGCACTGGGGACAGCAGGCGCATTTGTCGCGGGTAGTCACGACTTGATCGAATACCTGATGCAAACCGCCCGCACTTGGATTTACACCACCGCACAACCGCCTGCGGTTGCCGCTGCCACTTTAGTCAGCTTGCAACTGGTGCAAACCGAAAGCTGGCGACGCGACCATTTGCGCACCCTGATTCAGCAGTTTCGCAGCGGTGCGGCACAACTGGGTTTGCCGTTAATGCCGTCTGATACCGCGATTCAGCCGATTGTGGTGGGCAGCAGCGAGCAGGCGTTAGCAATGAGTCGCAAGCTGGAGGAACGGGGGATTCTGGTGACAGCCATCCGCCCGCCCACCGTGCCGTTAGAAACCGCACGGTTGCGGGTTACATTGTCGGCGGCGCACACGACCGAAGATGTGGAACGTTTGCTGGCTGCGCTGGGGAAGTTTTAGCTTTTCGTGCCACCAAATTTCCCGAATAGATCCACCCATTGCTTAAATATATCCGCATTGCCTGCGACACCCGGCTTGAAGAACGTTAGTGGGTCGAAACCTTCCACGCCTGCCTGCATTTTTTGCAGCATTTGTGCCATGACTTCGCGGTTGAATTCCTGTACATCGGGCAAGCCCATGAGGCGGCGCAGTTCTTCGGGGGTCATGTCGACGTTAACGGTGATATTCATAAGTTACTCCCTTTGTTGCAATGCACTCATTCTGCCATAAAACCATTGGTCGCGTTTATATTGCCTATACTCTGTAAAACACTGGTAAAGGAAACGGGCATCCATGACTGATAGACCTCCACCACAGGATGATTCTGCGCCACCTTTGAGCCTAGGCAACCGTTTAAAGGCTTGGGTGCTCTATTCCCTCGATTTTATGCGGCTGCTGACTGAGCGCTTGATGGGATTTTTGCGGCTGTTTGCCACCTTGGGGCTGTTTTTAATAGTACTGTTTGTTGTCTCCAAAGCGGTGGATAGCGCCGATTTGGTCTTGGTGAAAGCCTTCACCGTGCCGCAAAGCATGAGTGCCAGCCATGCCGATGCCGGGCGTATTATCGCCAATACGCTCAAACAAGAATTATTGCTGGCGGAAAACGACATTTACGCCACCGTCAAACGCACCAGTAGAAATGTGAATGGCAAGATCAATATTGATGCAGTGACGGGCAATAACGAAGATTATTTGCTCGGCTCAAGCATTAAACTGCCCGAAACCGGCATTTCCATCAACGACGTGGTGGAATTCATCGGCAGCATTTTCGGGCGGCGCAATATCACCGGTTCGGTCTATCAAGATCAGGGCAAGCTGTTCCTGCAAGTTGAACTCGATGGGCGTATTTTTCACTTTGAGCGCACGCTGGGCGACTACGACCCCAAAGCCATCAATATGCATTTAATCCGCGACATGCTGCGCGAAGCCCGCACCCAGTTGCTGAGTGTCGCCTCGGAAAGTCACAACCTGTATTATTATTGCACCGGGGAAGCCGCTTCGATGGAACACCCCGATAGCCGACTGGGCGAATGGTTCGATTACTGTTCGCGCCTGCAAAGCAGCCAAGTGACCCCCGAAACCCTTGAAACCTTGTTACGTGACCTGCATTCCGCTCATGCCCGCCAACTGGCAAGCGGTAATGACACTTTGCGGCATATTCTGGGGCAAACCATTGGCAGTGCCTTGGATAAAACCCGATTGCTCTGCCCTGATTACCCCATTACCAAAGTCTGCAAGGCATCGGAGGTACCGGAAGTGGCGCAAATTGCATTGAAATTGCCCGAACCGATAATCGCGGCGGCTACTGCGCCGTCGTTGTACCCGGAATTGCCGGATGCGCGTGCTTTTGAGCCGGATACCTTGTCGATGCGCAGTATGATTATGGTGGAACCCATGGCTTACGGTACAGCCGCGCCTGCCAGTGCGCCTGCTAGTGCTGCTGCTCCCTTCCCCGAACCGCCTACCGCGCCTTTGGTGGAATTACCGTCGGTCAGAGCCTTGCAAGCACAGTGCGCCAATCGTGCTGCTGCCAAACCGCAGGAGATACTGGCATCCAACCGTACCGAAAGCGATGCGACCTTGCTGTTTAACAATAATCGCCCGATTCAAGCGATGGAAAAATACGCGCAAGCTATCGAGCAGAATTGCGGCAACGTGTTTGCTTGGGCAAACTTGGGCGTGCTGCTGGTATCCACCGAACCGCCGTTGCGCAGTGCGGATGAGGCACAATTGGCACTGGAAATAGCGGTCAAATTGAACGATAAAATTGACTGGATTCAAAACAATCTGTGTATCGCCCGTGCTTGGCTTGCGCCCTTGGACTCGGTAGAAAAGACGATCAGCGATGAGGCTTGCAGCACTGCCCGTGGCTTGAACCCTGCCAATAAAGTGATCCTCGACAAGCAGTTTTATCTGGCGGTGGCGGATCGCTATCTGGTGGAAGGGCTGTACGCACAGGCGGCGAGCAGCTATCAAGTGGCAGTCAGCGCGGATCGCAAGCGCGATTGCAATACCAGCAAAGTCATCGACAAGCTGGCATTGTTGGAAGCCGAGCATGGCGTGACGGGGGCGAGGGCGGCAGCTTGCGCGATTTTGCAAGATGCCGTGGCCTTGCCGGGCGGGAAGATCAGCGCGTGTGAGGATAAACTCGCGGCGTTTACCTGCCCGTGATCATTTGTTTTTCTCTTAAATAAAGGGTAATAAATGATCAATTTAAGAGAGAGAATTTTTTAAAATCAATGTCTTATGGTGTCTAAACGCAATCAATCTCTCTTTAAATCTCTTTTCGGTTTCTAAGTTAAGAGAGCAGCCATAATGGCTTGCTATACGAACCATGATTAACAATTTTCCCAGATTTTCTGAGTTGTGATAGCAAGTTACCTATTTTTGTCTTACGCTGTGCATCGTTCATCCAATCAGGTAATTTATTCCACAGCAACTCATCAATATCTTTGCGGGTCATGGAGCCGTGTTCTTTGATGGCTTTGCAGATCAGGTCGAGGTAATACTGCTTATCGAATGCGGTGTTGTTGCTGTAGAAGGCTTTTTGCCCGGTGGTTTGCGCAATGGATTTGGCGATGAAAAAGTTGGGTTTGCGCCCTTCGATCAAGCGTTTGTTTTTGAGTAGCTTTTCTTCGGTGGTACTGAGTGGGCGTTTCTTTTGCACTTTGTCGAGCGCGATGATTTCGTCAAGGCTGAGATCACCATGCTGTGCCAGCAAGTTGGCGTAATCCAAATCCAGTACTTTGCCGGTCAAGGTCAACACCACACGGGTATTGGTCAGCTCGTAGTCGGGCATGGGGAAGAAACGTTGCTTCTGAAGCAGGAACAATTTGCGGATGCCGCCCCCAGCAGTATCGACCATTTTCAGGTTAAACATCGCCGTGGCAAGAAACGGGTTGCGGTAATACTCTTCCGGCGCGTTTTCACGTACCACCCGCTCAACATCACCGGGGGCGAAACTGCCCAAATTGGTGAAGGTTAGGCTTTCATCGTGTTCTACCACATTGATGCGTCCGGCAAGTGTGTAATCCTGATGTGCAATGCAGTTGTTCAAAGCTTCGCGGATGGCATACGGCGCGTACTGGTCAACTTCTTCCGGGAACAGCGTGCCTTTCTGTAAGTAGCGGTATTTGATGTTGCGGATTTTGTTGAACACCTTATCCACCGCTAACAGCCACGGAATCCCAAACAGGGCGTAGTCACGGTCATTGCCATTGCTGTCTTTAAGTAGCCAGCGGATTTTCGGGTCAGCGGGGAGTAAAAAGTGTTCGGACTCATCCTTGCCCAGTAACAGCAACGCTGTACGAGTCATTTTTCCTTTGATGGTCAACTTGGCTTTGTTGAGGAACGTGGCATCATTCCAAGCATCCACTTCGTCGGCTTTGTCAGGGAATTTGTTTTTGAAATTTTTACGGGCAAGCAGGATTGCGTCTGGGTCAAGATCATCCAGTGAGGCTTTCGTCACCAGTGTCGCACTCCAATCATCCAGAACCGCTTGGCGGCGGATGCGCTCGATTTCTTCCAGATTTAACGGCGACAGAGCTTCGCCATCACGCCCGTAATAATGCCCGTCAAAGGTAATGGGGATACCCTTTGGCGCGGCGGGAATCTCGAACAACACCACACGCTTGCCTGCTTCGCTGACTTCGTGGATGTCGATGAAGGTAATGCGATTGGTAGTTTTGTTGGCGATTTCTTCTTTGAGGTGATCCAAATCCTTACGCACAAGTCGAAACTGCGAACCGACCACTACCCGCTTATCGTTCACACCGAAAACCAGCCATGCGGATTTTTGGCGTTTCAGGTTGGCTTCATTGCTCAGGGCAGAAAAATATTTCCCCAACTTGGTGAAGTCGTAGCCATTTTTAGCTTCCTTGAATTCAACCACCTCGTTTTCGGCGGATAATTCCAGCAGGGTTTGCAGTTTCGTATTGATGTCCATGTGCAGATCAAAAAGACGATTAATCCAACCCTTGGCTGCTCAAATACTCTTCGTAAGTGCCACGGTAATCGACAATCGTGCCGTCGCCTTTCACGTCGAAAATACGGGTTGCCAAGGAGCCGACGAATACCCGGTCATGCGACACAAACATCAGCGTGCCGTCGTATTTATCCAGCGCACCGTTGAGGGATTCGATGGATTCCATGTCTAAGTGGTTGGTGGGTTCGTCCATCAGCATGACGTTGGTACGGGAGAGCATCATGCGTCCGAAAATCATCCGACCTTTTTCACCACCGGAAAGCACGCGTACTGGCTTTTTCACGGTGTCGCCGCCAAACAGCAAGCGTCCGAGTGTGCCACGGTTTTGGGTTTCCGCGTCTTCACCTTCGTAGCCGCTTTTGCGCACGAAATCTGCCATCCAATCGGTGAGGCTGATGTCACTTTTAAAGTCGTCTTCGTGGTCTTGCTCGTAGCTGGAAATGCGGGCTTTTTCCGCCCATTTGATGCTGCCTTTTTGTGGCTGCAATTTGCCTTCGAGCAGTTTGAGCAGGGTGGTTTTACCCACGCCGTTTTCGCCGATAATGCCGACTTTTTCACCCGCTTCAATCGCAAAAGTGAAGTTGTTGATCAGTGGTTTTTCCATGCCGTCGTAAGCGAAAGTGAGGTTGTTCACCTCGACGGCGAAACGGTGCAGGCGCTCTTTTTCGTCGTACTCAAAGCGAATCCACGGGTATTGGCGGCTGGAAGGTTTGATGTCTTCCGGCTTGAGCTTTTCGATCAGTTTGCGGCGACTAGTCGCTTGTTTTGCCTTGGATTTGTTGGCGGAGAAGCGGCGCACAAAATCTTGCAATTCCAGAATGCGGTCTTTCGCTTTAGCATTCGCGTTGGCTTGGCGTTCACGCGCTTGGGTGGAGGCTTCCATAAAGTCGTCGTAGTTGCCTGCGTAAATCTGGATTTTACCGAAGTCCAAATCCGCCGTATGGGTACACACTTGGTTCAAAAAGTGGCGGTCATGCGAGATGATGATCATGGTGGAGTTGCGGTTATTGAGCGTTTCTTCCAACCAGCGGATGGTGTTGATGTCGAGGTTGTTGGTCGGTTCGTCCAGCAACAAAATATCGGGGTTGGCGAACAGGGCTTGACACAGCAATACCCGCAATTTCCAGCCGGGGGCGACTTGGCTCATCGGACCGTTGTGCTGTTCGATGGGAATGCCGACCGCCATCAGCAATTCACCGGCACGCGATTCAGCGGTGTAGCCATCCATTTCCGCGAACTGCCCTTCGAGTTCTGCCGCTTTCATGTAATCGTCTTCGGTGGCTTCCATATTGGCGTAAATCGCATCCTTGGCGGACATGACTTTCCACATTTCTTCATGCCCCATCAGCACTACATCCAGCACGCGCACGTCTTCAAAACCGAACTGGTCTTGGCGCAAATAGGCAATGCGTTCGTGCGGGTCTTTGGAAACGTTACCCGCTGTCGGCTCTAATTGCCCGCAGAGGATTTTCATAAAAGTGGATTTACCGGAGCCATTCGCGCCGATCAAGCCGTAGCGGTTGCCGTCGCCGAATTTGACGGAAACATTATCGAATAGCGGTTTAGCACCGAACTGGATGGTGACATTGGCAGCAACTAGCATGGATCAATCCTTGAGCGACAGTAAGAGCGAAAACAAAGAGGCGCTACTTTAGCATTTTCTGGATTTCTGAACCATGATTCATACGCTTCGCTGGCGTTTAGTTTCGCGGCACGGTTTTAAGAGTTGTCCACACTGTAACCTTAGTTTCATATTTACGCTTAGTTTGTCAATAACTGCGTGAAAAAATAATTTAAGTTATTGATAATTATAGACTAAATATGTATTGTTTAATTTTTATTCAAAGTGTATAAGTGCTTATTTGACAAGGCGTAGCCGCCACTTTTTGCCGTTCATCCACAGAGTTATCCACAGGTTCTGTGCATAACCCGAATTTCCGCTTATGTAGCAAGTAGTTGTTAAGGTTTCCGCAAGCTCCCCCCAAAATTAGGCGGTACACGCCGACGCACATTCCGCGTAATTCGGCTAAACTGCCTGTCATGAATCAAACCGCCTATACCCTCCAGATTGCAGTGTTACGCCCGCTGCGCACCTTGCTTAGTTACTCCCATAATGCCGATGCTGCGCTGCCAGTCGGGACGCGCGTTCTCGTGCCATTTGGCAAGCAACAGTCTGTCGGTTTGGTGATCAGCGCCGAACGTGCGCCGGAGACTGACAACCCCGATGCACCGTTTACCATCAAGCCAGTGGATGCCGTGCTGGATGAAACACCCTTGCCCGATACGCACTTGCTGGAATTATTGCAATGGGCGGCGCGTTATTACCACCACCCGGTGGGCGAAGTGATTTTTTCTGCCTTGCCCGTTGCGTTGCGCAAACCGAAACCACTCTCCACCCGTTTGCAAAAATTGCTGCTGTCATCAGCACCGACCACTACAACGTCACCCGACACCACCCGCTTGCAACTAACGGACGAACAACAACAATGCCTGCAAGACATCCAGCAATGGAATGCACAAACCCCGCGTCGCCCAATTCTATTGCACGGCATTACCGGCAGCGGCAAAACCGAAATCTACCTGCGCTTGATTGCGCCACTGTTTGCGGCGGGTAAACAAGTGCTGGTCATCGTTCCCGAAATCGGCTTGACCCCACAATTGCTGCTGCGTTTTGCCCGCTTTTTTGGCGATACCCCGATGGCATGTCTGCATTCCGGTTTGAGTGATGGCGAACGCTTCAAAGCTTGGTTGCAAGCGCGTAACGGTACGGCGCAAATCATTATCGGCACACGCTCGGCGATTTTTACCCCAGCGCCGCAGCTCGCGCTGATTGTGATTGACGAAGAGCATGATGCTTCCCTCAAGCAACAGGAAGGTTTTCGCTACCACGCCCGCGATTTGGCGATTAAACGCGCTCACATGCTGGATATTCCCATCGTTATGGGAACTGCCACCCCGTCGTTGGAAGCACTCTACAATGCCCAAACCGCCCGCTTTCATTACGCCCGGCTGGAACGTCGCCCCGGCACGACGCGCAAACCCGATTTGCAAATTCAGGATACGCGCCCATTTGAATTACAAGCCGGGTTAACCCCGCACAGCTTGCAAGCATTACGAGACACCTTAGCGCGTGGCGAACAGGCGATGGTGTTCCTCAACCGCAGGGGGTTTGCGCCCACGCTGTTTTGCCCTTCGTGTGGCTGGCACGCCAGTTGCCACCATTGCAGCGTGAATATGACTTGGCACGCGCGGCGTAACCGCTTGGTTTGCCACCATTGCGGCGCAGAACAAGCCACCCCGCTGCAATGCCCGGTGTGCAAAAACCCCAAACTCACCACCCAAGGTCAAGGCACGGAACGGCTGGAACTCACCCTGCAAACCACGTTTCCCGATGCCCTCGTGGTGCGCATTGACCGCGACAGCACCAGCCGCAAAGGTCAGCTCGAAGACAAACTCAGCACGGTGCGCAGCAATGACCCGCTGATTCTGGTCGGCACGCAAATGCTGGCAAAAGGTCACGACTTCCCCAATCTCACCTTGGTGGTGATTATTGACATTGACCAATCACTGCTCAGTACCGATTACCGCGCACTGGAACGTTTAGGGCAATTGCTGGTGCAAGTGGCGGGGCGTGCCGGGCGTGCCGACAAGCCGGGGCGAGTAATTTTGCAAACCAGCCAACCGGATCACCCCTTATTGCACCAATTGGTTGGGCATGGTTATACCCCGTTTGCACGGCAATTATTGGAAGATCGCAAACGCTGGAATTTCCCGCCCTTCGGCTATCAAGCCTTGATTCGTGCCAGCAGCACCGCGAGCATGGAAAAAGCCTTGGAATTTCTGGAGCACGTTAGCCACCGTTTGCTGGCGGTGGATGGTGCGGCGATTCAACGTTTGGGGCCGATTCCTGCACCGTTGGAAAAACGTGCCAACCGTTACCGGGCGCAATTGCTGTTGGGGAGTCAGCAACGCGCCGCGCTGCACAACGCTTTGCACCAATTGCTGCAACAAGCCGCCAGCTTGCCGGGGCGTTCGGGGGTGCGTTGGTCGATTGATATTGATCCGATTGAGTTTAGCTAGACAGCAGCTTGCCAATCGGTCAACCGCAAATTGGTAACGCGCTCAAATTCATGGGTATTATTGGTCACTAAGACAGCATCGTGGGCGCGGGCAATCGCTGCAATCAGTAGGTCATTTGGGCCGATTAGTTTGCCTTGGCGTGTCAGGTCAGCACGGATCTGCGCATACTCTGCGGCACAGCGATCATCAAACGGCAGACTTGCCAGCGGCGCGAAAAATAAGGTCAGTTTTTGTAGATTGGCTTCGACCCGTTGGCTATTCCGTGCACCAAACAATAATTCCGCTTTCACGATACTGCACAGGGCAATTTCATTGGGTGAACACCGCTGAAAGTGGCGTTTGACCGTTTGCGAGGTGCCATTTAGGAACTGGATACAGGTATTGGTATCGAGTAAGTACATCAGAATAATACCTCTCGCACTTCATACTCACCTTGCTCTGAGCGTTGCAACACATCACCTTCCCAAGCACCGAATAAGTCGAAATAGCCTTCAGGCCATTGTGTACCAATGTCTTTTTGAATCAGCAACGCAAGATACTTAGATATAGAGAGGTGTACTTGTTCGGCTTTGTGTTGGAGTTGGGTCGCAACTTCTTCAGCGACGTAACAGTGGAGTTGTGGCATGTATGCCTCCAAATATATGTGGTATATGTGTTTTTACTATTGCACAAATTTGAATGTTTGTCAGTTGGCATTTTTACATCTGAATTTGAGCAGATTTAGGTTTTTGTATGAACGGTAGCTTTACCGATTGCTCTTTTTCAACCAAGGGCTACACTCTCAAGGTTTGAATTATTGGCTTACCCTATCCCATGCAAATCACAACGCTCCCTGATGGCAAAATATGCGACTACATCGACGGAACGATCCGCAACGATACCCCAGAGGAATACGTTCGCCAAAATATTGAACGACGTTTGGTCAAGGAACTGGGTTACAAGCCAGAACGTATTGCGGTTGAATTCCCCATCAAAGTTGGTTCATCAACCAAGCGTGTTGATCTGGCGATTTTCCCTGAAGGTGCGCAGCATATTCAGGTTAACATCGACATCATCATTGAGTGTAAGCATGAAAAGGTGAGGCCATCCGACAAGAAAGATGGAGAAGAACAACTCAAGTCGTATATGTCGGCTTGTCCAAATGCATCATGGGGAATGTGGACGAATGCCCGCCATAAGTCAGTTTACCGTCGTATCGTGGTTGCAGGTCGTACTGAATGGGAAGAACCCAATGATATTCCAGCCCATGACGGCAATATTGATGATACCAACCGCCCCACCCGTGATCGGCTTGTGCAATCAACGGATGATAACCTGTTGTTTTCTTTCCGAACTTGTCATGACCACATCTATGTGACGGATGGTTTGCCCAAGGACAAAGCATTTTTTGAGCTGCTGAAAGTCATTTTCTGCAAAATTCACGACGAGCGTAACGTCAGTAAGCCGCTGGAGTTTTATTCAACTGCCAAAGAGAAAGCCAGCAATGATGGTCGTTTAACTGTACAGAAGCGTATTGGGAAAATTTTTGATGAAGTCAAAAAGCGCTATTCCGCTATTTTTGATACAAATGATGTCATTACACTCAAACCCCGTTCATTGGCGTATATCGTTGGTGAAATCCAGCGTTACAATTTTCTGGATACCCACATTGATGTAAAAGGCAAAGCCTATGAGGAACTTGTGGGTAGCAACCTGCGAGGTGATCGGGGAGAGTTTTTTACACCACGCAATATCCAGCGCATGGCTATTCGTATGTTGGACATCAAGCAAGATGAGAAAATACTTGACCCATCATGCGGGACGGGTGGCTTTCTGGTTATTGCAATGAATGAAGTCATTGCTCGCTTGCGCGGACGTATATCTGGCTTACCGGATACTGATGCTTATCGACATGCGTTGAATGAAGAAATTCGTGAAACTGCCAGCCGTTGTTTCTTCGGTTTTGACATTAATCGGGAGTTGGTCAAAGCCACCAAGATGAACATGGTGATGAATAACGATGGCTCAGGCAATATTTTGCAAAATGACAGCCTGTTGCATCCGCATCAGTGGGAGGCTGAGTTCCGTGAGAAATTGGCGAAGGCATTAGAAATTGATCCCGCAGAACTGCACGGCCCTGATAGCATCGGCTATTTTGATGTGATTGCGTCTAACCCTCCTTTTGGCGGTAGATTGCCTGTCTCTGACCGGGAAACCTTAGTGCAATATGATCTTGCCCATGTTTGGAAGCGTACCAAGGACGGCGGCTGGCAAAAGACGGATGATCTGTATGCTTCGCGTCCACCTGAAATCTTGTTCATCGAGCGTTGTTGGCAACTGCTTAAACCAGCGGGACGCGTTGCTATCGTGTTACCCGATGGCATTCTTGGCAACCCTGAACTGGAATATGTACGCTACTGGATGATTACCCGTTGCCGTATTGTTGCCAGCATTGATTTGCACCCTGATACCTTCCAGCCCAATAACGGTACACAAACATCGGTACTTATTTTGCAAAAGAAAACCGATGCTGAAATACGCAAAGAAGAACGCCAGCGGCAACTGGACGACTATGAAATTTTCATGGCACAAGTGCTGGCTGTAGGGCATGACAAGCGCGGCAACATCATCTACAAGCGCAATGATGAAGGTGAAGAAATCCTCTTCGCTACCCAAGAAGATGGCACTGAATTATTTGAAGTTGGGGCGCACGGGGATGCCAGCCGTCGTATTGTGCGTCCAGGAAAACAAATAGATGATGATACTCCTGTTGTTGCGAATGAGTTTCTGACTTGGAAAAACAACACGGCGGTGTTGGGATGGTAAAGAAAACCACAGATACGGTTCGTCATGCAGAACAATTAGCCAAGCCAGGCACAGGCATTCGATTATCTGATGTTTTCAGTAATGGTTTGCGCCTCGAAGCATCATCCTATGCACTGGAAGCCCGACAAGCGGTTGCGGAGTTACGTGCCTGCCCTTACCCCTTGAAAGCATTGCTAGGAGAGAATGGTCTTTGCCAAAAAGCCCACAATGGGACACGTTTTTCCCGCGTATATGTGAGCGAGGAAAAAGGTGTACCCTTTTTGTCAAGCTCAGACATTATTGGTTTACGACCTGAACGTGGTAGTTACATCAGTCGTACAAGAACAACAAAGCTAGACCAGCTTCTGATTCAGCCTTGGATGGTCTTGGTGTCACGTTCAGGCACTATTGGCAATGTCAGTTTGGCATCACCAAGAATGGCTGGTTGGGCATTATCAGAAGATGTCATTCGTATAATGGCATTGGATAAAGATACTGCTGGATATGTTGCAGCATTTTTACGTTCATCGTGGGGTAGGCAACAACTTATAGGCGTTACCTATGGTTCAGTGATTCAACATATCGAGTTTGCCCATCTGCGAAAAGTATTGATTCCTGATTTGCCTGTAATTCGCCGGATTGCTATCGGGCGTGCCTTTGTTGATGCTGCGTTGAAACGTGATGAAGCCAACAACAAATTGGATGAGGCGGATGCGTTGTTACGTACTGCCTTAAAATTGCCATCCATACCGGTCACAGGTAAAGAGTCAATTGTCAGCAAAATCCGTCTTTCGGATTGGGGGCAGCGTCTTGATGCAGCTTTCCATAACCCCACAGTCCGGTGGATTGAGCAGCAATTACAGGAGTCTGGTTTTCCAGTCTTGCCATTGGCTGACAAACAACTTACCCAGTCCATCAATGCCGTCACCAAATTTAGAAAGCGGGTCTATGTGCCTAAAGGTGGCATCCCTTTGTTATCCAGCAAGCAACTGTTCCAGATTGACCCGATTGAAGTCAAAGGATTGGCAAAAGGGGCGCATGAGAAGGATTTGGATGAAATATGTCTAACTGAAAATATGGTGGCAATAACTCGATCAGGCACCATAGGCAGAGTACAAATTATCCCGAAATACATGCAAGGATGGGCAGGTAGTGAACATGCTATCCGAGTTATCGCTACAGATAATGTTACCGCTGGTTATCTTTATGCTTGGTTTTCTAGTGTCTATGGGCAGGCACTTATAACTAGATACAGCTATGGGTCTGTTATCGTAGAAATTGACCGCTTCATGGTTGGTGAAATACCTGTTCCTATGCTGCCGGAAGTTGAACGTAACGCCATTGGTAAATTGGTGTTGGAGGCTAACCACTTGCGTGATGAGGCGTGGAAATTGGAACAGGAAGCACTAGCCAAATTGCGGCTGGAAATTGAAGGTGCTGAAAAGTGGAATTAATGGATATGCTATATTCTATAGTCCAGTTTGAAGTTAAAGTAATGATGGGAGTTTTGGACAAACTGCTGTCATTATTCACTCCGTAACGCTTCTACTGGCGGCAATGCCGATGCCCGCTGGGCGGGTGCAAACCCTGCCAATAACCCGGTGACGATGGCGACAGCTTCTGCCAGCAACACATACAGCCAGTCGATTTGCACCGGCATGGCGGGAATAACGGCGTGCAACAGCCAGGCAATTCCAATCCCCACCAGCATTCCGGCAACACCACCTAAGCCCGCCAAGGCGGCGGCTTCCAGCAGAAACAAATAGGTCACTTGCTGGCGGGATGCGCCCAACGCCCGCAGCAAGCCGATTTCACCGGTGCGTTCATTCACCGCAATGCTCATAATGGTGAGGATGCCAACCCCGCCCACCAGCAGGGAAATGCTACCAATCCCCGCCACCACCGCTTTGAGAAGATCAAGAATCGACCCCAAGGTTTTCAGCATATCGCTTTGGCTGGTGATGGTGAAATCCTCCGTGCCGTGGCGTTGAATCAGCAAGGCTTTGATTTGCTCAATAATGGCAGCTTCATTGGCTCCCGCTTGATACAACACGTCGATTTCCATTAAGCCTTCACGGTTGAATAGCGCAAGGGCGCGGGCAACGGGGATGTAGACCGCATCATCCATATCAAATCCCAAGATTTGCCCTTTGGATTCCATCACCCCGATGACACGAAAACGCTCTTGCCCAATGCGCAGGTGCTGACCCAGCGGACTGCGATCGGGAAACAGTTCAGCGCGGATTTTTGCACCAATCACTACCATATTACGGGCTTGATTAGCACTGTCATCAGGCAGAAATTGTCCGCTGGCAAGGTGCAATTGCCAAGTTTGCAAGGTTTCGTGATTCACGCCGAGGACGGTGGTCCAGCGGGTCAGTTGTCCGACTTCGACAGGGGAATTGCCTTGCACCATCGGTACTGACGTTTCCACGCCTTGAATGCGCCGCAAGCTTTCCGCATCCTCAATCGACAGCGGACGCACATTGCTGACCATTGCACCCGATACCCCAAAGGTGGAACTTTTGCCGGGGTTGATGGCAATAATATGCGCCCCAAACTGAGTGAATTGCTGGAGCACATAATGCTGCACCCCGCCCCCCAAAGCGGTTAGCAACACCACCGCCGCAATCCCGACCGCAATCCCCAACGCCGTCAGAAAACTACGCATCGGGCTGAAGCGAATACTGCTGGTAGCAAGGTGCAAGTAATCCGCTAATAGCATGGCTACCTCCCCGACAAGGCGGCGACCGGATCCAGCCGCGCCGCCTGCCGTGCCGGAATACTGCCAAACAGCAAGCCCGTGAAAAACGTAATCAGCACCGCCACCAACAATGCCCACAACGGCGGTTGCGCACTGAAATCCGGTATTGCCTGATTCAACAGCAATACCCCGCCCAAGCCCAGCAGCAAACCAATGGCTCCGCCCGCACTCGCCAGCAAGGTCGCTTCGGTCAAAAACAGGCGCAAGACTTGCGAAGTAGGTGCTCCCAAGGCTTTGAGCAAGCCGATTTCAGCCTTACGCTGGCTAACCGCCACCAACATCACATTCATAATCAGAATCCCCGCCACCAGCAAACTGATGGCTGCAATGCCACCTAGCGCCCAAGTCAAAGCCCTGAGGATATTGTCAAAGGTGCCAATCAAGGAATCTTGCGCAATAATGGTAATGTCATTCTCACCGTCGTGACGCTGGCGGATAATGCGTTCAATGTCTTGCGTGGCTTGCGCCAATTGCCCTTGACTCTCCGCCGTGACAATAATGCGAAACAGCGACGGTGCATTAAACAAGTTCCGCGCACTCGCAACCGGAATCACCACCATGTCGTTCATATCCGACCCCAGCGATTGCCCCTTGCCTGCGAGTACGCCGATCACGCGGAAACGTGAACCGCCGATACGCACCCATTCGCCCAAAGCATTGCGGTTGGCGAATAGCTCTTTCCACACCGTTTCCCCCAGCAAACACACCGCCGTGGCGACACGCGGATTGCTATCCGGCAAGCTTTGCCCGCTGGCAAGTTCCAATTGCCGCGCACTCAGCAAGGCGGGGGTGGAACCCATAATGGTGACTTCGCGCTCACGCGATTCATACGCGACGGGTGCAGCACCGAGGATAATGGGCGCAACCTCTTTGATGGCGGGGCTGCGTTGCAGGGCAAGTGCATCATCCAGCGTTAAATCACGCGGGGTGGTGCCAATCAGGGGCGGCGCACCGCCAGTGGTTTCCGAACGCCCCGGCAACACAATCAGCAAGTTGGAACCTAAGCCTTGGAATTGCCCAATCACATACAGCCGTGCGCCTTCACCCAAGGAGGTGAGCAAAATAATTGCTGCCACCCCAATGCACATTGCCAGCAAGATCAACGCGGTACGCCCCGGATACGCGCGTAAAGCTTGGTAACTGAAATGCAGGGTATCTTGCGGTTTCATGCTTCAATGCTCATCGGCAACCACCTTACCATCAACCATGCGCACCCGCCGCCGCGCCCGTTTGCCGATTTCCATATCGTGCGTCACCACAATGAGGGTGATGCCTTGCGCGTTTAGGGCTTCAAGGATGCGAATAACCTCGGCGCTGGAGTGCGAATCCAAATTTCCAGTCGGTTCATCCGCCAACAGCAGGGGCGCTTGCATAATGGTAGCGCGGGCAATCGCTACCCGCTGTTGTTGCCCGCCAGACAGTTGCGCAGGACGGTGATCAGCGCGATCTTGCAAGCCTAAACCCGCTAAGGCTTGCTGCACTTTGGTCTTACGGGCAGCCGCAGGCATCCCGGTCAGCACCAAGGGTAACGCCACATTATCCGCAGCACTCAAACGCGGGATCAGGTGAAACGACTGGAAAATGAAACCAATTTTTTCACGCCGCACTTGCGCCCGCTGTTCTTCCGGCAGGGTGGTGAGTTCGCGACCTTCCAAGCGGTAACTGCCTGCATTAGTCTGATCTAGCAAACCCAAGGCATTCAGCAAAGTCGATTTCCCCGAACCTGACGGTCCCATCACACTGATGTAATCGCCCGCGTGGATGTCGAGGCTAACGTGATCCAGCGCGTGTACTGTTTCATCGCCCACCTGAAAGTGACGGCAAATGTCACGCAAGGTGATGAAAGGGTCAGTCATCCGTAGTGTCCTTTGCCTTTGCCGCGATACCTTCTTCAATCCCCGTTATACCCGGTGTAGTAACAATCGTATCACCCTCATCCAAACCCGCAGTGACTTCGGTAAAGCTCCAGTTGCTCAAGCCTGTCGTAATCTTGCGCTTTTCCAACTTGCCCGCTGGGTTGAGTTGGTAAACAAACTGTCTGTCCAATAATGCTTCGGTGGGGATGCGTAACACATCGGGGCGAGTTTCGAGAATAATGTCCACATCCGCGCTGTAACCGACCAGTAAGGCATCGAGATCGGCGGGGTTGGTGAAAGCGAGTTCAACTTCCACCGTCCGTGCTTGTTTTTCGAGGTCGATAACGTAAGCACCCACCCGCGTGACCTTGCCGGGGAAGTCACGTCCGCGCCACGCATCCAGCGTTATGCGGGCGGGTAAACCGGGTTTGATTTTGGGCGCATCCACTTCGTCAATCGGCGCACTCACCAGAAAACAGCCCGGTTCAATCAAATCCACCACCGGCAAGGTTTGGATGCCGGGGGGCGATGGGGTGACGTATTCGTTGAGTTCGCCGTTAATGTCCGCAATCACGCCCGCAAACGGGGCAATCAGCAGGGTGCGTTCCAGTTGCGCTTGTGCGGCGTGGAGTTGCGCTTGCGTGACAGTAATTTGTGCTTCGGCAGCATGACAACTGGCAGCCGTTACCGCTGCATTGGTGTTGGCTTTATCCAATTCTTGTGCTGAGATGCTGGCGGATTTGCGTAATGATTTGGCGCGTTCAGCGGCGCGTTGTGCTTCTTCCGCTTGCAAACAGGCAGCACTGCGCTGCGCCCGTGCGGCTTGTACGCCTTTGTCAGCAGCGTCTACGGTGGCTTGCAAATCGTGATTCCACAAGCGTAATAACACCTCGCCTGCCTTGACGTGTGCGCCTTTTGCAAAGGGTAAGGTACTGATTTGCCCACCGATGGAAGGGGACATTCGGGCGCGACGGCAGGCTTTGACTGTACCAGCGCGGGTATTGGCAACCGTCGATTCCACGACACCGCGACTGACATTCGCAACGCTGACTTCCAATACGGTCGGGTGTTGTTGCTGCCAGAGCCACCAAGCGAGGATGGCAATCAGAGGCGTGATCAGTAAGAAACGGGAAAAGCGCATGACGAAACTCCGTGACCTTTTCGTTTCAGTGTAGCACTTCCACCGTGACCTAAAGCTTGCGTAAAGTCATGTAACTATTGAAAGTTGATTGGCAGGGAAACTTCTTGCCCATTGCGGGTAATATTGAGGTTCACTTGGTTGGCAGTCGCCGCTTCTTGGAGTACACGCATGGCAACGGCTGGGTTTTCCAGCACCGTGCCATTCACGGCGGTCACAATATCGCCAGATTGCAAGCCCAATTGGTTGAACATCGCGACATTGCTACCGGGGCTTAATTGAAACCCCAGGAATTTGCCGTCACGCTCGTAAGGCTGGGGGCTGGCGACTTCCAGCAAGCGCATATTATTGTTCATCACCGACTGACGAAATTCACCCAGATTGGGGGCAGCTTCTGCTGCACCCTGTTGTTCCATCGGCGGCATTTCTTCCGGTAACGGCGGTGGAACCGCCCCTTCGCTAGGGGTGAACATTTCCGGCGGTGGCACGATGTCAGGAGCAGGCGGAGTCGTGAAGTCTACGACGGGCATATCCATAGGCATGTTATCGCCCACACTTGCCGCAGCCACATTGCCGCCACCGCCTAATTCGGGTTTAGGTAGCGCCAGTTTTTCCAGCAGACCATTACGTCGTAACAGTACATGGTCTGCCAAAATCTGTTCTAACACTGCCCCGGAATTCCCAATGGTGCTACCTGCTGCGTAGATTTTTTGCTGCGCATTTTCCTCAATCACCGCATAACCGCTGTCATTGGGCGGGGCATAAACCCCCTGAAGTTTGAGCGCCAATTGGGTGTTTTGGATATTCGTCGGGGCGGGTTTGCCGCTATCCGCTTGATACACCCCAAACAAATGGTAGCCTGCCAAAGTATCGCCCAGATTGGGTTTCGCTTGGGTGGCGCTGTTTACCACACCGGTATCATTGCTGGTGAGTAAGGGGCGCGGATCGGCGGGAAATAGCATCCACGTCAGGCGTGCCAGCAAAAAGCCCGCAAAAATCACCAGCACAAAACTGGCGTAGTCCGGGGCGCGGCTTAGCAGTTGCTCAACGAAACGCGCACGTTGCGTACCTTGCATGGGAAAGCCTCATTCGTTAATGGCAGTTAATGGCTCAAACCTGATAATAATCGCGGTACCACTGCACAAAGCGGCGCGTACCTTCGTCAACCGACATACTGGGACGATAGGGAACCTCTAAAAACCCGGCGTATTGCAACGGTTAGCGTTGGTCTATCGACATTTTGTTAAAAAAACACCAACCCATCTCAATTTTTAGCACACCAAGCCACAATCAGGTGGTTTTTCCGCATTTTTGCTGTTTTTTCGGGAATTTCTCCATCAAATGGGCACAACTCCGCCCTCTTTGAGTGAACAAAGCCGCCGCAAGTTATACACGGTTGCCTTAATGCTGAGGCCGAATACTGCCCGTGCCAACCCGATGCTGCGGATGGCTTTGCCTCCCATCGCACAGATTGACCCAAACACATGCTCAACCCGTGCGCGGGGTCTGGCGATGCGGGTGTTGCGGCGCTTCTGGCAGTCGGATTGCGGCTTGCCTTTCTTGGCTTTGTGCTGGATGTGTAACCGCCAGCTACCTTGGTTGAGGCGTTGTTCACGGGATTGGTCTTCGTAACCTTTGTCCGCCCATACGTCACGGCTGGTGTTGGCTCGGTCAAGCACCGCTTCAAAATGGTTGGTGTCATGTTCTTTGGCGGTGCTGATGTGGTGTTTGCGGATGAGTTTGTATTTCCGATCGGCACTGATACTGAGTTTGTAGCCGTGGTAACTTTTACCGTGTTTTTTCGTCCAGCTTGCTTCCGTATCCTTTTGGCGACGTTGGGCAGGTGTCCAGTCAGCAGGTGTTGCCGCTTGTTCCAACAGCGCTTTTTCTTCTTTGTGGAAATGTTGTTTAGGGGCTTCCACCAGCGTGGCATCAACGATTTGACCACCACGGGCAATAAAACCGTGTTGTTGTAATTGCCGTTGGACGGCATCAAACAGGGCATCCGCACCACCTGCCGCACTGATCCGTTCACGGAATACCCACAAGGTATTGGCATCCGGGATCGTGCTGGAATGACGCAGGCCACAAAACCGTTGGAACGACAGCCGGTCAAGCAATTGGTATTCCAATGCCTCGTCCGACAGGTTGTACAGGTGTTGCAACACCAAGACCCGTACCATCAGTTCCGTTGGGTAGGGTGGACGGCCTCCTCGCTTGTCACTGGGGCGTGGGGCGATGTGGTCGATTTCTCCTGCCAAGGCGACAAAGTTGACGTGCTGGTTCAGGGTGGACAGCAGGTCGCCCTTGCGGTCGAGTTTCTGTTCACGCTCTTCGGCGGCAAACAGACTGGTTTTGATGGCACTTTTCTTGGGCATGGCTAGTAACGGGGCGGTGGCTCAGATGAGCATTTTCTCACATTTGTGTGGGTATCAGTGGGTTTTTAGAGGTTCCCGATAGCCTACATCCTGCACCAGCGCATCCACATCCGCGTAAGTATCCGGCACATCGCCCGGTTGCAGCGGCAATAAATTCAACTCCGCTTTCATGCCCAGTGCATCTTCAATGGCACGAATATAATCCATCAATTCCACCGGATTCTGATTGCCGATATTGTAAACGCGCCAGGGGGCTTTGCTCGTGCCGGGGTCGGGCTGCATCCCACTCCAATCGGGGTTGCCCGTTGCGGTATGATCCAAGGTGCGAATCACCCCTTCCACAATGTCGTCGATGTAGGTGAAATCGCGGCGATGCTTGCCGTAATTGAACACATCAATCGGCTTGCCTGCCAAAATCGCTTTGGTGAATTTAAACATCGCCATATCCGGGCGACTCCAAGGGCCATACACCGTGAAAAAGCGCAAACCCGTGGTCGGCAAGTTGTACAAATGCGAATACGTGTGCGCCATCAACTCATTGGCTTTCTTGGAAGCGGCATACAGTGACAGTGGGTGATCCACATTGTCATGCACCGAAAACGGCATGGATTCATTTGCGCCATACACCGAACTGGATGACGCATACACCAAATGCTTCACGCCGTTATGACGGCAACCTTCCAGAATATGCCCAAATCCGACCAGATTACTGTCGATGTAAGCCAGCGGGTTGTCGATGGAATAACGTACACCGGCTTGCGCGGCAAGATTCACCACCGCATCCAAGCCTTCTTCCGCAAACAGTTGCGCCATGCCCGCACGGTCGGCGAGATCCAAACGAATGAACTTGAATTTACCCGCAACATCCGCGTCGATCACCCGTTGTAAACGGCGTTCTTTCAAGGTGACATCGTAGTAATCGTTGAAATTGTCGATACCGACGACTTCATCGCCGCGTTGCAGCAATTGCAAAGCGAGGTGCATCCCGATGAATCCCGCTACCCCAGTTATTAGTATTCGCATATTTTTTCCTTTTGTTTACCCTCACCCCCCAACCCCCTCTCCCAGAGGTAGAGGGGGAGCAAGATGTCTATTTCTTAGCCCCTCTACCTTTGGGAGAGGGGTTGGGGTGAGGGTCTTATTTCGTGAGTAAGTCGGCAACTTCCCGATACTTAGCCGCTGTCTTTTCCATAATCTCCGCAGGCAATTCCGGCCCCGGCGCAACCTTGCCCCAATCCAGCGTTTCTAAATAATCCCGCACGAATTGTTTGTCAAACGATGGCGGACTAATGCCGGGTTTGTACTGATCAGCAGGCCAGAAACGCGAGGAATCCGGCGTGAGGATTTCGTCGATCAACACCAGCTTGCCCTCCGCATCCAACCCGAACTCGAACTTGGTGTCGGCGATAATAATGCCACGTTTGAGCGCGTATTCAGCCGCTTGGCGATACAACTTCAAACTCACGCTGCGCACTTGCTCGGCAAGCTCTACCCCAATCCGCGTCTGCATGTCTGCAAAGCTGATATTGATGTCGTGATCGCCTACGTCGGCTTTGCTGGAAGGCGTGAAAATCGGTTTAGGCAAACGGTCGGCCATTTGCAAACCGGCGGGTAATTCGATGCCGCATACCGCGCCGGTTTGCTGGTAATCTTTCCAGCCCGAACCGATCAAGTAACCGCGCACAATCGCTTCCACCGGCAAGGGCTTGAGGCGTTTGACGATAATGCTGCGCCCTTGCAATTGCGCTTTTTCAGCGGCGGTCAGCGGTAGATCATCCAGCGTCAAGTTGCTCAAGTGATTCGGGATCACGTCATGCAGCAAGCCAAACCAGAAATTCGCCACTTGGGTGAGAATGACGCCTTTCTGTGGAATCGGGGTCGGCATGATCACATCGAATGCCGATAAACGATCCGTGGTCACGATCAGCATGTGCTGGTCATCGACGGCGTAAATATCGCGGACTTTGCCCCGTGCAATCAGCGGCAGGGAGGTGATGTGCGTTTCAAGAACGCTGCTTGGGTGACTGTTTGTATTCATTCGCTTGCGGTTAGTTAGTGCGTAAAAGGTACATCACGTTATAATATCAGATTTTGCAGAGAAATAAGGGGAGCATCATGACTCAACCCAATTCGGCGGTAGTGGTAGGGGTTGTCATGGGTAGCAACAGCGATTGGAACGTGATGTCCAAAGCCGTTGAACAACTGGAAAAATTCGGTATTGCACATGAATACCGCGTCGTTTCCGCCCATCGCACACCCGATTTACTGTTTGAATACGCGGAAACCGCACGCGAGCGCGGTTTGAAGTGCATTATTGCGGGTGCAGGCGGTGCGGCGCACTTGCCCGGCATGTTAGCGGCAAAAACCACCTTGCCGATTTTAGGCGTGCCTGTCACCAGCCGTGCCTTGAACGGCATTGATTCGCTGTATTCGATTGTGCAAATGCCCAAAGGTGTGCCGGTGGCAACGTTTGCGATTGGCGAAGCGGGCGCGGCAAATGCAGCGTTGTTTGCGGTGGCAATGTTGGCGAATGACGACCCGATTTTGGCGGAAAAGTTGGCGCAATTCCGTGAAGAACAACGCCAACATGCGATGGCTATGCCCCTGCCCCCTCAATAATGCTGAGCAAACTGTGGCACAAACCAGCCTGCTTCAATTGTTTGTATGGTGTTGTTTATGGTTCAGTGCCACTGGGCTTGGTGCAACTCCCGTTGAGGTACTGAACGATCAGCAAACGCAAGTGCATTTCAAAACGCATTTGGATTTTTTACGGGATCCAACGGGGCAATTAACGATCAATGAGGTGAGAGCGCCGCTTCATGATCAGCCATTCAGCAATACCGGCACTGCTGTGTTTGCACCAGGTTTAACCATGGATGCCTTTTGGTTGCGGGTGCGCTTCCAGAACCAATCCAGCCCTTGGCAACGCTGGTACATCAGAGTTCATGACATGGAAGAGTCGCCGCTACAGGTGTATTGGTGGCATGATTCGCCCAATGCAGCCCCGCGTTTACTCACGCCCGACCCCTATTTTCATTACCACATCTACGCGCTGCCACCCTTGGCGCAAGGCGATCATTGGGTGTATGTGCGTCTGCAAGGCAGTGTGGATAGCATATTTGCCAGTCTTGAGTTGGTGCAGCAAGAAGCGCGTATCCATGTGAATGCTTTGCTCCTCCACGCGGTCATTTTGGCAGGGTTGTTTGCCTTGGGCTTATACAATCTGCTGCTGTTTGTCAGTCTGCGTGAAAAAGGGTATGGCTGGTTGGGGGTATTTATTGTATTTGCTGTGCTGGAAATGAGCCGTTATACCGGATTTTTTCACCATTATTTGTGGGTGATTCCTGAATATTACCGGCTTTACCCGGTATTCGCGCTGTTAGCTATTGCCAGTTTCACCGCTTTTTTCCGGCATTTTTTGGAATTGGCGCACCATCTGCCCAAGGTTGATTGGCTGTTTCGAGGGGTATTTTGGTTATTTATTGCTTCCGCAGTCAGCTTGCCTTGGCTTGATTATGGGGCTTTGGTGTCGGGCAGTGGGGTTATTCTAATCAGTTGCTTGACCTTGCTTGCCATTATACGTCTGCACTTGATAGGGATCAGGTTTATGCCTAATCTGTATTGGGCATTTGCAGTTCTAATGGCAGGCATTATACCAATTGTTGTCGATGGCTTTGGTTTACGCTTAATCACGCCAATTAATTCCACAACATTGGTATTGGTTGTTATTTTTATATTTTTATTGTTGCTCTCGAATGCACAAGCTGACTATACGCTGCGTTTACGTGAGCAGGTGGCAAGTGCAAACGCAGCCAATAAAGCGAAAAGCGATTTCCTCACCACCATGAGTCATGAATTGCGTACCCCGATGAATGCTTTGGTCGGCACGGGTACATTATTGCGTCATACCGTGTTGACCCCGCAGCAGCAAGATTACGTGGATAAACTCGATATTGCCGCCAAGCACATGCTGGGGTTGGTCAATGATATTCTGGATGTGGCACGTATTGAACAGCGTGAATTGATCTTGGAACAAATCCCGTTTGAACTGAATGCGTTATTGCACGAGGTACATACGCTGTGTGCAGAGGCGGCGAATGCCAAGCAATTACCGTTTACCATTAATTCCCGTGTGCCTGCTCCCTTGTGGTTGCAAGGCGACCCCACGCGCTTAAAACAGATTTTGCTTAACCTGTTGAGCAATGCCATTAAGTTTACTCACCAAGGGTATGTGATGCTCAAGGTACATGAGGAAACTGCGGCATCCGCTGGTTGTATGCAGCTAACGTTTGCGGTTTCAGATACCGGCATCGGTTTAACGGCGGAACAACAGCGCGGGCTGTTCCAGCCGTTTTTCCAAGCCGATAGCAGTACCTCGCGGCGTTATGGCGGCAGCGGGCTAGGTTTAGTAATCAGCCAGCAATTGGTGCAGCGCATGGGCGGTAATCTGGAATTAGTCAGCCACACAGGAAAAGGTAGCCGCTTTTTCTTTACCCTGAATTTCTCGTTAGTAGAAACCCCTCCCCTGGAAGCCAGCCCCATTGACGATGATGCACTGCCAGCCCACACCCAAGATTTGTGCATTCTATTGGTGGATGATGAACCATTAAATCGCTTTTTCGGGGGCGAATTGCTGAAAACGCTTGGCTTAAGCGTCATCACGGTCGATAGTGGTGCAGCAGCATTAGCCTTATTGCAGCAGCACACGGTGGATCTGGTATTCATGGATGTGAGTATGCCGGAGATGGACGGTTATGAAACAACCCAGCGCATTCGTGAATTTGCTTCAGCCAGCGACTTACCGATTATTGCACTCACGGCTCATGCCGTTGCGGAAGTGCGTGAACAGTGCTTTGCCGCAGGCATGGATGATTTTCTCACCAAACCGTTTGATAAAACACAGTTGCAACAACTATTGCAGCGATGGTTGCGTTGATGCGTCGTAACGCACTTTGCTGTATTCTTCGCGCTTGTTTTACCCTATTAACAGACCCTGAAGCTTCATGATACTACTCCCCGGATCAACCATCGGAATGCTCGGCGGCGGGCAACTCGGACGCATGTTTACCGTCGCCGCCCGCACCCTCGGCTACCGCGTGCTTATCTTAGAACCCGATTTTCACAGCCCCGCCGCGCAATTGTCGGATGACCACATCATTGCCGCTTACGACGATGAAGCCGCGCTTAGCGCTTTTGGCAGACGTTGCGATGTGATTACCACCGAATTCGAGAATATTCCTGCGCAAACGCTGGAATTCCTCGCGCAGTTTTGCCCAGTACGCCCTTCAGCTCAGGCGGTGAAAATGGGACAAGATCGCATTGTGGAAAAAGAATTCGTGCGGGCGTGCGGCTTACAGCCGGTACCGTTTGCGGCGATTCACACCGCAGCGGACATTACGGCTGCACCCAACAGCATCCAATTCCCCGCCATTCTCAAAACCGCCCGCATGGGTTACGACGGCAAGGGGCAAGTCACGGTGCATTCGGTTGCTGAAGCAGAAGCCGCGTTTGCCCAATTGCACGATGTCGCATGTGTGCTGGAACAGCGGGTGGAATTGGAACGGGAGATTTCTGTCATCCTCGCCCGCAATGTTGACGGCGAAGTGCGCTGTTTCCCCGTTGCCGAAAACGAACACCGCGACGGCATTTTGCACCAAAGCATTGTGCCTGCCCGTATCGACCCCGCACTTGCCGCTGCCGCGCAAGCCGCTGCCACGCGCATGGCGGATAAGTTGGATTTCGTCGGCGTGATGGCAGTGGAATTCTTCATCACTCGCCAAGGCGAATTGCTGGTCAATGAAATGGCACCACGTACCCACAATAGCGGGCATTATACGCTGGATGCTTGCGTCACCTCACAGTTTGAACAGCAAGTACGCATGGTTTGTGAATTGCCTTTTGGCTCAACGGAACTGCTCTCTCCCGTGGTCATGGTCAATATGCTCGGCGATTTGTGGCACGATGCGCAACCGAACTGGTTGGCATTGCTGCAAAGTGCGAATACCAAGCTACACTTGTACGGCAAACACGAAGCCCGCCCCGGTCGCAAGATGGGTCATTACTGTACCTTAGCGCCACAACTTGGCGACGCACTCGCAGAGGCGGGACACATTTTCCAACAATTGCAATAAGGACACACCACATGGACATGAACACCTTAATCTTCAAAGTACACGCGATTATCGCCTTGCTTTCCGTGGTTATTTACCTGATCCGGGGGATATGGATGTTAACCAACAATCCGGCAGTCAGTGGCAAGGCAGCGTTAGCCAGTGCCTCATTGACGATGCTGATTTTATTGGGAACCGGTTTGTGGATGGCATTCGTCAGCACGACGCACGGTGTGGATAATTTTGTCATCATTAAAGCGGTCGGCTTGATTGTGTACGTTGTGTTAGGGGTCATTGCCCTGAAGCCGGGTTTGAGTAAGCCTAGCGCGATTGTGCTGTGGTTGGCAGGTTTGGGGGCGTTTGCGTACACCTTCCTGTATGCGAAAAATCTTGCACCGGCGATTCTCTAATGGCTGATATTCCTTACACCAAAAGCCTGCGCGACGATATTCGTTTTGATACAGAGTTGTGCGGACAGCCTTTCACCTTCCTGTCGACGTGGGGAATTTTTTCACCGCGTGAAATTGATGACGGCACAGATTTGCTGCTGAAATACTTGAAAATCAACCCGACCGATGATTGCTTCGACCTCGGCTGCGGCTATGGCCCGGTGGGTTTGGTGATGGCAAGACTTGCCCCACAAGGTCAAACCCTGATGGTGGATAAGGATTTCATGGCAGTCGAATACGCAAACCGCAATGCGGGCGTGAATAAGCTGGCGAATGCCCGTGCCATGTTGAGCAACGGTTTTCAGCACCTCGACAAAGATGCGCGGTTTGACGTGATTGCATCCAACTTACCCGCGAAAGTGGGCAAGGAAATGATGAGCATTTTGCTGCACGACATGAAACACCACCTCAAACCCGGTGGGCGCGTGTATATCGTAACCATCAACGGCTTGCGCGAATACATGAAGCGCAACCTAAAAGAAGTGTTCGGCAATTTCGACAAGCTAAAACAAGGCCAGTCCTACACCGTATCGTATGCCGAGAAACAATAATAGACGGCAAGTAGGGGCGGTTCGCGAACCGCCCCCACAGATCGGTTAAACGTTATGATACCCCGTAACCAATTCCACCTCATTCCGCGACCCCATCACCACCGGCACGCGCTGGTGCAAGTCAGTCGGCTGAAGTTCCATAATGCGTGAATAAGCCGTGGTCGCCATGCCGCCCGCCTGTTCAACGATGAAACCCATTGGGTTAGCTTCGTACAACAAGCGCAATTTGCCGGTTTTGCCCGCTGCTTTCATTTTGCTATCCATCGGATAGATGAAAATGCCGCCGCGAGTCAAAATCCGATGAATTTCAGCCACCATTGTACCCGGCTGCATGAAATCGGCAGCGGTCGGGTTTTCCACACCTTCAGGCGCTTTGATAATAGAGAAAATCGTACCAACCGATACATTCACATCCATAATTAGAGGAGCCATCCAGGTCATTCAATACGCAACTAAATTCGCCGGTTGCGCTTGCATGTTTACGTTGTTCTTCGAGGATAAATTGTGTCAGTGTGGTGCCAATTTGATACATACCCAGCTTCCAACGTTAGAAAGAAAAATTTTGTATCAGTAGGTTATGATATGCTAATGGAGTGCTTGCAAATAAAAAAAAGGCGGATCCGAAGACCCGCCAGACTTGCGAGGGAGTATTATAACTTTGAATATTACTAGTTGAGTGTGTAGTGTTAACGCTAAGTCGCTACTACTCGCCAAGTGGTTCAACGCAACTTGAAAAATATTTATTATTTTTTTGAGTGTTGGCTCAAATTAATTAGAACCAAACCCGTAATGAGAGCGACATAGAGATGGAAGGCCACTCACAAAACAGAAAACAACTGACTGAAACGCTAAGCAAACTCAGCGATGAAGTGTTGATGGAATACATCAGTCGCGGTGATCAGCAAGCATTCAGCCAGTTGTATTTGAGATACCAGCCCCGTTTGGTGAAATATTGTTCTCGCGTGCTGCGTGACGATATTGCTCAGGCGGCTGATCTTGTGGATGAGGCTATGTTTGATGTTTGGCGGTCAGCGGAAAATTTTGCAGGCAAGTCAAAGGTGTCGACCTGGATTTATTCCATTGCTCGCAACAAAATGGTGTCGTGGTTACGCAAAACCTCGGAAATGACGTTGGAAGACGAGTCGATACTGGATGCCATGATTGACCCAGCCGCCGACCCTCACGAGGAATTGGCATTGGATGACATGAAACAGCAGTTGTTACGTCTGATGGATCAGCTAACGGAAGAGCACCGTGAAGTGATCAGACTAACCTATTTTGAGGACAAATCCGTCAAAGAAGTGGCGATTGTTCTGGATATTGCGGAAAACACCGTCAAAACTCGCATGTTTTATGCGCGTAAGCGTTTGGCACAGTTACTGGAAAAAGCCGGTATCGTGGATTTTGACTTTTAAACAGCATTTGAGACTATTGTGATATGAGCCTATACCCACTTGGCGATCCGGTTGAAGAAGCACGGTTGTTGTTGCCTTGGTATATCACGGGCAAATTAAACGAATCCGAGCGCAACTTGGTAGAACGGATGCTGGAAATTCACCCTGAGTTAGCGGATGAATACCGTCGTGAACTTAAGCTGGTGGATATGATCCGCGCCAATAATTCCCTGTTGGAGCTGTCTGCGGTGGATACCTCCCAACAGCGTTTAGAAAAATTAATGAAACGCATTGAGCGCGAAGAACAAACGGATCCTTCCGCATCACTGGCATCGCCGCGCCCGCTTGCACCAAAGCGTCATTGGTTGGGTGAAGCAAAACAATGGCTGCGAAATCTGTTGCCGACATGGGAAGGCTTAACGCCAGTGAATGCGGTATTTGCCGTATTGTTACTGATTCAGGCGGGCTTTTTGGGGTGGTTTGCACACTCCGTCAGTAGTCAGCCAGAAGGCATTTATGTCAGTGCTACGGTGGCGGATAATCCCGGCGCTGTTCCTGTGGTCAAAGGCATGGTATTGCTGGTAGATTTCAATGGAAATGCACGGATACAGCAAGTGCGTGAATTCCTGCTGCATTGGAATGCCCGTATTCTTGATGGTCCAAACGATACCGGTTATTTCAAAATTGAAATGAAAGATGTGCTCTCATCTGACCCACAAGCGAGCACTATTTTACAGCAAATGCAGCAAGATAATGCGGTGATTGCTTTTATCGGACGAGAATACTGAGTGTCATGCCAGCCGTATTACACCCCCTTGCTTTCATTACCGTCATCGGACTCCTCAGCGCTTGCAGCCCCGTAGAATATAAAGTGATTGGTCGAGCCAGCGATTCCCCCGCGTGCCATATAAGCAGCAGTATTTGTGTGGAAACTCCGGTATTTCGGCGGATAGATTACGAAAAAGATGAAATGTTAATCGCTTATGATCAGCAAAAATCTAGCGAAGTGGCGGATACGGTGCTGAAAAAATATAAATTGCGGGCGAAGCGCAGTGATAACCTCGATTCCATTGGCACGACCATGATTACCGCAGCGACGAATGGGCAAGACCCTTATGATCTGGTCAAGTCGATTAAATCCAATGAAACTGATGTCGATGCGTCGACCAGCAATTTCTATATCTCCGCCAGTATTAGCGATACGCCAATGGGTGAGTATCCATTAGGGCTGACCGGGGCAGATGCGATGCGTCAACGCAGTACCGGGCGTGGTGTGGTCGTGGGTATGATCGACACCCCGATTGACATTAACCATGATTCCTTCCGTTCCACGATTGATCGGATTAACTTGATTCCAGAAGGAGATGAACGCAACCGCTTGCATGGCACGGAAGTGGCTGGGGTGATTATCAGTCAGAATGCCCGCATTGGAATTGCGCCCGATACCAAATTGATTGCGATCAGCGCGTTCAGCACTAATGCGGCGAACCCGGATGAGCGCCGCAGTAATTCCAGTCTGGTAGCGCAAGCCTTGGAACGGGCAATGCGTGAAGGTGTGCAAGTTCTCAATCTCAGTTTTGCGGGCAATGCCGACCCAATAGTCGACAAATTGGTCGAGGCTGCCATTCAAAAAGGCATTGTGGTGGTGGCTTCGGCGGGCAATGGTGGACCTGGAGCGCCGCCTGCTTACCCCGCAGCACTGCCGGGCGTTATCGCCGTGACGGCGGTTGATAAGAATGAACAGGTATTTAGCCGTGCCAATCGTGGTGATTACATTGACCTGTCCGCGCCCGGTGTGGGGATTTTGACAACGGCTCCGCGCAGTTCCTTTCAAGTATCGAGCGGAACATCGCTGGCAACCGCGCATGTGACCGGTGCTATCGCCTTATTGAAAGCCCTGAATCCACGCTTCAACCCAGAGTCCCTGAAACACACGGCGACCGATTTAGGGCAGCCGGGTCTTGATCGGGATTATGGGTATGGCTTAATCAACGTTGAGCGGGCATTGGCGGCACAATAGCGGAAACTTACAAAAACTTGACCTGTAGCAAGAAAGTGCTTTACTGGTTTGATCCAATTTGATTTTGCGCAACGTTACTGTGTGTCACTGCTCTTACGATAGCCCTATCAAGTTACCGTAAGGGAGTAAACGCCATGTCCAGTTTCTTTTCCAGTTCTACCGGCATTGTTTTCATGTCTGTTTTCACCATCGTCTTTATTTTAGGCTTTTTGGGCTATCTGGCTTGGAAGTTCTACAAACTGTCAGGGCACAAGCCAGAGCCGGGTGAAAAAAGCTGGTAATGTGTCGCTTACGCTTCCGCCAGCCAGTCACGGTGGCACAGGAAGTCAGTGTATAAACGTGCCTCTTCACTGCCCGGTTCGGGTTGCCAAGCGTAGCGCCATTTCACCAAAGGCGGCAGTGACATCAGGATGGATTCCGTGCGCCCGCCCGATTGCAAGCCGAACAGCGTGCCTCGGTCATACACGAGGTTGAATTCGACGTAGCGTCCCCGGCGGTAAAGCTGGAAGTCGCGCTGGGTTTCGGTGAACAGCAAACCTTTACGCTTGCTGACAATGGGGCGGTAGGCGTTGATGTAAGCATCACCAACACTGCGCATAAAAGCGAACGTTTTCTCAAAGCCCCACGCATTCAGATCGTCGAAAAACAAGCCGCCAATGCCGCGTGGTTCATTGCGGTGTTTGAGGAAAAAATAATCGTCACACCATTGTTTGTAACGCGCATAAACATCCTCACCAAACGGGTCGCACGCTACCTTGGCGGCATGATGCCAACTGATGCAATCGTCCTCAAACCCATAATACGGGGTAAGGTCGAAGCCGCCGCCGAACCACCACACGGGGTCTTCACCCGCTTTTTCCGCGATGAAAAAACGCACGTTAGCGTGTGAGGTCGGAACTAACGGATTATTGGGGTGAATCACCAACGAAACGCCCAATGCCTGAAAACTACGTCCTGCCAATTCCGGGCGTTGCGCTGTCGCAGAAGGTGGCAACTTATCACCAAACACATGCGAAAAATTCACGCCACCCTGTTCAAATACCGCGCCATTGCTGATGACACGAGTACGTCCGCCACCACCACCGGGGCGTTCCCACGCATCTTCGGCAAACGTAGCGCTGCCATCCTCGGCTGCTAATTGCTCACAAATATCATCCTGCAATGCCAGCAGGTACGTTTTGACTGCGGCAATATCCACTTGCGACATGGTGTTCGTCCCTTGATGCTTGAAAGCGCCTATTGTAGCGGGAAATGGCGCGTGGCTCTAATACGGTTTTACGCCGATGTAGTTACCCGGTGGGTTGTAATTGCACACCCAAATCTGACCTTTGTCGGGGCAAATCGCCATGCCGCATCCTACTTCGGTGGTGGTGTTCCACACCATCTGAGTGTAATGCCCGCAAGGTTTGCCCGGCGCACAGGTATTGCTGGCGTAATTGTAATCGACTTTTTCATCTGCCCAAGCCGTAGCGACTTGAGTTGGTGTCACTGCTTGTATTTCGGTACGTCCGTCGCTCCATTTAACTGCACTTGCCCAGTAAAGGTTTTCGCCGACATTTAAGGGGTTAATGCCAGCAACGGAGCGGTGTTTCATCTCACAATTGTTGTTATTGGCAAGGTAGGTTGCCCATTCTTGCGCGTAACTGGTCATTTGGCTCGACCAAGTAAGCGGCATGACGGCGACGGCTGCCCGCACTTGGTTATGCGTTTCCAGCATTCCACTCATCGTACCTGGTTCAGGGGCAGGGGAAATGGGAACAACAGCAGTTGGGGGGGTATTGACGGGAGTACTGGATGAACCGCCGCCGCCACACGCGGTCAGCAGAGTTACGCCAACAATGGCAAGTAGGTTACGCACTTTATCGTCCTCGCATTATGGGATAAAGGGGTTGTGGAGGCGTTCGTGACCGATGGTTGTGTTCGGTCCATGCCCCGGAATGACGATAACATCATCACCCAGTGACCACAACTTAGTCTTTATAGACCGAATCAGTTGCTGATGGTTCCCGCCCGGAAAATCGCTGCGCCCGATTGAACCGTTGAATAACACATCACCCACAAACGCAATGCCCTGCTCGCGGTGGAATAAGACGACGTGTCCGGGGGTATGCCCCGGCGTGTGAATAATCTCCAGCGTTTGTTGCCCTAGTGTTAAATTATCGCCTTCCTGCAACCAAGTATCCGGTACAAAAGCATCACAATGCGGTAAACCAAATTGCTTAGCCTGTACCGGTAGCGCATCCAGCCAATATTTATCCGCCAGGTGTGGGCCAGAAATCGGGATGTGGTAGTGCTGGGCTAATGCTAACGTACCGCCGACGTGATCCAGATGCGCATGAGTCAGAAATACACCGATGGGTTGCAAACCGTGTTTGTTGACGGCAGCAATCAATTTATCGGTGTCGCCACCGGGGTCGACAAAGGCACATTCCAAGGTGGTTTCACACCAAATAATGCTGCAATTTTGCTGAAAAGCCGTGACAGGGATGGTGAGATATTGCATAACGTTGCCCTAAATCTAAAGGTTTGCATACGAATTTGAGCGGGAGATTATAGCTTGGAATGGTATTTACTGGTTTCTTTTCTGGCACTGGGTTTGGTGGTGGGGTTTGCCGCAGGGCTGTTGGGCATTGGCGGTGGTGGCATTATGGTTCCTGTGCTCACGGCGTTGTTTGTGGCGCAAGGGTTTCCCAGTGAACACGTGGTGCATATTGCCTTGGCAACCTCGATGGCGGCGATTGTCCCCACCGCGTTTTCAAGTATGCGGGCGCACCATGCCAAGCAAGCGGTGCAATGGTCAGTGGTGCAACGTATTACGCCGGGGATTCTAGTGGGAACGTTTGCCGCCACGTTTTTAGCAACGGTGTTATCGACCCGTGGTTTGGCGTTATTTTTCGCGGCGTTTATGGCGTATGTCGCGGTGCAAATGTGGTTGAATATGAAACCCAAGCCGCATCGGGAATTGCCGGGTATCGCGGGTTTGTCCGTCGCAGGGCTGGTAATCGGCGGTGTGTCAGCGTTGGTGGCAATCGGGGGTGGTTCACTCTCAGTGCCTTACATGATGTGGTGCAATGTCGAGGTGCGTAAGGCGATTGCGACCTCCGCCGGGATTGGTTTGCCGATTGCGATTGCGGGGACGCTAGGCTATCTCGTCAATGGTTGGGGGCAAGTCGCTTTGCCCGATTACACCATTGGCTTTGTGTATTGGCCTGCGGTGCTGTTGATTGCACTGACGAGTTTTTTCACCACGCGCTTGGGGGCAAACTTAGCGCACACTTTGCCAGTTGCGGCGTTGAAAAAGGTGTTTGCGGTGTTGCTGATTTTACTGAGTGCGAAAATGTTGCATTCGGTGCTATGAGAAAGTAATCAAGGAAGTGCCGGATCCGGGCTAAAGATCCGGCACGTTACAAGCGAAACATATGGGGGCTGATCATCTCGCCCGTCCTTGAACAACCACGTTAAGAGGAAGAAATTGGTATAACTTCCGTGTTATTTTTTCATTCCGTTGGTCGTATCCTTAATGTAACCTGAATGAAAAAAAATACAAGGGTTTTGTTTGAAATTTAATCGTAAATATTTACTGAGGATAGGGCAATCGCATTAAATATATCTTGTTTTACAAAGCCCTAAGTTTTAGGCTTGGTAGCCCCTGGTCTGCCTGTAACGATTTTTAGTAGGTAATCCTCATCCCAGCCTGCGTTAAGACGTTTGTTTTTCACGCCGAGCTTGACGGTTTTTTCGGTTTTGACCAAATTGAGGGCAATATGCCGAACAACCGCCATATTCGCATCGCTGTTACCGGAACGCATTCGTTGGTCATCTTCGCGGAAAGCGTAGTCCAATACCCAATGCAAATTGTTCTCGATGCCCCAATGCGCACGCACGATTTGCCCTAAACGTTCAGGGTTTGAGGCTTCCATACTGGTGATGAAGTAACGGGTTTCTTCCGTGGTTTTGTCCTTGCATTCGCGGGTAGCCGTCACAGCAATGATGCTAGTGAGCTTAGGCCAATGAACATGGTCTTTCTTTAACCAGTCGATAGCTGATGTGGCGCGTACACTACGGGTCTCAATCCGTCCATGTCCACCGTCATAGCTGACATGTCCCACGGGTGGGCAGGTGTTAGCCGATTCAAAGAACAGCTTTACGTCTTGGTGAAGTGTGCCTTGATTACCCTTTAAGCTGAGCAGGTAATCTGCACCTTTGTCTACGATTTGTAGGGCAATGGCGGTTTGGCATCCCATCGCATCCAGCGTCACCACTGCTCCTGCAATATCCAGTTGCATCAATAGTTTAGGGATGGCAGTGATTTCATTGGACTTGTCATCCACCCGCTGCTGACCTAGCACCAACTGGTTTTGAGTTGCCCAAGCACTGACCATGTAAATGGCCGACTTATCTGATGCGCTATCAAGGCTACGGCGCAGGCATTTACCATCAATGGCAATGATTTCACCGTCACTAAGGTCGCCCAAGTCTGCCACCCAGCGACTAAAACACTCACTGAACTGCTGGGTGTCGATCAACCCAAAAACGCGCCCAAAGGTATCGTGTGACGGGATACCATGCTTCAAATCCAGTACGCTGGTGAACCACTTTTCTTTGGCTCTGCCAAACTGTTCGATGGATGCCCAGTCATCCGCGCCGCAAATCACCGCGCACAGCGTGATAAAGAAAATGTCGCTCAGTTTGTGTCGCTTACGGCGATCTAAGCGTGGGTCAGGGATTGAAGCAAAGTGTTCGAGTATCGAGGCTGTCGGGCGGAGTTTCATCAGGCAACCAAAAGCATGAAAGGAAACAAGCTTAAGGGACTTTTGTCAAGACCATTTTAATGCGATTACCCTAACTGAGGATGGAAGTTACCCCGTCTTTGCCGTAAAGTGCTAGGCTAGCATTCTCTCATTCAACCAGACACGCGCAGGAATCATGTCCGAGATTATTCGTATCGCTACCCGCACCAGCCCACTTGCCATGTGGCAAGCTGAACACGTCGCCCACCGCTTGCAAACACTTCACCCTGACCTCCAGATTGAAATGGTGGGAATGGTGACTCGTGGTGATAAAATTCTCGACAGTCCGTTGTCTAAAATTGGCGGCAAAGGCTTGTTCGTCAAGGAGCTAGAGCTGGGGATGCTGGAGGGTTCAGCCGATATTGCGGTGCATTCCATGAAAGATGTGCCGATGGAATTCCCCGAAGGTTTGCATCTGCCGGTGATCTTGCAGCGTGAAGACCCGCGTGATGCGTTTGTTTCCAACCGCTACCAGAATTTGGATGCATTGCCACCGGGCGCTATCGTGGGAACGTCGAGTTTGCGCCGTCAAACCCAAATCCGCGCCTGTTACCCGCATTTGCAGATCAAGGATTTGCGCGGCAACGTCAATACGCGGCTGGCGAAACTGGATAATGGTGAATACGATGCGATTATTCTGGCGGCAGCGGGATTGATTCGGCTTGAATTCCAGACGCGGATTACCGCCTTTTTATCCACCGAACAAAGTTTGCCTGCGATTGGGCAAGGGGCAGTCGGGATTGAGTGCCGCCGCAACGACCCACGGGTGGAACACTTGCTGGCTCCTTTGCGTCACGCGGAAACCACGGTGTGTGTGCGTGCCGAGCGTGCCATGAACCAACGCCTCAACGGTGGCTGCCAAGTACCGGTGGCAGGGTTTGCCGAGTTGCAAGACGGGGCATTACGGATGCGTGGGTTGATTGGCTTCCCCGATGGTTCCGCGCTGTATACTTGTGAACAGCGCGGCTGTACCGTTGACCCGGATGCTTTGGGTGTGGCGATTGCGGAGGATTTGCTGGCACAAGGCGGTGATAAAGTGCTGGCCTTACTGGGCATTCATGCCTGAAGCACTGCATGGCTTGCACATTGTCGTTACCCGCCCCGCGCATCAGGCAGCAGGATTTCGGCAAGCGTTGGAACAGGCGGGTGCGAGTGTGTTGTTATTGCCGGTGGTTGAGATTTGTCCGCTGGATGAGCAAGCGACAATTTCGCTCATGCTGGCACAGTTATCACACTATGACACGGCGGTATTTATTAGCGCGAATGCGGTGGAATATGGTCTGCAAGCAATGGACGCGGCGCAGCGGGCAGTGTTGCATACCCTGACCTTGGGTGCGATTGGCAAACAAACGGCGAAGGTATTGCAACAACACGGTTTCACTGCACACTGGGTTCCCGCACGCGGCTTTACCAGTGAAGACTTTCTGGCATTGCCGCAAACGCAGCACTTGAGCGGGCGGCGTATCCTGATTTTTCGCGGGCAAGGTGGGCGGGAATTGCTCGCCGATACCTTGCGGGAACGTGGCGCACAGGTCACTTATTTGGATGTGTATCAGCGAGTTTGCCCTCAAATCGATGCCAGCCACCTGAAATACCTTCATGAACAGCGGCAGCTTGATATAATCACCATCACCAGCAGCGAGGGCTTATTGAATTTGCTCACCCTGCTGAATAATCCCGACTGGATAAAAACGGTTCCCTTGTTGGTCGGGAGCCAGCGGATGTTAGCCACGGCACGCACTGTTGGATTTACCGGAACTATTTGCATTGCAGACAACCCCGGTGATGAGGCCATGTTGCAGGCACTCATCCATTGGGCACAGGAATTCCAAGCATGATTGATAAACCAGCGACACACGAAGCTGATAACGGAACTTTGCATACCGCCGTGGATGCGGTTGAGCCGATGCGGTCGGATGCCGAATTTGAGAATGCCGCGTCTCATCCGAAATCGACTGGCGCACGTTTTGCCATATTTGTGTCTATCTTGGCGCTGTCTTTTACCGCCATCGGCATTGCGGCGGGCTATAAGCATTGGCAGCGTATGAACGATAAAGCGCGTAGTAATGCGGCTGAAATTGTTACCTTGCGTGAACAGCTCAAGACCGTGCCGACCAGTGATGCCTTGAATACCTTACGGGAGGATTTGGATGCCAAAACCGCCAAGGCACTCAGCAATAATGAGCAAGCCTTGCAGGAAATGGCACGGTTGCAACACCAAACCCGCCAGTTTGCGGATACGGTCGCCTCGCAAGTAGAGCAGGTGACGTTTTTGCAGGCGAAAATGCAGCAAAGCGCAACCCCAGCGAGTGCGGATGAATGGCAAATTGCTGAGGTTGAATTTTTGCTAAAACTGGCAGCCCGCCAGTTGCATCTGGCAAAAGATGTACGCACAGCGATTACCGCCTTGAAAGAAGCGGATGCATTGCTGGCGAAAGTTGGCTCAGTGAATTACTTGCCGGTGCGCCAACAAATTGCGCGGGATATGTCGAGCTTGGAAGCTGTACCGGTACCGGATATTGTGGGCGTGTCGCAACGCATTAATGCCATGATGTTGGGGTTGAAACCCTTGCCTGCATTGCCCGCAACCCCGCTGGCAGAAGAGCTCAAGCCCGCCGCAGAGGATGCCGATACGGCAGTGGAAGGTAATTCCTTGTGGGCAGACTATAAGCGCAAGGCTTTGGAAACCCTGAATGATGCGATAGTCATCCGCCAACACGATAAGCCTTTGCAGATGCAGTTGGATGCGGATGCACGCTTGCATTTGTTCCAATTGTTGCAATTACGGCTGGAAAATTTGCGTTTATTGGTGCTTCAGGGGGATGTCACGGGGTTTAAGGCGCAACTAAACTTGATTCGGGAAACGTTGGGTAGCTATTACCCGCCTGAGCAGGCAAAGCCCTTGCTGACGGAGTTGGATGACATTGCCAAAGTAGAGTTACAGCCGGTTCTTCCTGATATTTCTGCCAGCCTTAAGCAGTTAGAAAGTGCACGTCAGGCTGAAGCAAACAGTGTACCCGTCAATGATGCCGATACACTTGATAAGGTCGAGACCGAGACACCTGACAAGGCTGACAAGAAAACTGATAAGGCTGACAAGGCTGAGTCAGAGGGAGGCAAGCGCGAATGATGTTTTACCTAGTCATATCGCTGATCTTGATCGCGCTGCTTGTGTGGCTGGGGCAATTAGTGTTGGCGCATCCCGGCATTGCCACCATTACTTGGGGCGTGTGGAGTCTGGAAATGAAGACTGCCGCGCTCGCTGCTTTGGTGTTGCTGGCATGTGTGGGTTTTTATTTGCTGGTCAGCTTGTTGCGTCACGGCTTCGGAATGCGCCGCAGTTTCAGCCGCTTTCGTGCCGCACGTTTGGGGAGTAAAGCCAACCGCGCTCTGACACAAGGTTTGATCCAATTAACCGAAGGCCATTGGGATAAAGCTGAGAAGCTGTTGGTGGATCATGCGCCTTACAGCGATACGCCTTTGCTGAATTACCTTGCTGCTGCACGGGCTGCCCACATGCGCGAAGCCTATGAGCGCCGTGACGAATTACTCAAGCAGGCGATTGAAAGCGATAGCAAAGCCAATGTCGCGGTGGGGGTGTCGCAAGCCGAAATGCAGTTTGGCGGCGGGCAGTTGGAACAAGCGCACGCTACCTTGATACGTTTGCGGGAACTGTCCCCCAAACACTCTTACGTCTTGAAGTTGTTGGCGAAAGTGTTGTACCGGCAAGAAAATTGGGACGCACTGTTGGGATTGTTGCCGGATTTAGCCAAGCAAAACTTATTGAAAAATGATGATATGGGCAAGGTACAAGGCGCAACCCTGAAAGCCATGTTCCAGCATTATGCCAAAGGCGGACAAACCGACAAGTTGCAGGCAATGTGGAAAAAATTACCCACGCCGATTCGTGATAATCACGAAGCCATTGTGTTGTATGCGCAAGCGTTGCACGCAGCGGGGGATGATTTGGCGTGTAACAGTTTTATCAGCAATATTCTCAGCAAACGTTGGGATGATGGTTTGGCAGATTTGTACGGGCGGACTCAACACCATAGTCTCGGCAATACCATCCAACAAGCGGAAAAATGGCAGCTCAGCCAACCCGCCAATAATCCGGCGTTGCTGTTGTTATTGGCACGTTTGTATAACCAGCAAAAACTGTGGGGTATGGCAAAAAGCTATTACGAAGCCAGCCTCAACCAAGCCCCCAATACCGAAGGCTATTTGGAACTGGCAGAATTGCTGGAAACCATGAAAGAGCCGGAGAATGCGCAACGCTGTTACCGCATGGGCTTGCGTTATTGCATCCGCACCGATGGTGAGAAACTGAACCTGACCCCCACGCAGCGTCCGCAGGTTAACCCACAGACGCCGCCAGTGTTAACGCCGTATAACGGTCTGTAACTTAGCTGTCACTTAGAGGCGTGCGACACCACTGTCACACGCCGCTTTGGACACTGCCGCAGGCACACGCTCACGCAAACGCAAATCAAACGGCTTGGGAATGATGTAGTCTTTCCCAAATTCCAGCGCGTCTAAGCCGTAAGCATCCAGCACGTCTTGCGGCACGGGTTCACGGGCTAATTCCGCCAGCGTATACACCGCCGCTTTGAGCATCTCGATATTGATGCAACGCGCCCGTACATCCAATGCACCCCGGAACAAGAACGGGAAGCCCAACACATTGTTGATTTGGTTAGGCTGATCGCTACGCCCCGTCGCCATAATCAAATCACTGCGTGCCGCCAACGCTACCACCGGATTGATTTCTGGATCGGGGTTAGACAACGCGAATACAATCGGGTTAGCTGCCATGCTGTTGAGCATATCCACCGTCATAATGTCCGGGCCGGATAAACCAATGAACACATCCGCACCCTGACACGCATCCGCCAAGGTATGCTTGTCGGTTTCCACCGCGTAATCGCGTTTGAAAGCATTCAAATCGGTACGCCCGGTGTGTAACACGCCTTTGCTGTCAACCATTAACAGCTTTTGCTTATCCGCACCCAAGGCTCCCAGCAGGTTCATGGAGGCAATCCCTGCCGCACCTGCGCCCACGCACACAATGTTCACGTCGCCGATTTTTTTGCCCTGAATTTCCAGCGCATTCATTAAACCGGCGGCAATAATCACCGCAGTACCGTGTTGGTCATCGTGGAATACCGGAATGTCGAGCATCGCTTGCAGGCGTTTTTCAATCTCGAAACAACGCGGTGCGGAAATGTCTTCCAGATTAATCCCGCCGAATGTGCCTGCAATGTTCTTCACCACGGTGATGAACTCTTCCACGTCTTGGGTGGCAACTTCAATGTCAAACACGTCAATGTCAGCAAAGCGTTTGAACAACAAACCTTTGCCTTCCATCACAGGTTTACCGGCGAGTGCGCCGACATTGCCTAAACCCAGCACGGCGGAACCGTCGGAAATGACGGCGACCAGATTGCCTTTGCCGGTGTACAGGTACGCCGCTTCCGGGTCTTTGTGGATTTCACGCACGGGTTCCGCAACCCCCGGTGAATACGCCAGCGACAAGTCGCGTTGTGTCGCGGTTGGCTTGGTGATGTGGGTGGCAATTTTGCCGGGACGTGGTTCAGCGTGATATTTCAGCGCATCTTCTTTTAAATTGGACATGGCTCCTCCGCCTATTGTGTGTGATCCGGGTAAAGTGTTATTGGGCTAACTGGGTGCGCTGTTATCGTCTACGTTATTGTATGGTCTTTACTAATTGACCGGGAACGGGTTCACCATTCGGGAACAGCCCGTTCAGTACCCGCAGGTGCATCGCGGCGTTGTTGCTTAAGCGACTGGATGCCGCCAAGCTATTGAAATTATCGCCGGGGCGCACGGTAAGCAGGCGTACCTGTACGGTTTGCCCATTGCCCAGTGGCAGGCGCAAGCCGTCGATCTGGCGCAGGTAAGTATCACGCCCAGCATCGCGCGTGCCGCTGCCGTAACGGCGTGCTTGCCCAATGAGTTGTTGCAGGCGCACGTCATTGTTTGGGTGAGTCGAGAACAAGTCACGGTAAGGGTCGGAGCCGCCGCCTTTGAATTGGTCGTAAGCTTGCAGGGTGGCAATTACATTTGCCATATTGGCGGGGTCATACCCGGCACGGGCGAGGTATTCAGCACCCAAGCCATCGGCTGCCAGTTCTTGGGTGCGGCTGTAATTGCTTAAACCCAGCTCACCGATGGTGTTGAGCAGGTCTTTATTGCCGATTTTTTCACCGATGACGCTGGTGGCAATGCTCCCCACGACTCCCCAGGAGGCTTGTTGGACATTGTGACGATCGGCAACGTGACCAATTTCATGCCCTAACACCCCGGCAAGTTCGGCTTCGGAATTCATGTACGCCATTAATCCCGTCGTGATGTAGATATAGCCACCCGGTAAGGCAAACGCATTGACAGCCGGATCATCCAATACGGTGAACGTGAAGCGTAGGTTATTGCGATGGCTTTGTGCCGCCATCAGTTGCCCGATACGGCTGACGTAAGCTTGCACACCCGCATCTTGATACGGGGGATTTTTCGCAATGATTTCACGGTGGGCTTGTTGCCCGGTTTGAATTTCCTCCGCTTCGGACATTAACGCCAATTGCTTTTCACCCGTGACCGGGCTGACCGAGCACCCCGCGAGCAAGGCGGTGCTGCTAAGCAGTATGCTGGAAATAAGAGTGGTTAGCCGCATATTATCATTCTCCATCAAAAACAAAAAAGGCGCTGGTTAGAGCGCCTTTTAATGATGCATGATTCTGGAACAGTCTGCTAGGGCTTACTTGCCACGTGCATAACGGTTCTTGAACTTTTCCACACGACCAGCCGTGGTGCTAACCGCTTGCTTGCCGGTGTAGAAGGGGTGAGATTGGCTGGAAATTTCCACTTTGACCAGTGGGTATTCTTTGCCATCTTCCCAAGCAATGTTTTCTCTGGTGTTAACCGTGGAGCGGGTCAGAAACGCGAAGCCGCTAGTCAGGTCTTGAAAGACGACTTCTCTGTAGTTAGGGTGAATGCCGGGCTTCATGTTGAAATCCTCAAGTTATTCGGGTATATGCGAAAAGCGCAACATCTTAGCGCTATTGAATCGAAAGTTCAATCTCGGCTTGCACATTCACTTTGAGTTTCTGCTTACCACTTTCCAATTCAGGTGCTGCGGGAGCCGCCATTGCGACGGAATCCATTGCTGCCATGCGCATCATCGGTGGTTGAAAATCGTTAGCAGCTTGTACATCAATTCGCGCCACACGGTATTCTGCACGCCCCATGCTGGTTTTAATTTGTTCAGCACGTTTCTTGAAATTCGCTAATGCGGTATTAATCAGCTCTTCTTCGGTACTGCTTTGCACTTCAGGCGAAACACGGTAATGGATACCTTCGATGCGTAATTTTTCCTGCAATTTACCCAGCAAACCACTCAATGCCTTGCTGTTTTTACTGGTGAGTTGAATACTTTGACGCACTTGCCAACCCGTAATACGTGAATCGGTGTACATCGGATTGGTCGTGTAATCAAGCGTACTGGTTTCCACGGTGGTTTCTTGCTTGGCAACGTCAATCGCCCAGGTAATGGCTTGATTGACGGCATCTGCCATTGCAACCGTATCTTGACCTTGTTGTTCGGCATACAACACTGCTGTCAAAACGTCGTTAGGCACTTCTTTTTCAGCACTGACGCTAAACGCAATCCGATCATAAACCGGGGTATCGGCGGCATGGGTAACGCCCCACGCAGCCATACCAATCAATAGGGCAGCGAGTTGTTGTTTCATGGTATTGCTCCTGTGCTTCCGTTGTGAAGAAAACTTCTTGGCGTTTTGAACGAGCCAGCGGCAAGAAGTTCCTTAATAGGCAGTCAGGTTGTTTAGAAATTCGCCGTCGAGGTAAACAAACCCACCCGCAAGTCCTTCGCGGTATAAATTTCGCGACCGTCGACTTCCAGACTGCCGTTACCGATCCCCATCACCAGCTTACGGGTAATCACGCGGGTCAGTTCAATTTTGTACGTTACCTTTTTAGCTGTCGGCAATACTTGACCAAAAAACTTTACCTCACCCACGCCTAAGGCACGACCGTGACCAGGGTTGCCCAACCACGCCAAGTAAAAACCGATGATTTGCCACATAGCATCCAAGCCCAAACAGCCGGGCATTACCGGGTCACCGGGGAAATGGCAATCAAAAAACCATAGATCGGGGGTAATATCCAGTTCTGCCAGAATATGACCTTTGCCTGCTGCTCCGCCGTCAGCGCTGATTTCGACGACGCGATCCATCATCAGCATATTAGGGGTTGGCAATTGCGCATTGCCGGGGCCGAACATTTCGCCACGACCACATTGCAGGAGTTCTTCACGGGTAAAACTGGATTGTCTGGACATAATGCAAGCTCAAGAGTGTCATAAAGCCGCCAATTGTAGCGGAATCTGCTTCAGAAAGCATAATCGGCTGCAATCCCCGCAAAGACTGCCATGCCTAACCAATGGTTATTCAGAAACGCTTGTAAACTCGGTTGCGGTTCGCGCTCACGAATCAACCATTGCTGATAGACCGAGAGCATTGCAGCCACCAGTAGCCCCAGCCAATACCAAGACCCGCGTCCACTGAGAATGCCAACGGTAATCAGCAACGCCAGCATGAGTAGTTGCAAGATGCCAATGATCAAACGGTCGTGTTGCCCGAATAAAATTGCGCTGGATTTAACCCCAATTTTCACGTCATCCTCACGGTCACACATCGCGTACATAGTGTCGTAGGCGGTTGTCCACAGTACGGTTGCCAGAAACAGCAACCACGCCACTGCGGGCGGTAATACGCCCGTCACGGCGGTAAACGCCATCGGAATTGCCCACGCGAACGCTGCCCCCAGATGCACTTGCGGTAAATGATGGAAGCGTTTCATAAACGGGTAGGTAGCCGCCAATAATACCGCCACCACCGAGAGTGCAATGGTCAACCCATTCAGCAATAACACCAAAGCGAAGGCGACTAACCCCAACACCGCAAACACGCCCAAGGCTTCGCGCGGGGTAATGTGCCCAGCCGCCAAGGGACGGGTTTTGGTACGGGCAACGTGTGGGTCAACCTCACGGTCAGCATAATCATTGATAGCGCAACCCGCCGAACGCATCAGCACCACGCCAGCAATAAATACCAGCAACACTAAGAAGTCGGGCACACCTTCAGCGGCTATCCACAGCGCCCACAAGGTAGGCCAGAGCAACAAATAAATACCAATCGGACGGTCAAGCCGCACCAAGTGGGCATAGTGCCGCAACTTATCCATCATGGCGGGTCGAGCATTAAACGTTCGACGGGTTTACCTTGCTGCAAGTGGCTTTCGATGATTTCATCAATATCATCTTTGTCGATGTAGGTATACCAAATGGCTTCGGGGTAAACGACGATGACCGGCCCTTCGGCACAACGGTTCAGGCAGCCAGCAGAATTGATACGGGATTTACCGTCTTTGTGTAAGCCTAAGTGTTTGGTGCGCTGCTTGGCGTAATCGCGCATGGCTTGAGCATCAAACTGCGCACAGCAAGATTCGCCATCAGCGCGTTGATTGGTGCAGAAAAAGACGTGGTGTTGGTAGTAACTCATGGGTAGTGGCTTGCCTAAAGAACAGAAGCTAATTATGCCAGACGAAAGAGTACCCACAAAATAAAACAGGGTGGAAAAATCCACCCTGTTTCGTATTCAACAGCCTAACGGCCTGTGATCACTTTGGTGCAGCAGGTGCAGTAGCAGGTGCAGCAGGTGCAGCTTGCTCAGCAGCAGGTGCTGCTTGACCAGACATGCCGCCCATACCAGACATGCCACTCATGCCTTGTTGTGCAGCAGGTGCAGCCGCTTTAGGTGCTTCAGCAGGTTTTTCGCCGCAAGCGGTCAGAGCAAATGCAGCCAGCAGAGCAGCAATCAGCAGACGATATTGAGTCATTGTTTTATCTCCACAAAAGTTGACTTTGAAAAATAGTAAGTGATGGTCGCATAAGATGCAAACCTAACACTCGTAGCCTTCATGTTTCCTGGAAGGCCACAGGTCTATACGAGCAATCCTTGCTTCCCTTTAACGGGTATTCCTACGATGCTAAGCGTAGCACTGTTTTAAACTTTCTGTATAAGTTTTTAATAAAATAGTGATGGTTGCTTATTGATCATCAGAAATACTGTTCACGCTGGTAAGTACACCGTTAACTTCGGCACCTTCGTCCATCTGTATTTCCACGTAGTGAATATTGCCATTAATCTTGGCGGTGGATTTTAAGGAAATACGGCGCGAAGCAAATATATCGCCGGATATAGTACCCGAAACAATAATGAGTGGCGCACGTATTTCCCCTGTCACTTCGCTATCTCCCTGAATATACAAGGCAGCACGCGAATCCATAGGGGCAGCGATATTGCCATTCACTTTTCCGTGAATGTATAAATTATTTTGAAAGGCAATGTTGCCAACAATTTCCAGGTCTTTTTCAAGCAGCGAGGCTGAAGAGGTGTTTCTGGTTGTCATGTATTTGTCTTATTTATTGAGTTCGTCAAAACAAAGTAATTAGGTCAAGGATACTAGCAGGTGTCTGGCGAAACATCATGTGTTATTACTACGCGCCCGCATTTGTTCCAGCTCATTTTCCAATACGGCAATGGTATCATCACGCATTTGCAAGTCTTCCAGCAAGGCTTGTAGCCGAATTTCATAGGTTTCCAGGCGTTCCAGCACATCATTATCCTGTTGTGTACTGTTTTCGAGGCGAGCAGTTAGTTTTTCCGTGCGTTCTTCTGCTTCTTTCAGGTCACGGCGCAACGTGGCATTGTCCCGATGGCATTGTTCCAGACGAAACCGTGCCTCAAAAGGGTTGTCGGCTGTTTCTTGAGCCAGTGTGCGTGATTGAGCCGTTTTACTGCCAGCCCACCACCCGATGGCTAGTCCGCTCACAATAGCTAAGGCTAATAAGAAAGCAATTTGTATGGTTAGATAAAACATCGGCGTCCTCTTGCCCTTAAATCACTAGGCGGCTCTATTGTAACAGCATCATCCCAATAGAGAACTTCACCTTTGATCAGAAAAAGCATGTTTCCCTGCTGTTTGTAGACTATGATTAAAATGTCTTCTAGTATTCGGATAGAATATACTATAAACCGCTATCGAGTGTTTGGTGTGACCTTGAAATTATGTTAGGAAAATTGTTGCGCAGCGGGAAAGCCCAGCCCCCGCCGGAATTGCCCTTGATCTTCAGTCTTGCGTCTGAGCGTCAGCTACGGTTGCATCAGCACCATGACCTGTTAGGCGTATGGCGGTTTCTGTCTCACCATGTCCGCCGCTACCCGCAGGATTTGCGGGCGCATACACAACGCATTTTGTTGGCACAACACGAGACGTTGCGTAGCCGTTTGGCTGGTAGCCTCCAGGACTTGTTTCTGTCCTTGGGTAATGCGGGTTCGTTATTGCGTGAACGTTTATTCAACTTAGTGAAAGATGACTTGAGTCGGCAAGATGAGCTGTTTTTCCAGCAATGGTTGACGACTTCTGCGGAACTTGGTGATCATCAACAGTGGCGGGAAGGTTCTGTCTTATCCACGGGGCAGGAAACTTCGGTGGTTAAGCTGCTTACTTTTGAACGTTGGCAGGAAACCGCGCAATATTCCAATGTGATGGAGGAAGTTTTTGCTTGTTTGGAGTATGGTCAGATTGATACTGCCCGCGAGTTGTTAGAGGTCGAAGTTCTCGCAGGCAACACCGACGAGGCAATGGAGCAGGAGCTTGTGAACATTTATCAGTACACGCGCAGCAAGGATGGGCTGGATACCATGATTAAGCAGATGCAGGATGCAGGGCGTGAGGTTTCTGCCCTGTGGCTGGAGAAGCAGCAGGAATCCGAACAATGGTAAAAAAATAACGATAAGCAGGCTGGATTTATGCTGAAACATTCTAAAACAGGCCCTTTGAAAGTTGCGCTGCTGGCGATTAGCCCGCACAACCGGGCGATACTTGAGTTTTTTTTCTCAGGTGCTGGGCGTAATTTATTTCGGGTTGTGCCAGAAGCCGAGGCAGATGCCTTTATTCTGGATCACGACCACCCGGATGCCAAGGAAGACTGGCAACAACGGGCGGCTTTACATAAACCCGGTATTATTTTGTCGGTACACCCCGCTGAGTTACCGAATTGTATCTGGATTCCCAAACCGTTAACGTCACGCGCCTTAACCGATGCGGCTGATCGGGTGCATGAGTTAGTGGCTAGTCTGGAGTCAGAGGGTCATAAGTCGCAGCGCCCGCTGGTGAATGCTGCCGCCTCTGCTGAAAAGCCACTGGTGCAGCACGCGGAAGCACATTTTCGCGACCTTCCGCAACCGTTTGGGATACCGGCACATGCTGAGCGGCCTGACAGAAAGCTTCGCTCGCTGGTAATTAACTTGCCCGATGAAGAGGATGTGGCAGAGGACGTGCCGCCTCCTATGCCAGCACCGGTAGCGGACATTCCCACCCGTGTATTTGACCCGGCAGAAGCCGATATTCCCTTGGAAGAAGTCGACCGTCCTGTTGATGATTCATTATCCCAAGAGGAGGCGGAAAGCCGCTGGAAAGCGCTGTGTGGTGAACAAGATGACGTACAGTCAGTGGCAGAGGTGGCATTGTTTACCCCTGAAAATTACCTGTTGAGTACGGTTTTGGAGGCGATGCGGGTTGCTAAAGAGTCACAGCAAACCGTATACCTCAAATTATCAGCAAAAGATTACGCCTTGTTGATGCCGCAGCAGGGGCTTGCTTATTGCACATTGGACACCCGGTCAGAAGAATTCCGCGTCTTGTGCAATAATCCCGTACAAGCGGGGCAGTTTGCGCTACATATACCCAACAGTGCGGAACTCGAACGCTTGGAGCAGCAAGCCTCGCATGATGCCGATGCCTTGTTGGATTTGGAAGCCTTTGTGTGGGTTGGCAGCTTGCTGACTGCGCGAGGTCGCTTGGGGCGTGGTGTTGAGATTGAGCAGAAAATTTCCCTGAAATACTGGCCCAACCTGACACGCCTTGAGCAATTCCCCCATATCATGCGTATCGCTGCTTTGTGGAACCAACGTCCGGCAAGCCCACTGGATATTGCTAGCGCTTTGGCTATTCCGCAACGCTATGTATTTGCGTTCCACACGGCAGCCAATGCACTTAACTTGTTTGAAATGGATCAGAACAAACTCAAAAGTCGGGAAAAAGAGAAGCCCAAGCAAGAAAGTCGTGGCTTCTTCTCGCGCTTGTTGAAGCGTTTGTTGGGAGGGGGAACGAAATAGCTTTATGAGTAGCATGATCAACCGCAAAATTATTTTTACTGGCCCTGTTGGTGCAGGCAAAACCACTGCTATTGCTGCCATCAGTGATATAAAACCGATTGCGACCGACGAGTATGCTTCGGACATGACTAAAAGTCGCAAGCCACAAACCACAGTGGCAATGGACTATGGCTTGATTCGGTTAAGTGAAAACGAGCGTGTGCATTTGTATGGCACGCCCGGTCAGGAACGTTTTGATTTCATGTGGGATATTCTTACCAAAGGCGGGATCGGTTTGATCTTGTTATTGGATAATACCCGCAAGGATCCGTTTCAGGACATCCGCTTCTATACCAATGCTTTCCGTGACTTTATCGAAAAGCAGCAAATGGTGGTCGGGGTGACGCGCATGGATTTACACCGCAAGCCGGGTTTAGTCGAGTATCGGCGCTATCTGGAGTCCTTGTCATTGCAGGCACCGGTATTTGAGGTGGATGCCCGCAGCCACAAAGATGTCACCATGCTGATTCAGGCGCTGTTGTTTTCACTGGATCCGGGAGTAACTAACTGATGAGCGAATACATACTCACAGAAAACTTGCATCTGGGTGTTACCCCAGCGGGTACTTATTATGCGGTGCAGGACAGTGCTGCTGAACCGGGGCGCTTGTTTTTGCACCGTTTGTTTCAGGAGGCGACTACCCCCCTGTTTACGGTCGATGTTGCCTGTGAGCTAAGTGGTTACAAGAAGAAGCGGGCGTTGGAGTTTGTCCACTGGATGCAGGAAGCCGGGATGATTCTGGGGCAGGAGCAAAGTGAATCTGCCCCGGAAGAAACCTTGGAACGCCTATTGCCCAAGTTGCTGCGTACCCTTTCTGACGAAGGCAAGGCGATTTTGGCAGAAAGCCGGGGGCTGTATCTGGGCAGTGCCGGTTTTACCCATGAGGCAGCGGAAGAGCTGGCGGCATTGAGTGCTAACTTGACGGCGGTGTATACGCGTCATAAAGAATTGTTACACGGCAATCTAGGCTATCGCCAACGGGCGTGGGGGCTGGTGGATGCAAGTGGTAACAGTGAGGTGGGTTTTTGGCCGCTGTACATTGGTCAAAACCGTTTTACCCTGATTATTGGCGGCATTCCCCAATTCAACCAGCCTGATTTCAAACGGTTGGTGTGGGCGCTGGAAATGCGTTACGGCAATACTGAAATACCTGTATAACTTGAAATTAACTATTGATAACCAAGGAGAAAAACGACATGCGCTCTGAAATGCTGAACTCCATTCTTAGTGACCTAAACGGTTCGTCTGCGGACATTGAAGCGTCTGCGGTGTTGTCTACGGATGGCTTGATGATGGCTTCCATGTTGCCGGGTGGTATGGATGAAGACCGGGTCGGGGCGATGAGTGCCGCGATGTTGTCACTGGGTGACCGGACTGCGGAAGAGTTGGCACGTGGTGCGCTGGAGCAGGTGCTGATCAAAGGTGCTAGAGGCTATATCCTGATGACCCATGCGGGCAATGAGGCGGTAGTGACTGTATTGGCAAAACCTAATGCGCGTCTTGGCTTGATTTTCTTGGATGTAAAACGTGCCGCTGAGAATATTGCCAAAATTATCTAAATAGCTAATCTCAACGCCATAATAATAAAGTTGTCTCAATCAGTGCCTGACGGTTTGCAGCCACACTGTCCTAGGCTGTGGGAAGCCAACAAGGAGTGATGCGATGGAAGATATGACAAACAAGGATGTAAGGGAGCCGTATACCGAGCATCGGTTATGCTATTACGATGGTGCTTCGCGCCGTGTTTTGGTTAAAGATGAGGAAATTCCTTTTCCAGAAGGTAAGCTAATTGTTTCGCGCACGGATCTGCGTGGCATTATTACCCATTGTAATCATGCATTTGTGGAAATGTCTGGTTATACTGAGGCGGAATTGCTCGGACAGCCACACTATATTCTGCGCCATCCTGATATGCCGAAAGCCATTTTTAAGGATGCGTGGGAAACGGTGGCGCGGGGTGAGAAATGGCATGGTTATGTTAAAAATTTATGCAAGGATGGGCGCTACTACTGGGTATATGCCACCATTATCCTCAATGTGCGGGCTGGTAATCCAATCAGTTGCACCTCGGTAAGGCGTAAGCCCTCGCGCACCCAGGTCGAAGCCTGCATTGCGTATTACGCCCAATTAAAGCAAGCGGAGGTCTGAAGTGAAGCCCTATGTCCTGACTGTCAGCCCAGACTTTCCACCAGCCCAAATTGCAGGTTGGTATATTTTTAATACATGGTTGCAACGCCAGTTGGGTGTGCCTATCCATGTGGATTTATTTGATGACTTCGCCAGCCAGCGTGCAGTGATTCAGGACGATGGGATCGACCTGATTTACGCCAACCCCTTTGATGCAGCGATGTTGGTGCGGGAAAAAGGCTTTACTGCCATTGCGACGCCCTTGCACAAATCGGATGAGGCGATTATTGCGGTGGCGGCTGATTCGCCAGTAAAGCGTATTGAGGATTTAGCACCCGGTATTCGCATTGCGTCAACCGATGACCCGGATGTGAACCTGATTGCCATGATTATGTTAGAGCCTGCGGATTTGTCGGCGCAAAATGTTCAGACACACACGGTGGATACCTATGTGTTAGTGGCTAAACGCTTGTTGCAAGGCAAGGCGGATGTTGGATTTTTTCTGCGGGATGCGTTTGAAACGCTTTCCGGGATGATTCAGCGTCAGTTACGCGAATTGATTCGCAGTGAAATACACGTGATTCGCCATGTGTTATTGGCAAGCCCAAGCTTGCAGGAACAGCATGAGCAATTACGCCGTATTTTGCCAGCCATGAGTACCGACCCTAAAGGCAAAGGTGTCTTAGAGAGCATGGGTTTACAAGGCTGGGAAATACAGGAACAGGAAGATACCGAATTTATGATTGACCTGATGGATACACTGGTTAACTAACCATGAAAAAACTGACCTATTTTCACCCACAGGTGCGTACCCGTTTGTTGAAGGTGCTGGTTCCTGTATCACTGGCAGGTATGTGTTTGTCTGGCACAGTTTTGGCGGCAGACAATACATGGGAAATCCAGTCCGGCAACAGCTTAAGCAAGATTGTTGCTGAGAAATATCCCGATTATGGGAATCGTCAGATCATTATGCAGGAAATCCTCAAGCGTAATCCGCAGGCTTTCCGCAGTGAAAATATTAATAGTCTGATCGTCGGCAAAACGCTCCAGTTGCCGGATCCTGTTGATATTCCTGATCTTAAACCGCCTGCCCCCAAGCCAGCCGAGGGGGGTGTTGATCCGGCGCTTCAAGAGAAATTACAAGCCTTAGAGGCACAGGTCACTGAACTCGAAGAAACCATCACGATACTCGAAGAAGAAAATACCGCCTTACAGGAAATGGTGAATGAGGCAGCAAGCGGTAAGCCCCTCACTGCCACCGCCGAACCTGTTCCTGCCCCTGTTGATAATACCTTGCAACAGCGTTTGGATGAGGCTGAAAAAGCCTTGTCTGCGAGTAAAGCTGCCAATACCACGTTAGAGGAACAACTGGCAGCAACCGAGCGTGAAAACGAAGTATTGCAGAACGATCTGCAACAGATTCGTGCAGCGGCAGCGGTTGCGGAAACCAAAGCCGCAGGATCGGGCAATTTGCCGTGGATCTTACTGGGATTATTGGCGCTGTTGACTTTGCCGTTACTGTGGCTGTTGCGCCGCAAGCGTGAACCCGCAGCGGTTGCGGTTGCTAGTGGTCTGGCAGCCGAGTCAACGTCAACGATACTTGCGGATGTACCGCCCTCTGTCATGACTGACTCACCCGTGACGGTGAGCATTATGCCCTCAGTGGATGAAAACCCCGACGCAGCACTCAAGCTCGATATTGCCCGTGCGTATTTGGATTTGCGTGATTCGGAAGGAGCGGCTGACATTTTACAGGACGTATTGACTGAGGGTGGTGAACAGCAACGCCAGGAAGCCCGCGAGATTCTATCGTTTATTACGTAATTAACCGTTAATTCTTATAAATTAACAGCTTATCCTGTTAGTCTGCCGCTTATTCCCCTCTGTCCTGCTATCGCTGGCGGATATATCACGATACTTCTAATCTCAATATTCAACCATTGGCCTATATTCTATGGTTCGAGTAATAAATTGGGAGTGTCGAATGGCTTTTTCTGCGTTCACCGTGAGCAAACAGCAAGTCATGCCGTTCGCGGCGCTATTGGCGTTGCTCACTGTCACTGTCTTAACCCTGTTGAGTTTATTGGTGCAGCAACCGGCGATTGAAACGGATTTGTTGCAGCGTACCCGCCAAGCGTTAGCGGAGGCAGGCTTGCCCACGCATTTGGTGCACTTTAATGGGCGTGACGGTGTGTTGACCGGAACCGTTGCGGGTGAAACTGAACTGCAACGCTTGCAGCAAATCGTTAGCGGTATTTATGGGGTACGCCAAGTTGAGAACCGCCTTATTCCAGTCAGCACTGCATCCGCAGCGTCTGACAATTTGGATGCCCCTCCTGTGCCTGTGTCAGGTTTGCATATTCCGGCTAAGCGTTACCCTGTCGAGAAAATTGACTTAAGCGCGATTCAATTCGATTATTCCAGAGCCGAGTTAGACAGCAAAGCAGTCGCCGCATTAGAGCAAGTGCTGGCTGAATTGCGTCAACAGCCTGAGATTATTATTGAGGTATCTGCGCATACTGACCATGAAGGCACGGCACTGGGTAATTTGACGGTCAGTCAGGCTCGTGCCGAAGTGATCCACAATTATTTATTGTCCCAAGGCATTGAAGCCAAGCAAGTGCGGGCCAAGGGCTATGGTTCTTCCCGCCCCATCGTGGAGGCAAGTGCCGCAGATTCGCAACACAATCGTCGGATTGAAATTACCGTGTTGAAGGAGTAGCTACGATGCTTTATCTCGCACTCCAAATAGTGCTCTTGCTCAGTGTTGCGCTGTTGATCGGCGTGTTGATGGGGGGATGGGTTGTGAAATGGTATTATGTGCGTGAATCTGCCCAGTGTCTGACCGAGCTGGCAGGTTTGCGGCGCAACTATCAGGATGCAAGCGCTGATAATGCGTATCTGCGTAATAAAACCCGCCAACTGGAAAAAGCGTTACGCAAAATTGGCACACCACCAGTGGACAGTGAATACGGTCAGTTTTTGGAGCTGAGGAAAACCCTCGAACAGACCCGTCGGGAATATCAGGAATTGCTGGAACAATACCACCAGCAAGAAGAAACCTTGGCTGATTGGCAGGTTAAATTACAGCGTAACCAAGAGGCATTGGCTACCTTACAAGCTGAGCCACTCATGGAAAAAACCGAGCCGTTGCTGGCGGCAGCGGATTTGCAGGAGCCAACGGTGCTCAGGTATGACGACCTGACCCGTATTCAAGGTATTAGCCAACAATTAGCCAGTCACTTGAAAGCACTTGGCATTGTTACCTACCGCCAAGTGGCGGAATTCACGGCGGATGATGTGCAGCATATTCAGCGCATTATCGGTAGCGAACGTTACCAACCACCAGATAGCTGGGTGCAAGATGCCCGTGCTTTGTGCTGACTTAAAATTTGGCAGGTTTTTGGTAGGTACGCACAATCAGGAAACCTTTTTTCAGTTCAGCATGGTAAATCAAGCCGATGTCACGGCTGTTATCGGTGCCTTTAAAGTAAGTTTCACGTTCTAGCGTGGCAGGTTGCCACCAAGGGGCTGGAGGCTGTTGTGTCATAAACGTACTTTGCAAAATGTCAGTACTCAAGTCTTGCTGTGTCAGACCATTTTGACGGATGAAATATTCCACTGCCGCACGTTCCGTTTCAAACATAAACCATGAGGCATTGCCTTGTGCTGAGGTTTGGCTGCTGGCTTGCACGTTGATCATGTTAGCAGGCTCGGTGCCAAACCAATTGGCAAGCGCTTGCTTGGCACGTTCGGGGTCGGCAGTGCGCAAGGTGGTTTTGGATGCCGGAAAAAACTGTTCCGCAATATACGGTGTGAGCGCGAGACTGACACCCGCAAGGATGACTAATGCCATTAAGGCTGGAAAAAAGTATTTCATAATGACTCAAGTTGCAGTTTGAATAAGTGTACCGCATTCGCAGTGGTCACTTCAGCAATACGTTCAAGGCTTTCCCCGCGCAACTCTGCCAGACTTGCCGCAATCACGGGCAGGCGTGTGGGGTCATTACGCTTGCCGCGCCAGGCACTATCTGGCTGATCGGGAGCATCTGTTTCCAGCAGTAACGCCTCCAAAGGGACATTGCTGAGTACATTGCGCAGACGCTGAGCGCGAGGATACGTCATCGTGCCGCCTACACCCAAGTAAAATCCTAGCTTGATCAGTGTATCGGCTTGCTGCTGACTGCCCGCAAAACTGTGAATCACACCACTTAAATTTTTTTTGCCAGAAAAGCGCCGAATGTGTTTGAGAACACAGTCAAGCGAACGGCGGGCATGGATAATGAGCGGCAGCCCGAATTCACGGGCTAAGCTTAGGTGGGCGATAAATAGGGATTCCTGTTGTGCCACATCCAGTTCGGGCAGGTAAAAATCCAACCCACATTCGCCAATGGCGACGGGTTGTTCCTGCTTCAACCAATGGCGTAATGACACAAGATCATCAGGGGTATGTTCAGCAAGATACACGGGATGCAAACCATAGGTAGCATGAAAATGAGGCGACATGGCACAAATATCACGTAGCCGTGACCAATGCTTGGCACTAACGGCAGGGAAAATCAGGTCGCTAATGCCAAGCACGTTCATTTTATCCACTAATAACGACCGTTCGTCGGCAAAATCAGGTTCGTCAAAGTGGCAATGTGTGTCGATTAATCTCATGTGCGCTAAAATGCAATTTTGTTAAAGTAATGAACAGGATACTATAGGCGATGTGGTTAGTGGCGATCGGATATTGTGATCTAAAAAAGAAACTAGCCAACACCGTAAAAATAACTATAAAATGTTGTTATGTGGTCAGTTATGCTAAAAACAGGCTCGTGAGGGGCTATGAATATGAAAAGAACACCTGATGCGGTGCGTTTGTTTCAAGTGACAGATTCCCATTGTTATGCCAGTGATAACAGTCGCTTGACATGGACGGATATGCCGATCTATCCCAACTTGTCGTTGCAGGCAATGCTGGCACATTTGGGGTCTAAAGCACAGGGGTATAGTGCGTTGTTGTTAACAGGCGACTTGGCACAGGAAGAAATTCCCGCGACGTATCAGCGTGTCAATGCGATGTTGAACGCGTTCCCCCTGCCAGTTTACACCATTCCCGGTAATCACGATATTCCGCAAATGATGCAGGAAAACCTCAATGGTAATGTCACCATGCCGGAACACGTTACCGTGCGGAATTGGCATTTGTTGTTACTGGATACGAATGCTGACGGCAAACCTGATGGGCGTTTGACTGAAGCGCAATTTGAGCACTTTGAACAGCAATTGAGTACGATTCCTGATGATCACTTCGTTGCCATTTTCATGCATCACCACCCTGTACCCATAGACAGTGAGTGGATGGATGTGATGGGTTTACAGCAGAAAACGTATTTCTGGAATCTGGTTGAACATTTCCCACAAGTCAAAGTTGTTTTCAACGGGCATATTCATCAGGAATTCAATGGCAAACACGAGTATGCTGATGGGCGTATTGTCGCGGTGCATGGTACGCCTGCCACTTGTGTGCAAATGAAACCCGTGCGTAAAAATATCGAATTCGACCACACCAAACCAGCATGGCGTGATATTGTGCTATTAGCCGACGGCAGTGTGCAAACCCGTGTGCATTACCTAGCATTTGAAGTTAATGAAGAAGTGATTAAATCTTCAATCTGAGAATACCGACACTGACGTGGATCCATACAAACTGGTTCTTGCCCCTATGGAAGGCGTGGTGGATCACACCATGCGCGACCTGCTTACCCGTGTTGGCGGTTACGACCGTTGCGTGACTGAATTTGTGCGCGTGGTGGATCGGCAACTGCCTACCCGTGTGTTTTACCGTGCTTGCCCCGAATTACTCACCGGTGGCAAAACCCCCGCCGGAACGCCAGTTTACGTGCAACTCCTCGGTGGTAATCCGCTGTACATGGCGCTGAATGCGCAGGTACTGGAACGTTTAGGTGCGCCCGGTATTGACATCAATTTTGGCTGCCCGTCCAAAACTGTCAACAATAGCGACGGTGGCTCGGTGTTGTTGCGTGAACCGCAGCGGGTGCATGACATTGTTCAGGCAGTACGCGCCGCTGTCAGCCCACAGATTCCGGTGACAGCCAAAATCCGTCTCGGCTTCAAAGACAGCAGTTTACTGGCAGACATTACCCAAGGTATTCAGGCAGCCGGAGCCAGCGAAATGTGCATCCATGCCCGCACCAAGCAACACGGTTATTTGCCCCCCGCGTATTGGGCAGAAATCGGTAAGGTTAAGCCGCATTTGCATCTGCCAGTCATTGCCAATGGTGAAATCTGGTCAGTTGCTGATGCCATCCAAGCCCGCACTGAAAGTGGCTGTGTGGATTTGATGCTGGGTCGCGGGGCATTGAGTTTCCCCGATTTGGCGGTAGCTATTCGCGCCCGCTTAGCAGGTGAGGCGTACACGCCGCTATCATGGGCGCAAGTGCTGCCGCTGGTGGTGCAATACGCTACCGAATTGGAAGCACGCGCCCCGCAATACGCAGCCAGTTTCATCAAGCAATGGTTTACCTATTTGCGCCGCCAATACCCCGAAGCCGAAACCCTGTTCCAACACATAAAACGTATGAAACTGCCGGGCGAGATCAAAACGGCTATTATCGCGTAATTTCCCCCCTTGCTTAGCCGAGATGAACCGATGACCGATACGGATAAAAATACCCGCCACCAACTACGCATGGCACGCAAAAAAGCCATTATTGATGCGAGCATTGCACGTGCTTACCAAGAAAAAGGCTTGTTACTGGTGCTGACCGGCAATGGCAAGGGCAAATCCAGCTCAGCTTTTGGCATGGTCGGGCGGGCATTGGGGCATGGCATGAAAGTTGGTGTTTGCCAGTTCCTCAAAAGCCGTACCGATACCGGCGAAGAAGCCTTTTTTGGCAAGCAAGCCCGCTGCGAATGGCACGTATTAGGCGACGGTTTTACCTGGGAAACCCAAAACCGTGCGAAAGATATTGCAACTTCTGAGCGTGGCTGGGCAGTGGCACAACGCATGTTGACCGATGCCAGTTACGATTTGGTGGTACTGGATGAGCTGACCTATTTGCTCAATTACGGTTATCTGGATGCGGATCAAGTGCTGGATGCGATCGGTGCACGTCCGCTCATGCAACACGTCGTGGTGACAGGGCGGGCAGCCAGCGATACCTTGCGTGATCTCGCTGACACCGTGTCGGATATTGCCGATGTGAAACATGCCTACCGTGACGGTATTAAAGCGCAACCGGGCATTGATTTATAACGCAAGGTTATTGTAACCATTGCTCTACCAGCACTTTAGCGCGGCGGGCGTATTCGTCATACGCATACTGCCAAGCTTCACCGGTGAGTTCGGGGAAATACAGCGGCTGGCAGTCTTGCGCCATGATTTCAGTGGCAGCAAGGTAATAACCTTGATTGCGGTAGCGCCAGGTAAACTCTGCACCACCGCATTGCAGCTCATTTCTGGGAAACGCACGTTTAAGCAATAGGCGTGTGCGGATTTCTTTGTAACCCTGTTCCTTTTGGTGGTTAAGCACATGCAAACTGCCATCACCTTCGGCTAAGACGCGGTATTTGCCATTGGTGCTCTTTTGCAACACCCAGTGGTGTGGTTCGGTGTCACCTTGGCGTAGTTTGGCGCTGTCATCATCACTCAGGCATTGGATGGCGGAAAACGCGATTACCCATTCTTGGGTTGCGGGCTTATCATCCAGCTCAAAGGGAACTCCCAGCACCTGACAACCCAGCCGTTTGCGGTTATTGGCGGGGGTATAGAAATGGGGGTAACGTTGACGGAACGGGTTAGCGGTGGTGTCGGCTGACAACGCTGCGTTCAATTCCGCGCTAATGGGGCGAAATACGTCATCGTATTGTTCCCCCATTAAATCAGCCTTGTTCTTGTACAATACGGCCCAACCATTTGCCGCCGGTAACGAGGGTACTGCGGGGGGGAAACGGGTGTCAAAAGCGGCTTTGTACCAGTGATTACTGAGTTTAGGCGCTGGTTTGTCAGGCGCAGCGTTGCCCGCAGTGCTCAAGCAGCAGCTGATGATAAGCAGTAAGCGGTTTAGGGTTGTGGTGTTGTACAGCATCAGCTTGGTTATCCTCCGTGATAATCCTGTCATTAGGCGGCTGCTTGCGCAAAGCCCTGTTGTACCAAAGTATCCATCAGCGTTTGCCATTGGGCAGGCGTTTTGGGGTTTTGGCGCTTAAGCAGGGTATGCAGTTCTATCATATCCACTTCGCGGTAACAGGAACCCCGCGCCTGGACTTGCCGCCGGAAATCCCGCGCGGGTGGTACACCCAGAATCGCGTCGTACTGGTAATAGCGGCTATCCGTTGGGCTAAGTGACGCTTTGTTCCTGAATCCGGTGATATAAATATTAGCACCACCACCAAGCCGCAAAGGATACAGTGCAATCTTGTCCGCTGCCAGTGGTTGGTTATGAATATCCGTATTACCCATGATCGACCCGTTTAACATGCCGTTAATGGAAATCGTGTGTTGCCCACCGATGTGCAGGTGATTATTGCGAATATGCAGGTTATGGAATGCCCCATCGGTTGCAAAGATGCCTTGCAATGCACCATCAGAGTAAATCACGTTACCGGAAATACTGACGTTGCGCATGATTGCCCCGCCAAAACGGTCGATTCCATCCGCTGTACGGTCAGGAATCAATTGGAAGGCATCGCGGTGTGCCATGCGTAAGAACGGGAATACCCGGTGAGTGCGCCCGCGCTGTTGCTGATAGGCATTGATATTGTTCACCAGCTTGTCGAAGTCTTGGGCAAAACTGGCGTACACGGTGTCATCCACTGCCACTAAATCGCCAACCGTCAAATTGCCTAGGCTGTTAATTTGCATAAAATCGCGAATAAAAAACGTCTGCCCCATGCGTTTCCCGCGCAGGTTGAGTTTGGGAAAACGCCGTTGTTCCGCGTCACTGATTGGCGGCAGGCGATTGTACAGCTCTTGGGATTGGGTTTGATTGCGGATCCAGTATAAAGGGGCGCTATTGTTTTCACGGATAATCTTGTAAGCGGCGGCTTTGCTATCATTGGCGGGAATCTTGGCAGCACTGTATTTGCCTTCCAGCAATTCTTTGAGAATGGCGTTGTGTGCGTAATCTTGGTTGCCATTGGAATTGAAGGTGTCTGCCACGGTAATAATGAAATCATTCCCACTGGTGGAAGCGGCTGGTGGCGCGGGAGCGGGTGCAGGCGCAGGAGGCGCAGGAGGCGCAGGAGGCGCAGGTCTTGCTGGGGTTGGTGTTGGGGTGGGTGCAGGAGCGGGTGCAGGAGCGGGTGCGGGCCTTGTTGGAGCTGGCGTTACTGGGTTAGGCGCAGCATCCACGTTGATTGCTCGCAGCCGAGCTTGTTCGGCTTCCAGGGTTTGCAGTTCCCGCGCCCATTCGTTGATTTTTGCTGCATTGTTGACCCGCTGGTATTCCGTCAGCATTTTATTGGCGTACTGAATTTTATAGGGCAGTTCATTGAGGCGTTTGCGGATTTCTTCGGGCGTCATGCTAGGCGCGGCGGGCGGTGCGTTCAGCCAGTCGGTGAGGCGTTTGGCTTCGGCATTGTAATGATCACGCCGCTCACGCCAGACGTTTGCAGACGCTTGATTGCGGGCTTGCAAGGCTTCGCGCATTTTGGTGTCGGCGTCTTTTGCCAAATCATTCATTTCCTGAATTTTGGCTTTGACAATGGCGCGGTTGTCCGCAGCGCTGGTGATGGTTTGTGGCATGGTATCGTTCCCCAAGTGTTATCCGCCCGTCGTATTATTCGATAGACCATAGTCTCCCTCTAAAGTTAGAGGCGGGCGTAGGTTTCTATTTCTTAATTCTAGTGTGAAATAGACCACTCGTTGGAAAAAATATACCGTTTATTTGCACCAGTGCCGCGATTTTGCCCAATGTGTACAATTAAGCAGCGTGAACAATCATGCCGCGCCCATCAGAGTAATAACTGCTGGGGCTGCTGCTGGCTTTGCTGGGAACCATGTTCTGCACCAGCCCCAGGAGTTTACCGTGGCTTTTTTCAATGCAGTCAATGCCGGTGCGGACATCCTGTTTGGTGGAGCGGTTGTTCGCCACGATCAACAAAGTGCCATCGGCACGGTTTGCCAGCAATAAGGAATCAGCCATGCCCAGCACGGGAGGCGCATCAATAATCACGTAATCAAAAATTTCGCGTGATTTATCCAGCAAGGTCTGCATATTATGGCTGGAAAGCGCCTCCACTGGGTCAGGCACAGCCGGACCTGCACAAACCACGAATAATAACCGCGCACCTTTCACCCGTGCCAGCGGGCTTTCATGCGCCGCACCCGTGAGGTAATGGGTTAAACCGTGGGTATTATCCAGTTCCAAATGCTTATGTAACCTGAGTTCGGGATAAGCCATCCCTCAATTTAGATCACAACCAATGCTGATGTTTTTAAATCCAGTGCTGGTTTTTTATCTTGATAGGCATATGACACCAAGCCAGCAATGATGTTAATCATATAGTTAGTGAGTGAACGGTGGCGTGAATGCTCAATTTGTGAAATATTTTTCAACTGATCATTGATGGTTTCGATGATGCTCCGTTTACGCAACATCAGTGTATCGAACGTGTCACGCGCCACGGGTTTCATGTTTTTCTTCAGCGAGGTAATCCATTCAACCCCTTGCTCTGCCAACGATTCTGTCAATGCCTTGGAAATGTAGCCACGATCACCAAAGACTTTGCCGACCACTTTTTTCAGCAACGTGGAACGGGCTTACGGTCATCGGTATTACCCGAAGTAATGGCAAACGATAAAATATTGCCGCAGTCATCCACGACCAAATGAAGTTTGAACCCATAAAACCAGCCTGTTGACGATTTACCCCGCCCTGCGTCTTTGCGAAAGGTGTGATGACGTGGAATACGCAAATTTTCACAGACTTTCAAGGGGGTAGAGTCTATGAAGGCAATACCTCGCCCCGTTTCACAGCGTTGCTGCATAAACAGGGTTAGTGGCAAAAGAACACGCGGCATTAACTCAATAAAACGTTGATAACTAGGGAGTTGCGGGAAATGACCCTTAAGAAATACTTTGACATGACGCTCATAATACCACTTGAAAGTACGATACCCCACTTGGTGGTAATGCACCAAAATCGTCATGATTTCACTATCGCCAAGACCACTGTGGCGACGACGATGCCCGCCTTTCGGGGTCAATAACGTTTTGTTCCATTCGGGATGAAAGTCCTGACAAAAATCGTCAATGGCACAGAATAACCGTGTTAGCATCTCAGTAGCAGCCTTTGGTGGGGTCAATGTTGTGTGTGGTTACTCACATTCTCCCATGAAAGGCTGCGCCTTACCTTATCCCGAACTCAGGTTATGTACGGTGGGCTTGCGCAAATCGGCATCAATCAGCAATACCTTATTGCCAGTATTCGCCAGCATCAGCGCCAAGTTAACCGCCGTCGTGCTTTTGCCTTCCCCCGGTAACGGGCTGGTGATGTGCAGGATTTGTGGAAACTTGCCATTATTCGCCAACACCAGCGACGTTTTCAGGTAACGCAAGGCATCTACCCACACCGGGTCTGGATTGCGGCTGAGCAATTCTGCCTGCGTACCACGCCCCAAGGTTTTACTGAAAGGCAGGGAGTGCAGCACTTGGTATTTGCCACCGATTTCCTGTAAGTCAGCGGTGAGGCGTACTTTGGGTTGCAAGCTTTCACGCAACAGCACCAACAGTGAACTCAGGAATAAGCCCGACAATAATCCTAATAACCCGTATTTGGCGTAACTGGGACCATCTTTACGCGGTGGAATAATGGCTTTGTCCACCACTGCAATGCTGCCGGTCTGTGCCGTTTCCACCACATTGATTTCTTTGAGACGTTGCAGCAAACCGTCGTACAAACTGCGGGAGGTCTCGACATCGCGTTTGAGGTTGGCATAACCAATGCTGTCATCACGGAATTGCAGCAATTGCTTTTCTAAGAGCTTAATTTCGTTGCCAAGCTTACGCTCTTCCGCCAAGGCTGCTTCATACGAGGCTTTCATATTCGTCGTGGTGCTGGAACGGATATGGGCGCTTTCTGTGGCAATCAGACGTTTGCGGCTATCAATCTGTTCCTGTAACGAGAGCATGGAAGGGTAATTCGGCTTGAATAGCTCTAGGTTTGCCAAGTAAGTGCTTTCCAGTTTACCTAGCTCTTTTTTGTGTTCCTGAATCAGGGGATTTTCATCCACATTCAGCCCGCCGGAAAGCTTGCCTTTGCTGTCATATAGGCTCTGGGTTTGGATACGCTTTTCCTTCGCTGCCATGAACGACGTGCTGAGATCTTCCAGATTTTTCGCAATCAGGGATTTGTCCGAGTCCGTATCGACAATGTTTTTGTCACGCGCATAACGGATCAGTGCAGTTTCACTGGTTTGCAGTTTGGCGCGAGCTTCGTCAATTTGTTTGTCGAGAAATTGCGTGGCTTGCTCAGCCGATGCCTGACGACCACGTTGCTGCAATTGCACGAATACTTCTGTCATGCTTTGCACCACATCCCGCGCCATGATCGGATCAGCCGCCGTGAAGTGGATGTCAATAATGCGGGAGTTACGCACCGGGCTGATAGTCAGGTGTTCGAGAAAAACCTCTTCTGCCGATACGGGTGAACTATCCCCTAAAGCGTTATCACTACTAGGGAATAATTGGCGCACATCCGCGACCAAGCTTTTCATCGGATCAGTCAACCAGTAAACCGGGGCTTTAAATGCCCGCTTTTGTAGCAATGTGTTGCGAATCCCTAAGGTATCAATCACTTCTGTCGCCAAATCGCGGCTGCGCAACATTTTGTATTGGGTGTTGTAGAAAATATTTTCATCAATATAGGATGGCGGACGGGCGGTATCCACGTCATATTCGAGTAACTTGGGTGAGGTTGTTTCGATTTTGACACTGGTTTTCGCAGTGTAGGCCGGGTTAGTCAGCAATGCTAACGCTAATAGCAACGCGGTCATCAGCGCCGTTGCTAACATGATTGCCCCCATATTCTGGCGCAAGGTACTCCAGTAATGCGACAAGGGGATTTTAGGCGGCGAAGCATAAGCGCTGTAATCACGCCCTGCTACGGGTTCAGCCAGCAAAATTTGCGGGGCGTTAGGCGATTCCTGCACGGTCTTGGCAGGGTAATGAATCGAGGAAGCGTCTTTGCCTTTCATAATGGTTACATTGCCTTTCTTGACCGTAGCCGGTAGTGCTTTTTGGTAAAATTGAATGAATTGATCCGTTACCAGTGTCCAGGTGTAATGCGTCAGAACACGCTGGTATAACGTGGCGCCGACTTGTTGCACTGCCGACGGATCATCGAGAGCGGCTTGCAAGCAATCGCGTAATGCGGCGGGTTGCCCGGTCGGAAACAGAATGCCTTTGCCGCCGAGTGCTTCACTGTTTGCGTCAATATCACTGGCGATGCAACAGCAGCCGAGGCTCATCGCCTCCAGCAGGGTAATCGGTAAACCCTCCATCTGTGAGGGCAGTACGTATACAAAAGCGTTGCCGTACCATTCGGCTAAGGCTTCGCCATAAACAGCCCCGGTAAACACGATATTCGGATCGCCGTTGGCCAGCGCTTGCAATTCATCGCCATAGGGGTCTTGCGCACGTGCACTGCCCACAATCACCAGTTTGACGCGGGGTTGCACCAATTGCTGATAGGCTTGAATCAGATCGTGTACCCGTTTTTCCAAGGACAAACGCCCGACGTAGAGAATATAGCCGCCTGCTGTTACCCCATAAGCGGTTATTGTATTGACCGCAGGGGGATGCAATCGGGGCGTGATGCCGGTAGGGATATAGGTGACATCCTGATGGTACTTTTGCTGGTAATACTGCTGGAGGGTGCGCGAAACCGCCGTGGAATCATTCGCAAACCAAAACGTCAGCTTTTCTGATAGCTGGAAAAACAGTCTGGCGACCCAGTTCCATGAGTTACGTTCCCATTCATGCCCGTGGCTTTGAAATACGGTGTAACGCCCGACCAAGCGCGGCAAAAACGAAAATAAGCTAGGGCCGACAGCATGGTAATGCACCACATCAATGCCTTTCACCGAAAACTGATGCAGACTCGCGAGGATAACCAGTACCATTTTTTCAAAATATTTATGGCGTAGCGTGGGCAGCGGAATAATCCGCATCCCCTGATAATAGAAGGGTGTCGGGTGTTCCGGGGTGGTTGCCGTGTACACAATAACTTGATGCCCGGCATCGACCAACCTTCTGCCCAACTCGATGGTATAGGTCTCAACCCCGCCGATGCGGTCGATTCCTTTGATGGCGATGAATGCGATTTTCAAGGGATGCTCGTTTTTGATGGTTTCGTTAAGCTTGACAATAGGCAAAGCTGTCAGCCGCCGCCATGCAGGCGTGGACAAATGGCAGAAACCACTCGATGATGCGTCTTAATGGGTTTTCTAATAAGAAATAATAATCCCAATACCTGTAGGCATAAAATCATTGCTACGGTCAAGAGCAGCGGTGTACCCACGCTCTCCAGCATCCAACGCAATCCCCACAACACGCCCAGCAGCCCGATAACTGGCAGTAATTTGCAGATGACTACCTGAACCAAGTGCCCAAACTTACAACGCACAATACCTGCTATAACCCACAAGCGCAGTAAAGCCGTCACCATTGCTGCTACCACACCGGCAAAAATAACCCCATCCGCATCAAACCCATTAATCAGTGGCAGCAGTAAGCCCAGCTTGAGTGCGATTTCCAATAATGCCAGCGTCGCATTGGTACGTTGTCGCCCTAAGGCATTGAAATACGGTGACGTTGCCAATTGCACCGCCAGCCCCGGCAATATCAGCGTGAATAAGGTCAACGAGGTTGAAAGCGCCGCATACGTGTCGCCCACCCACAAGGTAAGAAACTGAGCGCCCAACAACCAGGTATTAAACGTGGCTAACAACGCCAACGATACCCCAATTTGCAAGGAAGTCAGCGTGGTATCCAGCGCACTCGCCAGCCGCTGTTCCCCCGCATGGCGCATAATGATGGTGTCCCAATAGCTTTGAAAACGCATTAGGATTTGCGTCAACATGTCGATGATTACCACCATAATCGCGTAAGGCGCGACCGCACTCACGCCGAGCAATACCCCAACCAACAGGTTATCGGTGCGGTATTTGAAAAACTCTGCCACCTGCGTGACTGCGGCGTATTGACTGAAACCGAGTAATTCGCGCAAATGCTGCACATCCCATGCCTGCCAATCGAGGTAAGTGCTGCGTTCACGCCAATACACGCTGCCCAGCATCAACGCAAAAAACAGCACATTGATGACCGAGGCATACACCAAAATCGTCATTAACCCGCCGCCCGCCCACAGCAATAGCGGAATCCCTACCAAGCGCAACACAATACGCACAATTTCAAACAGCCCGATTTCCACGTAGCGCACTTCTGCCCGCAAAATGCTTTGGTACAAACGCAAGGGAATGGATAGCGCGACTTCCACCAACAACAGCGTAATCACATCCGGTATGGGTTGGTAAGTGGCAGGCAATAACCCGCCATAAAGCGATAGCTGCACCACTATTGCCAGACCAACCAACACGGCAGCCAAGCCCAGTGATAGCAAAAAAGCACTGCTGAACGTGCGTCGCCATTGCTGCTTATCCTCGCTATGCATCGACAAATAGCGTGTGCACGCCAAGGCAATGCCAAAATCCAGCAACATTAAATAGCCAGTGATTGAGGTTGCCATTGCCCAAATGCCAAAATCGTTTGTCCCCAAGGCATTGAGCACAAACGGCAACAACAGCAACGCCCCAACCGCATTCAGCCCAATTGCCAGCAGGCGAATCAGGGTAGAACTGGTATAGCTATTGTGTTTAACCATCGGCAGCGGCAGCGGCATCGACCAACGCCACCAAACGCTGATCCCAGTCAAAGGTATAACGCGCCTTGCACTGGGCGGTTTTGGCTTGAATCACGCCCGCGTAACCGGGCAATTGCAGAAAACGGCTCAGCTTGTGGGTCAATTCCAGCGGATCGTGGGGGTCAAATAACAGTTCTTCGTCGGGTAAAATTTCACGAATTTCAGGAATATCACTGGCAAGACAAGGCAAACCATACCCCATTGCCTCAAGCAGGGCATTGGGCGAACCTTCGTGCAAGGTCGGCAGTAACAACAAATGGCAGCGTTGCAAAATAGCGGGAACATCATCACGCCAGCCGAGAAACTTCACCCGTTCCGTTAACCCATTGGCGGTGACGTATGCTTGCAATTCTGCCTGATAATCTCGCCCGCTGTTATCACTGCCAATCAATAAGTATTCCCAGTTTTGCGTGGGCAATTGTTGAAGTGCTTTCAAGACCAATAACTGATTTTTGCGCGGATTCAACACCGACAGCGTGGCAATTCGTATCGTGTCCTGGCGAATATTCGGCAACTGAATCGCCAGTGCTTGCGTAGCAATATTATTAGGCAAGCTTTGGGTTTTATCCTGCCCGCCGGAACGTTGATTGATGATTGCCTTCATGGTGTCGCTGGTGGTAATCACCTGATGCGAATAGCGTATTCCCAGCTTCTCCAATAGGCTATGCACCCAAATACGCGGACGGGCAAAGCGCTTTTTTGCCGCATCGAAAATATCATCCCCACGAATAAACGTGAGTGTCCGTACTTTCAAACCCCAACTGGCTAGAATCGACAAGCTGGCATAAAAAAATGAAAACATAAGGTGTTGTTGCACCTGATGTTCGCGGGTCAGGCGGCGCAATTCACGCAAGGCACGGATATAAAATTCCGGCCAATACCATAATGAAGTCGGGCGGGAGCGCATCGGTAAAATGATGGGTTGGATATTTTCGCCCTCCACCGGCAGCTTTTCCGTCGCAATATAAATGACCCGATAACCCGCCGCATCCAAGGCACGGTAAGCGCGGTATAGGCGCGTGGTAAATCCGCCTTGCTTATGCCGGTAATACGCGGACAAAATAGTAGTGGCAGTCATGAAACAAACTCAAGTGTAGACATAAATACACCCTATCATCGTATTGAATCGCTGTTGAGCACCGCCGCGAACAGTGGTAGCAGTCGCTGGAAGACTGGCACAAGCCACCCGCGCATAGCGTATACTACGCCTTCCCCTAACCAGTTAGTGACCGTCATGACTCGACAATACCGCGCTGTTTCGCTGCTTTCCGGCGGCCTTGATTCCATGCTTGCCACCAAAGCGGTGCTGGAACAAGGCATTCATGTGGAAGGCATCAACTTTTACACCGGCTTCTGCGTAGAAGGCCATACCCATGCTATCCGCAAACATCACAGCGACAAAATCAAGCGCAATAATGCCTTGTGGGTAGCCGAACAGCTTGGTATCAAACTGCACATTGTGGATATTGTGGAGGAATACAAAGATGTCGTGCTCAACCCCAAATACGGTTACGGCGCGAATATGAATCCTTGCCTTGACTGCAAAATTTTTATGGTGAAAAAAGCGCACGAGTGGATTCAGCAAAAAGGTTTCGACTTCATTATTACCGGTGAAGTGGTGGGGCAACGCCCCATGTCGCAACGCGCCAAAACCATGCCGATTATCGCCGCAGAATCCGGCGCAGAAGACTTGCTATTACGCCCATTGTCAGCGCGTAATTTGCCCCCCAGCAAACCCGAACGCGAAGGCTGGATTGACCGTGAAAAATTGTTTGGTTTCAACGGTCGTAGCCGCAAACCGCAAATGGCACTCGCCGCGCAATGGGGAATCGCCGAATACGCGCAACCGGCGGGCGGCTGTTGCTTCCTCACGGATGCTAATTACACCGACAAGTTGAAAGATTTGTGGGCGCATCGCCCCAACCGGGATTACGAACTTGATGACATTATGCTGCTGAAAATCGGACGGCATTTACGCCCACGCCCGCATTTCAAAATGATTGTGTCACGCGAGGAAGGCGAAACCAATTTCCTCGAAGGTTACAAAAACCAATTCATTTGGATCAAAACCGCCAGTCATTCCGGCCCGTTAACCTTGCTGGATGGCGACACGATTACGGATGAGGACATCCAACTAGCCGCGCAAATTTCAGCCCGTTACAGCCAAGGCAAACACGCGCCGGAAGTCGTGTGCAAATTCGCACGACCGGGGGCTGCGATTCAGGAAATCAGTGTCGCCCCGTTAACGGATTTGCCGGATGCATGGTTGCTGTGAATCAGACTTCCACTATTAATTGCTGATCACGCACCCGCAGGCTGGCATTGCCCGCCAATACGGCGGTAAACAAGTCATTCACCAAAGCACCACGCCAGTCGTCAGACAGGGTGGTACGCCCTTCCTCCAGCATTTTCTCAAGCTGTTGGCGGGTCGCAATCATTTGCGCCGAAATGCCGTTTTCGTGTGCCACCTGATTGAGCAGTGCGGTGAGCACATCGGCAACCACGCTCATCTCCGCATCCAGTTTGCGGCGACGCGGTAAGGTCGGGCATTCATTTTTGGGTACGGCTTTGCCACGTGCAATACACGCCAGCCATTCCCCCGCACCGCGTTCAATCTGTTCATCGCTCAAGCCGCGAATCTGGCGCAGTGCTGCTGGGCTATCCGGTTGCATCCGTGCCATATCCAGCAAGATTTCGTCGGACAAGATCCAACGCCGGGGAATATCTTTGAGTAACGCCCGCTGTTCACGCCATGCGGCTAATTCACGCAAAATGGCCAGTTGCTGTGGCTTGAGGATTTGCAAGCCTTTGACCCGCTCCCACACCGTCTGCGGGTCAACCGCATACGTAGCCGGATCTGCCAGTTTCTGGAACGGTTTTTCCAGCCAGCGCATCCGCCCCAACTGCTCCAGTTGTTCACGCAAGTGTAGGTAGACATCACGCAAATGGCGCACATCGTCAATGGCGTATTCCAGTTGCGCCTTTGTCAGGGGGCGGCGTGACCAATCGGTACGTGACTGCGATTTATCCAGCGACAAACCCAGCAAGGCTTCGACCAAACGTGCATACCCCAATTGGTCGCCCATGCCCAATACGGCAGCCGCGACTTGGGTATCAAACAGCGGTGCAGGTACGTTGCCCCCGCCTAAATGGTGGAAAATTTCCATATCTTGCCAGGCAGCGTGCAGGACTTTCAAACGCTGTGGCTGGTTAAGCCAGTCCAGAAACGGTTGCAAATCACTAAGCGCCAGCGGGTCAATACACGCCAAGGTGTCAGCACTGGCAATCTGGATCAAACACAAACGCGGGTAATAGGTTTTTTCCCGAATGAATTCCGTATCCAAGGTAATCCATTCGGCAGAATCCAGCCGTGCCAGCAGGTCAGTTAACTTTTCAGCATTATCAATATAATCAAACATAAGTGGTGCGCTTCAACTAAAACAGCGGAGATTGTACGGCAAACATCTGCGCAACCATACCTTGGAATACCGGCATACCCATAAAAACACAGCAATTCTGTTGGCTTTGATGCACTGCAACGTTAGTACTTAAGAATATTTACAATATCAACTACTTGTTGACATTGCCACGGTTTTTCTGCACATTGATAAAACGCAAATTTGCTGAATGATTTCGTTTTTGAAACCGCTAGTGAGGGTAGTTGCCATGCACAGTATTGCTAGGTTGTGCATGGTCTGAGCGGTCAACCCGGTCAATATGACCGGGTTTTTTTTGGCTTACTGAACCGGATTCAAAATGGACTCAATATAAGTCGTGATACTGCCCGCTGTTTTTCGCCCTGAACTGCTTAAATTTATTCCCTGAATCAGTGCCGCATTACGCAAGCCCAATAAATAACGCATCAGCAAGCGTGCGTCCTTATCAGCCTGCTGCTGTCCGTCAGCATCAATATCCATTACCTGCTGCACGGCGGCTAATTGCGTTTCCAAGGTCGTAAGGTTCAGCGTATGGCTGGTGACACCCTCCACTAATGCCGCACCGCGTACCCCTTGCAAATAACGGGCGACGATCACCCCTTCCACCAAAACGGTTGCAGGAATAGTGGCATGACGCAAGCGCAACGACGGTGGCGTTCCGCTTGCCCCTAACCAATGGCTAATGAAAGGCCAAGTGCGCTCAAAACGGCTGTACTCATCCGGCGCATCGGGGGACGTGCAGCTCGATGAACCACCCAGCAAGGAACCGTTGAGGTAATGCTTGCCGCCCTGTTCCACCCAAATACCCGACCCACTGCTCCCCGGAGCGGTAATGCCGGTGTGCCACAAAACGTTGGAAAAATCGCCATTATCATCGGGCATGACTGAATAACCACCATCGTTGAGGGCTTCTATGCGTATTCGCCATTGGAAATTGCCCATCGCGTACTTTTTCGGGCTACCCAAACCATGATGAATACCCGTGACAGCTTGGTTTTTGCTTAATGGGGTGTTCGTCCACCCCGACATTAGCACCCCAGCGGGTGGGTTCTTATTCAGCCGCACGAATGTCGTATCCAACGCTGTTTTGCTCATCAACAATTGTGCGCCACCAATGGTTTGCGTGAAGCTATTGTTAGTACCGCCACAAGTGGTGTTCGCATACAACCAAAACATATCCATTGTGCTGGCGGCTTGTTGATTATTAACGCAATGCGCGGCGGTGAAAAAATACGGTATTTGTGTATAAACATCGTTATCCGCCAATACCGTCCCGGAACACATATAACTCAAGCCATTGGTGTCGGTGAAGACATAACGCGCCACGGCTTTGCCGGTTTCCTGCCAAGCAGGGCTGGCACAGGCAATATCCTGCTGGCAACTGGCATAGTCTTCCTTAAAAATACTGTTTTTCAGTTGGCTGCTGGCAGGGTCAACCACCAAATGCGAAAGTTGCGGCAGCGCCAGTTCCACCTGTTGCGGCGTTACACCGGTGGGCAGAAAGACCTCCATGCCCAAAGTATCGCCCTCCACCGTTGGCGACCAGCTAAGGCTGTGCGCGTCGGTATAAGGTCCGAACACCTGATCCGGTTTGGCGGGAGCATAAAAACGCAGCTCCGCACCCGCCGGGAATGTTCCAAGCTGTACCTGCGCCCGTACCCGCATAGCGCCACTGGAGGTCACGCTGAAATGCGCTACCTTGCCACCACTAACCGTTGTCCACTGCCAAGTATTCAGATCTATCGCTTGACTGACGTTAGTGGGTAACTCACGTCCCACCCCGACGCGGTACGCTTTCACGCCTTGTGTATTTTGCAACAACTGAATCTCATCCGCTTGCAGCGCCGGTAAACTTACTGCATTAGACGTCAGCGCGGCGCTGCGCGTACTGGATCCGCGTGCTGCCACCGGTGGTAACACCGGCAAGCGTAATGTCACCGCTTCAGTTGCCGTTTCACCACGAAAAACTTCTGGTTCAGCGCGGCTCACCTCCGGGGTTGGTACATTCGGGTTTGCCTGCACGCTGTGCGCCAAGGCCAGTAATAAACACGTAAGAGTTAGCGTTTTCATTATCAATGACCTTATTGCGGCAAACTGCTGGGCAGCATGTAATTCATGCTATTAGTACTATTGCCTGGTGCTAATAAAATATTGCCCAATAAGGCATTCACATCATTATCCGGGCCGACGTACAGGGTTTTACCATCCAGATTCATGTCAGTTGCCCGATAGCCCGGCAACTGAAAATTGGTATGCGCTCCGGTATTTTCCGGGCTGGCAAGGATGACACCCAACACCGTGTTTTTATCGTTATTGGGGCCATCGGCAATCAACTTGAAATCCGCATTGGCATCGCCCGTTGGCAATAGCTGCACCGGGCTTTGTGAAATACGCACATCATTGCCGTAAACCGGCGTGGTGCTGTGGGTAAAATCGAGTGTGCCGGGGCTGGCAGTCAGTTTCAGTGGCGCGGCACTCATTACCCCCAAATGATTACGGTGACGCAAAGCCACATAATAATCTCCCGGTGCAACCTTAAAGCTCAGGGTAGGGCTTCCGGTCAGGGCATCGACAATATCGCCATCACGCTGCAATAACGCTGCTTGGCTGGCAAGACGGGTGTACGGCGACTGTTGAGAGCGTAATTCCACCAAAACCCAATCGACGGGGGCATCATCACCCGTGGTTGCCAGCAAGCTTGTGGTCGTGGTTTCAGTGCTTGTATGCCCCCATGCCGCGTAAGGCTGCGCCAGTGGAACCAAACCGCTTGCCCGCAAGCTATCCCGCATCCGTCCCTCGGTACTGACGTAAGCACCTTGTAACAGCCCGCGCAGTTTGAGTGTTACCGGCTCCGCGAGCGCTTCAACCGTCACTTTCATCGGGGTGCTTTGCAAAGCTAGGCCATCCGCCGTATCACTGGCACTAGTGCGGATGTACGTCGTACCGGCAAACCCCGGCAGCAGTTCAAACGCCACTTCACCCAAGGTTAACGGCAATGCATCGGCTCCCGGCCATTGCGCGGTCACATCCACCCATGCCAGCGTGAGATAGCGATCGGTACTGGCATCCGCATCCAGATTGGCGCTATCCACGCTCACTTCCCCAACTGGCTGGAGACCGTAAGCGAAAGCGTTATTCATGCCCTTGAATTGCAAGGCATTGGCATTAAAATGCACCCGTAAACCCAGCCCGGTTTCCGCACCATTATCCGGGGTTGCCACGGTGTAAACCGGCTTAAAAACGATTACACTACCGCTGCTAACAGTGATAGCCGCCGTGGAAGGCTGGATGATTTGTGTCGCGTGAATCGGCATTGCCAGACACAGCAGCAGACACGCCAAACCGATGGAATACTTCATGCTTGATGGCTATCCATGTTATTTTTTATGATTAGTGATAAATTTAGCAGAACTCTATTTACAAATAAAACTCCAATGATCTAAACGGTCTATCAAAGGGCAAATAATGAACGATTATTCTCTCACTACAGCGCCAAGCACTGATATTCTCTCCTCCGCTTTCCTGTTAGGGAACGTAGGAGCACCTTTTGTCATCGGTCTGGCAGTTGGTTATTTCGCTAAAAAAATGCTGCGCCTCGCCTTATTTCTTGGCGGAGCCGCGATTGTGTTGCTGTTCGTCACCGAGTATTACGGCATTACCGAAATGACGGATGAAAAGCTGCAAAGTGCCGCAAATGCCGCAACTGGCATGGTCAAACAATCCGGTGGTTTCCTCGTCGAACGCCTCTCGCACATCACCAGCAAGGGCGTAAGCGCAGTGGCTGGATTTTTTGTCGGTCTGAAAATCGGCTAAACCTTGTATTTTGCGGCGCTTGACTCCATATTAATATTCCTAGCTTAATCAATACTAAGGGAGATGAGTGTCATGGAAACCCGTATCGAAGTTGAAAATATCCGCTGTGGTGGTTGTGCCAATACCATTTCCAAAAAATTAATGGAAAATGAACAAATCCAGGCGGTTGATGTCGATATAGAACATCAGGTTGTCACCTTGCACAGCACGGAAGCCGTGCGTGACGTTGCGGTGCAAACGCTGTTTGGTCTTGGCTATCCAGAACGCGGTTCTGTCGAAGGCTTGGCATCCCTGAAAGAAAAAGCCCGCTCAGTCGTCAGTTGTGCGATTGGGCGGATTGACATGCCCAAAAAAGGTTAACCCCATGAAATATCCACTCATCCTGCTGACCCTGATCGGCATAGGCACCAGCCCCCTTATCCATGCAGAAGACAGTGCGCCTGAAAACAACAATGCGGCACTTACCGAACTGTGTAACACCTATGCGGAAGAAGACGGCATCAGTGCCAGCAAAAAAGCCGCTTACCTGCAAGAATGCCTGAGCAATATGAGCGATTTAACCGATAGTATGCAGGAAGACTTGCCCCTCGCTGCTGATGAAACAAGCACTGAAAGCACGGCAGCGGCGGTCCCACCGGTGAATAATAGTCCTGAACAATTGGTACAAAATGAGCTGGTCGAAACCCCGGATCCCTCTGCCGAGCAATTGAGTGCGGGAAAATAAAGCACTTATATACCATAAGTCCAATTTAATTAAAAAAATCTATTTTACTTGATAAGCTGATTAGCTAATAAATAACAATATTCGACCTATTTATCAGGTGGGCAAGCAAGATGATTGGGGTATTTGTCACCTTTTGGCGGCATCAACAAGCGCAACAAGCGCAACACACGGTTGCTAATTTACCAACTAGTGCTCAAGGATTCGTCGCCCGCGAGCGCGAACTCTTGGCGTTGGATCAAGCATGGCACGATGAAGACACCGGCTTTTTTCTACTCAATGCCTTGGGTGGTACGGGGAAAACATCGCTGCTGCAAGCTTGGCTAAGCAGGCTGGAAGCGGCTGATTGGCGTGGAGCTGACAAGGTTTATGCTTGGTCATTCCCCGATGTCACCGACGTTGCGGATGTGCCAGCATTGGTTGACGAATTCATCGGACACGCGCTGCAATGGTTCGGCAGTCATCTTACCTTGCCCACCCATCCCCTCGAGCGAGTCAACCTGTTGGCGAAACTGATTCAGCGTGAACGCACGCTAGTAGTCTTGGATAATTTCTCTACCGTGAGTTTTGATGCTGATGAAATAAGCGGGGAATTGCCAGCATTACAGACACACGCATTGGGTGTCTTCATTAATTTACTTGCAGCTTATAATCCAGGTTTATGTGTAATTGCTTCACGCCAACCATTGCCAAGCTGTGAATTGTTCCAACTGCACCTTACCCAATACACGCTGCCGGACTTCAGTGACGATGAAGGTGCTGAGTTATTGCGCCAACGCGGTGTACTGCTAGTACCTGCCACCTTGCGCAAGCTTTCCCATGATTTTTGCGGTCATGCGCTCACCCTCAACTTATTGGGGTCACACCTTGCCAATGGTGGGCGTATTGAGGAAGTGAACAGTATTTTGGCATGGCGCGATAAAGAGCGCGAAGGCTTACAAACTAGGCGGGTACTCGCCCTAATCGAGCAATGGCTGTGGAAAACCCCAGAGCTATTATTGCTCTACCTCATTACCTTATTAGACCGCCCGGTTACGCAGAAAGAATTATTCCTGCTGTTGCAAAGTCAGCGGCAACCTTGGTTTCAGCGCTGGTTAAAGCCCGATGAAACCCTGCAAGCGCTGGCACCACTGAGCAAACTCAGTATCCGCGAATTTTCCCGCGTGCAACGCCGCCTGTACCACTTGCAATTGATTACTGCTGCCCCCGATACTGGCGCGTTGGATGTGCACAGCCTGTTACGCACGTATTTCCGTGAACGGGTACGCGCCAGATTCCCCGGCATCCCCGAACGCCTGCAAAGTTTGTTGGAAAAATGCACGCAAACACTGGCGACGGTACTGCCGCCTGACACCGCAACCTTACCCGGTAGCCAGATTAAATATTTGGCATTAGGGCATTCCGACTTGCAGGCAGCCGTGACAGCCACCCGTTCCCTCGGTGTCAAACTGGAAAAATCCGCCGTACAAAAGCATTGGTATCGTGCCTCGATCATTGCGAATCATTTGTGTGAACACCATTTGATTCTCGGCAATCTATCCGCCGCGATGTATTGCGCCCGACGCGGGGTGGCGTATGCGGAACTCAGCCACGACCAACCCAGTATGGCGCAAAACATGAAATTGCTGACACGCCTGTTACGCTTAACCGGTGGAGTCCGTGAAGCCGCATTCCTGTTGCAACGCGCCCGCCATATGGCGGGTATACAGCCCACGGTCAAACGCCTGAGTGCCTGACTGAACTTTCTGCCAGAAATGCGGACTTAATGGCAGACGGGCTGCTTGACAAGTGCGGGTGATTTGCTACCGTGTAGCCCATAAGAACGTTTTACAGGCATTGGGGAAATGCAAATGACCAGGATCTTTATCCGGGACGAATACCATTGTGGGCAGCGCGATACTGAGGCAGAAGACTACGTTAAGCAGTTTGCAACGCCCGTACTCTTTGGGCGCACTCACGAAATTGGCTTGCTCAATCAGGCGTGGGTCGACAGCCAGTCACACCTATTTTTGCTGCATGGCGCAATCGGGCTTGGCAAAACTGCGCTGATACATAAATGGCTACACACGCTGCAAAAGAAGCACTGGCATGATGCCGAAACGGTATTTCTTTGGTCATTTTACCCCCCCGACCTTACTCGCCCGTTAGAAGATCCAGTCGAGGAGTTTTTCCGCTACGCCCTGCACTGGTTTGGTGGGGAAGCTGCCACCCGTTGCCCCAATTTATTACAGGGTGAGTATTTGGCTAAACTGGTGAATGCGCACCATACCCTGTTGATTCTGGATGGCTTGGAAACCCTGCAATACACCAAAGGCAGTGCCGCTAACCAAGTCGGCGACCCGCGCCTGAACGTGTTACTGGAACGCCTCGCTGCCCAAAATGCAGGTCTGTGCGTCGTCATTAGCCGCGAACCGTTGGAGGGTAATTTCGATGAGACCGGTGTAAAACATCACGCACTGGAAAAATTATCCGTGGATGCTGCCGCCGAATGTTTAAGCTACAAAGGCGTGCAGGCGGATACCGACAAATTGCGGCAAATTGCCGTTGATTACGGGCAAAATCCGCTGACCTTGAATTTGCTGGGTGGCTATCTGAGCGTCTGGCACGCGGGCGATTGGCAACGCATGGATCAAATCCCCGTCTTGATGGATCAGCAAGCCGACGGTCGCCAAGCCCGCCGTATTCTGGTCGCCAACGCCACGGAATTGCACGGCAAACCCACCGAAGCTATCCTCTATTTACTGAGCCTATTGTACCGCCCGGTTCACTGGGACACGCTGGAAGCGTTACTCAGCAGGGAACGCAATTGGTCACTGCCCCCAATCTTCAAGCGCCCGCCGCAAGATAATTACGCCAGCCTGATCGCAGGTTTCCTCCGCCTGAGCCAACGCAAGCGTTACCAAGCCATTCTGCAATTGCGTGAATTGGGTTTGCTGGAACTTTCTGGTCGGTGTTTCTGGCTGCCGCTGTGGGTGAGGGAAGCTTACCAGCGCCAATTCAAATACGACTGGCCGGTGGCGTGGAAACAAACGAATGTGCACCTGATGCAATACCATGCGGCACTCCCGCCTGAGACCGATGCGCTGACAGGCATTATCCCGCTGACAGTCACGCAAAAATCGGTCAAAGTCACCGGGCCGTTCGGGAAATTAATCACCCCAACGCCTATAAGCGCACCTGAACCGGCAATCATTCCCGAACCCGTGGCAGTGGCAGAAATGGCGGTAGAAACTAAAGAGCCAGCACCTGAATTCACCGAAGCCAACGTGTATACGCCGCATATTGATTTGGCATGGCTCAATAGCCTAAGCCCGGCACTTACCGCCACCTTGGCAAACACCCGCAGTGCCACAGCAATCGACGATATTGTCGAATCAAGCAGTGCGCTTACCGCAGCAGATACCGTGATTGAGGTGTCGTCTGAACCGATAGTTGAACCCATCCCCGCCCCCGCCCCTGAACCGGTCGTTGAAATCGTATCCGAAACGGTGGTTGAACCCGCCCCCGAACCCTCAAAAACGCCAGTCACCACGCTACAACGTGCTGATATTGATAATATGCTTGAGCTGATGGCGCAACTCAAACACTATCAAAACGCCTTGCACACCTTGCAAATTCGTACCCAAAAGTACCAAAAGCACGTCAGGCAGTTTGACAGGGAGGTGCGGTCTGTAAAAGTGAAAGGGGCTGCTTGATTAATTACAACCAATGGTCGATGAGACTGAAACCTTACCGTTCTGGGAGGTGTTCCTCTGACGGTAAATAAATTGCTTCTGTTTACACCATATTTATCAGGCGCATGACATTATTCAGTGGCGCGTTCACTTAGACTCTGAACCGTATGTTGTACAAAAGCAAAACCTTCTACTCCGAGAGGTTTTGCTGAATGGCGACAGGTTTCTCCAACCTGCCGCCATTATTTTTTCCTTTTCTGTATTTTTTCTTGTGACTTGATGTTTAAGTTCCAACCAATCACGAAGGTTTTTGAAGCCACCTCGCTGCCTTGTTTACACCTTTTTTACATGCCTGATGACATCATTACGATGATCGACAAGTTTCATTCAAGAGAGGGAAATTTTGTCGGTGTGATAGTGAAATACGTCTACCCAACATCAAATTGTCGACAATTTTAATAAGTCACCCCTGTTACGGGTCAGTTTTGCGTAATCAAACACCACAGTTAAGACGTGTTTTCGAGGAGTTTTTGTCAATAAACGGAGGAGTCATAAGCTATGGCGTCAAATATAAACTGGGCCGCGATCGATAACGACCCGCGCTTTCAGGCTTTGCACAAGAAGAAAACAACCTTCTTGTGGAGTCTGATGATTATTTCAACTGTCTATTATTTCTTACTGCCAATTGGGGCGGCTTACTATCCTGAACTGTTCAAAATCAAGGTTTGGGGACCAATGAACGTCGGCATCTTGTTTGCCTTGTCGGAGTTCGTGGTGGCATGGACGATTGCGGCTGTTTATGCACGTCGTGCTAACCGTCAGTTCGATGCGATGGCGGCAGAAATCGTTCGTGACTCAAATTTGATCAAGTAAGGAGAGACGCATGAAGAAAACTTTTTGGACGGGTTCTATAACCCTGTTATTAGCATTGTTGGCAAGCCAGGCTGCTTTTGCAGCAGACGGTGGCGCGGTTGCCGACGAATTCAAATGGCTGACTTTCCTGGTCTTCGGTCTGATTATTGGTATGACCATGTACGTGACGTACCGTGCAGCCAAGCAAACCTCTTCAGCGGCTGACTTTTATGCGGCGGGTCGTTCTGTTACTGGTATCCAAAACGGTTGGGCGATTGCAGGTGATTACCTGTCTGCGGCGTCTTTCCTCGGTATTGCTGGTCTAATCTCTCTGTACGGTTATGATGGTTTCATGTACTCCGTAGGCTGGTTGGTGGCGTATATCACCGTTTTATTGGTGATTGCTGAACCCTGCCGGAACATCGGTAAGTACACCTTGGGTGACATCTTGGCTTTCCGTAACAACCCGAAAGCAGCCAAGACAGTCGCGGCAATTTCAACCGTAACGGTTTCCACGTTCTACCTGACGGCTCAAATGGTAGGTGGCGGCGTTCTGGTTAAAACCCTGATCGGTATTGACTATGAAATTTCCGTTATTGCGGTCGGTATCCTGATGCTGACTTATGTCGTATTCGGCGGTATGAAAGCGACAACTTGGGTACAAATCATCAAGGCAATCTTGCTGGTAACAGCTTCTATCCTGCTGGTGCTGTTCACTTGGGGTCAATACGGTTTCTCGATGCCCGGCTTCCTGCAAGCGGCGGTCGATAACCCAGACATTCAAAATCAAGTGGCTAAGCTGATCGGTGATGCAGCAACTAACATGACACCGGCTGAACTGGGTCAACGCTTCCTCGAACCAGGGCTGTACTTGAAAAACCCGATTGACCAAATCTCGTTGGGTATGGCGTTGGTATTGGGTACGGCAGGTATGCCACACATCCTGATGCGCTTCTTCACTGTACCAACTGCACAAGATGCACGGACTTCCGTTATCTGGGCAATGGCTATCATCGGTGGTTTCTACGTTCTGACCCTGTTCCTGGGCTTGGGCGCTGCGATGAATGTAACCCCTGCTTCCATCATGGCGTTGGATAAAGGCGGTAACATGGCAGCACCGTTGTTGGCACAGTACGTCGGTGGTGGCGCTGATTCCATGCTGGGTAACTTGTTCCTCGCCTTCGTATCCGCTGTTGCGTTCGCGACTATCGTGGCGGTTGTTGCAGGTTTGGTATTGGCTTCAGCCTCTGCGATGTCTCATGACTTGTATGTGGGGGTATTCCGTGGTGAACGCGCTACTGCGAAAGAACAAATCACGGCGGCGCGTATTGCTACTGTGATCGTGGGCGCATTGGCAATCTACGTCGGTATCGCCGCAAAAGGTCAAAACGTGGCGCACTTGGTGGCATTGGCGTTTGCGGTGGCGGCTTCCTCTAACTTACCCGCCGTCTTCCTGACCTTGTACTGGAAGAAAACCAATACCTACGGTATCGTTGCCGGGATGTTGGTGGGTGCAGGGACGGCGATCTTATTGGTAATGCTGTCACCCAACATGACTTACCCATTGGCAAAAATTGCTGATGCACAGAAAGTGCTGGATGGTACTCCAGCGACAGCAGCAAAAGAAGCCGCGCCAGCGCAATGGAGCTTCTCGTGCGAATTGTTCGCCAGCGCTGATTGCAAGAAAGAAGTGAAGGCGTCTCCAGAAAAACCGGCTGTTCCGGGTGCGAAAGAGAAGTTAGCAAAAGCGCAAGCAGATCTGGCAACCTTGACTGACGAAGCAGCTAAAACTGCCAAGTCCAAAGAAATTGCGGGTCTGGAAAAATCCATTACAGCGGCTGAAGCAGATCTGAAGAAATTTGAAGGTCAAACCACCAGCATGATGGGCTTGGAAAAACCGTGGTTTATGCTGAAAAACCCCGGTTTACTCTCCATTATCTTGGGCTTCTTGGTCACTATTCTGGTTTCACTGTTCACGCGGGATCGCCGTGCTGAGGAGATGTGGGACGAGCTGTATGTGCGTCAAAATACTGGTATCAACGCTGAAGGTGCGCAAGCACACTAAGCCGAGGTTGTTACCTTAAGTGAAAAACCCCCGCCCAGTACGGGGGTTTTTCTTGCCTGCAACACTATCGCGGGTAATAGTGCCCGCTTTGATTGAGTGTCACGAGAAACAAGCCATGTCCAACGACAGCCTGTGGTTTTCCCGTTTAAATCTGGACAATCCTTACGGGATTGAATCTTATGTATTAGCTATCCTGCTGGCGATATTGGTTAGCGTGGTGTCTTACCCCTTGGTCAATGTGCTGGACATTGCCAACATCATTATGTTGTTTTTGCTGGAAGTGTTTCTGTGTGCGTTATGGCTGGGGCAAGGCCCTTCTTTGGTCGCAGCACTCGCGTCAGTGCTCCTGTTCGATTTTTTCTTCGTGCCGCCACAGTTTGCGTTATTAACCACCAGTGTGGAACACATTGTCACCTTGATTGTGATGCTGTTGATTGCCCTACTGACGGGACAAATAACGGCAACCTTATTGGCAAAAAATCAGGCGTTCCATCTCAGTGAAGAATTAACCAACTCGTTGTACCGCATGGCACGGGAATTGGCGGGCGCAGTCGACAAACCCCAAGTGGAAACGATTGCGGAACATTATCCACACAATCCGGTAACGGAATCCCTGTTGGAAATTGCGCGTGAACGCCTGCATTATGCCGATATAGCGCAAGTAAACCGCCTGCAAGTAGAGTCAGAACGCTTACGCGCCTCTATTCTTTCATCCCTTTCTCACGATTTACGTACACCCTTAACCGCCTTGGTCGGCTTAACGGAAACACTGAAAGCCGGTGGTAAGCAACTTTCTCAACCTGTTCAGCAAGAAATGTTGGAAGCGGTTCATGAACAATCCGTGCATTTAGCGGATATGGTAACGAATTTGCTGGATCTGGCGCGTTTATCTGCCGGTAAACTTAGCCTACGCACCGAATGGCATTCTATGCTTGAAGTGGTTGGTTCTGCGTTACGCTTACTGAACTCTTTATTGCCACCCGAACGGGTGCAAATCAACATTCCCGCTAACTTTCCATTACTGCTATTTGACGCAGTGCTGATCGAAAGAGTCGTCGGTAATTTATTGGAAAATGCAGCTAAACATACACCCACTAATACTTTGATCAGCATCCATGCCCACATTGTTGAGGATCATGCCGAGATTTGCATTGCCGATCACGGTGCGGGCTTTCCGCCCCAAATGCTACTCGCGGCGGATGCACGACCTCCCACTACAGGGTTGGGATTAGTGATTTGTGAAGCGATTATTAAAGCGCATCAAGGTAGCTTGCACTTAGAACAACACGCCAGCGGCGGTGCGTGTATTCGCTTTACCCTGCCCCTAGGCATCCCCCCAGTGTTAGAAAACGACCCTGAAGAGGAATTCCCCGATTATGGACAATAATACGATTTTGATCGTTGAAGACGAGCTTCGCATTCGCCAATTCCTGCGCCCCGCACTGGAGTCTGAAGGCTGTAAAGTCTTTGAAGCAACAACGGTAGCCAGCGGCTTGGCGATGTCGGGGGATGTAAAACCCGGTTTAATTATTTTGGATTTGGGGCTACCGGACGCTGATGGTATCGACTTTATTCTCACATTCCGTACTTGGTCAGACACCCCGATTTTGGTGTTATCCGCCCGCAATGGAGAAACCGATAAAGTCTCGGCCTTGGATGTGGGAGCCGATGACTACCTCGCCAAACCGTTTGGCATCGCCGAATTATTGGCACGCTTACGGGTGCTCAGGCGACGCAAGGATAGCCGACCGCTGAATGATAATGCCGTGATTCAGTTTGGTGAAATCATGGTGGATCGCTCGCGACGTTACATCACCCGCAATGAGGAAATGGTGCACCTCACCCCGCGTGAATACCATTTATTAACAGTTCTACTCGCCCAACCCGATAAGGTGTTAACACAGCGGCAATTACTGCGGGAAGTGTGGGGAGCGGGACATTCTGAAGATGGTCATTACTTGCGCATTTACATTGGTCGTTTGCGACAAAAGTTAGAGGTGAACCCTGCCCAACCGCGTCACCTGTTAACCGAGACAGGTATTGGCTACCGTTTCACCCTGTAAAAATTTGCGAATTATCAAATTTTTTACAACCTGTTTACATACGATTGTCCTACAATCCTGCTTTTATTATTGCAGCGCACAATTGTAAGTTATGGAATCATCAGAATCTATTGAAATCGCCAAACAAGCATTGTTGACATTTGGCCTGATTCTCGCCATTGGCTCATTCTTGGGAATCACCGCCAAAAAGTTAAAAACGCCTGACGTAGCTATCTTTTTATTAGCAGGCATGGTGTTAGGGCCGGAGGTCATGGGCGTGATTGACATCAAAGCCAACTCAGTCGCTAATCAGCTTATTTTGATCTTTGGCTCGTGCTACATTCTGTTCGATGGCGGAGCATCCCTCAAGTTGAAAGTGTTGAAAGAAGTGTGGCTTACAGTCGTGATTCTCTCAACCTTGGGGGTCTTGATTTCGATGTTTGTCACGGGCGTAGCGGCTTACTGGATATTGGGAATACCGTTTATTATTGCCTTGCTGTTGGGGGCTACCATCGCTTCAACTGACCCCGCGACTCTCGTGCCCGTATTTCAGCAAGTTAAAATCCGTGAGCGCGTCGCACAAGCGGTAATGAGTGAATCCGCCTTCAACGATGCGATGGGCGCGATTGCAACGTTTACGGTGTTAGGCATTGCTGCCGGTCACGCCGAATTTTCTCTATTTGGCTCGATGGGTGAATTGCTCTGGCAGGCGTGTTTGGGCATCTTTGTTGGCGGTATTTTAGGATATTTGGCAGCGGTATTAATCGCCCACGAAAAATTCAGCTTCCTGCTGGAATACGCACCGCTGGTAACGTTAATGGCTGTTATTGGTGCGTATATGGGGGCAGATGGTGCTCACGCATCAGGCTTTATGGCGGTATTTACGTTTGGAATTATTTTAGGCAATAAGGATATGTTCGGCTTTGAAATGCGTGAACGTGAAGCAGAGCGCATGGAAGATTACATTACCACCACTGCATTGATCATGCGTATGTTCATCTTTATTTTGCTGGGTTCACAAGTCAATTTCGCCTTAATGAATGAATACCTGATCGGCGGCGTTATTGTGGTGCTTATCTTTATGTTTATTGGTCGTCCACTGACTGTATTTGCGTGTGCCGCTCTTGACCCGAAAGCCAATTGGACGCGCAATGAGTTGTTATTCATGTGCTGGACACGCGAAACCGGCGTTATTCCGGGGGCATTAGCGGGGATGCTGGTTGGGATGAAAGCACCCGGAGCCGATGTCGTCGCCTCCGTCACATTTATTGCCATTCTAATGACCATCTTGATTCAAGCGACGACAACGAAATGGGTCGCACAAAAGTTGGACTTGCTAGAAAGCAGCTAAACTCCATGCGTCATACTGCACTGGCTGTAATGGTCAGTGCGGTATCCACTTAAACAAGTGGTCATCGCGAGAAAGTTCGCGCCATCTGCGCTATACTGCCCGCCTGTTCAACACCGCGCTGGCACTCATGGCTTTACTTCACTTACGCAATATCCACCTCGAAAACGGCGACAATCGCCTATTTGACGGCATCGACCTCACCATCGAACCGGGCGAACGCCTGTGTTTGGTCGGGCGCAACGGCACAGGCAAATCCACCCTGATGAAATTGTTGTGCCGCGATATTTTGCCGGATGATGGCGAAATGATTCACCCGCCCGAACTCAAAATTGCCCGCCTGCAACAAGACGTACCCCACGACCTGTCTGCCCGCATTTTCGACATCGTGGCAGAAGGCTTAGGCGAAGTGCAGCCTGAAGACGAATGGCAAATCCAATGGAAAGTTGACACCGTGCTTTCCCGCATCCAACTTGACCCCGACACCTTGTTTGAAAGCCTTTCCGGTGGCTGGAAACGCCGCGCTTTGTTAGCACGCGCCCTTGTTGCCGAACCCGACTTGCTTTTGCTGGACGAGCCGACCAACCACCTCGACATCCCCGCGATTGAATGGTTGGAAAACTTCCTGATGGGCTTCAAAAGCACGCTATTGTTTGTCAGCCATGACCGTTCTTTCGTGCAAAAGCTCGCCACGCGCATTATTGAACTTGACCGGGGCAAGCTCACCAGTTGGCCGGGCAATTTCCAAAAATACCAAGAAAACAAACAAGCCGCGCTCGATGCCGAAGCCCAAAAAGCCGCGCTATTCGACAAGCGTTTAGCCGACGAAGAAGTGTGGATACGCCAAGGTGTCAAAGCCCGCCGCACCCGTAACGAAGGTCGTGTGCGCCGCCTCGAAGCCATGCGCGAAGAATTCAAACAACGCCGCAACCTGCAAGGCAAAGTCACCGCGCAAATCGGGCAAGGCGACAATTCCGGTAAAATCGTGGTGGAAGCCGAACACTTGGATTACGGCTGGGATGGCAAGCTGTTGATGCAAGACTTCAACACCACCGTCTTGCGCGGCGACAAAATCGGCATTATCGGCCCCAACGGGGTCGGCAAAACCACGCTGATCAAACTGTTATTAGGGCAATTACAGCCCACAGCGGGGACGGTGAAGCTCGGCACACGCTTGCAAGTCGCCTATTTCGACCAACACCGTTCACAATTTGATGGCGAAAAGAACCTGCGTGACAATATTGCCAGCGGTTCCGATTTTGTGGAAATCAATGGGCAAAAGCGCCACATCATCAGCTATTTGCAGGATTTCCTGTTTACCCCGCTGCAAATCCAAAAGCCGGTAAAAGTGCTCTCCGGCGGTGAACGTAACCGCTTATTGCTGGCGCGATTGTTCTCGCAACCTTCCAATTTACTGGTACTCGACGAACCGACCAATGACCTCGATGCCGAAACCCTCGAATTGCTGGAAGAATTGCTGATCGACTACCAAGGCACGTTATTGCTGATTTCGCATGACAGAAGTTTCCTCAACTCGGTGGTGACGCGCACCATCGTGTTTGATAACGGCACTATCGGCGAATACGCGGGCGGTTACGATGACTGGCTGTTGCAACGCCCGCAGCCTGAAGCCGGAAAACCCGCTGCTACTGCGGCTAAACCTGAAAAAGTGGCAGAAAAACCCCAAGAGGTGGTCAAACCTGCCCCTAAAACCAAAAAACTCAGTTTCAAAGATCAGCGCGAACTCGAACAATTACCAGCCAAAATCGAACAACTGGAATTGGCGATTGCTGCCCTGCATGAGCTAATGAACGAACCTGATTTTTACCAGCAAGGCGCGGCTCACCTTGCCGCTCGGCAGGATGAATTGCAAAAACTGGAAACCGAACTGGAAACCGCATTCACCCGTTGGGAAGCCCTTGAGCAACAAGCTTAGTATCACAGGCATAAAAAAACCGGCTGCCACGAATGTCAGCCGGTTGAAGCATGTGCCAGATGATATGGTCAGTTGAGGGGTCTCTGGCACATCAAGTTGATTAGAAAGAGTCCTTACAACTTGGGATCAGCATAGCAAAGAAAAGGTTAATGCCGGTTTACATGTCAAGTTTTTTCTTATGATCTTCGTCAAAAATTGCGTATTTTTTCCTAGTAACTACCATAGGTTTTCGCTATGCAACACGACCGTATCTTTGATGGTTTAGCCCAACGTTTCCAGCGCAGCATCTACGATGATCCGCGTGGGGCGATTCGCTTGGCTATTCTGCAAGACGATTTGCAAGCCTTGGTGGTCAATACTCGCCCTTTACGGATTCTGGATGCCGGTGGCGGGCTGGGGCAAATGGCGATTTGGTTGGCAGAGCAAGGACACCATGTGGTGTTGGCGGAACCTTCCACCGAAATGTTGCAACGCGCCGCCACGACAGTAGCTGCCGCTGGTGTGCAGCATTCCATCCAATTGGTGCAAGCGAGTGTGCAAGAACTTGCCGCACAAGACTGTGGCAGTTTTGACCTGATTACGTTTCACGCAGTATTGGAGTGGATGGCGCAGCCACGGGCGGGATTAACTGAATTGCTATCCCACCTAAAGCCCGGTGGCTGGTTGTCGCTGATGTTTTTCAACCACCATTCCACGGTGATGCGGCGACTGATTGCAGGCGACTTGGAAACCGTGCGCCAAGGCAATATTGCCAGTGACGGGCAACGCGGTTTAGCCCCGATTTCCCCGCTTAAGCCTGATGAGGTATTGAGTTGGCTGGCTCCAATGGGGTTGGAGTTGCATACTTGGTCGGGGGTACGCTGCTTTTACGATTATATGTACCGCGATGTACGTAAAACCGTCAAGTTGGAAGAAGTGTTGCCACTGGAGCGCCAGTATTCACAACAAGAACCTTGGCGCTCCTTGGCACGTTACCAGCACATGCTGTGCCGCAAACTCACAACCAACGCCGAATAGCGGCGACTAATTCAGCGGGGGGAACCGCGTGTTGTACTTGTTCACGTACCTGCCCTTGCTTGTCGATCACATACAACATCGCAGAATGGTCAATGGTGTACGCCATTGCTGACCCCGGCACGTCGACCTTGCGGTAAAAGGCATTATAGCGGCGGGTAATTTCCTGCAACTGCGTCTGCTCACCGCTGACCCCAATCAAACTGGGGTGAAAATAACCGACGTAACGCTGGATGTATTCCAAGGTGTCGCGTTCCGGGTCTACTGAGACAAATAGCCCTTGCACTTGCGGTAACTCGGTGGCATTCAACTGTCCCAGCGCGGCTTTCAGGGTTGCCATCGAGGTGGGGCAAATATCCGGGCAGGCGGCATAACCAAAATACAGCACCACGATTTTGCCCCGAAATTCACTCAGACTGACTGCGCCATTAACCCCTTGCAGGGTAAAATCCCCACCCTGGGGTAAGGGTAGGGTTGCTTCATTCACTGACTCATTTGGGCTAAACAAACCCGCTACGAACCAAGCGCCACCCGCGCCCAACACCATGGCTAACACGACCCCAATGATTTGTTTCAACATCAAACTCTACTCAAGCGGTTATCAATAATGCTAAGATAGACCCTATCAAAGGGGCATACCTTGAAAAAAAGCAAGCAGGATCATATTAACAACAATATCCTGTCCGTGGGACACGTTATCTGCGTATTATAACAATGCATGTATTGCCAATGAACCTAGCTGACGAACCGTTAGCCAAAACCTTTCCAGTTGCCGCGCTGTTGCACTTGGCACTGATTTTCGGCGTGGGCTTTCTCCCGGAAATTAACCAGAATACCCGCCTCGCGCCCGTGCTGGATATTACCCTCGTGCAAACCCATTCGGCAGAAGCCCCCGATGTGGTGGATTTCATTGCACAAGCTAACCAGCAAGCCAGTGGCAGCAGTGATGAAAAAAACCGCCCGCAAAGCCCGTTGTCTTCGCTATTGCCCATCGAAACCAGTGGTGAATCGCCGGTGCAATCCGAAGCCGGTTCCCCCGACACGCCGTTCAAAGTGACACCGCAAATCCTCACCACTAAGGGTGAAACCTTCAAGCGCGTCGAGAAAAACCCGGAACAGCCGGTGGAAGAGGAAGACGTGCCGGTAGCGGATGAGCGTACCGATGCTACCGAGGAAATTGCGCAATTGCTTGCCGAAATGGATGAAGATGAAGCCCGTTATGCCCGTCGCCCGCGCATCCATTTCATTGATGCGGTCAGTGCCAAAAGCGCGGTGGAAGCGGAGTACATTGATGCCTGGGTGAAAAAAATTGAGCGCATTGGCAATATCAATTTCCCCGAAGAAGCCATTATGCGCAACCTCAGTGGCAAACTTATCCTCAATGCTACGCTGGATCATGGCGGGCGTGTTGTTGATGCGCAAATTAGTCTATCATCAGGGTATGATGTGTTGGACAAAGCTGCGCTGCGCATTATTAAACTCGCAGGCCCTTACCCCGCATTGCCGGATGAGATTCGCCGCAAGTGGGATCAATTAAACATCACTCGCACGTGGATTTTCCACAGCGGAACCCTAAACACTCAATAGCCAGAGCGTGACCGAAACAACCGTGACCCAAGATACCTTCAACTTGCGTAATCATCTGCTGATTGCTATGCCGAGCATGGGCGACCCCAACTTCGAGCACACGGTCAGCCTGATCTGTCAACACGATGAATTTGGTGGGTTCGGCGTGACCATTAACCGCCCACTGGATATGACCGTGGGCGAGTTATTTGAGCAACTCGACATTATCATTGACGACCCGCACATTGCCGGGCAATACGCGCTCAGTGGTGGTCCGGTGCAAGCCGAACAAGGTTTTGTATTGCATGACGGCGACCGTAACTGGGATAGCACCTTGCGGATTAGCGACAATTTAGCGCTCACTTCGTCACGCGATATTTTGCAAGACATTGCGCACGATCGTGGTCCTGCACACTTTTTGCTGTTGTTGGGTTGTGCTGGCTGGAGTCCGGGGCAACTCGAACACGAAATCAAAGAAAATGCGTGGTTAACCTGCGCTTCCACTGCGCCGATTTTATTCGAGATGCCGTATCAGGAGCGCTGGCGCGGTGCGGCACGTACTCTTGGTGTGGATTTGAACTTATTAGGGGTTATGGCGGGTCACGCATGAGTCACATGACTGTGCTAGGCTTTGATTACGGCAAGGCAAGAATTGGCGTGGCGATTACCAATACCGTCACCGGGATTGCTACCCCGCAGTCGACCATTCAAGCGCACGACGGCGTACCCGACTGGAATGCGATTAGCCGTTGCCTGCAAGAATGGCAGCCAAAGCGTTTGGTAGTGGGAATGCCGCGCAAACTGGATGGATCGGACAGCGCCATGCAGGAACCGATTTTACGCTTTATCCGCCAATTGGAAGGGCGTTATCACCTGCCAGTCGACGTGGTAAGCGAACAACTCTCGTCGCTGGAAGCGGAACAGCGCTTGAAACAAGCCCGCCAAGCCGGGCGCAAGCGCAAAGTGCGCAAAGAAGAAATTGACCAAATAGCAGCGACGATCATTCTCGAAAGCTGGATGCAGGAATATACTCATGGACAACAAAAACTATAATATCAATGCCTTAATCGAGCAACTCGAACAGCAAACCCGCGACTGGATGCAAGCCAAACACATTAGCAACCCGGTGATGGTCGGTTTGCATACCGCAGGTGTATGGGTCGCCCAAGCCTTGCACCAACGCTTGGCTATTAGCGAAGCACTCGGTGAACTCAGTGCCACGTTTTACCGTGATGATTTCAACCAAGTCGGTTTACACCGTCAGCAAAAACCGTCGCACTTGCCGTTTGAGATTGAAGGTCGTCATGTACTGCTGGTGGATGATGTGGTCTACACCGGGCGTACTTTACGGGGCGCAATGAACGAGTTGTTCGATTTTGGTCGCCCTGCCAGCATTACCGTGATTGCGTTGATTGCGCGTGAAGGGCGTGAATTGCCGATTGAACCGCAAATTATTGCGTTGCGTGAAGAGCCGGGCAGTGGTTTCCGTTATCAAGTCAGTGGCCCCTACCCACTGAACCTGCAATTGGTGAAAATCTGAACGAATCATGACAGAAATTCCAGAATCTACACCCCCTGAAATCATTAGCACGCCTACCACGGTAGATTTGTTACGCCACGGGCAAGTCGTGACCCCTGATTTGTTTTGCGCTCCCAGCCAAGAACCGCTCGGCAATCACGGCTGGAAACAGCTTACTCTCGCCACCAATCCGGGGAAGTGGGACATCGTAATCAGCTCCCCCAGCCGCCGCTGCCACGATTTTGCACGCTTGTTGGCACAGCGCCTCGACTGCCCCTTTGTGGTCGATGCCCGCTTTGGGGAAATGGATTTCGGCGATTGGATCGGCAAAACCCACACCGCCATCTGGGAGCAAGACCCCGAACTCATGCAACATTTGTGGTATCAGCCACGCCGCTTTATTGCCCCCAACGGTGAAGCGATGGAAGATTTCATCGACCGTGTGCAAGCAGGCTGGCAGGATTTACAGACCTGCTACGCGGGGCAAAATGTGTTACTGCTGACTCATGCGGGGGTGATTCGGGTGGTACTGGCGAAAGTGCTCGACATCCTTTATCAGCGTAGCTTGCGTTTTGAGGTGGGCTACGCGCAGCTTACGCGGGTGCGTACCTACCCTGATGGTGAAGCTTCTTTGGTCGGGCATGGTTTGCCTCACGCTTGATTCATGGCAAACTTTAAAGTTCGTGTTTTGTTCGTTTTTGACTATACTTAGAGACGATCAGCCACTGTTAGGAAAAAAATCATGGCATACGCATTGAAGTATTTATCATCTGGATTGGATACACCCCGTCCCTTGCTCAAATGGGTCGGTGGTAAATCTCAGTTGCTCGATGAATTACTCAACAAAATGCCGAAACGTTATGGTCGTTACATCGAACCCTTCATCGGCGGTGGTGCATTATTTTTTGCGTCTCAACCCCAAAACGGGTTAATCGCGGATAGCAACCCCGAACTCATCAATTTGTATCAGGCGGTTGCTGATGATGTGGAAGCGGTGATTAACCATCTGGCGCAATTCCGCTACGATAAAGAGCAATTTTATGCCGTCCGCGCTTGGGATTGGTACAGCCTCGAACCGAGTTTAGCTGCGGCTCGCACCATTTACTTAAACCGTACCTGTTTTAACGGCTTGTATCGGGTGAATAAGCAAGGGCAATTTAATGTGCCGTTTGGTCGCTACACCAACCCGACTATTTTGGATGCCGATAACCTGCGTAATGCGGCGACTTTGCTGCAACACACCCAGATTGTGTGTGCGGATTACAAAACCGTTTTGCGCGAATACACCCAGCCCGGCGATTTTGTATTTCTCGATCCGCCTTACTTGCCGGTATCGACTTATGCTGATTTTAAACGCTATACCAAAGAACAATTTCACGAAGAAGATCATATCGAATTAGCCAGTGAGGTTATGCGCCTGCATGAGTTGGGTTGCCATGTGATTTTAACCAATGCGAATCATCCGTTGGTGCATGAGTTGTACGGGGCTTTTACCTTGGATGTCTTGCAAACCAAGCGTTATATTTCCTGCCAAGGTAAAAAACGCGAAGGGCAGGATGTAATCGTCAGTGTTCCCCCGAAAAAACAGTTTCAACTCAAACTCGTTACCGCCTTGCCGGTACAAATGAGCAACTACCCTTCCACTCGTTACATGGGGTCGAAAAATAAGCTATTGGATGCGATTTGGAGTGTGGCTTCGCAGTTTGAATTTGACACTGTACACGATTTGTTTGCCGGTTCTGGCGTGGTGAGTTACTTATTCAAAACGCAAGGTAAACAAGTAGTTAGCAATGACTACATGGCAATGTCTCACACCATTAGCAAAGCCCTGATCGAAAATAGCGATGTCACCTTGAGTAGTGCTGCCGCGCAAGCTTTATTGGATACACCAACGCCCGGCGATGGTTTTGTGGAGATGACCTTTCAGGGTTTGTATTTCAGCGATGACGACAACCGTTTAATTGACCGTTTGCGGGCGAATATCAAGCTCATGCCTGATCCGTATCAACAAGCCATTGCTCGCGCTGCGTTAATCCGTGCTTGTGTTAAAAAACGCCCGCGCGGTATTTTCACGTATACGGGGGAACGTTACGACGATGGGCGCAAGGATTTAAAACTCACGTTCGCCACACAGTTTTTAGAAGCAGTCGCCACCTTGAATGCGGCGGTCTTCAGTAATGGCAAACACAACCTGTCCTTGCACAAAGACGCTTTGGAAGTTTCACCGAAAGGTTGCGATTTGGTGTATCTTGACCCACCTTACTATTCGCCTTATTCAGACAATGAATACGTGCGGCGTTACCATTTCGTCGAAGGCATTGCCCGCGATTGGCAGGGTGTGGAAATTCAACAACACACCCAAACCAAAAAATTTAAGTCTTACCCGACTCCGTTTTCTTCACGCCAAGGCGCGACAGCAGCATTTGATACCTTGTTTAAGCGTTTTAAAGACAGCATTTTGCTGGTTTCCTACTCGTCCAATAGCCAGCCCACGCAAGAAGAAATGTTAGCCTTAATGGGTAAATACAAAACGCATGTGCAAGCCATTCCGGTCAACTACCGCTATTCAATGGGTAATCAACAGCACAAAGTCGGAGATAATAAGAATCAGGTAACGGAATACCTGTTCGTGGGGGGCGAATGAAGCCATGATGGCAATTTCACGGGCGATTGCCTGAAACAAGCGTGCGTTGGCGATACAGCTCATACACCATCACTGCAATGACTATATCCATAAACAAGTCATTGCTGAGGATACCCGCATTGTGAAACAGCGAGTTTACAAATGCACCCATAATAAAGACTGCCCGATACCAGCTCCAGCCAATCAGCCGGTAGACGTAATAACCCAGTAGCAATATCCCGGCAAACCCAAAAGTATGCACCAAATTCAGGATGGAATTGTGTACTGGCACAATGTAATGCGCTTTTTCATTGGGTTCGTAGCGGAACAGGTTATTGTCATTGATAAAATAGTTCACGGCATATTCCACCGTATCAAAATTGAACCCGTAACCAAACGGCTGTTGCAGGAATAATTCCGTGCCATATTTGTAGAGTGTCCCGCGCCCCACGGCGGAGGCATCATCTAGGCTTACCAGCCGCGAATCCAAGCCTACTTTATCTGCCAACAACACGGCGGCGACTCCACCCAACAAGACCAGCAAACCGGCAATCGGCAACACTCGCGCTGGAAATAAAAACACATAAATCAGTGCTGGCATTAATAACGCAGCGCCCATCGCCGAACGGGTTTCTGACGCAAAAATACCACCAATCAGTATCACGCTGACCACCACCGCGATAGCTTGTATGCGTGGGTTATCACGGTTTTGCAGCACCAGATACAAATTCAAAATCAACGCACCCAAGAGCATGTAAGTTTGCGGTATCGCATATAAACTCAAACCCGGCGGACGCAGCAAGGCTTCGGTAATCTGTGACTGAATTTCATCACTCAATTCCTTGTTCTGAATCCCCATCAACATGCCATGCAATTTCCACGCAAACTGCACCTCCAGTCCCTGCATAATGCCCACCAATGCCGATGGCAGCGCAATCCCGATGACTAAGTAAGCCAGCATCCGAAACCCGTATTGTTCCACCACAAAAAAAGCCACCAACACCATCAAGTAGGATTGCAGCAATTTCAACTCGCCATTGACAATACTGCCGGGGGACACGTTATTGGCCAATGACACCAGCAAACCGAGCATGGCCAACAAGGCATACACCTTACTCACCAACCCCAAGCGGAACATGACGCCATAATCACGCATGATTACCAAACCGCCTGCCAGCAAAATCAGAAACGAACGCACGGGCAACCCGGCAATGTACACATTGTTCAGATAAGCGAGAAAAACGAAATGCAGGGCAAACAAACCCAAAATGACAGTACGCATGATTTATGGCTCTTGGTCGAGTTCAATCAAATTGAGGTAAGCTGTACCCGGCTCTGGTTCAGGATCATAGCCAGGCTTGGCATGAGCGTAATAATCCGACACAAAAAACAAGTAGCGCCCCGAAAAGGAGCTGGCAGCGCGGGCTTCACGTTTGTAGTTGCTCACTTCGCCGGGGCCGTGACGGGAATTACCCACGTAACGCGCCGCTTGTTTGCCGCTGCTATCGACCAAATACAAATCGCCATTTTGCTGACGGGAAAGCAATACCCAACCGGGTTTGCCTGCAATACGTGCGACATGCCCGGAAGCGTTATAGCTGGGCGGGGCGTCTTCCGCATTCCCCGCATCTTGTATCGGCCAGATACGTTTGGAATGCCCATCTGCAAGCCGCACGGCAAACAAACCGCGCCAGTTGCCGTATACCCACCATGCCTGCTGCGCCTTATCGAGGATGAGGTCGCTGTGTTTTACATCGTCCAGCAAACTGCGCGGTTTGGCATTAGCCGCATCGCTAAACGGTATGACAGCGGTGATTTCCTGCGGGGTGTGCTGCGCATACACGACATATTCGCCAGTGGGGTCAACACTTGCCCAATCGAAGGCGCTGTCGTCATCCGCGACTTTGCGCCAAGGCAGGGCTTGTTTGCCGGAAACGTCGTAGGGTTGCAGGTAAATGCCTGAGCCGTCCTTTGCCTCTCCGGTTAACACTACACGCTTGCCATCATCGGAGAAATTGCCTTCGCCGAAGCCGAAGGTGACGTAGGCGAAATCAGCAAAGGTATCCCAAACCTCGGTGCGGGTTTCGTAAGTGGTAAAATCAATGCTGGCACGCATCAGGCGATTGCCGGAGGTAAACCAATACACATTCGCTGCTTGTTTATCCCACAATAATTGGCGCTGTTGCAGGTGCGCAGCGGGGTCAGCCGCAGGAACCCATGCCACCAATTGCTTGTCGTTGAGCCGCCATAACGCCGCATGGGGTTTGCTTTGTCCACCGGAACTGAGGGCGTGGGTTTCGTCACGGTTAGCAGGTGAGGTGCGGCTGTAAAAATGCTGGGCATGTAACAGCGTAATGACTTCTTCACCTTCCGGGTGCGGGCATTGCTGCTGCATTTCCGCTGCACTGCCGCCTAAGCGCCACACTTTCAAACCCGTGTCAGGGTCAAGTTTGAAACCAGCCAGTGGGGGTATTGGTAAGGGGCTGGCACTGCGTTCACGTGCAGACACGCCATTGATTAACAGCAGGCTAAGCAGGCTTATGATCAGCAGATGAAGGGGGTGTCTTTGCATTCAACGTTGCTTGTTTGGTTATTGTTGTTATTTTGGTGGATTGCTCGCTGAGATTAGCATTTTTGTGACGAGGTGAGATTTTTTTGCGATAACTGGTTTTATGCTGTGTTTTGATCTGTTTTTAATGGCAAATCGCTTAATTCTGCTTATCGGCATGATTAATCCATTTATCTGTGTGCGCGGCATTACTGAATCTTATTCGTCTACATTACTAAACAGCCAGAGGGCTTTAGTGGTAATGGAATCGGAGAAATTATGCAGTATTTTTTAAACAGGTTGTTGGGTTTGGTGTTGCTATTGGGTTTAGTACCCGCACCGGTAATGGCAGAACCCATGCAGCGCGGGGGTATCGTTTTAAGTTTTGATGACTGGTTTGTTGATCAATGGCATGGGTTTTTTACCGACTTAAAAGCGACTAACCCAGAAATAGACCCACATTCGACTTTTTTTGTATCGCATTGGCTGACCGATGTAAAAGGTGTTAATCAAAATAGAGTGGGCAATGACAGCCATTATGTAAAACTCAAGCAATTGGAAGATGCGGGTCATGAAATTGCCGCACACGGCATTAACCATATTGGTGCAGGGGATGCCCCATACAATTTGGCTTGTGACAAAGCAGCACAATACGTGACCGATGAAGTGCAACCCGGTATTACGGCAATGGCGCAAGGCGACCCCGGTTTAGCAGGTGATTACGGTTTTATTCCCAAAAGCTTTTCTTACCCGTTCGGGGATCGTTCGGCTTTCTATGACAATGCCATTAAAACGAACACGGGGGTACGTTACCTGCGTGGAACCATACCCACCGATTTCGCTATACCACTCAAAGACACCAATGCGATTTACCACAAACGCACCGGGGGAACCTACCCGTATTTGGTCGGTGATGGTTTGGATATGATTTACCAAAATGATGTGCCTGAGGTTAAAGCGGCGTTGGATCGTGCCAGCACTAACGATGAAGTTATCACCTTATACGCCCACCGTATCCTCCCAGCAGGTGAAACCAGCAATTACGGGATTGCTGCCAGCAAACTCAAAGAGATTATCCTGTACGCGCACAGCAAAGGGCTGAAATTCTACCGTTTCAGCGATGCATTTGCGGAAGCACCCGAAACCACCGGTACGTGTGGCGGTGGCGGCGGCGGCGGTACAAATCCTGATAGCATTGTGTTCTCTTACGCCGATGACAAAGGCAACAATACCTACCGTGTCGGTCTGCAATGGACGAATTTGCCGCATGATGTGATGTCCATTGCCCTTGCCAGCCAACCGGCAATCGCACTCGTCAGTGCCAATACGGGCGGCGCTGCCAATGGCAAAGTCGCAATGAATGTCCCCAATGTGGTGGCAGGCACAGAATACGTGGCAGTGGCGAAATCCGGCAGTACCACCGTAGCGACGTCCAACCCGTTTATCATTCTGGCAGGCAATCCGCCACCGCCGCCACCGGTAGTTGTCGCCGCGCCCACCAACCTCGTTGCTACTGCCGCCAGCAGTACACAGGTTAATCTGAGCTGGACGGACAATAGCAACAACGAAACCCGCTTCGTGGTAGGGCGTTGCAACGGCAGCAGTTGTAACAATTTCGCGGAACTCGCCACCGTTAATGCTAACGTCACCACCTACACGGACAGCAGCGTGCAACCCAGCACCAGTTACCGTTACCGTGTTCTGGCTTACAGCGGCACGACGGTTGCTACCTCCTACCCGGTGGCAAGCGTTACCACGCCTGCTGCGCCACCCACAACGCTAACTGCACCCAGCAATTTGACGGCAACGGTTGTGAATGGCAATAGAGCGGAGCTAGTGTGGGCGGACAATAGCAGTGATGAAACAGGCTTTCAGGTGGAACGTTGTTTGGGTGAAACTTGCAGCAACTTTGCCGTTATCAAGACACAAGGGGCTAATGTCACCAGCTTTAGCAATACCAGTCTCACCACCAATCAGACCTACCGTTATCGGGTACGCGCTTACAAAGGCACAACGAATTCTGCTTACAGCGCCATTCTTAATGTGCAAACACTGGTCAGACCCACGGCATTAACTGTCACGGCTCAAATAGGTGGTGCTGCCATCCTCACTTGGGCAGATAGCAACCTGTATGAAACGGGCTTTGGCATCGAACGCTGTCAAGGCGGTAGCTGCACCAATTTCGCCGCTATTGGCACGGTGGGGGCGAACGTGCTGAGCTTTAACGATAGCGGGTTGGTGGCTGGAATACGTTACCGTTACCGGATACGTGCTACCCACGCGACCGGTGCATCGGCTTACTCGGCAATTTCGAGTGTATTAGCGCGTTAAAACAGGCATAACGGCTATCACAAAGGGGCGTAACAATTCGCCCCTTTTTTATGGCATTCCGTTAAAGATCTTGTGCAGCATTTCAGCTTGCAGGATTGTTTATTCTTGCTAAGCTTTGACAATTAATTAGGGATAATCATTTTTAAAATAAATAGTGCAAAGGGAGTTAAGCTATGCAGCGTTTTATCAAACATTTTATTTATTATTGTATTTTCTCGGTCGGGTTATTATTAACGCCAGTTGCCGTTTATTCAGCATCTGCCGGGGTTGTTTTAACATTTGACGATACGTCTATTGACCAGTGGCATGATTTTTTCGCTGAACGGAATGATGTAAAGGCAACGTTTTTTGTCAGTCATTGGCATACCTTATCCAGCAGTCAAATTGAAAAGCTGCGTACCTTGCAAAATAAAGGGCATGAAATCGGCTGCCACAGTTATGACCATAAACCTATTCACCATGCGCCGTATTTGTCTGAAGCCAGTAACGTGAATCTTTACCTTGCGGAACAGGTATTTCCTGCCATTGCCAATATGCAAGCGTTTGGTTTTTACCCGGTCAGTTTTTCCTACCCAAATGGTCGCCGTACCCCAGTATATGATGAGGCTATTCGCCCCCATTTGCCTTATTTGCGCTCCACCACCCCCAATGCGGGGCAAACCTTATCGACCTTGGATGAGCTGTACCACAATAGCAGCAAGCGTTACGGCTTTTTATCAGGCGATGGTATCGACAGTGGCTATCAAAAGGAATTACCGGAAATCACCGCTGCGCTGCAACGCGCCAAAGATCGCGGTGAAATTCTAACCCTGTATGCGCATCGCATTTTGCCTGCTGGTGAAACACACAATTACGGTATACCCGTTAGCAAACTGAATGCGGTGATTGATCGGGCAAAAGCCTTGGGGTTGCGGTTTTACACTTTCCAGGAAGCCTATCAAGTGGGTAATCGCGGTGGCGCAGCTAGCAGCAGCGAAGCTCCCGTTACTGCGAACAGTGGCTCTGTCTCGGCAACCGTGGAAGGTGAGCGGGTGCGAGTGCAATGGGAAGGTATTTCTGCCGATTTTATCGGCATCGTGCCTGCCAACCAAAGTGAGTGGCAAGCTGACATGGCAGGGGCAAATGCTGATGGCAGTGCTTCCGGCAAGTTGGGGATTACGCTTAGTGCTGCACAGCGGGGGCAAACCTATGTCGCCATTCTGTACCGCAACACTAGCAAAGTGGGAGCATCCGCCCCCTTTCGTTTTTAACCGGACACGCTGAGGATTCTCTCAGGTTTTTTCGATGATCAGGTAAAGGTGATCGTCGAAAAACCCTTGGTGGATGTCTGGATAAATCTTGCGGAGTAATGCTTTGTATTCGCGGTCGATGGCTGATTGCTTCAGCCGGTAACGCATCCCCAGAAACGAGGAAATGCTGCTGACCACTTTCAGTTCCTTGACCGGCTTGATGGCAATTTCCAGCTCATGGAAGCTCATACCGCGCCCGCGCCGCAGGAAATGTTCGGCGGATTCTGGGGTGTATTGCCGATACAATTCGCGGAAATTTTCACGCGGGCTGAATTGCGAATAGCGGAATGCGAGTTTATCCGGCAGCCAGTGAAAAAACGGTAAGCGCGAGGTGTGGCTGTCGAAAAACCACAAGCGATTCGGTGTTTCGATAATGATCAGCAAACCATCAACCGGCAACATGCTCCAGGCATCCCGTAATGAGGCGAGCCGTTCCGTCAAGGTCATGTGTTCCAGCGATGCAAAGAAAATAATGCTGTCAAAATTGCCTTTGCCGAAGGTTTGCACCAGTTGATTGGCATTCACGCTTTGAAATTCGGCGGATACACCGTACACATTAGCGCGTTCTAGCGCCACTTTTAACGCGCCTTGGTCGATGTCGATGCCAACCACTTGCGCCCCCTGTTCGGCTAAGGCGACGGTGGATGAACCCGTGCCGCAACCGATTTCCAGAATCCGTTGCCCGCGTAACGGTTTGGCTTGGTTTAACCAAGGTACGATCAAACGCCGATCATTTTCCAAGCGTTCGGATAAGTGTGCTTGCAAATCTTCTTGGTATTTTTCGGGGGAATAATGCGCTTCGCTGCGCCAGTCTTGGTGATAGTGGGTGCGAATGGCGTGTTCAATCCTAGCAAACCCTTGGGGATCAAGTTTGATCTGGTTGTTGCGTAATTTGGTTGGCACAGGCAGCAACCATTGTTTCGCCAGACGTTTGGCAGATTGTTTCATAAAGCGGGATTCCTACTGTAAAGACGTGCTTGTCCTAGCTGAGTTGCAGTTCCTTGCAGGCAGCGGTGTTTTACAGTTTATGTGATGTGAGCGAATTGGCGGGGGCAGTAGGATAAAAGGTGTGATTTTGCAGACAGTTTCAGGTTTAGAGGGCGCAGATAAGATCGGGGGCGGAAAGCCCGCCCCCTTTTGCGACCAGCTTACGTAACTGGCGTTTGTCTTCCTGCCGTTTGGCAGAATTGCTTTTTTCGTGAACCCCACCCCGGTTAATAAACAGGTGATGGGCGACGGGATTGCGCTTACGCGGCTGCTTTTTTGCCATGAGCTTGCTCCTGTGTTGGCAGTTTGAACCATTGTGCTTTACCGTGGCGTTGCAGGTAATGCAGATAACGGACTGGTTGAAGATGCTACGCCTCCAGCACCCTGTTGCCAACCAGCCCTGCCACATCATAATGACCTGTTTTCTGCCCATCCGTTCATTCTGGAACCCACTGCTCAGCGCCAAGAGAACGTTTCTCCCTTGTAGATGACGGAGCCAGCGTTAATATTCACTTCCAACGGGAAAATATCTTTAACGGTCATATTGTCGCTACCCAAGTGAGCCAAATAGACACTAACCGCTCCCGAACGGACAAGACCGGAATCCAGCGTGCGCCCATCAGCAGCAACTAACGCATAGCTTGTGTTTGAGAATGACAGTTGGTTGCCTTGGGTTGAAATGAAGGTCTTGTCCATTAACCAACCGAGGTTGGGTTTCGTCACATTTTCACTGTAATCCGTGCTGGATTCACCCAGCCAGACATAACCTTTGCCATTCACAATTAGCGTATTATTCAAGTCATCTAGGAACAGGGTGGAGCTAAAAGTCTGACCATTATTCAGCATTCCGGTAAGAGTGAGGTTGCTGTCATCCCGACTGTTGTCAAAAATGCTATAACTACCTGTACTTACACCTGCATTTACCACAAAAGGGTCGGTCTGATCAGTATAGTCTAATACTTCAACCCTTCCGGTTATGCCAAAACTACTGAAATTACCATCAAAAGCTATAGCACCTGATTCACCACGAAAGATTTTTCCTCCCAAATACCTGATTCTCGCTAGTGCTCTATCAATGTTCGCACTGGTATAAATAGAGTCAGCAAGCGCATGATTGCCCCTGAACGATTTGTCAGGATTGATCACGAATGAAGACGTTGTTGGAAATGCCAGTAGCGGTGCTGGCTCCTGTAAACCTGCGACATTTGGGAATTGAATGTAAACTTTATCATTGCCAATAAAATAACTTCCTGTAGATTCCAGCGGTCCATTAAAGCGGTTAACCGTTCCACGACCATCAACAGTGTTTCTGGAGAACAAATAAAAAATTAAAGACGTGTCAGTAAAACCTTTACCCTTAAGGAACTCAAACTGTTCCGTAACAGGCACTATCGGTACTTGGGGAACCCCAGAGACAGGTGGTAGGGTAGGCGGTTGCGTATTCGAGCCAGGGTTTGGGGCAGGATTGGTCGTAGACGAACCTGAATGTGCCACACCCCAACTGTAAACAACACTACTTGATTGGTCGGTAACAGTGCCATTCGCAATGCTGACCACAACCGTTCTGGATGCTTGGCTGCTGTTGTCAAAAATCAGGTGTATTGCGCTATCCCGCACAACATATTGCCCTTGCAAGGAGCCAGTCGGGGACTCAAGCTGGAAATGCCCGCCCTCGAAATAATAGGAGCCGGAAGCAGCAGTAAACTGCTTCTCTGCCAGATAGTCGAACTGTTCATTCAAATCATCAGTATTACCTGTAGGAGGCGCAGGCGTTGCGGGCTTACTGGTTCCCTTTCCCCATGAATAGGTGACACTGTTCAAGATCAGTTGCCCGGTTGCCGGTTCTATAAGCACGGATAAAGGCTCACTGGAATTGTTAGGCTGTAACACAACAGTATCTGCACTACTCAGGTAACGCCCCGTGATGGCAGCAGGTTCAGTGTCAGCAAGATTTTTATCCCAGGCAAATTCGCCATTATCAAAAGAGATTTTTTCACCGCTGGTGGAGAAAAAGGCTTTCCCTGCTAGAAATTCAAACTGTTCCGCGATACTGGCTGCTTGAGAAACAGGTATCAGGTTAATGGCAACCAAGAATGCAACGCCTCGTAGACCTTTCATAAATTTGACTCCTATTCTAACTTGACTCATTTAGAACTTCGCATGAGGTAACCTCCCCAAAAAGGCATGAATACAATGGTTCTTTCCATCTTCTCCTGATGGCTTCTGATGCTTTCATCGCTAGGAGAGTAATTTCATTTATTTCCTTGGAGGATATAGGAGAAATGTTATTTTTAGCTTATAGGAGTAGAGCGAACGGTGTCTATTAATGGATAAAAGGATTGTTTTTATGGGTAATCTATAACTTTCATCAATATTTATTAATCATGCAGCCAATTAACAGACTGATAAAAAATAGGCGGAATTTTTTGCTGGGATGCTATTGTCAATAAAATACAAAAACCATTCCACAGTCAGGCTACATGCAAGGATCTCCCATAGTCTGAATATTGAGGAAAAAGTTTTGAGTTTAATTTCGCCGTTGAGGCTGGTTATAAAACCAGCCTCCTGACAAGTAATTTATTATTACGGTAACGAGACACTTGTTCCAAGAGAGAGTTATCACTTAATTCTTAATGCCAATTGCTCTCAAAAATCATGCGTCTATTTGCCTAGATAATTAATGGTGATTACCACAATTCTATCATATTCAAAAAGGCAGTCATTGGTGGAGACATATCATAAGTATTTCCATAGGCATGGTAATCACTCACAAAGAAAACATATCTGCCTGATGGTGATGCATTTCCTCTAGGTTCTCTTTTATAAGATTCATAACCTTTTGTTTCTCCTGCATCGTCAACCCCCCATTTTGCTATACTGGAAGCATAACTAGTCTGATAAGGCTTGCCATGTCTTGTATTTCCTACATAAATACTCTCGCTTGGTTTGTCAATATCAATATAATAAAGTCCCCCATCCATGAATCGAGACATCAAGACCATTCCTGAGCGATTTTTTACACGAGACATATGACCTGATGCAGTAGTTAAACTAGAATTCACAGGACTAGTGCCAAACTCAATGTTTCCATCACCTGCATTATTAACTTCATAGGATGGCCATACTCTTTTCATTAATGATGATGATAGCTTACAGGCAACTACACCCTTCCAGTTTCCTAATACAATCCAAGGTTCAGCATTTTTATCAATAACGAAGTCACTGTGTTTTACATTTTTATATAATAGCCATGGGGTTCCTGTTGCATTGTTGAATGATACTGCCCACGTCCAAGCACTATTATTACTAATAGGTATATCAAAGACAATATACTGCCCTGTAGGGTCAACTGCTGCCCAGTCCATCATTCTTCCTGAATTACCGGCGACATATCTAGGTGTCCCTTTATTTTTGGTATTCACATTGTAAGGGATAATATAGCTATTAATATTGCCATTATAATATCCCACAATGACTATTTTTGATCCATCATCGGAGAAATTACCTTCGCCATTGCCAAATGTAATCTGGTCATAATTGTTGAACGTATCGTATATTGCAGAAGTTGTTGTAAAATCAGATAAATTTATTGTAACTTTAATGATTTGATTATTTTTAATATACCAGTAAACATTGTTTGAATTTCTATCCCAGAGTATTTGTTTCTGGTAATAACTTCTTGCATCCGAATCATTATATAACGAGGCAGGAACCCAAGCTACTAGCTTTTTATCAGAAACTCTCCACAAGGCAGCATATCCACTATTGTTGCCTGTATTGCCAATCGCAAAGGTCTCATCTTTATTAGAAACGGATATGCGACTATAGAAATGTTGCCCATGTAATGCGCTAATAGAGTCTGAGCTTCCTGTAGGATATATTTTTGCGGTATTCATTTCATTTTGTGAACCACCTAATCTCCAAACCTTTTTTCCTGTATCAAGATCAATATTATAGCTAAGGAAGTTTGGGATATTAATTGACGAGGCACTTGCAGGAGTCCAATTGGCATAAGGAACACTAACAGGTAAAGCTCCTCCACTGGATGCGTTTAGTGTGAAAAATGCATAATTAGAGTAATCACTTTTCTGATTGTTTGCATATATAGCTCGAACTTTCCACGCGCCAGAATTTATACCCACAGACAAGGCAACAGAGCATGTTGAAATTGTACTACAGTTTGCAGATTGTGATGTAATTGTTTCACTTATTGCTTCTGCTCCCCAAACAATATTACCGTTGCTATCAGTAGGATAACCACTAATATAGTAGGAGACAGACCCTGTTACAGATGTCCAACTAAAATTAACACTACCATTCGACTGACGGGTTGCGCTGCCCATTGGCAAGATAGGCTGGGGAATTGATGATGTATTAGGTGGTGGAGCAGATGATAGTGTGAACGGTGTATATGCAGAATAATCACCCTTTTGATTGTTGGGATCTATAGCCCTAACCTTCCATGTTCCAGAAGTGGCCGTTACTGATAATGAGGTGGAACAGGTCGAACCTGATACACAATTTGCCTCTTGGGTTGTCAGATCTTTACCTAAAAGGGGAGGTTCCCAAACAATGCTACCATTGTTGTCGATAGCGTATCCAGTAAGTGAATAGGACGCAGCACCTGCTACAGGTGTCCAGCTAAAATTCACAAGACCACCAGATTGAGAAACGGTACTACCTGCTGGTGAAATTGTTTGAGGAGCAGGTAAGGCCGAGAAAACTGGATACGAGAAAATGCTCAGTAATAGAGCAAAGATTAACTTGCATGATATTTTCATGTTCTAGCCCTCATTGATAAGTAAATTTTTATCAATGCTAGTTAATTCACAAAATTAATTTTCAATCACAAGGTTTAAACCACCGGCTTTAGCCGGTCAGCTTTAGCTGCGATAATGCGCTGTATGAACGAAGCGAGGTGCAGCATGGATTACCGCTATGGCAGTCACACGGTCTATCAGATTGAGTATCACTTTGTTTGGGTGACGAAATACCGTTACAAGGTGTTGACGGGAGAAGTAGCGCAGCGTGTGCGTGAGCTTGTTCGGCAGACTTGCGAGGCATTTGAGATCAGGATAGTCAAAGGCGTGGTGAGCAAAGACCATGTGCATATCTTGGTGAGTTGCCCGCCGGAACTAGCACCGAGTGAAATCATGCGTCGGATCAAGGGAAGGACATCCAGTCGGCTGTTTGAGGAGTTCCCCCATGTGAAGAAACGTTACTGGGGAAGGCATTTTTGGGCACGCGGGTATTTCTGCGCCACCGTGGGTCAAATGACGGAAGAGATGATCAAACAGTATTTGGAGCATCACTTTGAGCCAAATCCAAACGACCATTTCAAGATGGAACCGGAGTAAGCGTACCGACACGTCGTTTAGCCGACGTGTATCCGGGACTTTCAGTCCGTAGCAAAAAAACCCACCAGCTTTAGCTGGTGGTTGTTTAGTCAACAGGATTGCAGTGTCATTATCCTAAAATTTTATCAGTAAATTAAAAAACAAATAATTATCAATTAACTAGATGGTAAGTTTAAGTTTATATATCATCTGTTGGACAGGGTTGAAGGAAGCGCTAGTATTGCTGATCGGGGATAGGAGCATCATCAGTTAACAAGTTATCGCTACAAACGTTTGCGACTAGGCCGCGGCTGCTTTTTTGCCATGAGCTTGATCCTGTGTTGGCAGTTTGAACCATTGTGCTTTACCGTGGCGTTGCAGGTAATGCAGATAACGGACAGGTTTGAGGAAGTCCGGTGCTTCGCTGGTGGGGACGAAGCAAAACTTTTTCGGCAATTCGGTGTACAAATAACGCGGCGGCTTGCCGAGGTGGTAATAACGCTCGATACCTTTCAGCCGATTGCCGGTGTCATAGCTGTGGTAAAACACGTCGCGAATGCCGAGTTCGCGGCGAATAAAGCACAGTGCCGCCGTCAGCATCGCTTCATCCCACACCTTGGCGTAAGGGCGCAATGCCTCGCGGTATTGCTGCATCTTGTCCTCGCCATACAGATAGTTTTTGTAACTATCCCCCACGCCTTTGACCCAATCGGACTGAATTTCTTCGATCAACGCTTGGTTGCTGGCGAAATCGAGATCAATCCGCGCCCACGCCAGCGTTTCCAAAGTGCCATCCTTGCGCACTGGATGCCCATGATAGGAAAACGGTGCAACATCATCCTCACCGACCAGCGTTTTGAGGTGCTGATGGTGATCATTGGCAAAATTCAGTTGCAACACCAAGTCGTAACCCGTGCGGCAGGTCTGTTTCCAATGGCGGTCGTCCTTGTCGTCTGTACCCCATTCATCCAGCGTGAGGATGAAATTCAGCGGTTTGTGGTCGCGGTATTGCGCAATGACCGCCTCCAGATGCCAAGGTTCTAGCTGCCCTTTGCCCGCTAAAGCCAAAGCTTCCGTCACAATCGGTTTGGTTAACAATTTGGCATAAGGGGAACGGCGCAAGGCCGCAATCCCCATGCCATTGCCGATGTAGTCCTTGAGCAATTGCAGCGCGTAGCTGTCCGGTGCGTAATGAAACACCGTGCGGTTGCCGCTTAAGCATTCGCGGATCAGTTCAACTTGTGTTTTCTCCATATTTCACCTCGTTTAGCCTTTCACGCAAATCACTTGACGCAATGTATGTACGACCTCGACCAGATCGCTTTGGTTCTGCATCACCACGTCGATGTCCTTGTACGCGCCGGGAATTTCATCGACCACGCCTTTGTCCTTGCGGCATTCGATGCCCTTGGTCTGCGCTTCCAGATCGAGGGTGTTGAAACGCCGTTTGGCTTCGGTGCGGCTCATGCGTCGCCCTGCACCGTGCGAACACGAGCAGAACGATTGCGCATTGCCCAAGCCGCGCACGATGTAGGATTTCGCACCCATGCTGCCGGGAATAATGCCAAGCTGCCCCAGTTGCGCACTGATTGCGCCCTTGCGGGTCAGGTAGACCTCTGCACCGAAGTGCTCTTCCTTTTGCACGTAATTGTGGTGGCAATTGATCGCCTCGCGGGTAGTGGTGAAGGCAGGCAAGGCTTTGCTGCGTTGCAACGCATCCAATACCAAGCGCATCATTTCGCGGCGATTGACCATGGCGTAATCCTGCGCCCAACCGACCGCTTCCACGTAATCGTCAAAATGCTTTGTGCCTTCGGTGAAATAGGCTAGGTCTTTGTCCGGCAATTGACCAAGTTCCCGCCCGACATCCTTTTTGGCTTTTTCGATGAAATAACGCCCGATGGCATTGCCGACCCCGCGACTGCCGGAATGCAGCATCACCCACACGTCGTCACTTTCGTCGATGCACAACTCGATAAAATGGTTGCCGCCGCCGAGTGTGCCGAGTTGCTTGCCCCATTGGCGGTGAAAGTTTTTCAACATTTTCACCAGTCCGGGGTGCTTGTCGGTAATCACATCGAGGTGCTTACCCATGTTATTGAGGGTCGAACCGTTGATGCTGGGGCGTTCGTGTTCATCAAAACCGGTTGGCACGCGCTGTTCAATCGCGCTGCGAATGCTGTACAAGTTGTCAGGCAAGTTGTGAGCTTTGAGCGATAACCGTACCGCATTCATTCCACAACCAATATCCACGCCGACGGCAGCGGGAATAATCGCGCCACGGGTGGGAATCACCGAACCCACGGTCGCACCAATGCCGTGATGCACGTCTGGCATCGCCGCAATGTGGCTGTGGATGAAGGGCAGTTGCGACAGATTTCCCAATTGTGTCAGCGAACCGCTATCCACATCGTCAGTAAAAATCTTGACCGGAACCTTGCCCTTATTGAGCATAAAACTGATAGGCATAAAAAAACCCCGTTGGTTTTTAGGCCACCCGGGGTTTTCGACATGCTGCACACGAAGCACCGCATTCTTACACCGGATGACTGACATCAGTCCCCCGGCACAAGCGCGGGAGACACTAGTTGATTGAATTGCTCCGTATATGTCCATTCAGCATGTTGTGTGTCTCCATGTAATAAGATTGATAATGGTGAGAAAGTGTAGCTGCCGTGTTACTAAAGTCAAGCATATTTTATTGCGATTAACGTGGTTTGGCATGAGCGGGGCGGAATGCCTTGCATTGTGCAGGGTCAGATTCCAGATACGCTGCTTCAATCAAATCCAAGCAATACGGAATCGCCGGGAATACCGCTTGCAAGCAATCATCAATCGCGGAAGGCTTACCCGGCAAATTCACGATCAAACTGCGCCCGCGTATCCCTGCCGTTTGCCGTGATAAAATGGCGGTTGGCACAAATTTTAACGACGCGGTGCGCATCAATTCACCGAAACCGGGCAGCATTTTGCTGCACACCGCTTCGGTCGCTTCTGGGGTTACATCACGTAACGCAGGCCCTGTACCGCCGGTCGTCACAATCAAACTACAGCCTTCGACATCACTCAATTCACGCAAGGCAGCTTCAATATCCGGCTGTTCATCGGGGATCACCCGCGCGACCGCTTCCCACGGGCTGGTGAGAACTTGGCTAAACCATGCGTGGATGGCGGGACCACCTTTGTCTTCGTATTCACCACGGCTGGCGCGGTCAGAAACGGTCAAAATGCCAATACGGGCAGGCGCTGTCATTATGGGAACTCCTACTGATCCTATTTAAACCCCGACAAGGTTAAATTTGGAGAGTTTACCACGCTGCATCACGTTAGTGACCGCAGACTCCAATTGCGCCCGTACCCACTGATGGGCAGCGTCGCCCTCGTGCCGCTTATGCCACAACATAAACATGGTGATTGAGGGCAGATTGAATAGCGGTGAAATGGCTGAAAACTCCGCTAACGCCCCCATGCGTAACATCCCCGGTGCAATCGCCAGTAAATCACTGCCGCGCATGAAACTCGCCATCTCTGAAAAATTAGGCACACGAACCGCGACTTGCTGTTCCAATTCGCGTGAAATCGGCGCAGCCATCACCGCAGCACGCTGACCCTCTACCACATTCAGACCGATATAACGTGCTTGCCGGAAATCTGCCAGCGTGCGTGGCGCTTCCCGTGCATTGCCATCAAAAAAGCAACGCGGCTGGTCAATGAATAAGCGCTTATGGAGAATATCTACCCCTTCCGGGGCAATGGGGGAGAGCAATAAATCGGCTTTACCGGTGCGCAACCATTCCAAGGCTGGGGATTCGGAAATAATTGTGCGCAAGGAAAACGCTTTCACTTCGCTGGCTACTTGCCGGTATAACTCAGGTAGCACCAAGTCACGTTGGAAATCGTTAGTACCCACCGTAAAATTCAGCACCGCCTTTTGCGGCGTGAAAACGGGTTCTGAGGTTAACTGCTGCATTTCTGACAAAACCACGCGCATCCGTTCCCCCAAGTTTTCAGCACGGGCGGTGGCAACAATTTCTTGCCCACCGGTACGCACAAATAAGGGGTCGTGAAATACCGAACGCAGTTTGGTGAGGCAATTACCAATCACTGTTTTGGTAATACCCAACTTGTCGGCGGCGCTGGCAATCGACCCCTGTTCCAGTACGGTCAGGAAGACGTTCATTGAATAGCCATCTAAGGCGAGGTAATCGTTATCTTTCATCTCTATGATGGTAGCAGCTTGTTTTTATTTATAAAAATATATAAAAAAGATTTTGTGATTAGTTTTTTAAGGCTGAAAACCGATTGACGGCTAAATACTACCGTTCGTCAGAATAATGCCAAAATAACGAGTATTAAACTGACAAGCACTAACAGTAAAACAAATAGCAGCGACAATACGCCCAGCACCAAAGAGAACGGATTCACCAGTGTCCCGATGCTGATATACGACCCTAGCAGCTCCCGCGCTTCGCTGGCGAGTGAGCCAATGCTCCACAAACTTTTGGCGGAACTGAGAAAACCCAGCTTCTGCACCTGACCCGCTCGGATACCTTGCACCGTTGCACCGATTTCACCCTTGGCATCATCCAGCATCTGTCCGGCAATGGTGGGAATATCCTTCAGCTCCTCCAACGCCCACCAGAAACGCAGCAACACCAGAATCGGCAATAACACCACGCCCGCCACGATCAAGGCACTGGTCAGCGACCAACTCTTGAGGAAAAACAACCAGATGAAAATCCATACATCCAGCGCCACCCCCAACAAGGCAGCAAAACGCACCTTGTCGGATACGCTATCGACCAAGGGCAATAGGCGTGCAAAAATTGTCAGCAGGCGTTGCTGCTTGTCAGGTGTATTCATGGATTTATCCGTTGTAGTTGATAGCATTCAGACGCTCTTCTACTGCATTACCCAAATACCAGCGAATGCTAGTGAAAAATGCTGGGAGTGGTATTTCGATTTCTTCGGAAAAGAGTGCTTCTGCCAACAAAGCAACGGCTTCCTCTATACCCACTCCACTGTTAGCAAAATCCTGCATTTGCTCGTTAAGTATTTCAAACACTGGCAACCGGAGCTTTTGTAACCGTGGCGCAGATAAACGTAAGCAGCGAATGGTTTCACTCGCTTTATCCTGTAAATCAGGTGGACAACTCTTTTCATCGACCATTATTTCACCTGTTGATTCATCAAATCGAAACAAGCGGGGAAATGCAGGAATATCCAATGGATTGAGTATTGTCTCTGACCAGTTGTGATTACTTTTAGGGACATCGCAACTATGATCAGGAGACGTAAAACGCGAACTGACGGCAAGGTCACGAACATTTCCACCACAGCATGTTGCTAGCAAATTTTGCCATTCCAAAGCATGGTTGGGAGGTGGGTTATGAGGTTTTTTGGGAATGAAATGTTCTACCCTAAAATCGTCCAAACCTTTACCCGCACCATCATGTAGATCAATTTCACAGTAGGCGCACAAGCCACGTTGATCAACAATCAATTGCGCTTTAACTTGACGGTAGCCACCGTTAGATTCGTTACGAAAGTGTTCCCATGTAGCCAAGGGATTTTCTTTTTGATATTGCCGTAAAGTATCTGGGATTTCAGTTAACTTATTGACTTTTTTCATCTAGCTGCTTGTCCACGCCGATAAGCCCGCATCCGAATATCCATGTCCATTTTGATCAACGCAGGCTCAAACCCATGCCCCCAAGTGTTCAATTTTTCACGTAACACTACTGCGCGTGGTGTATCCCATTGGTCTTCAGCAATGAGGTGTTGGTATTCGTTAAGTTCTTGCACAATCTCAAGGTGCTGTGGACGAGTATGTACGCCCTGAATGGATTCCAACACATAAGGGCTTTCTGCCCCTAAGGAAAACTCAGGAATAATAACATGCACCTTATCACCCTCACGCGACAACTCACGGATACATTCCGGTGGCACAGTGGTCAATACCTGTGGGCTATGCGTAGTCACAATGAACTGAATTTCGGGAAATGCCGTCGTTAGCCCCCCTAATACAAGTTGCTGCCATTCAGGGTGAAGGTGCATGTCCACTTCATCAATCAAAACAATGCCAGGTGTTTTACATGAAGCTTCTGCACCCAGATGGGGATTAAGTTTTGTCGCACGAAAAGCAATATCAGCTACCAACGCGATCATGCTACGCACACCATCACTCAATAAGTGAATAGGTAACCGTCCATGATCTTTGTGGATGCCGACAATGGTTTGACGCTCAAAATCATAGTCAATTTCTTGCCAACCACTAACTTTCAAACAGAGACTAACCGCCCGATTAACGGACTTGACGTATTGATCGAACTCCGTTTCGACTGGCTCTTTGTTGGCTTGCAACGCCTTCACTAAATTGCGCCATTTATTTTCAGACCAATAGGTAAACCACTGCTCAAACGTCTCAAAATTTGAGCTTGGCTTGAGGCAGTTAGCGTAACCGATCGTGCGGGATGTATTGTTAAATTTGACATCAGCACTCTCTTCTATATTCCAAAGCCTACCCGTCCCGTAATAAGAAACCAAGGGCAACATGAGCGTGCTAACCCCTTCTTCTGTCTGAATGCGTTCTTGTAAATGCAGCGCCAACTGCGTTAATGCGGTTGTATTCTTACCCGATACTCGCATTTTTTCCAAAGCAGGACGTTTACGCCCCCACTTGGTAATGTTTTCTCCAAAAAGGTAAGCCGATACATTGATGATAGCCCCGCCAAAAGCTAACTCCACCTCATTGCTCTGGGTGTCACGCACTTTAATTCTGCGAACATCATTACGTGAAAAGAGTTTAGTACCGCCATCAAATCCCTTCACGAAAGGACTAAATGCTATGGCAATTGCGTCAAGAATTGACGTTTTACCCACGCCATTCTTGGCAACGATAACCGTTAGATTCTTGTGAAAATCTATCTCCAATGCTTCAAAAGCTCGGAAGTTTTTCAGTTCCAGTGAGCTGATTTTGAATTCATTTACCACGGGATAGTACTGCCATCAATGTCAAGCAAGCGCCCGGAATCGGCGAAGGTCACGTTTGCCAAATTGCGTTTCAACGCGGTCACGGATTCTTCCACCGATAGCTCGCCGTTCGGGCCGCCCATATCCGTGCGTACCCAACCCGGATGCAGCAATACCACGCTAATGCCTTTACGCGCCAAATCGTGCGCTGCACTTTTGTTGACCATATTCAACGCAGCTTTGCTGGAACGGTAGAGGTAACTGCCACCGGAGGTGTTGTCCGCGATACTGCCCATTTTGCTGCTCATATTGGCAATGATTTTGCGCTCGCTGAGGGCAACGTTGGCGGCGAAATCTTGCATCATGAGCATTGGTGTCACCACGTTAATGTGCAAAACGTCCAGCCATTCCTCGGCTTGGCAATGCCCGAAACCTTGGGCGCTCCAGCTACCGGATACCCCGGCGCTATTGAAGAGTATGTCGATGGGCTTGCCCTTCAGTTGGGCAGCCAGCACCTTGCGTTGTTGCGCGTTGGTGACATCCAGCAGGTGAACGCTGATGTTGCCATTGGCAGCCGCTAGTTGCTTAAGTTCGGGGGCATTTTCAGGCGAACGGCAACAGGCAAGCACTTCCCAGCCGTCAGCCGCGTACTGACGAACCAGTTCCAGACCGATGCCGCGATTGGCTCCTGTAATCATAATAGTGGGCATGTGAGCATTCCTTCTAATGGGGTGGAAACATTATAGCAGGGTCAATAATGATTGTGGGTTATCGCATGACCAGCAGTTTTATTTATAATTTTAATTTATTGTGCTAATTAGTTTATAATGGGGTCTACGTCTTTCCCGACGAAAATCACTAATAACAAGATGGGAGGTTTACATGCATGTGAGCAATATCATTCCAGTCATGCTGATGTCTAGCGTACTGGTCGCTTGTGGCGGCGGAACCGGTGCTTCGCTATCCATACCGGCAACGACGACCACAAGCGGTGGCAACAATGGCACGACGACAAACACGGGGACTGGCACCTCAACAGGTGGCAATACCGGTACATCCACCGGCACGACTGGCGGTTCATCCACCTCAACCGGTGGTGGCACAGCAACCGGGGGTACGACCGGTGGCACAACCTCCGGCGAAGACAATACCGGTAACACCTCAGACACCGGCAACACTTTCCGTTTGCTGACACGCAATGCTGTGGATGCAGCCTATAGCGATGCATTGGAACGCTTAATCACCGTCAGTTCCTCACCCGATAATGCCTTGAATATCATTAATCCAGCCAGTGGTGAACAACAAGCCGTCGTCTTGAACCTTACCCCCACCAGCTTAGCCATCAGCCCGGATGGGAAAACCGCTGTCGTCGGACACAAGAACGCGGTAACGCACGTGAATTTGCAAACCGCCAGCGTGCTGGATTTTTACAATAACCTCAGTCTGGATATTTTTGATATTGCCCTCGATGCCAGAGGTATTGCCTATGCCACGCCGCAGAGTAACGACCTGTGGGGGGCACTAAAGTCGATTAATCTAAGCACGGGTGCAGTCGAATCCAGCCTGTCGGTGGTGCAAATGGGTAGTTCCTACCTGCAATTGGCTCCCAGTTTGAATGCACTTTACCTGTTCGACAAAGGCACACTCCCCGTCGATCTGATCAAAGCGGATGTGAGCACCGCCCCGCCAGTCGGGTTGTATGATTCCCCGTATAACGGCGATTACGACATCGGTGGTGCAGCAGGCAAAGGGCCGTGGCTCACCGAAGACGATGCTTACATCCTGACGGCGGGCGAAACCCTGTTCCGCACGGCGACCACGCAAGACCAAGACATGCTCTACCAGCGCAGCGTGTCGGACAACGATAACGATCCAACCACCACGCTGCTGCACGCTGACCATTCGCAGGAAGCGGGGAAATTTGTGGTCATTCTGGACAAGGGCATTACCGGCACGGGTTCGGATTACCGCCTGAAAACCTACAGCACACCACAACTTGTCTTGAGCGAAGAAAAAAAGCTCAGCGAGATGGATTTGGATAACAGCGGCGATCCCGTGATTCCGCAATTCGCGTTCTTCAACAGCGATGGCACGCAACGGTATGCGGTCGTGAAACAAGGCTCAGGAACTTATTTGCAGGCGTTCTAGTCATTAGTTTTTTATATAACAAAAGTAGGGGCTATCAATGGAAACCAAGCACATCTTGCCAGTATTAGTGGCAGGCACGTTGTTGACTGCGTGCGGCGGTGGTTCAACCACTTCCAGCACGACTACGGGCGGTACGAGCACGGGGATTATTACGACCAATAACACCAATACCACGTTGGCAGATGCCAGCAGCGTCTATACCGGCAGCCGTGCCTTGGCGTTGCTGGATACCGCGAACAGCATGGCGTTTGTGAATCTGGTGTTAGGCACAGAAAACATCAACGACAACATTACCGCGCCGCGCCCAGCCGATGCCAGTGCGCCCGCTGTGACCAACACGGCACAAGCCAATTTATTGCAATCCCAACGGATTCTGTCTGCACTGGCAGCGCAACACCTTGCCGCACAGCGCTATCAAGCCCGTGCAGTCAACGAAAGCGATACTTGCCCCGGTGGTGGCACTGCCTCGGTAACAGGCGAAGTGGATGACGCCACTTTCACCGGCACGCTGCAAGTCACTTACAACCAATGCAAAAGCGAAAACGTTGTCACCAACGGCACGGCGATGCTGGTTATTCACGCCGTCAATATCATGTATGCCGCCCCAACTTCCTACACCGTCAGCATGAAAGGCCTGGGCATTCGCGTCGACGATGTACCCTACACTGCAACAGGCACACTGCGCACTGACTTGAACGTTGCCACCGGGCAAACCACCTTGCTGGTGAACCAATACCAACGCAACCTCAGCACCGGTAAACAACAACTTGCCGAAGCGGTAAAAATGGTCGTTGAAAGCAGTGGTTACACCGACATTAACGGCAAATTCTGCGAAGGCGTGCAAGGTTGCGTCACCGCCAGCACGGTTAAACCGTTTATGTTTGCTGCCGATGGCGTTCCCCTCGAAGGTGAGTTAGCCCTGAATGGTGCAGCCAACAGCAAAGTGCAAGTGATTGCGCAAGGTTACGACACATCGACCCCGCCACAGCGCAAATTGCAGGTCAATCTGGACAGCAATGGTGACGGCGTGTATGAATCACCCTCCGTGCGTAATGAATCCGTGCTGAAAAACTTCTCGGTCAACACCAATACCGAGCCAACAGCGGTTGCCACCTTACCGACTGCGGTAACGCTGGGGACGATCTTCACGCTGGATGGCAGCAAATCCACCGACCCCGAAGGCGATTTCCTCGCGTATCAATGGACAGTGGAAGCTGCACCGAAAGGCAGTACTGCTGCACTCGTCGCCGCCAATACCATGACGGCAAGTTTCACGCCGGATACCCAAGGCACGTATACCTTCAGCCTGAAAACAACCGACGCCTTCGGCAAGACCAACGTTGCCAGCAAAAATATCACGGTGATGGCAGCGGCTAACCCCTTAAGCGGCAACGTGATTGATGCCGCTTATAATGATGAGTTGGATCAATTGATTACCGTCAGCAGCCAACCCAACAATGCATTAAATATCATTAACCCCAGCAGCGGTAGACAGCACACTATCGGCTTGCCACTCGCCCCTACCAGCCTCGCGCTCAGTGCCGACGGCCTCACAGCGGTGGTTGGTCATAACGGTGCGCTGACCCATGTCGATTTGGAAATGGGGGAGCTTGTAAACTTCCACAACAATCTGGGCTTTAACGTATTTGACGTAGCATTGGGCAATGACGGCAAAGCTTACGCCACGCCGCCTGCGAATATGCAGTGGAACTATTTGTACGTGATTGACCTTGCCAGCGGTCAAGTGCAGGAAGACAGCGGTACACAACGCCTGTTCGGTGGTGCACGCTTACAAGCGGTGCCGAGCCTGAAAGCCGTTTACACCTTGGATACCGGCTTTGCGAGCAACGATTTGAACCGTTACGACACCAGTACAGTGCCACCTCAATGGTTGCATGACTCGCCGTATCAGGGGCAATACGATGTCGGTGCTGCCAATAGCAACCTGTGGAGCACGGACGATGGCATGTATTTGCTGACGGCGGGTGGCAGCTTGTTCCAAACGGCGGCACAGCAAAGCGCGGATATGCGTTATCAACGCAGCGTCGCGGATGATGATGGCAATGTAGCCACGTACTTGTTACACGCTGACCATTCGCAAAAAGCCGCAAAATTTGTGGCGATTGAAGCGGCGGCTAACAGCTACCGCTTAAAGACGTACACCACGCCATTGCTGAACCTTGATAACAGCTTGTCGTTGCAAGGCTTGAGCATTGATGGCAGCAATACGGTGGTCAAGCCGAGCTTTGTGTTCTTCAATGCGGATGGCACGGAGCGTTATAGTGTGCTGGAGCAAGGTGGCAAAAGCTACGTGATGGCGTTTTAATCACCCCATACCCTGCGTAAAATCCACTTTTTCCGCCCATTCCGGGTGATCAATCAGCGGGTTGCGGTTGCCCTGCATCCCGCTGATGACGGCATTACGGTGGAATTCGTATTCATCCGGCGGGAAGGCAGTGTGCCATGCCAATAGGGTCGGTAGGCGTTCCCGCTGGAGTTCACGGGTAGCATCACCTACCACACGTGGATAACGCAACAGGAAATACAAGGTGGCGCGGGCAACAGTTCCTTTGCCGTGGGCGGGTTCAAACTGGTTGCTTTCCAGCTTGCCGCAATCATCACGCACCACTTCTTCATAATCGGCAAAATCAAAGTAAGGGATATTGCCCCTAAAACTATTACAGCGGCTTTCACAGGCAAACAGATGATGCAGGTCGCCACGCATCGGCTCTTTTTTCTGAAACCACGATTGCGGCACAACGTGTTCGCAGTTGTAGGGCAATTCGGCTTCCAGACGTTCCCATTCCAGCGCTAACTGTTCACGCCCGATAGGGGTGGAGGTTTCCAGCAGCAAGAATTCACGCAAGCGGGCAGCGCGTAGCTGGTCGATGCGGAAATCTTCGCGGATGAAGGTTTCCGCCTCAACCGTCTCCCCAGAATAAATGCTGCGAAGTTTACGGTCGGGGTGCAAATCCACCCAAGGGTAGACGTGCGTGCTGGGTTTGTAGGCAAAGGTTTTGCGGTGGGTAGCGCGTACCAAATCACTGAGTTGCTGGAAGAGCTGCTCAGGGTCAGCATCCGTCTGAATGGTGGCGTAATAACTCGCAGCAGCGGCTTGGTCGGTTTCCGCGTCGTAATAGTCACGGTCAACGCTATCGGTCAGTGCAGCCAAATCTGACTGTAAATCGCTGTCGTCAGTGACTGGGGCTGACACAGGGCTAAAAACACCTGCCAACAACGCTTGCTGCTCTGGGGGGAGGGTTTGTTGCTGGATATGGGCAATGATGTGTTTGAGCAGCACGCCTTCGTTAGCTTTCCAAGCGATGCGGTGCTCACCCATGTCTGGTGTCCACACGCTGCCATCGGTGGCGAGATAACGTCCTTGATCATCACGTAACGGCACGCCCGAATGGTGTAATGCCACCACTTCCCACTGATCGGTGAATACCGGCGAGCCGGAAGAACCGGGAGACGTATCCGTCCGGTAATGCAGGAAAGGTTGCGGTGCATCAATCACCTGATTGTCACGCAGCGCAAGCTGTTTGGGTTCGCCACTGGGGTGCTGGATGATATTGACCCATTGCCCCACCTTAATGTCGGGTGGGTTATGCAACGGCAACCAGCCGTACACAGCCATTGTGGCTTCGGCTGATACGGCAACGAGGGTGTAATCAAGGGCTTCATCGGTCAGGAACAGGCTGGCAGGGTCAAATGTCACCCGCAGACTGGCTTCGGGCTGATTATTCTCACCCAACTCATAATTGAATTCGGCTTGGCTGTAGCCAGCGGCTTCAGCGTTGCCGAGAACGTGGTTATTGGTAAGCAATAGCCGTGGGGAAATCAAGAAGCCTGTGCCGTAACCGCGTAGCTTGCCATCCTTGGTGCGTATCAAAATGCGCACCACCGCACGGGAAACCGTCAACGCTTGCTTGAGGAAACGGGTGCTGAGCAAGTCGTTGTCGGCAAGGATCCGTTTCGGGGCGAGGTTGGCGTGTTGGCGGCGTCGCGTAGCGCGTTGGGCGTAACGCTGCTCGGTTGCACTCAGTAACTCAATGAAGGAATCTGAGGTACTCATGGTTAATGCCTCGTTATTGCTTAATGGTAAAATTGGCTTACATGAAGTAACAACCGGTGCTTGCTTGCGTCAGAGACCGAATTTATCCGTATCGACCCATTCCATACTCAAGAGTGACCAGAAGTCGACAGCCAGACCATTGAGGACATACTCATACGGCAACCAGCCATAACCGGCGTCACCCCAACCTTCCCCCCAAGAGTTACGGATTAGGAACGCCCCGGTGGTCTCTTGTCCACTTTGGGTATTTTTGATTGTCTTATTATCATCATAGCCGACGGCGACAATCGCGTGTCCCCATTCTGCATTTTCTTCGGCGGAAGGGTAAGGAATACCCCCCGGTGTATCACTCATGCCGAAGGAAGGAAAACCGAAAAAGCCGAACATCGAAGGTATGCCAGCAGCAAGAAACAGCTTAACCGTCGTCAAGACTCTTGCCGGTGGGACACTCTGACCCATGGGGTCATGACAAAAGTATTTGATCGCTTCGTAATTATCGGCAATGGCATACACAAATGCACTTGGCTCACGGTCAAACCCGTCTGGTTCAGCGCCTTGTTTGTCGGTATATGGCCAGTATTTTTCATCTGGCACACCACACAAACATAGCGCCCCCATTGTATTTCTCAACCACGACCCGGTATCCCCGGTCACGCCCATCAGATTACGGGTGGTTTTGTATAAGAACAGACGTGAACCGTCGTAATGTTTGCCAAAAGCTCGGCGCTGAAAATATTCAACAATACCCATACCCGCCTGTGCGGTACAAGAACCCAGCATTCCCTGATCTTCCACGGGGGAACACCACGCCCGCAAATCAACGCTTGGGGGAAGCTCCGCTTTATTGCTTAGCTTCAGTTTCTTGGTCATCTTTTTGATTTCAGCATGATCTTGCGAATAGTCCCGCAAGTCAGGAATAGGAGGCAGCCAACCTGTGCCGACAACTTTGTGTATACCGTTTAGCAGTATTTTAGCGTTTAATTTGGACATAATATTTGACCTCTTTTACTGAGATGGGCATAAACCGTTGAGAGCAGCATACGTGCTGGATGAGCCACGGGCTGGTACTTTTTTGCAGGTAATCTCATTGATTCCTTACTTCAGAACACAACCAGCCAATCTTCTTCCCGTGCTTGTATTTTGGTATAGCTGACACCGTGCACCTTGAGGCCATTGCTATCCAGCAGGGTAATCAGTCCGCCAGAATTGCCCAGTTTTACCCCTGCCCCCAGTGGCACGCTGACTGTCCCGTGAGCAGGCAGGCTGCCAGACAATGGGCATTTGCGCTTTTGCTGGTCAGCAATCTGCCAGCCGCTCAGGTCAATGGCTTGCGGTGATGGGTTGAGTAGCAACACGGTTTCCACTTCCGGGTCTGGTCCGGCGGGGTTCACCATCGCTGCCACAATGCGCACCTGCTTGTCTGTGGTTTTGTCCTCATCTCCCTCAATAGCATGACCGGTTTGGTCATCCGTATGCCAAGACTGTGACTGGAATGCCAGAAAGACACCAACCCATTGCCGGGTTGATGGGAAGTGGAACAGCAACGCGCCGTCCTGCCATACCCCATCATCCTTGCGGTAAGCGGCGTCGTTGCCTTGGTTCATGTGGATGTCATGCACGCCATTGCCGGGCTTGAAACTGAAAATTTTGTCCTTCAGATCAGCTTCCGGCCCCCAGCGTTCACCAAAGGCGAACACTTGAGCATCCTGCTCACTGATGGCACGTGATACCAGATGTTCGATCCGGTCGTTCAGGTCATTGCTGGGGCCGGGCAGGTTGTGGGGCAGCGTGTGCATCCCGTGTTTGTCGAACAAGTTGCCACGTACAAAATCCAGTGCTGCCCCGCCCGCTTGGGAGGGAACCCGCGTGAAGCCCTCTGCCAGTTCCGCCAGCCGATTCAGGATAGGGTGTTCAAAAGGGTCGGCGATGAGGTAGAGCAATTCCGGCTTGTCGCCTTTGGATTTGACGTTGATCGCCAGACGGTAGTCCACGCCTGCGCTGCGTACCTCAACCTGATAGTGGGGGGTGTCTTCACCATCCTCACGTTTTGCCTCAGTGGCTTTGCCCACCAGCACCCCGTATTGTTTCAAAGACATTGTGTTGTCCCTCGCTTGGTTAGTTGATATGTGTACTGATTCTCTTGAAACAAGGATGTCGCAAAAGGACAATTTCACCCCTCGAAAGGGTGTTGAAACCCGAGTTTTTGCGTCATTACCAACATTCTCCTCAGGAGTTTTGCGACACCCTCGAAATAACGAGACTCGTACCTCAGCCTGAATTATGGAGTAGCAGTGATACTCTTCTCAGCGGCAATGACAGCACGCTTGAACTCGTCAAAATTATTAACCTCATAGGCTGTACTCTTAACGGGGATCGCAGCCATTAATGCATCGTTGGCCTTGACAAAGTTCTGAACGAGATCTTTAGGCAGGTTGGGATTGTTTTCCGCAGCTTCAATAACTGCCTGATGGTACAACCATCCGCAGGAATGCAGGGAAGGATTCCACAGCTTGATGCAGTTGGTTCCTTCACACGGAGCTTGAAAAATAACCCGATGAGTCCAGTGGTTGCCCCATACACCAGCAGAGGAGGCTGAGAACCCCCACACGGCAACGGCCTGATAACAGCCTGCCGGAATGTCTAATTCCAAAAAACCACATTTCATCGGCAAAGCGAGGTACTTTTTACCGCACCATTCCAACACCCCATTATCACAGGTGTAGATGGTCAAATACCATCTGCCACTATCAGGTTCGCAGCCGTTTTCCCTTTTTTGCACATAAAACTTTGTATTTGACATGGCAGTTTCTCCTACAATTTAGGACTAATTAACCAGTAGCCCCTTCTGGATTAGAATAAATAAGCCACAAAACCCCGACATCGGGTTTAAAGCGGTAGACTTTAACTTTCCCAATGTAACGCTAGAAGCGTGGTGTAAATACCCGACTGGATTTGATAGCAGTTCAAGTGCGTTTAATCGTATTGGTCGTTTGAGGATTTCACTGGCACTTTTTTGCAAAAAGTTGGTACTTTTCTGCTGTCACTATCCCTTTTCCTCAGAACGGTAAACTCCAATGTCCGTCCGCGTTTGCAAACGAATCATGGCTTGCCATAGCTCATCCATTCGCCTGAAATTCAAACGCAAACCGGACTCAGCAGCCTGCACCTTCCCAACCACGCTGTCGGGTTGCTGGCTGTCAAAACGGTAAAATCTTACAATTTGTACATGGCGGCAAAAAAGTACCAGTGCTTTGCAGAAAAATCCTAACGCAGCCCCTCTTTTCCCAGATACCTTGAATGCGTATGACAAATAGCAGAATTAAGCAGTGGGCTTATTAATCAAGGAGTATACGTAATGTTAGATTTAAATCATGGCAAGGAACTGTCGAGCATTGACTTTGCCAGCATGATTGGGGGGCCGTTAGTTGCAGTGGTTGATGCCCAAGCGGCAGCGGCGATATCCACGGTGGATTTTATCAAATCAGTGGGCTTTTACCCCGACACCAAGGATAGCAGCGGCAAAACCATTCCGGGTGATCCAGTTTATGTGACGTTTAAATTCCCTAAACTAATTCCGGGGACGGATGCGGTAACAGGGGCAATCACAGGGGTGACCGTCTCTGATCAAGGGAGTGGCTACGCCTCGTCACCTGCTGTTTCTGTCAGTGGGGGTGGAGGTTCCGGTGCCGTTCTGGAAGCTATCTTGGATAGTGAGGGGAAGGTTGTAGAAATTCGTATCGTCAGTGCGGGGAGAAATTATGCCACAGCCCCAACCCTGACTCTTGACCCACCGCCTGCCGGGAGTGGGACATCGACAGCGACAGCAACCGCGACAGTGGGGAATGTGTCTGCACAGCCTGCCAAGTACCAAAATATGGAATTGCAGGTACCGATGCTGACCATTGTGCCCATCCCCTACCTGCGGGTTGAGGAGGTGGAAATCAAGTTTAATGCCAAAATCAACAGCTTCACCTACGAAAACAGCAGTACCAGTAGCCGCTTTGATGCAGCGGCTAGTGCTTCGGCAGGTTGGGGATGGGGTAAGGCGAAAATCAGCGCCTCGTATTCCACCCAGAAGTCTTCCAGTTCCGGTACTCAGGTTAATCGTACCTATTCGTTGGATATACGGGTGAGGGCTGAGCAGGATGAGTTGCCGGGTGGGATGGAGAAAGTGTTGGGCATCCTAGAAGGAGCCATGCGGGAAGTCCCAGCGTTAAGTGCCTCCACTGTACCCGCCACAACCTAAGGAGGAGGGTTCTATATGCCTAAGCTAGCGGATGTGATCAGCACGCTGGTTTCCCAGTGTGCTGAGGCGAGAGTCAGTGCGGATCTGGAAGCCGTCAAGACGGCATTGCTTTACCGCGAACACGACATACTGAAGCATTTTTCGGTTCCACGTATGCGTATCCGCGACATTGACATTAACCTGAAGGTGGCTGTTGTCAGCAGTGGAGGCGTTGGTGCTCACCATTTGCAACAAGTCCCAATCAACGACACTATTGCGTTTATCCATGAAACGCTGGCTAGGCAGTTTAATCTGGTCATTAAAAACAAGCAGGAGTATCGGGCAGCCGTTTCACCAAGCCTGAAGGATCTGAATGGCAACATTCAGGAATTGTCTAGGCAGGTGGATGAGGGAGAGCTTGAATTCAATTTAGCTACCCGAAAACTTCAGGAGCTGTTTCAATATACTGCCAAGTATATTGTGGAACAAACGCAAGCGTTCATTGAACAAAAAGTGGATTTGAGTCCCCTGCATAAGAATTTGATTGTCTTTTTTAACGAAAAGGCAATTGTTCAGAAGGTTGATGCCAACAACATGGAAGTTGAAGTGAACACCGCCATCCTCAAGGAATTGCCGCCGGACACTTTGCTCTCGATAAAGTTGAATGTTTTTGAGGAAGGCTACGAAATCAAACTGGATGATGGCAAATTATTATTGGTACCTGAGTGATGTTAAACCAACGTAGTCAACTGGATTTATTTTTGCTGCTGGAAGACGCGCTGCTCGCCATTGGGGGGTACGTAGATTTGTACGAGTCCAAAGACAGTGCATTTGTACCCCGTTATTTGGGGTGGCTCAAACAACTGGAAGGCAAGCTGAGAGACAACCGGGTTGCCAAGGCGGCAGTCGTTTCTAGTTGTCGGGCGAGTATTCTGAGCGTCTCTGGTCAGGTACATCGTGACAAACTGAGCAAGCGAAAACAAGTCGCCAACCATGCGGCTGATACCATTCAGGTGCTGCAACAGGAATTGCTGGAGGTGTTCACCCCTCTGGAAAATAAATTGGCGCGGGTGCGGGATATGTTGCGCAAACTCTTGGTAATTTATTCTGCATTACGCCCGCAGGGCTTTGCCTTGGTACAGGATATTGCTTGCTTATGGCAAGCCATGACAGAGCTGGATGAGCTGCGGGGCGGCGTGATGGAGCTTGCCAGCCAATTGCCGAAGCATGATTTGTTGCGCCTGCTGGGGGAGGAAGTTGCAGGTCTGTCCTAAAGCATTAGGCTATTACAGTACGCGCCCGGATGTCTTTATACAACTTCACGGTTTCCGCGCCGGGCATGACATTTAGACCTTCGCCCAGCAATTTGCGGCAACGTTCATAGGCAGCAAGGGCTTCGGAGGGTCTGCCTAGGCTTTCGTAACAGCGCATCAGCCCTTGGTAAAAGCTTTCGACGAGCGGGTCGATTTCCAGTCCCTTGCGGTAGACCTGAATCGCTTGTTCCCAATCAGAGGCTTTTTCCCAATACTCACCCACGGCTAGGGTGAAGCGTAACATCCGGCTACGCTGGCGTTCTGCCATATCCAGCGCCCAGCTTTGCTGCGCCCCCTTGCCAAGAAATGGCCCGGCATACAGGGTGCTGGCAGTGTCCCACAGCCGTGTAACGCTGCTGGGGTTGGCGTGTGGGTGATCCAATTGCTGCCTAAGCCGTTCCAAGGTGCGTTCAAATGCCCACACGTCCAGCCACACATGGTGAGCATCGAGGGAAATGTTTCGGTCTTTGAGAACAATGGCTTGCTCGACACCGAGTGTTTTTCTGAGGCGGTGCAAGGTAGTGTTCAGGGAACGGGTGGCGGCATCACCGCTGGCATCGGGCCATAAGGTATCCATCAGCCGGGTGTCGCTGACATCCCGCCCGCCGAAGGCAACCAATACTTTCAGTAGTTCCAATGGGCGATTTTTTGACGGGGTATCAATCGGCAGTGGTTCACCGCTCACTTCCACCGCAAAGTACCCCAATGTCTGGATTTTGACCGGTAGTGGCCAATTGGCGGGAATGCCCTTGGTGGTGTGTGGGCTTAGTTCAACCTGACGGATCAGAGACTGCACGCAAGCGGTTTCAATTCCCCGTTCCAGTGCAAAGCGCAGCAGCGGTTCAATCCAAGCGGGGAATGACCACAGCGGTAAGCCCCACCCCTGTTCTTTGCCCTGTAGCAACGCAGCGGTAAGCAGGCGGGCGGCGGTTTCTTCCTCACCCATGCGCAAGCGTAACCACGCTTCTGAGAGGTCGCAATCATGTTCCATTTGTTGGAGACGAGCCGTACCCCAGCGGATTTTGGCTTGATCGAGCAGTTCCAGCGCTTCCTGAGGTGACTGGTCGTTCGCAATCAATGCCAGTGCTAAGCCGTGACGGCAACGTGCCAACGGGTAGACGGCTCCGTTTTCCAAGGCGAGTGCTAATGCCGCCCTGCCATGATCCAGGGCATCGGCAAACTGCCCTGCCACCAATGCCCGCCAGTTGAGCAGCAAGTGGTAATGGACAGTATGGAAGTTGGGTGCTTGGGATGCCAAGATCACGCGCATCTCATCCAGATGGTGGTCGGCTTCTGCCAACCGGGTTTGCATTAAACCGTTGTAAGCGCCCACTGCCAGCAGGAACAGCTTGTACACCTGCACCCCGGTTGCTTGCCCTAATGCCAAACCTTCACGCACGTAGGCACGGCTGGTGTCATAGCGCCCGGCGAAACAATCAACAAAGGCTAGTGACAGCAGCAGGTGCAGGTGTTCCAGCGGGGAGTCCAGCCGGTTATTCCCACTAGCGGCGTACATACGCAAGGTTCTTGCCCATTGGAACAGTTCAGCGCTGCCGCTGAGGTAAAAACCGATGGCAGAACCCAGTTGCCAGCGTAGTCTCGCTTCCAGCGGTTCTGCCCATAACTGGCGGGCGCGGGCTAGCAAGGCTTCTGCGTGGGGGTGGTCGGGGCGACGGTAGTAGATCGCCATTAAGACGGCAGACACGACCCGTGCTTCAGCAGCGGTTTCCCCCATGTTAGGCTGTTGGGCAAATAATTGATCAAAACGTTGTAACCAACGATCCATACCCTGGTGGTTTTGCTGGGTCATCCACGACACCAGCAAGGCGCTGGCAAGGGTTTGGTACATGCCGTTGGCATCCCCGTTTTGCTCAAACAAGGGATAGGCACTGGCGAAACAATGTCCGGCTGCCAGCGGGTCATGCCCGTCAAAGGCAGCGCCTTGCCAATACAGCAGCCAGGGGTTGGTGGTAAGCAGCGTTTCCGGCAGGCGTTGCAGCCAGCCCAGCAAGGTTTGGTGGCGACCTTGCACCAGCAGGTGGGGAGCTTGGGTGGCAATCATGCTGGCGGCGGCGAGCCAGTCACTGCCTGAGAGTGCCAGTTCAATGGCGGCTTCTGGCTGCCCGGTGTTCCGCAAGATGTGTGCGGCTTGCTGGCGTAAGGCGTCAAGCTGTGGGCGTTCCCAACATTTCTGTCCCTGTTTTAACCTGAGTTCGGGATAAGCCATCCCTCAATTTAGATCACAACCAATGCTGATGTTTTTAAATCCAGTGCTGGTTTTTTATCTTGATAGGCATATGACACCAAGCCAGCAATGATGTTAATCATATAGTTAGTGAGTGAACGGTGGCGTGAATGCTCAATTTGTGAAATATTTTTCAACTGATCATTGATGGTTTCGATGATGCTCCGTTTACGCAACATCAGTGTATCGAACGTGTCACGCGCCACGGGTTTCATGTTTTTCTTCAGCGAGGTAATCCATTCAACCCCTTGCTCTGCCAACGATTCTGTCAATGCCTTGGAAATGTAGCCACGATCACCAAAGACTTTGCCGACCACTTTTTTCAGCAACGTGGGAACGGGCTTACGGTCATCGGTATTACCCGAAGTAATGGCAAACGATAAAATATTGCCGCAGTCATCCACGACCAAATGAAGTTTGAACCCATAAAACCAGCCTGTTGACGATTTACCCCGCCCTGCGTCTTTGCGAAAGGTGTGATGACGTGGAATACGCAAATTTTCACAGACTTTCAAGGGGTAGAGTCTATGAAGGCAATACTCGCCCCGTTTCACAGCGTTGCTGCATAAACAGGGTTAGTGGCAAAAGAACACGCGGCATTAACTCAATAAAACGTTGATAACTAGGGAGTTGCGGGAAATGACCCTTAAGAAATACTTTGACATGACGCTCATAATACCACTTGAAAGTACGATACCCCACTTGGTGGTAATGCACCAAAATCGTCATGATTTCACTATCGCCAAGACCACTGTGGCGACGACGATGCCCGCCTTTCGGGGTCAATAACGTTTTGTTCCATTCGGGATGAAAGTCCTGACAAAAATCGTCAATGGCACAGAATAACCGTGTTAGCATCTCAGTAGCAGCCTTTGGTGGGGTCAATGTTGTGTGTGGTTACTCACATTCTCCCATGAAAGGCTGCGCCTTACCTTATCCCGAACTCAGGTTGTTTTAGTAGGAATTCGCGGAATAGCGGGTGATAGGTGTAGACCGGCTCTGCCCCGTTGCTGTGGGTGAGGAAAAAGTTGCGGTCATACAGGTTTTGTAGGATGCGTTCCGCCTGTGGGTGGGCAGTAAGCTGGCTGACCTGCGCCACCGAGAAGGTGGGCAGCAGGGCGGACTGGAGCAGGAAGGTCTGGGTGGTGGCGGGTAGGCGTTCCAATAATTCGCTGGCGAAATAGTCGAACACCAGTTCGGGGTTGTCGCCTTCCTCCGGCAGGGGCAGGTCAGGGTTTTTCTGCCATGCCCGGTACATCAGGATCAGCCCCGCCGCCCAGCCATCGACTGCTAGGTGGATGCGGCGGATGTCCGCCTCACTGCGCTGGGTGGCAGAGCCATTGCCCAGCAGGCGCAGAATGCCGATGGACTCTGCCTCCGTCAGGCGCAGGTCAGCACGGTCAAGCAGGCAGACCGCATGGCGGGCAGCAAACCCCGCCACCCACGCAGGCGGCTTGTCGCGGCTGAGGAAAAATGCCTGAAAACCGGTGGGTAAGGCGGCAGTGAATTCGCGGAACAGCGGCTGCAACGGTGAGTCGGGCGGCAATTCCTGAAAGTTGTCGAACACAAATACCACCGGGGGAATGAGGTCAGCGCACAGGCGTTCAGCAAAGCGGCGGGTGAAGATACCAAGGTTGCCCTGGTATTCGGGGCTGAGGCTGGGCAGTGGCAGGTCTGGCTTGCACAGGTGATAGGAGGCTTGCGCGAGGTAGTGGAAAAAGGTGGCAGGGTCAGTGTCGCCAGCGTCGAGTTGGTACCAGAGGGCAGGGATCGCTTGGCTGGCGAGGTAATCAACCACCAAAGTGGTTTTGCCAGCACCAGCGGGGGCGGAAATCCATACTAGCGGTTGCTGGCTGGCAGCTTGCAATTGCCCGACCAAGGCAGCGCGGGAATAGCGGCTGCCGGTGCGGGGTGGGTTGATTTTGACGGCGGATTTCCATGTAGACATAACGCCCATCCTTTTCTAGACACTCAATGGTTGAGTGTAGAGAGTTAATGGGCAAAGACTTAGTGATAAAGGTCAAATTCAATGCAAATAAACTGCACTCATAATCATGGCGACTAAAATGGCAAATTTCTACTTATAGAGTTCAGTATGGCATGGTCTTGATCTTTATGGTTTTTTTGCACAGATGTGGTATTTTTCTGCATCAAGTGCAGGTTTTAAATGTCACTGTTATGCTGAAATCCTGTCGGAGTTTGTCCTATTTGCCGCTTAAACATCCGTGAAAAATGCGACCCATCATTAAACCCCACCGTAAACGCCACATCCGTCACATTCACCCCCGGCATCCGCAACAACTCACACGCCTTACCAATCCGATAATCCAACAAATATTCCCGAAACGTCTTCCCCTGTTCCTTCCTGAACGTCCGGCTGAAAGCACTCACCCCCATGCTGCAAACCTCCGCCACCGCCTCTTCCCGCACTGCTTCGTGATAATGCGCTTCCACATAACGCACTGCCGCTGCCGTTTTGTGGCAAGCAATCGAGCGAAAACGCAATTCATTGGGGATTGGGTTCACCCCTTGTGCGCTAGAAGCGGTCATGGCTTCTTCCACACTCCCCACCAATTCATGCTGCGATACCGGAACCACCAGATAATTTGACACGTGGTTGCGCAATGCCCAGATTGCCAGCGCCTCCGAATGGTATTCGGTCAGCATCAGCACCGGAATAGCCGCAAACCGCCGCCGGATACTGCTCAGGCTGGATAGGGAAGGAATATCAGGGCGGTCGAATTCAAACACCAGCAACCCCGGCGACTCACGCGCTGTCACATTGCTAACATAATCAGGGGTTTCCACCTTCTCAACCCGCCAGCCATTGGGGATTAGGCGACGGTTACTCGGTGCATTGCGGTTAAAACGTAAATCAGCCCACACGATGCTTTCTGGACACATGAGATCAGCCCTCGACTTGCCACTCTTAAGGCTGCCCTCAACAGCCTCCCTATTAATGCCCCAAACGGAATGAATCAATAAATACTTAATCCAGTTTTGAGCTTAATTGTTATTCTTCTTGTTTGCATTATGCTCAGATTGGCTTACAAATCCCTTACAAAAAATATAGTTTTTGTTCAAAGAGCGGAATTTAATAGATTAAAATTATCTATAATTTATTTTTATCTATATATTAATTTTCCTATAGCAAAAAAGCCCCGCCAGTTACCCGGCAGGGCTTTTTCTTAGCCCCTCGCCCTCAGGGAGAGGGGTTGGGGTGAGGGTTTCCCTCGATTACTTCTCAGCGTCCAACGCTTTCTTACGTTCTTGCGCTTCTTTGATAACCTGATCGGAAACCGATTTCGGGCAAGCCGCATAATGTGAGAATTCCATCGAGAACTGACCACGACCAGAAGTCATGGTACGCAGATCGCCGATGTAACCAAACATTTCGGAAAGTGGAACGTCAGCCTTGATACGCGCACCAATAGGCGCGGTATCTTGGGACTTGATCATCGCACGGCGACGGTTCAAGTCACCAATCACATCACCCACGTGAGAGTCTGGTGCGAACACGTCAACTTTCATGATCGGCTCAAGGATTTGCGGGCCAGCTTTCGGCATGGTTTGACGGTAGCCGCCTTTCGCCGCAATTTCAAACGCGATGGCAGAGGAGTCAACCGCGTGGAAACCACCTTCGCGCAACGTTACTTTCACGTCGACTACCGGGTAGCCAGCCAATGGACCTTTTACCATGCTGTCACGGAAGCCTTTGTCGATAGCAGGCCAGAATTCGCGTGGTACGGAACCACCGACAACCACGGATTCAAAACCGTAACCTGCACCAACTTCGTTTGGCTCGATGGTGTAGTCGATTTTACCGTATTGACCAGAACCACCGGACTGCTTCTTATGGGTGTAGCTGTCTTCCACGCGGCTGGTGATGGATTCGCGGTAAGCAACTTGTGGTTTACCGATGTTAACTTCAACACCGTGAGTACGCAGCAAGATGTCGACCTTGATGTCCAAGTGCAACTCACCCATGCCTTTGAGGATGGTTTCGCCAGTTTCTTGGTCAGTTTCAACGCGGAAAGAGGGGTCTTCTTTAACCATCTTGTTGAGGGCAACACCCATTTTTTCTGCACCGGCTTTGTTTTTCGGTGAGATAGCCAAGGAGATAACCGGCTCTGGGAATACCATCGGTTCAAGTGTCGCTGGATTTTTTGGATCACACAGGGTATGACCAGTTTGCACGTTTTTCAGACCGACCAATGCGATAATGTCGCCTGCTTGTGCAAAGTCGATTGCATTCGCGTCGTCAGCGTGCATTTCCACCATGCGGCCTACCCGTTCGGTTTTGCCGGTGAAGGTGTTGAGGATGGTGTCACCGGTTTTCATCGTACCGGAATAGATACGGGTAAAGGTCAGTGCGCCGTATTTGTCGTCCATGATTTTGAACGCTAAGGCACGCAGTGGGCGGTTAGCATCAACAATCGCGAATTCGCCGGTAGCGTTACCTTCTAGGTCAACTTCAGGCTGTGGCTTCACTTCAATCGGGCTTGGCAGGTAATCCACTACGCCGTCCAGCACCAACTGCACACCTTTGTTTTTAAAGGAAGAGCCAGCGAACGTTGGGAAGAAGTCCAAATTGATCGTGCCTTTGCGGATGCAGCGCTTGATGTCTTCCAAGGCTGGTTCTTCACCACCGAGGTACATTTCCATCATGTCGTCGTCTTGCTCGACCGCCATTTCGATCAGCTTTTCACGCCATTCTTCGACCAGACCTTCCATGTCAGCAGGAACGTCTTGAATGGTGTAGTTCAGTGGGTCACCGGAGCTATCCCACACCCATGCTTTACGGGTTAACAGGTCAACGACACCAATGAAGTTGTCTTCGATACCAATAGGCAAGGTCATTGGCATTGGGCGAGCACCCAGTACGTCTTCTACCTGTTTGACAACGCGGTAGTAGTCAGCACCGATACGGTCAAGCTTGTTGATGTAAATAATACGTGCGACTTTGGAATCGTTCGCATAACGCCAGTTAGTTTCAGACTGAGGCTCAACACCGCCGGAACCGCAGAATACGCCCACGCCGCCATCAAGAACTTTCAGCGAACGGTAAACTTCGATGGTGAAGTCAACGTGCCCTGGGGTGTCGATAACGTTAAAACGGTGACCTTTCCAGAAACAGGTGGTTGCAGCCGACTGGATGGTGATCCCGCGTTCCTGCTCCTGCACCATGAAGTCTGTGGTAGCTGCGCCATCGTGAACTTCACCCAGTTTATGGATTTTGCCCGTGAGTTTCAGGATACGCTCGGTAGTAGTGGTTTTGCCCGCGTCAACGTGGGCGAAAATGCCGATATTCCGGTAAAGTGTTAAGTCAGTCATTTGTCCAAATCTCAAAGAAGAAACGCAGGAACTGCGAATAAGGGGGCGATTGTAATGCATCTTGGAGCATGGAGTAAGGGGAAATTCAAGCGTGAATTGCAGAAATCCATGATTTTTCTGTTAACAGGCTTTGAATAACGGTACGCGACAAAGGCTTCTGCACAGAATCTGCAAATGATTTCCGATGAATTTCCACATTATGGGGATAAAGCCTGCACATCCCACCGGTAGCATACATTCCTGACACTACTCACCGAAACGGGTACTGACGATGACAACAATAATCTTTGGATTACGGTCAGTTTTCCCGACGGGCTTGCAGAAGTCCGTAGACTCCTCTGGATTCCGGTCGGCGGCGCGACACCCGCCGGTCGGGGTTCTATATTTTTCTGCTACCATTTGCCCTCACTTTTCGTTAAATTTCTTGCATGAATAAACATATCCTCATTGCCGACGACGACCCTCACATCCGCGATGTGATTAGCTTTGCGCTGGAAAAAGCCGGGATGCAAGTGACACAAACCGAGGATGGGCGACAAGCTCTCGACACCTTCCGCCGTCACGCGGCTGATTTGATGGTGCTCGACATTAATATGCCGGAACTCGATGGGCTGGAGGTCTGCCGTGAAATCCGCAAGTTTTCCGAAGTGCCGATTTTATTCCTGTCTTCCCGCGATGATGAGATTGACCGGATTTTAGGCTTGGAAATCGGTGGTGATGATTACGTTACCAAGCCGTTCAGCCCACGCGAATTGGTGGCACGGATTAATGTCATCCTCAAGCGCACCCAGCAGCAGGGCAAACCAGCCACTGAGGCAGAGCAAGGCACACTCCGGCATGGCAAGCTCAGTATTCAGCCGGAACAACACACCGCGAGTTGGGATAGTAAGCCGTTAAATCTGACCGCGACTGAGTTCGCCATGTTGCAATTGTTTGCCCGCCAACCTAGCCGCGTGTTCAGCCGTGACAGCATTATGGGCAATGCTTACGACGGTAATGTCTATGTAAGTGATCGCACCATTGACAGCCATATCCGTCACATTCGCCAGAAGTTTGCGGACATCGGTTGTGAAAATGTCATTGAAACGGTGCATGGAGTCGGTTATAAACTTGCCACATGCCAATAAATGCCCGCCTGCCATTTCCACGCAAAACGCTGTTCCGCTTGCGGAGTATTCTGCTGTTGGTGATGTTGGCGGTATTGGCACTGCCGTTGGGTGGGCTGTATTTTTTCCGTATTTACGAGAATGAGTTAGTCCAGCAAACCGAGTTGGAACTGATTTCGCAAGCGGCGGCACTGGCGGCTACGTTTCGGCAATTGGTGCGCCAGCATCAGCAAGGTGGCGAGTACGGTTATATTCGGTTTTCTACGTCGCTGACCCAGCCCGATCCGCCGTATACCAGGGAACAGCCGCTGGATGACCCGTTCTATACGCCGGTTAAGCCCAGTGTTGATTTAATTGCCCCGATTGAGCCGCCGCGCCCCGAAGCCCGCCCCAGCACCCAAGCCGTTGACCCTTTAGCCCGCCAGATTGGCGAGCAAATGAATCAAATATTGCGTGATACCCAGCAAGTGACGCTCTCTGGTATGCGTTTACTCGACCCTAACGGCACGGTGATTGCGGGGCGCGAAGAGATCGGTTTGTCACTGGCACACATTCCCGAAGTCAAACAGGCGCTGCAAGGGAAATACGCCAGCGTGATCCGCCAGCGCATTTCTGACGAACCGCCGCCGCCGCTGTATTCGATCAGCCGGGGTAGCCAAATCCGGGTGTTCACGGCGTTCCCGATTATTGAGAGCGAACGTTTGCAGGGTGTGTTGCTATTGTCGCGTACCCCGAATAATATTATCAAACACTTGTATGCGAATAAGGGCGTGGTATTGCTTGCTACCTTGAGCTTATTGGTACTGGCGGTATTATTGATTCTATTGGTGTCGTCGACCATTTCGCGCCCCATCCGCGAGTTATTGCGGCAAACCGAACGGGTACGCCAAGGCGAACAGCGCGAAGTGGAACCCATCCAGAATCCCGTCACCAAAGAAATTGCCCAACTGTCAGAAAGTTTTGCAGGCATGTCCCACGCGCTGGCGGAACGTTCCGACTATATCCGCCGCTTTGCCACCCACGTTTCCCACGAATTCAAAACACCGTTGACGGCGATGCAAGGCGCATTGGAATTGCTGCATGATCACATTGATACCATGCCCACCGAACGCCGTGAAAAATTCATTCAAAACTTATTGGCGGATACCCAGCGCCTCAAACAACTGGTGAACCGCCTGCTGGAATTAGCCCGTGCGGATTCACTGGAAACCCGCCGCGAAACCAGCACCTTGCCTGCCTTGTTTAAGGCGTTGCACAACCGTTATCAGGAACGCGGCTTAACCGTGCGGATTCACAATGCCCTGCCCACTACACCGCTGGCGATTGCCCCGGATGCGCTGGAAACCATTGTGATTAATTTATTCGACAACAGCCTACAACACGGCGCAAAACAGGTGGATGTGTATGCCCACCACGCTGGAGGTACATTGCATTTGCGTTTGCACGACAATGGGGAAGGCGTTTCTGCGGCGAACCGTGACAAGATTTTCACCCCGTTTTTCACCACCAAACGCACCAAAGGCGGCACGGGTTTGGGGCTGGAAATCGTTGCTTCCATCCTAAAAGCTTACGGTGGCAGCATCCGGCTAGGGGATGCTGCACACGGGGCGGAATTTATTCTTGAACTACCCCTGAGCTGATGCTTGATTCAGCACTTCGCGGTAGGTTTGCTCCTGAAACATCGAGGTGGACAGGCGCACGGTGGGCATAGCCAAGCAGTTATCCAATACTTTGGGGCCGTGAATAAACAGCAATTCCGGTTTGACGTTCACATGCGGCATACCGCCTTGGGCATCACACAAACTTTCCCATTCCACCATCACCAGATATTCGGCAGGCAGGGTATAACCTTCCCAGACCTCGGCGGTACGTTTGAGCTTGCTCCCGGAACTGTCTTTCATGTCTTCCAGCATGGATGCCACGGTGGCGTGACCACTGCCAAGAGTAGATTGCCCGATACGCTTGAGGATCATATACCCGACCATGCCGGTACTTTCTTTGAGCTTTTCCATCGTTTGAATTTCAGCCGCTTCAAACTCGGCTTCTTTTCCCGGCTTAATGCGGTGAGTCGCCATGACCGTCACGGTTTTACCCGAATCAATTGCATAACCGGCAGCCGTGCCTTGCAAATGCTTTTGCAGCCATTGGTTTTGCGAAATCAATTTGGGCAAACTGCTGTGTACCACCCGATAGACGGGTTCTTCGGGGCCTTCCAGTAATACCTCACCGCAACGTGCACAGGCATCCACCACCACGTCTTCAAAGGTTTCATGGAAAGCCTCGTGGGCTTGCCAGCTATCCCAGTAGGTAAATTGATCAATCCAGATGTGTGACAGGGCTTGTCCCATGTCGGTATTCGCTGCCCAACGCATCCCCATTGGGCAAGCACCCATTTGGCGCATTAGGTCAAAGCCGCGAAAGCCGGGGGTTAATGCGGTTGCCAAGCACATTTTAGAACTGGCTTGTTTCATCATGCTCATCAGATTCGGGTCGTTTTTAACCAGTACGCGGTTAATGGCAACATACAAAGGCGACTGCGGTTCTGCGTCAAATAATTGTTTAATATCCACACTCATCGGTTTTCTCCGTAAATTCATGGTTGAACGAATCCGCCAAGCATAGTGCCAAACTTCTGCAAGCCTTGAGTAAACCCCCAGCGGCTTAAGGTTTTTAGCAAAACTTGCTGCGATATTTTCACTGGAAATACGACTATCGCGTTTCCGCTACCGGTTAACAGGATGCAGGCTTTTCAACTCTCACTGTCGCGTCAGAATAGACCCTTAAAACCAATCTTGAATCCCCCTAACTTAATTGAGTGACCCTATGCGCCCTGTGAAAACGTACTTGCTGGCACTGTCATTGTTATTGCTGTTGTTTAGCCCGTTGCACTTACATGCCTTGGTCGCCCCTGCACAGGTTCAGGTAGAAAGTGAGTGGGGGGATGCCAATTCGGATGACATAAAAGCCGTCCTGACTTCGGTCATTGAGGTTATTTCACCGTATATGGCGGGGCGCAATTTTGGCAATGTTATCGTCAGGAATGATAAAAGCGGTCCCATTGCTATCTATGAAAAAAGCCCAAATGACGAATATATCGTGATGCTCAATGTTCAGGGGCGTTACTGGGCGCAACTGGCTTATCAATTTTCCCACGAAATGTGTCATTTGATGTCCAATTACGATCTTGCCCCGAATAACATCACCCGTCAGCAATGGCTTGAAGAGTCTTTGTGTGAAGCGTTCAGTTTGTTTGCACTGGAAAAAATGGCTCAACACTGGGAAACGAATCCGCCCTACCCACATTGGCAGGAATATGCCCCTAAATTCCTAGAATACCAGCAAGATATGGTGAAACAGGCACATCGCCAGCTTCCTAAAAGCATGAAGTTGCCCAAGTGGTATCAAGCCTATGCCAAAACGCTGAGTGCTGACCCCTACGCCCAAGGTCGTGACCTCAACGAGTTGGTTGCCAATCAATTGCTGCCTATTTTTTCATCCAATCCAGAGACCTGGATGACGCTGAATTATTTAAATCTCGGTGACGATAGCGGGGATAAAACCTTGAATAAATACCTAACGGATTGGGAGGGTAATGTGCCGTCCACTTGGCAGCCCACGATTAAAGAAATTAAGCAAATCCTAATAAAGAATTGAACAACAAGCCACTCTTCCGAAAAAGGTTTTTTGCATCAACAAATTATTTTATTATACGCTATATAAAAATTTGAACTTTCAATCCGAACTGCCTGTCACAAAAAATAACAACAGCCGACAGGAAGGGATACTAGGGTGTGTATAATGAACAAGAAACCTCTGCTACTTTTGTTAGCGCTTACCATCTTTATGATTGGGTACTGGATACCCGAAGACCGTCACGTACCCGTTGCCAACGCCAAACCCTATGCGGGTAGCCCTGCCGTGTACGGCTACAAAGTTGGCGGCATTAGTGCGCAAAAAGGCATCAATATTTTTGCCGACCAAGGTGCTGCCGTCGTAGCTGTTACCAGTGGCTTAGTGCTTTACCGTGAAGATACCCCGCAAGGTGAAAGTTCAGTTTGGGTGTTGGGCGCGAAATGGCGGCTGCACCACTATGCCAATCTCGACAAGGTTGAGGTTAAACCAGCCTCTTGGGTTAAAACAGGTGAGAAAATTGGCACCATTGGTACGGCTAAACAAGCCAAACCCGTAGCGGCTAATTTGTATTACTCCATTCGTAGCCTGCCACCGCTGGTCACGGAATGGAAAGCAGAACAGCCATTGGGTTTGGAGCAGGTGTTTTACGTGAATCCGCATGAGTTTTTGACCGCTTACCAAAATGAAGGTAAACCTGCGCATTAACCAAACTACCGATCAGAAGGCAAAATTTGTACCTCTTTAGTGGTTTGATTATGACGTGCTGCCTTCCCCGCGTTAGAATGCCGCTTTGCAAGATGTTGTCAGGAGTACACCATGCCCGTTTACCGTTCCCGCACTTCCACTGGTGGTCGCAATATGGCTGGCGCACGCGCTTTGTGGCGTGCTACCGGCATGACCGATGCAGACTTCCAGAAACCCATTATCGCCATTGCCAACTCATTCACCCAGTTTGTACCGGGGCATGTCCACCTCAAAGACATGGGGCAACTGGTAGCGCGTGAAATTGAAGCCGCTGGCGGTGTCGCCAAAGAATTCAACACGATTGCGGTGGATGATGGCATTGCAATGGGGCATGGCGGGATGTTGTATTCGCTGCCGTCCCGCGAGCTGATCGCTGATGCAGTGGAATACATGGTCAACGCGCATTGTGCCGACGCGCTGGTGTGCATTTCCAACTGCGACAAAATTACGCCGGGGATGTTAAATGCCGCCATGCGCTTGAACATTCCCACCGTTTTCGTCTCCGGCGGGCCGATGGAATCCGGCAAAGCGGTCATCGGTGGCAAACTGGTGAAACTGGACTTGGTGGATGCAATGGTGTCCGCCGCCAACAGTGCCGAAAGCGACGAAAACGTGGAAACGATGGAACGTTCCGCCTGCCCAACCTGCGGCTCGTGTTCGGGCATGTTTACTGCTAACTCAATGAACTGCTTGACCGAAGCACTCGGTTTGAGTTTGCCGGGGAATGGTTCGACGCTGGCGACGCATTCCGACCGCAAGCGTTTGTTCCTCGAAGCCGGACGCATCATTGTGGGCTTGGCGAAACGTTATTACGAACAGGATGATGCATCCGTGTTACCGCGCTCGATTGCCTCGTTTGAGGCGTTTGAAAACGCGATGTGTTTGGACATTGCGATGGGGGGGTCTACCAATACCATCCTGCATTTGCTGGCAGCGGCGGAAGAGGCAGGGGTGAATTTCACCATGAACGACATTGATCGCTTGTCACGCAAAGTGCCGCAATTGTGCAAAGTAGCACCTTCTACCCAGCTTTATCACATGGAAGACGTACACCGTGCGGGTGGCGTATTCGGCATTCTCGGTGAACTTGACCGCGCCGGATTGTTGCACCGTGAAGTCGGTACTGTTCATGCGACCAATATGGCAGAAGCTTTGTCATTGTGGGATGTGCGTTTGACCAATGATGCGAAACGCCATGAGTTTTTCCGCGCAGGCCCCGGCAATGTGCCGACACAAGTGGCGTTCAGCCAAAGCAAACGCTGGGACACGTTGGATATTGACCGCGAAAACGGCTGTATCCGCGACAAAGCCCACGCTTACAGCCTTGAAGGCGGCTTGGCGGTGTTATTCGGCAATATCGCGCTGGATGGTTGTGTGGTCAAAACCGCTGGGGTGGATGATAGTATCCTCAAATTCTCCGGCCCTGCGCGTATTTTTGAATCGCAAGATGACGCGGTAGCAGGCATTCTGGGTGATAAAATCGTCGCGGGTGACATTGTATTGATCCGTTACGAAGGCCCACGCGGCGGCCCCGGAATGCAGGAAATGCTTTACCCCACTTCCTACATCAAGTCCAAAGGCTTGGGTAAAGCGTGTGCGTTGATTACGGATGGGCGTTTTTCCGGCGGCACATCGGGTTTGTCCATCGGGCATGTTTCACCGGAAGCAGCAGAAGGCGGCGCGATTGGCTTGGTGGAAGAAGGCGATATGATCGACATCGACATCCCCAACCGTACCATCAATGTGCGTGTTAGCGATGAAGTGTTGGCAACCCGGCGTGCGGCGATGGATGCACAAGGCAAAGCAGCTTGGAAGCCAGTGAACCGTGAACGTTACGTGAGTGCCGCGTTGAAGGCGTATGCGGCAATGACCACATCGGCTTCACGCGGCGCGGTGCGTGACGTAACGCAGTTGGAAAAATAAGCGGATTTACAAATGCGTGCGCAACTCCAGTGTTTTGTCCTCCAACACCTGTTGCGCCGCTTGTAAGTGGTTCAGATTAAACTCTTGGATCAGTTGACGGCTCATGGGTAACAAACGCTCTGTCTGCTCAAGGTTCTGGGCTTGTAACGCTACACGTATTTGCCGTAGGGTGGCGGCTGCCATTTCCTGTCCCAAGCGTGCCACTTGGGGATGATTCGGTGATTGCCCCCGTAATTTTCGGGTGAAATGTAGCGCACTGTTACTGCTATGCCCTAGGTGTCCGGCATCCATTGCGGCATACGCCTGTTGGATCAGGCTATCAATACTGTCATCCGCTTGGGGTGACGCTATGCCAGTGTTTGGTATTTGCTCGGTGGGTGTTTCCTCTGGCATAGCGGTGGGTGTTGCTTTTTTTGCAGGCGCTGGTTCTGCGGTGGCTGGCGGCTGCGAGGGCAAGGGCTGGCGCTTTACTGTGGGTTTAGCCGCTACTGGCGGAGTAACCATTTTTGATTCAACTTTGTTAACCGGCAGCGGATTAACCTCCATGATCGGTGTGTCTTTATAGACCTGTTGCTCCCGGTTCACCGGTAAGACATTCGCTATTTCCAACGGCGCAAGCGCTGCCAGTTGCATGGGTTCATTGGGGGATACAACGGTTTCCAGGACAGCATTGCCCGCCACGGCGGTAAAAATACCGAACAAGGCCAATAGTGAGCCTGTCATTAGCGCATGACCGATGTGTTTACGGGGTATCACACGGTGTGTGCCGCGTTTTTCCAACTGCTGAACTTGGGGTGATAAGGCGGTTGCCAGTACATGCACGTTTGTTCCTGCAACGCACAGCAACAAAGCCGGATCCAGGTGCTCATCCAGATACCGTTTTTTAATCAATGGTTTGAGGTTTTTTGAAGCATTTTGATGGCAAGGCGATTGTTGTCCGGCTTGCGTGAGGAAGCTTTGGAGTTCCCAAGTATCCGGGCTTTCCAGAACGACATAAGCCTGACCATTGTCGTGCCCGTAAGCCAATGGCGCGAGGATCCAAGGCAACGCAAGGTGTTGGGTAGTGCTGCTGATGTGTTGGAATAGCTCATCCAATGCCCACTGGGATGCTTGATGCGGCAATACATGAATCAAAATGCGCGACTCCAGCCCTTGGTATTTGACCTGTTCCAGATCGCGTCCCCGGTAGATTTTTCCTGCGCCCGATACCGCTATGCAGCCTAATAATGCATAGCGATTATTCAGGACAAGGTGTTTGCCGGAATCAATCAAAGCCCCCATGTCATCACTCCATTTCGTGTGAAAAATATTGAAAATATTAAAATAGTAGGATAATTAATTGATGAAGTCATCATCGCCCAATTTGAGAATGCTTCCTGATACCCTGTGAATATTAGTAATAGCTTAACCTTGCCTTCATAAAAGCCAAGTAAAACCCCCGTGTTACCCGTAACAGCAAAGGGATTTCCGAGCACTGAAAAATCACAAAACTTACTCAGAATACAAGAGCTGAGTTCTTTAAATTTTTGAAAATATGTAAAAATAAAGGCGACTGCTCATGCGTTACTAAGCGTGACAATTAACATCTTGTTGACGTGTGGCTTTCATGCAACTATTGCGACCCTATGGTTCAGTAATAGTTGCTCATTAGATAAGCTAGTTGTTTTTTATCAAGAAGAAAATATATTTTATGGAAGAAAAAGAATGGATTCAAAAAGAACTCAGTCAAATATTAGCTAGTCGATTATTGGAGAATAAGAAACAAGCATGTAATTTCTTGACGTATATTGTTGAGGAGACCCTAGTAGGTCGGGGTGAAAAAATAACCCAATACGGTATTGCGATTGAGGCATTAGGAAAACCAGCAGATTTTTGCCCTACGGATAACCCGGCGGTACGGGTAGAGGCGGGTCGGGTGCGTAAATTGCTGGAAGAGTATTACGCCAGTGAAGGTCGCCATAGTAAGCACCGAATTATGTTACCCAGCGGCAGTTATCAGCCCGGTTTTGAGAGTCTCCAACCCAATGCGCTACCGGCAGTACAACACTTTTCCCCGAAAAGTATTCAGTCGCAAGGGCCTAAGGTGCATATTAGTTACCCCGATACTGAATTGATTCGGGATGATGCTTTGCGCGGTTTGGTCTACAACCTACGTTCGTTATTGCCGATGACCTTGGGTAATTTTCGTGAAATTCGCATCGCCCTAGCACGAGTCAGTCAGCCCAAAGGGCATAAGGTGGATGAGCTGGAGGTGGCTTGGCAGCAGCATCAGGCAGACTTTCTATTGCAATGTACCGCAGAAGTGGCAGAGGCTGGGTTTAGCCTCAAGTTTGTTTTGTTCCACACGCTGACCCGCGAACAATTATGGTCGGATAGCGCTCAATTGCCACTGCATTATGCACAAGTAACGCTAGAATCCGTGTTCAGCCAGTTAATTCTGGAAATTTTCAGCCTGCATCGGGGTATTGCGATGGCTTGCTGGAGCCGCTATTGGAAAACCCAGAGTGACATCCCGTGTCATTATCGGGTTCTGGTCGAACATATCCATTTTCTTCAGGACAAGGCGGGGGATGCGAATCTCCAGGCGTTTTTGGAGGCTTGCCAAGCCCGCACTCAGCGTTACCATGATGATGCTTTGGCGCATTTGCACTACGCAGTATTGTGCCTGTACGCTTATATGTTGCGCACTGAGTCAACTGCTACACTGGAGATTCAATGGCATCGTCTGGCACTTCGCGCCTTAGAACTCAATCCCGGTAATGCCTTGGCGCACAGCATTTTCGCATTGGAATGCTTTCATCGCGGCGATTATGAAATGGGCAAGCTGGAAATTGAAACCGCTCGCCAAGTGAATCCCTTTGATCATGCTGGAGGGCATTTGCTGGCGGTAGGGTTGTGCGCTCTACGGCATTGGGAACTGGCATTCACCGTGTTACGGGACCTGGCAGGACTGGATTCGCGTTACCCTGATCCCCTGCGGGTGGTGCCTTGCTTATTTTATTTCCGGCAGGGTGAATTTGCTAAAGCGGCTCGTTCTGCCCCTCAGTTTGCGGTGCTGGGGGGATGGAATACCTTTGGTACCTTGGTCAACCATTGCCGCTCGGATGATTGCAAGGGCTGTATCCAAACCCTCAGCCGGTCAGTGGATATGTTGCCATCCAATCCTAGCCATAACACGTTACCCTCCAGTGATTTCTGGGAAAATATTCAACAGGATCTGGTAAAGCCGGAAGTATCCGGTCTAGCAGCGTTAAGTGAAACGTTGACGAATACCCTGACTTCTTCGTAATGAACGCCTAAAGCGCATTCATCGCTAGATGACCGCGCCGCGTCTCCCGTATACTTTAAGCCCCCTGTTGTTGAGATGACGCATGAAAGACGCAATTATTGTCGGTGGTGGCATTTTAGGTATGTTGACAGCCCGTTTCTTGCACGAAGCGGGTATGAAAGTCATGATCATCGACCAAGGCGAATTGGGCAAAGAATCGACATGGGCAGGCGGTGGTATTTTGTCCCCGCTTTACCCTTGGCGTTACCCGGATGCTATTTCACGGCTGAGCCAATACAGCCAGCAACGTTACCCCGCCTTGTGTGCGACTTTGCAGGAAACCACGGGGATCGATCCGCAATGGATTCGTTCCGGCTTACTGATGACGGATGCCAATGAATCCGCTATTGCGCAAGCCTGGGCGCAAACATGGGGTTACGATTTGCAGCCGCTAAGCTCAGCCGCTGCGATGCAAACTTGCGAACCACAATTGGCAGAATCTTTCTCGCAAGGCATGTTTATGCCTGACATTGCCCAAATGCGTAACCCTCGGATTGCTGACTCGTTGCGCACCAGCTTACGCTTGTTACCGATTGAAATCGCGGAACATTACCCCGTTACGGGGTTGGAAACGGCGAATGGGCGCGTGACCGGGGTGAAGTTGGGCAATGAAGTTTTCAAAGCGAATAATGTGATTCTCACTACGGGGGCGTGGACGGGCTTGTTCCCGGAAATGCAGGCGTTGCATGTGGATATACGCCCGGTGCAGGGGCAAATGATTTTGTTCCGGGGGCCGAAAGGTTTGCTCAAGCGCATTGTATTGCACGAAGGACGTTACCTGATTCCGCGTCAAGATGGGCGTATTTTGTGCGGTTCCACCTTGGAAATGCGCGGGTTTGATAAGCAAACTACCACCGATGGCTTGGATGAATTGCGCGAAACGGCTTATGAGATGATGCCAGCGTTACGCGATTTGCCGATCAATAACCATTGGAGCGGTTTACGCCCCGGCTCACCGAACGGGGTTCCCTATATTGATGCGCACCCGGAAATTGCCGGGCTGTATGTGAATGCCGGGCATTACCGTTATGGCGTAACAATGGCGTTGGCGTCGGTGCAATTGCTGACGGATGTTATGTTGGGGCGCACGCCGTGTCTTGATCCGACGCCTTACCGTTTGGATGCAGTGCGCAAACCGAGTGCCGAATTCGGTTAAAACTTAAAGCACACGGCTAAGGTGCGCTACGCCGCACTAACCACACACCTAACATCGTTAAGCCCATACCGAACCATTGCAGCAAGGTTAACCATTCATCAAACAGTAACCACGCAATCAGCGTTGTCACCGCAGGTGTCAGGTAAAACAAGCTGGTAACATTGGTCGCACCGTGATGCCGAATCAACAGGTTAAGCAAGCTGATCGCGCCCAAAGACAGCACGATTACCAACCAACCCAGCGCAAAAATGAAATCGCCCGTCCATTCAATCCGCCATTCACCGATGGCAGGTACAAGCAGCGCCGTCACCAGTAGTGACGGTACAAATTGCACCACCGACCCCGTGCGCAAATCGAAATGCGAGCAAAAACGTTTCTGATACAACGTTCCAAACGTGATGCCGAGTAACGCGCACAATGCCGGAATCACCGCTTCCCAACCAAAGCTATGCGCAGCCCCCGCACTGGCTTTTTCCGCGAGCACCAGAATAACACCGAGCAAACCCGTCGCAATCCCGACCCACTGATAACGGCGCACGGTTTCGCCCAGCAAAATCCCGGCAAACAGTGCCGTAAGCAACGGCTGCAAACCCACAATCAAACTGGTTAACCCAGCAGGCAAGCCGTGACTAATCGCCACGAACACCCCACCCAGATACGTCGCTTGCAACAGCAAACCCGCCACCATCAAATGGAATAATTGCTTAGGATTGGTTTCCCAAACGGCTTTACCCGCCCACGCCAAAACGGAAAGGGCAACAATCACCAGCGCATAACGCGCCACCAGAAACGCCAGCGGATCGGCATACGGCAAACCGTATTTTGCACCGATAAAACCCGTACTCCACAACAACACAAACAGGACTGGAAACCCATTCTTCATCCTGCCCATCTTTTAATCCTACCAATCCCAGTTCAAGACGGGTTTACAACACCGACAAATCCGCCACGCGCAGGAACAAGCCACGCAAGCGATTCAGCAATGCCAGCCGGTTGTTTTTCAAGTCCACATCATCCGCCATGACCATGACATCATCAAAGAACTTGTCCACTGGCTCACGCAATTCCGCCAACGACAACAACGCCGCTTCGTATTGACCCGCTGCAAACAATGGCACAACTTTGTTTTCCTGATATTGCACGGCACTGGCTAATGCCTTTTCTGCCTCAAGCTGCAACAAGGCAGGGTTCACGCTTTCCGGCAAACTGCCTTCGACCTTTTTCAAGATATTGCCGATACGCTTGTTCGCAGCGGCAAGGCTTTCAGAAGCAGTCAATTGGCGGAACGCGGCAACTGCTTTCACCCTGCGGTCGAAATCCAGCGGCTGGGTCGGTTTGAGGGAGGCAACCGCTTCCACCAGTTCAGCACCAATGCCTTGCTCCTGATAGTAAGCACGTAGGCGTTCGAGGATATAATCCAAGGCTTCTTGCGTATCCGGCTTGCTGCCAAGGTGCGGGGTTAAACCGTCAGCGGCTTTATCCAGCAAGTCTGCCAAATCCAGCGGCAATTGCAGTTCGATTAAGATACGCAACACGCCCAACGCCGCTCGGCGCAACGCGAATGGGTCTTTTGCACCCGTCGGTTTTTGCCCGATGCCGAAAATGCCTGTAAGTGTATCCAGTCGTTCCGCCAGCGCCAAAATACGTCCGGTAGCGGTGGATGGCAGTTCGTCACCCGCAAAGCGCGGCATGTATTGCTCTTCCATTGCGCTGGCGACTTCTGCTGCTTCGCCATCATGATTGGCGTAGTAGCGCCCCATCGTGCCTTGCAGTTCGGTGAATTCAAACACCATGCTGGTCACGAGGTCGCACTTGCCCAATTGCGCAGCGCGAATGGCTAGGGCTTCATCCCCACCCATGCGTTTAGCAATGTCTGCCGCCAGCAGTGCGACGCGCTCGGATTTGTCGTACAACGTGCCGAGTTTTTGCTGGAACACCATTTTTTTGAGTTGTTCGCGGCGACTTTCCAGCGATGTCTTTTTGTCTTGTGTCCAAAAGAATTCGGCATCGCTGAAACGTGGGCGAATCACGCGCTCGTTCCCCGTCGAAATTTGCGAAACATCGCGGCTTTCGATATTGGCAACCGTGATAAAGTTTGGCATCAATTTGCCAGCCGCATCCACCAGCGCGAAGTATTTCTGATTGTCCTGCATGGTGGAAATCAGGGCTTCTTGGGGCACGTCGAGGAAACGTTCCTCAAAACGCCCCGCCACGGGGACAGGCCATTCAACCAAGCCGGTGACTTCATCCAGCAAGTCGTCGGGCATGATGGCAGTGCCGCCGAGTTCGGTAGCAAGGGCTTCAACTTTAGCCTTGATCATGTCACGCCGCGCTTCAAAGCGGGCGATCACATACGCATCACCCAATTGCACCGCGTAATCCGCTGGCGTAGTAATCGCGACGGCAGCAGGCGCATGGAAACGGTGTCCACGGGTTTCGCGTCCGGTCTGAATGCTCAGAATATTTGCGTCGATGACATCGCCATCCGCCAGCATCACGATCCAATGGATCGGGCGCACGAATTCCGCCGAGCCGCTGCCCCAACGCATCCGCTTCGGAATCGGCAATGCTGCCAGCGATTTTTCCACAATCGCAGGGAACAACGCCGTGGTTTGCTGCCCAACTTGTTGCTGACGGAAGATCAGCCAGCCGCCTTTGTCGGTATCAATCTGTTGCAAGTCAGCAAACGCCACGCCACACGAACGCGCAAACCCTTCCGCCGCTTTGCTGGGATTGCCTTCCTTGTCGAACGCGGCAGCCAATGCAGGGCCTTTGCGCTCAATGATTTGGTCAGCTTGCTGTACCGGTACACCTTGCAACCATACCGCCAAACGGCGCGGTGCAGCGTAAGGGTGTACTTCGGCAGCGGCTAAACCCGCTTCGGCTAGACCCGCAACGATGCCTGTTGTGAAAGCGTCGGAGAGTTTTTTCAGGGCTTTAGGTGGCAACTCTTCGGTGCCAATTTCCACCAATAAATCGTGTAACATTATTTTTCTCCTGCGGACAGCATCGGGAAGCCTAACGCTTCACGGACGTTGTAATAGGCTTCAGCAATCGCACGCGACAAGGTACGCACCCGCAAAATAAAGCGCTGGCGTTCGGTCACGGAAATGGCTTTCCGCGCATCCAACAAGTTGAAAGTGTGCGAGGCTTTGAGCATTTGTTCGTAAGCGGGCAAGGGCAATCCGGCTTCGATCAGGCGTTGGCTTTCGCGTTCGCACACATCAAAGGTGTGAAACAGCTCTTCAACATTGGCGTGTTCAAAGTTATAGGTGGATTGCTCGACTTCGTTCTGGTGGTAAACGTTGCCGTAGGTGACAACCCCTTGTGGGCCTTTCGTCCATACCAGATCGTAGACGCTTTGCACGTTTTGCATGTACATCGCGAGGCGTTCCAGACCGTAGGTGATTTCACCGCTGACGGGCTTGCAATCCAAGCCGCCGACTTGCTGGAAATAGGTAAACTGGGTGACTTCCATGCCGTTCAACCACACTTCCCAGCCCAAGCCCCATGCGCCTAACGTTGGGGATTCCCAGTTGTCTTCGACGAAGCGGATGTCATGTACCAGCGGGTCGAAACCGAGCATTTGCAAGGAACCGAGGTACAGTTCCTGAATATTATCCGGTGACGGTTTCAGCAAGACCTGAAACTGGTAATAGTGTTGCAGCCGGTTGGGGTTTTCACCGTAACGCCCATCGGTTGGGCGACGTGACGGTTGCACATACGCTGCACGCCACGGCTCAGGGCCGATGGAACGCAGGAATGTGGCTGGGTGGAATGTTCCCGCGCCCATTTCCATGTCATACGGTTGCATAATGACGCAGCCCTGTTGCGCCCAGTAATCTTGCAGAGCCAGAATCAGCCCTTGAAAGGTGGAAAGGTCATAGTTAGCCATAACTTACTTGCTTTACGTTTATGCCTGAAAGGGGGCAAGTATACTGCAAGCTGCTGCTGCATTCAGCACTCTAACCGAATGTGCGGTAGGAAATTGGGGTTTTCTGGCATATTGTCAGCGCGTCAAAATCCGCGCCAACACATATCCATCCCGAATACTCAAAAAGTGTGAACGTGGCACTGTCCAATATTCGGATTTACCGCGCAGGGCAAAGGTATTGTTCATGTCTTGGCTGTAAGTCGGCACCACAAAATCAAAGCGATCAGGGCGTATCTGGTTATCCCGCACCACCGATACATAGCGAATCGGTGGATGCGGCTGATGATTCAGCCAATACAAAAACCGCCCAGGTTGTTCCACCCGCAGGTCATCGTATAAATCATCAGCATCGCCGCTCCATTTGCCAAAGCCCATCATTTCCGCGAAAAAGCCCATTGGGGTATCGGTTGCCAAACTCGCCAGATCCGCGCTGGGTGTGCCAACGTGCGGGGTCGCTACCGTTACCAAAGCATCCACCGGCACACTGTTGGCGCTGACCAACCAAGCGCGGGAGACGATGCCGCCCGCCGAATGCCCTACCAAGGTCAGTGGTTCCTGACGCTGGGCATGGATGTGTTGCAAATACGTGTTCAGCCAATAGGTTTGCTGCATAATCGGCGCACGCAGTGGCAATTCTACAGTGTAGAAAATGCGTTCCGGCTTTGCAGCGGGAGTGCTGAGGTTGTAAGCCCCCTCCTGAGTCATGACGATATTGCCGCCGTCTACCCAGCCGTATTGCTGCAATACCGGGGTAACGCCTTGTTTGCGACAATCCATGCCATTGCCTTGGAAGCCGTGTACCAGTACCACCGTTTGCGCCCATAATGTGGCGGGAAATAACAGGATGCTGGCTGCTAGTATTATTAAATGACGGATTTTCATGCCACCCTCCACTGCTTGTCGTTGTGTTAGCTAATGCTAATATTACCAGTAAATTCTAATCTAAACATTGAGTTTCAACATGACTATACGCTGTATTGCTTTTGATCTTGACGATACCCTGTGGGCGGTAAAGCCAGTGATTGAACGTGCTGAACACCGTTTTTATGGCTGGTTGCAACAGCACTATCCACGGATTACCGAGAACCACTCGCCGCATGAACTCATTAAACATCGCATGAACTACATGCAGCAATACCCTGAATTGCACTATAATCTTACTTGTTTACGTAAAAACTGGCTGGCAACATTGGCGCAGGCGCACGCATACCCCGATACCTTGGTGGAGGCTGGGTTCGAGGTATTTTGGCTGGCACGTAATGAAGTGACCTTCTTTGAAGGGGCGTTGGAGGCGCTCGAATCACTTTCGGCACACTTTTTGCTTGGGGTTATCAGTAACGGTAATGCCAGTGTCCATCACATAGGCGTTGGGCATTTGTTTCAGTTTGCCCACAGTTCTGCGGATGCCGGGGTCGCGAAACCTCACCCGGCGATTTTCCATCAAGCATTAGAACACGTAGGCATTTCTCCTCATCAGGCCGTTTATGTGGGCGACGATCCGGTGAGGGATATTCAGGGGGCAGCCAGTGCAGGTTTGCGTACCGTTTGGTTTAATCCTGACCGCCAAGCATGGCCGGGCGGGCAGGAACCGGATGCGACCATTCACCATCTTGCGCAACTGGAGGCTGTTATTACAAAGCTATAAATAATAATTATTTGTTAGAGAGGAGGCATTGCTGACATGCGACATAGCCGAACCACGGATACCGAGTCACGAACCCGTCAGGCGTGGATTGAACGCTTTTGGGTGTCCGATAATGAGCGCGATTTTTACCTGATTGGGCAAATCATTGATAATTTGTTGCAATCCCCCCCGCCGACTGACCCTTTGCAACCCTGTAGCCTGGATGTTGCCGAAATTTTGCGCCATTTGGACGTGGATCAAACCACCTTAATGGCAGCGTTACTATGTGATAACCGTTTCCAACAAACCCTGACGCTGGATGTGGTGGAAAAAGAATACGGGCAAGCGGTGCGGCGTTTGTGTGAAGACATGCGCAATCTGCAACGTTTCCGTGATTGTGTGGAAAATACTGACCCCAGCAGTTCCCGCCAGGAGCAAGGCGAGCAGTTGCGGCGCATGTTGATGGCAATGATTAAAGACATCCGCACGGTGTTGATTAAATTGGCGTGGAGCTTGCAATACCTGCGCTTGCTGTCGCGGGAGGAAGTGTCGGATTTGCACCGTTGTGTGGCACGGCTGAGTATGGATTTGTACGCGCCGCTGGCGAACCGTTTGGGTATTAGCCAAATCAAGTGGGAACTGGAGGATTTGTCGTTCCGTTTCCTGCACCCTGACACCTACAAAAGTATCGCCAAATCATTAGCCGGTAAACGCATTGAACGTGAGCAATACATTGCCGATTTCATCCATAACCTCAAGGATTTATTGGTTAAAAACGACATTCAAGCCGAGGTGTATGGTCGCCCCAAACACCTGTACAGCATTTGGAAGAAGATGAGCCGCAAGCAGCTAGGTGTTGATGAACTCTACGATTTGCGTGCGGTACGGGTGATGGTGACTGATCATGCCACTTGCTATCGCGTATTAGACATCGTACACAACACTTGGCGGCATATACCCGAAGAATACGATGATTATATTAGCAATTCCAAGCCGAATGGTTACGAGTCGATCCACACCGTGGTGGTGGGACCGGAAAGTAAATTTGTGGAAGTGCAAATCCGTACCCATGAGATGCACCGTTTCGCCGAATTAGGGGTGGCAGCGCACTGGTATTACAAAGAAGGCGGGCGGCAAGACCAAGCCATGAGCGATGCGATCAATGCGATGCGCCGCTTATTGGATAGCAACGACAGTGACAGTGATTTGATGGAAGATTTCCGCACGGAAGTCTTTAACGACCGGGTATTTGTGATTACGCCCAAGGGGCGGATTATTGACATGCCGAAAGGCTCAACCCCCGTGGATTTTGCTTACCATGTGCACACCAGTGTGGGGCATCGTTGCCGGGGGGCAAAGGTCAATGGCAATATTGTGCCGCTCAATTACGCGCTGCGTAATGGCGAACAGGTCGAAATTCTTACCAGTAAAAACGAGCATCCACGTCAGGATTGGATGAAACCCGAACTCGGTTTCGTGAAATCCGGCAGTACCCGCCAAAAAGTACGCCAGTGGTTTAGCCAGCAAAACCACGAACAGAACGCCAAAGATGGCGAACGCATCCTCGATAAAGAACGTCACCTGCTCAACTTGGGTAAGTTGAATTACAAGGAACTGGCACAGCATTTCAGCCGCCCTAGCGAGCGTGATTTCCTGATTGCGGTGGGGCGCAATGAAGTGTCCCCGGCGCAAATTCGCCGCTTCCTGCTGAATACGCATGAAGCCGAATTCAAATTACGGAAAACCCGTAGCCCAGATGTGGTGAGCAGCGGTATTGAAGTGCGTGGGGTTAGCAAGCTGTATACCCAGTTGGCGACCTGTTGCCACCCGGTCAATGGTGATGCGATCGGCGGGTATTTGTCGCAAGGGCGTGGCGTGATTGTGCACCGTGCCGATTGCCCCGACTTTGCTAACTTACGCAAGGAACGTGAGGAACGCATTATCGAGGTGGGCTGGGGCAACCACGCGGCAGCGTATGCGGCAGACATTACGGTTTCCACCTACAACAAATCGGGCGTGTTGGGTGATATTGCCAATCTGCTGGCCAAGGAAAAGGTGAATATCCACAGCCTGCATACCCGCGACACTCACGACCCTTGCCTAGCAGTGATGGATTTCACCCTGGAAATCCGGGATGTGCAACAACTTGGGGATGTGCTGGAAAAGCTGTTGCAATTGCCATCGGTGATTGATGCGCAGCGCAAGGGGTGACGGGTTATGGACTTTTTTGAGGCTCTCATTCGTCAGCCGGAAGGCAAAACATTGGAGTTCAAGCGAAATTTGTCCTCACCTAAACCGCTGTTGAAAACGTTATTGGTTGAAAAGTGAAGGGGCGGAGAATGGTGTGTACGTGCGTCTTGGTTCTACTAACCGCCAAGCTGATCGTGAACTAATTACGGAATTGTTCACCGCCATCTAAAAGAACCTCACCCCAACCCCTCTCCTTGACAGGAGAGGGGCTAATAAACAATGCAACTCTTGCTCCCCCTCGCCTGTCAAGGAGAGGGGGCGGGGGGGTGAGGTTCTTCATCGGGATGTGAACAATTACACTAAATCTAGTGGGGCAGTGGTGTAAGGCGTATTTTTAATGAAGCCGAAAAGCTAGGTTTGCCGGAGTTGCAGATTCTCGAAATCGGGATGCGTTTACGTTTTATCGTGCCATTACAACAACCATTGAAGGTATACGATAAGAGCAATACTAGTGAGCAAGTCAGTGAGCAAGTCAGTGAGCAAGTCAGTGAGCAAGTCAGTGAGCAAGTCAGTGCTATTTTACTTGATTGCCAATACAGAAGCAGGAGTAAGCAAGAGTTATTGGCTGCGGCAGGGTTGGCTAATGTTTATCTGAATTACAAACGGCACATCACCCCGCTATTGGAGCAGGGTTTGCTTGAAATGACCATTCCCGATAAGCCTAAGAGTCGTTTGCAGCAATACAGACTTACAGAGGCTGGTCGGCTATTTTTAAACCGTTAAATTACTGCCCCAACAAGGCTTTTTTCAAACTCGCTTGCACCGGTCGCTCCCCTAGCCAAATGTTAAACAGGGCTTGTTTGAAGTCATGCCCCGCAATCGTGGCAGCCGGTTTGCCATTTTTGACAATGGCAAGCTTGCTGGGGGTGTAGATGAAATCATAGACATCACCTTCCTTAATGGCTTCTTTGAACACGGCGATTAATTGTTCGATACGTGGCTGAATATCGGGGATATTGCTGGAGTGCTTAAAACCGTCACGCACGGCTGATTCCATGTTTTCGCTGGTGATCATGGCTGAGGTGATTTCCAAACGCATGGCGCTGGGCTGATCGCCGCTGATGATGGCGTTGGCATCGGTGCTTTTTTGCTGCACATACAAACCCGCGTTGTAGAGGTTGAAAAATGCCTTGGTGCGCACGCCTTTGCCATTTAGGGTTAGGTTTTGTCCGGCAAAGGTTTGTTGGGTGGGAAATTGATCGGCGCTGTGACCGACTAGCGGTAGTAAGCACAGTAAGGTTAGCCAGAATTTCAATAGGGTCTGCATGATGTCCTCCGTATTTTGCTGTAATGATAACCGCTCATCTATACCACGTTGGAGCGCCTGCCACTAGCTGCTAGACTGGTATAATCCGATAAACTATTGATAAAAATAACGCCATGAATACCGGACTCATTATCTTTTTCGCCCTGTTGGGTGGCCTGCTGTTATGGGGCATCCTGTTATATAACCAATTGGTGTTACTCAAAAATAATACCGCAAAGGCATGGAGCAATATTGAGGTATTGCTAAAACAACGCAATACCGAGTTACCCAAGCTGATTGCGGTGTGCAAAGAACACATGGAATACGAGCAAACCACCTTGCAAAAGGTGATGGAAGCGCGTAACCGCGTGGTCAGTGCGATGCAATTTGGCAATATGGGGGCGTTGGAAGCTGCCGATAATGCCTTGCGCATTGGGTTGGGAAATTTGTTTGCCGTTGCCGAAGCTTACCCCGAACTCAAAGCCAGCGAGTCATTCCAGCATTTGCGCGAACGCATTACCGGTTTGGAAGACAGCATTGCGGATCGCCGCGAGTTTTATAACGATTCTGCCGCGCTCAATAACACCCGCATTGAACAATTCCCCGATTTGATCATTGCCAAATCGTTCAGTTTTAAGCCCTTCCGTTTGTTGAGTTTCAAGTCTGAGGAAATCGCGGATGTGGATGTGGCTGCGCACTTTACTGCCGGAACCTGAACAGGTTGCGCCATTTGCAGGCGATGCGGATGGCATAAACTGGTATAACGTCGCACAAAATCAGCGCTTTGCGGTATTACGCAAGGGCGGGTTGATGAACCTTGCCAGCACTTGGCGTTTCGCGCTGTTTTGGGGGGCGGGGTGCTTTTTTCTGGCCCAGCAAGTAGGGCGTGAATGGTTGTTGTTGCCTGCGTTGGCGAGTTTGTGGTTTGCGTTGGGCTTATACCGGCGCTATCGCTTGATTGTGGATACGCCCACTTCACGGCTGAGCAGCAGTGCGCAAGGTTATGTGGAATTGTCCGGCACGGCAGCATTGCCGGATGGGGAAAGTTCCCGTGGTTTGCCGCATTTGCCGGTGACGGTGTGGTTGCCGGGTTACGTGGAAGACCAGCCGTTTTTGTTGGAGGATGCGTTTGGGCGCTGTTTATTGTACCCGCAAGCGGCGGAAATTGTGACGCGCACCGGCGATAACCACCTGTTTTTATTGCACGCGATTTACCCCGGACAAACTTTGTATGCCTTGGGCGAATTGCGCACCCAACGCCACGCGCATAGCAATGTGTCGCAAGAACGGCGCGAACGCTTGGCGGTATTGCTGGCGGATTGGAAGCGCGATGATCACACCTTATTGCAGAATTTCGATGCGGATGGCAATGGGCAAATCGACCCAGACGAATGGCAGAATGTGCTGGCTGCGGCACAACAGTGGGTGGATGCGGATATTCGTGAGCAACAGCGCCTGCCGGGAACGCACGTCATGTCAGGGGCGCAGGCAGGACAGCTTTTTTTGATCACGAATATTCCGCCGGAACAATTGGCACGGCGTTACCAGTGGGCGGCGTGGTTGCATACGCTGGCTTGGTGGGGGCTAATGGCGGCGGCGCATATCCGTTAAGACAAATCAACCGCGTGTTGTTTTAAGTCAGCCAGATCCAGAATGCGTAAGCAGTCTTGGTGGGTTGCCAGTACCCGTACCCGTGGGGCTTTGCCCGCGTCAAAAGCTTCGCGCCAACGGGCGGCACACAAACACCATTGGTCGCCCGGTTTCAAGCCGGGGAAACCGTATTCTGGCACGGGTGTCATTAGGTCGTTGCCTTGTGAGCGGCTGAATTCGAGGAATTCTCGCGTCAGAACGACACAGACGGTGTGCGAGCCGATGTCTTGTTTGCTGGTATTGCAGGAGCCATCACGGAAAAAGCCGGTGATGGGTTGGGTGCTGCATTCTTCTAGGGCAGTGCCTAAAACATTGAGGGATTCGTACATGAGCCGGGGTTTGAAGCAGCTACCACAAAACCCACCCAAACCTCTCCAATCTTTGTCATTTTGGAGAAGTTGCAAGGCACAGACTACCGTTCATCTGTCGATAGCAACATCAAAAACACCCACCCCTAGACAAAAAACCTGCTGTATTGCATCCTATCGCTCATGATTATCAGCCACAAAATCCGCCTAGACCCCAACAATAAACAAGCCACGTACTTAGCGAAAGCAGCCGGTACAGCGCGGTTTGCTTACAACTGGGCGTTGGTGGAATGGCAAACCCAATACGCCGCATGGAAAGACGACAACACCCAGCCCAAACCCAACCAAATGCGCTTGCGCCGCCAGTTGAACGCGATTAAACGCGAACAATTCCCGTGGATGCTCGAAGTCACCAAAAACGCCCCACAAATGGCCATCATCCAACTCGGGGCAGCCTTCAACAACTTCTTTGCCGGACGCGCCCAGTACCCGCAATTCAAAAAGAAAGGCAAAAGCCGCGACAGTTTCACCCTCACCAATGACCAATTCAGCCTTAACGCTTGCCGCCTCCGTATTCCCCATCTTGGGTTAGTACGGATGCGGGAAACGTTACGCTTTTCCGGCAAAATCCTCTCCGCCACGGTTTCCCGCACCGCTGACCAGTGGTTCGCCAGCATCACCGTGGATACGGATCAAAACCACCTCCCGCCTGCCGAAAACCAAGGCACGGTGGGGGTGGATTTGGGTGTATCTGCACTGGCAACGCTATCAACGGGGGAAAAAGTGATTGGGGCGAAGCCGCATAAAGCCCTACTTTCCCGTCTAAAACGGCTCTCACGCAGCCTGTCACGCAAGGTTAAAGGGAGTGCCAACCGCCACAAGGCGAAACAAAAACTGGCAAAACTTCACGCCAGCATTGCCAACATCCGCCAAGACAGTTTGCACCAACTCACTACGGATTTAACCCGCCGTTTCCACACCATCGGCATTGAAGACTTGAACGTATCGGGCATGGTGAAAAAACGCCATTTATCCCGTGCCATCAGTGACATGGGGTTTTTCGAGTTCCGGCGGCAACTGGAATACAAGGCGGGAATGCGGGGTGCGGTGGTCGTGGTGGCTGATCGGTTCTTTGCCTCTAGCAAGACCTGTTCTGCCCCCGGATGTGGGCATAAAGTGGACAAGCTACCACTATCGGTACGTGAATGGACTTGCCCCGTTTGTGGCGCAGTCCATGACCGTGACCTCAACGCCGCCAATAATTTGGAAAAATACGCCGTGAGTTCCACGGTGTCTGCCTGTGGAGGGGAAGGCGCTGGTCTGGGGTGCAAGCCAAAGACGAAACCAGCCCCCATGAAGCAGGAATTTAACCGCAAACTTGACCTTGGTTAAGTTTGCATAAGTTTAAAGGAACGGTTTCCTGTGTCGGTTTGCTGGGGTGCAATGTGGCTGGTAACGGTTGGCGTTGCAAGTTCCCGTACTTATCGGATTGGGCTTTCTAAAGTGCGCAATGTTTGCGTATTGGCTAATTACGGCTATTATTGGCTAAGGTTTTTCACTTTTTTGGCTATTTATGAAAACGCATTCCCTGACAATCACCCCCGAAATGCTCAAGTTAATTGCCGAGATCGACGAATTCAGGGGCGGTTGGAAAGCTATCCACGGCATGACCCCAGAACGCTTGGAAGCCCTGCGTCGGGTGGCAACCGTGGAAAGCATTGGCTCTTCCACCCGGATTGAAGGCGCAAAGCTGAGTGATGCCGAAGTGGAAAACCTGCTGGGGAATATCGGTAAGCAATCGTTCCAGACCCGTGATGAACAGGAAGTGGCAGGCTACGCAGAAGCGATGGAAACCGTTTTCCAAAGCCATGACGACATACCCCTGACTGAGAACTACCTGAAACAATTCCACGCCCTGTTGCTACGCCATAGCGACAAGGACGCACGCCACCGAGGGCAATACAAAACCCTGAACAACCATGTAGAAGCCTTCGACGCATCCGGCAAGAGCCTTGGGGTAATTTTCAGGACAGCTACACCGTTTGACACCCCACGGGAAATGCAGGCACTGGTGGACTGGACGCGCACCACATTGGAAGACCGCAGTCTGCACCCGCTGCTGACTGTAGGCATTTTCAACGTAGTGTTTTTGGCTATCCATCCGTTTCAGGATGGCAACGGCAGGCTGTCACGGGTGTTGGCGACCTTGTTGCTACTGAAGGCTGGTTACAGCTATGTGCCTTACACCTCGCTGGAAAGCATCATTGAGCGCAATAAAGATAGCTATTACCTCGCCTTGCGTCGCACTCAAGGTACACTCGATCAGGAAGCCCCTGACTGGTTGCCCTGGCTATCATTTTTCCTGCGTTCTCTGAAAGCTCAGAAAGACTATCTGGCGGCGAAGATGGCGGATAACCTAGGCTGGGAAAGCCTACCCGCAGATAGCGTCAAGATTCTCGAATACCTCAAGGACAACGGGCGCATCACCATGAAACAGGCGGAGGAACTCACCCATATCCCACGCGCCACCCTGAAACTGCGCATTGCCCAACTGATGGAAAACGGGCATATCCAGCGGCACGGGCAAGGACGCGGCACCTGGTACACGCGGAAAGGTTAGGAAGTTTTTGACCCGTGCCCTGAGCGTAGTCGAAGAGCAGACCCGATACCTCAATCAGCTTTTCTGCCTTTCTTGTCAGTGCCCAGCAATTTAGCGTCCTGCAATTTGCGCCCAAATTCATCATCCTGCGCTACGTTGGCAAGGTCTTCCGCTAGATTCAGTGCTGCCAACATAGTCAGGTAGTGACCGATGGAAACACCAGCATCCCCCTTTTCGATTTTACGCAAGGTGATGGGGCTGATACCGGTGCGTTCGCTGATCAGTTTCTGGGTAAGCTGGCGGCGTTTGCGTGCCAACTTGATGTTTTCTCCCAAGGTGCGCAGGATTTTTTGCTGCTTGGGGAAGAGGATAGCTTTGCGTCGGTCTGGCAAGTCATTCATAAAGACACTATTCTAATGCTTTGTCGGTAAAAAGCATATTATAGTATCTTTCAAGAAGCAATTGGATACCCAGCACCAGCCCGCAGGCTATAACGCGGCTTCCAGTTACGTTGTAATTGTTCAGACACAGATGAAGAACCTCACCCCAACCCCTCGCCTGTCAAGGAGAGGGGGGCGGGGGGTGAGGTTCTTTAATTGCTGCATCTCACCCAGCAGCAATTGGATACCCAACACCAGCCCGCAGGCTATAACATCGGGGTGAATGTTGGGGAGGCGGCAGGGCAAACCGTGTTTCACCTACATGTGCATGTGATAGGCAAGCGGAATTAGCGAGCGGCATACATCAGCACGGCGCGGATGTCGGCTGCTTCCAAATAGGGGTAGTCCTCAAGAATCTCTTTGGTTTCCATGCCTTCAGCCAGCATCCCCAGCACATCTTGTACACGGATACGCAAGCCGCGAATGCAAGGGCGACCGCCACATTTGCCTGTTTCAACCGTGATGCGGCTTAACAAATTTTCTGATGTCATCGTTTATTAAACCTCATAGAACAGATATATGATTTTGTTATCCATCAATTTTATTTGCAGGGAATACGTATGTAATGTTACATAGTCTGTGTAATGTAACATTGAGGCTTAAGGCATGGCTAGGGGAACAAGTGGTCGAATTGTCATCGAAATTGACCCAGAAACCAAACAAGAGCTATACGAACAACTTGAAAAAGAAAATTCAAATATGAAGGCGTGGTTTCTTGCTCATGTTGAAAACTTCCTAAAGGGCAAACAACAACTAACACTAGGATTCACACATCATGCACCTCCTAGCGTTAGCGTAAAGGTTACAAATCATGAAATTTAACCCTAAAAGCATGTCTTTCGGCAGACATGAAACATTCCCCTTGCGTTACAGTTGGCTGACCAAAGCCTATCAAGAGGTAGTAACTGATTCCGCAGTATTTGATGCAGATGATGCGACTGTTAGACTTGGCGTTGGTAAAAACATGGTCAATGCTATTCGTTACTGGGCGCAAGCTACCCAAATCATCGAAAAAACAGGAACAGGCTACCATCCGACAAAACTGGGGCATTTCATCTTTGATGAGAACGAAGGTGTTGATCCCTATCTTGAGGATGAAGCTACAATTTGGTTATTACATTGGCACATGGCAAGCAATCCTGAACAGGCAACTTGCGCCTACTGGATGTTCAATCGTTATCACAAACCAGAATTTACATCAGAACAAGCTATTGATTCTTTAGTGGATTTTTTAAAACAGAATAGCAATATAAAACCATCTAAAAACACACTTAAAAATGATGTAGCTGTCGCTTTGCGTATGTATTCCGATACCCGCCCGAAAGCTAAGCAGTTCTCAGACGAGTTTTTAGATACGCCGTTTGCATCCATCAAACTCTTGTCATTATTACCTGACAACAAAACATACAAGGTACAGGTGGGCGATCATGGACACTTGCCTATCGAGGTGCTTGCTTATGCAGTTGCATCGCTGTTCAATGCGACAGGAGAAAAGGCATTGGCTATCGAAGATTTGATGTATGGCAAAAATGACTATCCAGCACCGGGAGCCGTATTTTGCCTGACTGAAAGTGCTTTTCTCTATAAACTAGAAAAATTAGAGCAGAGAAAAGATACGCCATTCAGGTTTCGGGAAACAGCAGGAGTCAGAGTGCTTTTCAGAACAAGTGATGCCCAACTTGAACCTATGAGTTACCTGCGCCGTTACTACAAACAATCGAACTTTATTGAGGCAGCAGCATGAGCTTAGCCGGACAAATACAAGTCAATACAAATTACACACGTTCAATTAACCTTGAGCGCGATGCTGACTCACTAGCTATTGTTAATGCCTATATTCCAACCACTCGTGCATTGGATACATTGGCGCGTGTCGGCGAAACCATTACAACAGTGAAAAGTATGCCTCGCGCATGGACGCTAATGGGGCCATATGGTTCGGGAAAGTCATCCTTTGCCGTATTTCTTTCGCACTTGTTAGGCGCAGCAGATGATGTAGCCACGGATGCGGCTCAAGCAGTCCTAGCACGTTGCAATGAGATAGTTATTGACCAGTTTTGGGATGAAAATGGGGAGTCATTGGAGCATTGCAGAGTTTTCTTGACCGGCAGCCCTGAGCCACTAAGTAAACGACTTGCTAAATCATTACATGAGGGAGCTACGGCATTCTTCTCTCGTGGACAACGGCAGTATCCGTTAGTACTTGAACAATTAGCTCACTTATCTGCACAAGATCATATTACCGTTACGGAAACGATTGATACGATCAACCAGTTACAAGAAGCAGTGGCTAGTGCAGGAGGCTACGGTGTTTTGATTGTGATTGATGAGCTAGGTAAGTTCCTAGAGTATGAAGCTCGTCACCCTGAAGCAAACGATATTTACTTGTTACAAGCATTGGCTGAGCAGGCATATAAAGGCTGTGAAGATGAGAAAGGAGCAATTCTTTCAGTGTTCGTGTTGCTGCACCAATCGTTTGAACAATATGCGCGTGGATTAGGTCGTACTCAACGTAATGAATGGGCAAAAGTTCAAGGACGTTTTGAAGTTATTCCTTTCCTAGAGTCCGCAGAACAAACTTTACGAATTGTTAGTAAAGCCGTTGAACAACCTAAAAAACTTCCAAAGGCAGTAACGAAAGAAACAGAACAATTATCTGATTTATTAGGTAAGTGGCAGGCTTTGCCAAGCACTTTAGATCAGCATTCTGCTAGTCAATTGTTCCAACAATGCTATCCGTTACACCCTATCAGTGCATTGTTGTTGCCACTGCTTTGCCAAAAAGTGGCTCAAAATGAGCGCACCTTATTCAACTATTTGGGAAGCACAGAGGCATTTGGATTTCAGGATAGTCTCAAACGTTTAGAGCGTCTTGGTGATTGGATTTACCCTTGGGAAATTTACGACTACTTTATTAGTAACCAACCTGCTGCGGTCGTTGACCATCTTACACATCGTCGTTGGACAGAAGTTGTCACCGCGTTAGAGCGTTTAGGCGATGACAACCCTGATGCAGTGAGAGTTCTGAAAACCGTTGGTTTGTTGAATCTGATCGGGGCGCAAGCGGGCTTAAAAGCCTCTAAGGAAATCCTCAGTTATTGTTTGCATGACTCTGATGCTGTCACGAATGCGTTGGAAGTGTTGCAGAAACGTGCAGTTCTACAATTACGCAAGTACAACAACGAGTACCGTGTATGGCAAGGTAGTGACTTTGATTTAGAACTCCGCTTGCAGGAAGAACGCGGTAAATTAGGTGTATTCAGCCTTGCAGAACGCCTTAGTAGGCAACATGGTGGAATGCCGATTGTTGCACGCAAATTCTCCATTCAAAAAGGAGCAATGCACTATTTCACGACGGCGTTTACTGATGCCAGTTCAGTGAATCAAATTGGCGAAAGTGCGAGTGTTCCGCGTATTGTTTTCTATCTCGCTGAAGATCAACGGGACGATGAAACCTTTATTAAGCAAGTCGTTGCTCATGCCTCGCCGCTTGATGTATTGGTGAAATACCCTCATGCAGCAGCACTACGCGATGCAGTTGCCGATGTTTTAGCATTAGAAGCCGTGCAAAACAAATCCCAAGAGCTACATTCTGATTCAGTCGCACAACGAGAGTTCAGAGATTACTACCAAGCGGCACTACAGGCGGAAGAAACTCAAGTTCACCTACTGTTAGAGCAGCCTCAACGTAGCCAATGGTATTGGCGAGGTAAACCTGTTCAGATTGATGGTAAACGGACGTTTCAAAACAAACTATCTGACATATTAGGTAGCTTGTATTGCCGAATGCCAACGATCAAAAATGAACTGATCAACCGCGACAAACCATCAAGCCAAGCAGCCGCAGGGCGTAACAAATTACTTGAAATGATGCTGTTGCATCCAGATGAAGAAGCTTTAGGTATTGAAAAATTCCCGCCTGAAAAAGCTATGTATCTTGCGTTATTGCGTGAGTCCGGCATTCATCGGCAGGATGAAACAGGTAAATGGGGATTTTTCTCACCCACTAGTGGCAGTTCTTTACAGGCAACTTGGACGGAAATTGAGGAGTTTCTGAATTCAACTGAGCAGAAAGCTCGACCTTTCAGTGATCTGGATGGCATCTTAACTTCAATACCATTTGGTCTAAAAAATGGTGTGTTGCCTGTGTTGTATTTGGCGGCTTACTTTGTACATCAAGACGAATTAGCTTTATACGAAGACGGTCAGTACCTCCCGACACTCAGTAAAGATGTCTTAGAACGTTTTGTGAAAACACCAGAACTGTTCAAGGTGCAACTGTTTAGAATTGAAGGTATCCGCGCCACTATTTTCAAAGAATACATGACTGCCTTATTCACCGATGGCAAGACACGAAGTGTAGTTCAGGCTATCAAACCACTAGCTACATTTGTGGGTGGTTTGAATGAATACACACAAAAGACTAGTGACTTGCCTGAACACGCTAAGGCATTCCGTAATGCATTCCACTTATCTAAATCACCCGAACAATTATTGTTTGAGGGAATTCCCCAAGCACTAGGTTTCGAGATAAGAGCAACCGAACAAGCCAAATTCGATGGCTATGTTGAAAAGTTAAAAGATACATTGAGCGCATTGAAACATGCTTATTCCAAGATGTTAGATGAGCAGCAAAAACTATTGGCACAGGCTCTACGTCTAAACGCCGATGCAACGATTTCTGAGATGCGACACATCACAGGGCGTTATATAGGACTTGAAATATATACGGTAGATACCGATGGATTGAAAGCATTCATCAACCGTCTTACCAATACGGATAAGGTTGATCACGATTGGTTTATCGGTATTTTGATGTTTCTTGGTAAGAAATCGCCAGAGAAATGGCTTGATGGTGATAAGACACAAGCGGATTGGCGGTTGAGCGAGTATTCTCGACGAATGCTTGATCTTGAGTCTTTACGCATCCATGACCAAAGAAAACGGCAAACAGATGATGAATTTGATGTCATCTTAGTCAAATCTATTCGGAAGGGTTCACCTGAACGTCAACAACCCGTAGCCATAAGCAAAAATCAGCGAATAGCCACCGATAAGTTGAAGCAATGTATCCAATATGAGCTTTCGAGCGTGGATAAGGAATTACAACTTGCTGTATTAGCAGAATTATTGGATGATTTCTTGTCTGATTATCAGTCATCTCAGAAGACTGTCAATATTTCTCAGCCAAAACTTAGGAAGGTGAAGCGTGACTAAGCATCTAAGCATACATGAAGCTTCGCAACTTGATAATTCACGCCACGTATTAGGCTTGTCGGGTGGAAAGGATAGTGCGGCTCTTGCAATTTACCTTAGAGATCATTACCCGGAAATTCACAATCGAGTAGAGTACTTTTTCACTGATACAGGAGCCGAACTACCAGAAGTCTATGATTTTCTTGAGAAACTTGAGGCATATTTAGGTAAGAAAATCGAATACCTGAGTTCAGAGCGGAACTTTGAACACTGGTTAAAGTTGCACAATAATTACTTGCCATCTCCCAAGCAACGTTGGTGTACTAGGGTAATCGCATTAAAATGGTCTTGACAAAAGTCCCTTAAGCTTGTTTCCTTTCATGCTTTTGGTTGCCTGATGAAACTCCGCCCGACAGCCTCGATACTCGAACACTTTGCTTCAATCCCTGACCCACGCTTAGATCGCCGTAAGCGACACAAACTGAGCGACATTTTCTTTATCACGCTGTGCGCGGTGATTTGCGGCGCGGATGACTGGGCATCCATCGAACAGTTTGGCAGAGCCAAAGAAAAGTGGTTCACCAGCGTACTGGATTTGAAGCATGGTATCCCGTCACACGATACCTTTGGGCGCGTTTTTGGGTTGATCGACACCCAGCAGTTCAGTGAGTGTTTTAGTCGCTGGGTGGCAGACTTGGGCGACCTTAGTGACGGTGAAATCATTGCCATTGATGGTAAATGCCTGCGCCGTAGCCTTGATAGCGCATCAGATAAGTCGGCCATTTACATGGTCAGTGCTTGGGCAACTCAAAACCAGTTGGTGCTAGGTCAGCAGCGGGTGGATGACAAGTCCAATGAAATCACTGCCATCCCTAAACTATTGATGCAACTGGATATTGCAGGAGCAGTGGTGACGCTGGATGCGATGGGATGCCAAACCGCCATTGCCCTACAAATCGTAGACAAAGGTGCAGATTACCTGCTCAGCTTAAAGGGTAATCAAGGCACACTTCACCAAGACGTAAAGCTGTTCTTTGAATCGGCTAACACCTGCCCACCCGTGGGACATGTCAGCTATGACGGTGGACATGGACGGATTGAGACCCGTAGTGTACGCGCCACATCAGCTATCGACTGGTTAAAGAAAGACCATGTTCATTGGCCTAAGCTCACTAGCATCATTGCTGTGACGGCTACCCGCGAATGCAAGGACAAAACCACGGAAGAAACCCGTTACTTCATCACCAGTATGGAAGCCTCAAACCCTGAACGTTTAGGGCAAATCGTGCGTGCGCATTGGGGCATCGAGAACAATTTGCATTGGGTATTGGACTACGCTTTCCGCGAAGATGACCAACGAATGCGTTCCGGTAACAGCGATGCGAATATGGCGGTTGTTCGGCATATTGCCCTCAATTTGGTCAAAACCGAAAAAACCGTCAAGCTCGGCGTGAAAAACAAACGTCTTAACGCAGGCTGGGATGAGGATTACCTACTAAAAATCGTTACAGGCAGACCAGGGGCTACCAAGCCTAAAACTTAGGGCTTTGTAAAACAAGATATATTTAATGCGATTGCCCTAGTTGGTGTACTCGCATGATGAAAATCAAACCATTTGAAGCTTTTGTCGGTGATGATCCAGTCGTGACTTATATTGGTATTCGGGCTGATGAAAACCGAGAGGGGTATGTCAGTCAAAAAGATACCATTCAAGCTGTTTTTCCTTTTATTGAAGATAGCTTGATCAGGGCAGATATTTTTAAAATTCTGGAAGATACTGTGGGTATTCCTGAGTATTACCAATGGCGTAGTCGTTCTGGGTGCTATTTTTGTTTCTTTCAACGCCAAGATGAATGGCTGGGATTGAAACGTGCCCATCCTGATCGGTTTGCTGATGCAGTCCGTATTGAGAAAGAAGCAGGACAAGGTTACACGTGGGTACAAGGAAAAACCTTAGAAGAAGTTGTTGCACATGCAGAGAAAAGGGAGAAAGAAAAAGCTGTATGTAAGGCAAATATCATTTATCCAGTCAAATGGCAGGATACGCTCAAGAACCAGGATGATGATGACCCTGAAGACCAATCCTGTATTATCTGTTCTTTATAACATATGAAAATAACGTGGAATCAAATCTTATTAGGCCATATTCCTGAATCCCCAGGGATATATGCATGGTATTATGTGCATGAAATCGGTAGGCGAGATATTGAATATACCATTCAAAAAATAAACGAAGAAAAAGGTTTTGAATGCAAATCTCGAATTATGCGGGATTTTCTGATTGAGAAAATTTTTTCTCACTATGAAGAACAGCCATATGTCGCATCAATTGAAGGAAAGTTGAAACTTAAGTATCAAGGCGAATTATACCCAAAGCATGAAATATCCCAAGGATTATTAGAGCGTTTATGTGAAAAGCCTGAAACATTATTTGAAATAGCCAAGATACTCAAGGATATATCACCTAACTTTATGAGACCTTTGTATATTGGAATGGCTGGAAATCTACATCAGAGAATAACAATACACAAAAATAACATTCAAAAATACAAAGCTATTGTAGACGAATATTTTTTCTATGAAGATAGCTTTGCGGCTCGTGTCGTAAAAAGAAAGTTTAGATTAAACAATTTGTACATTACTATTCAGGAAACATCTAAAGATGAAAATATGCATGTTTCCTTAGAAAATATTTTGAATCGGGTTAATTATCCAGTATTGGGAAGAAATTAATATGAATGAAGATGCATTTTCAATCGAAGTCGAATCAGCACTCAATACAACATTAGAAGGAACAACTGGTTCCTTTAAGATAGGAGATGGAAGTGATGGGCATTCGTCTCTTGAAGTCAAATATTTTTTGACACATGTTGGTTTGGATTTTGAAAACTCTCAAAATAGCCAAATACTAAGTGAATTAGCACCTGTTCGAGAAATTTTCGATACAAAATCTTTAGACTTTGACCAAATAATGCAAAGGGATATTAATGATGCAAGGGTATCTTCAAAGTTAATTCCTTATATTTTAGATGAAGAAAATACAGTCTCCGTAAAATTTTTTCCACCTATAGTCATAATGGCTTTGCCAATAGAATCCATCGGAGCAAACCCAGAAAAAAGATACCCTAAAGTTACTGCTTTTGAGTCAAATGAAAAGAAAAATGGTATTGCTAAATGGTATATTACTCGTTCAGGAGAAATTGGCAGTGAGGTTTTTCAGTTTGAACAACCGATGATGCCTAACAATGTCATATTGAAAAAGCAATTAGTTAAATTTAGATTTAACAATAAAAGATGCAAGCTTGTTATTGTTGATGGACAACATCGAGCAATGGCATTGTTAGCTTTATACCGAAACATCAATAATGAGTGGAGTGATAGCAAAAGAAAACCTTATGAACCATATTATGAAGAATGGACTCCTGATTACATTAGGGAACCTCTAAAAACCCACTGATACCCACACAAATGTGAGAAAATGCTCATCTGAGCCACCGCCCCGTTACTAGCCATGCCCAAGAAAAGTGCCATCAAAACCAGTCTGTTTGCCGCCGAAGAGCGTGAACAGAAACTCGACCGCAAGGGCGACCTGCTGTCCACGCTGAACCAGCACGTCAACTTTGTCGCCTTGGCAGCAGAAATCGACCACATCGCCCCACGCCCAAGTGACAAGCGAGGAGGCCGTCCACCCTACCCAACGGAACTGATGGTACGGGTCTTGGTGTTGCAACACCTGTACAACCTGTCGGACGAGGCATTGGAATACCAATTGCTTGACCGGCTGTCGTTCCAACGGTTTTGTGGCCTGCGTCATTCCAGCACGATCCCGGATGCCAATACCTTGTGGGTATTCCGTGAACGGATCAGTGCGGCAGGTGGTGCGGATGCCCTGTTTGATGCCGTCCAACGGCAATTACAACAACACGGTTTTATTGCCCGTGGTGGTCAAATCGTCGATGCCACGCTGGTGGAAGCCCCTAAACAACATTTCCACAAAGAAGAAAAAGCGCTGTTGGAACAAGCGGCAACACCCGCTGGCTGGACACCTGCCCAACGTCGCCAAAAGGATACGGAAGCAAGCTGGACGAAAAAACACGGCAAAAGCTACCACGGCTACAAACTCAGTATCAGTGCCGATCGGAAATACAAACTCATCCGCAAACGCCACATCAGCACCGCCAAAGAGCATGACACCAACCATTTTGAAGCGGTGCTTGACCGAGCCAACACCAGCCGTGACGTATGGGCGGACAAAGGTTATGAAGACCAATCCCGTGAACAACGCCTCAACCAAGGTAGCTGGCGGTTACACATCCAGCACAAAGCCAAGAAAGGCAAGCCGCAATCCGACTGCCAGAAACGCCGCAACACCCGCATCGCCAGACCCCGCGCACGGGTTGAGCATGTGTTTGGGTCAATCTGTGCGATGGGTGGCAAAGCCATCCGCAGCATTGGGTTGGCACGGGCAGTATTCGGCCTCAGCATCAAAGCAACCGTGTATAACCTGCGTCGGCTCTGTTCGCTCAGAGAGGGCGGAGTTGTGCCCATTTGATGGAGAAATTCCCGAAAAAACAGCAAAAATGCGGAAAAACAACCTGATTGTGGCTTGGTGTGCTAAAAATTGAGATGGGTTGGTGTTTTTTTAACAAAATGCCGATAGGCCAACGCTAACCGTTGCAATACGCCGGGTTTTTAGAGGTTCCCATTAGACAATTCAATCTTAAAGAGGTTGAATTGCCAGTAATCATATGTACAGTTCCTAGTTTAGACATTAACTATAATGGTGATTATAGTCTCGAAAAAGCAGCTCGATCAGTTTTTTTAACATTGAACAAGACAGCTCGTCCAGTTTCTGGCGCACGAAATCTATTGTTAGATGACAATGATTTAATTTCATTTTTTATGCGATCTGTCTTAAGTGAGATAAAGGATTCGTCCGATCAGCGTTCTGATCATTTTCTTAATATAAATAACATAGATCTCGACGAAGAAAAGCAAAAATTAAATAATCCAATCGCAATTAGCAGCGTTAAAAGCCTTTACTATACCATAGAACATCTTGTATTGAGTACCGTGGAATCCACAGTAGGATTAGGTGATAGAAAAGGTAAGTTTGGTAATAGAAGTGATTTTGAGACTGGATTAGAGAAGCTAAATGGTCATAACGATTTACTTCAAGAGCAATATGACAGTTTGTCACGTTTCCACTTTTCTAGTGAGTCTGCTGACATTCTAAATAAAAATTTTATGTTATTCTATGGAAAATTCATAATAAAATTTTACAAGCAATTTTTGCCATTTAGAGTATACAGTGAAGCGACCTTGCAATTAAAAGGTAACATAAAAAGAAGTGATGATACTCACATCAATTCAATGATTTTCAATGGTCAAGGAGAGATTAATGTATTTGAAGAATACATGAAGGACTTAAGTGATAGAAAAGATAAACTATCATTAAAACACTTACCAAGAATCGAGAAGGTTCTTAAAGATTTGAATGATACAAAGAAAAGATTAGACTCAAGGATTCAAGAACTCTACAGCATTCGCTCTGAATATTACCTGCGTGATAACAAAGATAAATCAAAGCTTACTGACGGCACTGCTATAAAAGATGTAGTACACAGAACAATAAAACAATTATATAATGATGTATTTTCATCTCAGGCATTTCAAGCATCTCTGATTTGCACCTTTTTTGGGGAGGTAGAAGCGTGTGCAATAGATAATAAGACAGATGATTCATCAATAGAAACACTTTTGGTGGAGTATCTTTCCCAAATCAATGAATTCTTTTATCCAAAATCATTGGTATCATTTAAACGAATAATTAATTTATTTATTGGGGAAATGCAGTTTAATGAGAGCAATGGAGATATTAAAATTCTGCATAACAGTAACACTACTTTTGGACAAATTGTATCTCTCAACGAAATGAAGCCTAATTCTTGGCCAAAGTATAGATATATAATGCTTGAAATATGGAGTTCATCTAATGAGATATTGAATAAACGTATCGCCGAGCAGCTTGAAATATGTCGTCAAGATGTTTCAAAACAACTTTTCAATAAATTCAAAGATAATTACTCAAAAGAACACAGACGCCATGAAAATGAACTTTCTGAGGATGATATTAAACACATACTTGAAATTGCGTACAAAGACTACAATGACTTCCTCAAAAATCTAGGAAGATCATCTACACTTAATGAAAGTATTTTTAAAAAATACGTTAGGTCATAATGCAAGGTAAAGTAGTTGGCAATGATCATTATATTTATCTTGATTCCTTAAAGCTTTCAAGACTAGACGCAATGATTTTATCTGAAATAAAATCATTGCCTAGTTTTGAATTGGAGACGGCAAATATCCTTAAGACGAATAATCGTCAAAATACCATTTCATTTTTGATATATACTGATATATTTGAGAATTATTTTCCTAGTTTGTTAATGAGTCTAACTCTAAAGAAGAAAGACTCTAAAATAGAAAGATCAAACCGAGACTATGGTAAGTCAATCAACCCCCCTATCCTCCACCGCAAAGAACTCCTTCTCCCCCCCGATCACCCCGACATTCCCAAATTCGCCGCGCTTACCAAGCAACTCGAAGATGCCGGACTTTTCAAAGACTCCCGCAAAATCGGCTATAAAAAACAATGGGAAGAACGCCTCCGCAATGCAGGCTACAAAGTCGTCGATCACATGCTGGTTAAACTCGATGGAAGTGAAATAGCACCACCCGAAACTACCGAAAAGACTTCCAACGTCGAACGCCACCGCACCGCGCTAACTCGCTACGCCCTCTCCAAACCCATGCAACTCCTCGCCAAGCATGACTTTCTGGAAGGCAAACACACGATTTTCGACTACGGTTGTGGCAAAGGTAGCGACGTAGACATCCTGCGCCAAAACGACATCACCGCCAATGGCTGGGACCCGCATTTCTGCCCCGAAAACCCCAAACACAGTGCCGATATAGTCAACCTCGGCTTCGTCATCAACGTGATCGAAGACAAAACCGAACGCATGGAAGCTGTGTTAGGCGCATACCAACTTTGCACCCAATTCCTGTGCGCGGCGGTCATGCTCGGCGAACAATCCCCCGAACGCGGGCGTTTGTTCCGTGATGGCGTACTCACCAGCCGCAACACCTTCCAACGCTATTATTCCCAAGAAGAATTCCGCGAATACTTGCGTCACGTACTCGATGAAGACCCGGTAGCCGTCGGCCCCGGCGTATTTTTCGTATTCAAAGACAAAGACGCAGAACAAGCATTTCTGGAACGCCGCTACCGCAACCGTGCTACCGCCAATCGCCTGATCAGCCAATTACCCAAAGTGCAGAAAGCTCCCAAAGCCGAACGCGCTGCCCGCCTCACCAAAGCCGACAAAGAACGCGCCTTCTACGAACAACACGCAACCTTATTGGATGCACTCTGGCTACGCTGGCTAGAACTGGGCAGACCGCCCCAAGACGACGAATTCCCCGACCTTACCGCCAGCAAAGAACTATTCGGCACAACACAACGCGCCCTGAAATTCCTGCAACGCTTCCAGGGTGATGAACTGCTGAAACTCGCCTTCGACGGCCGCCGCGATGACCTCACGGTGTACTTTGCGATGCGCCGTTTCGACCAACAACGCATCTACCGCCACTTGCCGGAAAGCCTCAAGCGCGATGTCAAAGCCTTCTTCCAAAACTACCAACACGCCCAAACCGACGGCGAACGCCTGTTATTCTCAGCAGGCAACCCCGCGTTGCTGCGCCAAATGTGCCAACAAGCCGCCGCGCAAGGCTATGGCTATCTCGATGAAGAAGGCGCATTCACCTTCCACACCGCGCAAGTCGTGGCATTGCCGCCGATTCTGCGGGTCTACATCGGTTGCGCCACCTTCGTTTTCGGTGACGTGACCTCCGCCGATTTGCTGAAAATCCACGCCGAATCCGGCAAATTATCGCTGATGAAATACGATGACTTTGAAGAATCGCCCCTGCCGCGCTTGCTAGAACGCATCAAAATCAGCCTAGTCAATCAGCGTTTCGAGTATTACAAATACGGCGACACCTACACCCCGCCTTACCTGTACCGGAAAGCGCGTTTCCTCACCCCCGATTTCCCGCACTACGCCGAACAACTTGCCTTTGACCAGGTGCTGGCAACCCACCCTGAATTTGCCGTAGACGGTTACGGAATGCCCCCCGAACAATTCGATGCCACTTTGCAGCGTTTACGCTTGGCAGTCGTGGGCTTTGAACTGCAACCCGCGCAACACACCCCCGCGTTGGATGACCCCTGCGGTCAATACCACACCTTCCGCGACTTCATCGAATGCGGCGCAACCCAAGCCAACACCGGCTTACCCAACCTCCCCAAACAGCCTGACACCTATAACGCACTCGCCGCGCTTGCCCTGCACATTATCGACCCGGTAATGGATTACTTTGGCGGTATCGAACTCACCTACGGTTTCTGTTCCCCCGAACTCGCCAAACACATCAAGGGCAGCATCGACCCCAAACGCGACCAACACGCCGCCCATGAAGTAAATACCCGTGGCAACCTGATCTGCGAACGCAAGGGTGCAGCCTGTGATTTCATCGTCCCCGATGAAAACATGCTGGAAGTCGCGCAATGGATCGTGCAAAACACCCCGTTTGACCGCCTGTATTTCTACGGCAACGACAAACCGCTACACGTCAGCTACAGCGATGCACACAACCGCGCTATTGTGCTGATGTTACCGGGGAAAAGCGGGCGGCTCGTGCCGAAGGTGGTGACGGCGGAAAGATTCAGCGAAATAACCCTTGATTGCCCTCGTTAAGTCTACATTGAGCTACACTAAGCGTAACTTCATGTAGACCTAAATAGCGATGCAACCGATTAAACACTTGGCAAATACGCTCAAAGCACTGGCTAACAGTGAACATTGTTTGTTCACCTTGAGTGATTTACGTGGCGCAATGCCGGAACAAACCCCTGCTGCATTCAAAGCATTACTCAGCCGTGCAGAGCAGACTGGCTTGCTTAAACGCATTTGCCGGGGTTTATACCTTTACCCAGAAACCTGCGCTAACGATGGCTTGCTGTTGTACCGTGCGGCAGCGCGGTTGCGGGCGGGTGAATTTAATTACATCAGTCTGGAATCAGCCTTGAGTGATGCGGGGGTTATCTCTCAGCTTCCCATGAACTGGGTTACGCTGATGTCATCGGGACGCACGCATATTATGGATTGTGGCAACTTCGGCAAGATTGAATTCATCCACACCAAAAAGCAGGCAGCAGATTTGGCAAACCAACTGGTTTACGACACCCGTTGCCATTTGTGGCGGGCAAATGTGGGATTGGCGTTACGCGATATGAAACGCACCTGTCGCGATACGGATTTAATTGACTGGGAGGTTGCCCATGAACTTGTTTGACCAGCTTGTTTCCCAAGCCATGCAAGAGCAAGGTGATCTAGCCCCGTTACGCATCGTGGTGGAAAAAGAGTTGCTGCACCATGACATCCTGCGGGAGATGGCGGAAGCGGGGTTGTTGAGTCAATTGACCTTCATCGGTGGCACTTGCTTGCGGGCGTGTTACGGCTCTAACCGTTTAAGCGAAGATTTGGATTTTACCGGCGGTGCTGACTTTCAGCGTGAAACCCTGAGTCACTTGGGCGCGGTATTGGTTGAACGTTTACGGGTAAAATACGGTCTTGCGGTTGAAGTCAGCGAGCCAAGCCGCGAATCGGGCAATGTGGATACGTGGAAATTACGGGTGATTACCCAGCCGAAACAACGGCATTTGCCTGCCCAGCGCATTAACATCGACATTTGCGCTATCCCCAGTTACGACAAACGCCCGCAGGTATTACGCAACCATTACGGGGTGGACATGGGAACATCCGGTCTGATCCTGCAAGCCGAAAGCCGTGAAGAAATTCTTGCTGACAAATTAGTGGCTTTCGCGTTACGCCCTAATCGCATCAAAAACCGTGACTTGTGGGACATCACTTGGTTGCGGCAACAAAATATTAATGCTCCATTAGACTTGGTAGCAAAGAAGGTGATTGATCATCGCTATGCGACCCAACAGTTTACGCAATTGATGGCACAACGTTCCCAGCAGTTGCGTGATGACCCAGATATTCATCGCTATTTTGTGCAGGAAATGCGCCGCTTTCTCCCAACTGCTGTAGTGGTGCGCACAGTAGAAAATACCGCCTTTTGGACTTATCTGGCAGACACCGTGCAGGGCGAATGCACGCGGGTTATGCAATTTTTAGAGGCGGGTGATACAGCTCAGCAGTTTACGATGTAAAATCAAAGGGGTCGGACTCGATTGATTCTATAAACAATAGTGATAGCTCAACACCAAACAATAATCAATCGAGTCTGACCCCTTTGATTTACTCTGCCAGCAACTCCTCTCGCTTGCCGTCGTTACCTGCAAATTTCTTGTCAAAGTAGGGGCGGAAAATCACTTTAGTGAGTTCTAAAAGCGTTTCATCAGAAACTAACAGCTCGTGGGTGTATTTTACCTGCTTAAAAAATGAAGCACTGCTAGAGGTTTCGTTTTGGAAAGCGCTAATGAGTGTGTTTGTATCCAGTACCAGCCGTTTTTTAGTGATAGTCATCGTGATGAGTTCGGGTTATGGACTAACAGACGCAAGGTGTTTTGCTTTTTCTGCTTGCTGTTCTTGCCATACAGCTTCCCGCTCCTCTTCTATGATTTTCATCAGCTCGTTTTCCTCTTCCTCTGTCATGGGTGTTGGGTTGTTCTGCTTGGCTTCTTGGTAAGCACGCTCAGAAGCAGCTAAAGCCTCTTCCTTGCTGGCAAACCGCTTCAATTTCCGCCCTGTTGCCTCTTCAAGCTTTTGCAGGATTCTTTCTTTCTCTGCTTGCTCATCAAAAGCGGGTTTGGCGGTTCTGGCTTCGAGCCATGCTAACAACCCTTCACCTTCATCTTGCTGGGTATTGGGTTTTCCCTGTGTGCGGTAAACTTTGAGAACTTCTTGGGCAAGCTTGAGTGGAAACAAAACCATCGTCGGTTCGCCATGTTGGGTGATGGTGACAAGCTCCCCAGACTTCACAATATTGGAAACACGCCCGAACCTGCTTTTTACCTCAAGGGCTGGTAAGACTTGCATGGTATCCTCACTGACAGTTATGGCTAATACAGACAGTATAGGCGGATTGCCTGTTTTGGCAAGAGACTTGCCAGACCACTACAAATGGTTGTATATATGACACCATGAAAACACGAATTGTGATTGATACCAATGTGATGTTGTCGGCGTTACGCTCCAGTAAAGGCGCTTCTTACGCGCTTGTTTCACAATTACCGTTGGAACATTTTCAGGTGGCGTTGTCTGTACCCTTGTATACCGAATATCAGGATGTGCTGACCCGCGACGAACACATGACCGGGGCAAGCAGCAAAGCAGAAATTCTCCAGTTTTTGCGTTACATCTGCGGAATCACTAGCCATCACGACATTTTCTTTTTATGGCGACCGTGGTTAAGTGATCCAAAAGACGACATGGTACTGGAACTAGCGGTTGCCTCCTCTAGCCGTTACATCGTGACACACAACCTACGTGATTTTGCCAATATTGATACCTTTGGGATCGAAGCGATTACGCCGGGGCGTTTTCTTGAATTATTAAGAGGTCAAACATCATGACTACACTGACATTGCGTTTACCCCAATCATTACATGAGAAGATCAAAGAGCTGGCAAAGGCAGATGGTGTCTCGATCAATCAATTTTTGGTAACAGCGGCGGCTGAAAAAATGTCTGCCTTGCTGACCAAAAATTATCTGGCACAAGAAGCGGCTCAAGCTTCTCGTGCAGATTTTCTCAAGGTCATGCGTGCCGTACCGGATGTTGAGCCGGAGGCGTTTGACCGTTTGTGATCGACTGTTGCCGAGGAAGAATGAGCGGCTTAATCAACTAAAAATGATAAAAAATTGAGTAATGGCTAAGTTAATCCCCTCTTTACAAAGTTGCCTCAACCGCATGACTTCCGGCGAAAAGCGTTTTGCGCGGCGTTTGGAACAGTTATTGGAAGATGATTACCTGTGTTGGTATGAGCCGCGTGTGGGTGAAGGTTTTCGCCAGCGTTACGCCGATTTCATTATTGTGCATCCTTGGCGGGGCTTATTGCTGCTGGAAGTCAAAGATTGGAAGTTGGATAGCATTCAGTCTATCGACAAAGCCTCAGCGACCTTGCTAACCCCGCAAGGCGTTAAAACCGTCACCAACCCGCTGGAACAAGCGCGGCAATGTGCTTATAAGTTGGTGCAGCAACTCGAACAAGACCCGCAATTGACTCAATACGCGGGCAGGCATCAGGGCAAATTGGCGTTCCCTTACGGCTATGGCGTGGTACTGACCAATATGAGCCGCCAGCAGTTTAGCAATACCGATTTGCAAGCCGTGTTGCCGTGGAATCGCACCCTGTGCAGTGATGAAATGCTGGAAAATACTGACCCGGAAGATTTCCAGCAGTGTTTGTGGAATATGTTCGATTACCAGTTCAGCAAACCGCTGACCGTGCCGCAATTGGATCGTATCCGTTGGCATATTTTCCCAGAGATTCGTATTGCCTCCCAAGGCAGTTTGTTTGCTGACCCACTGGAGGACGTTGCGGATAAACCCATCGAAACCGTGTTGCCCGATATTCTGAAAGTGATGGATCTGCAACAGGAACAACTGGCTCGCAGCATGGGGCGTGGGCATCGCGTCATTCACGGGGTTGCCGGTTCTGGCAAAACCTTGATATTGGCGTACCGTTGTTTGTATCTGGCAAAGGTGTTAGCCAAACCCATTCTGGTGCTGTGTTACAACATTGCATTAGCGGCGCGGTTACGGGCATTGATGCAAGAAAAAGCCATTGATGACAAGGTAAGCGTTTACCACTTTCACGATTGGTGCGGTGAACAATTGCGGGCATATCACATTGATCGCCCATCGGAACAGGGGGTTGAGTATTTGAATGCGCTGGTGAATACCGTCAGTGCTGCGGTGGAAAATGGGCGGATTCCCAAAGCGCAATATGGCGCAATCATGATTGACGAGGGGCATGATTTTCAGCCCGCGTGGTTAAAACTGATTAGCGGCATGGTTGACCCGGAAAAGGATTCCTTGCTGTTGCTGTACGATGACGCGCAGTCGATTTATCAGCAAGGCAAAGCGTTGAAATTCAGCCTGTCGAGTGTGGGGATTCAGGCACGTGGGCGCACGACAGTGCTGCGGCTTAATTATCGCAATACCGATGAAATCTTTGGGTTTGCTTACCAATTTGCACGGCAATACTTGCAACCGCACGATAGCGATGATGACCATATACCGCTGCTTGTCCCTGAAATGGTGGGGCGGCACAGCTTTGCGCCGGTCTGCCGTTTGTTCCCCAGTTTTGCGGAAGAAACTGCACGGGTGGTGCGTTGGTTACGCCAATGGCATGAGGAACGTGGAACCGCATGGGCAGACATCGCGGTGTTGTACCGGCATTATCAACAGGGCGCGGCGTTGTGGCAGGCAATACAGGCGGAAGGCGTGCCTTGTGCTTGGTTGCGCGATGCCGCGAGTAAGAAAGGTTTTAACCCGGCGGACGATACCGTAAAGCTGATGACCTTCCACAGCAGCAAGGGGTTGGAATTTCCGCTGGTGGTGATTGCGGGTCTGGGCTTTATTAGTGCGGAAGCAGAAAGTGCAGTCGACGAAGCCAAGCTATTGTATGTCGCAATGACCCGCGCTACTGACCGTTTATTGCTGACTAGCCATCAGGAAACGGAGTTTACTCGTGCCTTGCAGGGCGAAATCGCCGCTGTAACGGAGTGAAGTCATTATTTGATTGCCCCCATTAAGTCTACATTGAGCTACATTAAACGTAACTTCATGTAGACTTAACTTGCGATGCAACCGATTAAACACTTAGCAAATAACTGCGCCCATAGGTGAAATAATGCAATTGCCCCCGCCTGACAATACGCCCAGCAACCACGGGTTCAGTCTGCCCTGGCAACCAAATCCATACATAAGCGCTGTCTGCTGGCTGTTGGTCAGAAATCATTATCCAACTCCACTTTGATTGTCCGGGCGCGTTCGGGGAGCAAGCTGGCTAGATTCGCTACGGTGGTCGAAAGACGCTGCAATTCACGGGCGTTGTCGGTTAGCAGTGGGATGCCGACAATTGTTGCTGCTTCAAACACTGCACCGATGGAAACCTTTGCATCCCCTTTTTCAATGGCACTGATGGTTTGGCGGCTAACGCCCAAACGTTCCGCTAGTTCGGCTTGTGGCATCTTTCTTTCCAAACGTGCAGCACGGATCATGTGACCAAAAACTTCCAGTGTGATGGTAGTACGAGCGGATAATGTCAGCATATTTGAACATCTTGGTTAACTTAATCACGGTTAAGGTTAATTATAGTATGCTTTTGATGGTAAACGGCAAGTTTCCCTAAACCTCGATGTTTTGCTCTATCACTGACGGTGCTACACTCTTACCCCTATTCGCGGGTGCAGCAGTGGGGCGACCCGTATTCCTTGTTTGACGGAGTTTGTGATGTTAAAGGTTGGTTTTGTCGGTTGGCGCGGTATGGTCGGTTCGGTACTGATGGAACGGATGCGTGCGGAAAACGATTTTCAGGGCTTTGAGCCAGTATTTTTCACCACTTCGCAGTCCGGCAAACCCGGCCCTGACGTAGGCATGGGTGCGAAACCGCTGGAAGATGCGATGAATATCGACAAGCTGGCGGAAATGGACATTATCCTCTCCTGCCAAGGCGGCGATTACACCAATGCGGTTTACGCCCCACTTCGCGCCCGCTGGAACGGCTACTGGATTGACGCGGCTTCCACCTTGCGCATGGCTGATGACGCCATCATCGTACTCGACCCGGTAAACCGCGCTGTCATCGACGCGGGCTTGCAAAACGGCATTAAAAATTACATCGGCGGCAACTGCACCGTTTCCCTGATGCTAATGGCCTTGGGCGGCTTGTTTGAAAAAGGTTTAGTCGAATGGATCACCTCCATGACTTACCAAGCGGCTTCCGGTGCGGGCGCGAAAAACATGCGCGAATTGCTCACCCAAATGGGCGAACTCAACGGTGAAGTCGGCGCTTTGCTGGCAGACCCTGCTTCCGCGATTCTCGACATCGACACCAAAGTCACCGCGAAATTGAATGACGGCACGCTTTCCACCGCCAATTTTGGTGCACCCTTGGCAGGCAGCCTAATCCCGTGGATCGATAAGCTGTGGGAAAACGGTCAAACCAAGGAAGAGTGGAAAGGCATTGCCGAAACCAACAAAATCCTCGGCAAAACGGCGACGAACCTCATCCCCGTGGACGGACAGTGTGTGCGTATCGGCGCAATGCGTTGCCATTCGCAAGGTTTCACCATCAAGCTCAAGCAAGATTTGCCACTGGCTGAAATCGAAAGCATTATCGCCAGCCACAATGAGTGGGTAAAAGTCATCCCGAATGATAAGGAATCCACCTTGCACGGTCTGACACCGGTACAAGCCTCTGGCACGCTGACCATTCCTGTGGGGCGTATCCGCAAAATGAACTTGGGGCCGCAATACCTCACCGCGTTCACCGTTGGCGACCAATTGCTGTGGGGCGCGGCTGAACCCGTGCGCCGCATGTTAAAAATTGCATTGGCACACATAGGCTAAACAGGAAAGCCGCGCATGAAACCACGTCAACCCAAAATCGGCGGCTGCCGCGTTGGAGCAGTGCCTCCCGATGCCAAACACCGCCGTATTGGGCGATCGGGTAACAAACCGCTGCCGCCCAAAGTCGACTTGCGCCCTCTCCTCACCGATGTTGAGGAGCAAGTCGGCTTTAGCTGCGTCGCCAATGCCTGCGCCGGAGCTTATGAATACCTCGCCAAACGCCACTTAGGGGAAGCCGGTGATGTCAGTCGCTTGTTCATTTACTTCAACGCCCGCCGGGAATGCGGCGATGAAGACCAAGACGATGGCACTACCATGCAAGCGGCGATTGACGGTCTGAAAAAATACGGTGCGTGCCACGAAAACTTGTGGCCTAACGACGAAACTTACATCACCGAAGAACCCGCCAGCGAAGCCTACGAACACGCCGCCAACTTCAAAATTGCCGAGGCGGAATACGTGGAAACCGATCTGGATTTGTACCGCCACACCCTCGCTGAAGGCTACCCGATTGCCTTTTGCCTGAACACCTTTTCCTCTTTCGACGATGCCACTGATAATCGCGGGCGCGTCCCCGTCCCGAAAAAAACCGAACAAGTGCGCGAAGAACACGGCTGGCACGCCATGTTATGCGTCGGTTATTTAGACAAAGACAAAATGTTCATCGTGCGTAACTCGTGGGGGCAGGAATGGGGCGACAACGGCTATTGCTATATCCCCTACAACTACGTGATCCACGACGCATTAAACGGACACGACACTTGGGTGGTCAAAGCCATTGAGGATTTGGATTTCAGCGCGGAAATCGAATCCGAAGATGACAGCTCGTATTTTGCCTCCGAAGGCTCGATCCAACTGTTTGATTTCTATGTCGCTACCGAATCCGTTGAAGAATTCGCAATCGCCTTAGAAGCATTGTGCGAACAACACGAAAACGAAGATTCCTTCTACTTTGACTACGAAGAAAGCGAAGAAGACGGCACCACTTACGCGATTATTAGCAACTTTGACCTTTCGCTCGACGACCCTGACACCTTCCTCGAAGCACTCGACGCACTCTGCAATGAATGGGCAGATGACGAAAACTACAACTTCAGCGTTGAAGGCTACGACGATTCCGAAGAAGAAACGGAAGAAACAGCCAGCGAAACCGCTGCTTTAACCTTAACCGGTTTCTATATTTACACCGATGATTCCGAAAAAGTCGTCGAGAAAATCGACAAGCTGTGTTCCAAACACACGACTGACGACGCTTACGACTACGAATGGGAAGAAAGCGAAGACGAAAACGGCACGTATGTCGACTTTTCCAGCTTTGAAATCACTCCCGATGACGAAGAAGCGTTCCTAGCAGCACTGGAAGCCTTGTGCGAAAAAATCTCCAACGACAACGGCTACAGTTGGGATTAAACGGTGGTAGTCACTAATGCGTGCGCTTATAACTAGTGGAAACCCTAAGCTCCTCCTGTTGGTTCTTATGAGTAATGTCATGATTTGTTAGGCTTTAATCACCTATCATCCGCAGGAGACTAAACACCAAACAAAGCATCACTACAGGAGGCCGCCCCCATGATTTCATACATGGAGCTCAATGAGCAAAACCACAAAATTACTGAACTGTCCAATGTGTTAAGTTACCTGATTAACGAACGTTCCATGTGTGATACTGAAGTATCCTGTGAATTGTTTTTCCGTTATGTCGAATTGGTAAAAGAACATCTGGAAACCGAAGAGCGCGAGTTATACCAGTTGTTGTTGATGGATGATGACAACGATGCCCGCAATACCGGGCGCAAATTCCTCTCCGGTTCGGGTGAAATCAAGCGGGTCTTTGGGCAATATTTGAAACGCTGGTGCAAAGGCAAAGAACTGCGCATTCGTGATCATGAAGCGTTTATCCGCGATACCCGCGAGATTTTTGCGTTGGTGATTCGCCGCATTGACGACGAAATCGTGCATTTATACCCGACGTTATTGCACAACGGGCATTTGCCGCTGAAAGCGCAAGCGGCTTAATGATCGGTGTCGGTGAGGGGGCTTGCCCCTCACTCGGTAGTCCATTTAAACGATAACGTGCCAATCACCAGAAACACCGCTGCCATTGCCACCAATACCAGCAATTGCACGCCAATGTCCGCCAAGCCCGCCCCATCCAGCATAATCGCCCGCGCCGCGCTGAGGATGTGGGTCAATGGTGACAATTGACTGACCCATTGCATGATCGGGTTAGTGCCTTCCATCGAAAACCATACCCCCGACAACACCATCATCGGCCAGGTCAACACGTTGAGTAAACCGCCCGCTAATTCCTCGCTGCTTACTCGTGCCGCGACCACCAAGCTCAGCGCAATCAGGGTAAATGCCCCCAATACCAGCACCAATAACAAGTTCCAATAACTGCCTTCCATGGTGAAATGCATGAATAGGTTAGTGCAGGTAAACACAATCGTGGTCACGACGACGACCAGCGCCAAACGTGAAGCAATTTGCGCCAACAGGAATTCGGTAGCACTCAAGGGCGTGGCATTCAAGCGTTTCAAATAGCCGCTTTTACGGTAGCGCACGATCACAAATCCCACGCCGAATAAGCAACTGAACATCAGGTTCATTCCCAAAATGCCGGGAACCACCCAATCGACGTAGCGGATTTCTGCGCCCTGCACACTCTGTGCTTGCAACGCTGTACCGCCGCTGTGTTGCAACAGCTTTTCCAGAAAGTAACCGTTTTGCGAATCGCTATTGATCCAATAACGCGCAGGTTCTGCCCGCAGATCCAGCAGCATATCGACTTGATGCCGCCCGACTTTGCGCACGGTGGCCTCCACTGCATCCGGCGTCACCTCATAAAACTCAACGTGTTCGGTGTGCCGAAACGGGTGCTCGGCACTCTGGGCGACGACGGCGACTTTGAACAGCGGCTGTCCATCCCCCGAAAACACAAACGCCAAGCCAAACACCAATGCCATTGGCAAAATGAAATTCCAGCCAAGGGTGGAACGATCCCGCAAAAATTCCAGAGAGCGGGCGTAAAACGTTGCCCAAATACGCTTGATCACGCGCGTAACTCCTTGCCGGTGAGTTCTAGGAAGAGGTCTTCGAGGGTGCGCGGGCGCACTTGCAAACCCGCCAAGGATGCACCGTGTTGGATCAGCAATTCCAAGGTGGCGTTCACGTCTTGGGTGATGATTTCCACCGTGCCGGTCACTTTATCCAAATAACGGTGCGGAATGATTTTGGACGCTTCTGGGAAATCACGCTCTGGCAATTCGATAATCACGTCTTGAAAATGCGTTGCCAGCAAGGTGTCGGGCGAACCGTGTGCAATGATTTTGCCGTGATCCATAATCACGATTTCGTCACACAGGTTGTATGCCTCTTCCATGTAATGCGTGGTCAGCAACACCGTTTTGTGGCGGGCTTTGATATTGTTGACCAGTTCCCAGAAGTTGAGGCGGGCTTGCGGGTCGAGTCCGGTGGTGGGTTCGTCGAGGAACACCACGTCGGGGTCATTTACCAGCGCTAAGGCCAGCAACATGCGTTGGCGTTGCCCGCCGGAGAGTTTGCTGGCATCGCGGTCGAGGTATTCCTGCAAACGGCAAATCTCGATCAGTTCTTCCAGCGGCAAACTTTTGGGATACAGGCTGCTGAAAAATTTCAAGTTTTCACGCACCGTGAGGAAATCCTGCAAAGCCGTTGATTGGAATTGGATACCCGCTTCCTGCCGAAATCGTGCGCCTTGCAATTCGCCTTTGTAGAAAATCTCGCCTGATGTGGGTTTGGTAATGCCTTCCATCATCTCAATGGTGGTGGTTTTACCCGCACCGTTAGGGCCGAGCAGCCCAAAGCAAATGCCTGGCGGGACAGCAAAGTCGATGCCATTGACCGCATTCACGCCGGGATAACGTTTGTGCAGGTCGCGCACTTCAATAATGGGATGAGTCATGATGTCTTGTCCTGATGACGATAGCGGGATAATGGCACAAAATCAGTAAAGCAGCAGATGAATTGTGCTGCGCACCAATAAGCCCCGCCTGCGCCCAGCAATGCTAGGCACATGACTTTCGGTTGGAGGTTAGATGAGTTTCTGACCGGTTTTTTCCCAGTCTTTCAGGAAAGCTGCCAAGCCTTTGTCGGTCAGTGGGTGGTTATACAATTGCCAGATGATTTTGGGAGGTAAGGTGGCGACATGCGCCCCTGCCATCGCCGATTCCAAAACGTGGCTGGGGCTGCGGATGGAGGCTGCTAGTACTTGGGTATGTAAGTTGGGGTAGTTGTCGTACATATTCACGATGTCACGGATCAACTGCATCCCGGATTCGCCCACATCATCCAAACGCCCAATGAAGGGGGAAACGTAAGTTGCGCCTGCTTTGGCTGCCAACAAGGCTTGAACGGCACTGAAACACAGGGTGACGTTGACTGCTGTGCCTTCAGCAGATAGGGCTTTACAAGCTTTCAAACCGTCAACGGTGAGAGGCACTTTGATGCAAACGTTATCGGCAATGGTACGTAACACCTCGGCTTCTTTCAGCATGGTGGTGACATCGGTTGCCAACACTTCAGCACTGACATGACCGGGGACAAGCTGGCAAATATCGCGCACCAATGCCACGAAATCTTTACCTGAACTGGCAACTAATGACGGGTTAGTGGTAACACCATCGACCATGCCGGTTTCGACCAAGGTGCTGATTTCGTTAATATCGCCAGTATCCACAAAGAATTTCATAATGAGCTATCTCCTAATTGATATTTATGGGTAGCCATTATAGCCCTAATGGGTGGGGGTCGTGTGCAATTTCCACAACAAGCCCATGCCCACCACCATGACCGCTGCTGCCATCAACAAGCCCCCTTGGTAACTGCCGGTTGCTTCCGCAATGTAACCGGTCGCGGCGGGGGCGATGATTTGCGCAACACCATAGCTCAGGGTCAAACGTGCCATCGCTTTGGCGGGGTTGGCTGGGTAATGCCGCCCAATGGCTGTTAGGGTGAGGCTGACAATACCGATAAAGGTTGCGCCGTAAAGTGCGGCACTAAACACCGCTATTGCCGCATTCATGGATACCGCAGGCAATACAATCGCTACGATTTGCCCCGCAAACGCCAGTTGCAGCGCTGGCATATCGCCGATGCGCCGTGATACTCGATCCCAGATAAAACAAGCCGGTGTTGCTGCAATGCCAACCAATACCCAGACCCAACTGCCCCAGCCATTCAGGGAAGGAATCTTTTCTACCATCGCAACCGTGAAGGTGGCGCTGACCACAAAGCCAACCCCCGCACAGAAGTACATGGCAATCATGAGCTTTAACCATTGAAGGGAAGGCGGAGCTTGCGGCGTGGTTTGTTGGTTAGCGGGAGGAGCGGGTTCGGGTAGCCATAACCACGCGGGGATGAACAGTAATGCGCTGAGCAATCCTAATGCGATCCACTGTTGCGCCCAATTCAGATGCATTGCGGTCATTAACACCGCGACTAATCCTGAAACCAGAATACCACCGCCCAAGCCGCCGAAGTGGATACCGAGTTCTGGGCGATGTCCGTTACGCATTAACCAGTTCAGCATCAAGCCCGAACCGATCAGCAACCCGGCGGCACTGCTCAAGCCTGCGATGTAACGCAAAATCGACCACAGCACCATGTCTTGCGTCAGTGCCATGCCTGCAATACTCAATACGCCAATCACTAAGCCTGCACGGTAGAGTCGGTATTTGGTGTGCAAACTGCTAATGGAGGCGGCGAGTAATGCGCCACTCATGTAGCCCATGTAATTGAAGGTAGCAAGCCAGCCGCCCGCAACTTCGGTGAGCCAAGTTTCTGCCCGCATGACCGGCAGCATCGGGGTGTAGGCGAACCGTGCTAAGCCCACGGTGAGGATCAGGCTACAAATGCCTGCCAGCAATACTTTTCTTGTGTCTGTCGAACGCAACATACCCGCACCTTGTCATCGTTATTTACCAGCGTGGATTATAACGCGGCTAAACGATCCAACGCGCGATAACTCAAGGCTTCGGTCAAATGTGCAGTACGAATCTCGGCACTTTCGGCTAAATCGGCAATGGTTCGTGCCACTTTGAGGATGCGGTGATAGGCCCGTGCAGAAAGCTTGAAACGTTCCATTGCCGCATTCAGCAATTTCTGGTCTTTTTCCGCCAATACGCAATAGTGGTCGACATCGCGTCCAGTCAAGGCATTGTTGATTTTGCCTTGGCGGGCGTGTTGGCGGGAACGCGCCGCTTCGACACGTTCGCGCACGGTAGCACTGGTTTCGCCGTGTTTGAAGGATTGCAAATCCTCTTGCTTGACCCGTGGTACTTCGATTTGCAGGTCGATGCGGTCCAGAAACGGTGCGGAAATGCGGCTGCGATGTTTGCGCTGACGTTCCGGGGTGCATTCGCAGTTTTCACGCAAGTCACAAGCACGCCCTTGCGGACATGGATTCATCGCGGCGACGAGCTGGAATTTGGCGGGGTAAGTGGCTTGGCGGGCAGCGCGGGAAAGCGTGATCTTGCCGGTTTCCAACGGTTCGCGCAGTACGTCGAGTACGGTTCGGTCGAATTCGGTGAGTTCGTCGAGAAACAAAATACCGTGATGCGCGAGGGAAATTTCCCCCGGTTTGACTTGCGAACCACCGCCAACTAAAGCCACACCGGAGGAGGTATGATGCGGTTCGCGCACTTGGCGTTGCCCCCAGCGGCTGGCTTCAAAACCGTGATGGCTGATGGAGGCAATCGCGGCGGATTCCAGCGCTTCGTCTTCGGACAGTGGCGGCAAAATCGTGGCAAGGCGGTTGGCGAGCATGGTTTTGCCCGTTCCCGGTGGCCCGACCATTAGCAAATTGTGACCGCCCGCAGCGGCAATTTCCAGCGCTCGGCGTGCCATGAATTGCCCCTTCACATCGCTAAGATCGAAAGGGTAAGTGGTCTCGGTGGTTTCAATGTGTTGCTCCCAGCGCACCAGCGGTTCACTGCCGTGCAGGTGCTCCACCACTTCGCTGAGGGTATTGGCAGCAAAAACCTTCAAGCCTTTGATCAAGCTGGCTTCGGCGGCATTGTCTTGCGGCACGATCAACGCACGTCCGGCTTGCAGGGCGGCAAACGCGGTGGGCAAGACTCCGCGCACGGGGCGCAATTGCCCGCCTAAGGACAATTCACCGATGAATTCGTAGCCCTGCAATACCTCGTGGGGCAATTGCTCACTCGCCGCCAACATTCCAATCGCAATCGGTAAATCGAAGCGCCCGCCATCTTTGGGAATATCCGCCGGAGCGAGATTAATGGTGACGCGCCGCAACGGAAAGTGGAAATCGGAATTGGTCATGGCGGCTTTGACACGATCCCGGCTTTCTTTTACGGCGGTTTCGGGCAAGCCGACGATGGAAACACCGGGCAGACCATTGGCGAGGTGTACTTCGACGCTCACTAAGGGGGCATCCAGCCCGTTATTGGTGCGGCTGTAAACGATGGCTAAGCTCATAATTATTATTGCTGACTATTGGTGCGGAAATGGCATTAATTCTGCGTTTTTTGCCCCCTTAGCTCAAACAAAGTCGACAAAAGGCAAAACAGGGCGCTGGCACACAAGTTGCTTAACAAGCACCGTGTACGACTATCGCTTTTTTCGCCACGGTTGTGAAATCAATCACGGTTTTTGGCGTCAAAAAGTTCTATAAGGTGGTAAATACACAACATTTAAACAAGACATAAGGTAAAACAACATGAGCGACACTAACGATACCAACGGGCAGTCTCAAAGCATCTCTAGCACTTCCCCCTACCCGAAAGCCAGCCACATTTGCACCCGCCACGGTACGGCAACGACTGAACAGGGGCAACGCAAAGTGTATGCACGCCATACCTTTATCACCCGCGACCCGCACGATAAAGTGCTGCAATATTACAGCGAACAATTCGGGGAGCCACGTGAGCAAGCGGGTGCTGTCTGTTGGCAACAGGAAACCCAACAGGGCAAGCAGCATATTTTGGTGGAATTAACCTTGGAGACACCTGCGCAACCCGATCAACTCAAGCCACAAGAGCAGGGGCAAACCTTGATTAAATCTTACCGTGTCGTCACGTCCGGTAATCAAGCAGGGTAGCCGCACAATTATCTGAGGAATAAAGCCGCTTGGCTTGCGGCGTTCTGCTCTAGGCGGCTCTTACCTGCATACTGTGAAGTTATTAACGCAGTATCGTGGAGCACCTCAATGGACGAGATTACACTGGCATCTTGGGAAGATAACTGGGATGCATGGGTACAAAAATACATTGCCGCCGGAACCCGCAGTAAAGAAATTGACCTAGTGGTAGAGACGCTGGGGCCTGATATTTACCACTTCCCCTTATTCACTCATGCTTTTTGCCAAGAAATCATTGAGTCGGCTGAACGGCAAGCGCAATGGTCGACGGATCGCCACAGTTTTTATCCAACTACGGATGTCTTGTTGCGTGACCTTGGGCTGGATGACATGTACCACAAAGTGTTGGAGGAGTTTTGTCACCCAGTAGCACGTCAGCATTGGCGCTTGGAAGGGCGACGTTGGCTGGAAACCATGGCGGAAGAAAGTTTCATGGCACGTTATCGTGCTGAAGATCAGCAATTGCTCTCAATACACCAAGATTTCGGTGATTACACCTTCACGGTAGGCTTGAATACCGATTTTGAAGGCGGTGGCACTTGGTTTCCGCGTCATCAGGTGCTGGCGAATCCGAAAAACGGTTATTGCACCTTATTTCCTTGCATTACACACCCGCACGGTGGTCGCCCGACGACTAAGGGGACTCGTTACATTTTGGTATCTTTCTGTCGGCGGCGGAATTTGTATGTGGATTGATTATGAATCTGGCGGCTGTAATGCCATTCCTTTCAAAATTGCTCTATAGTCATATTGTGCATACAATTAGGATGTAAGATGAAGATTGACTATGACCCGAAAAAGAACGCTTGGAACATTGCACACCGGGATTTACCGTTTGATTTGGTTGAGCATGTTGATTGGGATACGGCGCTCATCAAGGAAGATACCCGCCATGATTACCCCGAACAGCGTTACATCATGCTGGCTTGCTTGAATGGTAGCTTGCATGTTGCGTGTTTCACTCCGATTGAAGACGGTATACGGGTAATCAGTTTCAGGAAGGCAGACAAACCAGAGAGGCGCAATTATGAACGACAATATCACCCGTGTTGAACACCTGACAGACGACAGCGGCGAAGTACGCGAACTGACAGCGGAAGACATGGCAGCATTCCGCCCCATCGGTGAGGTGTTGCCAGCACTGGCACAAATCATCCAGAAACGTGGTAAGCAAAAAGCACCCACCAAAGAGCGGATTACTATCCGGCTATCTTCTGAGGTGGTGGAGTATTTCAGGGAAAGCGGCGAAGGCTGGCAGACAAGGCTAGATGAAGCACTGAAAGGCTACATTGCCGACCATCGAAAAGCGGCATGATTACCAGCATCGAATCACCACCAATAGCCGGGCGTTGTTCCGGCTTTTTTGTGCCTGAACGTTACCGGTGAATCATGCCAAAAAATCAATGAGGGTATTTTGAAGGTAGTCAAAACAGAAAAAGGACACCTGAAGCGGCTTGCCAACAAAAAAGGGTTGCAGTTTTAAACTGCAACCCTTTGTTTTGTATGGTGGGACATGTGCGACTCGAACGCACGACCACCTAATTAAAAGTCAGATGCTCTACCGACTGAGCTAATGTCCCGTGAGAGAGCGCTATTATAAGGAAAGACCTTTAGCTTGCAAGCCTTTTTTCAGTTTACGTTAAACTTTTTCAAGTTTGCGCAATGATTCGGGCAGCAGTTTTAAGTCGACCAAGCCAGTGATTAATGCTTTGCCAAAGCTGGCTTCTTCTTCATACATCATTTTGTAGAATTGCACTTTCATGGTGAGTGCACTGCCCAACACAATGCCCGCAAAGGCGATGAACGAACCAATCGCGAGAGTGGAAACGCCGGTAATGGCTTGACCAACCGTGCAGCCCATCGCCAAAACCCCGCCGATCCCCATCAGTACTGCGCCCAATACATGGTTGATGACATCACTTGCTGATGCAAACCATTCGATACGGAAGGTACGGCTGACCAATGCCCACGCTAAAGAGCCAGCCATTACGCCAAAGAAAGCCATGACGCCAAAAGTCAGCAGGCTGCTATTGAAACCACCTGCGGTGTAACCCACTGCCTGAGCCATTGGATTAATGAAAGTGAAGGATTGTGCGCCAAGTGCCGCACCAATCGCTGGTTTGCCTTCCTCTGATTCTGCCAGCATGTCCCATTCACCGTAATACTGGGTAAGTGGGTAAGGCTGTTCGTCGATAACTACCGAGATATTGCTGGTGACATACCAAGCGGCTAACACGCACAAACCCACGGCAATGCCGCCGAGTGCGAAATCACTGCTGCTGCGGAAATCTTTGGATTTAAACGCCAGCCAGACCAAAAATAACCCGATAACCAAACCAATGACCAAGCGTGCCATTAAGGCATTGTCTTCGCCTGCAATGACGCTGCCTAAATCCTGAGAATTGCCCATGTTCACTGCCAAGGGGTTAAGCCAAGGATAAAATAGTAGGGAATACAAGGTTTTATCTGAGCCGGGGAATGGATTCAGCATGAAATACGCTACCACCCCGATAATCAGGAATACGAAAATGGATTTGAGGTTGCCAGCGCCAATACGCACCAAACATTTGTTACCGCAACCACCGGCGATGGTCATGCCGATGCCGAAGAGGATGCCGCCCAGCAGGTTTTCTGCCCAGATCAGTTGCCCATTGCGGTAAGGTGGGTAAGAGCCGTTGGCATTCACCATTCCTGCCATTTCCAGCAAGACTACCCCTAGCAGGGCAACCCCAATGGCTAAACCCCAGGCACGAAAACGCCCAGTATCGCCCATATTAATCCAGTCGGATACCGCACCCATTGTGCAAAAGTGTGTTTTATTGACGATTGCCCCCATAATGAAGGCAATCACAAAGCCCGCGATCAGCAAAAATGACTGTGCGGATGCAAAATTATCAAAAGCCATATTATCTCCTCTAACTGTAGTGCTGAAGAGATTATAGGTTGATAATTCGCAAAGAAGAAAGCTTCTATACCTTCAGGGTATGTTCGCCTTGCCGACACTTGATGTGATGCGCTAACGCGATGCCTTCCGGCTTGGTTTGCGCGGTCAGCCAAATTTGGCTCATCACACCTTTACTGGTTTCTGCCAGACTGTGCAGCGTGTTATTGCTACGTTCCGGGTCGAAGAACGCAAAGGGTTCATCCAAAAACAACATCTGTTTGTCGGTTTTGGTGGCATCTGCCAAGGCATTGGCGAGTGCAATGCGCATGGCTAATGCCACTTGGCGTTGTGTGCCGGTGGAAATTTCGTTGAAATCAAGGTAGTCGCCTTTTTCCTCCGAGAGCACTTTGAGGCTGAAATCCGGCAAAATTTCTAACGATTTGTAATGCGTTTGGGTGAAACGTTGCAGCAGTTCTGGGCAGCGCGTTTTGACCAATTGATTGAAGCGTTCAATCGAGTGGCTGGCATCGCGCTTTAATAAGTCGATGGCCGTACTGGTGACGACTTGCTGGCGGCGTTCGTTTTCCAGTGCTTGTTCTTGCTCGGTTGCCAGTGCTTGCAAATGCGCACGGTGTTCCAGTTGTTGCTCGGCGGTGAGAATCTCGGCTTTAGCTGTTTCCAGGTGTTTTCCCAATTCTTCCCGACGGTTGACCAGCCCAACATTGAGAGTATCTGCCGCACTGTGTACATAAAGTGCTTTGGTTTTGTACAGACGTGTGGTTTGTATCCACTCCGGTATGGAAGCCATATCAGGGTGGGTCGTGCTGTTGTCTGGCATGTCGAGGTGCTTTTCCACGAGATAGTCGATGCTATCGGTGTTGAGCTGACGGCTCACCGGCTGGGTACAAGCTTGATAGCTGTTTTCCATCGCCGCAGCGAGATGATTGGCTTGGATTTGTAGCGGACGCAAGCGGCGCATTTCCACATACCAGCCGTAAACCAACAGTACTGCGCCGACCAACGCCGCAATCGAAGCCAGGCGGATTGCGCCTCTGCCCAGTGTGTCTTGGAGGGAGGCGGAAAGATTGCCCAGTACGCTTTTGCCCCATTCAGGCGTGAACATGAAGAATAAGCCCACTAACAACGCCAACAGGAATACGATCAGCGTGGCTTTAGTCCAACGCCCGATTTTACGGGAGCGTTGGTCAACCCCATGAAACGCTTCAAGGTTATTGGGGTAGGTGAGTGATTCTTTGTCGAGCCGTTGCGCCATGAGGGTAAGTTGCTGCTGGCGCTCTTCTATATCGGTGACGATGGCGTTGAGGCGTGGCAGTTGCGTGTCATCAATATGCAAGGTGTCGATGGAACGTAACGTGTGTTTGCTGCGGCCTTCCATTTCCTTGAGGGTATTGAGGCGTTCCGTTTGTTCGCGTTCCAGTTGGTTGCTGAGGGTGGCGTGTTCTTTGAGTCCGGCAATTGCACGCAGGTTGTCGCTGTCACCTTCCTTGGTATTGCTGCTTTGTTGCCCCCAGTAAAAGGCTTTGGAAAATGCGCCGTAATAGTAGCCGAACAGCGCTTTGATTTGACGCTCGACGGTTTCCGGGGTATCTGCCAGCGTGACTTCTTCTTCGGTGGAAAACAGGGTGGCAGCAACATTGCCCTCGGTGTCGACCGAGCGTATCAGCCGGTATTCATGCCCCCGGTGTTGCAGGCGCAAGGCAACGCTGGCTTGGCTGGCTCCCCAGTGAATCAGTTTGGCTGCGTCTTCGGGTTTCACTTGCTCGGTGCGCCCGAACAGACCGAACTGTATGACATCGCCAATGCTGCTTTTGCCGGATTCATTGCCGCCAGTGAGGGCGATTAGACCACGTTCGGGTAAATTTTCCAGTTGCAGATGGGTGTATTTGCGAAAGTTTTCGGCGTTAATGGCAGTGATGATCATGTGACTTACTCCATGTGCCGGGTGGCTTCGAGGCGGTCAACTACCAGTGTGACCGCATCCGCATACACGTTGGGGTCAAAGCCATCCGCATGGGCATGGCTCTGGAAGTCGTGTTGGCAAAACTCCATAAAGCGCCGGGCGGCAGCAGTTTTCAGTGGCACAGGGGGCAATACCTGCGCAAGATCAAGTTCAGGGGTTGGTTTTGGGCTTTTTTTGCCGAACATGCGTATCTCCGCTGTTATTTAATAGTCATCCTTGCCAGATAACTATATGCAAAGATGCGCAATTTTGCAGGAGAAGCTGTCAGTCTGATTAAAAAAAGAGGGGCTTAATGCCCCTCAGCCTTCATTTTATCAAGCCGTTCTTGTGCCAGCTTGCGGGTTTCGGCGTTATCAGGGAAGAAGCTGATCACGTCTTGCAGCGTTTTACGGGCTTTTTCCCAGTCTTTGAGTTCGTAGAAACTGTAGCCGAGTTTGAGTGCGGCATCGGGGGCTTTGTCACTGCCCTTGTGTTCCTTGAGTACCACTAAAAACTCTTCAACCGCGCCTTTGTAGTCTTTTTCAGCATACAGGGCTTCGCCTACCCAATATTGGGCACTCGCCGCCAGCGGGCTTTTGGGGTAATCCTTGAGGAAGCCACGGAATTCCGGCACGGCTTCTTTAGGGTCTTGCAGCAAGGTTTTGAAGGCGTTGTCATAGACTGACCGTTCTTCTTGCTCAGGCAAGGGAGTTTTGTCTGCGGTTGTGGCGCTGTCCGGTTCTTTGGTTGAGTCGGGTGGCTCTGCCGTTTTTTCAGCCGGACTACCAACCTTGGCGTCGGTAGTGTTGTTAGCCGGTGGGTTTTTGTCATCTGACTTGTTAGTGCCGTAGCTGTAGAAACCGTTAGGGTCGGTTTTGGTGGCTTTATCGGCAGTGTCAAGCACCGTGTCTTTGGCTTTGAGTGCGGCTATATCGGCATTATCGAGAACTTTGCTGGGTACGGTGTCTGGCGCAGCTTCGGTTTTGTCCGCAGTGTCCGGGGTTTTGTCTTGCAGTTTCTCGATACGCTCATCGACACGTTGGAAAGTGTCTTCCTGACTTTTCCGCACAATGTCCAACTCGTTTTGCAGTTTTTCATTATCACCGCGCAGGTTGCGCAATTCCTGCTCCAACTCATTGACCCGTTGCAGTAATTGCACCGCAGCCTCATCCGATAGCGGTGCAGCCCCCACAGGGGCAACTGCCAGCAGGGTAGCGACCACAGCGCCAAGGACGCTGCGGTTTAGCTGGTTTTTCATCATATTATTCTCCGGCATATTTGATTTCGACGCGGCGGTTTTTGCTCCACGCTGCCTCATTATGCCCGAAAACTGCCGGGACTTCTTCGCCATAACCGATGACTTCCATCTGGTTGCTGCTAGTGCCTTTGACCTGCATGTAATCGAGTACGGAATAACCCCGGCGCTCAGACAAGGCAACGTTGTAATCACGTGAGCCGCGTTCGTCGGCATGACCTTCCAAACGTACCCGCAGGTTCGGATAGGCTGTCAGCAAGGAAGCATGAGCATTGAGGACGTTCATGTATTCCGGCTTGATGTCTGAACGGTCGAGGTCGAAATAAATGACCCGTTGCGCCAGAATGCTGTTGGGGTTACGCAGCTCTGCCGGGGTGTATTGACCTGAACCAGTGCCGTAGCCACCACCCGCAGTGCCACCCGTGCCGTAACCACCACCCGCAGTGCCACCCGTGCCGTAACCACCGCCCGCAGTGCCACCCGTGCCGTAACCACCGCCCGCAGTGCCGCCTGTGCCGCCAGCGTTTGGCGGGACTTGTTGACAACCGGTTACGCTCAGTGCAGCCACCAGGACTGAAAAAACCAATGCTTTCATTTTCATAACACTCGTCTCACTATTCATTAATCAAGGTAGGGCGACCATGCGGGGTCGCGTACATCGCCCGCCTGTGAATACAGGCTTTGGTGGGCTTTGCCATTGTCACTGGCGACTGCCAAGGAGTTACGTCCACCGGCATCCGTCGCATACAACACCATCATGCCATTGGGGGAGATGGCAGGGGAATCGTCTTGGGTTCCGCGTGAAATGGTGCGTTCCTGTTTGGTGGCAGCATCCATAATGGTGATGCTGGATGTGCCGCCGCTTTGCTTTACCATCGCGACACTGTTGCCTGCAATGCTTGCCCCGGCATTGTAGCCACCGCTGAATGACATCCGGCTTTCGCCGCCGCCACTGGCAGTGGTTTTGTAGAGTTGCGGTTGTCCACTGCGGTCAGAGGTGAATACGATGGTATTGCTGTCTGCCCATTGCGGCTCAGCATTAATGCCGCGTGTGTTGGTAATTTGACGTGCGCCGCCACCATTCGCGCCGCTGACCACGATATTGTAATTGCCGCGTTCGGCGACACTGTAAGCAATCGAGCGTCCGTCCGGCGACCAAGACGGGGAAATGCTGGAGCGGTTCGGGTCAGAAATGGTGCGCTTGCCACCCGATGCTAAATCTTGCGCATAGACCACGGGGCGACCCGTTTCATAGGAGACATACGCCACTTGCCTGCCATCCGGCGACCAACTGGGGGACATCACCGGTTTGCGCGAAGACACGATGGTGCGGGGGTTGAAACCGTCTGCATCCGATACGATCAACTGGTAGGTTTGGTTTTTGGCAGGCCCGCTGGCGGAAACGTAAGCAATACGGGTGTCGAATGCGCCTTTTACCCCGGTGAGTTTTTCAAACACTAAGTCGGCGGCTTTGTGTGCCATGCGGCGTTCATTCGGGTGCGGGGGAATGCGGAAAGCACGGACGACTTGACCGCTGCGCAGATTGACCAGTTGGAGATTCATATCACCGCTGTGACTGCCGACCACGGCGTATTCTGCTCCAGTCGCACGCAAAGCGTCGGGGGAGAAATTACCGCCTGCCCGTGCCGGATCCATCAGCGCGAAACGCCCGCTGCGTTGCAGGTCGGCTTCGACGACTTTGGATAGCGGGCTGAAAGGCGTCACAATGATGCTGGTTTCACCGGCAGTGGCATCAATGTCAATGCGCGAGTGTAACTCTTCAGCCGTTAGGGTGACGGGTAAGCCAAGTCCTGTGACGAGCAGGACAGATGCGAGTAAGGTTGTTTTCATGTGCATTGCTGTTAATCCATCGTGATAACGTGAGTATCGTTGTACAGTTCTTTGTATTCGGGACGTGGAAACGGGTCGGAACGGTGTACCGCTGCTTTTATCGACTCGCAAAACGCGGTGCTGCCATCGCAAGATAAGGTGAAACGCCGGATACCACTCGAAGAGCTAATGCCTAGGCGAATAGTGGCGGACATGCCAAAGCGTTCGCCGGGTTTGTTCCAGTTGCCTTTGATTTTGCGGTTGACAGCGGCTTTCCATGCGGCGCGGGCAGCGCTTAATTCACTGTTGCTAGGGCCAGCGGCTGCGGCAGCACGGCGGGCGTCTTCTTCAGCCGCTTTGCGTTTGGCTTCGGCAGCTTTCCAGCGTTCACGGTCAGCAGCCAGTTGCGCTTCTTCTGCTTCCGCTTTTTTACGGGCAAGCGCTTCGGACTTGGCTTTGGCTGCTGCTTCGGCTTCTGCTTTTTCCGCAGCGGCGGCTTTGGCTTTTTCTGCTGCTTTGGCTTCAGCAGCTGCTTCTGCTTTTGCCTCGGATTTGGCTTTGGCAGCCGCTTCGGCTTTTTCTTTGGCTTTCGCTTCAGCAGCCGCTTCTGCTTTCGCTTCGGCTTTTGCTTCAGCAGCAGCGTCAGCTTTGGCTTTTTCGCGGGCTTTCTTTTCTGCCAGTGCTTTTGCCTCGGCTTCTGCCTTGGCTTTGTTGGCAGCATTGGCTTGTTTGCGTTCGGCTTCTTTTTCAGCGGCTAGGTCTTGGCGGCGAGCTTCCGCTCTGGCTTCGGCGCGGCGGCGTGCTTCCGCTTTGGCGCGTTCTTCAGCAGATGCTTCCTGACGTGCCGCTTCTTTGGCTTTTGCAGCTTTATCAGCGTCTGCTTTTTCGCGTGCCGCTTCTTTGGCTTTGGTTTCTGCCAGTGCTTTGCGTTGCGCATCGGCTTGCTGTTTGGCTTGTGCCGCAGCAGTCGCCGCTGCCGCAGCGGCAATGGCTTGTTGCTGGGCTTCCGCTTTCGCCTCGGCTTCCGCTTCCGCTTTGGTTGGCTCTGTTTTTGCGGGGGAGGCGTCTTCTGTCGCCGTTAACGCGGTGCGTTCCGGTTCGCTGGTATTGGGTTTTTCTTCTGGGGGAAGTGGTGCGTCGGGCAGGGTGACTTCGACGGCGGTACTTTCCGTGGTTTCCGGGCGGTCAGTGAATTGGAAACTGAGCAATAACACCGCGACGATCAGGACGTGCAGCACAATGGCCCAGAAGAGTGCTTGTGGTTTATTACGTATTTCTTTAAACATGATCGTGTAGCCCTTCTCAGATCTGCTTACGGTTGGTCGGGCGGTGCCGGGTCAGCCATTAAGCCAATTTTTTTTGCCCCCGCTTGTTGAACGGCGACCATTGCATTCATTAAATGCCGGTATTCGACCGTGCTGTCGGCTTTGACGTATACGGGGCGTTCGGCTTTGGCATCCAATTGGCTGCTCACGTAAGCGGTGACGTTGGCAGCGGGTACTTCCGAGCCATCATCCAGAAATAACCGTCCACTGGCATCAACGGATATGGTCAAGGGTTCTTGCTGGTTGTTCGCATCCAGCGGTTCAGCCTGAGCATCGGGCGCATCGACAGTTACGCCGGTTTGCATAATGGGGGCTGTGACCATGAAGATAACCAGTAGCACCAACATGACGTCGATGTAGGGAACCACGTTCATTTCTGCCATGATTTTACGGCGGCGACGGGCGCTGCTCATGCCGGTTTCCTTTGCGTGCTGGCATGGCGCTCTAACAGCGCGGTAAATTCTTCACGGAAATTGTCATAACTCACCACCAAACGGTCGATTTTGTCACTAAAGCGGTTGTAGGCAATAACTGCCGGAATTGCCGCAAACAAGCCAATGGCGGTGGCAATTAGGGCTTCGGCAATACCGGGGGCAACCACGCCTAAGGTGGCTTGCTGCATTTGTCCGAGTGAAATAAACGAGTTCATGATTCCCCACACTGTGCCAAACAGACCTATATACGGGCTGGTCGAACCGACAGTGGCTAGAAATGCTAAATTCCTTTCCAGATCATCGACCTCTTTAGAGGCGGCAACCCGCATGGAGCGCTGCACCGAGTCCGTGACCGAGAGCCGTGAGGTCGGGTCTACGTTGAGGGCGCGTTTGTATTCGTGAAAGCCGTCGTAAAAAATACGCTCCAGCCCACGCCGCTGTGTTTTCTGAGACAACTCTTCATACAAGGAGTTCAGTGAAACTCCACTCCAGAAGCGTTCTTCAAACTGCGTAACGCTGCTTTGGGTGCTGTTAATGGTGCTGGATTTGACCATGATCAATGTCCAAGATAGTAGCGACGCTAATACCAGTAAGATCATGACGATTTTGACGACCAAGCTGGCATCCATGATCAGCTTGAGTATGGAGAGATCTGTTGTCACTGAAGGAGTTCCCTGATTACTGTTGGAATTGTCGTTGAACGAAAGTTGCCCGTGCTGACACAGACTACTTTGACGCTGGCAGTTGTCAAGAGTTCCCGCGAATTATTGCCGCCTTCCCGCCAAATTTCTTGCTTGAATACCAGTGAGGCGCGTCCAATGGTGTCGATTTTGGCGCTAATGAATAAGGCATCATTGAAACGGGCGGGTTTACGGTAGGCAATCTCCAGCCCGGCAACGACGAAAACAATACTCAATTCTTGTGCCAATTTGTCTTGTTCAAAGCCCAAGGTGCGCAGCCATTCAGTCCGTGCGCGTTCCATGAAACGCAGGTAATTGGCGTGATACACCACGCCTCCGGCATCGGTATCTTCGTAATACACCCGTACCGGGAGGATAAATTCATTCAAATAAGTCAAAACTACTGCCTTCTTGATCTGATTGGATCTCGGTTAGGTTGAGACGGGCGGGAATAGTCAGCCCGAAGTGTTGCCAAGCATGGCGGGTAGCGACCCGCCCACGCGGGGTGCGCATCAGAAAACCTTGTTGGATGAGGAACGGTTCGAGGACATCTTCAATCGTGCCACGTTCTTCGCCAATCGCAGCAGCCAAGCTGTCGACCCCCACGGGGCCGCCGTCGAATTTTTCCATGACAGCTAACAGTAGGCGGCGATCCATATGGTCGAAACCTTGATTATCCACATTGAGCATATTGAGGGCTTTATCCGCCATTTCGGTATCAATCAGGCCATTACCTTTGACTTGCACGTAATCGCGTACCCGCCGTAACAGGCGGTTGGCAATACGGGGCGTGCCGCGTGACCGGCGGGCGATTTCTCGCGCGCCACCCACGTCGATGCTTGCCCCAATAATGCTGGCGGCGCGTTGCACGATGTAAGCCAGGTCATCGACATTGTAAAACTCCAGGCGTTGCACAATCCCGAAGCGATCCCGTAATGGCGAGGTAAGCAAACCTGCACGGGTCGTCGCGCCCACCAAGGTGAAGGGCGGGAGGTCGAGCTTGATGGAACGCGCGGCAGGGCCTTCCCCAATCATAATGTCGAGCTGGAAGTCTTCTAAGGCAGGGTAGAGAATCTCTTCTACCATCGGGCTGAGGCGGTGAATCTCGTCGATGAATAATACGTCGTGAGGTTCGAGGTTGGTCAGCAGGGCAGCCAGATCCCCAGCTTTTTCTAGTACTGGCCCGGAGGTTTGCCGCAGGTTCGCCCCCATTTCATGCGCTATAATGTGAGAAAGCGTGGTTTTACCCAGCCCCGGTGGACCAAAAATCAGGACGTGATCCAACGCTTCCCCCCGGTGGCGGGCGGCATGAATGAAAATTTCCATTTGTTCGCGTACCACGGGTTGCCCAATGTAGTCCTGTAGACGGCGCGGGCGGATATGCTCATCGATATACGTTTCTTCGCGCTTACTGTGTGGCGAGAGGATGTGAGCTGCTGGTTTTTCCATAAGATTCAGTATTGATGTGTCCATTGAGTGTTTGTATTTTAGCGGCTTTCTACCAAGCCACGCCAGCGCATAGCCATGCATTCATTTTATTGCCGAGTCTGCGGTCTACGTTAAGTTTTTGTTTATAAGGTTAGCCTTGCTTGTTTTTTAAACCTGTTGTCGATAGCTAAGTACGAGGGCGGTCGACAGATCAGTGATTGATTTTGGTTATAATTTGATCTATTTGTTTTGTTTTTGGATAAATTAGCCTGCTTGATAATCTAACAAGATCATTTGCTTGTTTTCGATCAAAAAAATGCATCAAAAATTAAAAAAATCAGCAGAAATTGTGAAGAAACGAACTATAGTTTGTCTCTGAAAGCATTAAGGTTATTTATTTTTATATGATTTACTTATGTCGAAAATTAATTTTTTCATCAGTAATTTTGACAATTTTTGATCAGATTTTGATTTAATAAGTAAATTTTAATACGTTTTTTTGATGAAATGTGCTCTTTCATGGGTAGGTAGCGTTGCTATATTTCTATAAAACATTATACTTGTGTTTATACATCAATTAAATGATGTATTTTGTGAAAGGGCAGAAGTGTCATAAGTTTTTTTTATCGACAGGAGTCTATCTTTGAGGCGTGACGAATACTTGTTATAGTCTTGGTTTATTTGCTTGCGCGTTTGAACTGAGTTTTTGAGTAAGTGTTTGTTTGTAATTGTAAATTGAGTTGTGACGAAATGGTGCTTGTACCCTTTGGGTATACGTGGAGTGTCCATTTTTTGCTGAGATTTACATGAATGTTGAGATAGCACTTGAGGACATGCAGATGTCAATGGCACAAGGGTTTTTCGTAAGATATTTGTCGGGTTGGACGTGTTCCGGCTTGGCGGTAGCGTTTCAGCGATTAGGCTTTTGGGTATATCGGTAGATAGGGAATTAGGCGCTTTTGTGAACAGGAGGTTCCAGTGAGTTTTGCGGGCATTTTTTTATTAGTTTTTTTTATATCTGCGTTATCCATTCTGCTACTTACCCCGTTTGCGGTTAAGTTTGGTTTGGTGGATGTACCCAATAGTGAGCGTAAGTTCCATAACGGGGATATTCCGTTAATAGGTGGGGTGTCAATCTATGCAGGCTTGGTGATGGGGATTTCTCTATTCATTACGCCTAATAGTAGTTCACTGACCTATTTGGTGTGCAGCAGTATCATTGTGGCGCTTGGAGTGGCTGATGACGTTAAAGACTTGTCGCCTAGGCTAAGATTGTTTGTACAAACCGTGGTAGCGGCGCTGATGTGTGCTGGTAGCGGCATGTACATTCATTATCTGGGGACAATGTTTGGGACTTCAGCCGTTGACATTGGGGCGCTTGGCTACGTGGTGACGGTGTTTGCCGTTCTTGCTGCTATCAATGCGTTCAATATGATAGATGGAATTGACGGTTTATTGGGTATTTCTTCGTTAGTGACATTCGTGGGCATGGGAATCCTATTCTTCCTGAATGATGACATGACTAACATGAAGCTGACCTTAATCCTTTCTGGTGCACTCATTCCTTATCTGATTGCTAACCTTGCCGGGGGCGTTCAGGAAAAGGATAAGAGAATCGTTAAGATTTTTATGGGTGATACAGGTTCCATGCTGATTGGTTTCACCGTGGTTTGGTTATTGATTCAGGGAACCCAGCCGACACTGGATGGTTCGGTCAATAGCAATGCTATTAGTTTCTCGGCGGCAACTGCACTGTGGCTAATTGCTTTCCCCCTGATGGATATGGCGCGGGTTATCGTGGAGCGAGTCTCGCGGGGTCAGTCACCGTTGAAAGCGGATCGTACTCATCTTCACCACATTTTGTTACAAAGTGGGGACAGCAAGCAGTCTGCGCTTCTGAAAATTAGCACTTTGTCGGCATTTTTTGCAGCTACGGGCATAGCAATGCATGTTAGCGGTTTCCAAGAGGTTACTATCTTTTTGACCTTCTTGGCTGCATTTGCCCTATACACGGTAAGGGTAAGGCAATTGCAGAAGAAGCCTGCTTAGTAACAGATTGTTTAGTATAGGAAATAATATAAATGACTCAATTACAACAGAACAATGGTTTCCTGCCCGTCTCTAGGCCGACCATTACCAAAAAAGAAATCGAGTACGTCACGGCGGCTATTGCATCGGGCTGGGTATCATCTTTAGGTGAATACCTCACGGCGTTTGAAGAAAAATTTGCGGAATTTTGCGGTAGCAAGTATGCCTTGACGTGCAGTAATGGCACGACCTCTTTGCATTTGGCGCTGGTTAGTATGGGTGTTGAGGCGGGTGATGAGGTGATCATGCCAGACTTAACGTTTATTGCTACTGCCAACGCGACTAAATACGTGGGTGCTGTACCGGTTTTGGTCGATATTGATCCTGAAACCTTGTGCATTGATCCTGCTGCTATTGAGGCGGCGATTACGCCAAAAACCAAGGCGATCATTCCAGTGCATTTGTATGGGCATCCGGCGAATATGCCAGCCATTATGGCGATTGCTGAGAAACACGGTTTGTTGGTGATTGAGGATGCAGCCGAGGCGCATGGTGCGGAAGTCGATGGCAAAAAAGTAGGGTCTTGGGGGCATTGCGGTTCCTTTAGCTTTTACGGTAACAAGGTGATTACCTCTGGCGAAGGCGGCATGATTACCACGGACGATGAGGCATTGTACCTCCGTGCCAAGTATTTGCGTGATCATGCGATGAGTCCCACGAAACGCTACTGGCATACGGAAGTAGGTTATAACTACCGTATGACCAACTTGCAGGCAGCATTGGGCTTGGCGCAATTGGAGCGCATTGAAGAAATCCTGCAAAAGAAACAGGAAATATTTACCTGGTATCAAGAAGCTCTCAGTGGTCTGGCGGGCTTGACGTTGAATCGGACTGCACCTTGGGCGACAAATGTTTACTGGATGGTGACGGCAGAACTTGAAGGGGCAGATGAGGCTACTCGTGACACTTTCATGCAGAAATTACGTGAATTTGATGTGGACAGTCGCCCTTATTTCTACCCATTGTCGATGATGGCTGACTACCCCGGTACACATACGCCCGTTACTTACCAAATCTACCAAAAAGGTATCAATCTGCCTTCTTATTTTGATATGGAAAAGCGTGATGTCGAGCGTGTATGCGCGGCTGTCAGGAAATGCATGGAAATGTTCCAATAAGACGTTAGAATGTAGGCATCAGGTTCGCTAGTGAACCTGATTTGCCAAATTCAGAGTTGCTTACATAATGAAAAATATATCGAGGAACATCGCATTTAGTGGCCTTGGCTATGTGCTGCCGTTACTTGCGTCATTGGCTACGATTCCGCTGATGATCAAGTACATGGGTACCGACATCTATGGGCTTTATATTATTTGTATATCCTTGATCGGGTTCATGAATTTTGTTGACCTTGGTGTGGGTCAGGCGATTGTTAAGTATGTTTCGCAGTACGAAGTAACTGGGGAAAATGCTAAGGTTAAACCGATTTTAGACATCGCTTTGTTGATGTATGTGGTGTTAGGTTTGGTCATTGCGGCTGCGGTGTTGATTTTTGCGTTGCCGTTGGGTCATCTGATTTATAACGAGGATGCTGTTAAAGCTGAGCTGGCGGCTAAGGCATTGTCGATTACGGCGGTGGCTTTTTTACTGAGTTATATCAATCAGTTTTTCCTGAATGTATTCAAGGCTTACCATCGTTTTGATATTCCAGCGGTGATCCAAAATTCAGCCAACATCGCGGGTGTCGTGATGGCGACCATTATGGTGTTGTTTGGTTATGATTTGATCGCTATTTTGTGGGGTTACGTCATTATTCAGATGATCGCACTGAGCAGTGGTTACATCTTGGGAAAGCAGGTATTGCCGCAAGATGTGCGGTTGGGTTTGTCATTCGACCGTCATATTTTCGCGGAAATGATTGGGTTTAGCGCTTATACCTTTGTCAGTAACTTCTTGGGTGGTGTGGTTTCCCGTCTGGATAAATTTATTATCGGAGCCATTCTGGGAACAGAGGCGGTCACGTATTACCAGATTCCACATACGATTGCGCAAATGGCTAATGGTCTGATTCAGGTGCTGAGCCAGATTACCTTTCCGCGTTTTAGTGAGTTATCGAGTTTAAACGATCAGGTTGGGCGACTCGCCTTGTATCGGCGTGCGATGTGGTTGGTGTTCTTGTTTAGCATGGCGATTAGCGTGGCGTTGATTTCTTCGGGCGGGGCTTTCCTTGAGTTGTGGATTTCCCCTGAGTTTGCGCTGCATAGCACCTTGACCTTGCAAATTATTGCCCTGTATTTCTTCTTTCAGTCGAATACCGTGGTGGCTTACTGGGTGTTACAGGGTTCAGGGAATGCAAAAGTAACCGCGATCAGTTCTTTCTTGGGAACGGTGGCGTATGTGGTGGGAATGTATGTGTTAACACCGCGTTATGGTCATGATGGTGCTGCGCTGTCGTTGTTCTTGTTGTTGTTGCCATTGCCTTATTTCTATTGGTGGGTACAGCGCAATGTGGGGCATAAGTTCGGTGAGTACCTGTTGCAAACCTTGTTGTTTGTGGTGCTAGGGGCGTTGATAATTGTGTTGTTGAACTATGTGCACGAATACATAAACAGTAATTTACTGGTTATTGTGGCAGATGGCGTGGTCTTGATGGGAGTGGTTGGGGCGGCTTTGCTCTACCTGTTCCGGGAGACCTTGCGAGTGCGCTTTAAGTAACTAATAAATACGAAAGAAATGGTTGCACTATTATGAAGAAAAACATCGGTATATTGACTTTTTATCCCATGCATGGCGGGGGTATTTTTCAGTATATTCAGTCAATGGTGGATGCTCTCGCAGCCGACAAGAGCAATCGCTACATTATTTTCGCCGATACTGATGATTCGCGTTTTGATGATTATGGCTTGGAAGTGAGGAAGTTGTCGCCTTCTAATCGCTCGACTCTCAATCAGACCATTATTTTTTCCCAATTATTGTTGGGAATGCGTCAGCCGTTTTTTCTGCGGGATGATGAGAAACAAGTGTATGCGGATATTGATTTGTTTATATCCCCAGCAACTTCGGTGTACCCGCATGTGTTTTTGAAAAAGCCGTTCATCTTTACGCTGCATGATATGCAGGAAAAATATTACCCTCATGCTTTTTCGCGAACGGAGCGTTTCAAGCGGGAGTTGAGGAATCAGGCGTTGACCAGGGCTGCAAAGGCGGTCATCTGTGAATCGAATTATGTTAAGCAGGACATAATGAACTTTTTGGGGGCTTCCGGCGACAAGGTAGCAGTGATCCAGTCTCCTCCACCAGAGTTTTTGCGCAGCTATGAGGCTAAGCCGGAAAATTTCGCAGCGGTGCAACGTAAATATGCGCTCCCAAAGCGCTATATTTTCTACCCGGCGCAGTGTTGGTTTCACAAAAATCATCTTAAGCTGGTGGAAGCATTCAATATTATTGTGAATGATACCGATGAGGATGTGACGTTAATTTTATCGGGGTCACAGCAAGATTATTACCCGCAGTTGATGGCAAAGATACAGGCGTTAAACCTTGGGCATCGTGTCAAACATCTGGGTTACATTGATTATGAGGATATTCCCTACCTCTATAAAATGGCGCAAATGTTGGTGATGCCTACCTTGTTTGAGAGTGTCAGTATTCCGATTTATGAGGCGTTTGCTTTGGGTGTGCCAGTTTGTTGTTCTAATGTGGTGGCGTTGCCAGAGCAAGTGGGGAATGCCGCTTTGATTTTCGATCCCAATGATGCGGCTGATATGGCAGACAAGATGTTGCAATTGTTACGTGATGCACCCTTGGCTACGGAATTGGCGGCAAGAGGTAGGCAGCGTGTCAAGAATTTCGACCATGCAGACTATGCCCGCAAAATACTGGCTGTCATTAATAAGTAACGGGGATTGGTATGCAAATTAACGCCTCATTCCTGAAAACAGATTCACCAGCACAGATGGGTGCGGTGGCATCGATGCCTGACAAGTTGGTGATGATCGCAGCGTTGGCGTTGGTATCCGGTTTGTTTTTTTTGAGTGATGACCATCGCTTTGGTTTGTTGCTTTTACGTGAGGCAGTGATTGGGTTATCACTGTTAGCATTGGCTTACATCCTTGTGGCTCAGCGAGAATCGTTGGATACCATTGACTGGTATTTTTTGGTGATGGTGGCATTGGTATTCCTGGCTCCCCCCATTTTCGCTTATGTGAGTTTCCAACAGCCGTTGCAGTATGGTTTTTTGGATGAGCGCCGTACCTTGCTCTACCTGATTTACTTTCTGATTATGTTAACGATCGGCGGGCGTAGGGGATACGGCGAGTCTGATTTGGGGAATATTCTTAAGTATTTGTTTTATATCGTGTTGGCTTGGTCGGCTGCGAATGCGTTTGAGTTGATTCCGCGCAATGCTGGTTTTGAGTTTTCGGTACATGCAGAACAGTTTGCGGATGATTTTGAGGCAACAGATGCACGGTTTGACACCCGTTTTCTGGAAGCCGGTTTTTTGATTGCTTTGTACCCTTATTATTTGTTGGCTCGCGGTGAATTCTTGAAGGCGCTGATACCGCTGGGTTTGTTGGCAGCTTATATGCTTTACATTAACCAAACTCGTGGTATGGGTCTGGCGATTGTGTTGACGTTGGTGTGGATTACTATTTTGCGCCACCGTTTGAGCACTTTTAATGTAAGCGTATTGTTATTAGTGCCGGTAGTGGCGGTGCTGGGGTATCTGTCTTACTTCCTGTATGTGTATGCATTTAATGAGCCGGTGTTTTTTTACGACTATCACCGTAACAAAGAATTCCGGATCATGATGGGAGAGGCGTTAAGCAACTTTTTGATGCCGCACGGCGCACTGTCACTTCAATTCAATGAGGGGTTTCGTTCAGTCTACGGGATAAATATGTATGTCTCGGATATTGGCTTGACAGGTCTATTATTCAAATACGGCATTTTATTGTTTCCGTTAGCATTCTTGATGGTCATGATTGTGCATCTGTTGTCCGAAAAGTATCGCAATAATTTTTCCATCATTTTGATAGCGTTGTTGCTGACCGATTTTATGATTATTCCCTTTGGGGATTTTTTGGGGCGTGGTGCGGAAGAGTTCGCACTATTGATGGTGCTAATTAGATTGCAAGGAGTAGACCATGGGCATAAGTATATTGCTTGTGTACGGCGAGGGCGGGCATCATGATCAGGCCATGCGTCTGATGAAGCAAATGCAGTCACTTGATCCTAATATTGATTTCATTCACGTGACTGACACGGAAACGATGAAAGGCGATTCGACTGAAAAAATTTATACAGTGCCGCCCATTAGGCACAAAAATGAATCCTTCAATCCACTCGCGTTTGTGAATGCTTATTTGAAAGCCGTAATATTGACCGTGAAATTGGTGCGCCAATACCAGCCGCGTGCGGTGATTGGCTTTGGACCGGGCATCTGTATCCCGGTATTCATGGTTTGTAAGGCTATGCGTGTCAAAAAACGCATATTTTTTGAAGATTGGTGCCGTTTTACCAGTAAAAGCTTATCCGGTAAGGCGTGTTCACCTTTCAGTACCAAGTTTTTTGTTCAAAATGAATCCTTAAAGGAGTTGTATCGTGACGCTGAGTTCGCTGGACGCCTCTAATAATAAAACGCGAATCCTTGTCATCACTGGCACTACCGGGTTTGACTCGTTGGTGAAGAAAATTGATGAAAGCCGTGATTTGGAAAGTCGCTACGAGATTACCTTGCAAACCGGTGAAGGTAGTTACCAACCGCAGTACAAGCCTTGGTTCGATTTTGATAAAAGTTTAAAAGACAAACTCGCAGACTATGACTTTTTCATTACACATGCCGGGGCTGGTACGATTTTTATGTTGTTGGAGCATAAAAAACGGGTATTAGTGGTTCCTAATACCGATAGGGCTGATAAGCACCAGATTGAGTTGGCTAATTATGTGAAATCGCAGCGTTTGTGTGCGGTGTGTGAGCGTGTCCAGGATGTTGAGGCGGCGATTCTTGCCATTGACGCCAATACTCAGCATTTACAGCCTTACGCAAAAGTGGAATTTAATGCGGTGCGTGATGTATTGAGATACATATATGAATAAAAAATTCTTTTTCATTACAATCTGTTACAATAATCTGTCGGGTTTAATGCGGACGGTTGATTCGCTGTTGGCACAAACGTACCTCAACTGGGAATGCATCATTATTGATGGTGCTTCTAAAGACGGTACTCCGGCTTACTTACAGCAACTTTCCGAGGCACAACCCAATATCCGCTATGTTTCCGCGCCGGATAAAGGTATCTACGATGCCATGAATAAAGGCATTAGCCATATCCAGCCGTGTGATTACTTTTGTTTTCTGAATTCAGGGGATTCGCTGTATGCAGCCGATACCCTGATACAGTTAGACCGCCAGCTTCAGGCGTTTGCTGAGCAGCCGCCAGCGATTGTCTATGGCGATATGTGTGAGGAATTTGCGGATGGTAAGGAAATTATCAAGGCGGCAAAGCGCACCTTCAGTCTGAAAAAGGGCATGTTCTGTAGCCACCAGTCCATGTTTTTTCACTACCGTTACGCCTCCTTGCGCTATGATTTGGGGTATAAAATTTCATCTGACTATGACTATATTGTGCGGGCGGTGAATATGCTTAAGCACCCGTCTGAGATGCAGTGCTTAGATCTTATCCTTTCACGCTTTGACATGACGGGGGTCTCGAATAGCCGCCGCCTGTCCGGCATTAAGGAAGACTTTAGGCTCAGAGTCAAAAACGGGCTATGTTCACCAGCTTCCTCCGCGCTATACGCAGCACGTTCGGTAGGTTTGATGAATTTGAAACGGTTTTCGTACCCTTTATATTTGCTGATGCGCAGCAAAACAGCTTCTAACAATCAAGTGATGTAAATTAAGGAATAATCATGAGCAAAACGGCTTTAATTACTGGGATTACAGGCCAAGATGGCGCTTACCTGGCCGAGTTTTTATTGAAAAAGGGCTATACCGTACACGGGATCAAACGTCGCTCTTCTTTACTGAATACTGACCGTATTGACCATCTGTACCAGGATCCACATACCTCTGATGGCAGATTTGTGCTGCACTACGGCGATATGACCGATAGCATGAACCTGACACGCATTATTGGTTTAGTCCAGCCGGATGAAATCTATAACCTTGCGGCGATGAGCCACGTACACGTTTCCTTCGATATGCCAGAATACACCGCCAATGCGGATGGTATCGGTACATTGCGGATTCTGGAGGCAGTGCGTTTCCTTAATCTGACTCATAAAACCCGGATTTATCAGGCATCTACGTCTGAATTATACGGTTTGGTGCAGGAAGTGCCGCAAAAGGAAACTACGCCATTCTATCCGCGTTCACCTTATGCGGTGGCTAAGTTGTATGCTTACTGGATCACGGTCAACTACCGTGAAGCCTATGGCATGTTTGCTTGCAATGGCATTTTATTCAATCACGAATCGCCTCTGCGTGGTGAAACCTTCGTAACCCGTAAAATCACCCGTGCGGCTTCCCGCATTGCCTTGGGTTTGCAGAAAGACCTGCATCTGGGCAATTTGTCCGCCAAGCGTGACTGGGGTCATGCGGAAGATTACGTCGAAATGATGTGGTTGATTCTGCAAGCGGATAAGCCGGAAGACTTTGCGATTGCAACCGGCGTTACCACCGAAGTGCGTGAATTTGTACGTATGTCATTTGCACGCGCTGGTATCTCGGTTGAGTTCCACGGTGAGGGTGTCGATGAGAAAGGCGTGATTGCTGGTTTTGACCGTGCTGTTTATGAAGTGGCTACGGGCGCGACACCGGAACAACATGGCTTGGAAATCGGTCGTGAGATTGTATCGGTTGACCCACGTTATTTCCGCCCGACTGAAGTCGAGTTGCTGATTGGCGATCCAACCAAAGCCAAAGAAAAACTGGGCTGGGTTCCTAAGCATGACTTGAATTCACTGGTGAATGACATGATGGAATCTGACCTGAAGCTGATGCTGAAAGAAAAGCATCTGAAAGACCACGGCCACCGCATTATGTCTTACCACGAGTAATCCGCATGAAAAAAACCCGTATTTATGTCGCTGGCCATCAGGGAATGGTTGGCTCTGCCTTGGTTCGCCAGTTGCAACAACGCCCGGAAGTGGAGTTGGTATTGCGTTCCCGGCAGGAATTGAACCTGAACCGTCAACAGGAGGTTGAACAGTTTTTCCAGACGGAAAACATTGATCAGGTCTATCTGGCAGCGGCAAAAGTCGGGGGGATTCATGCGAATAGCACGTATCCGGCGGATTTCATTTATGAAAACCTGATGATTGAAAGCAATATCATTCATTCAGCTTGGCAAGCAGGTGTTCAGCGCCTGCTTTTCCTTGGTTCGTCATGCATTTACCCCAAGTTTGCCAAACAGCCGATGGCTGAGTCTGAATTGTTGCAGGGTGAGTTGGAAGCAACCAATGAACCTTATGCAATTGCTAAAATCGCCGGTATCAAATTATGTGAATCGTATAACCGTCAGTATGGCACGCAATACCGCAGTGTTATGCCGACCAATTTGTACGGTTTTAACGACAATTTCCACCCTGAAAATTCGCATGTGATTCCTGCATTGATGCGGCGTTTCCATGAGGCTATGTTAGCGCAAGAACCACAGGTGACAGTCTGGGGTTCGGGGACACCATTGCGCGAGTTTCTGCATGTTGATGATATGGCTGCGGCTTCCATTCATGTGATGGAAATGGACGATGCGGAGTATCAAGCATTGGTGCCGCAAACCTTGTCGCATATTAATGTCGGCACGGGTGTGGATTGCAGCATTGCCCAACTGGCGGAACTCATGGCAGAAGTGGTCGGTTTTCAAGGGAAAATTGTATTCGATGCGAGCAAGCCGGATGGCACGCCGCGCAAATTACTGGATGTTTCCCGCCTGAAAAGTTTAGGTTGGGAACCCCAAATCACCTTACCCGATGGACTTAAATCAACGTATGCATGGTTCGTGGATCATCAGCGTGATTTCCGACAATCCTAAAATTAAAGCAGGTATAGAGATGGCGACTCCAATAACCCCCGTAATCCTCTCTGGTGGCTCCGGTTCACGTTTGTGGCCGGTATCGCGCAAATTGCGCCCTAAGCAATTTTTGCCGCTGATTAGCGCAGACCGTACTTTGTTCCAGTCAACGCTGGAACGTCTTGATGGTCTGGTGAACAAGCAAGCACCCGTCATTGTCTGTAACGAAGAACACCGGTTTATGGTGGCAGAACAGTTACAGGGAATTGGTCAGGCAAACCAAGGTATTTTGCTCGAACCGGTGGGGCGTAATACTGCTCCAGCCGTTGCGGTCGCTGCTTTGTCTTTGCTGGAAACAAATGGTGCGGATCCGGTGATGTTGGTATTGCCTGCTGACCATGTAATTCCTGATATTGCCGCATTCCAGCAAGCCATTATGCAAGCTAGTGCTTTGGCAGAAGACGGCTTTTTGGTGACGTTTGGGATTACGCCTGTTTCACCGGAAACCGGTTACGGCTATATCGAACAAGGCGCAGCTATGGCAGGTTTTGAAAATGCTTGGCAAGTGGCGGCCTTTGCTGAAAAGCCCAGTTTAGAAATAGCGACTGAATACCTGAATGGCGGTAAGCACTTGTGGAATTCGGGCATTTTCATGTTCAAAGCGAGTGTCTTCCTGCGTGAACTGGAAACCTATAAACCTGACATTCTCGCCGCTTGCAAAAAAACCTTTAAGCACGCGCAACATGACTTGGATTTTATTCGTTTGGATGCCGCTACGTTCAAAGATTGTCCTTCCGATTCCATTGACTATGCCGTGATGGAGCATACCCGCCATGCGGCGACTGTGCCGCTTAATGCGGGTTGGAACGATGTGGGTGCATGGTCAGCGGTGTGGGAAGTCAGTGAACGTGATGCTGCCAATAACGTTTTGCGTGGCAATGTCATGACCCATGATGCTAGCAATAATCTGGTGTTTACCGAAGACCGTCTGGTAACGCTGGTGGGGGTTGATGATCTGATTGTGATCGAAACCAAAGACGCCACCTTGGTTGCGCACAAAAGTAAAGCACAAGACGTGAAGCGTATTGTGACGGCATTGGAAGCGGAAGGCCGCAGCGAAGCCATTATTCACCGTTTGGTCAACCGCCCTTGGGGTTGCTATGACTCGGTGGATGCGGGCGAGCGTTTCCAAGTTAAGCGGATTACCGTGAAACCGGGTGCAAAGCTCTCGCTGCAAAAACACCATCACCGTGCAGAACACTGGATTGTAGTGAGAGGCACGGCAGAAGTGACCTGTGATGACAGAACCTTTTTATTGACTGAAAATCAGTCAACGTACATCCCGTTGGGCAGTGTGCACCGTTTGGCGAATCCGGGCAAAGTGCCGTTGGAGTTGGTTGAAGTTCAATCAGGCAGTTATCTTGGGGAAGATGACATCGTTCGTCTGGAAGATCAGTATGGGCGTAATGAAGCCTAGTAGAATGGTTGGGCTGTTTTGAAGCACGGCATTTATTGCAGTTATTGTGCCGTGTACTATTATTGATTTAATTTCAGAAATCTCTGTCGGCGTTAATGATAGCCGGTAGCGGCAATGCTCAAGGAGCGGTGATGGAAAACTATTACGCAAATCAATCGAAAAGCCTCGAAGTGCGGTCGGCGGGGAATACTCAGGTGGTGGAGTATATTCCTATGGAGGAAGTTGCGCCGCGTGCCCAAGCTGAGGAGTTTGGGTTTGGTGAGTTGTGGCGGCGGTTAATGCAGCGTAAGTGGCTGCTGCTGGGCATTGCTTTGGCAACGTTTTTGCTGACTGCTGTGTTTACCTTTTTGTCACCAGATGTCTACCGTGCAACCACTACCTTGCAAGTGACCCCGGAAGAGGCGCGGGTATCCTTGGGGGATCGTGCAGAGCCTGCGCGTGCCCCACGCAGTGAGCGCGAGTTTTATCAAACGCAGATAGAGTTATTGGGTAGCGAACGCCTGACCAATGAAACGATTGAAGAGTTGCAGATCGCCGACCGTTTTGAAGACAATAATTCCTTACGCGCCCGCGCTTATGCTTGGTTGACCTCCATTAAGCAGAGCATTGCTGGTGACGAGGCTCAGGCGCAACAGAGTAATGTCGGCGAAAACTTCCGGCGCAATTTGAATATTTATGCGGTGGAAGACTCGCAGATTTTCAAAATCAGTTACGATCACACGGATCCTAAGTTAACGGCAGAAATTGTTAATGCCTTAGCGAGCAATTATAAGCAGATGAGTTTAAATTTGCGTAACGAGGCGGTTTCCAATACCAAGGAAACGCTTGAGGGTAAATTGAAAGAAGCTAAGCTTACGCTGGAGAATTCCGAGCATGAATTGGTTGCCTTCGCTAAGAAGCAGGGGATCATTACCTTGGATGGTGATCGTTCTGCTGCTTCCGGTGTGCTGGATTCTCTTAATCTGGAGCTGACCGCTGCCACCAGTGCGCGGATTGCGGCTGAAGCTTCACTCAACCGTTCTCAAAATGTGGCGGGTGCTGACCGTACCTTGGAAAACCCGGCAATACAACGTTTGAAGGAAGAGTTGGCGCGGGTACAAGCAGAATACCGCGATCAATCTAAGCTATTCAAAGCGGATTTCCCAGAAATGCAGCAATTACAGGCACGCATTAGTGAGTTGTCCAAGGAAATTCAGCGTGAATCTTCCAGCATTGACCGGACTACTCGTGGCAGATTACAGGCTGAATACGAAGCGGCTAAACAGCGTGAAAGTGAGTTGAGGGGTGAAGTCAAAAAGCAGGAAGCGGTACTCATGGGAAATCGTGATAAGTCTGCTGGCTATTTGACCTTGCAACGTGAAGTTGAAGCTGACCGTACTAACTATGAAAGCCTATTAGCTCGCCTGAATGAAATTGGTCGTGTTGCAGACAGCAGTGCCAGTAATGTGGCGATTGTCGATGAAGCGGTTGCGCCAACCCGACCTTTTGCACCCAATATTCCGTTGAACCTGTTTATGGGGGCAGCGCTGGGTTTACTGCTGGGATTATTGGCGGCAGTCATGGCAGAAATGATGGATGACCGTTTAAGAAGCGTGGAAGACATGCGTCGTGTGATGGGGTCTGTGCCGTTATTGGGGGTAATTCCTTATATTTCGGGGCGTAATAATAAGAATGTGTTGGCATTACGTGGGCAGGTCGGCAGCTCGTTCATGTTAGAGGCATTCCGGTCATTGCGGGAAAACATTCTCATGATGAAAGCGCCGTCACAGCAAGGTTTAGCACTCATCATGAATGTCACCAGCCCATCACCCAGTGAGGGGAAAACCACTACGGCGGTGAATTTGGCTACTGTATTTGCGTACACCGGCAAAAGAGTGCTGTTGATTGATTGCGATATGCGCCATCCCGAGGCCCATAATAAATTGGGTTTGGAAAATCGTCTGGGTATCAGCGATTACTTGTTGGGTGAGAAAGAAAATGTCGCTGATTTGATTCAGGAAACCACGGTGCAAAACCTATCGGCGATTTCTGCCGGTTCTGCGGTACCGAATCCAACCGAGCTATTGGCAGGTGAACGCTTCACCGATTTATTGAGTGAAGTGGAAGGCATGTTCGATCACATTATCCTCGATGGTCCACCGGTGATGGGCTTGGCGGATGCGTTGATTATTTCTAACCGCACGGGTAATACGGTGTTTGTCAGTGCTTATGGTCAGACCCGTAAGCGTAATTTGAAAGATGCGGTCGGGCGTTTACATCAGGCACAATGCAATATCATCGGTAGCGTGTTGACCAAGATGAAATCACCTGAAGTATCGAATAAATACTACGGCTATCCGAACCGTTACCCGCGTAGCAGCCAGACTGCGATGGTTGCAACCCAGTAACTACGGCTGGGCTTTTTTCCATAATTCATCTAACCGCTTGGCTGATACTGGCCTTGCGGTTCCTAGCTCCTGCGCAAATAGCGATACCCGGAATTCTTCCAACATCCAGCGGTACTCGTGCCAGTTCCCTTCGACTTCGCTCAGGGAACGCCGCTGGCTGAGCGTAGTCGAAGCCGCTTTCCACTGATCCCAATACGGTTGTACTTGCACCCGTAATGCCCTGTCTTTGGTCGGGTTCTCTGCCAATTTTTGCAAACGTCGTTGAATGCCTTTGAGGTAACGCGGAAAGTGCCGTAACTCCTCTGGGGATACTGCGTCCAGAAATCCTACATACACCAGATGGTTCAATTGTTCGCTGATGTCATTCAGGGCTTCTAACCATGCCGGTTGCACTTTGCCTTTTAATTGTTTGCGCAAGTCATGGTAAAGCGCGAGTATCGGGGTCAGCAGACGCGCTGTTTCTTGGGTTTGCGGAAAAATCTGTGAACGGCATTCACCCAGTGCGTGGGTAAAGCTGTCCTGCTTGCGGATGCTCAGGTGATTTTTAAATGCTTGCCGGAACACGTAGCGGGTGATGCTGTCTTTGAGTTCCTCGCATTTGCCAGTGGCGGCGTAGTGCAGGCACAAGGTCTGCATTTGCGGCACATATTTCGGCACGTCTTTCACTTCAGCGGGCAAAGCGAGCCAGAACAGGCGCAATACGCCTTGCCAATGGGCGTTGCTGGCATCGGCTTCATTATCAAACAAGCGAATGCTGACACTGTTGTTGGCATCGACTAGGGCAGGCCATGTGCGCAATTTCATGCCACCTGCTTCCAGCCAATAGAGTTCCGGTAAATCACCAAAATCCCATGTGGTAATGCCGACCCGTTCGATGGATTGCACGGGTTTGGATGCCAATTCCGCGCGGGTTTGCGCGTGCACTTTGCCGCGTAAGGTGTCTAAATCACGTCCGCTGCGAATCACTTTACCCGCTTCATCGGCGACTTCAAAGCGCATTTGCAAGTGTGTTTCCAGCGTAATGGCTGCCCACGCTTCGGGTGGAATTTGGCTGCCACTCATGCGTAATAGCTGTTTTTCCACCGATGTTTGCAAGGGCAAGGTGTCACTAGGTTCGATGGCTTCCATGCAGGCACGGGCGTAATCCGGTGCGGGTACAAACTGTTTGCGAATGTGTTTGGGTAAAGCACGAATCAGCGCGGTGATTTTTTCTTCCAACATGCCCGGCACTAAGTACTCGAAGCGGATGGGGTTGAGTTGATTTAGCCCCAGCAAGGGTAAACGTACCGTGACACCATCATCTTCGGCTTTCGGATCAAAGTGGTAGCGTAACGGCAGAATCATGCCTTGCACCTGCAAGCTGTCGGGGAATTGCCCACTTTTTTCATGCCCTGCGTCACGCTGCATCAGGTAAGCATGGGTGAGGTACAGCAATTGGCTGTCGTGCTGCTCGGCTTTTTTGCGCCAGCGCTCGAAAGAATGCCCATTGACGATATGGGCGGGAAGGCGTTCGTCATAAAACGCATACAAACGGTGTTCGTCGGTGAGAATGTCGCGGCGGCGAGCCTTCGCTTCCAACATTTCAATGTCAGCAATCAGTTCGGCATTGTGTTGGAAAAATGGCGCGGCCGTGCGGTATTCGCCGTATACCAAAGCGTGACGAATAAAGATTTCGCGACAGGTGACAGGATCAATGCGCCCGTAGCTGACTTTGCGGCGTGGGGTGATGGTGATGCCGTAGAGCGAGGTGCGTTCAAACGCGGCAACTTGTGCTTGTTTTTGCTCCCAATGCGGTTCGGTGTAATGGTGGCGCAGCAAGTGTTCGGCGAGTTTTTCCACCCATTCGGGTTGAATTTTGGCAATGGTGCGCCCGAATAAGCGCGATGTTTCCACCAATTCCGCTGCCATGACCCATTGCGGCGGTTTTTTGCGTAAATGGGAGGCGGGGAAAATGTGGAATTTACGCCCACCCGCGCCCATGTATTCGCGCTCTTCGTCCTTCATGCCGATATTGCCCAGCAACCCGGTCAGCAAACTCAGGTGGATCGCGTCGTAACTGGCTGGAGCGTCATTTTCCTTGCCGCCCATTTCCAGCACCATTTGATGCAATTGGGTGTGAATGTCGTGCCATTCGCGCAGGCGCATGTAGGAGAGGAATTCTTTCTGGCACAGTTCGCGGAATTTGCGTTGGGATAGGTGTTTGCGTTGCTCGTGGAAATAATCCCACAATTTGAGGAAGCTGAGGAAATCGGATTGCTCATCCTTGAAACGTGCATGTTTTTCATCAGGTGCTTGTTGTTTATCCAGTGGGCGTTCACGCGGGTCTTGCAGGGTTAAGGCACTGACAATGATCAATACTTCGCGCAATGCCCCATTATCGTTTGCTGCCAGTAACATGCGCCCAAAGCGGGGGTCGAGTGGCAGTTTGGCGAGTTGATGCCCACTGCTGGTGACGTTGAAGTTTTTATCGACCGCGCCGATTTCAAACAGCAGTTTGTAGCCGTCACGAATCAGGCGAGTATCCGGCGGTTCGACAAAGGGGAAGCCTTCAATGTCCGCTGTCCACATGGTAGCCAGTTGCAGAATAACCGCCGCGAGGTTGGTGCGTAGGATTTCCGGTTCGGTAAACACGGGGCGTTTGTTGTAATCGTCTTCGCTGTAAAGCCGGATGGTGATGCCGTTGCTAACTCGTCCGCAGCGTCCAGAGCGTTGGTTGGCGGAGGCTTGTGAGACTTTTTCAATCGGCAAGCGTTGTACGCCAGCTCGCCATGAATAGCGTGAAATCCGGGCATAGCCGCTGTCGACGACGTATTTGATGCCGGGCACGGTGAGGGAAGTTTCCGCGACATTGGTGGCTAACACAATGCGGCGTTGCCCGTGCGGCTCGAAAATACGGTGCTGCTCTTCGTTGGAAAGCCGCGCATACAGCGGCAGGATTTCGGTGGCAGGCGGGTGGTGTTTGCGCAAGGCTTCGGCAGTTTCGCGGATTTCACGTTCGCCGGGTAAGAAAATCAGAATATCGCCGGGGGCTTCGCGCCCTAATTCATCGACCGCATCGAGAATGGCTTGGGTTTGATCGCGCTCGAATTCTTCCTCGGCATCCACGTCGATCAAGGGGCGGTAGCGGATGTCGACGGGGTAAGTTCGCCCTGACACATTGATGATCGGGGCATTGTCGAAATGGCGTGAAAAGCGTTCCGGGTCAATTGTTGCCGAGGTGATGATAATTTTCATATCACGGCGTTTCGGCAAGAGCCATTTGAGGTAGCCGAGTAGGAAGTCGATATTGAGGCTGCGTTCGTGTGCTTCGTCGATAATCAGGGTGTCGTACTGGCGCAGGTAGCGATCTTGCTGAATTTCTGCCAGCAAAATACCGTCAGTCATAAGCTTTATGTAACTATCCGGCGAACAGCGGTCGTGGAAACGCACTTTGTAACCGACTTGCTGACCGAGTTGTGTGTTGAGTTCTTCGGCAATCCGGGCGGCGACACTGCGGGCAGCGATGCGCCGGGGTTGGGTGTGACCAACAAAGCCATCCACGCCACGCCCCAATTCCAAGCACATTTTGGGGAGCTGGGTGGTTTTGCCTGAGCCGGTTTCCCCGCAAATAATGACGACTTGATGCGCTTGAATAGCGGCGAGAATATCTGCACGGCGAGCGGCGACCGGAAGTTCTTCAGGGTAAGTAGGCTTGGGCAGATTTTGCAGGCGCAAAGCGCGGCGTTGAATGAGGTTGCTCACGGTAAGGTCAAAAATCCAGCGTTAGTGTCAGGTGACAAGGCGGGCATTGTAACGCGCCGCCTTGCTGGATTCATCTATCGGTTAAGTTGCGTGGCTTAAGGAAGCTCTTTGACGGCGGTGATGAGATCGAATACATCCTGAGAAATGCGTGTACCGCCGTTAGCACCGGGTGACAAGAGGCTTTCGCCGTTGGTGTGGATACCCAACGACCATGCCGTCTTATCATGTTGCAACCAAACTGGTGCGCCGCTCATGCCGCCAGTCGTGTCATTATCGTAATAAATTTTTGCAGGGGTTGAGCGCAAAATAATGCCAGTACTGCCCCATTGTTGATTGCCATCCGCTTTATCACCGGGGTAGCCATTGATGGTAATCGCCGTATTGTCAGTTTGTGCAGCTACGAAATAACTGAAATAGCCGGTTGCGTTACCGATGGCGCAATTGAGTTTGATAACCCCAACATCCGCATCACCGTCCGCAGCGGTAATCCAGCCGAGAGAAGAATAGATCTCACGTGGCTGGCAATAACCATAGGGGGCATAGCCATCTGAAAAACCGGGATAAATTCTGAATGCAGTGGTGGTTCCCCATCTGCCCTTGCTGCCCCCGCCGTGTACACAATGCCCTGCTGTTACCAAGGTATCGGGGCTTACTAGCCAGCCAGTGCAATGCGTACTGCCATTATAGGTGATCAGTGCCACGGCACGTTGCGGGTAAGCATAGGGGTTGACGTGAAACCGGCTATCAAAACCAATGATTGATTCACGAATAATACGTGCTGCTGCGGTTGGTGTGGTTGTTTTTATCGCTGCCAGTTCGGCATCCGTCAGCGGCGTCATGTCGGCACCTTGCGCTTCTGGCCTTCCTAATGCACCGCTTGAGCCAACTGAGACGGTTTTGTCTTGGTTTAAACTGCTGGGGTTAACCACTTGACCGCTACTCGCCACCAGACTGAAGCGTTGACTGGTGGTAGGGGTAGTGCTGACAACGGTAGCAGCGATAGGGGGCGCGTTCACACTGGGCGCGGCGGCGGCCGTTGTTGGTGTAGCAGCCGCAGCAGCGATGGCAGGTGTTGTGGTATTGGTATTGTTTTGCGCCGTGGCACTACCACCATTACACCCGGCTAAGTGAGGAGTGATTACTGCAATTAATAGTGTGCTGTATAACCAGTTTCCATAAGGATGAGAATATGTGTCAGTCATAAAAATCCCCGCCGTTCAGCGTATAATAAGCTATGTTGATTTATAGGCTGGTTGCGACAATTAATTAAATCAATTTTTTTAAACAGCGATAAATTAAATTAATCAATATGTGATTAATAATTAATACGTATTCACCGCCATGACCATTAATTTTTGGTATTAACTTGAGGTCATCAGTTTGTTGATTTCTTGCAGTGTTTGCAATACTTTTTTTAATGCTTCATGCGAGAAAATAGACCGATTATCAGAATTTTGGGTATTTGGCTGTTGGGAATTATCACGTAATAATTCCTGAAGCTCTTGTTGGCTACGTACCGTTTGTCCCAGACGAAAGCAACTAACACTGCGGGCTAATTCTCCCCAGTAGCCGAAGTGCTGAATACGCTCAGCTAAAACTAAGGCTTCCTGATAGTTGCCTTGATTGAATGCATGTAAAAAAGGTAGGACGTGGTACCAGTCGGGTTGCGGAAACTGAAGCGCCATGAGGTTACGAATCGCTTGGATGCCTGCCTCATGCTCGCCGGTCATGTACAGCCCGAATCCGTACAAATACTCAATTGACGTGTCGAACGGATTCGTTTGGCGAGCCATTTCCAATTCGGAACGGCACAGTGCATGATCGCCGAGAAAGTAGCGATTGTGCGCAAAAATGGAATGCGCTTCCGCATTGCCGGGGTCAAGCTTCAGGGCAGTACGGGCTGAATGCGTCCAAGTGGTTTCCAGATTCTCAATCAAATGGTATTGCAACACATGATCGTAGCCGCATAGACGCGCCAGAATCACCAACGCTTTGCTGTCATGCGGAAAGTGTTGCAGGCGTTGTTGGCAACTCATGAGGGCTTTGCTAAAACTTTCACGGGTGATGTTGTGCAGGAAAGCCAGATAATGAACCAAAGCTTGATGATGAGCCGCAATGGATGGTGTCATGCTTTGTTGGTATTGCGCCCAGTGGTACAACATTTTGCCGGAATGTACCGCAACCGTATTGGCAGCCACCTGCATCCACAGTTTATCCAAATCCTGTTGGGTGTGGTGGGTTATTAAGCGTAATGTGTCTGCCCATACCAATTCAGCGTTGGGTGCATGGGTGAGAACAAGGAATAATGCGGTTTCTGTGCCGGTAATCTGGAGATCGCAACTCAAGATATAATCAGTATGGTGAGTCTTGGTTGTATCGGGTGTATCACCCGCTACGACGCGAATATTGCGAAAGCGATTTAACATCAGCAATAAATCGTTGCGCACTTTATGGTACAGGGGAGTAGAACCGTTGGTTGCGGCGGTATCGAGTACCCGGCATTGCAGCAATACACGCGGCCCTTCGGTGACGTGCGGGGTTAACGGAATTTCCGGCGGTATTGTGGTGTTTGGCGGACGAGTTCTCAGGGTGAAAGCGGCTTGATACGTTCCCTTTGGGATGGTGATCATGATGTTACCGGGGGTATTCGCATCCGCGTAATGTGCTTTCAGCAATTTACGCAGGCGTCCTGCTTCAATGCGCACCAAGGGGTTGTAGACCGGTGAAAAATCGGGTGGTTTACTTAAAGCGTGGATGGCAATGCTGTGTTGATTGAGGGCATCCCCGCGCCCTGCCAAGGTTTCATGCACAACATAATGTAAAAAACGCTTGATAACTTTTCTGGCGCGAAAGCCGGGGCTGGCAAGCAGGGTGTCAAGCTCAGCAATAATGAGTTTTTTATCAATAGTCATGGAAGCCAGCAATTCCCCGTATTCTTGTGTTTCTTCTAAAAGAGCGAGTGCTACTTTATAGCATCTTTTTCTTTGAGGAAAATGCTATTTCCTGAAACCGAATAAAGTTTTTGTAACAAATTGTAACGGCACGTAGTGGCGTAATGGTTACATCTGACGTTTAAGCCGCATGGGTTGCTGCTGCTTGTGGTACGGGAAGCTTGATGATGCCTTCGCCACAACCTTCTTTGGCAATCTGATTACGTCCGTTACGTTTAGCCCGGTATAGCGCCCTATCTGCTGCATTCAATAGCATTGCGGGGTAAACCACGGAGGCATCGTGTAGGGTTTGCGCATCGTATGCGGTAGTGGGGGTGCAACTGGATACGCCAATACTGATCGTGACAATGCGGGGAATTGCCCCATCGGAATGCGGTATACGTTGATCTTCCACGCTTTTGCGGACCCGTTCCGCTAATGATGCGGCATCTTCTAGGCGTGTATCCGGTAATAGAATCACAAATTCTTCGCCGCCGTGGCGGGCGACAACATCCGATGCACGGCGTGCCACGGCTTTAATGCATTGCGCAATAATTTGCAGGCATTGATCACCGGCCTGATGCCCGTGACGGTCGTTGTAACGTTTGAAATGATCAACGTCAATCATCAACAGCGATAAGGGTTTTGCTTCACGGGTGGCACGACGCCATTCCATCTTAAAAGTAGTGTCGAAAAAACGCCGGTTAGAAATCTGGGTCACGGGGTCGGTGTGCGCCTGTTCCTGTACCTGAATCTGTGCATTGTGCAACTCATTGAGCAAACCGGTAATCGAGCGTGATGCCATCGCCAGTAACATACCCAGTAAGGCAGTTGCCAATGCTAGCGATTGCTGCGCTGTTTCGCCCAGCAATAATAAATTCAACGTAATCGGCAACAGAATTGCGCCGATTTGCAGGTATAACGCCAAGCTGGAAAGCGCCAATACCGGCATGGCGGCAACAATGGCTCCAGCCAGTAACAACACATGTACTGCTTGCATCAATGGGTCGAATGAGAAGAGGATAAAGCCTGACACACCCCATAACGCACTGATGAGCGTTGAGTAAATGAGGTAACGTTGCCCGAACACCTGTAATTCTTCACTGGAATAATGTTGCGAGGGTAAGAACTGTTGTCCAAATAGCCAGCGCATCACATTCATGGCTAAGATGGCGGTGAACCAAACCAGCAGCAAGGCCATATTTTCTGTGCTTTCTACCCAGCGTAGGAGCACAAACAGCGTAGCCGCAAACGCATTCCCCCATAGCCAAGTTGCCCCGTGCCGCGAGAGGAACGTGATCTGCCCCTGAATGATCAGTGGTGACGTGTGCAAGGATGAGCTGATTTTTTTCTTATTCATTGAAATATTTTCTGGGTTGCAACCATTGTGTTAGTGCGCCTTGGCGTGACGCCCCTGTCAATGCCAAGTCAGAATATAGTGCATCTTGTGAGGGATTGCGCTAGTTAGGTTGAATTTATGTTCGTAATAATAGATTTTTTTTATAATAAAAGACAAGCTCAAAAAGTGAGCTTTATTATGTAGGCGCATCACTATCCTGACCAGTGAGTAGCGCAGTACAATGAAAGGGTGTCTGGTAACGCTTGGAGTTAAGTAGTGAGTGCATCGGGGATGATGGCTGTCGAACACCGGGTCTATTCCGCAGCCCAAGTCCGGCAGCTTGATCAAATCGCCATTCAGCACTATGGCATTCCTGCCTACACCCTGATGACCCGTGCGGGGCAAGCTACTTTTGAATGCATCCGCCAGCACTGGTCTGCCAGCCGCTCCGTTGTGGTGTTGTGCGGCAGTGGAAATAATGGCGGGGATGGTTACGTCATCGCCCGTCTGGCGTTGCAAGCTGGTTGGCAGGTGAGGCTGCTGTCATTGGTGGATAGTACCCGTTTGCAAGGCGCTGCTCAGCAAGCCTGTCAGGATTTTCTCGCGGCTGGTGGAAACGTCGAAGCCTTTGCCGATCAGCTCCCATTAGCCGATGTCATGGTCGATGCTCTGCTCGGCACCGGTTTGGATCGTCCGGTCAGCGGTGCTTACGCCAGTGCTATCGCTTTGCTCAACCGGCAACATGCCCCGGTTGTTGCAGTTGATATTCCCTCCGGTTTACAGGCTGATACCGGCCAGCCTTGTGGTGATGCGGTGTTTGCCAGCATGACGGTCACTTACATTGGCTGGAAAGCGGGGTTGTTCACCGGCACTGCCCGCGATTATGGCGGCATATTGCAGTTTGCGCGTCTGGATGTGCCGGATGCGGTATATGCTCACGTTCCCACTGCCATGCATTTACTCGGTCAACACACCCTGCGCGAACACTTGCCACCTCGCCGCCGTTCTGCCCACAAAGGTCATTGCGGACATAGCCTGTTAATTGGTGGCGCACCCGGTATGAGTGGCGCGATTCGGCTGGCGGGGGAAGCGGCTTTACGCGCAGGGAGTGGTTTGGTTTCCATTGCCACCCATCCCGATCATGCTGCGTTTCTCAATCTGCATCGCCCGGAACTCATGGTGCACGCAGTCGATTCCCCCGCTGGGTTACGCTCGTTGTTGGCGCGTATGGATGCTATCGGTATTGGTCCCGGTTTGGCGCAAAGCGCATGGTCACGCCAATTGCTTACTCTCATCCAACAGGCTACGCCGCCCAAAGTGTTGGATGCCGATGCGCTTAACCTGCTCGCGCAAACCCGCAGCCAGCGCGATGATTGGATTCTGACCCCACACCCCGGTGAAGCGGCGCGTTTACTTGCCAGCGACACGCCCAGTGTCGAATACGACCGTATTGCCGCTGCCCGCCGCTTGCAGCACGAATACGGTGGCGTTATCGTACTCAAAGGCGCTGGCACACTCATCGCCAGCACGCAAGGTATTGCCATTTGCCCCGCAGGCAACCCCGGCATGGCCTCCGGTGGCATGGGTGATGCGCTGACGGGTATTATTACGGCGTTGCTGGCACAAGGTTTGGGTTTGGTCGCAGCCGCCGAAACGGGTGTCTGGCTACACGCGCACGCTGCCGATCTTGCCGCCGTTGACGGTGGTGAGCGCGGTTTGCTGGCAAGCGACCTCATTGCACATTTACGGGAAGCACTTAATACATGAACAATTGGCAACGGGTAGACGACGAAGCCGCGATGCTCGCACTGGGCGCAAACGTGGCACAGCAATTTCCTAACGGTGGCTTGATTACCCTGCACGGTGATTTGGGAGCTGGCAAAACCACACTGGTACGCGGCTTGTTACGTGCATTAGGGCATACCGGCAATGTCAAAAGCCCCACTTATACTCTAGTCGAACCCTATCATCTGGCGGGGCGCGACATTTTCCACTTCGATCTGTACCGTTTAGCTGAACCAGAGGAGTTGGAATACATGGGCATCCGCGATTATTTGCGCCCGGATGCACTCTGTCTCGTCGAATGGCCTGAAAAAGCGGCTGGGGTCTTGCCGGAAGCAGATTTGCGCGTCCACCTCCGCTACTGCGGTGAGGCGCGTGAAATTTTTTTGGAAGAGTTTAGTCGTTTATAATCATGATATTGGCACGTATTGGTAAAAATTCACTTGAAAAGTGAGCCACTCTGTATTAATACTTATAACTAAGATACGTTTTTCCACCCATTGCGAACCGATCAATGAATAGCAAAAAATTGAGCCGCAGAAGTTTTATTCTGAAATTAGGTGCACTCGCCGGGGCAGTCGCCAGCGGATTCAATAGCGTACAAGCATTGGCTGCTGAAGCCGTCGCTGGGCACTTAACCGGAGCAAACCTGAGCGGGACAGCCGATAAATTGAATTTCCTGCTGCAATTAGATGCACCGATTGCCTACAAGGTTTTCACCCTAGACAAGCCGGATCGCGTGGTCATTGACTTAAAAAATACTACGATGCAAGGCAAGCTGAAGCAGGGTGCGCATGACCGCAAGCCGATTACCGGTATTCGTTACTCTGATCGTGAGGATGGCAGTTTGCGGGTGGTGTTAGACGTGGCGGAACAAGTCGCGGTCAAGTCCTCATTAACCGCAGAAGGCAACAGCCATGTGCTGACCGTCAGCCTCAACCCCACTGGTAAAGGCAGTAGCGGCAGCGGTAAGTCGAAACCCCCTAAAAAGTCTGCGGAAGAATCGAAGCAACTGGAGAAACCGGCGACAACCGAACCATCCAAAGGTAAGTTTATTGTGGTGATCGACCCCGGTCATGGTGGTAAAGACCCCGGTGCAGTTGGCGCTAACGGGACGTTGGAAAAAGACGTGGTGTTGCAAGTTGCCCGCAAACTCAAAGCACGGATTGACCGCGAAAAGGGCATGAAGGCGATTCTCACCCGTGACGGTGATAAATTCATCCCACTGCGCGAACGCATGGATATTGCGCACAAATACAAAGCGGATTTATTTATTTCGGTACACGCAGATGCGAACCCCAGCACACGGGTAAGCGGCTCTTCGGTTTATATTCTGTCTGAAAATGGTGCATCCAGTGAGGCAGCGCGTTTACTGGCAGAAAGCGAAAACTCTTACGAATTAAAATTCGGCGTGCGTCATACCAGCGACAAAATTGCCTCCGTGCTGCTCGATTTGAGTCAAAATGCCATGATGGATCGCAGCCTCAGTTTGGCAAAAGGGGTATTGAACGAACTCGCCAAGGTGAATAACCCTTTGCGCCGCCGTGTTGAAAGCGCCCGCTTTGTGGTGTTACGCTCACCGGATATTCCGTCGATGTTGGTCGAAACCGCTTTTATCAGCAATCCGGCGGAAGAAAAGCGCCTGCGTACTGCTGAATACCAACAGAAGCTGGCTAGTGCAATGTTCCAAGGGGTCAAGCGCTACCAGGTTGCGTATGCGGATAACGGGCGAGCCAATACCTGAGCATTCTGGCAGTTGCCTGCCAGTGGATAAGCGTAAAATGACCAATAAAGCCATTACCATTCCCGTTATCAAGGTGCCGCTCACCGCACACATTGAGGCGCTGAATCCGCGCTATAGCCCTGAGCAAAAAGTGCGGGTTAAGGAGCAAATCAAACAAAAACTCAAGGAGCAAGACGCGGTATTGGTGGCGCATTACTACGTCGAACGTGACTTGCAAGAATTGGCTGAAGAAACCGGCGGTTACGTCTCCGACTCATTGGACATGGCACGCTTTGGCAATGAACACCCAGCAAAAACCCTGATCGTGGCAGGGGTGCGTTTCATGGGCGAAACCGCCAAAATTCTCAATCCAGAAAAGCGCGTGTTGATGCCAACGCTGGAAGCCGAATGTTCCTTGGATTTGGAATGCCCTGCCGACCAGTTTATCGCGTTTTGTGACGAACACCCTGACCGTACCGTGGTAGTTTATTCCAACACCAGTGCAGAGGTGAAAGCACGTGCTGATTACGTGGTCACGTCGAGTATTGCGGTCGATTTGGTCACATGGCTGGATGAGCAGGGTAAGAAAATTCTCTGGGCACCCGACAAGCATTTGGGGCGTTATATTCAGCGCTTGACCGGGGCGGATATGTTGTTGTGGCAAGCCGCTTGTGTGGTGCATGACGAATTCAAGTTTCGGGCGCTGGGGGAGATGCTTGATAAGTATCCCGACGCGGGTGTGCTGGTACACCCCGAATCACCGGAAGAAATTATTCGTTTGGCGGATGCGGTCGGTTCCACCTCGCAATTGATTAAAGCCGCGCAAACCTTGCCGCATAAGCGTTTTATTGTGGCAACCGACAGCGGGATTTTCTACAAGATGCAGCAGGCAGCACCCGATAAGGAATTCATTGCTGCCCCCACTATGGGTGAGGGAGCAACTTGCAAAAGCTGCGCCCATTGCCCGTGGATGGCGATGAATGGCTTACACAATCTGTTGACTGTCTTGGAGACCGGGGGCAATGAGATTTTTGTCGAAGAGAGCGTGCGGGTGAAAGCCTTGCGCTCAACCCAGCGGATGTTGGATTTTGCCAAAATGCGCCGCGATTCAGGTAATTAGTGCAACACCCTAATTGCTTATAGCCAGTGTGAGTATTGACAGACACTGCCCCTTTATCAGTAAAATACCCTACTAAATTACTAGGCAATTTGAGGAGACCTAAACAATGAACGTAGAAATCCCAGCACGCGATGGCGATGGTTATTTGCTGAGCATGGATGCTTGGACCCCTGAAATCGGTAAGGCGATGGCAGAAGCTGATGGTGTCGAGCTGACCGATGAGAAATGGGAACAGATCCTGAAAGCGCGTGAGTATTACGAAGATCAAGCTGTTGTACCACCGATCCGCAAGTTTTCTAAGTTCGTCAATATGGATCAAAAAGTCCTGTTTGCGCAATGGAAAACCGGCCCAATGAAGCCGATTACCAAATACGGCGGTTTACCGAAGCCTACCGGCTGCGTGTAATGTTTGGGCGTGCGGGGTTAGGCATATTGCCCCGCACACCAACCCGAAGCCCACGCCCACTGAAAGTTATACCCGCCTAGCCAGCCGGTGACATCCACGGTTTCACCGATGAAATACAGCCCCGGCACTTTGCGGGCTTCCAGCGTTTTAGACGATAATTCGCGGGTATCTACCCCACCCAAACTCACTTCAGCAGTACGCATTCCTTCTGTTCCTGCGGGCGTTAATTCCCATGCATGTAATTGCGTGGCAATCGACTGGAGCAATTTGTCACCGTATTGCCCCAAGGGACGGTTAGGAAACAGGGTTTCGCATAAACGTTGCGCTAATCTGTTGGGTAACACTTCGGCTAATACGGTTTTCAGTTCTGCTTTCGGGCGTTGCTTTTGTAAGGTTTGCAGCCAAGCGTAAGCATCCTGCCCCGGCAGCAAATCAATCTGTACTGCTGCGCCCTTTTGCCAATACGATGAAATCTGCAACATTGCAGGGCCACTCAAACCCCGATGGGTAAACAACATCTGTTCGCGGAAATAACCTTCCCCGCAACTGACTGCTACAGGTGTGCTAACGCCTGCCAAACCCGCGAATAAACCATCCAACAGAGTTTGGTCAACGGTGAATGGCACGAGTGCAGGGGAAAATGGGATATTTTTCAAACCAAACTGCTTGGCGATGTGGATGCCGAAATCCGTCGCACCCATGCGGGGAATTGACGGTCCGCCGGTAGCAATTACCAATGAGGTGGATTGCACGACGCCGTGCGTCGTTTGCAGGTGGAAGTGTGCTGCTTCCCGATGCGTATGGGTTACTTCGGTATTCAGGCGTAAGGTGACACCCGCTTCTTGGCATTCTGTCCACAACATATCCACAATCGCAGGGGCTTTTTGGTCACAAAACAGTTGCCCTAAGGTTTTTTCATGCCAGCTTAAGTGGTATTGGCGCATCAAATCGAGGAAGTCGTGTGGGGTGTATCGTGCTAGTGCCGACTTGCAAAAGTGGGGATTCTGCGACAAATAAGCGCCGGGGTTGACGTGCAGATTGGTAAAATTACAACGCCCGCCGCCGGAAATGAGGATTTTTTTGCCAATCTTGTCGGCTTTGTCGAGCAATAGCACGCGCCGCCCACGTTTTCCGGCTGTTGCTGCACACATTAACCCCGCTGCACCAGCACCGAGGATCACGACATCATAAGTTTCTGGAGTTTGCATGGGCGCATAATAAGCGTTTGTTTGCTAAGAAAAAAGCCCGCGATAGGTGCGGGCTTTGAGAAATCCTTCGATCGGGAGGTTTATTACCAGTGAATACTCACTTTGCGTTTTCCCCAACGTTTTGCTTCGCGCACATCTTTCCCCATGTAAATGTCGATTTTTTTGCGCCAGCGTGAGTTCATTTTGTCTAAAACGATGTATTCGCCATCGAGGTATTCACCATCGTGGCTCTTGATTTTTACCCTGTCACCGTAGCTAAGACCATGCTTTTTCAATAGATCTCTGGAAATAGCGATGGCTTTCATGCCAGGTATTAGGCGGTCGCCCCATGCGGCGATGTCTGGAGTACTGTCAGTTTGTGCAGGAACTGAGTTATAAGCGGTAGCGGTTACATGAAGGCTGTTCGGCCGTTTCTGCCCAGCCGAGGCGGTTCCAACCACGCTAATGGTTAGAAAAACCACTGTCAGGAGACGTTTTACAGTAAACATAAATTAACCTAAGGTTTTAATTTAAAAAGAAATTTCAGTAAAGTTGATCGAAAGATTAAAGAATAGATTAGCATATCAATATATTCTAATGAAGAATGTTTTGTTGGACGACTGACAAACGGTATGTTTTGCAGGGACAAATGATTGGCGACACTAATCAACTTCACTGTATCCATATAACAACATGGTATAAGGCAGTAGAGTGTATATTAGAGACAGTGTGTTGTCATTTTTTCCTTGTAAAAAGTTGGTTGGTTAATTAAATTTATCAATAATTATCATTTATGCAGCATGTTAAACAAAGGCTTGAAAAATATTGTTATATTTATCGTTAATTGATTAGGTGTTTAAATAGGTTAAATGAGATTTTTCTTATGGTTGATGATATTATTATTGGCACATTGAATGCCCGCTACACCCATGCCTCATTGGGTTTGCGCTACTTATTAGCCAATCAGGGGGAGTGGCAGGCGCAAACAAAAATCATGGAATTTACGATCGCTATGCGCCCCTTGGATATTGCTGAGCAATTATTGATCTGTCAGCCGCGTATCATTGGTCTGGGAGTGTATATCTGGAATATCACCGAAACCACCGCTTTAGTGGCGGTACTCAAAGCACTCGCCCCTGAGGTGGTGATTGTGTTGGGTGGCCCGGAAGTCAGTTATGAAACCGCGCAACAGGCGATTGTGCAGCAGGCGGATTACGTGATTACTGGGGCGGGTGAGGTGAGTTTCCGGCAGTTGTGTGGGCAGTTGTTGAATGGGCAAAAGCCCTTGAACAAAATTATTGCCGGTGAGCAAGTGCCATTGTCACAGTTGGCGCTACCGTACACGCAATACACGGAAGATGATTTGGCGACGCGCTCGATTTACGTGGAAGCGTCACGCGGGTGTCCGTTCAAATGTGAGTTTTGCCTGTCTGCCTTGGATAAAACCGCCTTGCCGTTTGCTTTGCAGGGCTTTTTGGCGGAAATGGATCGGCTGTGGCAGCGGGGCTTGCGTCAGTTTCGTTTTGTGGATCGTACCTTCAATTTGAAAATTGCCACGACGGTAGCTATTTTGGACTTTTTTTTGGAACGTTTGGACGCGGAAACGTTTTTGCATTTTGAGCTGATTCCCGATCATTTGCCGGATGCGCTTAAAGAACGGATTACCCGTTTCCCGCCGGGTTCTTTGCAGTTTGAGATTGGCATCCAAACCTTTAACCCGGAAGTGCAGGCGCTGATTAGCCGTAAGCAAGATAATGCGAAGTCCGCAGAGAATATCCGTTGGTTGCGGGAACATTCCACCGCGCATTTGCACACCGATCTGATTTTTGGATTACCGGGGGAGGATTTGCCGAGTTTTGGGGCGGGTTTTGACCGTTTGATGGCATTGAATCCGCATGAAATTCAAGTAGGCATCCTCAAACGTTTACGCGGTACGCCGATTATTCGCCACACCGAGGCATTTGGAATGGTGTATAACCCGCAACCGCCGTACAACATTTTGCGCACCGATCGGGTGGATTTCGACACCATGCAGCAGATGAATCGCTTTGCCCGCTATTGGGACATGATCGCCAATTCCGGGCGGTTTGCACATACCTTGCCGTTGTTGCTGGGGGATGCGCCGTTTGCGCGTTTCTGGGCGTTGTCGGGATGGATTTATGCGCAAGTGCAACAAACCCATCAAATTGCCTTGCCGCGTTTATTCGTGTTGGTGCATGGCGGCGGGCAGGCGCTATTGGGCATTGAGCAAAGCGTGCTGGAAGACGCTTTGCTGCAAGATTATGCGGTCACGGGGCAAAAAGGGCAGATTCCGTTTTTGAGCGAGGTTCGTAAGAATCGAACAATGCCGAATGCTACGGGTAAAAGCGGCAATCAGCGCCAATTACGGTTTTTGACTTAAGATTTGCTACACACTTCTTTGGCAAATGTGGGGTAATCGACGATTTTGGCGCTTTCGCAGGCAATCTTGCAACGTCGTGCGAAGGATTCGCTGACAAAACCGGGGTGTTCACTCACCGCAGCCACGCCGCGTGTCAAGTGACCGGGAAAGCTGGCTTGTGGGTCGCGGCAAGTGGCATCGGTTTCCTGGTATTCTTTGCACGCGCCTAAGGCTTCTTCGTATAACCAACGGCAGTTTTCTTCACCCACAAAGCTTTTGGGTACGGTTTCCAGCTCAATACCTAATTGGCGGCCTTGCAGTACTGCGTTTTTGTGTTTGCCCGCTTGGAAGCCCAGATCCAGTAATAGGCGCTCGCCGTCGACATTGAGGGTGAGGTCTTCTGGCATGGCATTGAAATCGGAATGGGTCACCACCGTCGGTTCAGCATCGTTATCCAGTAGCAGGAAGTGAAACTGGTCTTGCGGGCAAGCCGTACCGCCGCAGTTGGTGCCGAAAAGCACCACGTCACGGGCATTTTGTTTGATGTAGTGGTGCAGTGACAGGTAAAAACCTTCTTGTTGGAAAACTTGTTTGTCATCCAGCAGCAATGAATCGGGGGGAAGTCCGGGCTTGCTGTGGGCAATTTGTAGTTTGCCAAAGCGGGTGTCGAGGGTTTCGTCTTCCGGCGCTAATGCTTGGATATAGGTTTCCAAGACGGTCACGTTGGGGGATGCCGATGCCGCTGGATTTTCGGGGGATTTTTCGCAGCCCGTTAATATTAACAATAAGCCACAACAACTTACCCAACTTAGATGTGCTAAATACTTCAGCATAATAATCGCTAATCCGGTGAGGTTTAGGCACGAATACTAATGGATACCCATCAATTCAGCAATTCCTTGTTTCCAAACGGTTTGCATCCGTTCACCAATCGCCGTGAAAGCGGGGTGTTGGTGTTGATAGGCTTGTAAGTCGGGTAAGGTGCTTTCCAGTCCGTGGGCAACCCATTCCAGCAGGTGTTTGGCGCGACGCTCGTTGATATTGCAAAACTGGCGGGCAAAAGCTAACAGCGCTTTGCGTTCCGGGAAGGCTTTGCTGCCACCAAATAACAGCGCCAAGGTGTCATTGGGAATGTAAGGTGTAGTGGAGACAATATCAAAGGCGGGCGCAAAGCGGATGTCGCCCTCAGGGTCATCGTAAAGTACCCCGAAGTTTTTCAGGTGTGCATCGCCATTGCGTACCGCACAAGTCAGCGCCAATGAGAGGAAAAATTGTTCCAGTGCTTCGTGTATCCGCGAGGGGGATACAAATTGGCGGATGCGTTGCGCAATATCCTGATAACTGCCGACGTATTTGTCATCGGTGGCTAAGCCGTTGAGCACGCAAAAGTCTTCAAAACCGAGGTAGCCACCGTGCTTATCCAGATCGAAACGTTTGACGATGAGTAGCCGACCTTGTGCGGCGAGTTCCACGTCTGGGGTTTCTAGCCCGGCTTTGCGAGCGGCTTGCATACAAAAGTATTCGTTGGCGGCGAGTTGCGGGAAGCGTTCGGGGTTCCAGCCTTTGACGATGTGGTGGCATCGCGGTAACTGAATTGCTCCAGTTGTGCCGCGCTGGCGACGGTATCGGCATCGCGCACCAAGACTTTGGGTTGTACGCCGGAAATGCCCGAATAGCGGGCGTAACGTTGCAACAAATCCGCAAACAAATCTTCCGTGCCGGAATAGGTACGCAATTCTTGCATGTCTTGCAAGGGCATCGCGTCAGGCAGGGTTCCTGTGGGGGTAATGCGGATGCGCCCGATTTGTGAATGCCCGACAATTCCTAATAAGGCGAGATCGTCAAAATTCTGCACGGTTTTCTGGAAACGGTTACGTAATAGTTCGCGTAACTCGCCTTCGGGCAGGTTCATCTGAAAAATCGGGTGTACGCCTTGCTGATAGCCGTATTGATCCGGCATTACTGGCATGGTGAGTGAAACGGCTTTGGTGGGTGGAGTATCCGGTAAGTACGCAAACACATACGTCAACGCCCTTAATGCACTCCGCCCTAGCGTGCCGCTGCATTGGTTTTGCACGTAAATATCGAGGCTGCCTGATTCCGTCAGTGGGGTGTTGCTCATGGGGTGCGACCTGTTTTGCGTTGGGTAACTTCATCCACCAGCGTGTGCAAGGTGGGGCGGCGCGGCGCGACGGGTTGCGCGAGTAATTCCAAGCCCAACACGGAACAGAGGGCGAGTATTTTGCGGATACCGACTTCAGGAATCGTCCCATTCTCAATTCCAGAGAGTGTGGCACGGCTCATGCCGACTTTTGCGCTCAAATCGGCTTGGGTAAAACGGCGTTGTTTGCGGGCATTGCGCAGAGTTTGCCCCAGTAATAGCATATCCATGCATAGTATATAGTGCAAAACGATAATTTTAACACATTATGTATAGTATGTAATGCATAACTAAAATTTTGTGCACTCTATCGCCTTGATTTCCTTTCTGTTAAATTGACACACGTCAGTTGATCATTGAGGGATAATAAACATGTCTGCATTAGATTTAGCAGAATACTTGCGGTTGCGTCTGCGTGCCATGCAAATGACGACCACGGAAGCTGCGAAACGTTCGGGAATTTCACGTCAAACATGGCATAAGTTGTTACGTGCGGAAATTGGTGAAGCACGGCTATCCACCCTGACTCAGGTGGCGGATACGCTGGAAACTCACCCATTAAGCATGTTACGTATCTTTTTTGATGGGCGCGAGGTAACACTAGCCGGGCGTCGGGGTGGCAGTACCACTTTCGTGTTGGGTTTTGTGGCGGATGTGAGTTTCCCCGATAATAGTCAGGTTCGGGTCGGAGAGGAGTTTGAGAAAATCTGGGAGGTCACCAATTTAGGCAAAGACGCTTGGGTTGGTTGGCGCTTGCAATGCATGAGCACAGAGGGCAGTACCTCGCTGGCATCAGTAAGTGAGAGCGTGCCGATTCCCGATACTAAACCAGGTGAGCATGTGCGTTTGGCAGTACGTTTGCGTGCACCGAATACGCCTTGCAACGCGGCGATTTCGCATTGGAAATGTGTGAATGCGGCGGGCGAAGTAGCAATTCCTTCTCATGCCGGGTTGTATTGCATGGTTAAAGTAATACCGTGAGATTGATAGCCCAGTAATGGCAGTTTGTCTGCCAAGGTAGAGACGCAAGATTTTGCGTCTCTACACAATGTTGGGTTGGGCTTGCTACAAGCGTAAAAGTCCAGCTAGATAGAGCAATCTATCCCGGTTAATCCCGCCTAATTTATTGCGCAGCGTATCCAGCACTTTGCAGGCATAGCGATACGAAATCCCCGTATGATCCTGAATATTTTTGAAGGGTTTGCCCGTTGCCGCATAGCGTAAAATAGCGATTTCGGTGTCATTCAAGCTCGGCAAAAAAGGAGACGTAAACCGCATACAGGTTTGCGGATCAGATAACACCAAGCTGTGAAATATTTGCGTCATCTGCAATAACAGTTCTGAGCGTTCGTGCATCAAATGGTTAAAGATAGCAGGGTGTTCGCGGCTAATAATATTGATCGTAGAAATGCCCGTCACTCCCGCTGCGGGAATGCTGAGGGCATTCACACACCCGTATAACTGAGTAGCCAGCTTGTCAAAGTGATTTTCGTCAGGTTTCAAGCCGATGGTGTCAGCGTATTCGCCATAATTGGTCAGCGAAAAGTCATTGTTTTTGATCTTTTTGACGCTAATATCACAGCGGTCTAACTCCTCTGTGACGTAATGATATAGAAAATCAACAGGATAGTCATTGGTGTGCGTGAATTCTGGTGGCGTAGGAAATAGCTTACCTTCGCGTTCTATGCTCAATAGTGGCAAGTAGGTATAAACAACTCGCCCCTCAAATCCCAATGTTTCGATAAAGTTAACGTAGAGTGCGAAGCGTGCTTGAAACGACGGGTTAGCGAACAATGCGTTAACAAAATCACCGAGTAAATATTGAGGCTTGTACATAAATCCAGACTTCCCAATCGGATGGGTTTTAGACGTTGTTTCTACTAGTTTAACGTTACTCGACGGTCATGCTCAACCTTCATCCAGCATTGGTTTGTGTAAGCTGATATTTTGTCTGATGCAATGTTGTCAAATAAGCGTTTAAGTTTTGTCAAGGGTGGAAATTTCTACCTTGTTGCCCTACGCCCAAACAGTGAAACTCAATGCCATTATTGGGTGTTATCGAGGGAATAGGGGATGTCATCAATGGATTTAGCCAACTACGTGCAACGCCGGATGCAGGTGATGGATCTTAGCCTCAAAGAGGCGGCAGAGCGCTCAGGCATTTCTCGGCAAACCTGGCACAAGCTGATGCGGGCAGAGATTCAGGAAGCGAAAGTGTCGACCTTAGGGAACCTCTAAAAACCCGGCGTATTGCAACGGTTAGCGTTGGCCTATCGGCATTTTGTTAAAAAAACACCAACCCATCTCAATTTTTAGCACACCAAGCCACAATCAGGTTGTTTTTCCGCATTTTTGCTGTTTTTTCGGGAATTTCTCCATCAAATGGGCACAACTCCGCCCTCTCTGAGCGAACAGAGCCGACGCAGGTTATACACGGTTGCTTTGATGCTGAGGCCGAATACTGCCCGTGCCAACCCAATGCTGCGGATGGCTTTGCCACCCATCGCACAGATTGACCCAAACACATGCTCAACCCGTGCGCGGGGTCTGGCGATGCGGGTGTTGCGGCGTTTCTGGCAGTCGGATTGCGGCTTGCCTTTCTTGGCTTTGTGCTGGATGTGTAACCGCCAGCTACCTTGGTTGAGGCGTTGTTCACGGGATTGGTCTTCATAACCTTTGTCCGCCCATACGTCACGGCTGGTGTTGGCTCGGTCAAGCACCGCTTCAAAATGGTTGGTGTCATGCTCTTTGGCGGTGCTGATGTGGCGTTTGCGGATGAGTTTGTATTTCCGATCGGCACTGATACTGAGTTTGTAGCCGTGGTAGCTTTTGCCGTGTTTTTTCGTCCAGCTTGCTTCCGTATCCTTTTGGCGACGTTGGGCAGGTGTCCAGCCAGCGGGTGTTGCCGCTTGTTCCAACAGCGCTTTTCTTCTTTGTGGAAATGTTGTTTAGGGGCTTCCACCAGCGTGGCATCGACGATTTGACCACCACGGGCAATAAAACCGTGTTGTTGTAATTGCCGTTGGACGGCATCAAACAGGGCATCCGCACCACCTGCCGCACTGATCCGTTCACGGAATACCCACAAGGTATTGGCATCCGGGATCGTGCTGGAATGACGCAGGCCACAAAACCGTTGGAACGACAGCCGGTCAAGCAATTGGTATTCCAATGCCTCGTCCGACAGGTTGTACAGGTGTTGCAACACCAAGACCCGTACCATCAGTTCCGTTGGGTAGGGTGGACGGCCTCCTCGCTTGTCACTTGGGCGTGGGGCGATGTGGTCGATTTCTGCTGCCAAGGCGACAAAGTTGACGTGCTGGTTCAGCGTGGACAGCAGGTCGCCCTTGCGGTCGAGTTTCTGTTCACGCTCTTCGGCGGCAAACAGACTGGTTTTGATGGCACTTTTCTTGGGCATGGCTAGTAACGGGGCGGTGGCTCAGATGAGCATTTTCTCACATTTGTGTGGGTATCAGTGGGTTTTTAGAGGTTCCCCTTAATCAAAGTCGCGGCGACGTTACGGATTTCGGTTCCTGATTTGTTGGAGGTGTATTTCCAGTCGAATGGGGCATCGAATCATCAGTGGAAGCAGTATTCGGCGGGGGGCGCGACAGTTTGAAACAGGTGGCGGCAATGTGTCCACGTCAATTTGCCACTCATTGCGTGGCAAATTGGCTATATGAGTGTGTTTAACCCAGCACTGGCTTCACACGCCCTGCCGCTTCCGCCGCTCGCGCCCGCGCTTCATCGGTATCCTTGCCCCGCGCTAACGCCACACCCATGCGCCGCCGCTCGAACGCCACCGGCTTGCCGAACAAGCGCACGTCGCTTTCTGGCACTTGCAGCGCGTGTTCCACGCCTTCAAACGCAATGCCTTCCGCTTCCATCCCGCCGTAAATCACCGCGCTTGCGCCCGTGGAATGCAACGCAGTATTCACCGGCAAACCGAGGATGGCGCGGGCGTGTAGCTCGAATTCGTTCTGGAATTGCGTTGCCATTGTCACCATGCCGGTATCGTGCGGACGCGGGCTGACTTCGGAGAAATACACCTCATCGCCGCGCACGAATAATTCCACCCCAAACAAGCCGCGCCCGCCCAAGTTATCCGTAATTTTCGCGGCAATGTCTTGCGCTTTGGCAAGGGCGCTGGCGCTCATGGCTTGCGGCTGCCAGCTTTCGACGTAATCACCTTTGACTTGGCGATGCCCAATCGGGTCACAGAAATGCGTGGCAATTGCGCCGTTTTCCCCCACCGCACGCACGGTGAGCAAGGTGATTTCGTAATCAAAATGGATGCATTCTTCCACAATCACCCGCCCGTGATTCACCCGCCCCGCCGACAATGCGTATTCCCACGCGGCTTCCACCTCATCCGCGCTTTTTAGCATCGACTGGCCTTTGCCGGAGGATGACATCACCGGCTTGACGAAACAGGGGTAGCCCACGTCATCGGCGGCGGCTTGCATCTCTGCCAAACTGGAGGCGAAGTGGTAGCGCGAAGTTGGCAAGCCTAAGGTTTCCGCTGCCAACCGGCGGATGCCTTCGCGGTTCATGGTCAGTTGCGTGGCGCGAGCGGTGGGGATGACGGTCGCTAAGCCATCCGCTTCGATAGCCGCGAGTTCATCAGTGGCAATTGCTTCGATTTCCGGCACGATAAAATGCGGCTGTTCGGCTGCCACCAAGGCGCGTAAGGCTTGCGGGTCGGCCATATTGATGGCGTGTGCGCGGTGTGCAACGTGATGCCCCGGTGCATCGGCGTAACGGTCGACCGCGATTACTTCCACGCCTAAGCGTTGCAGGGCAATGATGACTTCTTTGCCGAGTTCGCCGCTGCCGAGCAGCATGACGCGGGTGGCTGAGGGGGAAAGCGGGGTTCCGATGCGCATGAATGGCCTCCGAGCGGGCAACAAGTGGGTGGAAAAATCTGGAGAATAGCACAAGCGATTCCTGCGCGTTACACTCTGCCGATTCGAGACTTTCATGGATACAGCAATGACTTTCAAGGTAACGGTTCAACCTTCGGGACACACATTTTGGGCAGAAGCTAACGAGGCAATTTTGGAGGCGGGTTTGCGCCAAGGCGTGGCGTTGCCTTACGGCTGTCGTGGCGGGGTGTGTGGTTCGTGTGCTGCCACCGTGCTGAGTGGGCAGGTGCATTACCCGTTTGGTGAACCGCAAGGGCTTGCGCCGTATGAGGAAGAACGCGGCAAAGCGTTTTTGTGCATGGCAGCCGCTATGAGCGATGTGGAATTGGATGCGCCGCGTGTGGGTTCTGAGCCGGACATTGAAATCAAAGCCTTACCGGTGCGGGTCGAAAAGCTGCGCAAATTGGCGGCGGATGTGATGGAGTTGACGCTGAAATTACCCGCGTCCGAACGCTTGCGTTTCCGAGCGGGGCAATACATCGACATTTTGCTGAAAGATGGCAAGCGGCGCGGTTTTTCACTGGCGAATGCGCCGTTTAACGATCAGTTTTTGGAATTGCATATTCGGCATGTGCCGGGTGGTTATTTCACCAGCCATGTGTTCAATGAGATGAAAGAAAAAGCTTTGCTGCGCATTGAGGGGCCGTTGGGGAGTTTTTACATTCGCGAATCCGAACGCCCGCTGATTTTGATGGGCGGTGGCACGGGGTTTGCGCCGCTAAAAGGCATGTTGGAACAGATGATGGCACAAGGGCTGGATAAGCCAGTGCACTTGTATTGGGGTGTGCGGGCTAAGGCGGATTTGTACATGGATAGCGTGGTACGCAGTTGGGTGTCGCGTCACCCGTTGCTGACTTACGTGCCAGTGTTGTCGGAGCCGTTGCCGGAAGATGCTTGGGCGGGGCGCACGGGCTGGGTACATGATGCGGTGGCGCGTGATTTCCCGGATTTGTCGGGGCATGATGTGTATTTGAGCGGCCCACCACCGATGGTGAATGCGGCGCAAACGGCGTTTTTGGCGCAGGGCTTGCCGGAAGCGCAGTTGTTTTACGATTCGTTTGAATACAGCCCGGATACGTTGAAGGCGATGCAGGGGAATGGCGGTTAAGGTTGGTGGCTAGTGTTTCGTGAAATATCGGAGTTGAACTCCAGATATTCAGATAGCGGAATTGACGGCGGCAGGGATTCGTTTCGATGATTTTGCGGAGTATATCCACCACGGATATTGCCGCCGTATTTTGAAAACTTTGGCAAGCGTGTGATTAAATCACCCAAATATTATTTTACCGATACCGGTTTGCTGAGTTATTTGCTGGATATTGAAAAAGCCGCGCAAGTAGCGCGTGACCCACTCATGGGTAGCTTGTTTGAAAATCTGGTGGTGTTGGAGGCGTTGAAGACACGCTATAACCAAGGTTTGACGGCAAATTTGTACTTTTTCCGCGATTACCAGGGCAATGAAATCGACTTGCTGTTCAAATCGGGTAGTCAATTGATGGGGGTGGAAATCAAGGCGGCAGCGACGTGGAATAGTAGCTTTAAGAAAGGTTTGCAGCGGTTTTCAGACACGAATGCAGCATTGACGCGCCGCTATGTGGTGTATAGCGGTGAGCGTATGGCGTTTAGTGATGGGGTTGAGGCGTTGCCGTATACGTCAGTGGCAGAAATTTTCAGCTAAAAGTCGCGGTCATGTGTCCACGTCAATTGTGCACTCACTGCGTGCGAAATTGGGTAAGCCAGATAAAGTCTGCAAAAGTTCGCGGATTTGGGTGTAGAGTTGTTCGGGCGCAGTGGCTATCAGTGTTGTGGACATCAGGTATCCTTTGAATGTTTCCAAATCACATCAACGCCGTAATCAGCAAAATGCCCGTCGGCACTGAGCAGCACCAACTGATCGCACAATGCCTGCGCAATCAGCAAGCGGTCAAACGGGGCACGGTGATGGAACGGCAGGGTTTGAACCTGTTGGCAGTGGTTCAGGCTGATCGGCAAAAGCTGGACAGCGTTGTCATCGCACCATGTTTTCAGGTGAGCCAATGCATTGTCGCCCAGCTCGATTTTGCCGAGACTCATCTTGATAGCGAGTTCCCAGAAGCTGGCAATGCTGATGAAAAGGGCATTGTTTTCGTCTTCGCAGATGGCTGTGACGGTGGCTGGCAGTTTGTCAGGGTTATCAACCAGCCATAGCAGGGTATGCGTATCCAATAATGCTCTCATGCCATGTATTCCTGAAAATCCTCCAGCGGTGCGTCGAAATCATCAGCGATATGTTTGACCAAGCCGCGTAGTGAACCGAGCTTGCGCTTGGCGGGGGGCTTGGTGAGTGCTTGCAGGCGCACCACGGGCTGATTATTGCGGGCAATGATGACTTCCTCTCCGTTCAGCACGCATTGTATGAGGTGGGAAAGCTGGGTTTTGGCTTCGTGGATGTTGACTTGCATGGTTCGCCCCTTGGTTAGTCATAACTTTAGCTAAGCTGTTGGGTGCTGGCAAGTACAAAGGTCGTTCACATCCAGCCGTTAGTCTGCTATTAATGCAGCATTTCTTTCAATCAGCCGACCTTTATCTCATGCCCAAAGCCTTTATCAGTTATGCCCGCGATGGCAGCTACGGTGAAAACCTTGCTACCGAAATTCAGCAGCAGTTGCAGGCGGCTGGCTTTGCTGTGTTCCGTGATGTGATTGGGTTGAAACCCGGTGATGTGTGGTATCACAAGCTAGAGTTTGAACTCGAAAGCAGCGATGTGATGGTGCTGGTGGTTTCTGAGAAAGTGCGCACGTCCAAGTGGGTGCATAACGAAGTCAGCATGGCGGAGGAAATCGGCATTCCGGTGATTCCGGTGCTGGCGGAGAAAGTGCGGTATCCGTTGTGGTTGCGGCATTTGCAGAGCTTGGATTTTTGCGGGGCGGTGGATTGGAGTTTGTTGTTGGGGGCGCTTGGGCATCATGTGGGAAGAACCCTCACCCCCCAGCCCCCTCTCCCAGAGGTAGAGGGGGAGCAAGAAATACTCTCTCTTAGCCCCTCTACCTCTGGGAGAGGGGTTGGGGTGAGGGAAATCCCCGTGTGGGCAAACGATGCAGGGCATGATCAATACGGGCGTTACGCGGATTTGGTGGTGAAAGGCATTACCCAGAAGTTTCGCTGGATTGAGCCGGGGACGTTCTGGATGGGGTCGCCAGAATCCGAGCAGGAATATTTCAGTGATGAAACCCTGCATCAGGTGACGCTGATGAAAGGTTTTTGGTTAGCCGATACTGCTTGTACGCAATTTCTATGGACTGCGGTACTGGATAATAATCCTGCTCATTTTACTGATGATGCTAATAATCCTGTAGAGAAAGTAAGCTGGGAGGATACTCAGACGTTCCTGAGAAAATTGAATACCCGCCTTTCTGGAGTGAATGCACGTCTTCCGACTGAAGCGGAATGGGAATATGCCTGCCGTGCTGGAACTAATACCCCGTTTTCTTTCGGTGACAATATTACGCCCCGACAAGTTAACTACAACGGTAGATATCCTTGCACTAATGGCAAGATAGGCTTGAGTCGGCAAAGAACCGTTTCAGTCAAGTCATTTCCCGCCAACGCTTGGGGCTTATACGAAATGCACGGCAATGTATGGGAATGGTGTCAGGATTGGTATGGTGATTATCCGGCGTATCCTGTTACTAATCCGGGGGGGGCACAAGCAGGCACTATGCGTATCGTGCGAGGTGGATCGTGGCTGCACCGCTGTGAGCGCGGGCGTTCTGCTTACCGTGAAAGACACAATCCCATTTCCAGTGCTTGTCACCGTGGCTTCCGACTTGCCCTTGGACTTTGAACTCAGACCAGCAGTGCAGTGGTTTCAGTTTCAGGCTAATGATTTCGTCCGAAACTTCCCAGCATACCGATAAACTTCCCCAAACCACGGATGCGTCAGCCGAAAATCCATCGCAAAGTTGGCGTTATCCAGCGCCGTTTCCACGACGGTGGTATGCCCCAGCACCAGCCATTCGGGGATAGGCAGCAGCACGCTGCCCAGCTTCAGCACGTAATGCCTGCCCGCGTAGTTCAACTTGCCGTCTTTCACCGTGACCGCCATGCGCATCCCCACGAAAGGATTGATGTACTCGATCAATTCATTACCGCCCGCGTACACACAGACGCTGTTGAACAGGATTTCCTGCCCATCGGGAAAGTGCAGGGTGCGTTTCCAGCGTTGGATACTGCCCTCCATCCAAGTCTCTACCGTGATCGGAACGGCTTTGCCGCGCCGGTTAACCAGCGCCCCCAGCAAGCGCATGAAGCTGAGGTAGGGCTGCATAAAGCCCGGATATTCAATATCCAGTTCACCAACCTCGGTATTGGGGTCGTGCTGGTAATGTGCCTGCAAGGTGGGCGGCAATTGTTCCCACTGTGCGCCAAGGGCTTGCTGCATCAAGGGTTTGCGTGTGTTTGTGTCCATCTCAGTCTCCGAAATTTGTTTTGAATACCATCAGGAACACCACCAGCATCATCGCGATAAACGCCGGTACACCCAGCCAGAACCAGAGGCGTGCATAGTGCCAGTATTGCGCAGGCAACACGGTTTGGGAAATGAGTGCGGCGTCGGCAAGGTTGCGCATCTGAATTTGCAGCCACACCACCGGCAACCAGCACACACCCGCAATGACATACAGAGCAAGGCTGAGCGCAATCCACGGCGTTGCCAGCGGCAAACCCAGCAGATACACCATCCCCAACCCGCTCAACGGCTGGAAAATTACCGTCGGTGTGGTGAAAATCCAATCTGCCAGCACCACATGGCGATTGACCACCGCGATGTGTGCCAGATTGCCGCTACGATCCGCCATCCACTTATAGAACGCACTGCCCAAACCCGTTCCAAACAGCAGCACCATGCTCAAAATGTGCAAGTATTTCAAACTCAGATATAGCATAAGCCTTCCTCCACACTCAGCGGCATCCTGCCCAAAAACGCCACCAACGGCGCTACGTCAGCGACATTGCCGCGTTGTAACATGCGTAAATTATCCGGGTGCAACAGCGGCATAACGAATCGCCCGACGTGCGCACTTGCCATGACTGCGGCAAACGGAATCGCCAGCGTGGGGGCAGGACGTTTACCGGCAGCACGGCGCAACTGTTGCAACCATTCCACGAACGTCAACGGCTGCGCACCCACCACATCCAAGGTGCGTTGCGCCGGAAGTGCCTGCAAACACTGGAACACGGTTGCCACCACATCGCTAATGTGCACGGGTTGCACCCGGTATTGCCCATCGCCGACCAGCGGAATCACTGGCAAACGGGCAAGGCGTTGGAACAATGCCATGCTTGCCCCGCCTTGCCCGTAAACCAGCGAAGGGCGCAACACCACCCCTTCCAGCGGCAAGCGGCGCAATACCTCATCTGCCGCGTACTTGCTTAACTGGTACGGGGTAAACGCCTGTGCATCCGCACCCAAGGCGGAAATTTGCACCATGCGACGAATCCCCGCCTGTTCACACGCCCAAAATAACGCTGCTGGGGCGCGGTGATGCAGTTTTTCAAAGGTTTGCCCACGGGTTTCAGCAATAATGCCCACGCTATTGATCACCGCATCCACACCTTGCAAAAGGGGTAGCCACGCCTCCGGCGTTAACAGGGTTTGCATATCCTGCCCATTACGGCGCGAAACCGGCATGACCTGATGTCCCCCAGCGGTTAACGCTTGCGCAAGGTGATGACCGATAAAGCCGCTTGCACCTGTGAGTAGAATGTTCATCGGGACTTTTTCCGCACACCGTTGATCGAAGCCTTAGTGTAAACTGATGGGCAATGTTATGCCTGCTGGGAACAGTGTATTTTGTGTTTCGGGATAAGCTGTAGAAAACTACAGGTCTACATTCAAGGAGTACGCCGACATGCTTAATTGGAATGATGTGATTCGCTTTGCGGATACGGGTAATCCCGCCCCTGAACGCACGGTCAGGAAAACGGATGCCGAGTGGCGGGCGCAATTGAGCGCAGAGGCGTACCACGTTACCCGCAACAAGGGAACCGAGCGCCCGTTCAGTTCCGGCATGTGCAATCTGTTTGAGCCGGGGCTGTATAGCTGTGTCTGCTGTGGCACGCTGCTGTTTGATGCCAGTGAAAAATTTGAGTCGGGCACGGGCTGGCCTTCGTTTACCCAGCCGGTCACGCCCAATGCGATTGCCTACCATGCTGACCGTTCGCACGGCATGACGCGTGTCGAAACTACCTGCAATACCTGCGAAGCGCATCTGGGGCATGTGTTCCCTGATGGCCCCGCACCCAGCGGTTTGCGTTACTGCATGAATGCGGTCGCCCTGCAAAAAGTGACGGTGGAACTGGAAACAGCTACGTTCGGCGGCGGCTGTTTCTGGTGTACCGAGGCGATGTTCCGCGAACTGGCGGGCGTGCATTCGGCAGTAAGCGGTTACAGCGGCGGGCAGGTGGACAACCCCAACTACCGGCAGGTTTGCAACGGTTCGACGGGTCACGCGGAAGTGATTCAGGTGTTGTTTGACCCGACTGTCATCAGCTACCGCGATTTGCTGGAAATTCACCTAGAAACCCATGACCCGACCACCTTGAACCGCCAAGGTGCGGACAAAGGAACCCAGTACCGCAGCGTGATTTTCACCCATGATGCCACGCAAAAACAGGTGGCGGCAGAAGTCCTCAAAGCGTTACAGCCGGAATTCAACGCCCCAATCGTGACCGAGATTGCCGACTTTACCCAGTTCTACCAAGCAGAAGATTACCATCAAGACTATTACAATCTGAATGAAGGCGCGGGCTATTGCCAAATAGTCATTAGCCCAAAACTGCGTAAATTCCGCGAAAAGTTCCGAGCAAAACTGACCAAATGAAGCGTTTCTATGAAAATAGTTTATCGTGCTGCCAATTTAATCGAGGCTGATATTGTCGCAGGAATGTTGCAGAGTCGCGGAATTGAGGCGGAAGTGGGTGGTCGTTACTTGCAATCGGCGGTAGGCGATGCGGCTGTGCATGATTTCGCACGGGTGCTGGTCAGCGAGCAGCAATACGACGAAGCGTTGGCGGTGGTGGCTGAATATGACAGCACGTCAGTGGGTAGTGTTTCGAGCGACGATAAAGACCCGTCATTTGCAGCGCTGGGGATTTTTAGTAAGCCAGTGCTGTTTTGGTTGGTGCTGCTGTTGTTCATGCTCTGGTTTGTGCTGGGCATTCCGGGTTTTCAGTCATGGGTGGCGATGTGAGGGCGTTCTGCCATGAAATCATCGTCGGCACTGGGGATCTCGGCAAACGATGTCCAGCTTTTGCGCTTGGGCGTGATAATGAGCGTATCGCCTTCGCGCCGAATCAGCACTTCATTAATACCTTCAAACTGGAAAATGCGTGGGATGCGGACGGCTTGGCTTTGTCCGTTTTTGCATAATCTGGCGGCTATGGCAGTCATGGCGATACCCTCTTATTTGGAACTTTGAGGTTAGCATATGCCTTGTATGTATGGGGGTTCAAGCGCGGTTGAATGCCATAAAAATGAGAAAATAACAGTCAACAGGCAATTTTCTTGAACTGTATACACTTTGCCCAACTGATTCTTAATGGATAACCGGGATTGTTATGTCGTTCCCCCTGTGGCGCGGTTTGCTCGATTTCTGTTTTTTGTTTTGTTCCCCCAGTGTGTCTGACAGAGATAAAACGCTTCTGATATTGTGCAAGGAAATCACGCTCCTGAAAAAACTCACGTCCGATAATTTGGCAATATTCAAATGCGCATAATGCACCTTTTAATTGATTTACAATGTCTACAGCCGGAGCGTTGCTACGTTTCATTTCAATGAAAAGTACTTTTTTCTCTTGTTCAGAGATGATCACGTAATCAGCGCGTTTGCATTCGCCTGATTTACCTTGAAATAACCCCTGATTATTGAATGCTCTGTCTAAATCAATAACCAGTGCATCAGCGGGAATTTTGTGAATTTCAATAAAGGAGTCAGGGGACTGGTTTTCAATCAATATGACTTTTTTGCTTTCATAGTGATTCTCTAAAGAAATCAAAATGCTAGGTTGTAGCATACGTTGTAACACAGATGTATCAGACATAACTTATCCCCAAACAATTTCATCTTGCAGACGGTTCATGTCTTCAATGGTGTCATTGAAAGAGGTTAGCTCAATACCACTGTCACTGGTGATTTTGGCAGGGATGAGTGTGTAACTTATTTTGTCTGTCACTCGCTCATCAACAGTCGTCATGTAAACGTTTAATTGTTCTGGCTTTAGCAACTCAGTCGGCTGATAACCTTCTCGCTGGGCTAATGCCTGTAAACGTTCATCAGATTTATTGAGTAATAGCAGGGTGTTAAACTCTTTAATAATATAATCACTGTGCGTTGTAATAAATACACGAATACCGTGATTGACTAACATAGCAAATAAACGGGCTATTTTACGTTGGTTTTCTGGATGGAGATTTAGTTCTGGTTCATCTACCATCAACAAATCACCTTTCTGGGCAAGGTGACGTAAATAAAAACCGATTTCGACTAAAGAACGTACAGTACTAGAACTTTCTGCTAATGAAAGATTTAATTCGGGTTGATTGCTAGGGCTATAGCTTATCCCTCCTGCTGTATTGATTGCATACTCTCCACCTGCAATATCGTCAAAAGCTTGCAATACTTCAGGATGTTCTTGCGTAAATATACTCTGTTTGTTGACAATATTTGGCAAGTCACGAATAAAATCAATGTTGTGTTTTACGGGGAGGGGGTATTCAGCCGTAAAGTGTCCTAATAACTGCTGAGGATTAACATTCGTTTCCTTGAGGATGTCGATCAAACGACTTCTCGTAAAATCTACTTCACGCTGGAATAGTGCTGCACCAGTGCGTTCTGCACTCGCAATAAAGACGTTGGGTAGTGTCTTAACATTTTTTGATTTAACAGAAGGTGTTTCATAAATATCATCATCTAAATAGAAAGTGCTGTTTTTAAATTTATTTTTTCCGCCCACAAATATTTTTGAAATCCAATTGCTGCTATATTCCATACAGGCAACATGTAATAAGCGGCGAGCGTATGTTTCTAATGGATGCATGTCAAAGCCAGGGATGGGCGACACCTCTGGCCATCCACTATGCCAGTAATCTAGAAATCCATAAGTAGCGTAAGTAATGTAAGTCTTTCCTGTATTATTACGCCCGCAGATGACTGTTAAATCACCTACGGTGAAATTTGCCTCTTGGATTGGTCCCAAGTTTTTCAGCGTAATGTCCATGTGCTACCTATCTTAACCTCTACTCGATAGCGATGACTGTAGCACATTTGACTATTGTTATTCAGCGCACTCTATCGACTGCGCTGCTTGGGCTTGCCAGCGCAAATTCGCAACGTCCGCCCGCACGCTCAATAATCGCGCTTTGTTCCGCGCTGGAAAGATGGCGTTTAGACATAAGGTGCTGGTGTCTGAATCCCTAACTGTTGCATTAGCGTATCCAGTGGTACGTTGCGCAGTTGGGCAAGTTCAAATAAATGCTGCATCCGTTCGGCATCTGCCAGTTCGACAACATCCACCAAGGTTAGTAAGTGAGTATGTTCGTCTGGTGTAATATTCTCATCGCGCAATTTTTGGCTGAGTTCCTGATAGTCTGCCAGCGTTTGCGCGGGCAACGGCGTATTGATTTGTTGCAGCAATACCGCTTCCCGTTGCGGGATACTGGGTGCTTTGCGGCGTGCTAACAGGATACCAACTTGCGAAAAGAAGCGTTCCAGCTCTGGCGTGTCGAGCATTTCAACGCCGCGCAACACCTGATCCAGTTCAATAGCTGAATTGACTTGCAATGTGGTCATGGCATGGGGTCATCCTACGGTTAAGAAGCTGATAGCGAGAACTTTAAAACAAGATGACAGGTGTTGTCGAATACTGAAAGTCGTTGGGCACCACATGCCGCCCCTAGGGTTGGCAGTGGACGTTGGGTGATCTAGCCTATCAAAACCAGACACATCAACTTATCATGCGCTGGGCATCCCGTAATCGTCGTAACCCAGAATCTCATCGGGTGTGCGTCGATCAAGCAGAGGCAATGCGGCACAACGTTTGGCAATGGTTAACAAGCGTTCTTTGAGTGCGATTTGAGAAGGTGCTTGCACCGTTTCCGTTGTTTCGGGCATCAGCATGATGACCTTCACCTGCCGATTTTTGCTGATACGCTGGAGCAGATGTGCGGGAATTTCCAGCGTATTGCCTTTTACAAAGGATTCAAACTCTACTGCGTACATAACCGTTTACCTGTCAAAGGTGTCAGATGATGATACTACGCTTGTTGGTTTGCGGCTATCTGCCGCCGCGCTGCTTGGGCTTGCTGGTCGGCTTGGGCTTGCCACCCACATCCGCCCGCGTTTTCGGCGTAGCGTTTAGATATAAGGTGTTGGTGTCTGAATCCCTAACTGTTGCATTAGCGTATCCAGTGGTACGTTGCGCAGTTGGGCAAGCTCAAATAAATGCTGCATCCGTTCGGCATCTGCCAGTTCGACAACATCCACCAAGGTTAGTAAGTGAGCATGTTCGGCTGGCGTAATATTCTCATCGCGCAATTTTTGGCTGAGATCCTGATAGTCTGCCAGCGTTTGCGCGGGCAACGGTGTGTTGATTTGTTGCAGCAATATTGCTTCCCGTTGCGGGATACTGGGTGCTTTGCGGCGTGCTAACAAGATACCGACTTGCGAAAAGAAACGTTCCAACTCTGGCGTGTCGAGCATTTCAACACCGCGCAACACCTGATCCAGTTCAATAGCTGAATTGACTTGCAATGTGGTCATGGCATGGGGTCATCCTACGGTTAAGAAGCTGATAGCGAGAACTTTAAAACAAGATGACAGGTGTTGTCGAATACTGAAAGTCGTTTACTCTCAATAGTTTCCTCAAATACATTCAAGTGCTGGATTGGGGCGAAGAGCAATCGCAAGAAGCGGCGTTGGTGCGCTGCGAATTAATGCAGTTGGGGCAACCGATTGGGCATTATGATACGTTGATTGCAGCACATGTCCGCTCGTTGCAAGCAACGTCAGCAATTCCCGCTATCCATCGGTAATCAGAGCTTCGCAGACCTGCGAGGGCTTTGATTTTTACGGGCACAACCATACCCTCCAAGCCCTGAAAGCCTGCCCGAATACCGCCTGACTTTTGCATAACCCAACACCCTGTTGGAAAACCCCAGCGTACCCTCAAGCCTGATTTTCATCCGCTGCGAATGCCTTTGGGTGTCAGGTCAGCATGTTCATAACCCCAAATGATGGCAGCATAGAAGGACTCCCAATCGCTAATCAGATGCTCACGGAACATCCCACGCATCTTCTCCCACAATGCGGTACGGCTCTGTAAGCGGGTGCGGGCGGCTTGGAAGTACTGGCAGCAAGCTTCCTGAATCTGGTCGATCAGGAAGGCCAACATCATCAGGGTGGCGAACACAGTGGAAAGATGTTGCTTGCCATGACCGTAATTATGTTCGAGGTTGTAACCGAGGATTTTTAAGGGTGTTAAAGGTTTCGTTCTCCACCTTCCAGCGGGAACAGGCTGCGCGTACCACATCCGCCACGTTGTCGGCGGTGAGGGGATGTCAGTCACGCAGTCATAGATAAAGGTTGTACCGTCGGGGCGTTCCTCCCAATAGTCGATGTAGTTGACCCGCACGTCTTGGTTGGCATGGTTGAGCGGGATGTCGTTGGCATAACGGTAGCCACACCGTAACTTTTTGCTCGTCGTGCCTGCCAATTCTTGGGTACTGCCATTGGCTAACCCGTCCAATACCGTCTTCAGTAATAGGCTGCCACTACGGGCTTTGGCGGTAATGATAAAGCTGTAACCGTTTGACTTCAGAAGACGGATGTGCGGTGCATTGCAGGAAAGGGCATCTTGCAGCAGGATCATCTCCATGCGCGGGAAGTCTTGGCGCAACTGGGGATGAGCCGTTTAGAGGCATTGTGTTCGCAATCATTTTTCTTGCTGCCATCCTGCTTGGTGATGGCCTCTCGGAAAAAGGGTAATACGGTATTCTTGTCAGGGTGAACCAGCACTGCCGCCAGCATCTGGTGGTAATACTCCTCACGTCCGTCCTTGTGTGTCTTAATGCAACAATCCGGGCAAGAGATAGCCCCAGAGCTAAAAATACCTGTTCCATCAATACTGACTAAATACTTTCCTGAGAAAACGGTAGCCTTCCAGTATGCCTTGCCGTTGCAGTTCCTGATGGATGGCGCGGAACACCGGGCGCAGACGCTGCGGTTTTACCCCGTCCAATACCGTGCGCATTTGGCTGTCACAGGGAGCATCGGGGATGCCAAACAGGGTTTTCAGGTTGTGCCGTCGTGCCTTGTCCCCGCGCTGTTTGTCAAACTGCAACAGTGAGCCGTCTTTCAACGAAAATAGGGCAAGCCCTGACATCAGCACGTCAACCAAGGGATAGTCGGGTTTGGTTTTGCGGTGGTCAGTGACTTCACTGAAACAGCCGCGCACACGTTCCAGCAATCCGGGGACTGAGAGGGTCTTGCGTAGCTTCAGGCTACCAACAAGAGGCAGGGGAGGTGGTTTTGCAGGCATTTCGTTGCACAGTGACTCGTTTTACAAGACCATGATTATACAGTCATTTTAAGATCGGCGGGAATTGCTGAAGCAACGTTGGTGACGCATAATATCCGCGAGTTTGAGCGGGTGCAGGAGCTGTTGTTGGAGGATTGGGAGTTGTGATTTTACACAAAGAAGAATCAGGGGCTACCCCCGATTCTTCTTTTTTGATTTAGCCGAAGCAGTATTTATTTCAATTTTATTCAGACTGGTTGGGTATATGAATTATCTCTGTTATTACAAAGCGATGAAAGCACGTTGCATGTTGACATTCAAAACCAGTTTTTTCTATTATTTGACCATCAGGAGTTCTTGAGCTTTTTGATGGCGAATATACTTTTGTTGTTATTACGCCACATTTTGGACACTTTGTAGAATTCATCCATTCAGCCCTACTTCACGGGAATGTGCAAATACTAGGCTGAAGGTTTTTATTGAGCTAATCAAATGTCGATCGATCAATCCATTTTCGTAACTTAGTGAATAGTCACCTATTAGTGTAGTGCCATCGTCATCAGGTTCATTAAGGCTGAATCTTACGAGAGCTAAATCATCATTCATCTTATTTATTATTTTCAACATATTGGGAACCTCTAAAAACCCGGCGTATTGCAACGGTTAGCGTTGGTCTATCGACATTTTGTTAAAAAAACACCAACCCATCTCAATTTTTAGCACACCAAGCCACAATCAGGTGGTTTTTCCGCATTTTTGCTGTTTTTTCGGGAATTTCTCCATCAAATGGGCACAACTCCGCCCTCTTTGAGTGAACAAAGCCGCCGCAAGTTATACACGGTTGCCTTAATGCTGAGGCCGAATACTGCCCGTGCCAACCCGATGCTGCGGATGGCTTTGCCTCCCATCGCACAGATTGACCCAAACACATGCTCAACCCGTGCGCGGGGTCTGGCGATGCGGGTGTTGCGGCGCTTCTGGCAGTCGGATTGCGGCTTGCCTTTCTTGGCTTTGTGCTGGATGTGTAACCGCCAGCTACCTTGGTTGAGGCGTTGTTCACGGGATTGGTCTTCGTAACCTTTGTCCGCCCATACGTCACGGCTGGTGTTGGCTCGGTCAAGCACCGCTTCAAAATGGTTGGTGTCATGTTCTTTGGCGGTGCTGATGTGGTGTTTGCGGATGAGTTTGTATTTCCGATCGGCACTGATACTGAGTTTGTAGCCGTGGTAACTTTTACCGTGTTTTTTCGTCCAGCTTGCTTCCGTATCCTTTTGGCGACGTTGGGCAGGTGTCCAGTCAGCAGGTGTTGCCGCTTGTTCCAACAGCGCTTTTTCTTCTTTGTGGAAATGTTGTTTAGGGGCTTCCACCAGCGTGGCATCAACGATTTGACCACCACGGGCAATAAAACCGTGTTGTTGTAATTGCCGTTGGACGGCATCAAACAGGGCATCCGCACCACCTGCCGCACTGATCCGTTCACGGAATACCCACAAGGTATTGGCATCCGGGATCGTGCTGGAATGACGCAGGCCACAAAACCGTTGGAACGACAGCCGGTCAAGCAATTGGTATTCCAATGCCTCGTCCGACAGGTTGTACAGGTGTTGCAACACCAAGACCCGTACCATCAGTTCCGTTGGGTAGGGTGGACGGCCTCCTCGCTTGTCACTGGGGCGTGGGGCGATGTGGTCGATTTCTCCTGCCAAGGCGACAAAGTTGACGTGCTGGTTCAGGGTGGACAGCAGGTCGCCCTTGCGGTCGAGTTTCTGTTCACGCTCTTCGGCGGCAAACAGACTGGTTTTGATGGCACTTTTCTTGGGCATGGCTAGTAACGGGGCGGTGGCTCAGATGAGCATTTTCTCACATTTGTGTGGGTATCAGTGGGTTTTTAGAGGTTCCCATATTGTCTGTGTTGCGATTAGAAAACGCCATAAAACCTAAAAAATGAATTCTTTTGCGATCTGTAGCTATTTCAATCACTACATTAATGTCATTTTCATTCACGATAATTCGATTATCGTTTTTTTCAAAATCAAGATATGCATTATCAAAAAGCTCTGCCAGCTTTGAAAGGGTAATTTGTTTTTCATCGAGTATCATGACACTACCTTTTTAGTTATTTATTCTTCTTATGATAGTTGCTTGCTTGCTTGCTTGCTTGCTTGCTTGCTTGCTTGCTTGCTATAGCCACTTATCTGAAAATTAAAGAGGGTAGTCTCGATTTATTTTCAATCAACCAAGTGAGGCATCAGGTATACCGGATCACCGGCAATCGCTTCAATCAAGCGTGCTGCTTCTGGCTCATTTTCAAGGATGGCAATCAAAACCGACGAATCAATCATCATGCGCTGGGCATCCCGTACTCGTCGTAACCCAGAATTTCATCGAGTGTGCGGCGGTCAAGCAGAGGCAAGAGGCTATCGGCCACTACGCTGCTTCGGTTTCCCCGTCGGCTTCGGCTTACCGCCAAAATCCGCCCGCGCCTTCGGCGGCAACCCCGTATGCTGCGTCAATACCTTCCCACCCTGCGGCTTCGCATTCGGTTTACTCGCTGCCACTTGCGCAGGCTTCCCCACCCTCTTCTGATGCTCCCCGCCTTTATTCTTCCGCCGATGCGCCTCATACACCAACTGTTCCTCACCCGCTTTGTAATGCGGGATCAACTGATTCTCACCATCGCCAATCAATTCCTGCCGCCCCATCTCTGCCATTGCTTTGCGCAGCAGCGACCAGTTTTTCGGGTCGTGCCAGCGCAAGAACGCTTTGTGCAGCTTGCGCTGTTCCGGTGATTTCGCGGTGGCGACCTTTTCGCTTTTGTAGGTGACTTTGTGCAGCGGGTTTTTGTCGGTGTGGTACATGGTGGTGGCGGATGCCATCGGTGAGGGGTAAAACGCTTGCACTTGGTCGGCGCGGAAGCCGTTTTTCTTCAGCCACAGCGCGAGGTTGAGCATGTCTTCGTCGGACGTGCCGGGGTGCGCGGCGATGAAATACGGGATCAAATATTGTTCTTTGCCCGCTTCCTTGGTGTATTTCTCGAACAGGCGTTTGAATTCGTCATACGCGCCGATGCCCGGTTTCATCATTTTGGACAGGGGGCCGGATTCGGTGTGTTCCGGTGCGATTTTTAAATAGCCGCCGACGTGGTGCGTCACCAATTCTTTGACGTATTCGGGGTCTTTGATGGCGAGGTCATAGCGCACGCCTGAACCGATCAGGATTTTCTTGATACCGGGCAGGGTACGCGCTTCGCGGTACAATTCCTTCAAGGCAGCGTGGTCGGTGTTGAGGTTGTGGCACACGTCGGGGTAGACGCACGCGGGTTTGCGGCACGCGGCTTCGATCTTTGGGTCTTTGCAGGCGAGGCGGTACATATTCGCCGTAGGGCCGCCAAGGTCGGAAATCACCCCGGTAAATCCCGGCACTTTGTCGCGGATGTCCTCGACTTCGCGGATGATGGATTCTTTGGAACGGCTTTGGATAATGCGCCCTTCGTGTTCGGTAATCGAACAGAAGGTGCAGCCGCCAAAGCAGCCGCGCATGATATTCACCGAGAAACGAATCATGTCATAGGCGGGGATTTTTACGCCGTTATAGGACGGGTGCGGCAAGCGAGCGTAGGGCAGCCCGAACACGAAATCCATTTCCGGCGTGGTTAGCGGAATCGGTGGCGGGTTCAGCCACACGTCGATGTTGCCGTGTTTTTGCACCAAGGCGCGGGCGTTGCCGGGGTTGGTTTCCAAGTGCAGTACGCGGTTGGCGTGGGGGTGGGCGAGGCAGGCGGATCACGGTGGTGTCGCGGTCTAAACGGGCGCGGGGGTGGAAGATCAGTTTGTGTTCGTCGGGGCGTTTGCTGCGCGGGTCTTCGTATTCAAACCATTGCACGTTGCGCTTTTCGACTTCGCATTCACTCATCTCGGTGGTGTTGAGATAGGGGTTGATAATGCGGTCGATTTTGCCCGGTTGGTCGATGCGGGAGGAGTCGATTTCCATCCAGCCCTGCGGGGTGTCGCGGCGGATGAAGGCGGTGCCGCGCACGTCGGTAATGCTGGAAACGGGTTCGCCGGAGGCGATGCGGTGCGCGACTTCCACCACGGCGCGTTCGGCATTGCCGTACAGTAACAGATCAGCAGCGGCATCCAGCAGGATCGAGGTGCGGACTTTTTCCTGCCAATAATCGAAGTGTGCAATGCGCCGCAACGAGGCTTCGATCCCGCCGATAATGATCGGCACGTCGGGGAAGGCTTCGCGGCAGCGGTGCGTATACACCAGTGTGGCGCGGTCGGGGCGTTTGCCTGCCATGCCGCCGGGGGTGTAAACGTCGTCAGAGCGCGTTTTGCGGTCAGCGGTGTAGCGGTTGATCATCGAATCCATATTGCCCGCCGCCACGCCGAAGAACAGGTTGGGTGCGCCCAGTGCCATGAACGGGTCTTTGGAATGCCAATCCGGTTGCGCAATGATGCCGACGCGGAAACCTTGCGCTTCCAGCATCCGCCCGATGACTGCCATGCCGAACGAGGGGGGCAACAGGCGCATTGGATATTTATTGTTTCTCCGCACTGAGTTGTCTAGCTGCCGCAATTACAGGGCTAATTTGCCCATATAATCGAGCGGCTTCCTGAACAAGAATCAAATTAATAAGTGCAACTCCCCAAGCGATACCATAAGGCGTATACCAAGCATTACCACCCGCAGATAAATTGGCAAAACGTCCTACGCCTAAGGCAATGAGTCCAACCAGAAAGAACCAAAATGCCATTTTTCTTATCCATAATGGTGATGGTCTTACATGACGATAAGTATCCAAGTCATCAAACCCTAACTTTCCCTTGGTGTAAATTTCAATAATATATTTTTTGGCTGGCTCTAATTCAATTTTGTTATATCGCCACATAACAAAGTTCAATATTGCGTTGATAAGAATAAAAGCCATCCATGAGGTTGGCGATAAAAAATAAAATAATCCTGCCCAAGTGAATAAAAATATCAATAAGATACTTAAAACATAACCTACAGTTAAACTGATTAGGCTTGGGATGAAATATTTTCTCATCCCAAATCCTGTTTGAATAACGATAATTGATAAACCAAGTATTGGAAAAATAATGGTTAGTTTTGCAAGAAACCAGCTTTCGGAGGAAATAACTGGTAATATTGATACCCCAAAACCTAGAATCCAACCAAGTACTGCCAGTGCGAGTCCCCCACGCCAGTTTGCACTGGCATGGTAGATATCAGGGTTTTCAAAAAAAAACAATATACTGTTCTTGTTCATGGTGCGATCATAGCACCTGTGTAAATTGAGTCGGGATCTTGAGGTAATACATTTTTAAAAGCCTCTTTCATTGCATTTGTTACTCCCAATTCGTTGTCAACTACATCTAGTATCCAGCCAAGAACAAAGCCAAGCCCTAATCCTGCCACAATAACCCATCCACCGGAAAGAAATGCACCAGCAAGTAAAATTCCCCCTGCTGTTGCAATTGCAAACTTGGTAAGCGATGTTCCCAATGAAATGATGAAATCACTGAGATAGCGATCTGCTTCTGGTGTAGCGGCATACTTAAAGCTCTCAATACCAACTACGATCCAAACTCCCAGTACGTTACCTTTAGCGAGGTTGTCTACTGTTGGGGCAAAAAATTGTTCTACTTTAGCAACTTTGGAACTCGCTATCCCGACTCGATAGCCTTTGCCTGCTTCAATATAGGTTGCATTGGCTCTGGCTAGCCGTTCGTCTACTTTGGCTTCAATGCGGTCTAACCCTAAATTCCACAAATCAGGATCTGTTTTGGTTAGTATCCGAATCAATTCTTCTCTGGCAATGGCAAGTGCTTTTTCTGTAGTAGCGGTCATAAGTGTCTGAAAATTTTGACCACCGTGAAAATACATGAATTTTTTACCTTCAATGCTGACTACTTTCACCTTTGGGGTAGTTAACATTTGCTGCCAAAACATACGTGCTGCCGTTGAATTACCCATAGAAAGAACAGTGATTGCCAATACGATAAAATTACCTGTAGGCGGTCCCAATAGCGGATCATTCAATAGTGTATAAAATGTCTCCACATCGTCAAGTTTGGAGAAGTCAAACTCCCTGTCGGGTATTTTTGCTGGAGCTTCAATCATTTGAACCTCGTATTTGTCAGCTTGGGCAGCTTGTACCTGTGCTTTGACTAGTGACTCTTTCTGCCACGCTTCCGTTCCGTTAGGAACTGAACTGTCTATTTCACGCAAACACTCGTCGAACAGGTAAGGATACAGTAGCGAAGATCTTGTCGTAGGTAATGAATAATTAATGTTGTTGGGACTATAGACCATAACTTTCAAGTCTTCTGACTTTACAATCTGTCCTGCATATTGCGCCAACTCTTTGATCAGTTCAAGTTCATGCCCATTCAGGTTCAGCTTAACAGAACCTTGTTGGCTGCCTGCCAACGTATTCCAAAGCTTTGCGGATTTGTTAGGGGTAAGGTTAATTGTTTTTCCATCAACTGTACCTGTTGCACTGATCCTTGTGTCAGACGGCGCACGGAAGCTGAATAAGTTACCCGTTGCTTTGATGCGCACTGTGGTTTTGTTGTCGGTTGCACCACAATTGAGGGTAACGCTGCATGATGAATTTGTTGACATGATAGCCTCCGAATTTACAGGACGATTTCTGCGCTGAGGAATGCAGGGTTTGTAAAGATAAGGGTATAGCTGCCTAACGGTATATTTTTCACCAAAATGCTACCATCAGCCTCCGTTGTACCGGGATAGCTCTTCTTGGCTGGGTCAGCATCTAGTATCAGGGTGTATTGTTCCCCTGCAATCGGCTGTTGGGTATCAATATCCATAACCACTACGTTGATCGTACCTGTTGTTGGTGCGGCTGCCGTCACCCCAAACGTCGCCACCCCACCGATTGATGTTCTGGTGGTGCTGCCATCCAACTGCTTGTACAGGGTTACTTTCACCACATGGTTATTGCCGGGTACAAGTGTATCAGTCTTGATGGTGTAGGTAGCTACTTGCCCTGCGGGGTTGCCGGAATTGGTAGGTGCTGTCCAGTAATACGTCAGTTTTGCCCCTTGCTGTTGCTCGGCAAGGTAGTTCGGGTCAATCGAGAAGGTGATGCTGTTGCCTTGCGGAACGCTGGTTTCGCTGACACGGATATACGCTTTCAGGTCGCCACTGGCTGTCAGTGGCTTGGGTAATACAGGTGCTGGCGATGCTTGTGGTTCTGGTGCTGCCGCCTTTACAGTCACAGTAAACATGGCACTGCCTGCAATGGCGGTACGTTGCGTCGTTCCTGCCGGGGTCACATACAGTGTGGCTTTGACATTGTATTCACCGACAGCAAGCCCGGTGGTGTCGAGGGTGAGGGTGGCAGTGCTGGCAGTCTTGCCGTTCGCCGACCAGAACCAGGCGAGTTTATCGCCTGCATTGGAATGTGTGCTGGCATCAGCCGAGAAGGTGATGCTGTCGCTCTGCTGGACGGTTAGCGGTTGGGCGAGAATTTTGAGTGCGCCGTAGTTTTTTGTCAGGGTCGTCGGGGCTGTTTCCGTAGGTGTTGGTGTTGACTGTTCCGGGCTTGCGGCTGCTGCTTTTGCCGTTACCCCGAACAATGCCCCGCCAGATAGAGTGACATCACCTTGACGCAGCACGACCTGAATCCGGTGGTCAGCCTTCACATCCAGCTTGCTGGTGTTGATGGTGTAACGCGGACTGCTGCCAAATGCCACCACACTGCTGTCGATGTTGGCGACACGCCAGAAGAAGGTGTAACCGCTGTTGTAGGTGGAACCATCCTTGAAGAAGAAGGTAATTTCCTCGTCTTGGGCAACGCTGGTGGCAGTTGCCATCAGGTCATCTTTCAGACCCGTGCCATAAGCGCCGGTGGCTTTGACGGGTTCGGGAGCAGTTGGTGTGGCGGCACTGCCTGTTGTTCCTCCTGTTTCACCCTGAGTCCCAGACTGGAGTGTGGGGTCTGACAGAGGGTTAGGGGTTGTATTCGCCAGTTGGGTTGCATCCAGCAGGTACTTGAGCGTTGCCTGCCTGCGGTTTTCCATGTCCTGTGCGGTCAGGTTGGGGAGGTCGTTGCGCACCATCCCATTCAATGCCACCAGTTTTTTCAGTGTGCCATGCCGAAGCGCAATCTGTTTGGCAACAAACACCTTGATCGGGGTTTCGGGGAAGTTGGAGATGCTGACATGATCGTAGTTGCTGCTGTTGACTGCGTTTGTCAGTGCTTTTTGCAGGGTTGGCAGCACCTGGGTGTGGCGTTCATCTTTCAGGATGTCGGCGATGTCCGGTAGATAGCCCTTCATCTTGCGGATACCGTTGGTGTATTCGGCAATCCGATCTTCCAGCCATGCCTTCAGTTGGATGTAATATTTTCCGCCGTCAAGGGTGCGGTATTGCCCGAAGGTCAGGGTGCTGAACTCGTCACGGAAAGCGTAGTAGCGGAAGTTCTCCAGCCCGAAACTGTTCCAGCGGTAGTTTTCCGGCATATCGGAACGTGCGTCAATCAGTTCGGCTTGGGTTTTGCCTGCCACCCCGACCAAAGGGTTGTTGCCCAACACTGGTTTGCCGTATTGCAACACCGGGTTGCTGCCACCTTCGTTGGCAAAACTGAGAATCCATGCCACGCCTTCTTCCGCTTGGTTGCCACCAATGCGGGTCGGGTAGAGGCGGATGGATGGCGTTTTTCCGGCGACTGCCTGCAAGGTGTTGCCGGAGATTTCCCCGCTCAGGAAGCCGTTGATGGTGATGGCGTGTTCGCCAGCGGTCTGGATGGTGTTGTTGAGTATTTTTAGGCTGGAAAATAGCCCGTCACTGCTGAATATCCCCTGCAAAGGACCACCGGGGGCTTTGACTGTGCAAGCCTCAACCGTGACATTTTCAAGGATGGCAGCGGACATCTGGTCGCACAGTATCCAGTCCTGCTCTTGCTCAAACCCGTCCTTTAACATTTTTATCTTACGGGTTTTGTCGGTCATTTTTGGTGGAATTAATTGGATGGCATCCCGATGTGCTTCCGTGTAGGTGCGGTTGTCGATGACCGTCAGGCTTTTGAGGTGGGAATTGCTGTTCCAAACCCGTACCGCGTCGGTTTGGCTTCCGGTTAGTTCAATGGTTTTCTCACCAAAAAACTGACATGGGCAAGGGGCAGATGGGCTTTGTTGGGTTGGGCTGTTACTTGTTCCGGCACAGAGGTAGCTGCACGTTTCTTCATCCAATACGTGCAGATACTCGTTGAGCTTACTTTCGGGCGCAAGGAACTTGTCGTTAGTGCTTTCCAGTGTTTGCATCTCTGCCATCTGTTGGGGATACGCGGCTACCGCTGCGTTATAGTCCACCACATACTTGTTCATGGCGGTTTCCATCGTGGTGAGTTTGGCAGGGTCAGCCGCCGGGTCAGATTTGAGTTTATTGACCGTAGCATACAGGGAACATTGTTCAACGGTAACTGTCACCAACCATTTGTTCCAGTCCCCGTCTTCACCTTCCGGTGGCAGTTGATCAGCAGGGAAGAAATACCGGCGTGTCCTGCGGATGGTATCTTTTGCTTCGTTTAACTGGCTGGCATGGAAAGCATAACGGGTATGCTTGTCAGAAACGGTTTGTGCCATGAGGCTCACTCCTGTGATGCTTGGGGTTGGTGCATGAATGCCGTTGGTCGGTAGTTATACGCCATTTGTATTTTTTTTTTTCAAGTATCATTTGCATATTTTTTGTTAAATATTGTAACAATATAAAACATGGCAATCATTTCAGTTGGTTATGTGCTATACAATTGCTGCCAACATTTGTAAAGGATACGGATACGATGAGACGTAACACAAAGTTCCCAATTGCCCACTGCTTGCTGGTTTTGCTGTTCACTGTTACAGCATTGAGTAGCTGCAAACCTGAAGGGGTCAAGCCTGCTGAGGAGAATGCAAAACTGGGGCAGGCAGATTTTGACAAACTGGCAAACCATACGGTGAGCGTGTCATTGGAGCGGGGAGATGCGCGTGCGTTTGGAGGCAAGTTGCCGCCGGAAGGGGCTTTGCCGCTGGCGATTCAGGCATTGCCAGAAAGTGTGGTGGCGGTAGTACCAAAGCAATTATGTCCATTGGTGGGCTTAGCGGTGGAAACCGACAACCGCCCGGAAACAAGGGAATGGCTGGCGATACAGGACAAAAGTTGTCCGCCGATCACGCCATATGGCTGGCGGTTATTGTGGGTGGTACAGCAAGGTACGGATGGCGTAACACGGGTTTTGTTCAGCGACAAGGCGCATTCCGTCAAGCTGATGGAGTGGACACAAGCAGCTAAAACGGATAGCCCGGTGCAGCGTCCCATTAGCGTCACCCGCGCTGGGCGCACTTGCCCAACCTGTGGTTCTACCAGTTGTGAAGGTTTTTGGGTCGACAAAACGGGGGCTTACCAACGCCCTACCCAGTTTTTGGTTGAACGTACCCATTATGACCCAATGGCTGGAGGGCTTGACCAGTCGGTGGCAGGGGGGAAATGCCCGCTGGATTAACCCCGCCGTTTGTTTGATGGTTTGTGTTTGGGGGCAGGTTTGCCTTTGCCCCCGGCATCAGCCTTGGGTTTCGGCGGCAACCCCGTATGCTGCGTCAACACCTTCCCCACCCGCTTCTGATGCTCCCCACCCTTATTCTTCCGCCGATGCGCCTCATACACCAACTGTTCCTCGCCCGCCTTGTAATGCGGGATCAACTGGTTCTCACCATCGCCAATCAATTCCTGCCGCCCCATCTCCGCTATCGCTTTGCGCAGCAGCGGCCAGTTCTTCGGGTCGTGCCAGCGCAGGAAGGCTTTGTGCAGCTTGCGCTGTTCCGGCGTTTTGGCGGTGGCGACCTTTTCGCTTTTGTAGGTGACTTGGTGCAGCGGGTTCTTTTCGCTGTAGTACATGGTGGTGGCAGATGCCATCGGTGAGGGGTAAAACGCTTGCACTTGGTCGGCGCGGAAGCCGTTTTTCTTCAGCCACAGCGCGAGGTTGAGCATGTCTTCGTCGGATGTGCCGGGGTGCGCGGCGATGAAATACGGGATCAGGTATTGTTCCTTGCCCGCCTCCTTGGTGTATTTCTCGAAGAGCTGCTTGAATTTGTCGTAAGTGCCGATACCCGGTTTCATCATTTTGGACAGCGGCGCGGCTTCGGTGTGTTCGGGTGCAATTTTTAAATAGCCGCCGACGTGGTGCGTCACCAATTCTTTGACGTATTCGGGGTCTTTGATGGCGAGGTCATAGCGCACGCCTGAACCGATCAGGATTTTCTTGATACCGGGCAGGGTACGCGCTTCGCGGTACAATTCCTTCAAGGCAGCGTGGTCGGTGTTGAGGTTGTGGCACACGTCGGGGTAGACGCACGCGGGTTTGCGGCACGCGGCTTCGATCTTTGGGTCTTTGCAGGCGAGGCGGTACATATTCGCGGTTGGGCCACCAAGGTCGGAAATTACCCCGGTAAATCCCGGCACTTTGTCGCGGATTTCCTCGACTTCACGAATGATGGATTCTTTGGAACGGCTTTGGATAATGCGCCCTTCGTGTTCGGTAATCGAACAGAAGGTGCAGCCACCAAAGCAGCCGCGCATGATATTCACCGAGAAACGAATCATGTCATAGGCGGGGATTTTTACGCCGTTATAGGACGGGTGCGGCAAGCGTGCGTAGGGCAGCCCGAACACGAAATCCATTTCCGGCGTGGTTAGCGGGATCGGCGGCGGGTTCAGCCACACGTCGATGTTGCCGTGTTTTTGCACCAAAGCACGGGCGTTGCCGGGGTTGGTTTCCAAATGCAGCACGCGGTTGGCGTGGGCGTACAAGGCTTTGTCTTTGCTGACTTTTTCGTAAGACGGCAGGCGGATGACGGTGGTGTCGCGGTCTAAACGGGCGCGGGGGTGGAAGATCAGCTTGTGTTCGTCGGGGCGTTTGCTGCGCGGGTCTTCGTATTCAAACCATTGCACGTTGCGGCGTTCGACTTCGACAAGGAAGCAGAGTGAAATCAGCTTTCTCTACCATTTAATGCATTATATATATTACACTTCCATTGTAAAATAAGGCACAGTATTCCATAAATTATTGAAATTATTGAAATTATTGAAATTATTGAAATTATTGAAATTATTGAAATTTACCTAGTTTTCACTAAAAAATAACAAAGTTTTACTTGAAAAATTGAAAAGTCAATTGTATGCTTAATGAGCATGTTAGTTGTTGTTCATTTAATTAATGATGCATTAAATAACGTATTTTTATAAGTTATTTAAATTTGTTGGACTCTAAGTTCGATGTATTCAATCAATAAAGGAGTTTTACCTTATGAAGTTTGTTTCAAGTGTTGCCGTATTGCTGATTTTATCTTCTGCTGCCACTTATGCAGATAGCCCGGACATACTGAACTCAGTACCCCAAGATTCTGTTCAAGTGATGTCTAAAAACGATGCAGGGAAACTACGAGGTGGTTACAAATTGTGTGTTATTAACCCCAGAAGCATTGGGTATGGACAGTGCACTACTAATCGATACACAACTTATCAGGGCGGTAGCTCTAGTAATGGAGTTGTAAGTAAGACCTATCAGGGAATTGAAATAGGTTGGTTTGGATCAAAGTATTATGTAGCTCGATAAAAAATACTTTTGAGATGGTGTGTTCCTTGTTTTCTGGAACACGCCATTATTTCGCATAAATTTATTTTTACGGTTATATTATGAGTAATAAAAATCTACTGATATTTGTATATATGTTAGCATTGGTTTTTTCTATTGGCGCTTGTTCAAATAATGATTCCTCACCAAATAGGCTTAACACTAATTTGAATGATCCACAAATAAAAACTGTAGAGAAATATGAAAATAACATCGATTTAATGAAAAATGCTGCTCAACAAGGTGATGTTGTGGCTATGTCTCTTTTAGGGGATAAATATCTTAAAGGAGATGGAGTAGAAAAAGATATTAAGAAAGGAATAGCATGGCTTACAAATGCTGCTGACAAAGGTAATTCTTTAGCTCAGCAAAGTTTGGGGTATACTTATTTGTTTGAAAGCACTATTCAAAATGATAGCAAAGCTTTTTTTTGGTTTAAAAAATCGGCTGAACAAGGTGATGGTATATCCCAATTGGAGTTGGCTAATATGTATGCAAATGGTTCGGGAGTAGTTAAAGATTTAAAGCTTGCATCTCAATGGTTGAAGAAAGCTAATGATAATGGTCTTGACACACCATCAGCCTTAAAGTACTTGCAAAAATAAAATAGTTTATTTCACTCAGAAACCATCATGGGGTTTATTAAGTAATGCCCCATGAGTTAAATAATGGTAGTGTCATGTTTTCTTTAAAAGTTCTGTTACAGTGCTGTATCTTCTTGGCTGTTGTTTTTAGTAATGTACAAGTATTGGCTGATGAAGGTGATTCGGCACTAACTACTATAGGCAAGAAGGATGAAAACACTAAAAGCCACCTTTTATTCCTGCGGGAATCTGAAGTCCTTCTCAAACCAAAAGACATGTATTTTTCACTAGGTTTTAACTACAGCACTGATGAAAAGCAGATAAACCTCAGGAAAAGCAAAGACAGATCTTTTTCTATCCCATTGAGTATTGGTTACGGTGTTACCCAAGACACCGAAGTCAATGCCTCAATTGCGCTAATCCAGAATAAATCCGAAACGGCAACCATTAACAGCGTCGTCAGTAACAATGGTTCAGGTATTGGGAATGCCACTATCGGCGCAATGCGTAAGCTGAAAGCTGAATCAAACACGTCCCCTTCCATCACGGCTTCTGCCAACCTCAGCTTTCCGCTAGATAAAAAGTCAAATTCCAGTGATGCCAGCAAGTTAGCCGTAGGTTCAAACTTCAGGACGGCTGCCGTAGGACTTGGCATATCCAAATCCATAGACCCTGCCGTGGTATTCTTAAATGTTGGTTATAACCATATCCTGGCGGATGATCAGGATGGTATCCGCACCCAACCGGGCAAAGCACTCACCTACAGCATCGGTTCAGGGCTTGCCGTCAACCGCTCTATTAGCATGTCGGGGCGGATTTCAGGGCAATATCAGACAGAAACCCAATACAACGGAAAAGCCCTGAATGGCTCAAGTTCTGAGCCTATTTCACTGGGTGGGACGGTAGATTATCGATTAGATGATAAAACCCGCCTTGAAACCAGTTTTGATGTTGGGCTAACCAATGACGCAAGCGATGTTGGCATGGGGCTAACGCTTATCCGTAATGTCCAATGATTTATAAAGTGCGGCACAATCTCCCCATCCTATTGGCTATTTTCTTGAGTGCTTGTACGGTCGAACCCATCGTTAGCAATATGGGCTATGCCGTTAATGCCTCTGGCGACCATTTTAAAAGCTGGAAAGAGCTTAATGATCAAAGTGTGGTCATGCAGCAATACGACTACTCCTGTGGTGCGGCAGCGTTAGCCACTATCATGAAGTATTACTTTCAGGATGATGTTACTGAAAAGTCACTGCTGGACTATATCAAGGCAACACTAACGGCAGAAGAATACGCCGTTGTGGAAGAGCACGGCTTGTCCTTCCTTGAACTGGAAAAGATAAGCCATTCATTGGGTTATCAATCAGCCAGTGTACGTTTGCAGTTATCCGCATTAAAAGAGTTGGCGGGGCCTGTTGTTGTCTATGTCAGCACCAAGGATTACCAACATTTCGCGGTGTTCCGTGGTGTCAGGGAAGACCGGATATTTCTGGCAGACCCAAGCCGTGGCAACATGATTTTAACGGTGGATGAGTTTTTAGGAGAATGGAAAGGCGAAACTTTTATCTTGGGTAAAAAAGGGTTTGGCACACCCGCGCAACACCCTTTGGCAGTAATGTTATCGCCTAAATTCAGAAACGAAATGGAATTGATCCGTGCCTCAGCATTAAAACCTGTCGCATCAGCAACAAAAATGGTTTTGGAATGAACAATAAGTTGAATTCTTTTCTGGTGATAGCTATGGCTGCATTATGTGGTTTGGCGCTCTTTTCTGAAAGTGTTACGGCTGATGATGTTAATGCAGCGACATTGATTAGACAAAAAACGCTTACTGACAAGCGAAGTAAAATCAGGCATGAATTATTGTCATTAACAAACCATGCTGAACGGCAGTCCTCATTATCAGAGGCAAACCATGCAGTGATTATTGATGTCATCGCTAAAGGCGATCCCCAAGCATTGCTAACGCTACTCATCCAGCATGGGATGAAACCATTGGCAGTTAATGGCAGGATTATTTCAGGGCAAATGCCCGTTCAAAGGCTAGGTGAATTGGATGCCCTTGAGGGTTTGAATGAAGTCAAGTTAAGCAAAATAATAATCTCACAAGGCAGCGTGACAACTCAAGGTGATATAGCCACAGAATCCAGTGTTGCCCGTCCAGCTTTTGGGGTTGATGGTAGTGGAATAACCGTAGGGGTGATTTCCGATAGTTATAATTGCCTTGGTGGGGCTGCACAAGACCAAAGTACCCAAGATTTACCCCCTCAAGTGACCATTATGGCAGATGCGCTTGATTGCAGCGGGAGAACAGACGAAGGCAGGGCATTGATGCAAATTGTGCATGATATTGCGCCGGGTGCAAAACTGTTATTCCATAGTGGCGAGAATGGCACTGCCACCACTGCGAATGCTATTCTGAAAATGGTGTCCGATTATAAGGCCGATATTATTGTAGATGATTTCAAGGCAATCTCCGCCAACTTTTTCCAAGAGGATGCCGTAACCCAAGCCACTCAAAAAGCAGTGAAGGCAGGGGTTGTTTATGTGACCGCAGCAGGCAATGAAGGGCGCAATGCTTACCAAAGTGCCTATCACGAATACACCGATAAGGTGTTAAAACTGAATGCCCATAATTTTGCTACAGATGGCAGCACCGACATTTATCAACGCATTATCGTTCCCGAAGGTGTCGGTTTTAACCTCATGCTACAATGGGATTCTCCTGCGTATACGATTAGCGGCTCTTCCGGTTCACAGAATGATCTGGATATTTTTATCTTCAATAAACAGCATAGCCGAATCCTTGCCTCCTCAGCGTTTGATAATATCGGCAAAGATCCTATTGAAGCCTTGTATTTTCTTAATAATGTTGGGTCAGGTGAAACAGAATTTGATATTGTCATCACCAAGGCATCTGGGGTTTCACCTCAGTTAATGAAATACATCATATTAAACAGTATTGATGGCATTATTGGGGAATACGCCACTAACAGTAGCGGGATCTTTGGTCATGCTGATTCGACTTCTGCCATCACGGTAGGTGCAAGCAATTATAAGAATACACCTAAATACGGTCAATTTTCGGCATTGGTTGAGTATTATTCTTCGGCTGGCGGCGGCTCAATACTGTTTGATGCTAACGGTAAGCGGTTAAGCACTCCCGTTACTAACCATAAGCCTGACATTACCGCACCTGATGATGTGGATACTACTTTCTTTGGAAATCAAGATACCGACAATAATGGTTTCCCTAATATTGCTGGTACATCAGCCGCAGCCCCTCACGTTGCAGGCATTGCCGCCTTACTCTTGCAAGTTAAACCAGCATTGCAACCTGTCGATATAAAAAATATCCTTAATGAAACGGCTATTGATATAATCCAGATAAACAACACAGCTAAAAATACCTTACCCACGGGTTTTGACTTTGATAGTGGACATGGCTTAGTTAATGCGGAAGCTGCCATCAATTTGGCAAAGAACTATCAGCCGTCCATTCTCCCCGATAATTCTGATGGAAATATGGGGGACATTACCGTTAATGACCCTAATCAGCTTGGCGGCGGCGGGGCATTTGATTTATTTTATATTGTTGCACTCTTTGTTTTGCTGGCTAATGGGTATTTCAGGGCTGGAAATAAACACATGGAATTATTTCCGAAAAATAAGCACAACCTGTGATCAAGGTGATGTTATTTGCCGCGCCGTTTTGCCCCATTGGTAGTTGATTTTCGTCCACTTAAATCAGCCTTGGGCTTCGGCGGCAACCCCGTATGCTGCGTCAACACTTTCCCACCCTGCGGCTTACCCGCATTCGGCTTACTCGCTGCCGCTTGCGCAGGTTTCCCCACCCGCTTCTGATGCTCCCCGCCCTTATTCTTGCGCCGATGCGCCTCATACACCAACTGTTCCTCACCCGCCTTGTAATGCGGGATCAACTGATTCTCGCCATCGCCGATCAATTCCTGCCGCCCCATCTCCGCCATCGCTTTGCGCAGTAGCGGCCAGTTCTTGGGGTCGTGCCAGCGCAAAAACGCTTTGTGCAGCTTGCGCTGTTCCGGTGATTTTGCAGTGGCGACTTTTTCGCTTTTGTAGGTGACTTTGTGCAGCGGGTTTTTGTCGGTGTGGTACATGGTGGTGGCGGAGGCCATCGGTGAGGGGTAGAACGCTTGCACTTGGTCGGCGCGGAAGCCGTTTTTCTTTAGCCACAGCGCGAGGTTGAGCATGTCTTCGTCGGATGTGCCGGGGTGCGCGGCGATGAAATACGGGATCAAATATTGTTCTTTGCCCGCTTCCTTGGTGTATTTCTCGAACAGGCGTTTGAATTCGTCATACGCGCCGATGCCCGGTTTCATCATTTTGGACAGGGGGCCGGACTCGGTGTGTTCCGGTGCAATTTTTAAATAGCCGCCGACGTGGTGCGTCACCAATTCTTTGACGTATTCGGGATCTTTGATGGCAAGGTCATAGCGCACCCCTGAACCGATCAGGATTTTCTTGATACCGGGCAGGGTACGCGCTTCGCGGTACAATTCCTTCAAGGCGGCGTGGTCGGTGTTGAGGTTGTGGCACACGTCGGGGTAGACGCACGCGGGTTTGCGGCACGCGGCTTCGATCTTCGGGTCTTTGCAGGCGAGGCGGTACATATTCGCGGTGGGGCCGCCAAGGTCGGAAATTACCCCGGTAAATCCCGGTACTTTGTCGCGGATTTCTTCGACTTCGCGGATGATGGATTCTTTGGAACGGCTTTGGATAATGCGCCCTTCGTGTTCGGTAATCGAACAGAAGGTGCAGCCACCAAAGCAGCCGCGCATGATGTTCACCGAGAAACGGATCATCTCATACGCGGGGATTTTTGCGCCGTTATAGGACGGGTGCGGCAAGCGGGCGTAGGGCAGCCCGAACACGAAATCCATTTCCGGCGTGGTCAGCGGAATCGGTGGCGGGTTCAGCCACACGTCAATATTGCCGTGTTTTTGCACCAACGCGCGGGCGTTGCCGGGGTTGGTTTCCAGATGCAGCACGCGGTTGGCGTGGGCGTACAAGGCTTTGTCTTTGCTGACTTTTTCGTAAGAGGGCAGGCGGATCACGGTGGTGTCGCGGTCTAAACGGGCGCGGGGGTGGAAGATCAGCTTGTGTTCGTCGGGGCGTTTGCTGCGCGGGTCTTCGTATTCAAACCATTGCACATTGCGCTTTTCGACTTCGCATTCGCTCATCTCGGTGGTGTTGAGGTAGGGGTTGATAATGCGGTCGATTTTGCCCGGTTGGTCGATACGGCTGGAGTCGATTTCCATCCAGCCCTGCGGGGTGTCGCGGCGGATGAAGGCGGTGCCGCGCACGTCGGTAATGCTGGAAACGGGTTCGCCGGAGGCGATGCGGTGCGCGACTTCCACCACGGCGCGTTCGGCATTGCCGTACAGTAACAGATCAGCAGCGGCATCCAGCAGGATCGAGGTGCGGACTTTTTCCTGCCAATAATCGAAGTGTGCAATGCGCCGCAACGAGGCTTCGATCCCGCCGATAATGATCGGCACGTCGGGGAAGGCTTCGCGGCAGCGGTGCGTATACACCAGTGTGGCGCGGTCGGGGCGTTTGCCTGCCATGCCGCCGGGGGTGTAAACGTCGTCAGAGCGCGTTTTGCGGTCAGCGGTGTAGCGGTTGATCATCGAATCCATATTGCCCGCCGCCACGCCGAAGAACAGGTTGGGTGCGCCCAGTGCCATGAACGGGTCTTTGGAATGCCAATCCGGTTGCGCAATGATGCCGACGCGGAAACCTTGCGCTTCCAGCATCCGCCCGATGACTGCCATGCCGAACGAGGGGTGGTCTACATAAGCGTCGCCCGTGACGATAATAATGTCGCAGGAATCCCAGCCCAGCGCGTCCATTTCCGCACGACTCATGGGGAGATACGGCGAAGTGTCATAGCATTCCGCCCAGTATTTGGGGTGGTCGAACAGGGCGACAGGTACGTGGGGATTGGCGTTGGGCAGCATGGGGTGGCTTCAGTAACGGGTGAAAGCGGCTATTCTAGCGCAGTTTGTGCAGTGCGTGTGGTTTGCTTATTATTGGTGTGGGGTAAACAACTTACACCATGCTTTGGTACACTTCAGCACGATGAATTTTCCAGAAAAATAAGATGAGACAACCATGAGCAGCCACATCCAATCACTCCAACAAAAAAAGCTCCTGCCCAGCCCGCCGGATTTTCTCAGCAGTGCCGTTCAGTACGAAGTCATCATGGGTTCGGTGGCGTATGGCGTCAGCAACGACAGTTCCGACATGGACATCTACGCCTTTGCGATTCCGCCCAAAACGATGATGTTTCCGCATTTGCGCGGTGAAATTCCGGGCTTTGATAACTACTCGGTGCAGTTCGAGCAGTACCAGCAGCACCATATCCGCGATGCGGCGGCGTTGGGTGGCAAGGGGCGGGTGTATGACGTGACGGTGTTTGCGATTGCCAAGTATTTCCGCCTGCTGACCGATAATAACCCCAACATTATTGACAGCCTGTATGTGCCGGAAAATTGCGTGCTGTATGCATCGCCCATCGGCAAGCTGGTGCGCGAGCGGCGGCAATTGTTTCTGCACAAGGGCTGCTGGGCGAAGTTCAAGGGCTATGCCTACGGGCAGATGCACAAAATCCGTACCAAACAGCCGGAGGGCAAGCGCAAGGAATTAACGGAGCAATTCGGTTATGACGTGAAATTTGCCTACCATGTGGTGCGCTTGCTGGGCGAGGTTGAGCAATTGCTGATGCATCAAGACATGGATTTGCAGCGCGATGCCGAACAGATGAAAGCGATCCGCCGGGGTGAATGGTCGCTGCCGCAACTGGAAGATTACTTTGCCCGCAAGGAAGCCGATCTGGAACGGGTGTATCTCGCCAGCCGCTTGCCAGATGCGCCGGACATTGATGCCATCCGCCAATTGCTGACGGATTGTCTGGAACAGCATTTCGGCTCGATCAGCGAGGCGGTGAGCCGTCCGCACGCGGCGGAGCGGGCGTTGGAGGAGATTGGGCAGGTGTTGCAACGTTATCAGGGAAACGACGTAGCATAACTCTCACGATGGATGTACCGGACATTGTATTTGTACATATTCTCGACGAAACTAAATTTTTATTGCAAAAAGTAGGTGAGTTTCTGAAATAAGAAAAATCCTATTGCAAATGAAGCTACCTTTCCGGGAATAACCCCGGCATCCACCGTGCTGCCAATGTCGCAGGGAAATTCAACAGCAGCGGTGCGCGTGTCGATTCTGCTGCCAGCACGCCGCGTTCCAGCAACGCCGAAGTCACCCGCCGTGCATTACGGTCGCCCGTTCCGAGCAGTCCCGCGATTTCCCCGCGCGGCACAGCCCCACGATACAAAATAGCTTCTAGCACCATGCCTGACTTGTGTGGCAGACGACCCGCACGGATTTCTTCCTCCGTCCAGATAAGAATACGCTCCCGCAAGCCTTGCGGGTTGACCAGCGTCTCCATAAAATCGACCTGATCAATACAGGTTTCAAGAAAGAATACCGCAAACTGAGCAAGCGCCTCTTCACTCAGATTGCCACGCCCATCCAGATCATTACGGCGCGGTAAATCGCATTGTGCCAACAGGCGCTTGTATTGCGCTTCGTTTCTGGCAAGACCACGCGCCACCGACCAAACGCCGCCGGTATCCAGTGCGCTACGCAGCATGGCATAGGACATTAAGCGTGCAACCCGACCATTACCATCCAGAAACGGGTGCATCCACAACAGTCGGTGATGGGCACAGGCGGCTGCAACAATCGCGTCGACTTTTCCGGTGTTGCGGTAAGCATTCTGAAAGCGTTCCATGAAGCGCGGCAGTGCACCGGGGCTGATGGCGATATGTCGCCCGACGATGACATCACGCTGGCGCAATTCGCCGGGTATGAGCGGTTCCCGTGTGCCGGAATCTAGGTTTTCCACCCACAGCAATTCGTCAGGAAGCAGTTCACAGAAGCGGCGGTGTGTTTCCAGAATACCTTCAACAGAGGTAGCTCGACTATTTAGCCTATCATGGTCAATCCATTGCTGAACCGCGATATGGGCTTTGGCTTCCCGTTGCAAATCACGCTTTTGGGGGTCTGCGCTGTAGTCTTCGTTGAGGGCGCGTTCAATATCAATCGGGTGGGTGTCATGCCCTTCAATCAGGTTGCTGTAATAGCAATTCATGGAACGCACCAGATCAGACAATGCCCGCACAATACCTTCCGGCAGGCTTTTACGTAGCGCGGTGGATTTGGCGGTGAGTTCCAAAGCCAAATCAGCTAATTCAGGGCGAAAACGGGAGGTTGCAGAAATCAGCAGCGGCTCTATCATGGTAATGGATTCGCCTCGGTCTTCCGCACGCTTGTCCGCTTTCATGTCCGGTTCTTTAGTACTCATTAAGTAAAATATATCAGTGGGTTATTGCTTAAGATAAGCTATTCTACACGTTTTGGATGTCCTCATGCTGGAAACCGTTTTAAAAGGCGCACTGATCGCCAGCGGTCTAATCGTCGCCATCGGCGCACAAAACGCTTTCGTGCTGAAGCAAGGCTTAGCCCGCCACCACATTTTCTGGGTCGCGTTGATCTGCTTCCTGTGCGATGCGGTATTAATGTCGGCAGGCGTATTGGGTTTGGGCGCGTTAATCAAGGACAGCAGCATAGCAACGTGCAGCCTCGCGCTGCTGGGATCAGCTTTCCTATTCTGGTACGGATTCAACGCCTTTCGCAGTGCCTATCAAGCCACCAGCCATCTGGAAGCCGCCGCCAGCCATGCCAACCCCGCCAGCCTCGCAGCCGTCATCGCCACCACATTCGCGTTAACTTTGCTGAATCCGCACGTATACCTCGATACCGTCGTCATCCTCGGCAGTGTTGCTGGCACATTGCCTTCACACGATAAGTATTGGTTTCTGCTCGGCGCAGTCAGCGTATCGGGCATCTGGTTTTTCGGGCTAGGTTACGGCGCAAGATTACTCTCACCGCTTTTCCAAAAGCCCAGAACATGGCAAATCCTCGACATCCTCATCGGCATCATTATGTGGACAATCGCGTGGGGATTGCTTCAAGCCGATCTGTGTTGGTAAGCATTCAGACGCTTTTCCAACAAGCGAAACGCATACACCAGAACATAAGTCATGATCAGGTACAGCACCGCCGCCGTCAGATACATTTCATACACCGCAAAGGTTTTGGAACGGATCAAATCCGCCGCCCCCGTCAAATCAATCACCGTAATCGCGCTCACCAATGACGTGGCTTGCAGCAAAAACACCACCTCATTGCCATACGCAGGCAACGCAATCCGAAACGCTTTCGGCAAGGTCACACGTCGGAACAGCAACCAACCCGACATCCCAAACGCTTTGCCCGCCTCAATCTCACCACGCGGCACGGCTTGAATCGCCCCCCGGAAAATTTCCGCCGTATACGCTGCCGTATTCAAGGTTAAAGTCAGCACCGCGCAAAACCACGCATTGCGAAAATACGTCCACAAACCCATATCACTCAGCACGTCACGGAATTGCCCGCTACCGTAATAAATCAGGAATAATTGCACCAATAACGGCGTACCCCGAAAATAAAACACAAACCCCGCCGTCGGATACTTCAGCAAGGGGTTGTGTGACAACCGCGCCAATGCCAGCGGCACAGCCAACAGCAAACCAATCGCAAGGCTGAACAAGGTCAGTTGCACAGTGACACCCGTACCCGCCAGCAATTTTGGCAAGCTGTCCCAAATCAGTTCCCAGTTCATACGCGCACCCCGCGTTTTGCCCAGGTTTCGGCACGTTTCAACACCAACATCGACACCAAGGTAATCGCGAGGAACAGCAGAGACGCAATAAAGTAAAAGGTAAACGGTTCACGGGTAGCGGTGGCAGCGAGTTTGGCATTACGCATCACGGCGTATTGCATTCCCTCTCCGGCACCATGGCGATCAGCGAAACCACGCTGAAAGACACCATGCTGATGTTGATTGACGAACAAAACAAAAAAGGTGGCGTACTGGGCAAGCAACTCGAAGCTGTGGTGGTTGACCCTGCTTCCAACTGGCCTTTGTTTGCGGAAAAAGCCCGTGACCTGATCGAGAAAGACAAAGTTGCCGCGACCTTCGGTTGCTGGACATCGGTTTCGCGCAAATCCGTCCTGCCGGTATTTGAAGAGAAAAACAGCCTGCTATTCTACCCCGTGCAATACGAAGGTGAAGAATCTTCCAAAAACGTGTTCTACACCGGTGCAGCGCCTAACCAGCAAGCGATTCCTGCCGTTGATTACCTGATGAAAGAAGGCGAAGTGAAACGCTGGGTATTGGCAGGCACAGACTACGTTTACCCACGCACCACCAACAAGATTCTGGAAGCCTACCTGAAATCCAAAGGTGTCGATGAAAAAGACATCATGATCAACTACACCCCGTTCGGTCATTCCGACTGGCAGTCCATCGTCGCTGACATCAAGAAATTTGGCGGCGAAGGCAAGAAAACTGCTGTGGTTTCCACCATCAACGGCGATGCCAACGTACCGTTCTACAAAGAACTCGGCAACCAAGGCATTTCTGCGGAAGACATCCCCGTCGTGGCGTTCTCGGTGGGTGAAGAAGAACTTTCCGGCATCGACACCAAACCACTGGTCGGTCACTTGGCTGCATGGAACTATTTCATGAGCGTCGAAAATGACGCCAACAAAGAGTTCATCGAAAAGTGGAAGGCATACACCAAGAACGACAAGCGCGTCACCAACGACCCGATGGAAGCGCACGTCATCGGCTTCAATATGTGGGTGAAAGCGGTTGAACAAGCCAAATCCACCGACACCGACAAAGTAGCTGAAGCCATGATTGGTCAAGAAGTACCGAACCTCACCGGCGGCATCGCCAAAATGTTACCGAATCATCACCTGACCAAGCCGGTATTAATCGGTGAAATCCAAGAAAACGGTCAGTTTGAAGTCGTTTCCAAAACTCCTGAAGTAGCGGGTGACGCATGGTCTGACTTCCTGCCGGATTCCAAACCTATCGTCGCTGACTGGACAGGTAAGGAAACCGACGGCAAACCGTGCGGCAACTTCAATACCGAAACCAAGAAGTGTTCAGGTCAGAAATACGAATAAAGAACCCCCCATCCCCAGCCCTTCCCCCGCAAGGGGTGAAGGGAGCAAGGAAGAAGAGAGGGGATTCTTTCTCGGTATTCAGGAAATAGTATGCTGAAAACGACTGACTTCACCCGTCTGTTGCTATTGAGTGTGTTGTTGTGGGTTTGCTCACCGCTACAAGCTGAACAGCAAAGTGCGACCCTCACCCAAGCCGCTCCCTTATTTCAGGAAGCTTCTTTTGACAAAACCCGCGAGGCAGTTGATTTACTGGCTGCCAGCGGCGACCCGGAAGCAGTGCCGTATTTGCAAGCATTGCTGGATGGCAAGCTCTATCAAGACAAAGCACAAGGAACGCTGGTCATCGCCAAGGATGGCAATACGGGCGACGAGTTGCGCAAAATTCCCACCAATAACAGTTTGCGCAAATACGTGCGCGGTGCGATTGGGCAACTCAGCTTAAGCCACCCCGATGCCGTAGTACGCCTCACCTCCGCCAATGGTTTGCTGGAAACCGTTACGCCGGAAATGGCAGGACAATTACGCGGCTTGCTGGAAAAAGAAACGGATTCTGCCGTCAAAGAAGCCTTGACACTCGGCTTGGCAATGGCGGATTTGAATGCTGCCGATAAAGCGGTACGGCTAACGGCGATTGAATCGCTGGCGGGTAATTTACACCCCGGCGTGCGCAATCGCTTGACTACGATGACCACAGATAGCGATGCCGAGGTTGCCAAAGCCGCGCAGGCGGCACTGAAAACCATTGAAGATACCGCCGCGTTGTACGGTCATGTTGAAACGCTGTTTTTTGGTTTGAGCTTAGGTTCGGTGCTGGTGCTGGCAGCGATTGGCCTGGCGATTACCTTTGGGGTGATGGGCGTGATCAATATGGCGCACGGCGAGCTGATTATGTTGGGGGCGTATACCACTTACATCGTGCAGCAACTCATGCCCAACTTTATTGATTACTCGCTGTTTGTGGCAGTGCCTGCGGCGTTTATTGTGTCGGGGTTAATGGGGATTTTGATCGAACGTACCGTGATCCGTCATTTGTACGGACGACCGCTGGAAACCTTGCTGGCAACGTTTGGGATTAGCCTGATTCTGCAACAACTGGTGCGCACGGTGATTTCACCGCAAAACGTGCCGGTTTCCAACCCGTCGTGGATGTCGGGTTCGCTGGAAATCAATAGCGTGCTGTCGCTGACGTACAACCGCCTCTACATCGTGCTGTTTTGCCTGATGGTGTTTGCGTTGCTGTATTTCGTCTTGCGTAAAACCAATCTGGGGTTGCAGGTACGGGCGGTGTCGCAGAATCGGGCAATGGCGCGGGCAATGGGGGTGCGTTCGGCGCGGGTCGATGCGCTCACCTTCGGGCTGGGTTCGGGTATTGCCGGTGTCGCAGGTGTTGCACTCAGTCAGTTGACCAACGTGGGGCCGAATCTGGGGCAGGCTTACATTATTGATTCGTTCATGGTTGTGGTGTTCGGTGGGGTCGGCAATTTGTGGGGAACGTTGGTGGCAGGTTTGTCGCTGGGCGTGGTCAACAAGGTGCTGGAACCGTGGGCGGGGGCAGTGCTTGCCAAAATTCTGGTGCTGGTTTTCATTATTTTATTCATCCAGAAACGACCGCGTGGGCTATTCCCGCAAAAAGGTCGGGCGGCGGGGGATTAAGTTATGTTCATCACACGTATTCTGCAAAATGATCGGGGTGGGCAAATCATGCTGGCGGTACTCGCGCTGGTATTGGTGCTTGTCCCTGTCTTGAATTTGCTCGTGCCTGCGGGCAGCCCGCTGCACATGCCAACGTATCTTGTGACCTTGCTGGGTAAGTATTTGACTTACGCATTGCTGGCCGTCGCGGTGGATTTGGTGTGGGGGTATTTGGGAATCCTCAGCCTTGGACACGGGGCATTCTTTGCGCTCGGCGGTTACGCGATGGGCATGTATTTGATGCGTCAGATCGGGGATCGCGGCGTGTATGGCAACCCGGAATTGCCGGATTTCATGGTGTTTTTGAACTGGAATGAGCTGCCCTGGTTCTGGTACGGCTTTGATATGTTCTGGTTTGCGATGCTGATGGTATTGCTCGTGCCGGGGCTGCTGGCGTTTGTGTTTGGCTGGTTGGCGTTTCGCTCACGGGTGACGGGGGTGTATTTGTCGATCATTACCCAAGCGCTGACTTACGCGCTATTGCTGGCGTTTTTCCGTAATGAAATGGGCTTTGGCGGCAATAATGGCTTGACCGATTTCAAGGATATTTTGGGCTTCAGTCTGCAAGCCGACGGCACGCGCATGACGCTGTTTGTTTTGTCAGGCTTGGCGTTGGCGGGCGGGTATTTGCTGTGCCGTTACATTATCAATTCCAAGCTGGGGCGTGTGGTGGTGGCGATTCGGGATGCGGAAAGCCGTACCCGTTTTGTTGGCTACCGCGTCGAGCATTACAAGGTGTGGGTGTTTACGGTGTCGGCAATGCTGGCAGGGATTGCGGGGGCGTTGTACGTGCCGCAAGTCGGCATTATTAACCCCGGCGAATTTTCCCCGCTCAACTCGATTGAAATCGTGATTTGGGTGGCGATTGGCGGACGTGCCACGCTCTACGGCGCGGTGCTGGGCGCGATTCTGGTCAACTACGCCAAAACCGTGTTCACCGGATTGATGCCGGAATCGTGGATTTTCATGCTGGGCGCGTTATTCGTGCTGGTCACGCTGTATTTGCCGCAAGGTTTGGCAGGGCTGGTAAAAAACCTCAAGGAAAACCGCTGGTTGCACAAGTTTAGCAGGAGGGCGCAAACATGAGCGAAGGCGCACATTTACGCCAACCGGAAACGGGGCAACCCGATGCCAGCCACAAGGCGATTCTGTATCTGGAAGATTTGAACGTCAGCTTCGACGGTTTCAAGGCAATTAATAACCTGACGCTGTACATTGATTCCGGCGAATTGCGTTGCATCATCGGCCCCAACGGTGCGGGCAAAACCACCATGATGGACATTATCACCGGCAAAACCCGCCCCGACAGCGGGCAAGCATGGTTTGGGCAAACGGTGGATTTGCTGAAACTCTCCGAACCCGAAATTGCCAATGCAGGTATCGGGCGCAAATTCCAGAAACCCACCGTGTTCGAGTCGCACAGCGTCGCCGAAAATCTGGAACTGGCGATGCACGGCAATAAAAGCGTGTGGTACAGCCTCCGCGCTCGCTTGAGCGGCGCACAGCAAGCCTTGATTGATGAAACCTTGCAAACCATCGGTTTGACCGAGAACTACCATCAACAAGCAGGCGCGTTATCCCACGGGCAAAAGCAATGGCTGGAAATCGGCATGTTGCTGGTGCAAAAGCCGTATTTGCTGCTGGTTGACGAACCCGTAGCGGGGATGACGCATCAGGAAATGGAACGTACTGCGGAATTGCTCACCTCCTTGGCTGGCAAACATTCGGTGGTGGTGGTGGAACATGACATGGATTTCGTGCGTTCCATCGCCAACAAAGTCACGGTGTTACACCAAGGCAGCGTGTTAGCCGAAGGCACGATGGACGACGTGCAAAACGATCAGCGCGTGATCGAAGTGTATCTGGGGGAATAAATGCTCAAAGTCGAACAACTCAACCAGTATTACGGCGAAAGCCACACGCTGTGGGATTTGGAAATGCACGTCCCCGAAGGGCAATGCACCGTGCTGATGGGGCGCAATGGCGTGGGCAAAACCACCTTGCTCCAGTGCATCATGGGCTTGATCAAAGCGCGGGATGGCGCAATCCACTATCAGGGGCAAAACCTGCTGGGAGTGGATGCTGAAAAGCGTGCCAACCTCGGCATTGGTTACGTGCCACAAGGGCGGCAGATTTTCCCGCTGCTGACGGTGGAAGAGAATTTGCTGATTGGTTTACCTGCACGCCGCGATAACGTGCGTAGTATTCCGCCGTTTATTTTCGAGCTGTTTCCGGTGTTGAAGGAAATGCTGGGGCGGCGCGGCGGTGATTTGTCCGGCGGGCAACAGCAACAGTTGGCGATTGGGCGGGCGTTGGTGCTTGACCCGAAATTGCTGATTCTCGACGAGCCGACCGAAGGGATTCAGCCGAATATCGTGGCGGAAATCGGCGATATTATCCGCAAGCTCAACAAAGACATTGGGCTGACGGTGTTGCTGGTGGAACAGAAATTGCCGTTTGCGCGGAAAGTGGGTGATCGGTTTTGTATTCTTGATCGCGGGCGGCGCGTGGCGGAGGGGGAGATGCATACGCTGGATGATGGGTTGATTCAGCGGTATTTGACGGTGTAACGCCGCCAAATACCTGACTTTTGCATGACCGTTACTGAAACCGCCGGAAGTCGGTTAGCTGGCGGTCTTCACGTACTTCATCGTGCGGAATCAGCAAATAACGCCACGGTTTCGTACCTTGTTCCAATGCATAATCTGAGGCATGGCTGCACCAACGTCTTGCTGCATCTGCTTTTGCTTGCACGTCAGGTGCTTCCATATCGGTTTTTGCCTTGGTTTCCACCATGAAAATCACGTTATCGGTTTCCGCAACAAAATCCGGCACGTACTCTGGCTGTTCTGTCCCCAGCTTGTAGTAAATCTGGAATTGCCCTTTGGCGGGCTTGAACCACTTTTGCGCGTCACGCTCCAGTAGCACCGCAAAACGGCGTTCCGTGTCGGAATCAAACTTCTGTAAAGGGTACAAACATTTCTCAAAACCACCGAACAGCAGTTGTTTGATCTTGCCTGTTTCCGTCACGGTTTCACGGTACGAGCGCGGCGGCTGGTTGGCATTGGCGGTGAAGTTGCAGGATTTTAGTGGGGTAAAACCACGACTGACTTGCACTTCGTAACCGCTGGCTTTTTCCCAAAAATGTTTGAGCATTTGCGCATGGATTTCGCGGGCAATCAGTTTGCGGTCTTTGTTCAGCACGTTATGCGCCTCGTCTTCCGACAGGTAAGAGCGCAGATGTTGCACCATTTGTCCCGCAAGGTCGTAGAGGATTTCTTTCTGGCTGAAGTAATCAATGTCGTCGTAATCCAGCAGGGCGAATACCACGTAGTCTTCCAGCCGTTCTTCCTGTTTGCCAGCGGCGGCTTTGAGGTGGAATTGTTCGTGGGTGCGTAGCATCTGCCCGACCAGTTCGCGGTCGCCCGGTTGCAGGTGCAAGCCGCTCACATCCAGCTTGAAGGGGTGGAAGCCGGTTTCGACTTCGCCGGTTGGGTTGACCAGGATGCGCGGGATGTCGATGGTTTGTTGCACCATGACGGTGGTGGTTTTGGCAACGATGGCGGCGAGGTCGGCGGCGTTGTCAGCGGTGAAAAGTGCGCCTTGTTGGGGTGTCAGGCGTTCGCGGACTTCGGCGGCAATGGCTTGTTGCACATCCGCTTTGAGCAGGGCATTGCTGGTGGGGACGAATTCGCGTTTGGCGGCGTAGTTGGCAGCGACTTCGGCGACTATCCACATTGTTTCTTGTTCGGCAGAAGAAACCCCCTCTAACTCCCCCTTATCAGGGGGAGAACTGGAGGTGCCGCCTTCTTGTTCCTCCCCTGACAAGGGGAGGTTAGGAGGGGTTTCTTCTCTTCGGCTTGCTTTCCCCAACATCGTTTCATAATTGGGCTTGACTTCAACACTGATCTTTTTGTCGTCTGCCGTGGGAGCATCCAGAATGATGCGCTGGAGACGGATCGGCGAGTCGCCTTTGTTGGCTTCGTCGATGATTTCCTGAAAGCGGTCGTGGGCGACGATATTGAGGCGGTCTACGGCGGCGTTGCCGGTGCGTTTGCCGTAGGGTAGGCGTAAGCCGCGCCCGATGGATTGTTCGATCAGGGTGCGGGCGTTGGCAGCACGTAGCGGCACGATGGTGTAGAGGTTGGTCACGTCCCAGCCTTCTTTGAGCATATTGACGTGGATGACAATTTCGGTGGGTTCGTTGACGCTTTCCACTGCCAGCAGGCGGGTGATCATTTCCTCTTCTTCCGCGCCGGATTTGCTGCTGTCGACCTGAATTGCCTTACCTTGGTAACGCCCCTCGAACAGGGTTTGTACCGTGGTGAGCAATTGCGCGGCGTGGGTGGTGTCGCGGGCGATGACCAGCATGAAGGGTTTGACGATGGCAACGCCGTTTTCGCGGGCGTAAGTGATCAGTTCCACCTTGGTGGTTTCGTGCAGGCGAATACCGTCTTCCAGCTTGATGCGCTCAATGTCATCGGGGTTGTGGTCAGCGGCATTGAAACCGCGTTGGGTGACGACGGCGGGTTCTTTTACAAAGCCGTCTGCCATTGCACGCGCTAGGGGGTAATCCATCACCACGTTTTTGAAAGGCACAGGGCCACGACTGGTTTCCACAAACGGGGTGGCGGTGAGTTCCAGACCGAACAGCGGTTTGAGTTCGTTGATGGAACGCACCCCGGCACTGGCGCGGTAGCGGTGCGATTCGTCCATCAGCAGCACGAGATCGGGCAGCGTTGCCAGATAGTTGAAATAGCTGTCGCCCAGCACTTCTTTGATGCGTTTGATACGGGGTTCTTTGCCGCCGCGCACTTCCGAGTTGATCTTGGCGATGTTGAAAATATTGATGGTGACGGGTGACAGCAGGCTGCTTTGCACTTGCGCAGCGCGGTAGTCGTAATTTTCGCCCGTGATGATTTCCGGTGGCTGGAACACGAAATGGTGGATGCCCTTGAACACGTATTTGGGCGTATTGGGGGTGAAATCGGCAATCAGCTTGTTGTAAATCGTCAGGTTTGGCGCAAGCACGAAGAAGTTGTTGATACCGTAAGCCTGATGCAAATAGGTGATGAACGCGCCCATCAAACGGGTTTTGCCCACACCTGTTGCCAACGCGAAACACAGCGAGGGGAATTCGCGCTCGAAATCGTCCAGCGTGGGGAATTGCGCTTGCAAGCTTGCCAGAATGCCGTTGAGGTCACGTTCGCCGGTTTGGTTCATGGCGGGGGCGGTTTCCAGCGCGGTTGCCAGCTTTTGCAGCGATTCGGCTTGCGGCGGGCGCAAGGACAGGCTGGTTTTGATGTCGTGCAGGGTTTGTTGGCGTGTCATGGTGTTTCCCCCTCCCCAAATAAGCTGGCTTGTGTGCCGCTGGTATTGTCTTGTTGTGGGTCGGATTTTAATCCGACTTGTCGGGCTGAAGCCCGACCTACAGGCGTGGGTTCATCCACGGGCTGCGCCATTGGCAGGTTGGCGACGTTGAGGCTGTAGTCGTCCTTGCCCCATTCGCACAGGTGCAGGATGCTGTTGGGGATTTTTTTCAGGGTGAGGTTAGGCCAACGGCGGCTGGCTTCTTCGCCGCTGATGCCGCGCCATGCGGCGGCGATGATCAACAGGGAACGGTGTTCGCCGACTTCTTCCGCGAGTGCTTGCAGTTGCTCGAAGGACAGGTTTTGGGTGGTGGCGTAGAGGAAACTGCGTTCGGTGGCGTAGCCTTGTTGCCAGAACACGGTTTCGGAGGGGGCGTAGGTGTAGCCGTGCTGTTTGCACAGGGCTTCGCTCATCATCGCGGCGTTGTAGTCGGGGTTGATGGTGAAATTGCCCCAGCGGTCACGCTCTAGCAGGGAGGGTGCGAGTTTGTAATAGCGGAATCCGCCGCCGCCCGCCCAGTCCATTGCTTTGCTGATGCCGCCTTGGTCGCTGCCGTCGATGACTTTTTGCAGACGCGGGATGATGTGGGTGTGGCAGTGGTCGCCCAGTTCCACCATGATCCACTTGCGCCCCATCTTGTGCGCTACCGCGCCCGTCGTGCCGCTCCCCGCAAACGAATCCAGCACCCAATCCCCCGCATTCGTCGCCAAAGTTAAAATTCGTTCTAATAATTTTTCAGGTTTGGGGGTATCAAAAACAGTTTTCTCATTGAATTCTTTGACTTCTTTTTTTGCATCTTGGTTATGTCCAACCTCTTGGTAAGTCCAAATAGTCATAGATGTAGAGCCATCTTTTACTTCAGATAGAAACTTCTTGAGTGAAGGTACATTGCCTCCTGTTTCACCAAACCAAATACGGTTATCTGCTAACAACTCTTTGAATTTACTTTCTGATGTAACCCAACATCGACTTTTAGGTGGATTGACTATTCTTCCTGATGGTGTCGTTATTGGATAATCACTATTTGCTGAATATGTTTTCACAGAAAAATCAGCAGGTTTCCACACGCCACGCGGGTCATTATCTGGATTCTTGTATCTAGCATTCATATCTTCCGAACGAGGTAAAAGGTTCGGTCGCCAGCTATTTTTATTTTTCGCATAAATCAAAATATGATCATGGTTATCACTTAGCCACTTTGCATCATTTTGTGGAGAATATTTTTTTTGCCAAATGGCATTAGCGACGAAGTTTTGGCGACCGAAGAGTTCGTCGCAGAGGACTTTGAGGTAGTGGCATTCGTTGTCGTCGATGGTGATCCACAATGAACCGTCGTCGGACAGGAGGCGGCGGATGATTTCGAGGCGGTCACGCATTAGCCCCAGCCAGATGGAATGTTCCAGCCCGTCATCGTAATGCGTAAACGCGCTGCCCGTGTTATACGGCGGGTCGATGAACACGCATTTGATCTTGCCGGTGAACTCGGCTTCCAAGGCGCGTAAGGCCAGCAGGTTATCCCCGAAAATCAGGCGGTTGTCGAACTGGTCGTGGTCGGTCACGCGGGTGGCGGCGTGGTGGGACTTGGCGGGGTCTTCCAGCAGGATGCGCGGTTCGAGTTTGGGGCGGTGGGATTTGCCGATCCAGGTGAGTTCGAGTTTGGGTTGGGTCATGGGGGTCTCAAGTTTGGAATCATTCGTGATCGCTATTTGTGCCACCACCTAATAAACCACCTGCATCCCGTTGGTCAAGCTCCATTTTCGGTGTAGATTGCTTGATCATCGGTTTGCCAGCGTCGGCAAAGTGATACCCTGATGGGTTCTCCTGATTTTTTAACATGTTCGCTGGTTTATTTGATGTCTTCAAAAGATTTGGCAACAATGGCGGGCTTAATCATTCAGCAACTCATCTGCGATCTGATCATCGCTCAGATGGACAACTGGCACTTTCAGCCGCCCCAACTCAAACATGAAGCGCAGTTTGACCATGCCGCAGAATTCGGCAGCTTTGCCCAGTGACAAACGGTGCATTTCAAACAGCTTGACCGCCAGCAGGAAACGTAATTCCTCTTCCAGTTCTCGTGGTGCTTTGCCGGATGTGACCAACAGGTCATCGGCATAGGGTATTGACAGGCTGTGCATAGTAGTTTTTCCCCGTGAGTGTTGACGTTAGTGTAGCGTAGATACCTGATATCTCAAACTATCAGGCAGCTACACCAATTCCCACTCAATCGTGAACAACACCTGTTCTTCCACCCGCTGCTGCAAGCGGTCTTCCAGTTCTGTGATCAATTCATTGCGCTGCTCGTCGATGTCATCCTGCCGCCGGAACAGTTCGCGGCGTGACTTGCTGCGTTTGGTTTCCAGTTCGCGCTGGCGTTTTTGCCAGTGGAGCTTTTCATCCAGTGTGGGCGCAATCGCAGCGGTACGGCGTACTTCCTTGATTTCGCGGTCAATGTCCTTGATTTCCTGCTCCAGCCCCAGTTTGAGATCATCCGCCCAGCCATCCAGCTTTTGCACTTCCTGATCGAAATAGCTCAGGTTGCGGTCGTTGATTTCACGCAACAAAGCATTTTTACGTTGCTCAAGATCGTGTTGCAGCAATGGGCTGTCAGGTAAATCTATTGGTGCCGCCGTGACCATTGCCGGGATGCGTAACAGTTTGTCGGGGTCATCCAGTGCCAACACATGACCATTACGGTCAACCGCCGCCACCAGCAAATGCTGTTCTTCCTGTGCTAGTGCAGAAACGCTCAGTAACCGTGCTTGCAAAATGCCACTCGTACCACGCAGGTTTTCCAGTGTTGCCAGCCTTGCCCCATACGCTGCGTAATCAAAACGCAAACGAGCAGGTGGCAAATGGATTTGTTTGGCTTGAGCCAGCAACCATTCCGCCAGTGGATGCCCCAAACGGTAGAGGTGCGCTTCCCCAGAACGGCGCGGCAATTCATAACGTCCGAGTGGCACTTGTCCTTGTAAGGTCGAGGTAGGCAGGCTTTGCAGATTGAAGCCGTTGTCACCACTGAATTCAGCGTGGGTAGCGAGTGCGGTACTGGTAAAATCCATCAGCATCCGCTCGTAACGGCTGAGGATGGTCTGGCTGTCATCCGCGTGTTTCTTCAGTTTTGCGTGGACTTCTTCGTCAAAATTTTCCAGCAACAACTGACGGGTTTGTGTCATCGCTTCCGTGATTTCACCTGCCAATTCTTGCTGGAGTGCGGCAAAGCTGCTGCGAATTTCTTCCGGTTTGCGGCAGGTTTGGTAGATGCGGGCAATGCGACGTTCAAAGTCTATACCCGAACCAATTGCACCCAACACTTCATCGCTTGCACCGAAAACACCTTCAAAAAGCTGGAATTTCTGCGCCAACAATTCATATACACGCTTATCGGCCTCATTGCTCAAATCGACAAAGTTGACCACCACCACATCGTGTTTTTGCCCGTAACGGTGGCAACGCCCAATGCGCTGCTCAATGCGTTGCGGATTCCACGGCAAATCGTAATTGATCACCAGTGAACAGAACTGAAGGTTGATACCCTCCGCCCCCGCTTCGGTGGCAATCATCACGCTGCCCTCTTCGCGGAAGTAATCAACCAGCGCGGCACGGGTATCTGCCGTTTTCGAGCCGCTAACCTTATCCGTACCGGCATGACGTTGCGCCCATGCCTTATGGATTTGCTGGGCTTGGGTGTCGCTGTTCGTACCATTGAATAGCACCAAGCCTGCACCATAAGAGGTATCCCGTAACAGGTTTTGCAGATAGCTTTGCGTGCGTTTGGATTCGGTAAAAATGATGGCTTTTTTTGCTGCCCTCAAGCGTTCCAGTTCCTTGAATGCCTTATCCAGTGCCAGCAACAGGGCTTGTCCCTTGCTGTTGTCCCGAATCTGGTCGGCTTTTTCCTTGAACAGGCGTAGCTCTCCCATTTCTTGCTGGATAGCTTCGCGGACGTTGAGGGGCTTGTCGTTTATCTGGTCTTCGTCATCCCATTCCTCGGCGGTTTCATCCAACGCCTCATAGTCGTCATCCAATAGCGTTGAATCCAGCTTGTCCGGGTCATCCAGCGTGGCTTGCAAACGGTTTGCCATCGTTTCCAATGCCCCCGCAATCGCATGGGTAGACGATGCCAACAGTTTCCACAACACCAGTGAAATCAACTGGCGTTGACCATCCGGCAAGGCTTGCAACTTGGGGCGGCGCAAATACTCGGCAACCAAGTTGGAGAAATCCCGCTCATCTTGTGTCGGTGTGAACTCTTCCAGAATCGGAATGCGCTTGGTATAGGGGACGTATTGCTGGACTTGCCGCCGTAGGGTGCGTTTACAAAACGGGCTGATACGGTTACGCAGGTTTTGCAGCGTCGTTTCACGGTTGGCTTGCCCAAACTGGGTACGGAAACTCTCCAAATCACCAAACACCCGATCATCAATCAGGCTGACCAATCCATACAGTTCCAGCAAGGAATTTTGCAACGGAGTGGCGGTCAGCAGGATTTTGGAATGGACATGCGCCAGTGTTTCCTTGAGGGTGCGGGCAATGACGTTCCCGGTTTTGTAAACGTTGCGCAGGCGGTGCGCTTCATCCATCACCACCAAATCCCAATCCACCGCTTTTACGTCTTTAGCCTTGCTTTTGGCAAATTGGTAAGAGCCGATAATGATGTGGTCAGTATTATCAAACGGATGCCGAGTACCCGCCTTTTGCAAGGTGTTGTAGTTTTTGCTTTCCAACAGCAAGCAAGGCAAGCCGAATTTATCCTGTAACTCCTGATGCCATTGTTTGCGTAGGTTGGCAGGGACGATGATTAATATCCGGCGTTTGCGTTCTGCCCAGCGTTGCGCAATGACCAAACCCGCTTCGATGGTTTTTCCCAAACCGACTTCATCCGCGAGGATCACGCCTTTGGATAAAGGGTTTTCGTAGGCAAACAAAGCGGCTTCGACCTGATGCGGGTTAAGGTCGATTTGGGCGTTTACCAATGTCGGGGCAAGGGATTCTAGGGAGTTGCTGGCGGCATGGCGCGTGAGTTGCCATGCGTAGTATTGGGATTGGTGAGGAGTCAGTCGCATGATAGCTCGGCTTTAGATGTCAGGCGTAGAGTATAGCTGAGGATTTGTCTATCTTCACTTCATGATGTTTCGGCAGTCGGCAACGCTTGTGCATAAATGGTTAGGCACAGTTCTAGATCGCTGATCGACTCGTATTTCGGCAATTTACCAGACAGTTTCTCACTTTCCCGCAGCAGCATTTCCACGCCGAAACCACGCCTGTCCATCAAATAGCTTTTGCCCAAGCCTACTTCATCAACCGGGTAATAACGCGAAAACAGGCTGGCGAGGATTTCGTTACGCGGCACAGACAAACGGCTCATCGACTCCAAGGATAATGTGTTAGGCAATGCGCCCGGTGAATGGATTTCCAGCCGATCAGCGAACATGAACAAGCGGATACGTTGCGCGTGCAGGGAATAATCCCGATGTGCGACAGCGTTCACGATCGCCTCAAACACTGCGCCCAAATGGTATTGCGGGTAATCCACACGCCCCAAGGGTTTACGTGCCGCCGTGGTCATGTTACGGCGCACAAAGTGGAACGCATCCAGTATTTGCCGATCCAATGGCCCCCGGATTTCCTGTGCATCCAGTTGCTCATTCGGATCATTGCGCAAGCCGCTATGGGCGACAGCAAGAATTTCAGCAGGTGAATTCATCCGATAAACCATCAGGATGCGGCTCAAGATTTTTGCCAGCGTCTTTAATATGGATCTGTTTGAGTTCCAGCGTGGAATCTTCGCCCAAACGAATGCGCTGCATGAGGTGGATCGGGTTCATGGCATCTCCAAACAGGCTATTTCTTAAATGTTGGCAGTATAGCGTAATGTGAACGCTGTCACCGCTATGCTATAACACATGCCCCGCGACTGCTGAACAAGGTAAACCCATGCAAAACACCACACTCCCCCCAAGCTGGCAAGCCGCCATCGGTGCAGAATTCACCAAACCCTATTTGCTTACCCTAAGCCATTTTCTACAAGCCGAAGCTGTGGCGGGCAAACACATCCTGCCCCCGCCAGAACAGCGTTTCAACGCCCTGCAAAGCACCCCGCTGGATCAAGTCAACGTCGTCATCCTCGGTCAAGACCCATACCCCACACCCGGACACGCTCATGGCCTAGCGTTTTCAGTGCAACCCGATGTTGCCCCGTTGCCGCGTTCGCTGCTCAATATTAACCGTGAATTGCAAGACGATCTCGGCATTAACAACAGTCACACTGGCTGCTTGCAAGCGTGGGCAGCGCAGGGCGTGTTGCTGCTCAACACCGTACTGACGGTGGAAGCAGGCAATGCAGGCAGCCATCAGAAACGCGGCTGGGAAACCTTCACCGATACGGTCATTCAAGCCATTAGCGCCCAAACTCAACCCCTGGTGTTTATCCTGTGGGGCAATCACGCGCAGAAAAAAACCGTACTGATTGACACTACCCGCCACTGCATTATTGCCAGTGCGCACCCATCGCCCTTGTCAGCGCGACGTGGCTTTTTCGGTAGCAAACCGTTTTCCCGCGCCAATGCGTTTTTGCAGGCAAACGGTAGAACGCAGGTCAATTGGGCACTGCCTTCTTCAGGGAATTGGATGTAGGTCATACCTTGGCTCATTTGGCAGATGTATGATGGGAGTGCAGATGGCTTTCGTTGCCACACGTTGTACCGAGTGTTGGTACAGAACCTGCATCTTTTTGTTCAATTTGCCAGAAAGGAAACCGTACCCATGCAATCTTGCCGTGTACCCATGACATTCCTCCTTGCCCTATTGTCGGGCGTTACCGTTGCCCACGATGGCATTATGCACCACCCCGAAACCCATTCAGAGCTGGCGCACTTCGCTGCACACCTGTGGATGGCAGTGCCAGTGGCAGTGGGTGCTGCCTTGTTGGTTTGGGGGGTAAAGCGTTACCTCGCCAAACGCACTGATTCGTCTAAACGTGATTGAAACGGCGTGTACCCAAGGCTGGCAAGCCGAGTTACGCCTCGGTTTTGCGCAGCGTAGCACCAAAACCGTGCTTGCCAGCCGTTCCCAGCGCGGGCCATTGGCAGTGCAACGCCCGTTTTACCCCGAAGGTGAGGTTTGTCACGCTTATGTATTGCACCCGCCGGGTGGTGTCGTGGGTGGGGATCAATTGCAAATGCATTTTCAGGTTGCCCCGAATGCCCATGCTTTGCTGACCACACCCGGCGCAACCAAGTTTTACCGCAGTGCTGGATTACCAGCGCAACAACACCAGCATTTCCAGGTCACGCAAGGCTGTCTGGAATGGTTGCCACAGGAAAACATCTTTTTCCCCGGTGCAAATACCGCCTTGCACAGCACGATTCATTTGGACACGACGGCGCAATACATCGGCTGGGAAATTCACTGCCTCGGTCGCCCGGTGATTGATGAGATTTTTGCAACGGGCCGGGCATTATTCAAAACCGCGCTCTACCGTGATGGCAAACCGCTATTGCTGGAGCGCTTGCTGATTGCCGACGAAACCGCTTTGCACACCGCTGCTGGATTACGCGGGCAACCCGTTGTCGCTACGTTGCTGGCAACTCCGGCAAGCACAGCAGTATTGGAACTTGCTCGCACCCAATGCGCTGAATTACCCATAGGACAAGCGGGCGCAACCCTGCTCAACAGCGTGTTAGTGGTGCGTTATTTGGGGAATAGCACCGCGCAGGCACACCGCCTGTTCCGCGCTATCTGGCAAGCCATCCGCCCATTAGTGACAGGGCGTACCGCCACCCCGCCGCGTATCTGGAATACTTAAGGAGCATCACTACATGGAACTCACCCCCCGCGAAAAAGACAAGCTGCTGCTATTCACCGCAGGATTACTCGCCGAACGCCGCAAAGCCCGTGGCTTAAAACTCAACTACCCTGAAGCGATTGCCTACATCAGTTGCGCGATTATGGAAGGCGCACGCGATGGGCGTTCTGTCGCCGAAATGATGGATTACGGACGCACCCTGCTGACCCGTGACGACGTGATGGATGGCATTGCCGACATGATCCACGACGTGCAGGTGGAAGCCACTTTCCCCGATGGCACTAAACTCGTCACTGTGCATGACCCGATTGTGTAAGGAGTACCCCATGATTCCCGGACAACTCTTCCCCGCCGCTGGCGACATCGAACTCAACGCAGGGCGCGAAACCGTCACCCTCACCGTTGCCAATACTGGCGACCGCCCGATTCAGGTGGGTTCGCACTACCATTTCTTTGAAACCAACAACGCACTCGCGTTTGAGCGGGATCAGGCACGCGGTTTCCGCCTCAATATTCCCGCCGGAACTGCCGTAAGGTTCGAGCCGGGGCAAACCCGCGAAGTCGAACTGGTAGCCTTTGCTGGCACACGCGAAGTCTACGGTTTCCAAGGCAAAATCATGGGGGCATTGTAATGGCACGGATTAGCAGACAGGCTTACGCTGAAATGTACGGCCCGACCACCGGCGACCGCGTGCGTTTGGGCGATACCGCACTCATTATCGAAGTCGAACACGACCACACCGTGTACGGCGATGAAGTCAAATTCGGCGGCGGCAAAGTCATTCGCGACGGCATGGGGCAATGCCAGCGCAACGACGCCGAAGTCGTGGACGTGGTGATTACTAACGCGCTGATCCTCGATCATTGGGGCATTGTCAAAGCCGACATCGGCATTAAACACGGGCGCATTGTCGGCATCGGCAAGGCAGGCAACCCCGACACCCAAGCAGGCGTAAACATTCTGGTTGGCGCAGGCACGGAAGCGATTGCAGGCGAAGGCCACATTCTCACCGCTGGCGGGATTGATTCGCACATCCACTTCATTTGCCCGCAGCAAATCGACGAAGCCTTAATGTCGGGCGTGACAACCATGCTCGGCGGCGGCACAGGGCCTGCAACCGGCACGAATGCCACCACCTGCACCCCCGGCATTTGGAATATGCACCGTATGTTGGAAGCCGCCGACAGCCTGCCGATGAACCTCGGTTTCTTGGGCAAAGGCAATGTCAGCCTGCCTGAACCCTTGCGTGAACAAGTCGCAGCGGGCGCAATCGGCTTGAAACTGCATGAAGACTGGGGCACAACCCCCGCTGCCATCGACAACTGCCTGACGGTGGCGGATGAGCTGGATGTGCAAGTCGCCATCCACACCGACACACTCAATGAATCCGGCTTCCTTGAAGACACGCTTGCCGCCATGAAAGGCCGCGTGATCCACACTTACCACACCGAAGGCGCAGGCGGCGGACACGCTCCCGACATTATCAAAGCCGCAGGGCAGGCAAATATTTTGCCGTCCTCCACTAACCCGACCCGCCCTTACACCATCAATACGGTCGACGAACACCTCGACATGCTGATGGTCTGCCACCACCTTTCCCCCGCGATTGCCGAAGACGTGGCATTTGCCGAAAGCCGCATTCGCCGCGAAACCATTGCCGCTGAAGACATTTTGCACGACTTGGGCGCGTTCTCAATGATTTCGTCGGATTCACAAGCGATGGGGCGCGTTGGCGAAGTCATCATCCGCACATGGCAAACCGCGCACAAAATGAAAGTGCAACGTGGGCATCTCTTGCCCCCCTCTACCTCTGGGAGAGGGGCTGGGGGTGAGGGTAATGACAACTTCCGCGCCAAACGCTACATCGCCAAATACACCATCAACCCCGCGATTACGCACGGCATTTCCCACGAAGTCGGCTCAATCGAAGTCGGCAAACTCGCGGATTTGGTGTTGTGGAAACCGGCGTTTTTCGGTGCAAAACCGAGCCTGATCATCAAGGGCGGCATGATTATCGCAGCCCCGATGGGTGACCCGAATGCCTCCATTCCCACCCCGCAACCCGTGCATTACCGCCCCATGTTCGGCGCATTCGGCAAAGCCAAACACGCCACCACCATGACCTTCCTCTCGCAAGCGGGCTACAACGCGGGTGTGCATCAGCAATTAGGGCTGCAAAGCCTGATTGGTGTGGTGAAAAACTGCCGTACTATCAGCAAAGCCAGCATGATTCACAACGATTACCAGCCGGTGATTGAGGTCGATTCGCAAACCTATCAGGTGCGGGCGGATGGTGAATTGCTGATTTGTGAGCCAGCGAGTGAATTGCCGTTGGCGCAGCGTTACTTTTTGTTTTAAGAGGTGGCTATGCTGAAGATCGAACGTATTCTGGATAAAAGCAGCGTACCACCCCGCCAGCCGCACCTGTCGCTGACCTTGCCGCACGAACGCCGCATTATCAGCCGCCAGCGCGTCACCCTCGACGATGGCAGCGATGCAGGCTTATTCCTGCCACGCGGTTCCAGCCTACAACATGGCGATGTCCTGCAAGGTGCAAGCGGCGAACTCATTCGCATCCAAGCCGCGCCCGAAACGGTATCTACCCTGACGTGCGCCGACCCGTGGTTACTGGCACGCGCCTGCTACCACCTCGGCAACCGTCATGTGCCAGTGCAAATCATGCCAGGGATGATCCGTTACCAACACGACCATGTACTGGATGACATGTTGCACGGTTTAGGCTTGCATGTAGTGGTCGAGCAAGCGCCGTTCGAGCCGGAAGCAGGCGCGTATGGTGGCGGGCATTCGCACGGACATCATCATGACCATGATCACTGACCTCGCACTGCTACGCCTGCTGCATCTGGTCAGCCCGACCTTGCCGATTGGTTCGTTCACTTATTCGCAGGGGATTGAATGGGCGGTGGAATGCGGCTGGATTACCACTCCCGCCGATTTGCAAGGCTGGCTGGCAAGTCAGTTGCACAGTGGCATGACGCATCTGGATATTCCGGTGTTGCAACGCATGTATCACGCCGTCGAACGCGCTGATGTGGAAACGCTGGAATACTGGATTCACATCCTCAACGCCAGTCGCGAAACCAGCGAGTTATTGCTGGAAGAAAAGAATCGCGGGCGGGCGTTAACCGATTTGCTGATTGCCTTGGAAATCCCCAATGCTGCCCGCTGGAAACCGCTGCTGGCACAAAGCCAAGCGGCTGCTTTCGCACTTGCGGCGGTGCATTGGCAAATCCCGTTGCAACAAGCCGCTTACGGCTATGTGTGGAGCTGGCTGGAAAATCTGGTGTTGTCGGCGGTGAAAATCATCCCGCTGGGGCAAACGCAAGGGCAGAAAATTTTGCATGAAATGACCGCACTGCTACCGGAGGTGGTGGCGCAAGGTTTGCAAGTGGCTGATGACGACATTGGCGCAGCATCACCCGCGTTAGCCATCGCCAGCAGTCGTCACGAAACCCAATACACCCGTTTGTTTAGATCGTGAAGAAACCCCTCCTAACCTCCCCTTATCAGGGGAGGAACAAGAAGGCGGCACATCTTTCTTACTCCCTTCCCTGATAAGGGGAGGGTTGGGGAGGGGTTTCTTCAACAAAGGAGAAAGTAACTATGTCCAATCCATTGAGAGTTGGTGTCGGCGGCCCGGTCGGTTCCGGCAAAACCGCGCTACTGGATGCGCTGTGCAAAGCCATGCGCGACACTTACGACATCGCCGTTGTCACCAACGACATTTACACGCAGGAAGATGCGCAATTCCTGATGCGTAGCGAAGCCTTGCCCGTGGAACGCATTGTCGGTGTGGAAACCGGTGGTTGTCCGCATACCGCGATCCGCGAAGATGCGTCGATGAACCTTGCTGCGGTAGAAGATTTGCAAATCCGTTTCCCCGAACTAGACCTGATTTTCATTGAAAGCGGTGGTGATAACCTGTCGGCAACCTTCAGCCCCGAACTCGCCGACCTCACCATTTACGTGATCGACGTGGCAGAAGGCGAAAAGATTCCGCGCAAAGGCGGCCCCGGTATTACCCGTTCTGACTTGCTGGTGATCAATAAGATCGACCTTGCACCTTACGTGGGCGCGTCACTGGAAGTGATGGAGAGCGACAGCAAACGGATGCGCGGTGAACGTCCGTTTGTGTTCACCAACTTGAAGGAAAAGCTGGGTTTGCAGACGATTGTTGATTTTATCATCCACAAGGGCATGTTGGCGATGGCAAGTTCCTGAGCCTGAAAAATCCCTTTAGTAAATAATTGCTTGCTAATATTTGTCCGCGTTCGGGATATGGCGTTACGCGCTGTTTCTCGGTACGCTCTCCCACAAACTGTGTCCTACCGACCAGACTGAAATGCAAAAACACCCAAGTCGGAAATCTGAGTGACGGCAGCATTGACGACGCTTGCCCGCCACTGAAAGTTTTGCTGCATAATTGCGCGGATTTGCTAGGGGCGTATTGACGATGTGGTTGATTTTTTGAGTTAGAAGCAGCCGTTTGCTCCGTCCGGTCATGGGCGGAGCAAACAATCAATGGCTTATTGCACGAGTATGTCTTCTTTGATGGAACCCAAAAGGGTGTCTTTGCCGGGGCCGCCCCATAAAATATCACGCCCAGAACCACCAGACAGCGTATCGTTACCATCGCCACCGTAGAGGATGTCATGACCATCACCACCTGACAGGTTATCGTTACCTGCCCCGCCACAAATGAGGTCGTTCCCCCCTTTGCCGTCGATATGATCATTACCATCTAGCCCGACAATGACATCATTACCGTCGGTGCCGACAAGGTTATCCGCGCCATTCGTACCCAGAATGGTGGCAAGCTTGCCGTGACAGTACCACGCTTTTGGTGGTGATATTTGGTCTACGGCACGCAACGCATCCACAAATCCGTAACCCGTGCCATAATCGAAACCGCGATCAAAGATTTCCGTATTGGGGTCATCCATATCCCGTGCTGTGCTTTTTAGAGCGTTGTAAACCTGATCAGGCGAGGCAAACGGATTTCTTTCCCGCATTAGGGCGGCGACACCCGCCAAGTGTGGGGCGGAAGCAGACGTACCAAAAAAATCAGGATACCCGGAATTGTCTAAGTCAGGACCACTAAAAAACGACGTGTCTACGCCGTCAGGGCCGACGATAGCCGGTTGTTCGCGTTGTTCCGGTTTGGCTAGGCGATTGCCATTGGTATCAAACAAGATAGGTGTTCCCCCAGCGGATGAGTAACTTTCCACAAGCGCTGGATTCTGCCCAAATTTCGGGGTTTCGCGATAATAAGCGGCTCCCACTCCCATGCCGCCACGGCTATTGGCGTGACTGGTTATTGTACCGCTGTTGGTATCGTGTTGATCGGTAATGCTTGCACCATACACAATGGTTTTTAATTTGCTGGGTTTGTTGCCTTCCAGCCTGACAATACGGAAGCCCACGTTTAATGGTTGATCGGGGCTGAGATTGGTTGCGCCAAAGAACTCTAGGGAATCCCCGCCAATATTGAAAATATCGCTGACGCCAAAAAAATTCTGTGGCTCACAACCACTGCCAACATAGACCAGCAGACCAAGGTCATTGGTAGAACCTGTGCCACCTGCGGATGCAAATGGTTCATCCCATTGCAGTAGCCATTGGAATGTAGCGCCGGGTGGGGCTTGAATTTCAAAACAACTATCCACTCCAGCACTCGGATCGAAATCGACAACATCAAATGGGAAGCCTAACGAGTCATCAATGGCTTCTGCATAGTCAGTGAATTCCGCAGAGTCCCGCCCACTGTTACCGGCGGAACTCAAGTAGGCTACTCCTCGGCTTTTTACCTGATCAATGGCTTGAGAAATGATGCCATCTTGGAAGTAGGGTTCGGTCAGATAGAAAGCATCATCGACAATAACTTTTGCTCCCGCATCTGCTAGATTAATAATGCCTTGCGCAAAGTTGGCCATTCCACCATCGGCAGTGTGAAATAATAAGGGAGCACCGGGAGCGACATCGTGGGCAACTTCCATGAGAGCGCGACCTTCATCAACCACAATACTGTCGCAAAAACCTTCTTGCAAAGTCTTAACATTGCTGGGTAATTCCCCGTTGGTTACACCCAATGCAGCACCGCCCAGACAATTGTAACTGTCAGAGAGTACCCCAATGGGCACAGTTTTGCCGCTTACATCCAGTGTGCGCCGTGCTTTGTCAGCTTGAATGGCTTGATCGCCTTGGCTTTTTACTTTTCCGCTGGTTTCGTTCCAGGAGTTGGTGGAGAGGAGAGCGGAACGTGCAAAACGTAATTCTGTGACGTTTTCCATTTCTGCCAATTTATTGACGGGGAAACGCCCTGAGACGACGCGCCCAAAAGTAGCGACATTGTTCATTCCCAGTGATGTCAGCTTTTGTGCTAAAGCGGCGGTATTGCCATCGGTAGCAATCGCATCAATGACCACGTAGCCGTTGGCGGTCGGTGGCAAGAGGGTACTCATCAAGGCGTTTGGTGCTGCAAGGCTTCTGGTGGTACGGGTGTTGCTGGCGACTGCGAGTTGATCCAGTCCACCTTGGAGCTTGCTTGGGGTGCGTGGTGACTGCATAAGTTGTTGCAAAGCCGCTGGTGTTTGTGCCGTCGTTGTTTCCGCACAAACCGTGCTCCCAGCGCTGAAACCGGCTGCAATCAGGCAACCCGTCAGGATATTTTTTAACATAAATGAACTCTCTGTTATCCATTAGAAGAGCTTTTGATATTAGTTTTTTATTTTTTTGTTTATAGAATAAATGGATTGATGTGTATGAAATAGTAGACGAATGGAAGGAGAACATACGCTTAATGAAAGAATTTGCATGAAATGCCGTACAATAGGCGAGCGTCTTAAACGGACGCTTACCTTGCCGTTTACTTCCTCACTAAACGCCTAAAACAGGTATCAAGGAACAACTAAATATGGAACAGGAACTCGAACAGGCACAGGCTGTTCCCACCTTTACAGACTTCGCCCTCGCCGCGCCGCTGTTACAAGCCGCGCAAAAAATGGGTTTCACCCAACCCCGTCCGGTACAGTTAGCCGCGATTCCACGCGCCATGACGCGCCGCGATTTGCTAGTCAGTGCCGAAACCGGCAGCGGCAAAACCGCCGCGTTTTTGCTGCCAACCTTGCACCATTTGCTGGCAAACCCGTCCGAGTATTTCGGTACGCGGGCGTTGGTACTCGTGCCAACCCGTGAATTGGCGAAGCAAATTCACCAGCAATGCTTGCAACTGACCGAATTCACGTCGCTAAAAGTGGGGCTGATCACGGGTGGGGCCGATTTTCGCGTGCAGCAAAACATGCTGCTGAATAATGCCGAAATCGTTATTGCTACACCGGGGCGCGTGCTGGAATTAATGGAAGCGAAAACCCCAGAGTTTTCACGTCTGGAAGTGCTGATCCTCGACGAAGCCGACCGGATGCTGGAAATGGGCTTCAGCCAAGAGCTGGAAACCATCGCGGCGGCGTGCAATAAAGAGCGCCAAACGCTGCTGTTTTCTGCCACGCTCCAGCAATACGGCATGATTAAAATCGCTGAAAAGCTGTTGCGTGACCCCGAAATGTTGCGCCTGAATACGCTGCAAGATGAGCACGCAAACCTTGAGCAACAGGTGATTATTGCCGACGATATTGCGCACAAACAGCGTTTGCTGGCGTGGTTGCTGCTAAATGAAACGTTTGCGAAAGCGGTGGTATTCACCAATAGCCGTGCGCGGGCGAGTGAGTTGGTCGGCGGTTTGCAAGCCAAGGGCGTGCGTTGTGGCGTGTTGCATGGCGAGATGGATCAGAAAGAGCGCAACCGCATTATGGCGTTTTTCCGTGATGGCACAATCAAGGCGTTGATTGCGACCGACCTTGCGGCGCGAGGTTTAGACATTGCAGGTGTGGAATTGGTGATCAATGTGGACGTGCCGCGCACCGGGGTACATTACATCCACCGCATTGGGCGCACCGGGCGCGGCGATGCGAAGGGCACGGCGATTACCCTCGTGCAAAGTTCCGAATGGAATTTAATGGTGAATATCGAGCGGTTTTTGAAGCAACGTTTCCAGCGACGTAGCATCGAAGGCTTAGTCGGCACATACACTGGCCCCCAAAAACTCAAAGCCTCTGGTAAGGCGGCGGGTAGCAAAAAGAAAAAGCTTGCGAAAAAAGCGGCGGCAGCCAAAAAAGGCAAAAAGCGCTAAGGTTCGCGATAGGGCAAATGTTCACTGGCGGAACGCATGTAGTCCGCCACACTGCCCTTTTCATACTCCGCATGACGCGCCACTGCTTGCCGAAAGGTCTCTTCCCGCAACCAATGCGCCGAACGGGTTAGAGTCGGGATAAACCCACGCGGAATCTTGTGTTCCCCCTGCGCTCCCGGCTCAAATACCTGCAAACCTTGGCGAATGCAGTGCTCAATGCCTTGGTAATAACACGCTTCAAAATGCAAGCTGTCAATGTCTTGGGTGCAGCCCCAATGCCGCCCGTACAAGCGCGTGGCACTGGCAAACATCAAGGAACCAGCAATGCATTCGCCCTCACGGTTATCCGCCAGAATCAGCAACACCTGTTCGCCCAGCGCCGTTGCCATTTCGCGGAAAAAACCGACGTTCATGGTGGGGATGCCCCACTTGCTTTCAAACGTGTGTTGGTAGAAAAACGCAAACCGCGCCCAATCATCTGCTGTTGCAGTATTGCCATTGAGCAGGCGTAAATTAACCCCAGCATCCACCACTTTACGGCGTTCCTGCTTAATGTTTTTGCGCTTTTTCGAGGTGAGGGCAGCGAGGAAATCGTCAAAGCTGTGGTAGTCCGCATTGCGCCAATGAAACTGGCAATCGTGCCGCACGGTTAAGCCTTGCGCTGCCAACCATTCCAGTTGATCGGCGGGAGAAAACAGGCAATGGAAACTGCTGCATTGCAAGGCTTCTGCGACTTGCATCACTGCCGAGAGTAAATAGGGAAACAGTTCCGCTTCGCGCCCGGTTTGCACCAATAAGCGTTGCCCGCTGGCAGGCGTGTAGGGAATCGCGGAAACCAATTTGGGGAAATACTTCATCCCTTCGCGCTCATACGCCTGCGCCCACGCATGATCAAACACGAATTCGCCATAGGTATTGTACTTTTCGTACAAGGGCATGGCGGCAACCAAGACATCGTGTTCGTACACTGCAATATGGCGCGGCAACCAGCCGAATGCTTCGCCCACACAGCCGTGATGTTCCAGTGCCGCCAGAAATTCGTGGCGCAAGAATGGGTTGTTGTCCTGCACCAGTGCATTCCACTGCGCGGCGGGGATGGCATCAAGATGATCGAGAATTTGAATTTGCATGGAGGCGGATGCTACCCCGTTCACGCCAGGTGAACAATTTCCCCAGTAATCCTCTGGCAGATTACCGCCGAGTGCAGCGGTAATCGCCAGTTGCGAGGTAACAGGCGTTAACTCGCTGATTTTTTGGAACTAGGCGTTTTTTTGCTTGCAGCCGGTTTCTTCGCTACGGGCTTTTTGGCAGTAGCGGTTTTTTTCGGCGCTGCTTTGGCTTTCGCAGGCTTTGCCGGAGCATCTGCGGCTGGCTGTTCTGCCGATTCTGTTGCGGGCGTAGCGGCTGCTTTCTTCGCGCCTTTCTTGACAGATTTGGCTTCGGCAGCGACGGCAATCAAGGCTTCGCATTCTTCCAAGGTCATGCTGTCGGGTTCGCGGTCTTTGGGCAGACGCGCTTGCACTTTGACGCGCTTAATGACTTTGTTGATGTACGGCCCCCAACGCCCTTTGAGGATTTGCACGCCATTGCCGAAATCCACCAGAATCTTTTCGGCATCCTTGATTTTTTTCTCGGCAATCAGCTCCAGCGCCCGCTCCAAGGTAATGGTGTGCGGGTCGTCTTCCTTTTTCAGCGATGCAAATTGGTCGCCGTATTTGACGTAAGCGCCAAAGCGCCCGACATTGGTGCTGATGGCTTTGCCGTCTTCGGTGTCGCCTAATTGGCGGGGTAGTTTGAAGAGTTCCAGCGCTTCTTCGAGCGTCACTGTGTCCAGCTTCATGCCGGGGCGTAACCCCGCGAAGACCGGCTTTTCCTCATCGTCTTTGGTACCGATTTGTACCATCGGACCAAAGCGCCCTAAACGCACCGACACGGGTCTGCCACTGGCGGGATCAATGCCAATCTCTCGCGATTGCAGCACGTCGCTGCGGTTGACGCTTTCCATCTTTTCGTCAACCAGCGTGTGGAACGGTTGCCAGAAAGCATCCATCACCGGAACCCAAGCTTTTTCACCGCGTGAAATTTCATCCAGCTCATTTTCCAGATTCGCGGTGAAATCGTAATCGACGTATTGGGTGAAATGCTCCGTCAAAAACCGGATCACAATGCGCCCAATATCGGTCGGGGTGAAACGGCGGCTTTCCAGCTCGACGTATTCACGCGCCAACAGGGTGGAAATAATGCTGGCGTAGGTCGAGGGTCGCCCAATGCCGTATTCTTCCAGTGCTTTTACCAAGGAGGCTTCCGAGTAGCGCGGTGGCGGCTCGGTGAAATGTTGTTCGGCAGCAATGTCATGGAGAGTGACGCTTTCGCCTTCTTCCAACGGTGGCAGCGGGTTTTCCTTTTCGCTGGCACGGTCATCCAAGCCTTCCTCATACACCAGCAAGAAACCGGCATCGCGGATGGTCGAGCCGGAAGCGCGGAAAAAACTGCCTGCTTCAGCACTTAAATCCGCCGAGACCGTATCCAGCGTGGCGTAGATCATTTGGCAGGCAACCGTGCGTTTCCAGATCAACTCGTACAGCTTGAACTGTTCTTCATTGAGGTGGCTTTTGACCTGTTCCGGTGTGCGGTATGCCGAAGTGGGGCGTACCGCTTCGTGGGCTTCCTGCGCATTTTTGGATTTGGTTTTGTAGAAGTTCGGCGTTTCCGGCAGCTTGTCTTGTCCGTAACGTTGCTCAATCAAGCCGCGCAATTCGCCGATGGCTTCGTTTGCCAGCGTTACCGAGTCGGTACGCATGTAGGTGATTAAACCCACCGGCCCGCTGCCTAAATCAATGCCTTCGTACAATTGCTGGGCAACCCGCATGGCGCGTTGGGTGGAAAACTTGAGTTTGCGCACCGCTTCTTGCTGCAAGGTAGATGTGGTGAACGGCGGCGCGGGGTAACGCTTGCGCTGTTTTTTCTCGACTTTGCTGACTAACAGTTTGCCGTTAGCAGCTTGCAGCAAACGCTCACGCACTTCGGTTGCTCGCGCTTCATTATTAATGTCGAATTGGTCGAGTTTGTGGTTATCCAGCGTGTGCAAACGGGCGTTGAAGGCTTGCCCGTTTTTGGCATTTTGCGCGGTCATCGTCCAATATTCTTGGCGGACGAAGCGCTCGATTTCGTCTTCACGTTCCACAATCAGACGCAAGGCGGGGCTTTGCACCCGTCCGGCGGACAGGCTGGGTTTAATTTTGCGCCATAGCAACGGGGAGAGGTTGAAACCGACCAGATAATCCAAGGCACGGCGGGCTTGCTGTGCATCCACCAAGTCATAGGCAAGGTCACGCGGGTTGGCAATGGCTTCTTGCACGGCACGTTTGGTGATTTCGTGGAAGACCACACGCTGCACATTTTTTCCCTTGAGTGCGCCGCGTTCGTTCAATAATTCGTATAAGTGCCAAGAGATGGCTTCGCCTTCGCGATCCGGGTCAGTCGCGAGGTAAAGGTTGTCGGCTTTTTTGAGCGCCCGCGCAATCGCATCGACGTGCTTTTGGTTGCGGTCGATGATTTCATAGCGCATCGCGTAGCCGTTGTCGGGGTCGACAGCGCCTTCCTTGGGGATCAGGTCACGTACATGCCCGTAAGAGGCCAGTACTTCAAACCCGTTACCCAAGTACTTTTGGATGGTTTTCCCCTTGGCTGGAGATTCGACAATTACTAGGTTTTCGCTCATTTCTTATGCTTCTGGGCGACGCTGCCCGTATTTCGATTAGTCACAAGGCGGCATTTTATGCTTGTAATCGGGGTGAAAGTAAAGTTTTGCCGCCGTAAAAAATGAAATTAGCTATATTGCGCTTCAGGGGCTTTAGCTATTTGTACTGAAATTTGCGTTAATATTGGTGGTTGAAATCACTGGCGTGCATCAGCACAAGGAATTTAGTTATGAGTATTCGGCATACATTTATTTATGCATGTTGTGCGCTTAGCGTCATTGGCTGTGCCAGCGTGCCGCCTGCGGAGCAGTTGCAGCGTGAAATGGTGGGAGTGAGTGGTAAGTCCGTGCTCTTTACCACCGGCTACCGTGATGGCTGCCAAAGCGGGTTATCGGCGGGAGGGAATAAGGCGTTCACCTACGCCAAAGATTTGAGCAAAGCGAATACACCGGATTACAAGTTGGGGTGGGAAGATGGCTTTCGCGTCTGCCAGTCGCGCCAAGTGCAACGCAATAGTCAACGCAACGGTTACGATGGCTTTGGCTCACCTTACCCCTGGTTGCCGCGCACGGGTGTGACGATTGGGGTGCAGTTGTAGTGCATACATCGGCTGTATCGCACCGTTGCGATACGTGCAACATGACAATACTGTTACTATTCAGGCGAATCCGCGTAAAATTGCCTGACTTATTTTGAAGGACAGCCTTGCCATGATCGAATTACTCCCCCCGCCCAGTATTGTGCCACTGGAACACATTCTGCCCGATGAGCCGTTATTAATGATGGGCGCGGGGCCTGTGCCGATTCCGCAAAAAGTCGCGGCGGCAAATTCCATTGTCATCAATCACTTGGGCGAAACCATGAACCGCGTGATTGAACAAGTCAAGGACATGGGGCGCTATGTGTTCCAAACCGAATCCAGCCACGTCATGGGCGTGAGTGGCCCCGGTTCGGCAGCAATGGAAATGGCGGTTGCCAACCTAGTGACTCCCGGCTCACGGGTGCTGTGCATTACCAATGGTTATTTCAGTTTGCGCATGGCAGAAATGGTGCGGCGGGTGCGGGCAGAACCGACCATTTTAGAAGCTTCCCACAACGAAGGCGCGGATGTTGCCTTGGTCGAACGCGCTTTGCAGCAAGGGCAATTTGATGTCGTTACCTTGGTGCAAGGCGAAACCTCCAACACGGTGTGCAACAAAAACCTCAATCAAATTGCCAAGCTTGCCAAACGCTACGGCTGTTTGGTGATCGTTGATGCGGTGTGCACCCTAAGCACCATGCCGCTGGCAATGGATAATTGGCAAGTGGATGCGATTATTACCGGCGGGCAAAAGGGCTTGTCGTCGATTCCGGGCGTGTCCTTGCTGGCATTTTCTGAGGAAGCCTGGGCGAAAAAGATTGCGCCGCGCAAAGAGTTGCCCTTCCACTGGTGTTTGGATGCGCAACTGGCGGATAAATTTTGGAATCAAAAATCCTACCATTACACCGCGCCGGTTTCCGGCATCCTCGCTTTGCACGAAGCTTTGCGCTTGGTGTGTGAAGAAACCTTACCGCAACGTTTTGAGCGCCATTTACGCTGTTCCGAAGCCCTGCAAGCGGGGATTGAAACCATGGGCTTGCAATTGCTGATCGACAAACCGCACCGTCTGAATTCGGTGGTGGGGATTGTTGTGCCCGATCATGTGTCTGCCGATATAGTCCGTGCACACATGTCGAAAGTGCATAAAGTGGAAATTTCCGGCGCGTTTGGGCTGAATATCTTGCGTATCGGGCAAATGGGCGAACAAAGCCGCGCTTACAACCTGTTCCGCACCTTGCACGCGCTCGGTTCGAGTATGCGGGCAGCGGGGGCGGAACTGGATTTGCCAGCGGGGATGGCAGAAATGGAACGGGTATTGTCGGGCGAAGGCTAGGCTTTTTCCACGATAAAAATCACCCCGTCTACGCCGGTAACACGTACCCGTGTGCCGGATGGCAGATCGTCACCGCGCACCCGCCAAGCCGTGTCGCCCACACGCATGGTGCCGCGCCCGTTGATAATCGCCTCGGTTAAGGTGTATTCCTTGCCGAGGTGACTGTGCAAACGGTTATTGAGATCGGGCGTATCGGAATGAATATTCGCCTCACTGAAGCGCGATTTACGCCAGCCAAATACGCTTACCAGTGACACCAGCGCGAAAATCAGGATTTGCCCACTCAACGGCAATGACGGGATTAGCCACAGGGCAATACCGGCGATGATCGCGCCAAACCCGAACCACATGACCAGCATCGCGGGAATGAAGACTTCCAGCGCCATTAGCAACACGCCGAAAATCAGCCAATGCCAGAATTCCAGTGCTAGTGTCTCCATCAGGTTTTATCCTTCATCGCTTTCCAAAGTTCATTGATGCTGCCGATGGAACCCATCAGACCACTGGTATCCAGCGGCATGAAAATGGTTTTTTGCTGGTTGGAATCGGCAAACTTGCCCAATGCTTCGACGTATTTTTGCGCCACGAAATAGTTGAGGGCTTGCACATCACCTTCCGCGACGGCTTTGGACACCATTTGGGTGGCTTTCGCTTCGGCAAGCGCTTCGCGTTCGCGGGCTTCGGCACGCAGGAAGGCGGCAGTTTTCATGCCTTCGGCTTCGAGGATTTGCGCTTGCTTTTTGCCTTCGGATTCAGTGATTTGGGCGCGTTTTTGGCGTTCGGCGGTCATTTGCAAGTTCATGGCGCGTACCAGTTCCTGTGGTGGTTCGATGTCTTTGATTTCGACACGCAACACTTTGACACCCCATGCGCTGGTGGCCTCGTCCACAATGGTGAGCACCCGTATGCCGATTTCATCACGCTTACTCAACAGATGATCAAGCTCCAAACCGCCGCACACCGAACGCAAGTTGGTCATGATTAGGTTCAAAATAGCGTGTTGCAGGTTAGCCACTTCATACGACGCTTTGGCGGGATCGAAAACTTGGTAAAACACCACGCCGTCAATGTTGACGTTGGCATTGTCGGCGGTAATGACTTGTTGGGGAAGGATGTCGAGTACCTGTTCCATCATGTTCACTTTGCGCCCGACGCGGTAAATCACCGGAATAATCAAGCCCAAACCGGGTTGCAGGGTGGTAACGTAACGCCCAAAGCGCTCGACGGTGTAGTTGTAGCCTTGTGGTACCATTTTTACGCCCATGAAAATGAGCGCGGCGATGAAGACCAGAATGGCGATGGCAAATTCAGTCATGAGGTGGCTTCCTATTTGATGATTATGGTTATTACATAATCTTGAGTGTAGTCTTACCGACTGCAAATTGGCATATTTACCCGACGAAAAATGTTTATGAAACACCTTGTTGTCGACATCTCCGCCCACGGCTTCGGTCACGTGGCGCAAACCTCAGCGGTATTGAACGCACTCGATTGCACCAATATCCGCCTGACCATCCGCTCCAGTGCTGCGGAACGTGTGTTGCGCGAACGCATCCGCCATCCTTTCACCCTGATTTCCTACCAGCAGGATGCAGGCATGTTGATGCACGATGCGCTGCGGGTCGATGTTGCCGCAAGTATGCGTTGGTATGCCGATTTCCACGCCAATTACGCCGCTCGCAAAGCGCAAGCCGCCCGCGAACTGGCACAACTCCAACCCGACTTGCTGTTCGCGAATGTCCCATATCTGAGTCTGGATGCTGCCGGGGAATGCGGCATACCCGCCATCACCTTGTGTTCGCTGAACTGGGCAGATGTGTTCCACACCTACTGTGGCGGATTGCCGGGGGCGGCGCGGATTCGTGAGGAAATCTTACACGCTTACACGCAAGCCGAATGCTTTCTGCAACCTACACCGTCAATGGATATGCACCCTGCCATTCGCACCCAGCCTATTGCTCCCATTGCCGCGTTGGGTAAACGCAATCCCGCCTGGTTACGGCAACAAGCAGGATTGCCCAATCATACCCGCTTCGTGTTAGTGGCACTCGGTGGCTTGGGCATGGAATATCCACTGGAAAACTGGCCTCGAATTCCCGGCGTTTGCTGGATTTTTCCCGATGTGGCGTTGACCCAAGCGCGTGCTGATTTTTTGCCAACTTCGCTATTCGCCTTGCCTTATGTGGATTTGCTGGCGTCGTGTGATGCCGTGATGACGAAAACTGGCTACGGTACGCAGACCGAAGCAGTCGTCAATCAAGTGCCGACTTTATGCATTAACCGCCCAGGCTGGCCGGAAGAACCCAATTTACCCGATTGGCACGCGCAACACGGCGAACTGATCTTGACCGACTGGCAAACGATACAAGCAGGCACATTTGCCCAACAAATCTTGGCATTACTGGAAATGCCGTGGCGAAAACCGCTAGTATTCCCTAACGGAGCGCAGCAGGCAGCCGAGCGCCTGCTAAATCGAATAACTTCACTCTAAGGAGCAAACACCATGCAAGACGGCATCATTCAAGACAGCATGAAAGGCATTTCCAATATTGCTGATAACCCCTACAAGCATTTGCAAAAAATCGCTGGGGAATTGGATAGTTACGATACTCGCGACAAAATTGACCGCGTGTTGGATGAATTGGATTTCATTCATGAGCTGATTGACCCGGAAGCACAGCCAATGGTGTCACAAGTGACGAAAACCCTGATGGAACGTTACCGTGCACTGGCTTAATTATTGACAATAAAAAATCTAATCTATATATAAATAAAAATATTTTTATTGATCATTAGTGGTTTCTTGCTTAAAAGGTTCACTTTGAGTAAAGAGTGTCCACCTCATGAGAAAAACGATCCACCGCGCCGTCAGCGTGTCGCTGGCGTGTGCTGCGCTAATACTGGCAACTGCCACCCTCAACTTCGCCCATGCCGCAGGCTGCCAAACCCTCAGCAGCAATAACCTGCAAGCCAGAGCCAGTGCGTATAAACCTTTGATTCAAAACGCTGCTGCCCAACACGGCGTAAGTGCCAGTCTGGTCAAAGCGGTGATTACGGTGGAAAGTTGTTTCCGCCCTAAAGCACGTGGCACGCTGGGAGAAAAAGGCTTGATGCAACTCATGCCCGCCACCGCCCGCCGTTTCAACATTAAAAATGGGTATAACGCCCAGCAAAATATCCACGGTGGCACACGTTATCTCGGTTATTTGCAGCAACGCTACAGCGGTGATTTACCACGCATGGTCGCCGCTTATAACGCAGGCGAAGGCCGCATCAAACCGGGCGGGCGTATTCCCAATAAAGCGTATGTGAGTAAAGTAATGCAGGCTTACAGTAAGTTTTCCGGCAAAAGTGCCAGCTTAGGTGCGGATACGAAGGCAAGCCCCCGTGCCGCTGTGAGTGTGAAACAAGCTGCGTTGAAAACCGCGTCAACACCTGCCGCTGCGCCAGTAGGCAAGGCTTTACCCTGGGCTGATTTGCACAGTGGCACGTATCACGTGAAAACCGGTGATACCGTATACGAGGCGATGCGCCAAACCGGCGTGCCGGTCAAAAAGTTGGTGCGTTTGAATAACCTATCCGCGCCTTACACCATTAAGGCGGGACAGGTATTAAAGCTAAAGTAAGCCTTAGCTGTTGTTGCCGCCAAAGCTGGCTCGCCCGACGATCAGCGGGTCAGCTTGGCTGATATTGCGAAGATCTTTGCCGGTATAGTCCATTTTGTTCAGCACGTAACGCATGGCGTTGAGACGCGCCCGCTTTTTGCAGTCTGACTTAATGATGATCCACGGGCATTCGGACGTGTCGGTGTGGAAGAACATGGCTTCTTTTGCCTTGCTGTATTCATCCCATTTTTCGAGGGATGCCAAGTCAATCGGGCTAAGTTTCCATTGCTTGAGCGGGTGAATTTCACGCTCTTTGAAACGACGGCGCTGTTCTTTACGGCTTACCGAGAACCAGAATTTAATCAGATGGATGCCACTGTTAGCCAAATGGCGTTCCAATTCTGGGGCTTGGCGCATGAAAGACAGGTACTCCGCTTCGTTACAGAAGCCCATCACCCGCTCAACACCGGCACGGTTGTACCAGGAGCGATCCATTAGCACGATCTCACTGGCAGACGGTAAGTGTTGGATATAACGCTGGAAATACCATTGTCCGCGTTCCATTTCGGTGGGTTTTTCCAGTGCCACGACGCGAGCACCCCGTGGATTGAGGTGTTCCATGAAACGTTTGATCGCGCCGCCTTTACCCGCTGCATCGCGACCTTCAAACAGAATCACGACCCGTTGCCCGGTTTCGCGTACCCATGCTTGCAGCTTGAGTAATTCCACTTGCAGGTGGTATTTCTGTTTTTCGTAAGATCTGCGTGACAGGCGATTTTTATAGGGGTAAACCGCAGAGCGCCAGTCATCGACTAATTCATCGTCGGGGCTGATTGGCATTCTGGCTTCGTATCGTTGCCAGCGTAACAGGGCGGCTTTGAGTGCGGCGGCATCATCGGGCGATGCGCCTTCCAAAATCGACTCCAGCGCTTTGAAGGCGGCGGCACTATCGGTTGGCTTGGGGTCGATGTGTTCCAAAATGTCTTCAGCAGCACTGATTTGCGCATCAGACGCTTCCGCGCTGGCTTGCAGCACGGCAAACGTTTCCACCGCCTCGGCAGTAATCGGATCGGTTTCCATCGGTTCGGTTGCGTTAATTTGCTCTTTATCCATTAGGCACTCCACCTTCTTGTCATCAAATTTTAACTTGTCCATGTTAGCAAACTTAAGGCAAACAATTGCTGACAAATGTCAGGGCTGTGGGGTGTTACGCAAGCGTGCCAATACCGCTGCGGCTTGTTCGCGTGCCTGCTGAGCGGGCGGTAAATCGCCGTTGAGGTAAGCATCAATGTCTTGCTGCGCCTGCATTTGGTCGTCAAAAGCATCGTGGCGTTGGCGAATGCGCTCCAACGAATCTTGCATCCGCGCAAATTTGTCGCTGTGAACGTTGGCATGGCGGGACAGTTTGCCGACCGCTTGCTGGGCGTGTTGGGTCGCTTGTGCCATGCGCAATTCAGCGCGGTAATGTTCCAGCTTGTTGGCGGTGCTTTTCAGGGTTTGCAACAGCCGCTGTTCGTAAGCGTGCAATTGCGCGTGTTGGCGCTGTTGCTGTTCTAAGCGCACTTCGTGTTGACTGAAATCTTCTGCCAGTGACAGCGCGGCGGTTTCATCGCCTTGTTCGAGGTGGCGGCGAATCAGTGCCTCTTTCGTTGCCAATTGGGTTTTTTGCGCCTCAAGCTGGCGTTGCAGGCGTAATTTATCAGCCATGACTTGTGCCAAGTGTTGCTTGGCTTCGCGTAAATGGCTTTCGGATTCGTAAATTTCCTGCCCAAAAATGCGGGTGGCGTTGGCATCGACGGCGCTTTCCAGTACTTCGCGAGTGCCGCCACGTACCGCCGTGGCGAGTTTTTCGATTAAGTAAAACATGCGGATTGCCTCCCTTACTCGGCGTATTCTTTGAGGATTTTGTTGGTTTTGGCTTCGCTAATGCGATTCAACAAACGTTGCGCTTCGTGCTCATCCCGCAGGGTTTTCGACAGCATAATAGTGGAGCTGACAAGAAACAGGGAATTTAGGGCGAGATAGCCTTTGGTGAGCAGATTGCCTTCGAGGAAGAAGATGAAAGCTGCCATCCCCACGAGCGCAATGCCGAAGGTGAGTTTGACGAAGAATAACCAGCTACTGGAGTTGGGTAGGGTGATATTGTCGTTCATGGGGTGTTCCTCTGGTTGCGATTAACAGTTGTTATGCTCTGAGAGGAAGATTAGAGGATGGTTGCGTTTGGCGCAACGCGAATGGGAGAAGTTGAAGGTGGCACGGCTTTGAGTATTGTTTGGCAATACCTATTAGGTGTGTTGATGTTTAATTACGCGCAATACATTCCCATAATACAAATCCTTGCCCGTGCGCGTCTGCATCCACAACTCTCGCACATCGCAGTGTTGCGGTTTGAAATACTGATGCGCCAAGCGGGTGATTTCTGGCAAGCCAATCGTGGGCGAATAGGTGTTGAGAATCAGAAACCCGCGAGGCGTTAACAACCCTTGCACGCCTTCCAATAACGCCTCCAGCTTATTGTCGAGCTTCCATTTTTCGCCTTTTTTACCCAAGCCCCACGCGGGCGGGTCCATAATAATGCCGTCGTAATGCCGCCCGCGTTTGAGTTCGCGCTCCACGAATTTGAGCGCATCTTCGCGCACCCATTTAATATCAGCGAGTTTGCTGCGCTCCATATTGGTATGCGCCCAGGTTAGCAATGGCTTGACGGAATCCACATGCAAGGTTTCCGCGCCGGTTTGCCGAGCGCTGCACGAAGCCGCGCCGGTATACGCAAACAGGTTGAGAAAGCGACCTTCAGCGGGCAGGTGTTCCGCAATAAAATCCCAATTGCAGCGCTGTTCGGGGAACAGACCAAGGTGTTTGAAGCGGGTTAATTCGAGCTGGAAACGCAGCCGCTGGTAGCCGATTTCCCAGCTTGTTGGGGCTGCATCGCGCAATGGATGCCACACACCGCTGTGCTTATCGGCTTCGATGAATTCCCAATGCGCCAGTGTGTGCCATTCGCTGTGGGGCTTGCCGGGTTTGAAATAGGCTTGCACGTCGGGGCGAATGGTGAGGATTTTGCCCCAACGTTCCAGCTTTTTGCCGTCGCCCGCGTCGATCAGTTCGTAGTCATCCCAGCCGTGGGTGTAGAGGCGTTGGTTCATGTTTGGCTTCCTTGGCGTACTTTACGCTGATCACCGAATAGGCGTTCGTAATCCCAGTCGCGTATCGCCAGCAGCACGGTCGACCCTTTGCGTTCGCCAATGGGGAGGCTGGCATCATCCTTGCTCAGGGTGTCGAAATCTTTGGCTAATTGCGTCATTTTGCGCTGGAACAGGGCGTTACTGGCATCGCTCAACATGCCATTGAGTACCACCAGTTTTTCGCTGTCTTTGGTGAAACGCGCCCTGAAAAATTCGGTTTCGATTTTAGCGAGAAACAATTTCATGATCGGGCCATCATCGCGCCATTTGAAATTGGGGGCAACCAACAGCTTAATCCGATTGCCTAGCTGTAATTCGATAATGTGTAAGCGGTCAAGGTGTGCAAGGTAGCGGATCACTTGCGCTTCGCTAAAGTTGTAACGGTTGGTAATGTCTTGCCATGACCAGCGATTCAGCACCAGCACAGTGACGAGCAACAGGTGCAAATCGTCAGCAATTTCCTTTTCCTGTGCATGGCTTAACTCGCTGATCGGCTTGGCGTGTTCGGAGCGCATTTCGTGAACGAGATCGGAGATTTCCATGCCCATTAAGGTGCAGATTTTGTCCAGACGTTGCAGCGATAAATCTTGTTCGGAAAACAAGCGTTTGACGCTGGCTTCGGAGAGTTGCAGGCAGGCGGCGACATCAACATAGGTTTTATTGTGGCGCTTGAGGAGCTTTTTTAGGGTGGTGATGAGTTCGGTGGTTTGCGGCATGTGCATAAATTACCGCATTGTCAGCCGTTTGGGTAGGTAGAGACGCAAAATCTTGCGTCTCTACGGGCAGGGTTTGCCTTGGGTTATTTTTTAGTCGATTTTTTGACTTTCTTTTTTGCCTTGGGTTTGGCTTTGGTCACTTCCTTAAAGTCGGACGCGGTGTAATGCATTTCCTCATCGGCTATCTGTAGGTTTTGGTCAACGCTGATTGAGAGTGGGCGACCATTTTGCAGGTCGTATTGCACACTGATGCGTGCCGCTTTGCTGTCAATGGCTTTGCGGATAATGTCGAATAAATCTTCCACGGTTAAGGCATCCGCACGGCGTTCCAGTGCGAGGGCTACGCCGTCGACTGTTGATTTGGTGACGGTGCTGCCTGACACTTCAATCGCAATCGGTTTGCGGAATTCGACGCTGCAAAAACAGGAGCGTTGCAGGGTGTAGCGGTAATGTGCGGGTCTGTGTTGCCGCCATTTGGTTTCAGCAGCAAGCAGATCACGGTTGGCGGCAAAATAGCTTTCGGCAGACGCGGCAGGGTGTTGCACTACTGCGCTGGTATTGTCGGTTACGGCTGGGTTGGTTGCGACACAGCCACTCAGCAAGCCCGCGCAGAGTGTGGTCAGCAATATGTATTTCATGGCAATAATCCCCTTGTAGTTGCTGGTATTGATACAGCAAAAGACCGCCGGAATAGGGGAAAGTTCAGGTGGCTTATGCCAGAATCCAATTATCAGGTTGATGACGCAGGCGACGGATTACGGTGTGAAAATGGAAATAGGCTATCAAGATTTTGTCTTGCACCCGCAATTGGCACAAGACACGCATTGGGTGACGGATTTGGCGCTGTGCCGCGTATTGCTGATGAATGAAGCGCGTTATCCTTGGTTGATTCTGGTGCCACGTCGCGCTGGAATCCGCGAAATCCATGAACTGACTGGTGCAGAACGCCAACAATTATGGGCAGAATCGGATCAGGTCAGTCAGGCGTTAATGGCGTTGTTCCAGCCCTATAAGCTCAATATTGCTGCACTGGGGAATATGGTTGCGCAATTGCACTTACACCACATCGCCCGTTTTCAAACCGATGCTGCATGGCCTGCGCCTGTTTGGGGAAAGTTCCCCCCAGAGCCTTACGCACCTGAAGCCGCAACTGCCCGCTGCGAATCCTTACGTGCCTATCTGCAACGTTAGTCAAAAACCCCTCTCGCTATGAGGCGGAGGGGTTGAAGCCGTTTAAAGCTTATTTTTGGTCTCAATCATTTCATGAATGATGGGGTTCAGGATCAGTTCCATCGCCAGTACCATTTTGCCACCCGGCACGACGATGCTATTGCGGCGTGACATGAAGGAATCGTGAATCATGGAGAGCAGGAACGGGAAGTCCACATTAAACGCTTTGGGGTCAGCGAAGCGGATAATCACGAAACTTTCATCAGCGGTTGGAATATCACGCGCAATAAACGGGTTGGAGGTATCCACCGTTGGCACGCGCTGGAAGTTGATGTGGGTGCGGGAGAATTGCGGGGTGATGTGGTTAATGTAATCCGGCATCCGGCGCATAATCGTATCGACGGTGGCTTCCGGTGAATAGCCGCGTTCGGCATGGTCACGCGAAATTTTCTGAATCCATTCCAGATTGACGCTAGGGACAACACCAATGCCCAGATCCACGTATTTGGCAACGTCATAACCACCGTATTTTTGACTGGGGGAGATGTCTTTCACCAAGCCGTGCAAGCCTTCGTAAAATAGAATGTCGGTGTTAGCTTCCGTGTCTTCCCACGGGGTAAATTCGCCAGAACCGGCGGTGCAAGTGACTCCCATATCCGCCAAACGCTTATTGTGGTGCACGGCTTCAGCATCGTTGTGCAGGTAGTAACGCTTTTTGCCGCTGCCGATTTCGCCATAGCTTTTGAACAAGGCTTCCAGCGCGTGAAAGTCATTAGCCGCTGGGCCAAAATGGCTCAAATTCGTTTCTACCGCAGCACGTTGTTTGAATTCAGTGCGGGTAACGCTATGGAAGCTGTCACCCTCGACCACGGCTGCCGTGATTTTTTCACGGAAGAAAATGTGCTCAAATGCACGTTTGACGAAGGTGGTACCTGCACCAGAGGAACCTGTTACAGCGATAACTGGGTGTTTTTTCGACATTTAATCTTCTCCTCTCAGAATATGAATGCGCAATCGACCAACATTCTAACCAAATGGGCTGGTTGCCTGTATATGCCTTTCGATAGGGATACGCCAAATAGGGTTTTAACAAAAGCTTAATAGTATCTGAATCAGGTGTTTAAGTGGGTTATCCCCATATCCTGTGGATAAGTATGTGGAAAGTTTTGTGAATAATGTTCTGGAAGGCTTGTTGTATAACGATTTTTTACAGATTGATTAAAAATAAAACAGGTAAATTATCCTTTAAAATCAATTGCTTGATTGTCCAATAAGTTTTTGCTTGAGTATTTCAGTCGGGTGTTGAGACGCTTTCACCATATCTTGTGCGGTGTGCATAACTCCATAGCCATTGCGAAAAGTTCTTGACACAAGATGTAGTGTTGCAGCCAATTTGTGCGGATACCAGAGCATAATGTGTCGGGATCCGCTATCATTACCGCCTTTCCAATCACTTACCCGTTATTTGCTATGAAACAAGCTCAGCCCCGTGTCGGTTTTGTCAGTCTCGGTTGCCCCAAGGCATTGGTGGATTCCGAACGCATTCTTACCCAATTGCGTGCCGAAGGTTACGAAATCAGTGGCAGTTACGACGATGCCGATCTGGTGGTGGTGAATACCTGCGGTTTTATTGATTCTGCGGTAGAAGAGTCGCTGGAAGCCATCGGCGAAGCGCTCGATGAAAACGGCAAAGTGATTGTGACCGGCTGTTTGGGCGCGAATGCAGGCACGGTGCTAGATGCTTACCCCAACGTGCTCGCCGTGACCGGCCCTCATGCGTATGAAGCGGTGATGCAATCGGTGCACCAACATTTGCCACCCTTGCACGACCCATACACGCACCTGATTCCACCGCAAGGGGTGCGCCTGACCCCGCGCCATTACGCTTATCTGAAAATTTCGGAAGGCTGTAACCACCGCTGTTCCTTCTGCATTATTCCCTCCTTGCGTGGCGATTTGGTGTCGCGCCCGATTGGGGATGTATTGCAGGAAGCCGAAAATCTGGTGAATGCCGGGGTGAAAGAATTATTGGTGATTTCGCAAGACACCAGCGCGTATGGGATTGATGTGAAATACCGGACGGGTTTCTGGCAAGGTCGCCCGATCAAAACGCATTCGCAGCAATTAGCGGAAGCTTTGGGTGACATGGGCGTGTGGGTGCGTTTGCATTATGTCTACCCGTATCCGCACGTCGATAACCTGTTGCCGTTAATGGCGGAAGGCAAAATTTTGCCGTATTTGGATATTCCCTTTCAACACGCTAGCCCCACGGTCTTGAAAAACATGCGCCGCCCAGCTCATGCGGAAAAAGTGCTGGAACGTTTGGGCAAATGGCGGGCAACCTGCCCGGAGATTGCAGTACGCAGCACCTTCATTGTGGGTTTCCCCGGTGAAACGGAAGATGACTTTGAAACCTTGCTGGATTTCCTAGAGGAGGCGCAACTCGACCGCGTAGGCGCGTTCACCTATTCGCCAGTTAAGGGCGCAGACGCTAACGCTATCGACGGCGCAGTGCCGGAAGAGGTCAAGGAAGAGCGTCTGGAACGTTTCATGGAATTACAAGCCGAAATCAGCGCTGCCAAGCTCAGCCGTTTGATTGGCAAAACGATGACGGTACTGGTGGACGAGGCGGGTGACGGGCAAAGTATTGCACGTACTCACCGTGACGCACCCGAAATTGACGGGCAAGTGATCATCGAAGGTGTCGAGTTACCGGTGGGTGAATTTGTGCAAGTGCACATTACCCACGCTGATGAACATGACCTGTGGGGAAAAATTTAATCATTATCAATAAGATAATTTAGTTTGCCCAACTCGTTCTATTTATTTACTCTAAGAATCGAACTTTTGGCAACATGAGTTGACTAAAAATAGAACGATTGAGAATGGCGCTACACCGATATTTTTTGTGCATAAAGTGATCATGGTCACTGTACTGTACTCAAAGCATCCATTAATATAGCTAATAACTATTTAATGACGCGCCTGCATAAGGGCTAACGAAGATGATTAAGGCATTCAACCAATTATGTAGTGCTATCTTGGCGAATTTGCATGATGCACTGCCAATACTCGTGATTATTATTTTTTATCAGATGACGATTCTTGAAATTCCACTCGCAGAAATTGTGGGCATGTTGGGGTGGTTGTTATTTGTCTCATTTGGTCTGGTAATGATTCTCTGAAAAACAAAAACCCCGCATCAGCGGGGTTTTTATTAATGCACTAAGCAATTAACAATTATTGTACACTGGCGACATTGTTTTGCGCACCGTAGTACACCCATTCCACCAGATCATCATGCGCTTCTTTGGCAGTCGCACGGATGCTGGCATCATTGTGCAATAACGCCACCACGTAAGTTTGCCCGTTTGCTGCGGTTAAGTAACCCGCGAGGGCGCGAACATCGCGCAAGGTGCCAGTTTTGAACTTGCCGCGCCCGGCAAGATTTTTCAGACGGCCTTTGACAGTGCCATCCACCCCTAATACCGCCATTGAGCGCATCAGTTCATCACGGTAAGGGCTGTTATAAGCGTCTACCAGCATTTCGCCCATTTCACGGGTGGAAATGCGTTCCACGCGGCTGAGACCCGAACCATTTTCAATTTTCAGGTTGGAAAAGCGCAAACCCCGGCTTTCCATGAATTGCCCGACTGCGCCCGCGCCTTTCTGGGTAGTACCGGGAGCGCCGAATTGTTTTGCCCCCATCGAGAGCAAGACTTGGCGGGCTTTGACATTGTTGCTGTCTTTATTGATTTCGACCAGCACATTACTCAACGGTTGGGAATGGTGAGTGCTGACCAATTGTGCTCCGGCGGGGACAGGCTGTATTTGTAAGCCACCACTTAGATGACCACTCATTTCACCTACCCAGATTTTCCAGAAGTCGCCGAACAAGTTGGCATTTAAATCACTGCTATTGCGTGGCGGAATCGGGCAGATTTTTTGGATTTGACCAGCTTTGTTGCGCATTTCATAGCAACTGCCGCGTTCGTTGTACAGCAGGGCTTCCGGCTGTGCGTTATAATCCGCCCCAGTTTTGCCGTCAATCGCCGCTTGTGGGGGGACGTGGAAGTAGCTTTTGTCGATGACAAAGTTCCCGGCGATATTGCGGATGCCCCGCTCCCGCAATGCTTGCAGTAATTGCCGGAAATCAGCTTCGCGGAAGTCGGGGTTGCCATAACCTTTGATAATGACATCGCCTTGCAGCGTGTCACCAGCGACATTACCCAGTGTGTAGATCTCCGTCGGCCAGCGGTAATCAGGGCCTAATACGCCTAAGGCAGCGTAGCTGGTCACCAATTTCATGGTGGAAGCGGGGTTGCGGGGCGCATCGGCATAGGCTACCAATAAGGGCTGACCGCCATTGACCGGGCGTACATAAGCCCCAAGGTTTTGTTCTGACAAGCCCCGCAGCCGTAAGCTGCTGGCAATATTGTCAGGTAGACTGTTGAGTTTTCCCGGACCCCGGTAAGTTTTATCACCGCCCGCTGCTTTGAATTGTGTGGGGGATATTTGTGCGGCTGGGTGTGATTGGTGTTCATTTTGGTTAAAAGCAGCAAGCTGTCGTGGCTCTTGCGCCCACGTGTTGATGGGGGCTTGCTGTTGTGGTGCTCGTTGGCGCGATGCACTGGATGCGGTATCCCCAAACAACTCGCTTTGGGTATGAGTGGCAACCGCTGTGCCAGGTTGTACATTTTGTGAACTGCAAGCAGCCATCGAAACTGACAACGCCAGTAATGTGCTAATGTGCAAAATTCGCATAGATTCCCCGTTCTTCATGTTCCTGTACCTAATAATTCTAGCGCCCCGTCGGAAAACGGTGGGATAAAAATCGGATATTGTAAGCCCTGTTGACTAATAAGTCTGTCATAACCCGCATAAATAGAGCCTTAATTTGCCCAAAAAGTTCAATCGTCAACTGAAATTGTCCGTGTGCATTGGTATGCGTTGGTAGCGGAATCGCTTTACAATCCAGCACAGCGTGCTATGATTTTTAAAGACTTATTCTTTATTTAGTCGGAGGAATGGATATAACAATGAAAATACAACAACCCAAATGGTCAGGCTGGACACGCAGCATTAGTATTGGTCTGACGACACTGGCTTTAGCCGTGACATTCAGTTTGCCTGCTGCCGCGTTAGCTAAAGAGAAAGCGCCTAGCGCCAAGGTCTCGAAACAAAAGTCCGCTAAAGCAGCCAGTCACAAAGCGGTGAAAGCCAAGGCGAAGCTAAAAGCCAAAACTAAGGCAAGCAAGCCTACTAAAAAACGCTTACTGAGTAAGAAACGTCAGCAGTCAAGCCAGGTTGTGTGGAATAACGCCCACGAATCCAAGCAGGCGTATTACATCATGCCTGAATCCTTGGGCGGCAAGGTTGCAACCCCGCAAGCTCAGCCCGATTATATTCAGGTAAGTGCTCACCAACGCACTGCCGACACTTCCCCTCCCGCTCGCACGACCAAGACCCCCGCCAAATCTCACCAAGTCGGTACTGCCTCTTTCTACAGTGATAAGTTTCATGGGCGTAAAACTGCCAGTGGTGAGCGTTTTGACCAGAATGATTTGACCTGTGCCCACGGCAGCTTACCGTTTGGTTGCCGTATTCGTGTCACGAATTTGCGCAACAATAAAACGGTGGAGGTCAAAGTCAACGATAGAGGTGGTTTCCACAAACACGGGCGTGTGATTGACTTATCCAAGGCTGCGGCGAAAGAAATTGGTATGGTCAGCACAGGAACCGCCAAAGTCAAAGTCGAGGTATTGGAATAAACCATTACTGGCGTTTCCTCACGCACAGTCGCACGGTTGCCTTGGTTGCAATCGTGCTGTTCGCGGCGCTCACGTTAACCACGGTTTCTTACGCCGTTTACCAAAATGCTGAACGGCGTTTGCAGCAAAAGACCGAGGCATTGTCACAGCAATTGGTGGGGCAATTAACCGCCGAGTTAGAAAAACACCGCTACCTGCCGGAATTATTGGGGCAAGACCCGGAAGCTCGCGCACTTTTAGCCAGCGATACCCCCGACCCCGAACGCCTAGCCGATTTCAACCGCACGCTCGAAACCGCCAGCCGCATTGCCGGGACAGCGGATATTTACCTCATGCGTGCCGATGGCATGACCATTGCGGCGAGTAACTGGAATACCCAAGCCTCCTTTATTGGCAAGAACTTTGCGTTTCGGCAATATTTTCAGCAAGCGATGCAAGGGCAGTTGGGGCGTTATTATGCGTTGGGTACAACCTCGAAAAAACGCGGTTACTATTTCGCCAATGCTATTCCTGATGCACAAAGTAAGCCCTTGGGCGTGATGGTAGTCAAAGTCGACATTGATACCCAAGAAGCGCAACAATGGCAGCAAGACAGCGCCGAATTCATGGTGACGGATCCCGACGGTGTGGTGTTTATGTCCAGCCAATCCGCGTGGCGTTTGCAGGCGTTGCAACCCTTGTCAGCGTTAACGCAAGCCAAGTTATTTCAAAATCAGCGTTACAATCAGCAAACCATTCCTCCCTTGCCTTGGCGGTTACGCATTGATCCAGCATTGGATCTGCAAGGGGTGGATACTGGGCAGTACGATTATTTAGTGCACAAACGCGCGATGCCGTTTATTGAATGGGATGTCTACATCCTCACCGATTGGCGTAGCATTACCCGTCCGGTGCTGGTGACGGTGGCAATCATTGCTTTTATGCTGTTGCTGACCTTGTTATTGGTGTACGTGCTGTGGAAAAATCAGCGCCAACGCCGTGAATACGAGCAAAAAGCCCGCGAAGATTTAGAGGCGAAAGTTGCCGAACGCACCCGCGAATTGCAGCACACCCAAGAAGAATTGGTACAAGCCGCAAAAATGGCAGCCTTGGGGCAGCTTTCCGCTGGCATCAACCACGAACTCAATAACCCGCTGACCGCGATTCGGGCGTATGCCGACAATGCCACGCAATTTCTCGCCATTGGCAAACCGGAAATGGCGCATCACAATTTGTTGGAAATTGTCAGCCTGACTGAACGCATGGCGACCATTACCCGCCAATTGAAAACGTTTTCGCGCAAAAGTGCCGGTCAAATTGAAACCTGTGATTTGCACTGGGCCTTGGATTCGGCATTAAGCATTGTGCAGCCCAAGTTGGCGCAAACCCGCATTGTGTTGGAGCAGCAGCGTGACGCTGCAACGCGCTACGTGCAAGCCGATTTGGTGTGGTTGGAACAAATTCTGGTGAATTTAGTCAGCAATGCCGCCGAAGCCGTGGAAGAACAAGCCGAACCACGGGTGTGGGTAACATTGCAAGCCCACGCCGGGCAGGTGGACATTAGCGTGCGTGATAACGGCACGGGGATTAGCGAAGCCGCCATGCCGCATGTATTTGAAGCGTTTTTCACCACCAAAATCATTGGCAAAGGCTTGGGGTTGGGCTTGTCGATTTCTTACCGGCTGGCGCGTGACATGAACGGGCAGTTACGGGTAGCCAATGCGCTGCAAGGTGGTGCAATATTCACGCTCACTTTGCAACAAGCCGCCGCCGGAGAGACCGAATGATTGCCCCGAATGTTCTGTTGGTTGATGATGAAAAAACAGTCCGCGATGCCACGGCGCAATCGCTGCTGCTGGCGGGGTACGAAGTGCAAACCTTTAGCCGTGCCGCTGACGCTTTGCCATTAATCACGGCGGAATTCGAGGGCGTGATTATTTCCGACATCCGAATGCCGGAAATGGATGGCTTGGAATTTCTGCAACACGTCTTGCGCATCGACCGCGACTTGCCGGTGATTTTGATTAGCGGACACGCGGATGTAGCAACGGCGGTTAGCGCGATTCGCAACGGCGGTTACGATTTGCTGGAAAAACCATTTTCCAACACACAATTGGTGGAAGTGTTGAAACGCGCCAGTGACAAGCGCCGCCTCACCTTAGAAAACCGCGCCTTGAAAGAAGCTTTGGCTAATCAAACCCGCCCCGGCCCGCGCATTATTGGGCAAACCCCAGCGATTATGCTGTTGCGCAAAATGATTACCCGCATTGCGAATGTGAATGCCGATGTGTTGGTCATGGGTGAAACCGGCACGGGCAAAGAGTTGGTGGCGCGTTCCATCCACGAACAAAGCCAGCGTCGTGATCACAATTACGTGGCGATTAACTGCGCGGCTATTCCCGCCAGTTTGTTGGACAGTGAATTATTCGGGCATGAAGCGGGCGCATTCACCGGGGCAAAAGGCAAACGCATTGGCAAGTTTGAACACGCCAATGGCGGCACGCTGTTTCTGGATGAAATCGAAGGAATGCCGCTGACCACGCAAGCGCCGTTATTGCGGGTGCTGCAAGAACGCCAGATTGAACGGCTGGGGTCGAACAAGCTGATTCCGCTGGATATTCGGGTCATCGCCGCCACCAAAGTCGATTTGAAGGATGCTGCCGAACGCGCGGAATTTCGCCGCGATTTGTATTACCGCTTGAATGTGGTGACGCTGGAGATTACTCCGCTGCGAGCGCGACGCGAAGACATTCCATTGCTGTTCCAGCATTTCGTGTTGATTGCGGCGGCGCGTTGTGAAACCGAAGTGCCACCGCTGAATAGTCGCGCCTTGCACGTATTGATGGGGCATGACTGGCCGGGAAATATCCGCGAATTGCGCAATATTGCCGAGCGTTATGTGTTATTGGGGGAGGCTTACAACTTTGATCTGGCAACCTTGATGAACGCGGGTGATCGGCTAGAAGGGCTGTCCTTGACCGAACAAGTGGCGTGTTTCGAGAAAACCTTGATTGCACAGGCATTAAACCACCATCAGGGCAATACCCGCGCGGTGATGGAGGCATTGGATGTGCCCCGCAAGACCCTGACCGACAAAATGAAAAAGTACGGGCTAGAGCGCGAACAGTTTCGGGAATAGACTAGGCTATTACCAAAACATTCCCTCAACGCTGGCAGACAGTAAAACAAGGTAATCCATATGGCTGTTAAATTAATGTCTTTTCGCGATGTGACTGATGAAGAGGCAGAGGAAATTTGTGCCTTGCTGCACACCCATCGGTTTGAATACTACGAAACCCCAAGCGGCAACTGGGGCATTTCAGCACCGATACTCTGGCTATACGAGAGTGATGATTTGCCAGCCGCTCAACAGCTATTAGCCAAGTATCAACAAGAACGCAGCCAACGCATTCAGGCGGAATACGAGCTGCGTCAACAACGTGGCGAGCAGCGTCAATTCTTGGATGAAATCCGCGAATACCCGGTACGGGTTGTTGCCCTATTGTCCCTCGCCGCAGTGGTCGCTTATTTTTCCATTGCGCCATTTCTGGAGATGAGTCCGTGACCTCTATGACGTATACCAGTGCCAAACCGCTCGTCCTCGTGGACGGTTCCTCCTACCTGTTCCGCGCTTTCCACGCGCTCCCCCCGCTGACCAATGCACACGGCGAACCCACCGGCGCAATGCACGGCGTGTTGAATATGCTGGATAAATTGCGCAAGGATTACGACCCCGAACACATGGCGGTGATTTTCGACGCACCCGGCAAAACCTTCCGCGATGACCTTTACCCGCAATACAAAGCCAACCGCCCGCCGATGCCGGACGATTTGCGCTGCCAGATTGAACCCTTGCTGACGATTATTCGGGCGCAAGGCTACCCGCTGCTGATTATTCCTGACGTGGAAGCCGACGACGTAATCGGCACGTTAGCGGCGCAATACGACGGTAAAGTGATTATTTCCACTGGCGACAAAGACATGGCGCAATTGGTGGATGAGCGCGTCCACCTGATCAATACCATGAGCGGGCATTACGCCGACCCCGCTGGCGTGGTGGAAAAATTCGGGGTTGCGCCAGAACGCATCCGCGATTACCTCGCGCTGATTGGCGATACCGTGGATAACGTCCCCGGTGTCAACAAAGTTGGCCCCAAAACAGCAGTCAAATGGCTGGAGGAATACGGTTCGCTGGAAAACATTATGGCGCGAGCCGCCGAGTTCAAAGGCAAAATCGGCGAAAATCTGCGCGAAGCCTTGGCACATTTGCCGCTGTCTTTCGAGCTGGTCACGATTAAGTGCGATGTGGAGCTGGATTTGCAGCCGGAAACGCTGGCGTTTGATCCGCCGGACGTGGAAACCTTGCGGGCGATGTATGAGCGGTATGGGTTTCGGACAAGATTGGCAGCTCTCGCCGCTACCCCCCATCCTAACCTTCCCCCGCAAGGGGGGAAGGAACAAGAGGGCGCGACCGGCGATCTCTTCGCTCCCTGCCCCCCTTGCGGGGGAAGGGTTGGGGATGGGGGGTATTCTTCAATCCTCACACAACCCGACCTAGACGCTTGGCTAATCCGCCTACAAGCCGCCGCTGAATTCGCTTTCGACACCGAAACCACCAGCCTCGATTACATGGAAGCGCAAATCGTCGGCGTGTCTTTCGCCATCACAGCGGGCGAAGCGGCTTACCTGCCATTAGCGCACGATTACCTCGGCGCACCGCCGCAACTCAATCGCGAATCCGTGCTGGCGCAACTCAAGCCCTTGCTGGAAAACCCCGCTATTCGCAAAATTGGGCAAAATCTCAAATACGACCGCAGTGTATTGCTGAATCACGGGATTACCTTGCGTGGTATTGCGCACGACACCATGTTGCAATCGTATGTGCTGGATTCCACTGCCAGCCGCCACGATTTCGACACGCTGTGTGCCAAGTACCTTAACCACACTACCATCAGTTTTGCGGACATTGCGGGGAAGGGCAAAAACCAACTGACGTTTAATCAAGTCGGGTTGGAACAAGCCACCCCTTATGCGGCGGAAGATGCCGATTACACCTTGCGCCTGCATCAACATTTCTGGGCGCAACTGCAAGCCCTCGACGGGCAGCGCAAGCTGTATGAAAGCGTGGAAGTGCCGCTAGTGAGCGTGCTGTCGACGATTGAACGCAATGGGGTGAAAGTCGACGCGGCGATGTTGGCGCGTCACAGCCAAGAACTCGAAACGCGGATGCATTCCGTGATGTTGGAGGCTTACGCGGCGGCGGGGCAGGAATTTAACCTTGCCTCACCCAAGCAATTGGGGGAAATTCTTTACACCAAGCTCGGTTTGACCGCGCCGCGCAAAACCCCCAAGGGTCAGCCGTCTACCGCTGAAGATGTGTTGGAAGAACTCGCGGACATGGGGCATGAATTGCCTAAGCTGATTTTGGTGCATCGCGGTTTGGCGAAACTCAAATCCACTTACACCGACAAATTGCCGCAGCAAATTAACCCGCGTACCGGGCGGGTGCATACCTCTTACCATCAGGCGGTGGCTTCGACGGGGCGGTTGTCGTCGTCAGACCCGAATTTGCAGAATATCCCGATCCGCAATGAGGAAGGGCGGCGCATTCGCCAAGCGTTTATCGCGGAAAGCGGCTGTCAATTGCTGGCGGCGGACTATTCCCAGATCGAATTGCGCATTATGGCGCATTTGTCCCGTGATGCCGGTTTGTTGAATGCGTTTGCGCAAGGGCTGGATGTGCATCGCGCCACGGCTGCTGAAGTTTTCGGTACACCGTTGGCGGAAGTGACCACGGAACAACGTCGGGCGGCGAAAGCAATTAACTTCGGGCTGATTTACGGGATGTCGGCATTTGGTTTGGCAAAACAGTTGGGGGTGGATCGGCGCGATGCGCAAGATTACGTTAATCTGTATTTCGCCCGTTACCCCGGCGTGAAACAGTACATGGATGACACCCGCGAACAGGCACGCGCCCAAGGTTATGTGGAAACGCTGTTCGGGCGGCGTTTGTTCCTGCCGGATATTCATTCAAAAAATGCCGCTACCCGCCAGTATGCCGAACGCACTGCGATTAATGCGCCGATGCAAGGCACGGCGGCAGATATTATTAAAAAGGCGATGCTGGCGGTGGATGCATGGCTGCAAGGCAGCGGCTTGCGCACCAAAATGATTATGCAAGTGCACGATGAACTGGTGTTTGAAGTGCCGGAAAACGAGATGGCAACGGTGCGCGAACAGGTGGTTGCGCTAATGACGAATGCCGCAGTGTTAGCAGTGCCATTGTTAGTGGAGAGTGGGATGGGGAATAATTGGGATGAGGCACATTAAGTGCGTATCCCGCCGATGAATCAAAGGAGAATGTTATGTTTAAAGCGCTAATACTGAGTCAGGTGGAAGGCAAAACCCACGCGGAAGTGCGCCACCTTAACGTGAGCGACTTGCCGGAAGGCGAGGTGTTGGTGGATGTTGCTTATTCCTCGCTCAATTACAAAGACGGCTTGGCAGTGACGGGAACGGGCAAAATTATTCGCTCGTTCCCGATGGTTCCCGGCATTGATTTCGCGGGGACAGTGGCGGAATCCGCTGATGCGCGTTTCAAGGCGGGCGATCCGGTTATCCTCACGGGTTGGGGTGTGGGTGAACGGTATTGGGGCGGTTTTGCGCAGAAAGCACGGGTGAAAGCGGATTGGTTAGTGCCAATGCCTGCGGGCTTGGATGCGAAACAAGCGATGATTATTGGCACGGCAGGTTTCACCGCGATGCTGTGTGTGATGGCGTTGGAAGAGGCGGGGGTGACGCCGGATTCTGGCAAAGTTGTGGTGACAGGCGCGGCAGGGGGCGTGGGCAGCGTGTCGGTATTGCTATTGGCGCAACTCGGCTATCACGTGGTGGCGGTGTCGGGTCGCCCTGAGACGCAGGATTTCCTCACCACGTTGGGCGCAAAAGAATTCATGACCCGCGAAGAAATGAGCCGCCCGGCACACCCGTTGGAAAGCCAGAATTGGGCAGGGGCAGTGGATGTGGTCGGGGGTAGCACGCTGGCGCGGGTACTGGCAGAAATGCAGTACGGCGGCACGGTGGCGGCGTGCGGTTTGGCGGGTGGTTTCGAGCTGAATACCACGGTGATGCCGTTCATTTTGCGCAATGTGAGTTTGCGCGGGGTGGATTCGGTGAGTTGCCCGCAAGAACGGCGGGTGAAGGTGTGGGAACGCCTTGCTGCGGCGATGCCACCCAGTGCGTATGCCGAGCTAGGGTGCGCGATTGCCTTGGAGGAAGTGCCGCAAGCTGCCAAGGATATTTTGGCGGGGCGGATTCAGGGGCGAATGTTGGTGAATTTGAATTTGTGATGGAGGATGTGGCATGACGGCTGTTCACTTTAAATTCGCCCCTGCTGCGCTGGAATGCCGCGATGCGCTGTCTGCCATTGTGCAAATCGGCGACACCTTGTGGGTTGCCAATGACGAAAGCATCCATCTGGAACGCCTTAGCTACCAAGGCTCGGATGCGGATGGCAATCCGCTGTACGCCGCGCATACCCGCTTTGCTTTGCACGATTATTTGTCGTTGCCGGTTGCGGCGGATGCAGAGGATAACGAAGTCGATGTGGAAGGCTTGGCTTACCAGGACGGGTATTTGTGGGTGGTGGGTTCGCACAGCCTCAAGCGCAAGAAGCCGCAGTCGGACAAATCCACCGAAAAAGGTATTGAACGGCTGGTGAGGATTGTTCCTGACCCCAACCGCTACCTGATTGCTCGTATTCCGCTGAACGTGGTCGATGGCATTCCAACATTGCAAACACCGGGGGTACAGTTGCCGCTGCACGCCAACGGCAATGCGTTGATGGAAGCCTTGCGTGATGACCCACATATCAAGCATTTTCTGAAAATCCCCGGCAAAGACAATGGCTTTGATGTGGAAGGTCTGGCGGTGATTGGCAAGCGGCTGTTCCTCGGTTTGCGCGGGCCCGTATTACGCGGCTGGGCGGTGTTGCTGGAAATCGAGTGTGTGGAAGATGACAACGATCCCACCGTGCTGACACTGGCGCGTATCGGCGAGGAAGATCGTCCTTACCGTAAGCATTTCCTGCAATTGGATGGTTTGGGCATCCGCGATTTGTGCGTGCAAGGCGAGGATTTGCTGATCTTGGCAGGACCTACCATGAGTCTGGATGGCCCAGTGCGGGTTTACCGTTGGCAGGGTGGGGCTAAGCCGGATGCGGAAAGCCTGATTCCACGTGCTGTGCTGGAGGTGGTGGCGGAAATTCCACACGGCCATGGGAATGATCACGCTGAGGGGTTGTGTTTGTTTACGCAAGGTAACGATGAAACTGCGTTGCTGGTGGTGTATGACAATGCGGCAGCAGGGCGTAAGCGTGGGGAGAGCGGGGTGTTGGGGGATGTGTTTGTATTACCTTCTATAAGTAGCCCGCCGGAATAGCGTCCACTTCCTGCGAGAGCGGCACATCGGTTTCGCGCAGGCAGATGATTGCGCCATGCCCCGCTTGCCTGTCTAGTTTTTCCAGTACCGTAAAGTGCTTTGCCGCACCCATGTTCGGGCTGGCGGTTTTCTTGAATTCCACCGGATACAGGGTGTTGTCGCGCTCAATCAGCAGGTCGATTTCACGCTGTTCTTTGTCGCGGTAAAAATACACCGCTGGCGTTTGCCCGTTGTGCCACCAGCTTTTGAGGATTTCCACCAGCAGCCAGTTTTCGAGGATTGCGCCGGACATCGCACCTGCTTCCAGCGTTTCCGGCGATGACCATTGGGTGAGATAAGCGCACAAACCCGTGTCGAGGAAATACAGCTTGGGGGTTTTCAGCAGGCGTTTCGTCACGTTGTTGTGATAAGGCTGCAACAGGTAGACGATGCCGGAAGTTTCCAGAATCGACAGCCATGCTTTGGCGGTTTTCTGGTCGATGTCTACGTCCCGTGCAAGATCGGTGTAGTTGAGCAATTGCCCGGTGCGGGCGGCAGCGGCTCGTAGGAATAGCAGGAAGGTGCGTTCGTCGCCGACGCGGGTTAGGTCACGCACGTCGCGCTGCAAATAGGTTTGCAGGTAGGCGTTGTAAAACAGGTCACGCGGCAAGGTGTCATCCAGTGCCATACGCGGGTACGAGCCACGCCAGATGCGGCGGTAAACCTCAGGCAGTGGCAGCGGTTTGCTTGCTTGTTGGCGGGCTTGTTCCAGCCATGCAGGGGTGGGCAGGAAGGGTTGTGCGGTATCCGTTTTGCCGTTGATTTCGGCTTGTGACAAACCCAGCAAATCCAGCACCGCGACACGTCCCGCCAGACTTTCGGTGATGCCTTGCATGAGGTGGAATTTCTGCGAACCTGTCAGCCAGAACATGCCCGGTTGTTTGGCTTTATCCACCAGTAGCTTGATGGCGCGGAATAATTCCGGCGCGTATTGGATTTCATCCACGATCACAGGCGGCGGGTGGCGTTGGAAGAAGAGCGCGGGGTCGGTGCGGGCAAGTGCCGCCTGTTCGGGATCGTCGAGGGTGACGTAGCGGCGGGTAGGTTCGGCACAGGCTTCCAAGAGTGTGGTTTTACCCACCTGACGTGCGCCTGTTAGCAGCAATACGGGGAAAGCTTGGGAGGCGAGTTGGATGGTTTTTTGCAAAGTTCTGTGTGTAAACATGGAGTTGACCAATCTGGAATATTATTCCAGTTTAGTCGAGAATTAGTTGATTGAGCAAGGATGTGTTCCGGCGAGATTTGTTGAATCAAAAACATTAAACATAGATTTTTCTATTGTTGTAATTCTATGTTTAATGTTCTATTCTTCCTGTATCGTTAATACAGGAAGCACACAACATGCAGACCCCTACAGATACACGCAAGAAAATCCTCGTGAACGTATGGATACCACTCGTTGAGAGACTAAATGTGAAAATCAAAAATGCTTGTCTAAACCGTGACGGATTTGTTGATCGCGTCCTCAAACATGAAGCTCAGATGCTGGCAAAAGAAATCACACAACCTAATTCACCAGTAGCAAAAAAATATATTTCAAGTTGTTTGACAAAGGATATGGTTACACCTGTAAATTTCTCTCTTAGTGAAGAAACAGCTAATATTATAACGAATGAGTGTAAGCGTCTTAACATCCCTCGTGATTCTTTTATCAATAGAGTTCTTTTCTTGCTAGTCGTTCCAGAAAGCACAATTGATGAAGTATTTTTTAAATTCAGTGATGGTGAATATGAGTATGAACAGAAAATGGGGGATTATAGCGATTACACAACTGATTGTGATGAGAAATACATATCATGGCAATCCAGTTTAATTGATATAGTTAATGACTATATTGAAGCTGATCCTTTCTGGTATTTGCGAAGCTGCCTTTACGGAAAGCAAAAAACATACAACATAGAAGGAGCCTCATTGTTGCATGGTCAGTTTATTGAACGTAATGCACTTGCTGAACTACCAGATAATGATTCATTGAAGACAGATAATGCACTTTTTCTTAATTGCATAATGCAGGGAAATGCTTTTGATAATTTCGATGGGTTCCTTGAGAATCTTAAATTTCACGATCATTTAAATAAGGAGAAAGAAGAACGTAAGCAAAAACGTGAAAATATCAAACAGCAGGATCAGGCAAAGAGAGAGAGGCAACCCAAATGAACATGACAAATCACGCAGCAGTCCGCGCCCAGCAACGTTGCATTCCGCCACTCATTGACCAATGGCTCGACCAGTTTGGTGAGAAAGCCTACGACGGTCATGGCGGTGTGCGCCGTTACTTTAGCCAATCCAGTGTCCGTACAATGGAGCGGACATACGGACGTGAACCTATTCACAAATTGTTACCCGATTACCGTAGTGTGTATAAAGTCGTCAGCACCCAAGATGGTCGCACAATCACTGTTGGACACCTGACAAAACGCATAAAGAGAGGTTGATTATCATGCAAGCAGTAACATTAAAATCCACTGATCCCGTTTCAGTAAAATTCGTCGAATTAATTTTCAATCACAAGGTTTAAACCACCGGCTTTAGCCGGTCAGCTTTAGCTGCGATAATGCGCTGTATGAACGAAGCGAGGTGCAGCATGGATTACCGCTATGGCAGTCACACGGTCTATCAGATTGAGTATCACTTTGTTTGGGTGACGAAATACCGTTACAAGGTGTTGACGGGAGAAGTAGCGCAGCGTGTGCGTGAGCTTGTTCGGCAGACTTGCGAGGCATTTGAGATCAGGATAGTCAAAGGCGTGGTGAGCAAAGACCATGTGCATATCTTGGTGAGTTGCCCGCCGGAACTAGCACCGAGTGAAATCATGCGTCGGATCAAGGGAAGGACATCCAGTCGGCTGTTTGAGGAGTTCCCCCATGTGAAGAAACGTTACTGGGGAAGGCATTTTTGGGCACGCGGGTATTTCTGCGCCACCGTGGGTCAAATGACGGAAGAGATGATCAAACAGTATTTGGAGCATCACTTTGAGCCAAATCCAAACGACCATTTCAAGATGGAACCGGAGTAAGCGTACCGACACGTCGTTTAGCCGACGTGTATCCGGGACTTTCAGTCCGTAGCAAAAAAACCCACCAGCTTTAGCTGGTGGTTGTTTAGTCACTCGTTAAGCAACATTGCAGATGATTTGAAAATGGCATGTGCAGAAGCCAGTTTGGAAGGCAATTTCTCTAGAGTTCTTGAACTCTCCCAATCTTCAATGCAACTACAAGCTTTTGCTAAAGATACCAGTTCCTTGATGGAACGCTGGCAAGTGGGTGTTACGCATAAAACGGAACTGCCAAAAAAGCAACTTACTCACTCTAAACATCGTGATCATGTTAGCGCACGTAAAAAACTCCGTGTAACTTTAGCGGGTAAAGTTTTCCAAGAGTCTAAGGCAACTGATACGTTTGTAAGTGTTTTGGAGTGTATTGGCTTTGAGCGTGTTGCCAAGTTGAATAAGCGTCTGTCAGGAATTCCATTAGTTTCAAAAACAGCCAAAACAGACTACCAAAGCCAAAAAAAGGTTGGTATGTGGTATGTCACAAGACATTCATCGGTCGACAATATGAAGAAGCTGCTGGATGAAGTTGGCAAAGAATTGAATTTATTGATGTCGGTATCAGTGTTAGAGCCATCAGTGAAGTGAGTATTATAACGCTGATGGCTGAAATAAAAACACCTGCTGATAGGGAATCTAGCAGGTGTAATAAGTGCGACATTCTGCGTCCTTATTGTAGATTCTCCACCACTTTTTGACATAAGGTCTTCTTCTTTGATGGCGTGTCGAACAATATTTGCGTTGCCAATGCCATTTTCACAAAGTAAGCCATAACCGTATTAATCTTGCCGCCCAAAATACTGATCAATCGCCTCCAAACTAAACCCCTGATACGCAAACGCATACCCTGCAAACGCCTGTTCCAGCTTCACCGCCTTGTGCTGCAATGCCGGGATGCGGATGCGATCCGGGTTCATTTTCACTTCCCCGACCAGCACTTGCTTGTCCAGATCGTTGACCGCGACCACATCAATCTCATTCTGGTTGCCGCGTTCCCAATAGCTGCCAATCTGGTTGTAATGGCCTGTGCCTGTCAACAGGACGTGAAACAGGCGTTCCAATACCATGCCGCTGTAAGTGGAGAGGTCACGTTCCAGAATGCGCTTGATGTAGGCGAAGTTTTCGGCCTCCACTGCGCTGTTGTTGCGATAAATGAAACGGAACCAGAAATTCAGGAAATTATCCTTGATGAAGTATTTCTGGACTTTGCTGCCCGGTTTGGCGTTGATGGGTTTGCGCACGGCGATGACATCGTATTCATCCTGTAAGCGCACCAGATAACCGCTGACATTGGTGGCAAGGATGGATTCCAGTTCCCCACGCCCGGTTTTGCCGCTCGCCAGTAATTCCAGAATGGAGAAATAAGTGGCGTATTCCTTGCCGAATTCTTCGATCAGCACATGCTTGCCTTCCTCCAGAAACGGCGAGTTTTTGCTGAAGACAAAATCCATGATGGCATCGCGCCCATACACGGCATTGTCGTGCAGAATTTCAAGGTAGCGCGGAATACCACCTGTCAGCAGATACGCATAAAACAGGTTTTCAGGGGTGTATTGCTGCGCCTGTTGCAAGATGTCGTGGATGGTTTGCGGCTTGAAAGGTTTCAGATATAGGATGCGGTCAGCCCGCCCGAACAGAGGTTCTTTGTTGTTCTGGAAGATTTTGACCATCAGTGAATGGACGGAACCGACAAACATCAAGTGAATGCGGGTTTGCTGCCGATACTGATCCCACAGGTTCTGGATTTCTGAATACACCGCCGGATTAATGCGGTAAAACTCCTGAAATTCGTCAATGATCAGCACGTAAGGCTGGGTTTTGCCGATTTCCAGCAACAACCGGAACACATCGCGGAAGTGCTGGATGTCGCCGAACACCGGCACGTCGAAGGTGTTTTTAATGATGTCGGTGCATTCCGCGCAGAGCAGTGCTTCACTTTTCTTGGCAATGAACAGGTACAGGCTTTGCCCACCTTTGCATGATTCTCTGGCAAGCAAGGTTTTACCTACCCGCCGACGACCGGTCATGACGGTCATTTTACCGCCGGAGGTGGCTTGTGCGGTTATCGCCCGCAATTGGGCGAGTTCGTCTTCCCTGCCGTAGAATTTCATTATAGTAACCTAGGTTATCGTAATGCAGGTTACTATAGTTGCTTTTGTGGGAATCCGCGAGTCCCACAGGCATTTTCCAGCCGAATACGTTAGGATGCGCCTTTTGGTATTTTGGGAGCAGACGGCATGGGTTATCAGCGTCGAGCAGCGATTTGGGTAACGCTAGGCGTAGCCGCCATCGGGTTAGTGGCTTGTAAGCCTGCGCCCGACGATTATAAACCAAGCGCTGGCAAAACAAGCACTGGCGCTGAGTCCGTCACCTGCCCCTCACACCAGTGGGTCAAGGCAAGCAATGGTGTCGAGGTCAATTATGCGCATATCTTTTGCGGCGAGTTGAACAATAAGGGGCGGGTAGTCGGTTTCCATTCGCGCCCGCAAGGTAGTGACCCGCAAACGGTAGCCGATGTGCGCATTACTCAAAAACCCAATAAGCAGGGGATTTACGCGGGGCAATGGGAGTTGGTCGGCAACAAGGGGGAGGACAAATTTTCCACCTTTTATCCTGACCATTGCACCCCGACTCAAGTGATCAATACCATCGGGTATGCCGCCCGCAATCAGCAAAACTGCCCGAAAAGTGCGCCCAATTGGGCATGGTGCGGGGCTAATTCCCCCAAACAGGATCAGTCGGATGCGTATTGCCGCAGTGCTGACGGCACGCCTTACCTGATTGCGGGTGCATCGTCGTCCCGTGGCGGTGTGAATACCGCCTTCCCCCTACGCTAACCCACTGCTTGAGGAGCAATACCGATGATACATGAACACGAATGGCAGCAATGGCAACAACAAGGCGCAGGTTACGCCGCCACCGCCGCCTTTTTGCTGCTGGATGTGCAAACCAACCTGACCATGCTGGCAACCTTACAGACAACCCTAGACAAAATCCGAGAAAACCCTGCCGATACTGAAGCCTATGCCATCAGCGGCAACAGCTATTTTGTGCAGTTGCAGCCGCAGCAGGTTTTGATCGAGGAACTGTATGGCGATGATGATGCTGAGCCTGTCAGCATCAGTTTGGATGCATTTGGCGAGGCATTGGGGTATTGGCACGACCGGATCACGGCTGATAGCCACTCACCCGAATCCTGAGTTAAATCATACGTTGCTGGCGTGATTGGTATTACAATACCCGCTTGAACACAACATAAAACGGTTCATCTGCCATGCCATCATCATTCTCTGCTGGCGTAGGTCAGCAAGGTCACGACCATTTATTGCATCGCTTGCACGACTTGCAACATTGTTTCTTGCACATTCCCCCACTGGAAATCGCCCCGCTCGCGGCAGAGCTTGAGCTGCCCATCAGCCAAGTAGAAGCCGTGATTGATTTCTACAGCTTTTTCCACCGCACTCCACGCGGGCGCATTGACCTGCTATTCAGCAATTGCACCAGTTGCGGCGATTTGACGCTGATGCATAGGCTGTGCGAATTGCTGGGCGTTACCCCCGGCATTACCCGTGCGGATGGTGCGGTCAGCATTGATGAAACCTCTTGCTTGGGCATGTGTGATCAAGGCGCATCAGCGTTAGTGAACGGGCGCATCCTCACCAAACTCACCGCGCAACACTTGCCGTCGCTGGCGGCGCTAATTAATGCAGGAACACCGCTGGATGATTGGCCTGCGGAATGGTTTGCCGTGCAAGATAATATCCGCCAGACAGGTTTGCTGCTTAGCGATAACATGCCAGCGGGTGCTGGCTTACGCGCTGCGTTGCAAGGCGGGGCGGAAAACCTGCTGGCTGAAATCAAGCAATCCGGTTTGCGCGGACGTGGCGGTGCAGGCTTCAACACCAGCCTGAAATGGCAATTGTGCCGTGCCGCACCCGCTACGCCCCGTTATGTGGTGTGCAATGCCGATGAAGGCGAACCCGGTACGTTCAAGGATCGGGTTTTGCTGAACAGCTACGCGACGCAAGTGTTTGAAGGCATGGCGCTGTGTGCTTATGCCATCGGAGCGCAACACGGTTATCTGTATTTGCGCGGTGAATACCGTTACCTCTTGCCGCCACTGGAAGCAACGCTCAACGAGATGCGTGAAGCTAACTTGCTGGGCGCAAACATTCTCAAGCAGCCTGATTTCCATTTCGACATCAGCATTGTGATGGGAGCGGGCGCGTACATTTGCGGTGAAGAATCTTCCTTGCTGGAATCGTTGGAACAGAAACGCGGTGTGCCACGGGTACGCCCCCCGTTTCCGGTGACGCACGGCTATTTGGGGCAGCCTACCGTAGTCGACAATGTGGAAACGCTGGTCGCCGCCACCCACATTGCGGTGCACGGCGGGGAATGGTTCAGGGCGCATGGCACGGCGCAATCCGCAGGCAGCAAGGTGCTCAGCGTCAGTGGCGATTGCACCGCCCCCGGCATTTACGAATACCCCTTTGGCATTAGCGTGCAAGACTTGCTGGAAGCGTGCGGTGGGCAAGACGCGCAAGCCGTACAAGTCGGCGGGCCTTCTGGCGCATTGATCGGGCGGGCGGAATTTGGGCGCAAGCTGGCATTTGAAGACCTTGCGACGGGTGGTTCGATCATGGTGTACGGCGCACAGCGTGATTTGCTGGCGGTGGTGCGTAATTTCAGTCACTTTTTTGCGCACGAAAGTTGCGGTTTTTGCACGCCTTGCCGCGTGGGTACGCCGTTATTGCGCAAGTACATCGACAAGATTGCTTCCGGGCATGGCACACCTTACGACCAAGCCGAAATGGCGCGGCTGGCAATGGTGGTGAAACGGCGTTCGCATTGCGGGTTGGGGCAAACGGCAGCAAACCCGGTGCTGGATTTGCTGGAACGTTTTCCGCAGGTTTGCACCGAGCGTTTGCTGCATCAGGATTACGCGCCGTTCTTCAATCTGGATGCGGCACTCAATACCAGCCGCGAATTGACTCACCGCGATGATGCGGAGGCGCATTTGTCATGAACAACACACTCTTTATCGACGGGCAAGCCGTCCCCTTCGAAGCGGGGCAAACCATTATGGATGCGGCACTCGCGGCGGGTATCTACATCCCGCATTTATGCCACAAGCCGGGGCTAACACCGCACGGCAGTTGCAAACTGTGTACGGTGGAAGTGGACGGGCGCAGTGCATCCGCTTGCACCTTGCCTGCCAGTAATGGGATGCAGGTCGCCAACAATACCGCTGCTCTCAACGAAGTACGCAAAACTCTGACCCAGATGTTGTTCGTGGAAGGCAATCACCTGTGCCCAACATGCAGTAAAACCGGCGATTGCACCTTGCAAGCGTTGGGCTACCACTTTGGGATGCTGGATGGGCATTTCCCGCCGTTTTACCCGCGCCGCGAAGTCGATGCTTCCCACCCCACTGTGATGCTGGATCGTGACCGCTGCATTCTGTGCGAATTGTGTGTCCGTGCTAGCCGCGAGGTGGATGGTAAGAACGTGTTTGCGATTAGCGGACGCGGGGCGCAATCCCACCTCATCGTGAATACCGCCAGTGGTAAGTTGGGCGATAGCGATTTGCAAGCCGAAGATTTGGCTGCGCGTATTTGTCCGGTCGGTGCGATTCTGAGCAAGGGGCATGGGTACGAAGTGCCGATTGGCTTGCGCACGTTTGACCGGCATTCGGTGGCAGAATCCGATGTGGCTACCCCCATCACCTTGCAAAAAACGGAGCATCACGATGTCTAAAATCCGTATCGCTACCACGTCGTTGGCGGGTTGTTTCGGTTGCCACATGTCGTTTCTGGATATGGATGAGCGACTGGTTGGCTTGCTGGAACACGTTGAGCTTGACCGTTCCCCGCTGACGGATATTAAACATTGCGGGCCGTGTGACATTGGTTTGGTGGAAGGCGGTTTGTGCAATGCTGAAAACGTGCAGGTGCTGCGTGAATTTCGCCAGCAATGCAAAATCCTGATTGCGGTCGGGGCGTGCGCCATCAATGGCGGCGTACCGGCAATGCGCAACCACTATTCGGTGCAGGAATGTTTGGAAGAAGCCTATGTAAACGGTGTGGGCGTGGATAACCCGATGATTCCGTCCGACCCTGAATTGCCGTTGCTGCTATCCAAGGTTCACCCGCTGCACGAGGTGGTGCGGGTGGATTATTACCTGCCGGGTTGCCCGCCATCGGGCGATGCGTTTTTCACCATTTTGAGCGACTTGTTGGCGGGAAAAGAACCTTCCCTGTCGAAAGCCATGCTGCATTACGATTGAGGGTCTGGACATGGAACACACTGCAAGCAACACGCGCCGCATTGCCATTGACTCGGTGTCACGGGTGGAAGGACACGGCAAAATTACCCTGCTGCTGGATGCTGACAACCACATACAGGAAGCGCGTCTGCACATTGTCGAATTTCGCGGCTTTGAAAAATTCATCCAAGGTCGCCCGTATACGGAAGTGCCGTATTTCGTGCAACGCTTGTGCGGCATTTGCCCGGTGTCGCACCATTTGGCAGCCGCAAAAGCAGTCGATCAGATTGTCGGGGTGGATGAGCTGACCTCCACTGCCACCAAATTGCGTCGCTTGCTGCATTTTGGGCAGGTATTGCAATCGCACGCCCTGCATTTTTTCCACCTGTCTTCGCCCGACTTTCTGTTCGGTTTCGGTTCAAATCTGTTGCACCGTAACATTGTTGGTGTGCTGGAAGATTACCCCGAACTGGCGCTCAAAGGCGTTAAACTGCGCAAGTACGGGCAGCAAGTGATCGCGGCGATTGCAGGCAAACGCATCCACGGCACGGCAGCCATACCGGGCGGTATGAATAAAGCTTTGGGCGAGGCTGAACGTAAAGTTTTGCTGGGCGACATTGCCGACATTATTGCTTGGTCGCAGGATGCGGTGACATTGAATGAAACCATCCACCTGCAACACCCGGAAAACCATGCGTTCGCTACCTTGTCGACCAATTATCTGGGCATGGTCGGGGCGCAAGGCGAACTGGAATTGTACCACGGTGGGCTGCGTGCCAGCCGTGCAGATGGCAGTAATGTTTTCGACCAGTTTGATTACAGCGGTTACGGTTCGGCGATTCGTGAAGAAGTGCGCAATTGGTCGTACATGAAATTCCCTTACCTGACGGCATTGGGCAAGGAAAACGGCTGGTATCGGGTGGGGCCACTGGCACGGGTCAATCTATGCGATAGCATTTCTACACCGTTGGCGGAAGCCGCACGGTTGCGTTTCCGTGCATTTGCTGGGGGCGCGTATGTGCACGATACCTTGGCTTATCACTGGGCGCGAATGATTGAAGTGCTGCATTGCGCCGAATCTATCCAACAGTTGCTCAATGACCCCGATATTACCGGCACGGATTTGGTGGTGTCCGGTGGCGAAAAACACCGCGAAGGTATCGGCGTGATCGAAGCCCCACGCGGGACGTTGTTCCACCACTACCAAGTCGATGAGCAAGGTTTGATTGAAAAAGCCAATTTGATCGTTTCCACCACTAGCAATAATCAGGCGATGAATGAGTCGGTACGCTCGGTGGCTAACCGGTATTTGGATGGGCAGGAAATTACCGAAGGCTTGCTCAATCATCTGGAAGTGGCAGTGCGGGCGTATGACCCGTGTTTGTCGTGCGCGACCCATGCGTTGGGCAAAATGCCATTGCAGGTGGAGTTGGTCAGCCATGAGGGGGCGTTACTGAACCGGGTGGTGAAGAATAGTGGGTAATATCCCCCCGATCCTGCTGTTCGGCTATGGCAATCTGGGGCGCGGCGATGATGCCCTCGGCGTATTGTTGTTGGAAGCAATTGCGGCGCAACACTTGCTCGGTGTGGAATGCCAAACCGATATGCAGCTTCAGGTCGAACACATTACCGATTTGGTGGGGCGTGAATGCGTGCTGTTCATGGATGCGGATATGACCTGTGCCGCCCCGTATGTGGTGGAGCCGCTCACCGCGCAACAGGATGGCAGTTACACGAGTCATGCGATGTCGCCTGCGGCGGTGCTTTATGCTTTCCGGCAAGTGTACGGGTTGGATGCACCGCCAGCTTACCTGTTGCACATACGCGGCTATGCGTTTGAATTGGGGGATGCGTTAACGGAACCAGCAGCGGGAAATCTGGCGGCAGCACTGGCATGGGTACAGCACTTTATTCGCAAAAAAGCGTGGAAAATATGACTTTTGTCGCTTATATCGTGTACTAATTCCCCTATGATCTATGTGCAGTGCAACATTTTTCGGATTAAGGAGTATCACTATGCATAAGATTATGACCGACTTGCATCAAGATCATGTCAATCTGGCAAAGTTGTTGAAGTTGCTTGAGCAACAGGCTGGTTTGCTCGCCACCGGCGGGGATGCGGATTTGCTGTTAATGACCGATATTGCTGATTATATTCGTCGCTATTCCGACCAGATTCATCACCCGAAGGAAGATAGCATCTACCGCGTTTTTAGTGCCCGTTCCGATGCAGCGGAATCTGTCGTTGGGGCGTTGCTGGCGGAGCATCAAGATTTACCTGCAACCACCCGTGAATTCCAAGGTTTGCTGGACAATGTGATTAATGACAGTGCCATCTTGAGCCGCCAAGAGCTGCAAGACAAAATCACGGCATTTATTGATGCTCAGAAAGCCCATCTGAACACCGAGGAAGCCGAGCTATTCCCACTGATCAATAGCACCTTGGATGCGGCTGATTGGATCGCCGTCGAGCAATCCGTTGAGGAGCATAGCGACCCATTGTTTGGGCATCAGCTCATGGAGCGTTACCGTAATGTGCACCGTTTAGTGATGCAGCAACGCGCTTGATATGAGCCGCCGCCTTTGCGTTTCCGCGAGGCGGCGGCGGGAACAAATGCTATAACGGCCAAAACCATAAAATGGCAGGGATAGTGGCACAACCCGCTAGGATATTCATGGGAATACCAATTTTCAGGTAATCCGATACGCGATAACCACCAGGGCCATAGACCATCAGGTTGGTCTGGTAGCCGATCGGCGTCATGAAACTGGCGGAGGCGGCAAACATGATGGCAATGGCAAATGGCATGAAATTTACCCCCATTTGTTCTGCAATCGCCATGCAAATCGGGAACATGAGCGCTGCTGCCGCATTATTGGTAATGACTTCGGTAAACAGGGAAGTCAGTGCATACACCAACACCAGCGCCATCACGGGTGTCAAATGCCCGCCACTCATTACCGCCTCGGCAATCAAATGTGCTGCCCCGGTTTTTTCCAACGCTGCACCTAGGGCGAACGATGCGCCAATCACCGTCAATACGGTAAAATCCAGCGAACGCCGCGCCAGTCCCGCATTCAAGCACCGTGTCAGCAACAACGCTCCCGCCGCTAACCAGGCAGCGTGCAAAATGGGAATGATTTCAAAAGCGCTCAATACCACCATCACCCCCAGAATACCCAGTGCCAGTTGGGCTTTCTGGAAATTGGGCGGGCTTGAATCCTCCAGAGCACTCACCAACAGAAAATCTTTGCGGAAACCGTATTGCTTGGCGAATTCCTTGCCAGCTTCCATCAACAGGGTATCGCCCACTTGTAAGTGTGTATTCAGCCCTTTATCCGGCAAGGTATCACCGCCACCCCGCGACACTGACAATACCACTGCCTGATAGGAACCGAGGAAATCGCATTCCTGCAAGGTCTTACCCAAAAACGGGAATTCCGGGCCAATTACCGCTTCGACCAAGCGCCGCCGGAAATGCACAATCCCCAAGTGGTGAATATCCTCATTCGCCGGTTTCAACCCCTGAATACTGCGCAACTCATGTGCACAGCGTGGCGCACCAATGAATGCCAGCCGGTCAGCCGCTTGCAACACGAAATCGGCAGATGGGCTTTGGATAATCTCACCATTGCGTTCCAGTTCAGCCAGATAGCCGTAGCCGAGATTGGTCAAACCGGCGGCTGATAGTGTTTTTCCCACCAACACGCCTGTCTCTACCAGCATTTCCACATGGTATTCGCGCACCTTGTCTAGATCATCCGCGACCCCGGTGCGGCTAGGCAGCAAACGGTTGCCGAATAACAGCAGAAAGGTACTGCCCACCGCCAGCAAGATTAAGCCGACCCCCGTGATGTCAAACACGCCGAGACTGCCATGCCCGCTTTTTTCCAGCAAACCATTGACGACAAGATTGGTGCTCGTGCCAATCAGGGTGCACGTTCCCCCCATGATGGTAATGTAGCTCAGCGGCAGTAACAATTTGGAAGGTGGCAATTTCAAACGCTTGCACCAGTCCTGAATCGCCGGAATCAGCATCGCCACCACCGTGGTATTGTTCATAAAAGCACTCAATGCCGCCGTCGGTACTAACATGCGGAATTGCGCCCCGCGCACACTTGCCGGTTGCCCCAGCAAGCGCCGGGTAATGCATTGGATCGCGCCGGTTTCACGTAATCCGGCGGCGACAATGTACAAGGCGGCAATGGTCATTAGCCCGGTGTTGGCAAATCCGGCAAAGGCTTCATCCGGTTGCAAGACGCCTGTCACCATCAGGATGATCAGTGCCGTCATCAAAATCAGGTCAGGTGCAATCCGTGATAGCGCCAGAAAGCCCAAGACCCCCAGTACCAAGCCAATGGCAAGTATTCCTTCCCAACCCATAACTGCCTCCTTTAGCTGACCATCCCTGCACCAACGGTATTATTGGTGCTTGCGTCAATCACGATAAATGCACCTGTGCCACGATTCTGTGCATAGGCATCCACGAATAGCGGTTGCGCCAACTTGAAAGTGACGTTGGCAATATCATTCATCGCCAACTGATTCACCGCTTGTTGTTCCAAGCTGTTTACGTCCACACGGTAGGCAATGTCCGCCAGCTTCGCTTTGGTATCGCGGGTGGTATGACGGATCAGGTAAGTCCGCGCCCGATCCAGCGGGCTTTCCGCCAACCAGCACACCGTTGCTGCCAATTGCTTGGTTTGCGCCGGTAATTCGCCCGTTTTCACGATCATGTCACCACGGGAAATGTCGATTTCATCCGCCAGCAACAGCGTGACCGATTGTTCGGTGGCGGCATCGGCTAATGCTGCGCCGCCGAGTTCAATTGCCTTCACCGTGCTGCTTAAACCGGATGGCAAGACTGTTACGCTGTCACCCACGGCAATGCTGCCGGATTCGACGCGCCCCATGAAGCCACGGTAATCGTGCAGTGCGGGATTGCTGGCATCCTGCGGGCGGCACACGTATTGCACCGGGAAACGGAACGCGGCGGCATGGCGGCGCTGTGCACTCGGCGTGGTTTCCAGAATCTCCATCAGCGTTTGGCCTTGATACCAGTTCAGGTTCTCGCCACGATCCACCACCATGTCGCCGTTGAGGGCGGAGAGTGGGATGAATTGCACTTCGCGAATCCCCAATTGTTCGGCAAAGTCCAGATAATCGCGTTTGATTTCTTCAAAACGTGCCTGACTAAACTCGACCAAATCCATTTTGTTGACGGCAACCAGCAAGTGCGGAATTCCCACCAAATGCGCCAGATACGAATGACGGCGAGTCTGGGTCAGCACGCCTCTCCGCGCATCCACTAGGATAATCGCCAGATTCGCGGTGGACGCTGCTGTCACCATGTTGCGGGTGTATTGCTCATGCCCCGGCGCGTCGGCAATGATGAATTTGCGTGTACCGGTGGTGAAATAGCGGTATGCGACGTCAATGGTGATGCCTTGTTCACGTTCGGCTTGCAAGCCATCGGTGAGCAGCGATAAGTCCACCTCCTGCATTCCGCGCCGTTGCGAGGTTTTGGTAATGGCGCTCAGGGTATCCGCCAGAATCGCTTTGGAATCAAACAGCAAACGCCCAATCAAGGTGCTTTTGCCATCATCCACACTGCCGCAGGTCAACAGGCGCAGCAAGCCGTGGTCTTCAATCGGATGTGTCATTAGAAATACCCCTCTTTTTTGCGTTGTTCCATGGCCGCTTCGGAGGCTTGGTCATCCAAGCGGGTCGCGCCGCGTTCGGTAATGGTCGTAGTCGCCGTTTCCGCAATGATTTTTTCAATCGAATCCGCATCCGAAATCACCGGCGCAGTACAGGTAATGTCGCCGACGGTGCGGAAGCGTACTTGCAGGTCGACAATTTCCTCACCCGGTTTCGCGGGGGTAATGTCTGTGACTGGTACGATGGAACCTTGACGGTACACAATCGGGCGGGTATGCGCGAAATAGATGCTGGGCAATTCCAGCCCTTCACGCTCGATGTATTGCCACACGTCCAGTTCCGTCCAGTTGGAAATTGGGAAGGCGCGGATGTTTTCGCCCTTGTGGCTGCGGGCGTTGTACAGATTCCACAGTTCGGGGCGTTGGTTTTTCGGATCCCATTGCCCGAATTCGTCACGGAAGCTCATGATGCGTTCTTTGGCACGGGCTTTTTCTTCGTCGCGGCGTGCGCCACCGATGCAAGCGTCGAAACCGTGTTCTTCAATCGCTTCCAGCAAGGTGACGGATTGGTGTTTGTTGCGCGATTCGCTTTCATGCTTGAGCATGACAGTGCCGCGTTGCATGGAATCTTCCACCGAACGCACGATTAAGCGTTCGCCGATTTCCGCCGCTTTACGATCCCGGAAGGCGATGACTTCGGGGTAGTTATGCCCAGTGTCGATGTGCAGCAAAGGGAACGGAAAACGTCCGGGGCGAAAGGCTTTTTCTGCCAAGCGCAGTAAGCAGATGGAATCTTTGCCGCCAGAAAACAGCAGTGCCGGATTACTGCATTGCCCCGCGACTTCGCGCAGGATGTGGATGGCTTCGGCTTCCAGCCAGTCAAGGTGGTTGAGGTGCTGGTGTGCCGTTTGTTGTTGACTGAAAAACATCGTTATCTCGCTTGTTGGTTGCTGATATAACCCTGACGGATGACGAAATCACCGAAGGTTTCCGCATCACGCCGTTGTGCCGCATAAGCCGCAAACAAGGCATCCAGCGTGGTAAGAATCGCGGTTTCGTCCAGATTTTCGCGGTATAGCGTATTCAAACGATCACCGTTGAAACTCGCGCCCAGATACAGGTGGTAACGCCCCGGCGATTTGCCGATCAGGCCGATTTCACCCAGCACCGAACGCCCGCAGCCATTCGGGCAGCCAGTCATGCGGATTTTGATTTCATCGTGGCACAAGCCGTATTTGTCCAGCGACACTTCCAGCTTGCTGATCAGGTTGGGCAGGTAACGTTCCGCTTCTGCCATCGCTTGCGGGCAGGTGTTGAGCGCCACGCAGGCAATCGAGTTGCGCCGTAAACCGGACAAATGGCTGGTATCCGCTGCATAGCCATGTTCATGCAGGATGTTTTCCACCGCATCAATATTGTCTTCACGCACTCCAGTCAGGATCAGGTTCTGGTTGCCTGTCATACGAAAACTGCACAGGTTTTGTTCGGCAATGTGGCGCAGGGCTGATTTCAGACGGTGGCTGTCGTTGTCCAGCACCCGCCCGTATTCCAGCCGCAGCCCCAGATGCCACAGATCATCCGTGGTGGAACGCCAGCCGAAACGGTCGCCGGTGGTTTCAAATTCAAACGCCCGCGCCTTGCCCAAAGCGAAACCCAGCCGGGTATTCAGTTCCTGCCTGAACCAGTCCAAGCCGTGACGGTCGAGGGTGTATTTGAAGCGCGATAGCTTGCGATCCTGACGGTTGCCGTAATCGCGCTGGATGGCAACGGTATGGAAGCACACGTCCAGCACCTGTTCCGGTCTACAGAAACCAATCACTGACGCCAGCCGTGCGTAAGTGTCGTCACGCCCAAACGTGAACCCCAAACCACCACCGACGGCGACATTGAAACCGGCGAGCTTGCCGCTTTCTTCCACCGCAATCAGGCCAATGTCATTGGCGTACACATCCATGTCATTGAATGGCGGGATCGCAATGGCAATCTTGAATTTGCGTGGCAGGTAATGTTTGCCGTACAGCGGTTCAATTTCTTCGACTTCACCACCCGCCACCAGCGTTTTACCCTCGGCTTCATCCAGCCAGATTTCGTGGTAGGCGCGGGAGCGCGGCAGCAAGTGGTCGCTGATCTTTTGCGCCCACGGGAACACCTCCGCGTGTAAGCGGGAAAGCGTGGGGTCAGGCGTACACATCACATTGCGGTTCACGTCACCACACCCGGCAATGCTGTCGAGCAGAGCAGCATCCATCGCTTGGATGGTGTTTTTCATGTCGAACTTGATGATGCCGTGGAACTGCAAGGCTTGGCGCGTGGTAATGCGTGAGGTGCCATTGCCGTAGCGGTTGCTGATGTCGTCGAGTTTCACCCACTGATCAGCACTCAAATCACCACCCGCGACCCGCAAGCGGATCATGAAGGAATACGCCGGTTCGAGCTTTTTATCTTGCCGATGCAGGCGTACATCGCGGTCATCCTGCATGTAGGAGCCGTGAAATTTCACCAGTTGCACATGGTCTTCGCTGATAGCGCCAGTAATCGGGTTCTGGAAATCTTCCACCAGATTGCCGCGCAAATAGTTGCTGCGGTCTTTGATGTGCTCGACCGCAGAACCGTTCACCGCCAACTCGTTGAGTGGCTTGGGGTTGATGCGTGCCGTCATTACGCTGCCTTCCTCGATGAATCGCTAGTTCCGTCGTGCAGGCCGCATTCCTGATTGTGCGCTTCCCACCACCAGCGCCCGGCACGCTCGTCTTCACCTTCAGCAACGGCGCGAGTGCAGGGGGCGCAGCCAATGCTGGGGTAGAATTCAGCATGTAAGCGGTTGTAGGGGATGTCGTATTGGCGGATATACCCCCACAATTGCTCGGATGTGGCGTGCAGCAACGGGTTGAACTTCAGCAGGTCGCGCTGTTCATCACGCTCAAACAGACCCATGTCCGCACGGTAAGCCGATTGTGCCGCCCGCAGGCCGGTAATCCATACCTGTACGCCTTGCAGGGCGCGGTTGAGCGGCTCGATTTTGCGGATGTAGCAGCATTCCTTGCGGTTTTCGACCGACTCGTAAATCGCATTGATACCCTTGAGGGTGACGTAATGCTCAATGGCTTGCGTTTGCGGGTAGAACGCCTTGATCGGCTTGGCGTATTTCTTGTGGGTGGCATCCAGCACATCGTAGGTTTCGCTGAAATTGCGCCCGGTATCGAGGGTGAACACCTCAATATCCAGCCCGTTGCGGAAGATGGCATCGGTAATCACCTGATCTTCCAGCCCCAGACTGGTGGAAAAGGCAATACGCCCGTCGAAACGCTGACGCAGGGCAATCAGCGCTTCATCCAGGGGCAGCTCGGCAAAATCGGCGTGCAGGGTATGCAGCGGTGCAGTGTTCACGGTCATGGTCGTTACCTCGTTGGAATCTTGAATTTGAATACGAGGCAGTATCCGTGAAATCTTAAATCGAAAAAAACGCTATAATTCGATATGAATATCTTGAAAATGGATTTGCATCAATAACGCATTTCCGTCTACGCAAACGGATAATCCGTATACCCCAGCGCCGGATCAGTCAGCCCCACTCCGTAGAATGTCTGGAAATCGGGCGGGTTCAACGGCAGGTTTTCCTGCAAACGGCGTGGTAAATCGGGGTTGGCAATAAAGGTTTTACCGAAAGCGACCGCATCGGCATTGCCTGCCTTCAGCACTTGCTGGGCACTGGCAGCATCAAAGCCTTCGTTGGCGATGAAAAAGCCACCGAACGCCTGTTTCAGTGCCGGGCTAATGCTGTCTGCTGCCAGGTGTTCGCGGGTGAAAATGAAGGCAATCTTGCGCTTGCCCAGTTCTTGCGCCACATGGGTGAACGTCGCCAGCGGGTTGGAATCACCCATTGTGTGTGCATCGCAACGTGGCGCAAGGTGCATTCCGACCCGTGACGCGCCCCATACCCCAATCACGGCATCGGTGACTTCCAGCAGCAGCCGCGCACGGTTTTCCAGTGAGCCGCCGTAAGCATCGCTACGTTGATTGGTGCTGTCTTGCAAGAACTGGTCGAGTAAATAGCCATTTGCACCGTGGATTTCCACCCCATCAAAGCCTGCCAGTTTGGCATTCTCTGCACCCTTGCGGTAAGCGGCGACAATGCCCGGAATCTCGTCGGTTGCCAGCGCACGCGGCACTTCGTAAGGTTTCTCTGGGCGTATCAGGCTGACATGCCCTTCCGCCGCAATCGCGCTGGGGGCAAGCGGCAATTCACCCTGCAAATAGCTCGAATCGGAAATGCGCCCGACGTGCCAAAGCTGCAAGAAAATCAGCCCGCCTGCCTGATGTACTGCGTCGGTGATTAGTTTCCATCCTTCGACTTGTTCTGGCGACCAGATGCCTGGGGTATCGGGGTAGCCAACGCCCATCGGGGTGACGGAGGTGGCTTCGGTCAATAGCAAGCCTGCGCTGGCGCGTTGCTGGTAATACTGCGCCATTAGCGCATTGGGTACACGCCCGGCACCGGCGCGGCAACGGGTAAGCGGCGCTAGGATCACGCGGTTGCGCAAGGTCAGGTCGCCCAGTTGGGCGGAATCGAATAAGGTGGTCATGCGGGTTCTCCCTGTTATGCTGGATAGCAGGGAGCTTAGCACGCATGTGCCAGTACTGTTATTTACTGTTGGTCAAAACTTAATACACGTCGCGTTGATAACGGCGTTCAGCCATCAATTGCTCCAACCACTCCGCCGCTTCCTGTGCAGTTTTGCCGCTGTGGGTTGCAACAATATCCACTAATGCTTGCTGTACATCTTTCGCCATGCGGTTCATGTCGCCGCACACGTAGACATGCGCCCCCTCCTGCAACCATTGCCACACGCTTGCGCCTTCCTCCCGCAGACGGTGCTGCACATAGATTTTCTCGGCTTGATCACGTGAAAACGCCACGCTCATACGCTCCAGCGTGCCATTGCCCAGCAGTTGCTGCCATTCGGCCTGATACAGAAAGTCGGTGCGGAAATGCTGTTCACCAAAGAACAGCCAGCTATTGCCCCGAATACCCAGTGCCTCGCGCTCGAACAGGAAACTGCGGAACGGGGCAACGCCTGTGCCTGCGCCAATCATGATGATTTTGGTCTGCGGGTCAGCGGGCAGCTTGAAATGTGGGTTGGGTTTAACGTGCACACCCGCCGTTTCCCCCGCCTGCAAACGCGCCAGCCAGTTGGAGGCAGCGCCAAAATGCTGACGGGTCTGGAATGTGTATTCCACCCGCTTGACCAGCAAATGGACTTCATCCGGGTGTGCTGTCGGGCTGGAGGCAATCGAATACTGGCGCGGTTGCAAGGGGCGCAGCAGATCCACCAGTTGTTGGGCAGACAGTTTCCCGGAAAATTCGCGTAACACATCTGCCCAGTCGGCTGCGTATAACCAATCCTGCATGGTAGTTTTGTCTGCCGCAGCCGCCTGCAATTCCGGGTGATTGAGCAGTTGCGCATAGTGGGTAAGCTGGCGACGGGTGACGCCAGTCAATTCGTGCTGATGACGCAAGGCACTGTGAAGGTCAGTCGTTGTACCATTTGATTGCACTTGCGTGCTGCCGGACAAGCCAGTCAGTTGCAGGATTTCATCCACCAGTGTCGGGTCATTGTCGAATGCCACCGCCAGAATATCACCGGGTTGGTAGTCGATCCCCGAACCTTCCAGTGACAGTTCCAGATGCAACACCTCCTTGTCTGAGCCGTTATCCGTCAGCACGATACTATTGAGCAATTCCGCATGAAACGGGTGGTCAGCACTGTATTCCTTGGCTTGTGTTACCTGTTTTGCCAAGGGATTAAGGTTGAAATGGATGCTGTTGTCGGTGTGGGTTGCTGGCGTTTTGGCGGCGACTTGCTGCTGCCATTGTGTGGCGGTGGCATTGAAGTCGACATCGCAATCGGCCCGCTCCAACAGACGGCTTGCCCCCAGTTCCGCCAAACGCTGATCTAATAGCAAGCCGGTTTGGCAGAATTCCTCGTAGCTGGAATCGCCCAGTGCCAGGATGGCGTATTCCAGCGTATCCAGACGCGGCGCACGCGCTGCTTGCAGGAAGTTGTAAAAGGCACGGGCATCGTCGGGTGGTTCGCCATTGCCGTGGGTACTGATAACCAGCACCACGCGCTGTTCCTTTTTCAATTGCTGTGGGCGGTAGTCTTTCAGATTGACCAGTACCGCGTTTGCACCTTGTGCCTGCAAACGTGCCAGCAGTTGTTCCGCCACTTTTTTGCCATTGCCGGTTTGGCTGCCGTAGAGGATGGTGGTTTTTAGTGTGTCACTGGCAGTAGCAGGCGGAGGGGCTGGTGTATCGAGCTGATGGGTCAGACCCGACAGATAACCGCTGACCCATGCGAGTTGTGCGGGTGACAAGCCATGCACTGCACCGGATACCTGTTGAAATTGCTGAGGACTTAACAGCATGTAACTGCTCCTGAAAAATGGTAAAGTGTTGGCAGTATCCTGAAACTATTTAAGTTAAAAAAACGATAAAATCAGATTTTAATATCTCAAAAAGAGATAAAAAGGAAAAGCAAACCATGACAATAACGATCTTTGCTAAAACCCCCAAAGGTATCGAGGAAGTTGAAACCAAAGCGAATGGCTTATCCCGATTGGAACGTTCGGTGCTGATTTATATTGACGGCAAGCGTACCAAGGAGGATCTCAAAGTCTTACCGCGAGTAAGTGATGAATTAAATACCATTCTGGGCGCATTGGAGACGGGGGGCTATATAATGCCCAAGCCAGTTGCGCCAAGCGATACGCGCCCCGCTCCAGCCCCTCGCTCTGACATAATGCCAGCGAAGTCGGGTATTTTTCGTGAATTGCCTGCCAAGTTTGAACCTGAGAAGTTCGACATGGCTAAGCACTTTATGATCAATACCTTGAATTTCTTCAAGGGACAATACGGGGCAACCAGTTTGGTTCGCAGTATAGATCTTTGCCAAACCCACGAAGATCTGCGCACCCACTTTGATATTTGGCATGAGGTGATTACCAGCACCAAGCAAGGGCAGAAACAGGAGCGGGAATTGCGGGAAAAGCTACTGGCGGTGTTGTGATTTCACTGTAATGAAAAATCGCCCTGCCTTGCTCGCTATCGTCCTTACGATTATTGCTTCTGTGATTCTGGCGGGCATGGATTCGCTGGGGAAAGTCCTGATGCGCGAGTTTTCGACTTTTCAGGTGACGTGGGCGCGGTTCTTATTCCATAGCGTTATTGTGTCGTTGCTGTTTTATGCGCAGGGTGTGCGGGATTTTGCTGTGACTCGTGCGCCGAAAACGCAGTTGTTGCGCGGCTTGTGTATGGTTGGCATCAATACTTTGCTGTACATGGCGATCAAGACGGTAAGTCTGGCGGAAGCGACGGCGTTGATGTATTTGTCGCCGGTACTTGTGACCTTATTCGCGGGTGTATTCTTGGGGGAACGGATTCTGCCGCGTCATTTGTTGGCGGTTGCGGGTGGGTTTGTCGGGGTGCTGGTGATTATTCGCCCCGGATTTCAAACCTTTGAACCGGCGTTGTTGTTGGCATTTTTTGCCTCACTGCTGTTGGCGCTGTATTTTCTGTTGACCCGTAAAGTGGCGGGGGTGGATGATCCGCGCACTTCGCTGTTTTATACCTCGATTGTGGGGGCAGTGGTGCTGAGTTTCCTCGTGCCGCTGTGGTGGAAAACGCCCGATGCGCTGCAATGGCTGCTGCTGATCAGCATGGGCGCGTTCGGGGCGATTGGGCATTTCCTGCTGATTAAAGCGTATACGCTGATCACCGCGTCGGAGCTGTCGCCTTGGCTGAATGCGCAGGTGGTGGCGGCGACCTTGTTCAGTGTGTTTTTGTTTCAGGATATGCTGGGGTGGAATTTCTTTGTGGGGACGGGGCTGATTGTGGGGGCTGGGTTGCTGTTGTGGTTGCATAACAGGCGGGTGTCTTGAGAGCAAAAAACACCCTTGTATTTTATCCAAATACAGCCCAAAACTACCTTGTGTTTTATACTTTTCTGCCGGGTGGTTGTTGCGTGTGCTGAAACAGCAATTCACATAAGGTCTGTATGAATTTGGTAAACCAATCTGGAAGCCCCTAAACAATCTTGTCAGCGTACCTCATTATTGATGATTAAAACTATCAATGTGCTATGATGCAAAAATTATTGTCAATCGCAATTATCGTCATTATCAGATCAAGGATTAACAAATGGCAGATCATTACTTTGGCGGCGCATGGACTGAAATCAAGTTGGAGATACTAAAAAAGTACCTCGATTTTTATACTCAGGCATTGAAAAATAAACCTTATGAACTTCTCTATATCGATGCATTTGCAGGATCAGGAAACCGCTCAGAAAAAATACCTGACGCTCCGTTACTGGGAGAAGATGAACAAAAACTGGTATACGATGGTTCTGCGAGAATAGCATTAGATATTGAACGGAAGTTTGATCGCTATCTATTTATTGAGGCTAGCAAAGAACGCTGCAATGCATTGGGGGTATTAAAAAAAGAGTATCCGTCTCAACATATAAAAATTGAAAATTCAGATGCCAATCAAGTACTTCAGAATATATGCAGTAACAAGAAAACATGGCAATCACAGAAATATCGTGGTGTTCTTTTTCTTGATCCGTATGGTAACAGTGTGGAATGGAAAACCTTGGAAGCTATCGCGTCTACCCGTTCTTTGGATGTCTGGTTTTTGTTTCCTATCAGCGGAATGAACCGACAACTCAACCATGAGTTTGAGAAAATTGAAGATTACAAGGAAAAAAATCTCAATAAGATTCTGGGCACGGATTCATGGAAAACTGAACTTTACAAAAGGGAGCAAGCACAGGATTTGTTCGGATCAACAGAAAAAGTCAGCCGTGTCAGCATGGCAGATATGGAAAAGTGGGTAAAACAGCGATTGGAAAACTGCTTTCCTTGCGTTTCAAAACCGCTGCCTCTACCACACGATAGAAAACCTCAACAGTTTTCCCTATTTTTCTGCATATCAAATCCAGATCCAAAAGCAATAGGATTGGCTTTGAAGGTTGCTAATCATATCCTTAAATCTCAGCAGTAACAGGATAGCTATCCCATATAGCACCATCCAGAGTTCGCCCATTAAGATGCTTATTACGTTTTACGCCATCTGCTCCCCAAGTTCCCCATTGCTTAAAGAAGAAACTGGAGTCTGCATCTTCACATTGTCTACGAATACTGGATACCCATTCTGGTTTCATTGGTCTTGCTTTAGGACCACTTTCACCCCCAACAATGACCCAATGAATATTCGACAGATCAATTACACCCAAATGCTCCAGCAGCGGTTCAACCGATAAAAAGCGTATTTTAGCTGGGATATGGCGTAGCTCATCAATACGCGGAACACCATATTCACGATCCTCAACAGTTACACCTAGCCAAACATTCTCCGGCACATGCAGACTCATGCAGAATTCACGCATCCGTGTAGCTCGCTTGGTTAGAATTTGATAGGTATGGTGAGGCGTTTGTCGTATTACATCAAATACCTGTTCAAGGTACTGATCAGGAATGTCTTCATGGAATAAATCTGACATGGAATTGACGAAATACATAGTCGGCTTCTTGCGGGTCAGCGGTTGTGACAAACGCTCAGTCATCAGCGATAGCTTGAAGCCGTTATCGTAGCCCGGTGTTCCCATGGCTTGTAAACGTCTTGCCATTGTTTCTGCGTAACAATGCTTACATCCCGGCGATATTTTTGTACAGCCAGTTGCCGGATTCCATGTTTGTTCTGTCCACTCAATTTTGCTTTGCGTACTCATACCATGCCCTCCGTGTTTGGGCTGTCTCAATATCCTGTTGTTTGTTCACAAACATTCATTGCAATACTTGCCATAATAAACCGAACAAAGAACGAACAAAAGCATTTTCTGATTCTTCATCATCATGCCGATAACTCTATCAGAGTTGCTTGCCGATGCCCTGCCGTTGGTAGTCTTGGTCAACCGTCAGCTCAGACAGGTAACATCAACCCCGCTGGTGTTTCTCACCAATCAGCTCAATCTGATAACCATCCGGGTCTTCGAGGAAGGCGATGATGGTCGTGCCCGCATTCATCGGCCCGGCTTCGCGGATGATTTTGCCGCCCGCTGCCCGCATTTTCTCACAAGCGGCGTACACATCCGGCACTTCCAGCGCGATATGCCCGAACGCCGTCCCCAATTCGTACTGGTCTACGCCCCAGTTGTAGGTCAGTTCCAGTACGGTCTGGTCGGTTTCGTCGCCATAACCGATGAAGGCAAGGGTGAATTCGCCCGCCGGGTAATCCTTGCGGCGCAGCAGTTGCATACCGAGGACATTGGTGTAAAACGCAATCGAGCGTTCCAGATCGCCGACGCGCAGCATGGTGTGAAGGATTCGCATGGTGAAACTCCTGAAAATACGATTCGCCCATTCTGCCCCGATTGGGTCATGGCAGCAAATCTACTGTGCCTGTGTCGGGGTTTGAGCAGGCAAACTCACAGCAATTTCAGCGCCAACGCTCTAGCTTTGCGTTGCACCGATTCCGGCAGCTTGAGGTGTGGTTCTTGGCTGACCAGCCCGGTAAACAGCTTGCCGACGGGGGCAGCGCCAATGACTTGTGCGGTCTGTTTCAGTTGCGGCAACGTGCCGAACACCCAACGGCCCAGCAAACCGGGCGCGGCAGAGGATGCCACCAGCACTGCCTTTTTCCTAGGTAACTCGGCTTTGCGGTTTTTGGGCGCGGGCGCACCCCAAGGTCAGTAGGCATACATCACCAGCCGTTCCACGAAACGCTTGAACAGTGCGGTCACACCACCGAAATTGGTCGGGGAAGCGAGGATGTAGGCATCGGCAGCTTCGATCTTGTCCACCAGCGCCTGCATCCCGTCATGCTGGATGCACTTGCCCGGTGCTGTTCCCGGCTGTTGGGTACATTCGCGGCAGTTCAGGCAGAACTCAAGCGGGTAATCACGCAAGGTGATGGTTTCGCAGTGGGCGTCGTGGGCGTGCAGGGTGTCCGCCATCAGTGCGAGCGTCTGGTCGGTCACTCCATTGGGGCGGTAGGAACCGTTGATGATGAGGATTTGTCGGGGCATGGCACATCCCTCCTGTGTTGATGCTGCCAGTGTAGACCAGTACCGATGACGGTGGGTTGACAAAAGGCAAGCACGAGGTTATCTCGATGCGAATGATCGTGATAAGCTGTTAACCACCAAAACGTTTTCAGGAGAAAATTGTGATGAATGCTATCAAACTTGTATCCGCAACCGTGTTAGCGTCTGCCTTATGTGCCTGTAACGAAACCAAACCCAATCCCGTTGCACCAGTAGTGGGCGGAGACCGGGATGCCCATGGGTGCATTGGTTCCGCCGGATATTCGTGGTGTCAGGCGACTAACCAATGTGAACGACCTTGGGAATTGGCGAAGAAACATCAGTTTGAGTTGACGCCAGAAGCGTTCGATAAGTTTTGCCAAAACAAAAAATAACCACAATGCCCCAACCCGCGTCATGATTTGGCGGATAACGGCGACGGCAATCCGAAAATTCAGCTTTCAGTATTGTAGATAAAAGATAGTATAATGGCTCTTAGATACAATTTAGCCTTTTTAAGGATAATATATTGCCTATTACTTTCCAAACGCCTGATGCACTGCTGAAAACCATTGCCGCCCAAGCCAAAGCGCAACGGTTGGCAGCCAACTTCACGCGGCGCACCTTGGCAGAAAAATCCGGCGTTGCCGAAGCCAGCATCAAACGCTTTGAAACTACCGGGCAAATCGGTTTTCACAACCTGCTGAAACTCGCGTTCGCCCTGAATTGCATGGATAATTTCAACCGCCTGTTTGCGGAAAAGCCGCCGCAAACCATTGCTGATCTGCAAACCACCACGCGCCAACGGGGGAGTTTATGAAACACATTTCACGTTTGCGGGTACATATCGCCGGTACGACTGTGGGTGAGTTGGGAACGGATGCGCGGGGGCGGATTTATTTCCAGTATGACCGCGCTTGGCTGAAGACGGGGTTTGATCTGTCACCCGGCACGCTGCCGTTTCAGGCAGAATCGCAGCTTTCCCCAGAGCCACAGGAATTTGGCGGCTTGCACGGGGTTTTTTACGACTCCTTGCCGGATGGCTGGGGTTTGTTGCTAATGGATCGGGCATTCCGTCAGCAAACGGGCTGGCAAGCGCATGAAATCACTCCGCTGGATCGGCTGGCCTACATCGGTTCACGCGCAATGGGCACACTGGAATACGAGCCGGAAATTCCCACCGAAGCCCTGACGGAAACGGTGGATATTGCACAACTGGCACACTCTGCCGAACAGTTGTTGCAAGGCGAAACGCCGCAAGTGTTGCAGCAATTGCAGGTGCAGGGTGGTTCTCCCGGTGGCGCACGCCCGAAAGTGACCGTCGCCTTGTCCGATCTGGCGGATGAATGCCTGTCCGGTTTCCGCGCTGTGCCGCAGGGTTATGCACACTGGATGGTGAAGTTTCGGGCGCGGGAAGATTCTCCCGATATGGGGCGCATCGAACTGGCTTACGCGAAAATGGCACAACAGGCAGGGCTGGCAATGCCGGAATGCCGTTTACTACGGGTCGGTCAGGATGCGCTTGCGGATGAGTTTTTTGCGGTGCGCCGTTTTGACCGCGACGGCAATACGCGGCATCACGTCCTCAGTTTGTCGGGCTATATTTACGCTAGCCATCGGCTGCCTTGTATTGGCTACGAAACCGTCATCAATGCCACCCACAACATTACCCGCAGTGTGGCGGAAGCCGAAAAAGCTTTTCGCCTGATGCTGTTCAACGTCCTCACCCACAACAAGGATGATCATGCCAAAAACTTTGCTTTCATCCGCCATGCCCCCGGTTGGGAATTGTCACCGGCATTCGACCTGACCTTCAGCAGCGGCATCAACAACCAACATACCACCGACATTGCAGGCAGCGGCAATCCACGCCTGAAAGATATTCAACGTGTTGCGGAAAGTTGCGGGATCAAACGCTGGCGGGAAGTGCTGGAACAAGTGCGCTCAGCTACCCGGCAATGGCAGGTGATTGCGGCGACGGAAGGCGTGTTAGGCGCAGAAAGTCAAAAGATTGGGGATGCGCTGGCGGAGATTGATGAGCGGTTGGGATAATGACGAACGTCAAATAGATGATTACGCTATTTCTATACCTCACAAAATAAGCTATAAATGAGTTATAGAATAACGGCGAATGACTCATGACATGGAACTGGCAACAACCCGACTGGCCTAATTTCAGCTTCGACCCACTGAAGCTGATGCCCTTGGAAACCGCTTTTGCGCACGAATCCGGCTTGCTGCTGGGCGCATTCACGCACCTGACGGAAGATGACCGCACCCAACTAAAAGTGGAAATGGTCAGCAACGAAGCCATGCAAACCTCGGCGATTGAAGGCGAATACCTCAACCGTGACAGTGTGCAGTCGTCGATTCGGCGGCAATTCGGCTTGCAAACGGATCGGCGGCAAGTGACACCTGCGGAATACGGCATCGCGGAAATGATGGTGAATTTATACACTCACTTTCAGCAACCGCTCAGTCATCAAACCCTGTTCGATTGGCATTCGATGTTGTTGAACGGGCGGCGGGATTTGCAAATGATTGGCGCGTACCGCACGCATTCTGAAGCCATGCAGGTCGTTTCTGGGCGGCTGGATGATCCCAAGGTGCATTTTGAAGCCCCGCCTTCCGCACAGATGGAAGCAGAAATGGCTGCCTTTGTGGACTGGTTCAACCGTACCGAAACCAACGCACCGGACGCATTGCCGCCCCTGATCCGCGCAGGCATTGCCCACCTGTATTTCGTCAGTATCCACCCGTTTGAAGACGGCAATGGGCGTATTGCCCGCGCCTTGGCAGAAAAAGCCCTCGCGCAAGGCTTGGGGCAACCCACGCTGATTGCGCTTGCCCACACCATCGAACAGCACAAAAAAGCCTATTACACCGAACTGGAATGGGCGAACAAAGATAATGACATTCAACGTTGGCTGGCGTATTTCGCCGAAACCGTGCTGGCGGCAGTGCGCCATTCGCGCCAGCAAGTCGAATTCCTGATCGGCAAAACCCGTTTGTATGACCAAGTACGCGGCAAACTGAATCCACGTCAGGAAAAGGTCGTGGCACGGCTATTTGCCGAAGGCATCGGCGGGTTCAACGGCGGCATGAGCGCCAAGAATTACCTCAGCCTGACCAATGCTTCACGCGCAACCGCTACCCGCGACTTGCAAGAACTGGTGGAATTAGGCGTGCTGCACAAAACCGGGGAACTGCGCTATGCGCGTTATTGCATCAATTTGCCCGTGTGCATCAACACCTGCGCTGCCGTCAAAATTTGCCCATAGTCGGTGTCATGCATATCGGTAAATTTGTGCAAATTACTGTCGGTAACGCTGGTCGGCGACCAAGGCGGTGGCTCTGCCAGCCAACCGTTGGCATCGCGCATGTGCCGCCGGTCGCTCAACAGCTTTTCGGCATATTCCGCGCTAGGCATGACCCGAAACAGCGGTACAAACCTCGGTTTTAACACGGATTCATCCACAAACGCTTGGTGAAAATAATCCGCGACCGGCGTGCAAAACGGTAAGGTGGTATCGAAATCGAGGATGTAACGCACACCCAGCGCGGCGTGCCACAGCAACACAACGTGGTAATCCCACAGCAGCGGTTCAGTCGGCACACTCGCCTCGCGCTGACAGAGAATGGGGAAAAACCTGCCTTTTGACGCGATTACCATTACGTCACTGTGCTGGAATTCTGGCTGCTGACACAGATGCCAGATGTTTTCTTCGCAGTAGCGAGACTGGTAGCGGTAGCGTTCCCGTTCGGGCAGTTTCATGGCGTTTGTTTCAAGCGTTCCAGCACTTTTGTCGCATACGAGAGGTAAAACTCGCCTTGCGCATCGGTTTCATGGTCAAGGGTGATGGGGAGTTTCGCACCCAAACTTTCCGCCGTATTGAGCCGGTTCGGGAAGGCTGATTTATTGCGTGCCAACCAGATAAATTCGCGGTGGGCAGGCTCGGTGAATACCATCACCAATAACGCGGCATGGTCGGTTTGCATCACCGCACACAAGGCGTTTTCAAAATCCTTCATGCGGGTGAGTTCCGCCGCGCTGGGCAAACCTTCCGCGTCGAGTTCGGTAAACTCCCACAAAACGCTGAAGCGTTCCGGGTAATGCCGAAACGGGAAATTCTCCCCCACATCCAGCATCCGTAACAGGTGCAAACCGTCATCGGCGGCGGCTTGCTGGACAACTGTCCACACGGGTTCGGCGGGGTTGCTGGCATTGTCTGTCATAATCTTCACTTGGGCTTGCGGTAAAGGCATGATATTAAGCTAAACTCGCAAACAAGCGCACCACTTTGGTCGCTGCTAACGGTGGTAAAGGAGGCTGATGATGGAAATAGATGCACTCATTCAACAAGTTCTTGAAAAGTTCGCTAAACGTAGTCAGGAACTGACACAGGGCGACCCCGACAACTACCCCTTTGGAACCAATATAGAACAACGTCTCACCCCAGCGATGAATCAATACCGTGACCTCATGCAACGTCATGCGGCAGATTTGTTGCCGCGCCTGAAAGCGTTGACATGGGTGTTTCGCATGTACATTAACGAGGATTACCGCGTCACGTATGCGTTTGATATAAAAAGCCTTGGCACTATCCTGAACAAAGATGAGTTGGAAGCAGACACCTTCGACCCCACCAAAGTCCGCGTGAGTACCTACAACGCATACGATTGGAAGTGCAATAAACTGGTTGCGGATGCCTATGCCGTCGGCGCTGGTGTTGGCTTAAGCATAGCCAAGAATTTGGGCGGGACAAAAATCAAAGGTAATGGCTATCCGGCAGCGCATGAATGTCATGGCAATACTTGTTATTTATGGGCACCGCAGGCCAATGAACTGGCAAAGTCAGACCGTAATCTCAGAAGCTTCACCAATGCCAGAGTGCCGCGTGCACGCTCTGATGCCGCAGCGCAACCGGAAGTGGGTGATATTATGGCTTTCCCTACCGAGGGCGGGCTGGGGCACTCATCGCTTTACCTTGGAAAAAAGCTGATCATCAGTGCAAAAACGGATGGGATTGAGATTGAAACCGAAGAATTTGAAACCGAGATGCACGACGGCAAAGCCAGACTGCGTAAGTTTACCGGTTCCGGCAAATAGCATTGCAAGAGAAAATTTTAGGTTTGAAAACGCAATGTTTCAGTCGACTAGGTGGTGAATGTTAGTTATCTATTGAGCTTATCGCCACCAAGTAAATTCATCTTTCCATAACAACTTATTCAGGTTACATTCAGTTTCAAGAGCAAGAACAGCAAAATGATAAAAATAAATGGATGCGGATTAGCCCACCCGCGATAGATGCTGTTTCGGTTAATAAAAGGTGAACACTTTCGACCACTATTGCCCCCGTATCACCTAATGAAGGCTTGCCGAGAGGATAATTTGGCAAGCACCGCTCGAAGCCGCTGGTCTGGAGAAGATGGATAGGCATGTGATAGTGGTTACTATTGCGTTGTCTCTGTCACGATCATCGTTCATTGGCGGGTTTCCAAGGATGGAGACCCGCTTTTCGCTTGCATTGCCCATTAGAATCTCATCTAACTGTAACTAAAGTGTTCTACAACTGCTTAATTTTCAGGTAGTATCTGCCCTGCTATTCATCGTAATGGCTCTTGTAGGACAAATCTTGTCCCTTCTTGAATTTGTCCTTTGGCGACCAAGGCGGTGCCTTGGTTGTTTCTTTTAGATGTGGGCTAATGGGTTAGGAAGTCGTTTATTCGATGGCGATCACAAATGTTTCTACTTGCTCGCGTTGTTTATCAGCAGCACGGCGTGTTCGGGTTAGTTGGTGGCGGCGTTTGTTTGCCGGGGGTAAGACTTATTACCGCTGCTATAACTGCGAGAATCGTTTTTGGACAAGGGGTTAGCCGTAATTTTTCGGAAAGCGTGAATGTGGGCAGGAAATGAATGACGTTGAATGATGAGCAATTGCTGCAAATGTCCCAGGAAATCGCTGACCTGTTGGTGAAGCATTTACCGTCACGTGACGACCTTGTGTTAAGTGGCGACACGGTGCGCTGGAAAAGCCAGACGTGTGTGCAAATATTCGGGCATTGTGTCAAGCACAAGGCAATATTCTCCCTGAAAACGGTTTTTCGCCGCCCACCACCCAGTCACTTGAACGTGAAGTGTATTACCCCCACCGATTCTTAGTTGCTTTGCTGGATTGGCAATGCAGTGAATTGATTGTTTCATGATCATTTAATGCACTATGTTTGTGTAAGGTATGTTACACTTTGCCCCGCTTGTTTACAGTGCCATGCACCTAATGCGGCGATTCAGAAAAAAACCAAATTGGATGCCCAGCCTTCTTTCAATGAAGGCGTGAACTGTATCGCTTGCCACACCATTCAAGGCTTCAAAGGCATTGAGGGGGAAGAGGGTAAATTGCGTTTAGGCACAGCGGCTTACGACATTTCCAAAACGAGTTTGCAAGCGCCCTCTGGTAAGCATTACACCACTACGCCGGGGGTTGAAGGGCATGAAGAAGCCAGTAATTCATCAGTAACGTGCCAAGCTTGCCACATGCCAGTGGTGAATGGGCGGATAAGCCATAACATGATGGGTGGGCATGACGCTGCTACGGTCAAACGTGGTGTGGTCATGACTCTCAAAGTCGATAAAGCCGACGCTAAACTCAAAGCCAAAATCGACTTGAAAAACCAGTTACCACACAATTTCCCGACGGGCGCACCGTTCCGCAATGTGTATCTGCAACTCACGGCGCACGATGCTAAGGGCGTGGAAGTGTGGAAAAACTACACCACTCACCCGCTGAAAGACGATAAGCAAGGCATATGTTCCGCACTAACACCGAAAGCCATGATGGAGGCTTGATAGGTCGCTGCATCCGCTGTTGCGGGCATTAGCATTTGCTAATGTTTGAGTAAAGTCAATGTGTTGGTTATTTGAACACCACGGTTTTGTTGCCATCCATAAACACGCGCCGCTCAATGTGTAACCGCACGGCTTTGGCGAGGGCACTGTTTTCGAGGTCGCGTCCTAAAGCAGCGAGGGCTTCGGGTTGATAAGTGTGGTCAACGCGCTCTACCGATTGCTCAATGATCGGGCCTTCATCCAAATCGGAGGTAACGTAATGCGCGGTAGCCCCAATCAGTTTTACCCCACGGTCGTAGGCTTGGTGGTAAGGGCGTGCGCCTTTGAATCCGGGCAGGAATGAATGGTGAATATTGATGCACATGCCCGCTAATTTCCGGCAAGTGTCGTCCGAAAGGATTTGCATGTAACGCGCCAGCACTACCAATTCGGCTTGGGTGTCGGCGACAATTTCCAACATTCGCGCTTCTTGTTCGGCTTTATTGGTTTTGTCGACGGGCAGGCATACAAAGCGGATGCCTTCACGTTCCACCAAAGAGCGCAACTCCATGTGATTGGAAACCACGCAGACGACGTTCATATTCAAATCGCCTTTATTCTTGCGATACAGCAAATCCACCAAACAGTGATCCGCTTTGGAAACCATTAGCACCACGCGGGTGGCGCGGGTGGCATTGGTGATACCCCATTGCATCTCGAAATTTTCGGCAATCACCGCAAATTGCTGGCGGAGTGTGTCAATCGCGGGCGATAACTGGCTATCGCGGCGGAACATAATCCGGCAGAAAAATTTCTGGGTCATCTCATCATCGTATTGCGCCATTTCGGTAATGTAGCATTGGGATTCTGCTAAAAAGCCGGTGACAGCAGCGACGATCCCGGTTTTGGCGGGGCAGGTGACGGTGAGAATGTAATTGGCTTCGGTTGTCATAACTTGTTAATTTTTTGGTAAAGCAAATCCCAAACGCCATGCCCCAGTTTTAACCCACGGTTTTCAAATTTGGTCAGTGGGCGTGTGTCTGGGCGCGGTGAATAGGGTGGTTGGGATGCAAGATTAACGAAGTCTGGGCTGGTTTGCATAACGTCAGCCATATATTCGGCGTAATTTTCCCAATCAGTGGCCATGTGGAACACCCCACCGGTTTGCAAGCGCGAGGCTAACAGGCTTACAAACGGTAATTGCACGATACGGCGTTTGTGGTGCTTTTTCTTGTGCCAAGGGTCAGGAAAAAACAATTGCACTCGATCCAGCGAATGGATGGGGATGCGTTGTTGCAGGATTTCGACCGCATCGGTATTCATCACCCGCACATTCTGCAAACCCTGATCACCGATCAGTTTGAGCAAATGCCCCACACCGGGGGTATGCACTTCAATGCCGATGAAATCACGTTCCGGCGCGGCGGCTGCCATTTGCGCGAGGGAATCACCATTGCCAAAGCCGATTTCCAGCGTTACCGGGGCAACGCGCCCGAATAGGGTGGGGAAGTCGAGCGGTGTACCACTGGGTTCGATGCCGAAAACAGGCCACAGATTGGTTAATGCTTCTTCCTGCGCTTTGGTGACGCGACCTTGCCGCAAGACGAAACTTTTAATGGCGCGATGCGGTGCTGCTGTTGTATCCATGACTCTGCCAGTGTTTAGAAGAACGTGCCGTCCAGCGGTGAGGAGGCAGAGGCGTAACGTTTACGTGGCATCCGCCCCGCAAGGAAGGCTTCACGCCCTGCTTCAATCGCTTTTTTCATCGCGGAGGCCATTAGCACGGGGTTTTTCGCGCCCGCAATCGCGGTATTCATTAACACGCCGTCACAGCCCATTTCCATCGCAATCGCGGCATCTGAAGCCGTGCCTACGCCCGCATCCACAATGATTGGAACCTTAGCGTTTTCAATGATTTCGAGAATGTTGTAAGGGTTGCGAATGCCCAAGCCTGAGCCAATTGGAGCCGCCAGCGGCATCACGGCAACACAGCCGATTTCTTCCAATTGACGCGCAATCAGTGGGTCATCGCTGGTGTACACCATGACATCAAAGCCATCTTTTACCAGAATTTCAGCAGCTTTCAGGGTTTGAATCGTGTCAGGGTAGAGGGTTTTGGCATCGCCCAGCACTTCGAGTTTGACCAGCTTGTGACCATCCAGCAATTCACGCGCTAGGCGGCAAGTGCGCACGGCATCATCCACGTTGTAACAGCCTGCGGTATTCGGCAGCAGGGTGTATTTATCCAAGGAAATCACATCCAACAAATTGGGTTCGTCTTTGTTCTGACCGATGTTGGTGCGGCGAATCGCGACGGTAATAATCTGCGCACCGCTGGCTTCGGTGGCGGCTTGGGTTTCTGCTAAGTCTTTGTATTTGCCAGTGCCAACCAACAGGCGGGATGAATATGCCTTGCCTGCAATGGTGAGGGTATCGTGTTGCATTGTAAATTCCTTGTTTTAGCCGCCACCGATAGCGTGGACGATTTCAACCGTATCATGAGGTTGCAGTACGAAGGTGTCAAATTGACTGCGTGGCACGAGCGTTTGATTGATTTCCAGCGCGAGGCGTTTGCCTTGTAGGTCTAAAATCACCAGCAATTGTGCCGCTGTGGTGTCTGCTGCGATCGTGTGCGGCGTGCCATTCACGAGTATTTCCATCACTTATAGGCTCCCTCAATGCTTTGACCTTTGGGGAATTCTTCTAGCAATAACGATTTGCCTTTCATCCCGTCAGGTTTTGGCAGGCCCATTAATTGCAATACCGTCGGTGCAAGGTTGCTTAAGCCGCCTTCGGTCGACAACCGCCAGTTGGATTTATCCATAATCAGGCAGGGTACGGGGTAAACGGTGTGCTGGGTATTCGGTTCGCCAGTCAGTGGGTCAACGTATTCGTCACAATTGCCATGATCAGCCGTCAAAATGACCGAATAATGGTGAGCGACCGCGCTGTCTAATAAGCGTCCGACTTCACGATCCAGCGCTTCCACTGCTTTAATCACCGCACCGGGGACAGCGGTGTGACCCACCATGTCACCGTTGGCGAAATTCACTACGATGAAGCAATATTTATCCTGCTCAAGTGCACTAATAATAGTGTCAGCGACTTCTTTCGCGCTCATTTCGGGTTGATCGTCGTAAGTTTCCACCTTGGGCGAGGGGATGACGATACGTTCTTCGCCCGCGTAAGTGCGTTCGCGCCCGCCGTTAAAAAAGAACGTGACGTGCGCATATTTTTCGGTTTCCGCGCAATGCAGTTGTTTCAAGCCCGCCAAGCTGATGGTTTGCGCCAAATTGGTCGCCGGGCGTTCGGGCGAAAAAATCACCGGGGCAAGCAGGCGTTTGTCGTATTCCGTCATGGTGGTGAGCGAAACCGGCTCAAAATCACCCCGGTCGAAATCGGTAAAGTCCGGGTCAGCCAAGGCTTTTGCGGTTTGGCGGGGGCGGTCATTGCGGAAGTTGAAAAACAGCACGGTGTCATTGCTTTGGATTAACTCAGCACCCGGCATAATGCGCGGTTTGATGAATTCGTCGGTTTCGCCAGCGGCATACGCATCATCGACCGCTTGCAAGGCACTGCTGGCGGGTGTGCCGATGCCGCGTACCATCGCATCCCACGCCAGTTTAGTGCGTTCCCAACGGTTATCCCGATCCATCGCGTAAAAACGCCCGGTGACAGTGGCAATTTCACCGCCTGTCATTTCCATCACCCGTTGAATTTGCTGGATAAATTGCTTGGCGATTTTCGGTGCGGTGTCACGCCCGTCGGTAATCACATGCAACACCGGTTTGACATTGTGTTCCATGCAGGCTTTCAGCAACGCGATAATGTGCGTCATGTGGCTGTGTACGCCGCCATCTGACACCAAACCGAGTAAATGCAGCGGGCGTTTGTCGGCTTTGGCACTACTTAACGCATTCAATAGGGAATGGTTTTTGTAGAAACTGCCATCCTCAATCGCGTCCTCAATGCGCACTAAATCTTGACGCAACACCGTGCCACAGCCAATGGTCATGTGCCCGACTTCAGAGTTACCCATTTGCCCATCCGGTAGCCCGACCGCTCGCCCGGAGGCTTGCAGGGTGGTATGCGGGTAGCTGCCGAAATAGCGGTCAAAATTGGGCGTGTCGGCTTCGTGTACCGCATTAAAGCGTTTGCTAGGGTTGACGCCAACGCCATCCAGAATGATCAGGATGGTTTTACGACGCGGCACATTCGGGTGTCTTGGTTTCATGGCTTCTTCTCATCTTCTTGCTTACGGAAGTTGTCTTCCATGCGTTTGAATTCTTCATCCATGCGTTCCAGTTCCGCTTCCATTTCTTCATCAGTTAGGGGGCGGAAGGTTTCATCGTCAGTGGATTGTACTGGCACGGTTTCCTCGAAAATGTACTGGTCATTTTCCCAAGCAGTTGTCGCTACTGCTGCGCCAGTTGCTGCGGCTGTTGTGGCTGGTGCAGCCGGAGGTTTGATTTCACGCTGGTATTCGAGTTTTTCGCGGGCTTCTCTTTCCGCACTCGTTTTTTCTACGTGTTGGTCAAATAGACGGCTGGCAAGCAAACCCACTTCAAACAGAAACCACATGGGAATAGCTAACATGACTTGCGATAATACATCGGGAGGCGTCAGCAACATACCAACAATGAATGCGCCAACAATGACGTAAGGACGTGATTGTTCAAGGGTTTCACGATTGGCAATGCCGGTGGTGATTAATAAGATAGTCGCTACTGGCATTTCAAAGCCAATGCCAAATGCCATGAACATCATCATGACGAAATCGAGGTATTCGGCAATATCCGGGGTCACATCCACATTGGAGGGGGCGAAGCCCGGCAAGATACTAAACATCATCGGCAGCACTAAGAAATACGCAAATGCCATGCCGACATAAAACAGTGCTACGCTGGAAAGCAGTAGCGGTGTGACAATTTTCTTTTCGTGCTGGTATAAACCGGGGGCAATAAATCCCCAAACTTGATACAGCACGTATGGCAACGCCAACACGAACGCGACCATCAAAGCGAGTTTATAGGGGATAAAGAAAGGGGAGGCGACGCCAACGGCAATCAATTTTTGCCCTTCTGGTAAATGTCGCACCAGTGGGTCAGAGAGCAGGTTATACAAATCCTGTGCGAATGGCATCAAGATCAAAAACACAATGCCAATCGCCAGCACCATGCGCAATAAGCGGTCACGCAACTCCACGAGGTGTTGCAAGAAACCGAGTTCCTCACCTTCCGGCGCGGACGTATTAGCTTTTTTCGTCATGGGTCTTGGTGGCGTCTTCGATACTGTGGCGAACGTCTTGCGTATTTTGTTGCATCAAGTTACGCAATTCGCGGATTTCCTCTTCCTGACGGCTGAGCATTCCACGCATTTCTTCAGTGCGTAATTCACGCTCAATATCAGTGCGCGTGGTAGCAATGAAGGCACGCGCTTTGCCCAGCAAGCGTCCGGCTTTACGGGCAAGTCCGGGTAGGCGCTCAGGGCCAATCACTAGCAGGGCAATGACACCCACTACCAGCATTTCGAGGAAACTGGATTCAAACATGGCTTGCGTTACCTGTTAGGTGCTTAAACCTTGTCTTTTTCTTTGGCTTCCGCGTCGATCACGCGCCCACCAGGAACATTTTGCGGTGGTTGTTGCGAGACTTGTTCTGAGGTTTCTTCTTCTCCACTTTTCATGGACTGTTTGAAGTTTTTGAAAGTTTCACCGAGGTCGCTTCCCATGTTGCGCAGGCGCTTAGTCCCAAACAACAACAGAATAATGACCAAAATCAGTAACAATGACCAAGGGCTGATGCCACCTAAACCCATTTCGTTTCTCCTTAAAAGTAAAGTTAATGTGTGCGGCTGGCTTTTTCGACCAGACCAGAAACGCCGGAGCGCCGGGCTAATTCTGCCAGCACTGCATCGGGGTGCAGATTCTGCTGCGCCAGTAATACCAAGGTATGAAACCATAAATCCGCGATTTCATACACAATTTTATCTTTCTCACCGTCTTTTGCTGCCATGACGGTTTCGGTGGCTTCTTCGCCGATCTTTTTGAGGATCGCATCCAGCCCCTTGGCGTAGAGTTTGGCAACATAAGAACTGTCTGGCTCCGCTTGTTTGCGGCTTTCCAGCACCTCGGCAAGTTGTGCAAGTACGTTATCATTCATCATGGGGCTGGAGTATACCTAATTCAATTGGTGCGCGGCGACTGGTGATTGTGTTTCGGTAATGTTTGGTAACAAAGCCGTCATTTTCCAGTCGGATTGTTGCGCAGCATCGTCCAATAATTTGCACAGCAGGTGCAATATCTCATTGCTTAAGTTGAGGTCGACACCTTTATCGTGGTTGTCTTTGAAAGCAATTTGCAACGCGCCGCTTTCTTTATGGCGAAAACCTGCCTTCACCACCAGCAACGGGTCTTTGCCCAGTGGCAGGTTGTCGACTTCGCGGAATGGGTTATTAAACGCGGCTTTGCTTTGCGCCCGTTCGTGTTCAAACGCGACGATGGCTTGGCGGGAACTGTAATCGCTGTGCTGTTTGACCGCAGGCGATGACATCAGCGATTCCTGTAAAACCGGCCACAGGCGCACCAGAAATCGCCGGGTTAGCCAGAAACGAAATTCTTCGTTAGCCAGGGTATTGATGCGCATCAGGATACGGTCTTCTTCCTGAATATAGCGAATTTGGATTTGTGCGGGTGCTGCCATAATCGTAAAACTCTCCTACAGCCTCATCTCAATGCCTTGGGCTGCCATGTAGCGTTTAGCATCGCCCACGGTGTATTCGCCAAAGTGGAAAATACTCGCGGCAAGTACCGCATCTGCCCCGCCTTTGAGTACGCCATCGGCTAAATGCTGCAAATTACCCACGCCGCCGGAAGCGATCAGCGGAATGCCTACGCGGTCAGTAATTGCACGGGTTAAGCCGAGGTCGAAGCCGACTTTCGTGCCATCGCGATCCATGCTTGTGACCAGCAATTCACCCGCGCCGTATTGCGCCATTTTTTCTGCCCATGCAACTGCATCAATGCCGGTACGGTTGCGCCCGCCGTGGGTGAAGACTTCCCAGCGATCCGGTTCGCCCGGTTCATTGACGCGCTTGGCATCAATTGCCACCACGATGCATTGCGAGCCGAAATAATCGGTGCATTCGCGTACCAAATCGGGGTTGGTAATCGCAGCGGTGTTAATCCCGACTTTATCCGCACCGGCATTCAACATGCGGCGCACGTCTTCGGGTTTGCGGATACCGCCGCCGACGGTGAGCGGAATGAAAACTTGCGAGGCAACGGCTTCCACCATGTGGACGATGGTGTCGCGGTTGTCGGAGCTGGCGGTAATATCGAGGAAGGTGATTTCGTCCGCACCTTCGCGGTTGTAACGCGCGGCGATTTCCACCGGGTCGCCCGCATCACGGATGTCGACGAAGTTTACGCCTTTGACGACACGACCGTTGTTCACGTCAAGGCAGGGAATGATGCGTTTGGCGAGTCCCATTATTTCTTTTCCACAAAAAGCGTAAAGTCGGTATTGCTGGCATTGAATAGCGGCAATGTATTGGTTTTGGCTGGTGTATTCACAAAGTCTCCCATGCGTTTTGTGCCATTCTCGAAGCGGTGCAAGATGGTTTTGATGGCTTCATCGCTACGGTCAATGCCAATCCATTGCCGGTTCAGGCTGGCAGCGGCAGCGAGTGTTGTACCAGAACCGGCATAACAATCGAGCACCCAGTCACCGGGGTTAGAGGATGCTTCAATAATCCGCTCCAGCATAGCAAGGTTTTTTTCGGTTGGATAACCGGTAATCTGGATATTCTGATTGTGGGCATCTTTCATGTCCAGCCAGATGTCTTGCACGGGGATACCGGCACTGTTTTCTAAGTAAACTTTACGGCGTGGGTTGCCTGTTGGCGACCAGTAAATTTCACCGCGTGCATCCATTTCATCCAGTTTATCGGGCGTGTATTGCCAGTGCTTGCCGGGCGGCGGCAACATGCCGCGCCATAATTTGCCGGTTTCACCGTTGCGCACACCGGGTGCGTGAACAGGGACTTTTTTATAACGCCGTCCCTGTTCATCGCTACACGGGTATTCTTTGAGAATGCGGGCTTCATCCCACGGTTCTAAGGCACGATTCCATACATACTGGTCGGTTTTGGTATAGAACAGAATGTAATCGGCGGTTGTGCCGTAGGTTTTGCGTGTGTAGTTTTTAGGGTTACATTTTTTGCGGGTAATGCAGTTGCGGAACTGTTGTTCGCCAAATATTTCATCCAGAATCAAGCGCATATGGAAGACCATACGACTGTCCAAATGTAAGTACAATGAGCCATCATCTGCCAATAAGCGATGAATGAGAATCAGGCGTTCACGCAATGCTTCCACAAAAGTAGTGCCTGTTAGATGGTCATCGTAAGCGTGTTGTTGTTGGCGTGATTCAAATGCCGAATCCGTGGCAAAGGGTGGGTCGATATACACTAAACGGATTTTTCCCGCCAGTGCGGGGTCATGAGCCAATGCTGCCAATGCCCCTAAATTGTCAGCATGGAATAGGCGATTATTCCCCCTGCAATACTCACGGCTGGTTTGATAATGGCCTGCGGGTGTCGCAAGAATCTCAACGGGATGTTTTTTTCCAGCGTATTCGAGGCGAAAGCCACCGGGTAAGTTTTCACCCGTTTGGCGTGGTTGCAGTGGGTACAAGCGTTTCGGAATACCAACAGCCATCTCAGCTCCTCAACCATGCAGCGGTGATACGTTCAGGGATCATGCGTAAAGTGACTACTTTTACCCGCCCCGTCCAACGGGTTTCCAGATAAGCGTAGTCGCGCCACATGGAGCCTAGCACTAATCCGGGGCCATCGTTGACGTACACGATTTTGATATGTGACATACCATGAGCATCAGCGTAGCTGATAATTTCTTGTGCCACTTCACGGTACTGCCCGGTGCGGTCGTCTTCTTGTGCGCCCCCTCGATCAGAATCATAACGTGCCAAACCAATCGCGAGAATGCGCTGCCCTTCACTAATGATAAAATCCACCGGGCGATCCGGTTTGGGATAATCATCAAAAATGCTGCCTAGCAACACGTCTTTGCCAGCACGTTCCGGGCCAATCAAGGTGCAATCGGGGTGTTGGCTACGCAGTAAATCGAATGCCCGCTCAGTGAGGTCGTAACCTTTTTTGCCTCGGTCTTTGTATTCCCATAGCAAGGCACATAACGTTTCATCAGGCATAGGGCGTTGATTAAAATGTTGCTGGACTTCGGCAATGTGGCGAAAGCCTGATCCAAACTGTTCACAGATGTGAGTGGCTTTGTTTTTAACCTTGAGCATTTCAACAGGGGTTTGTGGGCTGACATATTTTTTGAAAACACGGCAAAGTTGAATACGCATCCATTGATTAGGCGTTGCGGCAATGGATTTAAACAGAAATTCTGAAGAATGGGCGCGTTGCAATAATTGACCAAATTCAACCAGCACAGGTTCATACAAGCGGCAAGCATCATTCAAAATGTTTGGATAGTAGTCGCCCGTTGCCAGCGTAATCCACGTCGCCGCTTCATTTTGGTAGTCACTGAATCCCCGTTCTTGCGACATCAGATGTTTCCGTTGGAATCGACGTATTGTTGCGCTGCTGCCAGATCAATCGTGCCTTCGTAGATCGACCGACCGAGGATTGCACCCATAATGCCTTGGTCTTCCACCGCGCACAGGGCTTTAATGTCGTCCATATTGGTCACGCCGCCGGAGGCGACGACGGGAATATTAATACTGGCGGCAAGTTTCGCGGTTTCTTCCACGTTCACGCCTTTCATCATGCCATCGCGGGCAATGTCGGTGTAAACAATCGCGCTGACACCGGCTTGCTCAAATTGCTTGGCAAGCTCAATCGCGGAAACGGAAGACACTTCTGCCCAGCCATCGGTGGCGACCATGCCGTTTTTGGCATCAATCCCGACGATAATGTGACCGGGAAATTGCTGGCACAGGTCGATAACAAATTGCGGTTCTTGCACCGCTTTTGTGCCGATAATGCAATATTGCACGCCCGCTTCCAGATACGCCGCTACGGTGGCTGCATCGCGAATGCCGCCGCCGATTTGCACCGGCACATTCGGGAAACGTGCTGCGACTGCACGCACCACGTCGCCATTCACCGGCTTGCCTGCAAATGCACCGTTTAAATCGACCAAATGCAGACGGCGTGCGCCCGCATCCACCCAACGTTGGGCAACATCGACGGGGTTGCTGGCAAACACAGTGGTGTCATCCATACGGCCTTGGCGCAGGCGCACGCATTGGCCGTCTTTCAAATCAATTGCGGGAATCAGTAGCATAGTCACATCCTTGGTTGGGTTGCTGTATGCTACCGCAAAATGGGTGTGCAAGTCACAACCTTGAACCACGAGAACAGGACGCAGCTACATGCAGATTGCGCAGCTTCAAGCCATCGGAGAAGCACTCGGCTTCAATGCCGTCGGTGTCAGCAATATCGACTTGTCGCTTGCCGAGCAACGCTTGCTGGATTGGCTGGCGCAAGGCTATCAGGGCGACATGGCGTGGATGGCGCACCACGGCACGAAGCGCAGCCGCCCTGACGAACTGGTTTCCGGCACATTAAGCGTGATCAGCGTGCGCATGGACTATTTGCCGCCGGATAGCACCGATGCGGTGATGGTATTGAATCACCCCGAACGTGCGTACATTTCGCGCTATGCACTGGGGCGTGATTACCACAAGGTGATCAGGCAGCGGCTGGAAAAGTTTGCACAGCGCTTACAGGCTGAGATTGGTGCATTTGGCTACCGTGTGTTCACCGATAGCGCTCCGGTATTGGAAAAGCCCATTGCCGTGAAAGCAGGGCTGGGGTGGATGGGCAAACACACCAATATTCTTAGTCGTGACGCGGGTTCGTGGTTTTTTCTGGGTGAGATTTACACCGATTTACCCTTGGAAGAGACGGGCAGCGTCACTGAACATTGCGGGCAATGCACGGCGTGTATTGACGTTTGCCCCACGCAAGCGATTCTCGCGCCCTATGTGTTGGATGCGCGACGTTGCATTTCCTACCTCACGATTGAATACCAAGGCAGTATTCCTTCGGCATTGCGCCCGCTCATGGGCAACCGTATTTATGGCTGTGATGATTGTCAGCTTATTTGCCCTTGGAATCGGTTCGCGCAAACGTCGCCAGAAGCGGATTTTGCCGTGCGTAATGGTCTGGATAGCGCACGTTTGAGTGAGTTGTTCCAATGGAGCGAAACCGAGTTTATGCGCAGGTTGGAGGGTTCGCCGATTCGCAGGATTGGTTACGAGCGTTGGTTACGCAATATTGCGGTGGCACTGGGGAATGCGCCGCCGAGTTTGAGTGCACTGAACCTGTTGCGGCACAAATATGAGGCATTAGACAGTGTGTTGGTTAAAGAGCATATTCAGTGGGCGATTGATCAACAAAAACAGTGGCTTAGCGCTTAGTCTTGCCAATCATCTATAAATTTAATCCATTCATCAATAAGAAATATACACGCCTGCTGATTTTGGGCATGATAGCCACATCACAAACCCAAACCCTAAAACAACGCGATGAAAACAAGAATAGCCAGTGTGTTGTGGACGCTGTTAGCAGCGGCTGTATTGCCCGGCTGCACGACCGTAAAAGAGAATAATTTATACAGTATGTGGGAACAACGTGCCTATGGTGCTTACGGAATGCCAGTACCAGCCGCTGCCCCTGCTAGCCCGTTTATGAGTGCTGTCATGCCGTATCGTCCGGCATTAAGTAACCCATTAGATACCATCTCGGCGTCTCTGTTGCATGTTTCGCGCCCTATTTTGGAGCAAGAAACAAAATTTATCTCGCAATATTACTCACTCCAATAATATTGTATGCTATAAACCCTATTTGTTAGCCCCTGGAGTCCAACGCGGACTCCACTTTGACGCAAAGGTCTTAGCCCTTCCTTTGTGTCTTTTTGGCCAGACCCACTATTTTAGGGTCTGGCTTTTTTATGTTGGGTGTCAATTCAGGTAGAATCCGCGCCAGCCACACAATAATTATTGGGAGTGAGAGCATGGATATTTCATCATTACGTCACGAATACACCAAAGCAGGCTTAAGCCGTCAAACACTAGACCCCGATCCTTACCAACAGTTCAGTCTGTGGCTCAAGCAGGCGATAGACGGCGAAGTGATCGAACCCACCGCTATGCAGATTGCGACCGCATCCGCGACGGGAAAACCCACGCTGCGCACGGTATTGCTGAAATCTTTCGATGCCAATGGCTTTGTATTTTTCACCAATTACCACAGCCAAAAAGCCCAACAAATCACGGAAAATCCGCAAGTGGCGTTATTGCTGTTCTGGAAAGAGTTGGAGCGTCAGGTGGAAATTACCGGACGTGCCGAAAAAATCCCTACCTTAGAATCTTTGCGTTATTTCGTGACGCGCCCGCGTGGTAGCCAGTTGGGTGCATGGGTTTCCGCGCAAAGTTCGGTGATTACCTCGCGCACTTTGCTAGAAATCAAGCTGGATGAAATGAAGCGTAAATTCAGTGCAGGCGATATTCCGCTGCCGGATTTTTGGGGTGGCTACCGCATCGTGCCGGATACCATTGAATTCTGGCAAGGTCGCCCTAGCCGTTTGCATGATCGTTTTGAATACCGACGTCAGGCGGATGGCTGGGAAATTGCGAGGTTAGCACCATGAATTTCCTGCAACTGAAAATCCCCCCGCCGGTTTACTTGTTGGCGTTTGCGGGCTTGATGTGGCTCGTCAATGCGTGGTTGCCGCTGGTGCATCTGCTTGCTGCGCCTTGGAATCAGGTGGGTTTGTTACTGATTGCGGTGGCATTGTTGGTGGACTTTTGGTCGTTGGGTTTGTTTTTTCGTGCACATACCACGTTTAACCCCATTCACCCCGAACGTACCCAAGCCTTGGTCACTACCGGACCTTACCGTTACACCCGTAACCCGATGTACGTGGGTATGTTGGTGATTTTAACCGGCTGGGGTATTTGGTTGGGCAGTCTTGCGCCGTTTTTGCTGTTGCCGCTATTCGTGTGGGTATTGACGGTGGAGCAAATTATTCCTGAGGAAAAAATTCTGGAACAAACCTTTGGCGGCGCGTATCGTGACTATAAAGCGCAAGTGCGCCGTTGGTTGTGGTAAGGATACATGATGTTAGCAAAATCAATGCTGTTAGTTGCCAGCCTGTTGTTGATAACGGGCTGTAAATTGGAACTGCCGAGCCTCGGTGGAAGCAGTATCAGCGGGCCATTAACACTGGAAACCGTGACGTTTGAGCGGTTAGGCGGGCCTCAATGCCCTGATGTAGCGGGTACAACCCCTGAAAATATGCGCTGTGCCAGTTTGCGTCTGATTTACCCCAAGATTGTGGCGGCTGGCACACCCGCTGCGGCTGCGGTAATTAACCAGTATATCCAAGAGCAATTGCTGGAATACAGTGATGCTGAAGGCAAGCCACCCGCAACCCCGGACGAACTTGCCAGCATGTTTGTGGCGGATTACAACGACGTGCCGGAAGCGGCAGGTTTGTGGGAAATGGTGCGCGAGGTGGAGGTGAGTTTTGCCTCCGAACATCTGGCTACCTTGAAGATCCATGAATCGGGTTATACCGGGGGGGCGCATCCTTTTAGCGGGCAACGTTACGCGGTGTTTGATGTGAACACTGGTAAGCAATTGACGCTCAATGATTTGCTGGTGGCAGGCTATGAGGAGCGTCTGAATGTGGCAGGTGAACAGGCTTTCCGTCAGGAGCGCGGGCTGGATGCCAAGATAAGTTTGGAAGAAGCCGGTTTCTGGTTTGCTAACGGTATCTTTAAGGTCAATACCAATGTGGGGGTGTCGGGCAATGGTTTGGTGTTTAACTTTAACCCGTATGAAGTCGCCCCGTATGCAATGGGACCGACAGAGTTTACCGTTGCGTATGATGAGATCAATGCGCTGATACCGGATGGCAGTTTGCTGGCAGCGTTGGCGCGATGATCGAATATTTACGCGACCCGGAGCGCATCCACGAACAGAATTACGCCCGTTTGCGGGAGCAGGTTGATTTGAGTGCGTTTACACCAGAGCAACAACCCGTGGTTATCCAAATGGTGTTGGCGTATGGCGACCCTGATCTGGTCAAGTACATTCGTTTTAGTGAAAATGCTTTAAGCGTTGCCCGCAAGGTGATTAAGCAACGCAATAACCTGTTATACGATGCTGAACTGGTGAAACATGCGCTGAAAGAATCGTTATTGTATCAAGAACCACTGGGGTTTATGGGGCGAGCTTCGGTAATTTCTCAGGCGAAAACTACTAAGCAAACCCGTGCAATGACGGCGGTGGATTGCTGGAAACCGTATATGTCGGGTGGGATTGTGTTGATAGGACAATCGGCAACGGCATTGCTGCACCTAATCGAAATATTACAAGAGGGTGTACGTCCGCCCGCTTTGGTGATTGCTTGCCCGCGTGGCTTTGTGAATGCCCCCGAAGCTAAGAAACTGTTATGGAGGCAGCATCAGGAATTGGGCGTGGAATGCATTGTGGTGGACGGCACTCGCGGCGGCGGGGTGTTAGCCGCCGCTGCCCTGAATGCCTTATTGATGATGCAACCGACTACTCAGGCGTAATGCATCATATTTTTTCCAAATTGGCGTAACCCAACACCAGCCATTTGACGCCCACCGCTTTGAAATTCACTTGCACCCGCGAATGTGCGCCCGCGCCTTCGGAATCGGTGATCACGCCATCGCCAAACTTGGCATGACGCACCCGCTGCCCGACGCGATAGCCGGTTTCATTGAAATTGGTGGTGCGCGTCACGGGTTTGGGGGCATTGGCAGGGGCGCGGAATTGGTTATTGCCGCCAAAGCCGGTGGAATAGGTTTTCACTTTCGGGCGCACTTCTTCCACCAATTCCGGCGGTAATTCGCGCAGGAAACGTGACGGCGGGTTGAATTGGGTACGCCCGTGCAACATGCGCTGTTCGGCGTAACTCATCACCAGCTCTTTTTCCGCACGGGTAATGCCGACGTAGCACAGGCGGCGTTCTTCTTCCAACCGTGCTGGGTCATCGGCGGACATTTGATGCGGGAACAAGCCTTCTTCCAAGCCGCACAAAAATACCAGCGGAAATTCCAGCCCTTTGGCAGAGTGCAGCGTCATCATTTGCACGCAATCTTCACCGGCTTCGCCCTGACCTTCACCCGCTTCCAACGCTGCGTGGGAGAGGAAGGCGGAAAGTTCGCTCATATCCGGGGTTTCTTCGGATTGCACGTAGGTGTAACCCTGTGCGGCGGTAACTAATTCGTTGAGGTTGTCGACGCGCCCTTGCCCCGCTTCGCCTTTTTCTTTGGCGAGGAAATGCGGTTTGAGTCCGGCAAGGTCGATGACGATTTCGACTTGTTCGCGCAAGGGCAGGCTGTGAATGTCGCTTGCCATGCGTTTGATCAGTTGCACGAAACCGAGTACGCCATTGCTGGCACGCGGGGTGAAGTCGCCAATGTCAGCGGCTTGCGCGGCGGCTTCCCACAAGGACAGGTTGGTGGCGCGGGCGTGGCTGCGCAGGATGTCGACGGTGCGTTCGCCAATGCCGCGTGGTGGGTGATTGACGATACGTTCAAACGAGGCATCGTCTTGGTGGTTGACGGTGAGGCGTAAATACGCCAGCGCGTCCTTGATTTCGGCGCGTTCAAAGAAGCGTAAGCCGCCGTAGACGCGGTAGGGAATGCGGTTTTCGTTGAACGTGCTTTCAAATACCCGCGATTGCGCGTTGGAACGGTACAAAATAGCAACGTCGCGGCGCATTCCGCCCTGATCCACCCATTTTTGGATGCGTCCGGCAACAAACCGCGCTTCGTCGATTTCGTTGAAGGCGGCGTAGAGGTGCAGGCGTTCGCCGTCCTTACCATCCGTCCACAAGTTTTTGCCCAAACGTCCTTTGTTATTATCAATCAATGCATTGGCGGCTTTGAGGATATTCGCGGTGGAGCGGTAGTTTTGTTCCAGCCGCACGGTTTCGCAATCGGGGAAGTGTTTGGTGAAATTGCGGATGTTTTCGATCTTCGCGCCGCGCCAACCGTAAATCGACTGGTCGTCATCGCCCACTGCAAATACTGGATTTTTATCCCCCGCCAACAGGCGCAACCAAGCGTATTGCAGCGCGTTGGTGTCTTGGAATTCGTCCACCAAAATGTGGCGGAAACGGTTACGGTAATGTTGTTGCAAATCGGGGTTATCGCGCAGCAATTCCAGCGAGCGCAGCAATAGTTCGGCGAAATCGACCACGCCGTTACGCTGACAGGTTTGTTCGTACACGCTGTAAATTTGCACCATTTGCCGCTGGTTGAAATCGCCTTTGTCTTCAATGTGGTGCGGGCGCGAACCTTCGTCCTTACGCGCATTGATAAAACCGGCGACCTGACGCGGCGGGAAACGGGTTTCGTCGAGTTCCAACGATTTGAGGATGCGCTTGACCATGCGAATTTGGTCTTCGGAATCGAGAATTTGGAAGGTTTGCGGCAATTTCGCTTGCTGCCAGTGCAGGCGGAGCAAACGGTGTGAAATGCCGTGGAAAGTGCCGACCCACATGCCGCCGCTGGGCAGTTGCAGCAGGTCTTGGATGCGCCCGCGCATTTCTGCCGCCGCTTTGTTGGTGAAGGTCACGGCAAGGATGCTTAATGGTGAGACGTTTTCGACTTCGATTAACCAGGCAATGCGGTGGACTAGCACGCGGGTTTTACCGCTGCCTGCGCCTGCAAGGACGAGGACGGATTTGGGCGGCGCGGCAACGGCGAGTTGTTGCTGCGGGTTTAGGGGGGCGAGAATGGGGGATTGGGTATTCATAATATCCGTCGTTCGATCAATAGTTGCACGCCTGCAATGATTTCCTGCATCCGTTCTGCTGACACGTTACCGATTTTTTCGGTCAGCTCGTCCTTGTTGACGGTGTAGATTTGGGAGACATTCACCACACTGGCTTTGGAGAGGTTTGCCTCGCCTTTATTCAGGAGGACGTTGCCGGGGGATTGCGCCCGCTTGAGGTTGGAAGTGAGGCTGCAAACCACTACCGTGCTAATCAGGCTGGCATTGAATACGTCATTTTGCAGCACCAAATGCGGGTGTCGGTAGCCTGGTGCTGAACCCGTGGGTTCACCTAAATCAACCCAATAAATCTCACCTTGCTTGATTACCATGCTTCTGTCTCAAGACAGCGAGCTTGTTTTTGTTTCATTGCGGTTTGTACTTGTGTTTCTTCGGCATCCGGCGCGGCATCGTCGTAAGCGGCGTTGATTTGTGCCAGTAATTGGCGATTTTTGTTTTTAGCAATGAAGTCTTCTACCGCCAGCATGAACAGTTTGCTGCGGGAAATGTGCAGTTCTTGCGCCAGTTGGTTGATGGCATCAAACAAATCTTGCTGAATGGAAATGGCTGTTTTGATACTAGTCGACATGGTGACACCTGTTTAAATAGGGCAAATGCTACAGATAGTATTGACGTTGGTTATACTGGTGTCAATACTATGGGCAATACTGTTACCAAGGAAACCACCATGCAAATCTGGGTCGATGCCGATGCCTGCCCCAATGTGATCAAGGAAATCCTGTTTCGCGCGGCGGAACGCTTGCAAATTCGCACCACGCTGGTGGCGAATCAGCCCTTACGGATTCCGCCATCACTCTACATCAAAACCATTCAAGTGCAGGCGGGCTTTGATGTGGCAGATAACCGCATCGTGCAAGATTTGGAAGCAGGCGATTTGGTGATTACCGCCGATATTCCATTGGCGGCAGAGGTCATTGAGAAAAAGGGACACGCGCTGAATCCACGTGGGCAGTTTTACACCCCGGAAAATATTCGTGAACGTTTGCGGGTGCGTAATGCGATGGAGGAAATGCGCAACAGCGGGGTGATGACTGGCGGGCCTGCGACCTTGAATTTGAGTGATCGGCAGGCGTTTGCGAATCAGTTAGACCGTTTCCTCACCAAGCACGGCTTAACGCCGCGCAAGGTTTGAACGGGTCAGGCAGGATGCTGTTGGCGGCGTGTCAGCGGTAATGAGAGCAATAATGCCGCGAGTACAAACGCGGTGGAAAACCACAAACAGCCTTCCAGACCGTACTGCTGATAACTCCAGCCAGATAACACCGTGCCGATTAAGCGCCCACCGGCATTCGCCATGTAGTAAAAACCAACTTTCAATGCCACCTTGTCGTGATCGGCATACGCCAGAATCAGGTAGGAATGCAGCGCTGAATTGATGGCAAATACCACGCCGAAAATCAGCAATCCCGTGACTAACACGGTTCCGGCATCCCAGCCTTGCGCCAGTGCCAGCGCAATACCAGCCGGAATGACCAGCAATATCAATGCCCAGAATTGCGCCGCCCCCGCACCTAGCGAGTGTTCTTTCAGCCGCAATAAAGCGGGCGCACTGGCTTGCACGATCCCGTAACCAATGACCCAGGTTGCCATAAAAGTGCCGACTTGTGCATAATTCCAGCCCAATACGCCGACCATAAATACCGGCACGGCGACCACGAACCACACATCCCGCGCCCCGAACAGGAAAAACCGCGCTGCCGACAACCAATTAATCTCCGCTTTATGGGAGAATACCTGCGAAAACTTCGGTTTAGACTTGGATTTGCCAATCTCATCGGGTAACAGCAATAGGGTAATCAGGGTCACAACAAACAAGCCACCCGCGAGGATCAGCAGCGCGTATTGGAACCCAACGACTTGCAACAATACCGCACCGAGGAAAAAGCCCGCACCTTTCAACGCATTTTTCGAGCCGGTCAGCACTGCTACCCATTTGAATAAACGGGTATTCGCACCCTTGGGCACGAGGGTTTTGACGCTGGCTTTCGCCGACATTTTGTTCAGGTCTTTGGCAATGCCAGAGAGGGCTTGCGCTGCCATCACATACGGCACTGAAAGCAAATGCGTGGGAACCAGCATCCCCAGTGCCACGATTTGCAGCAGCATTCCTATGTGCATGGTGACATTTAACCCCAGCCGTGCCGCGAGCCAACCCCCGACCAGATTGGTGACAATGCCGAAAAATTCGTAGAACAAAAACAGCATGGCTACCTGAAACGGCGAATAACCGAGCTGGTGGAAATACAGCACCACCAGCATACGGATTGCGCCATCGGTGAGGGTGAATGCCCAGTAACCGAAGGTGACGGTGAGGTAGTTGCGCAGGTTGGCTGTCATGGCAGGTTTGCGACTACTTTCGCTGCCAGTTCCATCATGCGATTCATGTAGCCCCATTCATTGTCATACCAGGCATAGATTTTCACCTGTGTGCCGTCGATGACCATCGTGGACGGTGCGTCGATAATGGACGATCGCGGATCGTGTTTGTAATCCACCGAGACCAGCGGGCGTTCTTCGTAACCCAAAATATCCTTCAGGTAGGTTTCTGAGGCTTCTTTGAAATAACCGTTCAGCTCTTCGGCGGTGACTTCGCGGGCGGCTTCAAACACGAAATCGGTGAGGGAGGCATTCAGCAACGGAATCCGTACCGCGTGACCGTTGAGCTTGCCTGCCAGTTCGGGGAAGATTTTGGTGATGGCTTTGGCAGAACCCGTGGTGGTCGGAATCATGGATTCGCCACATGCGCGTGCGCGGCGCAAATCCTTATGCCCCTTGTCGATAATGGTTTGGGTGTTGGTGATATTGTGTAACGTGGTCATGCAGCCGTGTTTAATGCCGACTTTTTCGTGCATGACTTTAACCACGGGCGCTAAGCAGTTGGTGGTGCAAGACGCGGCGGTAATCAGGTGATGCTCATCCGGTTTGTACCAGTCGTCATTCACGCCGTAAACAATGTTTAGTGCGCCTTCGACGGGGGCAGCAACGATGACTTTTTTTACACCCTGATCGAAATACGCCTGCAATTGCTCGATTTTGCGGAATTTGCCGCTGCATTCCAGCACGATGTCACAGCCAGACCAGTCGGTGTCTTCAATGGCTTTGTTGGAGGTGTAGGCAATCGTTTGCCCATCCACCAGCATAGTGTTCTCATCCGCGCTGCATTCCGGCGACCAAATGCCGTGGATAGAGTCGAATTTCAGCAAATGTGCGGAAGTTACAGCATTGCCTGCAATTTCATTGACTTGCGTGAACGTAAATGCCGAGTTGCCCCATGCGGCGCGAATGCCCAAGCGCCCCATGCGCCCGAAGCCGTTGATACCAATCGTTGCCATCGTGATGTTCCCGTTGATTACACAGTGGTGGCGATTATATACGCCAAGTCGAATATAATTGAACCCTTGTCACAAAAACTTCATCTTTCTATGTGCCTGCGCAAGCTCATGCATCCGCGCTATACTTGACATTGTTCTTCAGGATTCGCCGACTGTATGTTATTGGAAACGTTTACCAAAGCCCTTGCCGATCAAACCCGCTTGCGTCTGTTGCTGTTGTTAGCCAATGGGCGCGAATTGTGCGTGTGCGAACTTACCCAAGCGCTGGAACTGGCGCAACCGAAGATTTCCCGGCACTTGGCGATTTTGCGCGAAACCGGTGTCTTGCAGGATCGGAAAGCAGGGTTGTGGGTGTATTATTGCTTGCACTCTGAATTGCCGACGTGGGCACTGGAAATGTTGGTTAGTTTGCGGCAAGGGAGTGCCAGCGAGACCATTTTTCAGTTGGATCAACAGCGTTTGTCGGCGGCAGAGCGGCAGAGTGATGGCATTTCTAGTGGTGACTCTATGGTGACGCGGTGCTAACTCAATGCTAACTCAAAACGTTTTTTCTGAGGTATGTCTTTGAAAATATTGGCGCACCCGGCTGGAATCGAACCAGCGACCCTTGGCTTCGGAGGCCAATACTCTATCCCCTGAGCTACGGGTGCGTTGCAGAGAGTGCATCATACCCAAGGAGCACCGTCACGTCTATGATAGTGTTAGTGCGGACAATTGCATTTTTTAGTATGATTCAGGTCAAGTTTTCGTTGCCGACAGATAGCGAATATTAGGGATTTTGAATATAATCCGTCGGTTTATGATTTTCTGATGTTTTTAAGATTCACAGATTGTTAGGCGCTTAACGCCCAGTCTACAGGAGGATACACGTGGCTCACTCTACACCTAAAGACCCTATGGCTACACCAGTGCTGATTGGTGGTCTCGTTTTGATCGGCGCAGCGGTGGCTGTGTTGGTTTCTAACCTATTCAGTACCATTGAGAAAAACTCAATCAAAGGCGAAATTGATACCACTTCGCAAGTGGTTGCAATGGATGCGAACCTTGCACCGATTGGTAAAGTTAACGCGGTCGATAAGTCTATCGTCAAGGAAGCGCGTTCCGGCGAAGCGGTTTACACGGCAGTTTGTGCAGCCTGCCATACCAGCGGTGTTTTGAATGCGCCAAAAATTGATGACAAGGGTGCATGGGATGCGCGTGTTGCCAATGGTCTGGATGGTCTGATGAAAAATGCGACAAATGGTCTTAACAGTATGCCAGCACGTGGTGGTGATCCCTCCATTACTGACGAAGAGCTGAGCAATGCTATTGTTTATATGACCGGCAAAGCGGGTCACGATTTGTCTTCTCAAGCTAAACCTGCTGCGGCTGCTCCTGCTGCGGCTGCCCCAGCTCAAGCGGCTGCTCCTGCTGCGGCTGCCCCTGCTGCGACTGCCCCAGCCCAAGCGGCTGCTCCTGCTGCGACTGCCCCAGCCCAAGCGGCTGCTCCTGCTGCGACTGCCCCAGCTCAAGCGGCTGCTCCTGCTGCGGCTGCCTCTGCTCAAGCTGCCGCTCCTGCTGCGGCTGCCTCTGCTCAAGCTGCTGCTCCTGCTGCGGCTATCAATGGTGAGAAGGTTTACAAAGGTATTTGCTTCTCTTGCCATGACGTTGGCGTTGCTGGTTCTCCGAAACTGGGAGACAAGGCAGTATGGGCACCACGCATTGCTACCGGTGCGGAAGCACTGTATGCCACATCCCTCAATGGTAAAGGCGCGATGCCTGCCAAAGGTGGCAACCCAGCATTATCAGATGATGAAATCAAAGCGGCAGTTGATTACATGGTTGCCCAAAGCCAGTAATAACGGTTGTTATGTCGGTCGCTCATGGCCGAACCAAGGAAAGGCGCTACAAAGCGCCTTTCTTTTTTGCAGTGCACGAAATTGCGGGTAGTATGCCTGCATGAAAACACCTAGCACTTCACACACCTATTCCTGGCAAGAACTATTCCAGCGGATGCTCACTCATCGCAAGGAACTGGTGATTGCTAACCTCGTGGCGATTTTCGCGGTACTGATTAGCGTACCGATCCCGTTGTTGATTCCGCTGCTGGTTGACGAGGTATTGCTCGACAAACCCGGCTGGCTTGTGGCGTGGATGAATGGCTTGTTTCCCGCCGAATGGCACGGTGCGGTGTTATACATCAGTTTCATTACGGTGCTAACTGTCATTATGCGCTTGGCAGGCTTGGCAGCGGGTGTATGGCAAAACCGTGAATTTACCCTGATCAGCAAGGAACTCACCTACAGCATCCGCCGCCGTTTGCTGGGGCATATTCAAACGGTGGAAATGACCGAATACGAAACTCTCGGCAGTGGTACGGTCAGCTCGCGGCTGGTGGTGGATGTGGAAACCATCGACAATTTCCTCGGCATCAGTATCAGCAAATTCATTGTCGCCATTCTCACCCTGATTGGGGTAACGGCGATATTGCTGTGGTTGCATTGGCAATTGGCGTTGTTTATTTTGCTGCTGAATCCGCTGGTCATCTTGCTGACCACTAAATTGGGTTCTTATGTCAAAGACTTGAAAAAGCAGGAAAACAGTGCATTCGAATTATTCCAGCAAGCCTTGACCGAAACCCTCGATACCATCCAACAAATCCGTGCCAGCAACCGCGCCAGCAGTTTTTTCGGGCGTGTCACCGAACACGCGCAACAGGTGAAACAACACGCGGGGCAATTTGCTTGGCGTAGCGATGCTGCCAGCCGCTTATCTTTTACGGTATTCATCGCGGGGTTTGACCTGTTTCGTGCGGTCAGCATGTTAATGGTGGTGTTTTCCGATCTCAGTATTGGCGAAATGTTCGCGGTGTTCAGCTACCTGTGGTTCATGATGGGGCCGGTGCAGGAAGTACTGGCGATTCAATACGGTTGGTACGGTGCAAAAGCCGCGTTGCAGCGCATTAATACCTTGCTGGAAATGCAACCCGAACCCGCTTACCCGCATACGCACAACCCCTTTGCAGGCAAAACCACGGTCAGCGTGCGGGCGGAACACATTACCTTTGCTTACGGTGACAAGCCGCCGGTCTTGCGGGATGTGAATCTGACCATTCGAGCGGGGCAGAAAATTGCACTGGTGGGCGCAAGCGGCGGCGGCAAATCGACCTTCGTGCAAGTGTTATTAGGCTTGTACCAGCCGCAGCAAGGGCAATTGTATTTTGACGGTGTACCCGTCACGGAAATTGGTTTGGATGTGGTGCGCGAACACGTTGCCACGGTATTGCAACAACCCGCACTCTTCAATGATACGGTACGCGCCAACCTGACCCTAGGGCGGCAAGCGTCGGATGATCAATTGTGGGAAGCCTTACGCATTGCGCAATTGGATGACACCATTCGCGAACAGGCGCAAGGCTTGGAGACGATTGTGGGGCGGCAAGGCATACGTTTATCCGGTGGGCAACGCCAGCGGCTGGCGATAGCGCGGATGATTTTATCCGACCCCAGCGTGGTGATTTTGGATGAAGCGACTTCGGCACTGGATACGGCGACAGAGCAAAAACTCCACGCCGCCATGAGCGAATTCCTGCAAGGGCGTACCACCCTGATCGTGGCACACCGCTTGAGTGCGGTGCGCCAAGCTGATCACATTTTCGTGTTTGAAGACGGTGGCATCAGCGAACAAGGGAGTCATCAGGAGTTGCTGGAACAGGATGGTCTGTACCGGAAATTGTACGGTTAGGCGGATTCTCCGCTGTGAGTGCGTACCAGTCGAAGTGGCGGGTGGCTAACATTAGCAGCGCGAGTACCGCAAAAATTAGCACACTGCCCATGAGCAAGGCGTTTTCCTCTGCCTGCAAAATCAGGTAGAGCAAGGCATACAAGCCCGCCAGCCCCGCGCCCAGCAGCAAGCCCAGTTTGTGGCTGTGTAAAATTGCCCCGAAATATAAGGTGAGCAAGCCGGTGCTGGCGAATGCCGCCGCTGTATACGCCCGCAAGAAATCGACGTGTTCTGACAAGGAAATCAGCAACAGGTAGAACACCAGCAGCGCAAAGCCCACCAGCGTGTATTGCACTGGATGTACCCGCAATTTTTTCAGCAATTCAAACAAAATCAGTACCACAAAGGTGAGAATAATGAACAGGGCAGCGTATTTGATGCTGCGTTCGGATTGCTGATACACATCCACCGGCTGGATTAGCTCGAAACCGACGGCACGTTCCAGCAAGCCGCTGCATTCACCAGCACGGCATTGCTCCAACGCCCCACTGACGTTGTAGGAAAATGACGACGCTTTCCATAAGGCATTGAAACCATTGGCATGGATGTCACGGGTTTCGGGCAGCAATTCGCCACTGAAGCTGGGGTGTGGCCAGTTGGCAGCGAGTTTTACCGCGCTGTTTTCGGCGAGCAGGGCGAAATTCATGGAACGCATTCCGCGCAATTCCAGCTCAAATTGAAACGGGATACGGCTGGCTTGGTTAAGGTCGAGTGCGGGCAATTTGGCGTGCATCCCCGCGCTGGCACTGCCGGGGAGGTTATTGCCGGGTTTGAAATTGACGGTTGCGCCGTTCCATTGCAGGCTGGGTGGGGCAGCAATACCGCGTTGGTCGCGTACCATGACGGCGAGTTGCGGACTTTCCCAGCGGATTTGTTTGCCCTTGGTGTCGGCGATTAAATCCAGCAAGGGTTGGGTGTTGAAGGTGCCGCTGACTTGCAAGCCGCTGCTGTAAACCGGTACGTCGTAAATGCCTCGATAACGCAGTGAACTGTCTAACGTGCTAGTGATGTCGAGTTGGTTGGGAATCAGGTGCAGCGCGTCTTGGTCGGTGACTTCGCGCAGGATTTCGCGTTCTTTGCCATCCTTGTCCTTGACCAGTTCTTTGACATTGTAGGTGAGTTGATAGGGGATGGTGAGCAAGGGACCAGCAAGGGTTTGCATCCCCGGCCAGCTTTGCTCAATGCTGCTGTAAGCTTGTTGTCGCCAACTGGCGCGTTCGCCGACCAGCCCCAGCATAAAGGCTTGCGGGATCAGCAAAAACAAAATCAGGCAGGCAATAATGACCAGTTTGAGGTAATAACGCTGGTTCGGCACGGGATGCTCCTTGGGTTAGTGACTGGATTGAGCATCATCATAAATAGGAATAATGGAGGTTTGATGCGGGCGGTGTGGAAAAAGCGTGGAGCAGGGTGCAGGTTTGGTGCAGAGGTAATGATAGTCAGCAGATAGATGATTATGGGCGTAATATTCTATAGCTCACTTATCAATTTTACGCCCATATTGCAAAGGTATGAGCCGTTTGTACGGGCGCAAAACGCGATCGAAGTCAAAATGTCTGCCCATTGTGAGTGCTGCCGGATACTGTGTTGTAAAGCCGCTGCGAATTGCTGTTCTGCCGTGGTGTGCGATGAGTTGTTCCCCAAGGAAAATCTGTAGGCGGTGTTCATACCCAGTCATCGCTCTCGCCCTCCGCCCACGTTTCCACGGTTAGCGTGATGCCTAGCCCGTTTAACACTTGCAGTAATGTGCCGAGTTGTGCGCCGTGGTGTCCGCGTTCCAGCTTGCTTAGGGTGTCTTTGGCAACGCCGAGTAAGGCGGCGGCATCGTCAATGCGTAAGCCTGATTGGGTGCGTTTGGCGCGGATGAATTGCCCTAGCAGTTCGGGGGTGAGTGCGCCGGATTGCTGGGGCGTGGGAAGTGGTGTGAGCGGTCTTGCCATTGTGCGTTACCATTGTTCCTGCTATCCAAGGAATAATAGCGTATGGCGGGCAATATGCAAGGTTGTTCCTGCTAACGCAGGAATAAATAGAAAGATAGGTGTTTTATCTTTTTAGATAGTAAGTTGAGTTTGGTTGTTTGGATAGCAAGACTAGATAAAGCATTTTAGTGATTTATTTTCAATAACTTGATTGATTTTTCTTTTGACTGGCACACCCATTGCAATACTTCTGGCGTAACCAACGACAAGCAAGGAAAACATCATGAGCACTCCCGCCACTCCCTACGAAGTCCTCCACGAAGCCGGTCACGCGCCGGTTAAGGCATGGACAAAAGGCGTGCCCTTCGACGACAACTCCAAGAAGCAATTGCTGAACATTGCTCAGATGCCGTTTATTCACCAATGGGTTGCGGCAATGCCGGATGTGCATTTGGGCAAAGGCGCAACCATTGGCAGCGTGATTCCGACCGTGGGGGCGATTATTCCGGCGGCGGTGGGCGTGGATTTGGGTTGCGGGATGATGGCGGCAAAAACCACCTTGACCGCAGCCGATTTGCCTGATTCATTGGAGGCGATGCGTAGCAAGATTGAGAAAGTTGTTCCACACGGGCGCGTGGCGACTCGCGGTAAACGCGATACCGGCAGTTGGGGTGATCCGCCGGACGATGTGCTGGATAAATGGCTGGCGTTGAGCGCGGGTTTTCAGCGTTTGTGCGAGAAGCATCCATTCCTGAAAAACACCAATAACTTGAAGCATTTGGGGACGCTGGGTACGGGCAACCATTTCATTGAGGTGTGTCTGGATGAAACCCAAACCGTGTGGGTGATGTTACACAGCGGTTCACGCGGGGTAGGCAATGCCATCGGTACGCACTTTATCGAGCAGGCGAAAAAGGATATGGAACGCTATTTCATTAACCTGAGTTCGGGATAAGGTAAGGCGCAGCCTTTCATGGGAGAATGTGAGTAACCACACACAACATTGACCCCACCAAAGGCTGCTACTGAGATGCTAACACGGTTATTCTGTGCCATTGACGATTTTTGTCAGGACTTTCATCCCGAATGGAACAAAACGTTATTGACCCCGAAAGGCGGGCATCGTCGTCGCCACAGTGGTCTTGGCGATAGTGAAATCATGACGATTTTGGTGCATTACCACCAAGTGGGGTATCGTACTTTCAAGTGGTATTATGAGCGTCATGTCAAAGTATTTCTTAAGGGTCATTTCCCGCAACTCCCTAGTTATCAACGTTTTATTGAGTTAATGCCGCGTGTTCTTTTGCCACTAACCCTGTTTATGCAGCAACGCTGTGAAACGGGGCGAGGTATTGCCTTCATAGACTCTACCCCTTGAAAGTCTGTGAAAATTTGCGTATTCCACGTCATCACACCTTTCGCAAAGACGCAGGCGGGGTAAATCGTCAACAGGCTGGTTTTATGGGTTCAAACTTCATTTGGTCGTGGATGACTGCGGCAATATTTTATCGTTTGCCATTACTTCGGGTAATACCGATGACCGTAAGCCCGTTCCCACGTTGCTGAAAAAAGTGGTCGGCAAAGTCTTTGGTGATCGTGGCTACATTTCCAAGGCATTGACAGAATCGTTGGCAGAGCAAGGGGTTGAATGGATTACCTCGCTGAAGAAAAACATGAAACCCGTGGCGCGTGACACGTTCGATACACTGATGTTGCGTAAACGGAGCATCATCGAAACCATCAATGATCAGTTGAAAAATATTTCACAAATTGAGCATTCACGCCACCGTTCACTCACTAACTATATGATTAACATCATTGCTGGCTTGGTGTCATATGCCTATCAAGATAAAAAACCAGCACTGGATTTAAAAACATCAGCATTGGTTGTGATCTAAATTGAGGGATGGCTTATCCCGAACTCAGGTTTCATTAACCTGCCGGATAAGGATTTGGCGTACATCCCCGAAGGTAGCCCGCATTTCCGCGACTACGTGGAGGCGGTGGCGTGGGCGCAGGATTTCGCGCAAGCCAACCGCGAAGTGATGATGGCGCGTACTTTGCGAGCGATCCGCGAGGTGTTGCCGATCCCGTTCACGGCGGACGTGGAGGCGGTGAATTGCCACCACAACTACATCAGCCGCGAACACCATTACGGCAAGGATGTGTGGGTGACGCGCAAAGGCGCGGTGAGTGCGCAAAAAGGTCAGCTTGGGATTATTCCGGGCAGCATGGGGGCGAAATCGTTCATCGTGCGCGGGCTGGGTAATGAGGAAAGTTTTTGCAGTTGCAGCCACGGCGCGGGGCGCGTGATGTCGCGTACTGAGGCGAAACGCCGCGTGTCGCTGGATGAGCATAAACGCGCTGTCGCGGGGGTGGAATGCCGTGTGGATGAGGCGGTGATTGATGAAACCCCGTCGGCTTATAAGCCGATTGACAAGGTGATGGCGGCGCAGAGCGATTTGGTGGAAGTGCTGCATACGTTGAAGCAGGTGGTGTGTGTGAAGGGTTAAGATTATGTTCACCCCATGTTAACATTAGAGGGAAATTGAAAAATCAACTCATATCATCTAACTTTTTAATTTTTAGGAAAATTATGCGCTGTCCAACCTGTAAGAAAGAGTTCCATTCACAACCAGACCACATTCATACTTATTGTTTAGATGAATATTATGACCCTAGTATAGATTCTATGTGTACAGATGCTCTGATTTGTGATCCTACAGATTATCAGTTTTATGATTCTGATCAATTTGGTCGGGGTTGCGAATTTTTGACACAAAAATGTCCTTCTTGTACAGAAGTCATGGTTATTCGCAAGACAGGACGTGGTGCATATCCGCGCACTACGCCCACTCAGTTTGTCCTAATAGAAGTAGACTTCATTGAAATAATTTATCCTAAAAATGAACATTTTTCAGTGGCATCAGAAGTTCCTGATGAGTATCGGAATGACTTTCTTGAGGCCAGTGGCATATTAGTATATAGCCCAAAAGCAAGCGCAGCTTTGTCTCGACGACTTCTTCAAAAGGTGCTTCGAGAAGCACTAGGAATAAAAAAACGTGATCTATCACAGGAAATAGATGAGTTTATATCCAACGCACACGCACCAAGTTACCTGAATGATGCGGTTGACGCTATTCGTCAAATTGGTAATTTTGCAGCGCATCCGATTAAGTATACGAATAGTGGTGAAATTGTGGAGGTTGAAGCTGGCGAAGCTGAGTGGTTGTTAGAAGTCATGGAATCATTATTCGACTTCGCATTTATTCAGCCAATAAAGCTCGAAAAACGTAGGCAAATATTGAATAAAAAATTGGAAAGTCTTGGTAAGCCGAAGCTCAAGGGAAGTTAGCAGTTGCGTTATTCCCCCGCCAACCGCAAAGCCTCATTCACAACCACGTCGCTGAGGTACAGATTTGCCTGCTGGATAATCGTCGCATAGGGCTTGATTGCCGGAATCAGCCCTTTTTCCTTGGCACGCAACAACAACCCCAAGCTACCAATAGCTTTAATGGCATTAAGTGACGCTACTTTTTTTGCGCGTTGATCATCAATCAACAAGTGTTGAGCGTTCAAGTGCTTGTACAAAGCCATTGCCTGTAATTCACCCGCTCCAAGTCCGTTAGCGGTGATGACTAAAGCAGACAAATCAACATCCACCGTTTTGTCACTCAGGTAGGCTCGCAGTTTTTCAGCGGCTGGCTTGCCTGCAATAACACATTCCTCAAACACCGCTCGCGGCACACGGACTTGTTGATAAAGCGCGTCCAACAAGTGCAATCCATTGCATACTGCCAATGCAACCAAGGCAGAACTATCCGCAACAATAATCATAAATCGCGCAATGCCTCCAACTCTGCTTCGAGTTCGCCGGGTTCGTAATGGATGACGGGGATTTTGTGTTTAGCGCATTCTTCGTAAAAGCGGTAGCGGTCTACGCCTGCAAACTCACAGGCAAATCCAGCGGATATTTTCCCCACTTGAAACATGGCGAGAGCGGCATACAGCTTGATTTGTTTCGCGAGTTCGGGAAGCGTGTAGTCCAACCCGAATTGTTCAGGGACATCGAGTGTAACTTGCATTTCTAACACCTCTGTTAGCGTTTTTCATGGTTCTATGATAACGACTAGGTAGGAAGTTCTCCAGCGATCAGGGGCGGGGATGTTATAATCCAATATAAGTTCACGACAATAGCACGTAGTTATGGCAGATATTCCAGCAACCAGCGAACCCCGCATGATCAGGAAGGTGGTGCGTGTCACCACCAACCAAAATCAACCATCCGACTATCAGTATTGGATCACCCGCCCCATTGCGGAAAGTCGGGATGCTGTTGAAATGCTTCGTCAATCCTACTTGAGTTTCCGTGCCGATATTCCAACGCGACTGGAAAGAGTTTATCGAGTTACACAATTACAAGCCACGCACGCTTACAAACCGTTCAAGGCGGAAACCTTCAGCTTGGGCGGCGATGTGATACCTGAGCGGGATGAGCTGTATGCAGAACGCGGCTTGTAAACGGCTTGAACAACATGACCTACCAAGAATTCTACACCCACATCGACTGCCGTTTCCCCTATCACGACACCGCCGCATGGCAGCAACTCATTGCGCAATCCTTAGAAATCGGTGGCGATGTGCCGTTTCTGGTGCTGCATGAAATTTGCCGATTGCCTACATCCGTCACCCTGAATATTGAACAGCACTTGGCGATGTATGCTTACTGGAAAACGGTGTTTTCTCACTGCGTGCAAGACATCGTTGAACCCGCGAGTTTGGCATTGATTCAACGACAGCTTTTGAGCGATGCGGACGTTATTTACATCATGGAGCAATTGCGAGCTTACTCCCAGCAATATTCTGCGCTGCAAGTGGCACTGTTTGCGTGTGTTGATGAGCAGGGTGTGGTCGATGCGAAATACGAGGAAATTGCCAGTGAGTGGCAGCGGTAGACATTCACTGAATCGCGAGCGAGTGAGGTTAGTTGCCAATCGGGCAAATTCTTAACATTACAAATGGATAGGTAAACAATGGACATAAAAGAACAATCTTGTGACACCACAGCGAGCGATTCCAGCGTACAAACGGATAAAGCGCGAGCTGCGTTTTATGCCAGCCTTGGTGAGGTATGCCCTTTTGTTCTGACGACACTTAATCACCCCTGTTTTCTGGGGGATGGTCAAGTATGGCCAGGTAAAAAGCCCGCTTGGACTATTATTAACCGCCCTGATTCCGTCATCATTGCCAGTGACGGCATGAGCGACACCTACTGGGATGGTGGCACTCCTCTTGGTTTTGGCGTGGAAATTTGCGCGGAAATGCCCGGAAATCTAGACATCGAAGCGGCAATGTCATCCTGTTTATTCAAATTGGTTAGAGCAGTGTGTGATGATATTGCTTATGAGCCTGCCAACCTGAATCTGTTTCAACATTATTCCTGTATTTCTCTCGAATCTTCTGCCCCGTGTATGCCTGAGGTTTTTCATACAACAGATGAAGGGCATGTTGGTGTTATTTTAGGTTATTCATCACCGCGTATTCCCTCTTCCTTTTCAACGCCCTATGGCGAGGTGCGTATGTTGCCAATAGCGACGCTTTATGCAAAGGAAACCTTGGCACTACGAGAAGCAGACCAAGATGTTGGCGCATTGAGAGATCAATTTGTTGCGACATTAAAAAAGCATGAGCATGATGGGTTGTGCTTTATTGATAGACCAGTAATGATTCCTGATGTTAGCTAACGCAGCCCGTCGCCTCGCCATAGGCAAGCCATTCAGCATCAGGTAAAGTCCCACCCAAACCCCAATCAATAACAATAACGGACACACCATGACAACCGCAGCCCCGCAATTGATTCAGGCTACGCTTGCGCAATTGAACAAGGTCATTCACGGCAAACCGCAGCAGATACAACTCGCGCTCACCTGTTTGTTGGCAAACGGTCATTTGCTGTTGGAAGACTTGCCCGGTATGGGTAAAACCACGCTCGCGCACGCACTGGCGCAGGTGTGCGGTTTGGAATACAAGCGTGTGCAATTCACCAGTGATTTGCTACCTGCCGATTTGATTGGAGCGGCAATTTTCGAGACGCAAGCGGGTAAATTCCGCTTTCACCCAGGACCTGTCTTCAGCCAAGTCTTCCTTGCGGATGAGTTGAACCGTGCCACCCCCAAAGCCCAAAGCGCTTTGCTGGAAGCGATGGAAGAACGCCAAGTGAGTGTCGATGGCACGACGCATATTTTGCCCGCCCCGTTTTTCGTGATCGCCACCCAAAACCCGCAAAGCCAGTCGGGAACCTTTCCGCTGCCCGAATCGCAACTGGACCGTTTCCTGATGCGTCTGTCATTGGGCTACCCCGAAGCAGCGGCGGAACGTGAATTGCTGAAAGGGCGTAATGGGCGCGTCTTGCTCGCGAGTATGCAGCAAGTGTTGAATGAATCCCGCCTCAAAGCGCTGCAAACGCTCGTGCCACAGGTGAAAATGACCGATACCCTGCTGGATTATGTGCAACGCTTAATCGCCTGCACCCGCCAGCCGGACATCTGCCAGTTAGGGCTATCCCCGCGTGGCGCATTGGCACTGGTGAAAAGTGCGCAAGCGTGGGCATTGCTGCAAGCACGCGGGCATGTATTGCCAGAAGATGTGCAAGCGGTATTCGTGGCAGTCGCAGGGCATCGCCTCGTCGGGCGGCAAGAAGCGCAAGGCGAACAACTAGCCCGCCAAATTCTCAGCAAGGTCGATGTGGTCGGCGGCAAACATGGTTGAGGCACTGCGCGGACACTGGGAAAGCTGGGTCCAGCAACGTTTGCCCGCATCCCGTGTCACCACACTGACTCAGCGCAAGATTTTTATTGTACCCAGCAAAACTGCCGTGGGGCTATTGGTGCTGATCGCGCTGCTGTTTTTGTTGGGGATTAATTTCCAGAATTCGCTGGTGTACATTATTTGTTTCTGGTTGCTGTCATTGCTGCTACTCACCATTTTTTACACATGGCGCAATCTCGCAGGGCTAACGATCACTGCGCTCGGCGTGGAACCGTGTTTTGCGGGCGAAAAAGTGGTATTGGAAATGGAGCTGACACGCCCCGCCCATCAGCCCAAATACGCACTGGAATTGGCGTGGGAAGGCGAAGATCAGGTGCAAGTGGATTTGGTGACGGCACAAACTTTGCGAGTAAAACTGTCACACAGCACCACAGGGCGTGGCTATTTCAAACCACCTCGGCTGCGGGTTGCGACCCATTTTCCCACCGGATTAGCGGTGGCGTGGTCGTATGTGACTGTTGATGTGCGCGGTGTGGTCTACCCCGCGCCGATTGAAAAAGCCTTTCAGCCCAGTGGCAATGCCCAGCGTGAAAATGTTGAAGATGGGCGTGAAATTGCCGGTGGCAGCAATGATTTCGGCGGTATTCGCGATTACCAGCAGGGTGATGGCTCGAAACGCATTCATTGGGCTAAATATGCGCAAACTGGCAAGCTCTATACCAAAACTTTCGTCGATTACGCCAGTCATGCGCTGTGGTTGGAATGGGATGAACTGCCGATGCCCGGTATCGAGGTGCGGTTATCGCATTTGTGCCGTAAGGTACTGGAATTTCATCAGGAACAGCGCGAATACGGCTTGCGGATTCCCGGCACGCTGATTGAACCGGGCAAAGGCGAGGCGCACAAAGCCCGCTGCTTGCAGGCGTTGGCGCTGTTTGGGGTGCAGGATGCATAAGCAGATTACCTACACCGGCATGATTTGGTTGCTGGCGGCGCAATTGGTGGTGATGTTGCCGTTTGTGTTTGATTTGCCATTGTGGTTGATTCCGGTGTTGTTGTTTGCGGCAGGTTGGCGTTTGCGGGTGTTATCGGGCGCAGCGTTGCAACCGGGAAATGTGACCAAAGCATTGCTGATCGGGTTGGGCATTGGCGGTTTGGTATTAAGCGGTTTGAAATTTCCGTCATTGGATGCGATGGCGACCTTGTTGCTGCTGGGGTTTGCGTTCAAATCGTTAGAAGTGGCGCAGCGGCGTGATGCGATTGTGGTGATTTTCATCGGGTATTTTTTGGTGGCGCTGCATTTCCTGTATGCGCAATCCATCACGGCGGCGCTGTATGGCATGGTGTCGATGATCGTGCTGACGGGGGCGCTGGTTGGGGTGCAACAGTCGGTGGCTGAGTTTTCGGCGGCGCAACAGGTGCGCTTCAATTTGCGTTTGTCAGTGTTTATGTTGCTGCAATGTTTGCCGTTGATGGTTGTTATTTTTGTATTTGCCCCGCGTTTAGCACCATTGTGGTCGTTGCCCATGACCACCCAACAGGTGAAAACGGGCGTGGCGGATCGGATGGCTCCCGGCGATATTGAGAAGCTTAGCCAGTCGGATGCGCTGGCGTTTCGGGTAACGTTTAAGGGCAGAAAACCGGCTCAGCATGAATTGTATTGGCGTGGCTTGGTGTTCAACCATTTTGACGGGCGCGAATGGCGGCAGTTTGAACAGGATATTGATTCCCAGCAAGTGCAAAGTGCGTTGCTGACGAACTACCGTTGGCAAGCGGATGCGATAAAGGTGCAGGGCGAACCGATTGCTTATGAGGTTGTGTATGAAAAAACCGGGCAGCCTTGGTTATTTACCCTGACCCCAGCAATGGAAGTCGACGGTGAGGTATTACGCGGTGCCGATTATCGGGTGATGGCGCGGCAAGCGTTGCAAGCGCCGTTTTTATTGAAGGCGGTGAGTTACCCCGATTCGCAGCGTGATCTTGAGCTTGCCCCGGAATTGCGGCAGTTGGCGTTGGAGTTGCCGGAAACGGGCGATGCGCGGACTCGTGCCTTAGCACAACAGTTATGGCGCGAAACCGGCACGGAACAGGCGTATTTGGATAGGGTGTTGGCGCGGTTTCGGGATCAGCGCTTTGAATACACCCTGAAACCGCCAACCTTAGGCGCAAGCGATACGATTGATGCGTTTTTGTTTGAGTCGCAGCGCGGTTTTTGTTCGCATTACGCGGGCAGCTTCGTGTTTCTGATGCGGGCGGCAGGCATTCCGGCACGGGTCGTGGTGGGCTATCAGGGCGGCGAATGGAATGCGGCGGGTGAGTATCTGGCGATTCACCAATACGACGCTCATGCGTGGGCGGAAGTGTGGTTGACGGGGCAAGGCTGGGTGCGGGTTGACCCGACCACGGTGGTTGCACCGAGCCGTACCGAGCAAGGCTTGGAAGCCGCAATGCAAGCAGAAGGCAGTTTTCTGGCAGATTCGATGTTTTCGGTGCGTAAGATTGCCTGGTTGAACGGCATCCGGCAGCAACTTGATACCGTGCAATACGGCTGGCGGCGTTGGGTGTTGGGGTATGACGGGGCGGAACAGGCAGCGCTGTTAAAGTCGTTGCTGGGAACGTTTTCGGTGCAAGGGGTGGCGTTGCTGATGGGCGGTTTACTGGCGGCAATTGGTTTGCTGTGGCTGGTGCTGTTGGGGATGACGCCACGGCGGGAGCGTGAGGCGTTGGAACACCAATTGTACCGGCGTTTCTGTGCGGCATTGGCAAAACGTGGGGTGTTGCGTGAACCGGGGGATGCACCGGGAGTGTTTGCGGCACAAGCGGCTGAAGCTTTGCCTGCGGTGGCAGGGGTAATCCGCGAGTTTACGCAGGTGTATGAAGGGATTTGTTATGCGCCGTCAGCCGACGGGCAACAGGCGACCCGGCGGCTGAAAGCATTGCTGGGGCAGCTTAAGTAGCCTTGGCGGGTTTAAACTTGCTGATCAAGGCAGTCGTGGGCGCAACCACTGCCAGCACTACCGCACCCGCCAATACGCCAAATACCCCGCTTAGCAATGTGGGCGCAATGGCTTTGAGTGCGCTGCCTATACCGCCGACTTGTTGCACAAACAGTTCTGCGCCGTGCAGGAAATCGTGCGAATGCGGGATGCCATGCAGCAAAATACTGCCACCGACAAGGAACATCGCGGCAGTGCCCACCACCGATAAGGTTTTCATCAGCCAAGGCGCGAACCACAAAATGCCATTCCCCAATGCGCGGCGGAAACCGGTGGCGTTGTCTTTGATGAGGTGAAAACCGAGGTCGTCGAGTTTGACGATACCTGCGACCAAGCCGTATACGCCGATGGTCATAATAATCGCGATGCCAGACACCACCGCCGCTTGCATGGCAAACGACGCGCCTTGTGCCGTGCCGAGCGCAATCACAATGATTTCAGCGGAGAGGATAAAGTCGGTGCGGATTGCGCCTTTGATTTTGTCTTTTTCAAACGCCACCATGTCGACAGCGGGGTTACGCACGACTTCGAGCAGTTCGGCTTGATCTTTCTCGTGGTGGTGCGACAGTTTGTGGGCAATTTTTTCAAAGCCTTCGTAGCACAAGAATGCGCCACCGATCATCAGCAAGGGGGTAATCAGCCAAGGCGCAACCGCACTGATTAGCAGTGCCGCAGGCACGAGGATCAGTTTGTTGAGGAATGAGCCTTTGGCAACCGCCCACACCACGGGTAATTCGCGCTCAGCTTGGACACCGGCTACTTGTTGCGCATTTAATGCGAGGTCGTCGCCCAATACGCCAGCGGTTTTTTTCGCAGCGACTTTGGTCATGAGGGAAACATCATCTAAAACGGTGGTGATGTCATCGAGTAAGGCTAAAAGGCTTCCACCTGCCATGCAAAACTCCTGATTAGTATTGATTTATGTATGGCGGCGTATGCTACACCGGCAAACAATAATTGTATTTAGTGTTTATTAATCAATAGCTTACCAACTATTAGTAAGCTATTTGTAGCTACCTTGTTACGTCAAACTTCCAAGATAAGCCAATCATCACCCCGCACATCGTCATATCTCTCAGTCGAACGGGAGTCCTTGTGACCTAGCAGCGTCTTAACGTCAACACCCTGCTTTCTATACAGCCGTTGGGATAATGACCGCACTTCGTAAAGTGTCGCCGGTTGCTTGCCTTCTTCCCAGACAATACCCGAACGTCTCACAATCTCAGTGAATGCGCGTGTGACACGGTAATGTAGCATCTTATCCCCGTTGCCGATATGCAGCAGATACAGCGATTCAATGCCGCTGGTGAAGCACTTGCCAATAGTGTCTTCCAATGTCCAGCCTAGAGCGTCTAATTTCAGCGTCACGGGGATTTTGATACGAACATCGGTCTTGGTGCGCTGAACCTGCAAATATCCATCTACAGGCTTTTGCATGGCGGTTAATTCCGTTGCACCTGCATGACTTGTCAGAATCGCCAGTTCTAGCGCCCGCTGCATCCAGTCATCAGCGAGTGAATAAATCACATTGAACTGTTCCAGCGATAACCTAGAGCGTTTTGCGGTAGCAGTCGGGTTACGGGTCAAGCTTGCCGGATTATGGTTAGCCTTCAGCCACCCCGTAGAAACGGCTTCCATGAAAAAATCAACCAGCACTGAGCGTACAGCTTGCGCCATGCGGTTCTTGCCCTGATTTTTGAATTCATCGAGCAAGTTGCTAACCGCCTCAGTATCCACGTCTTTCAATTGCCAGCTACCAAAGCGCGGCATTAGCACCTTGTCGAGAATGTGATAGCGCATTTTTAGCGTGTTAGGCTTTAGATTTCGCTCCTGTAGCGCTTCTTTGAACTTTTCCGTGAAAGCACCAAAGGTCTTGCCTCTGCCCTCTATGCGCTCAAATAGCGCGGTCTCACGGTCTTTCGGGTGTGCAGCTTGCAGACGGTGCAACACCTTGCAAGCGGTTACAAAGTCGCTCCCTAAGCCATGACGCTTCCCAGTGATCGGATGGATGCACGAATAGTAAATTTTACCATTCGCGCCTTTTGCATGGTGTAATCCCGCTGGTTTCCGCTTCATGCACTCTCACCTGTGAACGGGCAATAGTATTTTGCATTTTCGAGAACACGATACGTCCGACCATGCTTTACAGGTTGCGGCTGAATGCGTCCTTCCCTTGCCCACAGACGCAAGGTGTTAATGCTTGGCACTTGTTCTGAGTAGCGCAATGCTGCCCATGCTTCCAAGGTCAATAATTTTTTCATTGTGCAGCACTCCATGCATTGCAATTGCGTGGTTGTGGTGAGTTGTGCCGACCATAGGTCAGAGGATACGGGCAACCTGTTTGCCTGCATGTGGTGCAGGTGACGCGGGTATCAGGCTCTTGGGGTAGAGCGACCTTGTTCCGCGCAAACCACTCGCAAGCCTTGCGGATACCAGCAGGCGAAACACCGCCGCCCCCAAAGTCCAGCAAATCGCCATCAAAGAATGCTAATAGTTCGGCAAAGTCTAGGGGCAAGCCTTGCGCCGCCATTGATAGCGGTTCAACGCCGTTTAGCCTGATTGCGGCTATTTGTGCTTCAAGCTCTTGCCTTATCGGCTCTTTTTGTTGCCGTGCAATCTCTAGCAAATCGTCCGGTATGGGACGATCAAGCCACACATCGCCAGCATCCACCACGAAACGCGCACCAGTAGCGGTGATGTCATTGATAAAACGCTGCACCGGATTACTCATAAATTCACCGCCTTTTTATGCCCGAATACTGTAGACGTTTTAAGTTCATCACAGTCATCACATCCATCACTACTGCGGGGTGTAGTCATCACATAGTCATCACAAACTACCTCTAAGTCATCACAGCTACTTAAAATTAATGGTGGTTTGTTAATGTCAAATTCTGGGAGACGTAAGCGCAAATTCTTGAAGATCGCGCCTTGTGCCTGAATGTGAGCTTTTGTTTTCAGCCGTGCGCCGCTTTTGTGGGCGGCATCAATACCGTATGTTTTGCAGTTGTCGATAACCAAACCGCCGAATCTGGTAGTAGATAGCGGCTCTCTGCCTTGCCGTTCGCACCAGTCAACATAATTCGGATAAAGGCATTCCGTTGGGCGTGCTTTTTTGTCGCCGATGTAATCTTCCTCCTGCCCTGCTGTGCATTTCACGACGTTCTGATTCAGCCACGCGAGCAAGGGATTAACTTTCAGTTCCGCCTCGATCTTCTGGCGCATCATTTCACCGTCTGGATTGTTAATAAGCTCTACCACTTCGGATTCATCCAGCGAGAGAAGCCAATTCACCAGCCCTGACATTTGCCCTTGCATCACCTTGATAATTCCGCCTTGCTTGCGGTAACGACGCTTTTGCTTTTCAGTTGCGCGGTGTTCAAACTGGACAGGGACTTTTCTACGTGCGATTCCGCTTGTGTAGTCGCTAGACTGGATTGATTCATTAGAGGCAATCATGACAAGACCGCTAAATACGAATGGTTCAGCCGCTTGAATGCCCTTTTTTTCATATCGCAAAGGGTCGCCGCCTGTAATGGCTTTTAGTACAGCAACTTCGCCGCCGTGCCTGCCTGAATCTGTGATCTGTGCAAGACGCTTGCCTTTCAGGTTCGCGGTTTCAAACTGGCTTTTTTCCAGTTGCTTCAAGTCGGTAATCACGCGGTTTTCATCGCCCACAAGCATAGAGCAAAGGTCTAAGAAGGTGCTTTTACCCGTACCGCCTGAACCAGTGAGTTCAAGGTATTTTTGCAGGTCACTTCTGCCAGTGAGAACGGCATACATCCACGCCAGCAAAAAGCGAATAACCGACCTATCGCCGCCTGTTGCGGTCACAAGGTAGCGTTTGACTGTTGGGCAAGTTGCCAGCGGGTCAAAACTATATGGTAGCTGCCAATCAAAAAGCCGTTCACCATATTGCTCTAGCGCCTTGGTGCGTAGATTCAGCACACCGTTAGCCATTGGCAACAGATGACGGCTTGTTTCCCATTGCTCAACCTGCAAATCAATGCGCATAAACTTTTCAATGCTTGATACCAGATTAAAGGCATATCCAGTTTCAGATTTTGCTTTATCCAATTCGCGTTTAATAAGTTTCTGTGTGGCAATTTCGCGGGATGGTTTCCAGATATTGCCTGATTTGCTGAACCATTGCTGTGTGCTGTCATCCCAACGGATACGTTTAAGCAGCTTTTCAGCAATAGCACTGGCAAGTTTATTTTGTGGAAGTTCGCCGTCAATATCGGTGTTCGGGATTGTTTCGGCTTCGTGGTCTGCGAATGACTTAAACATAATCCACCCCGCTTTTATGTGCGTAGGCTTCGAGTATTGCCGCGTTAAGCTCTTGCGCCGTGTTTACTTCGTCAATGGTAGGCTCTGCAATATAACCGCCGTTAAAGCGCACCGCTTGGCGCTGTAGGTATTGACGATGGCGGATTTCATCAATCAGATTTTCGAGCATGGTTAATACATTGCTGTCACGTCTTGCCTGTTCGTCTTTTTTGGCAATAGCGGCTAGCAAGTTTTTTGCCTGCTTTTCGGCAATCGCCCTGATTTTATCGCGCTCTTTGTTGTCCAGCGTGGACAAACCGAGATAATCAGCAACGGCTTTTAGTTGCTCTTGTGGAGTCCAGCCGAAAACATGCCCTAATAGGCTGAATCCATCGCCCGACTGTTGGTCGCCACCGCCGCCGCAGAACCACTTGCCAGTATTGCCATAATCAGCCATTACCCGAAAACGGTCTTTTCCGCCGCAACCTTGGCAGGCTGTATGCTTTGCGTGAGACGTGGTTTTAAGCTGGATACCTAATGCGCGGTGAATGCTCTCCCATTTGCCGTGAGCGGCTTGACGGCAAATAGAGAAGCTAAGGTACTGATTATCTGCATCAGGTTTGCTATAATTCGCCGTGTAATGTTTTTGACTTTCCGCCCTGCCAGTTTGCCAGCTGGTGGGGTTTATTCGTTTTGGGGGCGTTAAATGTTGAGCGGTCATCATTTTGAGCCTCCGTCATTCAGCCATTCCAGAAAATCGGATTCCAGCCAGCCCACAAGCCAGCTTCCCAGCTTGCGACGTTTTGGGAATTTGCCAACTTTCTCCCAGCGGTCGAGTGTTAGGCGCGATACGCCGCTACGCTTAACCATTTCCGGTACGCGGATAATTCGATTATTTTGGTTTTGGTCGGTCATAATGGTGTACTCCATTAAGCCGCGCATCCTGATATTTGGGTAATTGAGCGCGGCAAAAAACAAAAAAAGAGCCTGTAGCTGGTACAGAGTTATCCTTGTTTTGCATCTACCGCCTACTAATCTGGTCAGGTTGATTGCTTGCGCCATTAGCGCAAAATACAGAGGGTTTTTATCGACTGGTATCCAATCTATTGGAAGCCTTGCTCGACTATGATTTAAGTCGTCCCGCCGATAAGGTTTAATCATTGTAACAGGTATGTTCATGCTAATTCATCAGGGAATTAATGAGGTTTTTTTAAGTGGGCAGAACAAGGCGGTTAAGCCCTGCCCTGCCGATTTCATTAAGCCTTACGCCTCCTAGACTTCGCTTTTAATGCCTCCAATCGCGTCGGGTCTTTCGTATTGTGCCAATCATCCTTACAAGTGGATTTGCAGAACGTGTGCCATTTGTTCGCCTTGCGGAAGTTTGCGCCGCATTGTGGGCAGTCAACATAAGTCCCTGCTTTCGCCTCAGCAGCTTGCGTGTACGCCGCTTCGTTGATGCGTGTATCTACACGTTCGTGTAAGGGCTTAGAATCGCCTACACGTTCGTGTAAGGGCTTCTCTGTTGATGCGTGTACGCTCTCCTTACGCGGTACTGCACCATAGTCGCTTGGGGTAGGGCGGTCGGTCATTGGCATAACGATTTCTTGCGGGTACTTGCGCCGGTTCTCTGCATCCAAGCGCTCAGGTGAGCGGGTAGGGATGAATCCGAATCCTTGCTTTTCCGGTTTGGCGGGTAGGCTGGGTTCGTCCTGCCATTTGAACAGTTTCGCCGTTTGGGGGACAAAGCCGAATCCGGTTTTGTTGTCAGAGTAGGGGACACCCTTAGTTCTGATTTCAAAAGATTCATCTTTAAAAGCCGGTTCAGGTGCTTGTTGCTTTAATTCATCCTTCGATAAATCAATAACACGGTCATCTGTAAAATCATCTGGTGAAAATGTTTTGCCCGTCATTTTGAAATATGAACCGTTCAAATCCTTCAGTATATCGGTGTAATGGCGAATGTTTTTCAATGTTCTGGATTCATTGAAAATTGTCGTGACGTGTATCAATTCCAGTAGCAATGCCGCTATTAGGGTAATAATCATCACGCCACCATCAATAGACGTATTGAAAATCTGACTAGCGAATTTAGCAGGAGGGATAGCTTGTTCTGTACGTTCAGCTTTCATCAATTCATGGTTAACCGCTTGCGCCTTAGAGGTTGCTTCAGCATTGCTTGCACGTTCAGCATTAGCCTGCTCCTTTAAAGAATCAACCATGCCTTTATCGCCATTGCAATGAAACCTTGTTTCAGGATTGGTCTTTTTAGCTTGTTCGAGTTTAACCAAACAAGCGTTATAAGACTTTTGAGCCTTAGCAATAGATTCAGCCATTCCAGACGCGCCACTATTAACAATGGTTGCATTGGTGAGTGATTTACCCATTGCGCTATTATCCGCTGCATGAAAACTCTTTACCTGCAAATTGGTACTTGCAGAAATGCTTTCGTAGTAAATGCCGCTAATAATCGCTAGTGCAATAATGAAATAGATAATGGTTTGAATCTTCCGGCGGTCATTAAAGCCATCTTTCGCTATCGCCTTGTAATTTTCAATCACAAGGTTTAAACCACCGGCTTTAGCCGGTCAGCTTTAGCTGCGATAATGCGCTGTATGAACGAAGCGAGGTGCAGCATGGATTACCGCTATGGCAGTCACACGGTCTATCAGATTGAGTATCACTTTGTTTGGGTGACGAAATACCGTTACAAGGTGTTGACGGGAGAAGTAGCGCAGCGTGTGCGTGAGCTTGTTCGGCAGACTTGCGAGGCATTTGAGATCAGGATAGTCAAAGGCGTGGTGAGCAAAGACCATGTGCATATCTTGGTGAGTTGCCCGCCGGAACTAGCACCGAGTGAAATCATGCGTCGGATCAAGGGAAGGACATCCAGTCGGCTGTTTGAGGAGTTCCCCCATGTGAAGAAACGTTACTGGGGAAGGCATTTTTGGGCACGCGGGTATTTCTGCGCCACCGTGGGTCAAATGACGGAAGAGATGATCAAACAGTATTTGGAGCATCACTTTGAGCCAAATCCAAACGACCATTTCAAGATGGAACCGGAGTAAGCGTACCGACACGTCGTTTAGCCGACGTGTATCCGGGACTTTCAGTCCGTAGCAAAAAAACCCACCAGCTTTAGCTGGTGGTTGTTTAGTGAAGTGCTTCGCCAGACTTAACGCCGCTGGTACGCTTAGAGTGACGATAATCACCCATAGCATCCCCACAACATTGGTCTTATTAGCAAATAGGTAATCTTGCAGGGCGAATACCGACACGCCAGCAAATAATACGCTGGTAAACGATAGGTATATGAAAAACGTCGCAATACTCCATATTGACTGAGAAGTTTTAATGCCGTGCAAATCAGCTTTGTGCTGTTCCAATTGCGCGGTTGAACTGGTGATCTCTTGGAAAAGAGGGTAAGCGTTATTCAGATTCATGATTAAACCCCCATCCATGAAATTGTGTAAAGACCGACGATGTATAAAACACGTAGCAGGCTATTTGCCGGTGTTGTCCATAACGTTGTCACAATTGCCAGTGCTGCGAATACTGGGAACAGTTGATAAACCGCGTAAATGTAGTTATCGCCTGCCACCACGTCTGAGAAGTTCACGGCATAGAAAAGAACCGCCAGTGAGCCGATTCCATTGGTAACGTGCTTAAACAGTTCCGCACGTGCCGCAAAATCAGCGACGTGACGGAATAGATTGCCAGCCGTGCCTACATGCCCGTGGGTTTTTTCGATCTTGGAAGGGGATACGGTTAGGTGGTTGGGTTGGTTCATAATGAAGCCCTCCGATAACCACGTTTCAACATATCCGCCTCAATAGCAGCAAACGCCGCTTCACGGTTGCGCTTGTGTTGATCGTGCTGATAGCAGTCGATTACCCACGGCATACGCCCGCGACCTGACCACACCACGCCCTGATATTCGTATCGTGCGGGTAGAGCTTGCCCGTGTGAATGCTGCGCATGGTTAGCGGTGAACCGTCGGGTTTGTACCAGTGCAAACCGCTGATGGTTGGCTCTGGCGTTACTGGTGCGACTGTTGACAGTGCAAACAGGTCTAGTTGATTGAGTGGCTTAGCCATGATTCACCCCCGCTGCATCAGTCAAGCCAGCACGGATACTTTCCGCTTTGACTTCATGCGCGTTGTCAGCGTAGACCGCGCTGTATGCGCCTAATCCCCAATGAGTAGCGGCATATTCGCGGTCTGTGGTGCATCCTGTGATTAGACGCAAGCCGTTGATAAGCTCAACTTTGATATAGAATTTCATGGTTGCACCTCCATTGCCTGCTTCAGGTTGGCATGGAGTTGTTCCAGTTCGCGCAACATCATCAGCACGTCATCAAGGCGACGTTGGGTGTAGGCGGTAGCGTTCTCAGTGCCATACGCGCCCAAAAGCGTGCCGTTCATTGCCGAAAGGGCAGAATATGAGTAAATCTCTAGGCTGTTTGCTGCGCGGTTGATGTCTTGCAGGGTTTGCTTCAGGTCGCTCATGATTGCGCCCCCTCAATACCTGCCAAAACGCCACGAAACACCGCTACAGCGCGTTTTCTTTCGTTTTTGGGTAAATTGCTCACAAGCTCAAACGCTGCCAGACTTTCACGGCAATAATTCGGGAAATGGTCGGGGTCTGTTTGGGTTTCAACGTCGTACAGCGGTTCGAGGTCGCGGCTCAACATGCTAAGCAACTTCATAGCACCATGCAGTGCTTCGGTTTCCGGTTGCTCATTCAGGGATAGGAATTGGTCGATGATGCACTTGATTGCTGCAATGTCGGCTTGTGCAGCGCTGGAAATTGCGCGAACGTCGATAGCCTTTGCAGGCGTGATTTTGGTATTCTTTAACATGCTGTTAATCTCTTCAAGGTTCAGTAACTTGGCTGTCTGAGAGGTCGTAGTCTCATTCAGCCCTTGAGCGCCTTATCCTTTATCGGGTAGGGCGTTTTCGTTTATGCAGCATTACGCCGCGCTTCTATCCAGTCGTTCACCTCCGATTCTTTCCAGCGGCTTGCACTGCCGAACTTGTAGGGAGCGGGGAAACCGCTTGTTTTAATCCACTCATAAATGGATGTTTTCGATACGCTCAGCTTTGCAATTAGCTGGTGCATGGTCATCATGGGTTTGTTACCTCCGTTTGTTTCTGTTCGGCTTCTCTTGCCTGTTTAATCAATCTATTAAGTTCCGCGTTCATTGACCTGTCGCCAGCTTTCGCCCGTGCTTTCACCCACTGTGATAGTTCGGGTTCAAGGCGTACAGGGAATGGGTTGATTTGTTGCTTCTCGCTCATAAGTAATCCTGTGAATCATATTGATTCTAAGAATCATAGTTGACGTGAATCACTAGAGTCTAATTGATTCATTGAATCGAAATGATTCTTTTAAGAGAATGAGTGCATGAGCAAGCAAAACCCGCCTTTCCCTTTGCGCATCGAGGCAGAAACACGCGCAAAACTTGAAGCCATAGCCAAGGCTAACGGTAGGTCGCTGAATGCCCAGATAGCCTTGATTCTTGATAATTTCTTGCAGCTAAACCCTGAAGCAATACCGGTGAGCGAGGAATACATGACGGTTCAGGATGCAAGGGCATTCATGGAAGAGGAGTTCAGAAAGATGTATGAAAATTTGCTCAAAGCAGGGCTTAAGCCGGTCAAAGACATAACGCCGGATGAAGCATTGAGCGTTGCAAGGGATTCAATGCAGCAAGTAGTAGATAAGCGCAAATAGTCGCCCCATTTTATCCGGTTTCCCATACAGCCACGTACAGCCGCAACCAATGGCGTACAGCAATCATTATTATCCACCATTAGTAGATTAATCTCTGCAAAGCACTGGTTTTAAAGCTGTTTTTCGTAATTACCGGATAACGTTGTACGGTTTGTTATCCGGTTTGGTGGAAAAAAGCCGAACGTAGGCGATTCTTTGAGAGTTTCGCGGGCAATCACCCCGAAGATTCGCCCACGATTCCCCCAGTGGTGGAAACGTCTTTGCAATCAAGACCATCCAAAAATGGATTTGTTGGTGGTGGCGTTTTCGGAAACGATACCCGCCCATCATTGGTGGTTTGAAGTACCCCACTGGGGAACTTGTTCACGATGCCCGAAAATGACACCGTAGACATTGGGTGTCCGAAAAATGCAGCCAATCCGACAAGTACGATGAATTCGTAGTGGTGTACTTGTTCACCCTCAGATTGAGGATGGAAACGTTGAAGCTCTCAGTTTGAGTGGATGCAAAAAAGCCACCTCACTGGGCGGCTCGTTCATCAATCAATCCCCATTGGGGGTTGGGATTAATCCCGCACTTTCAAAACCGCTTGGTTTAGCTGCTCAAGTCTTTCCAGCAGGCTTTCAAATTCGTCAAGCTGATTACGCGCCTCTGCCAGCATGGTTTTTGTTAGGTCGGTATCGGTGCGGTTGAACTTGGTAGAGTACGGGAATACCCATTCGTGGCAAACGCTGCCTACCTTGCGCAGGTTGCGCTGCATCCGTAGCTCACACACCACCACAAGTTCTTCGATTGTCGGGTTTAAGTCGGTCATTTCGTATCGTTCCTTGGTATTAATAGTTTCAGTTCAACACGCACCAGCAGCGCGGCTAACTCTCTGGTGTTGGCAGTTTCCAGCCATTCGAGAATTGTTTTCAGGTCGTTCATATCAAATCCTCATACGCGGGGCAATGGTCGGCAATCCGCTTTTTGTTGCGCTCCACCAATTCCGCCACGGTTGGAACTGCCAGACGCTTGCCGCCGTGCTGGGTGAGTAGGTGCTGAATCGCATCATTAGCCGCGCTCTGCCCGTGGGTTGCGTGTAAATGCCAGTACAGCGAGTGCAGGAAACCACGGGATTGAACCGCCTCAGAGATTGCCACGGTCAAAAGCACCGGATTCACTTGCCACCGTCCAGCAATCGCCCGATGTAATGCTGGATTACCAACAGCAGCACATCGGCTTGTGATGCCGCCACGATTAACGCGATAAAAATCAGGCTATCCATTGGCTTCACCGTCCAGCATTTCCGTGAGCTTGCCCACGTAACGACGTGCGGTCATTTTTGCCAGTTCGCGGGAATGGTATTCACGTATGAGATTATCCCAAATAACACCCTCTAATCTTGCCAGTTCATTCGTGACATACCTCTCAGTCTCGTTAAGCCATTCTTCACTGGGTAACGGAATTGAGAACTCAAACGGCAAACCCGACGCTAATACTTTGGGGTGTATCATTTGACTAACCCCAGTTGTTTGCGAACCGCCTGCCTCAAATAACTGAGCTTTTTGATTTGCGCAACCTCACGGGCAAATCCGTCAACTTCGGTCGGGTCAATTTTGTATTTAGTCGCAAGATTCTGGCGCGTGGTCGGGTCAAGTGTGGTCGTGCCTTGTGGTGTTGCGAATGGGGAAAGAGCGGTTTCAAGCTCTTCAAAGTCGGTTAGTTTCATGGGTTTGCTGCCTTCTTTGAGGGTCTGGTTGGCTTTATCCCCAAGTCGTAACGCACTTGACGCGCAACTCCCTGAACGGTGTTGATTGGCGTGGAATATTTATGTGATAGGTCGACATAGCACTCGTATGGGATATGCCCGTGAGCGTGACGTTTTGCCAGTTCCGCAAGGTCGCTCCTCAGTTCCGCCAATGCCGCCTCAGTGATTTGCGGTCGGGTTCTGGATTCAATCAGTGTGGGACGGTGTGTCATTGTTTCGGGTTTTGGTACGTAAAACTGCAAACCGCCCGCACCATGAACCATTCCTAACATGCAACTATCAGCGGGTGAAAATCCTCGGTTCATGTATTCGCAGAATCTGGCGCGAATATCCCGCATCAGTTCACCCCAGTTCGATTTTGATTTTTCGATAAGTCTAAGCACGTTTTCCGCGTGTCGGTCTTCGATCACTTGCGCACCTCATTAAGTGGTTTGATGCGCTCATTTTGGCGGATTTGGGTTGCTTCTCGTTATTGAGCTTTGAGGAAATGCGCCGTTATTCCCCCTCGCTGTGATGCTTGTTACGGACTTGTGACGGACTTGTGATGAAGGCATTTTTTCAAGTGCTTGATTTTATTAAGGGTGTGATGACTGTGATGACTGTGATGAACTTTGAACGTGTGCAGAATTCAGGGAATGTGACGGACACAAAAAAGCCGCATCAGGCGCGGCTCTTGATTCGTGACGATAGTGCGTGATCTATGCCGCTTCTTTGCTGCCTGCCAGTCGGTAAACACTGTTACGCGCTACACCGTACTTATCGGCAATGGCTTGCATACTCATGTTGCCAGCCCGAACATCCTCCCTCAGTGCTTCAAGCTGTTCATCGGTCAATTTCGCCTTTCTGCCAAACTGCACACCTTTGAGCTTTGCCGCTTTGCGTCCTTCGTCACAGCGAGAATTGATAAGCGAACGTTCAAACTTAGCCACCGCTGCAAGAATGGTTAACATGAATTCGCCTTGGGGCGACGTGGTGTCAATTGTCGGGTTATCCAAGGCAACGAAGTGAGCGCCTTTCTCTTGCAACTGGCGAATGATTTTCAGCAAGTCCTCAGTGTTACGCGCTAAACGGTCAAGCTTCGCCACAATCAGGGTATCGCCCTTTCTGCACCACTTCAATGCTGCTTGAAGCTGCTCCCGATTGTCTGCGGATTTGCCGCTTTGCTTCTCAGAAAAGATTTCCTCACATCCTGACTCTTTCAGCCGTGCAACCTGATTTTCATAATCTTGTGAAAGGCTGGAAACCCTTGCATATCCGATTCGCATAAACATAGCCTTCAAAACCCCTTGTTTGGTTCATGCCGTAGCATGTTGTGTAAAAACTGTAACTTAACTTGCAACTATTGTACTAAATATCTTAGATGTTGTCTAACTGTATTTTGTTACAATTTTTAGTACAGTCATGACACGGCTTGAACCCGCATTCTACGCACTGATACAAACTTTCTTGATGTGTACTAAATATTGTAAGTTTTAGTACAGGGTGATTGGCTGGAATTCAGGGCAGAACCATTTGTAAAAAATCACACAAGTGTCTGTTTTTGTTAATGCGTGAATGTAAGTTTTACAGTGTTTTTTGAGGCGTATTTTTATAATAAGTTATTGATATTTAAGGGGAATATAGGGATAAGCGCGTATGCTACACCGATATACAACAAACCTGACAGAGAATTTTCTTTTATACTAGGTCGATGCTGTCAGCAATTGCTTAAACCTAAGGAGAAGAATGGCGTGAGTGCGCTTTACCCCCCGATCCGTGATAACCATCATTTTTACCTGAAGGTGGATGATGTGCATGAACTTTATGTGGAAGAATGCGGCGTGCCGGACGGTTTGCCAGTGGTGTTCTTGCACGGTGGCCCCGGTTCGGGTTGTGAGCCTTGGCATCGGCAATTTTTCGACCCGAATTTGTACCGCATTATCTTGTTTGACCAGCGCGGTTGTGGGCGTTCTAAGCCTCATGCTTCTTTGGAACGCAATACGACGTGGGATTTGGTCGCGGATATGGAATTGCTCCGTGAACATTTGGGGATTGATCAGTGGGTATTGTTTGGCGGTTCGTGGGGGTCGACCTTGGCGCTGGCGTATGCGGAATCCCACCCGGCGCGGGTGAGTGGTATGATTTTGCGCGGTATTTTTCTGTGTCGCCCACGGGATATTGATTGGTTTTACCAAGTGGGGCAGGGAATTGAGCGTATTTACCCCGATTATTGGCACGATTATCTCGCGCCGATTCCCGAAGCGGAACGCGGCGATATGGTGGCGGCGTATTACCGGCGTTTGACGGGCGAAAACGAAATTGCGCGAATGCAGGCGGCTAAAGCTTGGTCAACGTGGGAGGCGCGTTGCGCTAATTTGCAACAGAAAGAGAGTGTGTTGTCCCATTTCACCGACCCTTATACTGCGATGAGTGTGGCGCGAATTGAGGCACATTATTTCATCAATAAGGGCTTCTTGGAGCCGAATCAACTGTTGGCAAATGTGCATCGGATTGCGCATTTGCCGGGCAGTATTATTCACGGGCGTTACGATATGATTTGCCCATTGGAGCAGGCATTTGCGCTGCATCAGGCGTGGCCTAATGCGGATTTTCACGTGATTCCTGACAGCGGTCATGCGGCGAGTGAAGCGTTGATTCAGCAAGCATTGGTGCAAGCCACCGATGCATTGGTGGATTATTTGGCATGATTGGCTTGATACAGCGCGTATCTCAGGCGCAAGTGGCGATTGATGGCGTTACCGTTGGTCAGATTGATCGCGGCATTCTGTTATTGCTGGGTGTGGAAAAAGCGGACACCGAGGCACAGGCAGGGCGTTTACTGGAACGGGTATTGGGCTACCGCATTTTTCCCGATGCACAAGGGAAAATGAATCTTTCGTTACGTGAAATCAACGGTGGGTTGCTGATCGTGCCGCAATTTACTTTGCCCGCTGATACCCGTAAGGGGATGCGCCCCAGTTTTACGCCTGCTGCCCCGCCTGCTCAAGGTGCGGCACTGTTTAACTATTTCACGGCACAGGCGCGGCAGCAGTTGTTGACGGTGCAAACCGGGGTGTTTGCGGCGGATATGCAGGTGTCTTTGATAAACGATGGTCCGGTGACATTCTGGTTGCAAGTTTGAATGGGGGCTTCTATATAGAGAAGCAGTTTGTTGCTGAAGCGCTGACCGCCACTTATAATAAACGAGCGTCATTTGTCCATAAAGCCCCTTATGACAGTTGATCGGGTCATTCTGTTGCTACATCCTGACAATCAGGTAAGGTAGCGGGGTGTATGTTAAAAAGTGTCAATACTTGATGAAATTTGTCTGGAGCGGGATGTAATGGTTCCTGAAATGTCTTTAACTATCAAACGGATGGAAAGTCAGCCGACGTTGTTTGCGGCGCGACCTACCCGTTTGTCTTTGCAGCAACTGAGTTTAGGGGATGCGCAAAATCGTGCGGTCAGCGTAAACGTTTGGCGCAACCATGCCTTGGAGTCCATCGTGAGTTTGGCGCAACCGTATTTTGCGTTTGGGCGTTGGCAAGTGGCGTTTAACTTCGGTGATTATGACGATTCCTTGATGTTTGCGGGGCGCGAAGCCGCTGATCTGGAATTGTTGTGGTTAGACAGCAGCCGTTATTTGGCGAATACCGATTTTGCGGCTTGGAGTGAATGGCTGTTGACGCGCTTAAGCGTGTTACGTGCAGCATCAAACGTGCCGATTATTGTGGCGACTTGGCTGCAAAACGCGGAGCAATACCAGAGGATGCAAGCGCTGGTCGATACTTTGCCGGATATTTACTTTGCGGATATTGGTAGCGTGTGCGCCGAAGCTGGGGTGGAATTGCTGGATATGCGGATTGCCGTGGCAACTGGTTCTCCCGTTAGCAATGCCGCGCAGCCGTTATTGGCACGTAAATTGGCTTGCCATTGGTTGCCAGCGGCGTTATCACCACCGATTAAAGCATTGGCATTGGATTTGGATAATACCTTGCACAAGGGTATTTTGGGCGAAGACGGTATCCAAGGGGTGGAATTAACCCCGCAGCACAAAGCCTTGCAAGAATCCGTTAAAGCGTTGCAGAAAAAAGGTATTTTCCTCGCACTCGTCTCACGCAATGAGCGGGTGGATGTGGAAGACCTGTTTGCACAACGTGACGATTTCCCGCTGAAATGGGATGATTTTGCGGCAACCGAAGTGTCGTGGGGGAGTAAAGCCAGTGCGATTGCACGGGTGGCACAAGCATTGCGAATTTCCCCTGATGCGGTGCTATTCGTCGATGATAATATCGGTGAACTTGCCGATGTGACCAGCCAATTGCCCCAAGTACACGCGATTCATGCACATGAAAATGCTGAGTTGACCCGTCGGGCGCTTGAGTATTACCCCGCGCTATGGCGTTGGAAAGTAACCGCTGATGATGTCAAGCGCAATCAGGATATGAAAGCCAATGCCTTGCGTGAGGCGTTGCTGACGGAAGTCACTGATCCAGAGGAATATTTGCGCAATTTGCAGGTGACGCTGGTGTTCAACCAATCGCCGCAAGAACATTTGTCACGTTTGGCTGATTTGTGTAAGAAAACCAACCAGTTTAACTTGGCGATGCGCCGGTTTAGTTTGTCCGAGTTGACCGAGCGCTATAACAGTGAAAATTCTGCTGTCGCTTGCGTGCAATTGAAAGACCGCTTATCAGATAGTGGTATCATTGCGGTCATTGTGGCTGAGCGTCATGGTGATTTACTCATCATTGAGGAGCTGTGCATCAGTTGCCGCGCCTTGGGGCGTCAATTGGAAGATACCATTGTGTTGTGGACGATTCGTCATTTGCCGCAGTTTCAGACCTGTGAACAAGTGTGTTTCCGCGTGCAACACGGCCCACGTAACCAACCCGCGCAGGCATGGTTGGCAGGGTATTTGCAAGTAGCCCCTGATGCCGTTCAAGAAGGGCTGAATGGCATCCCTAGACAAACCCTTGAACAGTTTACGCCTGTACAAAGCGTCCAATTAATTGAGGAATAACAAGACATGGATTCACAAAAAATCAAGGATACCCTGAAGCAGGCGCTGGTCGCTATTTTGGGTAAACCGGTTGCCGCTGATGAAGGCGTATGGTTAAGCATGAGCGGTCGCAAGGACTGGGATTCACTCAAGCAGGTGGAGATCCTGCTGCTGTTGGAGGAAGAGTTCAATATTCGCTATACCGAAGAAGAGTTTGCCCAGTTGGAAACGGCGGCTGATATTGTGGCGTTGACTTTATATAAGTGTGAGAATGAAACGTCAGCACCGGCTGATGATGGTTTGTTTAGCTATTATTAATCTCATGAAGTCATTGAGCAATAGAAGGGGCGGGCATGGCGCGTTTTGATGAAATTCTAGTCGGGCAAGTTGCCGAGCTGGAGCATGTCGTAACAGATAAAGATCTGGAACGTTTTGTGGAATTGAGCGGCGACGATAATCGCTTGCACGTTGACCCCACTTACGCTGCCCGCACCAGTTTTAAAAAGCCGGTTGCTCACGGCATGTTGGGTGTATCGTTTATCTCCACCATTATCGGCACGCGCTTGCCGGGTGATGGCGCGTTGTGGTTTGCTCAAAATCTGGAATTCCTGTTGCCGGTTAGGGTGGGCGATACCCTAACGGTGCGGGCAGAGGTGTTGCGTAAGATTGATCGGATGCAAGTCATTGAGTTGCAAACCGATATTTTCAATCAACACCGTCAAAAAGTCACCACAGGTGTGGCGAAAATCAAAGTCGTGGAGTTTGAGGACGATACCAGTATCGAGCCGGAACCCCCACGTCCGGTGGCATTGGTGGTTGGCGGTTCGGGCGGCATTGGTGGCGCGGTATGCCGTCACCTTGCGGCTGCGGGTTTTGATGTGGCAGTTCACTATTTCACCCAAGTGGCGAATGCTGAATCCGTCATGCGGGATGTTGAAGCTGCGGGGCAAAAAGCGGTAATGGTGGCAGCGGATATTCGTAATGAAGCTGCGGTTGCCAATATGGCGCATTATGTGCAGCGGCATTTGGGTAATATTACGGTGTTGGTCAATTGTACCACGGCACCAATGGCAGCGATTCGCTGGGAAGATGTGCAGTGGAAGGATTTTGAGGCGCACTTACAGACTGCCTTGCAAGGTGCATTCCATTTGGTGCGTCATGTTACCCCACAGATGGAAGTGGCAAATTACGGCAAAATTATCCACATCAGTGCGCAATTGATTGAAGCGCCGATGGGGAATTTGTTGCCGTTTATTACTGCCAAGGCTGCGTTGGATGGCTTTAGCCATGCGCTGGCGATTGAGCTGTCCCCGAAAGGCATTCGAGTAAATATGGTTGCGCCCGGTATGACCGATACCGCACAGTTAGCAGAAGTGCCGGAACGTATCCGCTTAATGGCGGCAGCGCGTGTACCCTTGCGGCGCATTGCCAAGCCCGATGACGTGGCGGGTGTCGTGGCTTTTCTGGCCTCGCGTCAGTCCGATTATTTGACTGGGGAAACGATTCGCGTGAACGGCGGACAAGTAATGTCCTAGTTTCCCCATCGCTATTAGAAATAGGATTATTCATGTTGAAGTCGATCGCATTATTTTTTGATAATTTACTGAGAAGCATGATTCGCCCATTGGGTGGTTCTGCTGGGCGTACAGTACGTTCTTGGTATTACAGCCGTCGTTTTGGCAGTTGTGGAAAAAACCTCGTCATTGATGAGGGAGTGATTATTCAGGGCGCTAGGGATATTCACCTAGGGGATAACGTGTGGATTGACCGCTATTGCATCCTAATGGCGGGCAAAGTGCCCTTAGAACAAGGGGCGAAAGTGTTGGAGAATCCGAATTATCAACACGAAGTTGGTGAATTGCACGTGGGTAATAATGTGCATATTACCCCGTTCTCCTTGATTCAGGCGCACGGCGGCGTGCAGATTGGGAATGATTGCGGTACAGGTTCTGGTGCAAAAATTTATTCATTGACCAATTTGCCTACTGATTCGGCGAATCCAGAGCGGCGCGTGTGTTATAGCTGGGGTGGGGAATTGGCACAGTTATCCGCACCGATCGTGATCGGTAATAACGTGGGTATTGGTTTGGGTGCTGTTGTGTTGCCCGCAGTGACTATCGAAGACGAATGCTTTGTTGCGCCTTATTCCATTGTCATGAGTCCAATCAAAGCCAATAGCTTTGTTTCAGGGAATCCTGCTCGTAAAGTGAAAGAACGGTTTCCAGTCGCTGAAGCTGATAAGCAAGCATGAAAATGTTTGATATGAAACACCTTCTTGCTGCCAGCCTGCTTGCTCTGACGCTTGGTATGACTGGCTGCGACTCGCCTCCCCAACAACCCGATAATTTGCCTTGGCAAGTGACTAACACTGCCGAAGGCAATACGCAGGTGTTCCAGTTGGACATTGGTAAAGCCACGCTGAAAGATGTTATCAATCGTTTGCAAAGCTTCCCTGAAATGGCGGTATTTGCGCATGAAAGCGGTAAACGCACGCTTGAAGCGTATTTTGGTACGAAACGGATAGGCTTGTTTGAAGCCAAAATCATTGCCGAATTGCAAGCCACGCCTGCGCAGTTGGACAGTTTTCAAACCAATACTACTAAGCGCGAAGGCATGGCGAGTGGGCAGTGGAAACACACCTTGGCGGAAGCAGATGTGAAAATTGCCAATGATTTGCGGGTACAGCGTTTAATTTACATGCCGGTCATCAATTACGAGCCTGAAATTGTGGTGGCGCGATTCGGTGAGCCGGAGGAACGTGCTGCCTCGTTGCAGGCGGGAATCGACTATTGGTTTTACCCCAGCAAAGGCTTGGCGATTTTGATGAATACTGACGGTAAAGAGATTCTTTATTACACTGGTCAGCAAGATTACGCCGCGATGAAGCAGGAATTGCTGGAGGCAAAACCGCATAATGACAAGTGAGGCCCGCACCCCGCCTTGGTGGAAACAAAAAAGCCTTGCCGAGATGAATGAGGCGGAATGGGAAAGCATTTGCGACCATTGCGCCAAATGCTGCCTGATTAAGCTCGAAGACGAGGAAGACAGCACGGTGTATTACACCGATGTGGCGTGTGATTTGTTGGACGGTAAAACTTGCCAGTGCAAAGATTATGCGAATCGTGAAACGCTGGTGCCGGAATGTTTGCATTTAACCCCGGATAATCTGGATGAGCTGTATTGGATGCCACCGAGTTGCGCCTACCGTTTGTTGCACGAGGGCAAGAATCTACCGTCATGGCATCATCTGGTGTCGGGCGATAAACAAAGCATTCACCGCATGAAACAATCGGTGATCGGGCGGTTTACCTATGCCGCTGAGGTGAAGGAAGAAGAGTGGGAGGATAGGGTCGTTACATGGCCGCTGAAGAAGAAAATGTAAGCCAACGCATTGATAAATGGTTGTGGGCAGCGCGGTTTTTCAAAACTCGCCCGCTGGCAGTGGAAGCCATTGATGGCGGGCATGTGCAGGTAAATGAGGAGCGCGTTAAACCCTCGCGGCAAGTCCGTATCGGCGACAAGTTGCGCATCAAAAAGGGCTTTGAGACTTGGACAATTACGGTGCAAGGCTTGAACGAACAGCGCCGCCCTGCTAGTGAAGCCCGCTTGCTGTATGCCGAGTCGGAACATCACCGTGAAGAGCGTGAGGCGGTGATCGAGGAGCGGCGCTTGCACGGGGTGAATGTCAGGTTGCATAAGCCGGATAAGCGTGAGCGGCGGCTGATCGACAAGTTTAAGCAGAGCTGGTAAGTCGTTCGTTAATAGCCATGTAAGAAAATTAGCAAATGCTTATGAATGCGTATAAACTGGTGAAACCACTAGAAGGAGACACCATCATGAGCACACGTATAATTATTTTCACTGCTTTGAGCTTGTTGGCTGGCAACGCATCCGCTAACTTTTTCGATGGCTGGGACATGGGCAATTTTTTTGGCAACAACCGTCAGGAACAATCCCACCAAGCCAATGCAGTCGGGCAAACTTACGGCAATGGCAATACCGATGCCAATGGGCAATCACGCGGGCGTGGCGAAGCCGACATTAATATGGATTTCGACCTGAATTTCCGTGCCAAAGCAAACAGCATGTTCAATGCTGACAGCCGTGCACAAGGTCAAGGCGATGCAGCGCAATACCAAGATCAGCAATTCAATGCTTACGGTTCGGCTTACAACACGGCTTATAATAGCCTTAATACTGGTGCATACAGTTACCCGTATGTTTACCCGTACAGCTATTACACGCCCTACCCACAACAAATGTACGCGCCAACTTACCCGACTTATTACCCGCAGCAGTACTATCCGCCAGCACCTAGCTACTACCTGCCACCAGCCCAATAGGCTATAGTGGGCGGCAATATAATAAAGGCTACAGAAAAGGACTACTCTTATGCCACTATTGCGCCCACTCGCTTGGCTATTCGCGTTATTGCTGCTGATTGTGGCTGCAATTGCTGTATTCGCGCTGACATTTGATGCCAATCGTTACAAACCGGAACTCGCGGCTTTGGTCAAGGAACAGACCGGGCGCGAACTCGACATTGACGGCGACATTCACTTGTCGTTTTATCCCGATATTGCGCTGCAATTGGGGCAGGTGAAACTCGGCAATGCCAAGGGCTTTGCGAACGAGCTTTTCGCTGAGACCGATAGTGCACGAGTCACCGTACAGTTCTTGCCCTTGCTGGAGCAACAGCTCAAAATCAACGAAGTGCACTTGCAAGGCTTAAAGCTTAATTTACACCGCAATAAAAACGGCAAAACCAACTGGCAAGATTTATTACCGGAAAATTCCTCAAAAGCCAATGCCAGTGCGGGCGAAGCCATGACCAGTTTGCTGGGCGGCATGGTGATTACCGGCGTAAGCGTGCAAGATTCGCAATTACACTGGCAAGATGATCAGCAAGGCAAAACCGTGACGCTGGCACCGCTTAATCTGCAAACCGGCACGTTCCAGCCCGGCAAGCCGGTTGATCTTCGTCTTGATGCTGCGCTTACCCAAAATGAGCCGCCGCTGACAATGCAGCTAAGCCTTACCACCGTCGCACAATTGGCAGAAAACCAAGAAGACTTTTCCCTCACCGACCTACGCTTGCAAGTCAAGCAACCGGAACGCTTGGATACGAGTTTGCGCGGCAACCTGCAAGGCAATTTGAAAAAAGAACGTGCCAGCATCCCTGATTTACAAGCCGACGTCATTTTAGAGGGGCTGGGTAAAGTCACGCTGAGCAGCAAGCTGGACGTCAACCTTATCAAACAGCAATTGAACATGACCGACTTAAGCATCAACGCTGACGTGAAATCCACCGAGATTCCCGGTGGGCAATTGCAGCAGCAATCCAGCGGTAAATTGAGCCTGAATCTGGAGAGTGGCAAAGGCTTGCTCGATTTGCCAAACAACGTAATCAAGGCAGCCGAGCAGCAATTGATGGGCAGCTTGCAAGTGCGTGATCCCTTGCTACCGAGCCGTGCGGTTGATGGTAAGTTCAAAGCAGAACAGCTCAGTTATCCCCCATTCACCTTGCAGCAGGCCACGCTTGGCGTGCAGTTTAAAGAGGGGCAAGTCAAACTCACTCCCACGGGGACTTTATTCAAAGGCGCTTATCAAGGTGAAATTAACCTCGATACCCTGCAAACCCCGGCGACTTTCAGCAGCGAACACACGGTTAAAAAATTGCGTACCGAAGAATTGCTGTTCGCCCTTACCGATGATCGTTTGGTTACGGGGGCGCTGGATATGACCGCGAAACTGAATTCCGTCGCGGGCGATGCCAATGTTTTCAAGCAAAATCTCAATGGCACTATCGACCTCACCTTGAATGAAGGCACGATTCGCGATGCCAGTTTTGCGCAAAAAACCCGTGAAGTGGTCAAGTTGTTTGAGAAGGAGCGTGTTAATGCAGCAGGCGAAACCGAAGTCACGTTCACCCAATTGAAAGGGCAGTGGCAAGTTAAACAAGGCGTGTTCCATACCGATGAAAACGTGATGCTCGCCCCGCATTTTCAGGTGAAAGGCAACGGCGATGTGAATATCGTCGATGAATCCCTCGATTTTAAATTACGCATTAGCGAAAAGCCCAAACCGGACAAGGCCGACGGCTTGTTTGCACCTTTGCATATTTATGGCGCATGGGGTAAGCCCAGCTACGAATTGGAGCTGGATGTATTGCTCAAGGCAATTGCACAGCGCGAACTCGACAAGGAAAAATCCAAGTTGAAGGGGCGTTTCGAGACCGAAAAGCAAGAACAACTCGACGCGCTCAAGCAAAAGGGCGAAGCAGTCAAAGAGGGTGTCCAGCAAGACGTGCAAAGCGAAGTCGACAAGCTGGAACAACGCTTGCAAGATGAGTTGAAAAACAAACTCAAGGGCTTGTTTTGAGTATGTCTAGCACCTGCTGTAATTGCGCGAACGGTGTGTAGAAATGCGGTGAAAGGCGAATCCCACCGCCGCGTGTGGCGCAGAAAATCCCCTCTGTTTGCAAGCGCTTGAACAGTGCGTCATTAGTTTCACGGCGGGAACGGAAGGTCACAATCCCTGAGCGCCGTTCTACCCGTAAATCACTGAGAATCTCCATCTCCGGCAAGGCTTGCAAACCATCCAGCAAATATTGCACTCGCGCACTAAGCTGTTCCCACACCGCCACCATGCCGGTTTCCAGCAACACACCAAGGCTGGCGTGCAGCGCATGAATCCCCAACATATTCGGGCTGCCGCATTCAAACCGCCGCGCATCCAACGCCGGTTGATAGTCTTCCATCGTGTAATCGGTCAAACCTTCCGCCATGTGCCAGCCGTATTGGGTTAAGCGCAGTTGCTCCAATATTTCACGGCGCACGTAAAACAGTGCCAAGCCTTCCGGCCCTAACATCCATTTGTGTCCATCTGCCACCACGAAATCGGCTTGCACTTGTTGCACATCAAACGGGATTGCACCAATTTGCTGGATCGCATCCACACAAAACAAAATGCCCTTAGCGCGGCAAAACGCGCCGATTTTTGCCAAATCCATGCGCAAGCCGTTGGTGTATTGCACGGCACTAATGCTGATCAAGCGAGTACGCGCATCGCACAATGCCAGCAACGCGGTTTCGGGATCATCGGGATGTTCGCGCAAATCCAATTGGCGAAATTCCACGCCTTGGTTTGCCAGCGATTGCCACACATAGCGGTTGGAAGGAAATTCCTGACGAATCCCCACCACGTTATCACCCGCTTGCCAGTCCAGCCCGTAGGCGACGAATGACAAGCCTTCCGAGGTGTTTTTCACTAGCGCAATATCGCCCGCTGCGGGCGCATTCAGCAATTCCCGCGCTTGTTCGCGCAAGGCTTGTTCCACCGTCAGCCAGTGCGGGTAATTGAGCGTGCCTTGGCGTGCATTTTCTGCCGCAAACGCTTGCACCGCATCGGCGGTGACTTGCGGCCACGGGGCTACCGCCGCGTGATTCAAATACAAGCAGTTTTGCAGGGCGGGAAACAGGCTTTCGGGCGTTGGCATGATCGGCTCACACGGTGCAGTAATAGATGCCGAAGAGGTTAGCAGCATCCGTCCAATGTTGCTCACATTTGAAGCCTGCCGCTGTTGCCAATGCGATGAATTCCTCAGGATGGTATTTGTAAGAGTTTTCAGTATGAATCCGTTCCCCTCGCGCAAAGTGAAAGGTTTTGCCCGACACCTGTACTTGCTGCGCTTGCAGGCTCGTGAGGTGCATCTCAATCCGCCCCATTGCCGCGTTGTAACAGGCGTAATGCGCGAATGTTTCCAGATCAAACGTGCCGCCGAGTTCGTTATTAATACGCACCAGCAAGTTGAGGTTAAACGCGGCGGTCACACCTGCTGCATCGTTATACGCCGTTTCCAGCACCGCTTTATCTTTCTTGCGATCCACCCCAATCAGCAAGCCGCCGCCTTTGCCGACCAATTGCGCAATGTTGAACAGAAAATGCTGCGCTTCCGGCAAATCGAAATTGCCCAAGCTAGAGCCGGGGATAAATACCACGCGCCGCCCAGCGGGTACATTTTGCGGCAAATGCAATTCGCGGGTGAAATCCAAACACGCCGCATGAACGTGCAACCAAGGGAATGCAGCCCCTAAGGTTGCTGCCGATTGGCGCAGAAAATCGCCGGAAATATCCATCGGCACATACGCCGCCGGGCGCAACGCATCCAGCAACAATTGCACCTTTTCGCAACTGCCGCTACCGGGTTCGATCAGCACCGTATCCTCACCGATTAACGCCGCCATGTCCGCCGCATAATCGCGATAGAGCTGTTTTTCAACGTGTGGTACGTAGTATTCCGGCTGTTCCAAAATCGCTTCAAACAATTGCGAACCGCGTTCATCGTAGAAAAATTTCGGCGGAATCTGTTTGTGTTCGTGTGCCAGCCCGTTCAGCACGGTTTGGCGGAAATTGTCCAACTCCGGCTGGTAATCGTGGAAGCTGACCTTGGTGGCTTTGGGGCAAATAGCGTTCATACGTCCTCCGCGAGACGAATACCGCTGAACTGCCAGCGGTCGTGGGGGTAAAAAAAGTTTCGATACGTCGGGCGAATATGGTCGGCTGGTGTTATACACGCCCCGCCGCGCAATACCCACTGGTTGCACATGAATTTACCGTTATATTCGCCCATGCTGCCTTCCAATGGTTGGAAGCGCGGGTAGGCGGTGTAGGGCGAGGCTGTCCATTCCCACAGCGAGCCGTAGTGTTGCCCCGTGCCTGCTTGCGGGTGGAAGGTATTGCTGTCGGTGAAATGCCCAGTGATCGGCAATTCGCGCAATTTGTGTTCGAGTTCGGCTTCCAGCGGCAAGCGTTTGCCTGACCAACGCGCAAACGCATCGGCTTCGTAATAACTGGTGTGGGCGACGGGCGCGGCGAGGTTGAGCGGCTCGAAGCCGTGCAGGGTGAATTCGTACCATTGCCCATCACGCTGTTCCCAATACAAAGGCGCTTGCCAGCCGTGTTGTTTGCGGTAATACCAGCCATCCGCCAGCCACAGTTCGGCGCGTTGGTAGCCGCCGTCTTGAATGAAAGCGAGGTATTCGGCATTGGTAGTCAAACGTGAAGCAAGACGGTGGGGTTCAAGCCAGACTTTGTGTTGCGGGCGTTCGTTGTCGTAGGCGAAACTGTCGCCGTCGAAACCGCTTTCCAGCAAACCACCTTCGCGGGTTTCCCATGTTAGCGGGGCGGCTTCGCGCACCGGCAAGGTTTTGGGTAAGTAAATCGGGCGCAGCGGGTTGCGCCAGAAGTTGTGCTTAATGTCCATGTACAGCAGTTCTTGGTGTTGCTGTTCGTGGTGCAAGCCGAGCGTGACCCGTGCGGCGATTTCCTGCGCTTGGCTGGGGTCAGCGTCGCTTAGCAATGCCATCATGCGCTCATCAATCGCAGCACGGTAGGCGTAGACTTCTTCCACCGTCGGACGTGACATTAAGCCGCGTTCGGCACGGGGTTGCATTGAGCCAACGGTTTGGTAATACGAGTTGAACAGGTAGTTGTATTCGGCGCGAAACGGTTGGTAATTTTTCACAAACGCTTGCAGCAAAAAGGTTTCAAAAAACCAGGTTACATGCCCCAAATGCCATTTCGGGGGACTGGTTTCGACAATGCTTTGCAGTTGGTAATCGTCACGGGCAAGCGGGGCGCAAATCGCCGCGCTGGTGTGGCGGATGCGTTGGTATTCTGAAGCTAGGGCAGCAGTCATCTGACATTCCTTGATTGTTTCGTGCTTTGTAATACGTTTTGCGTTGGATAGCAGGTGCTCGCCATGATTGTGGGGTTTTTGTTTTCTGGTCAGCGCTGGTATGGTTGTGGCTATACTTTTGTTGTAAGGAGGTGTTGCGATGTCAGAAGCGGTGACGATTTCGTTAGAAAAATATCAACGTGCTTGCGCTGGCTGGACAAATATTGTCAGTGACTCCAGCCGTTGGCGCGAACAGTATCCTGATGCGCAAGGCTTTACGGATAATGAGCAGGAGCAAATGTATAGCCGCACTCGTGAGCCATACCCAGACGCTGCTTCGGCTTGGGATTGAGTGTCGCTCTAGCGATGCGAATGCGTGTTCGTATGTAGCTAAAATGTGCTTTCAAGAAATCATCATCGGTGTGTTGGAGTAGAAAACCCACTCTGGCTTTTTACTGATCATATCCCACTGATTAAATGTTCAAGAATAACCTCAGTTGTAGACATGCTCTCTCTTTTTCCTATGTATTGTGTGAACACTAAATCAAAACCAGTTTTCGAGCCGTAACCCCTCAAAATGCTGAAAATCCTGCACATTGCGGGTCACGAGTACCAAGCCATTGACCACTGCCACCGCTGCAATCTGCATATCCACAAAACTGGGCGTAATGCCGATATTTTTGAGTCGCACAATTTCTGTCGCTTGCCAACAAGCTGCTGCTTCGTCATAAGGTAGTATAGGCAATGTGGCACGTGTGCCTTCCACGTAATTGCTGATGTGGGTGCGCCTACGCCCGTCAGGGAGCAAATTCACCCCACGTTGCAATTCGTATAAAGTTTGTGCGGCTAACCCCATAATGTCACGGTGTTCGGCGAGCTTGGCAATGACGTTGGCATTTGGGGTAGGTTTACAGGCTTCCGATAAAATATTGGTATCGAGCAAGTAGCGTAACATCAGAAAGCAAAGTCCCTGTCGTGTTGTTGATGACGATCGCCGTCAAACAGGCTGGTGTCTTCAATACCAACTTCTTCGTTCATGTGTTGCCGCACGTTTGCCAACACATCGCTGAAAGTTAGCCCTTGCCGCCGTTGCAACGCTTGATAGTGAGCAGCAGATAACAAAATCGCAATGGGTTTGCCGTAGCGGGTCAAGTGGACTTCGCCGACTTGTGTGAGATCACGCAGAATGCGAGGAAGCTGGTTTTTGGCTTCTGCGATGGAATATGTTTGCATGGCGCACCTTTTATAGCCAAAATGATGGCTATCATCATAGTCTGTATGCTAGAGGGCAACAAGCCTTACGTTTATCCATATTTCACCCAACCAATTACTGTAAGGTAAGTTACTGTAACATTTCTTACGCTAATCTAAATGCGCAAGCGCATGGCAACCTGTTTCACCGCATCAAGCGTATCCGCATACAAAATCGCAATCCTATCCCGCGTCACCGCATCCGGCACAACCGTTACCCCATGCACCGCTGCAACCTCGGCATAATCCGCAGGCAACTCACCCTCGCCAAACAGCGAATAAACATAGCCTTCGCGCACGGATTCCAGCCCATGCCAGAGGTGTTTATCCACCAATTCCACCCAAGCGGGGACAAAATGTGCGCCGTAAAAATCGAAAAAGCCATTGGAGCCGCGCAAATGCATTTCGATGACTTTGCCACCGATCATTTCCACATTGCACAGCCCGGTGTAACCGGGAAGCTGGGTTTGGATCAAATTGCGAAGCAGGGGTTCTAACGCGGGCAAACGCACCCCAATATGCCAGTAAATTGGGCGTTGCTTGTCTTTCTGAGCAGCCCCTTGCGTGTGGGCAAACCACAGCACTTTGCCCGCGAGTACCAAACAATCGGTGCTGGTGTGGTCGCCGACCAAGTATTCACCCCAAAAACAGCCGGGGGCGCACTGCGTATACCCACTTGCCAAATCGCCTGCGGTGGTGGCTTGCGCATCCAGCGACATGCCCAGCAAATTGGTAATCGGCTTAACGAATAGCGGGGTTGTTGCGTCAATACCGACACTCAGCGGGTCAGTCCCACACGGTGCGGCTTGCAACCCCTGCGCCAGAGCCAGTTGCAGCTTGTCGTACACATGGCGATGCTCAGGGTTTAAGCGCCACGCATGGGTATCGTTAACGCCAATATCGTGCAGCGGCTCCGGTTGAAACAAATGCTGGCGGTGGGGTAACACTCCGTGAAACGGCATTGGCAATCTCCCAGTTAAAGGCGTGACACTTCACACAACAACGACTTAAACGGCGGAAACCCACTGATCGGGTCAAGCTGGGTATCGTCGGTCAACTCATTGATATTCGCCTCATTCCACCCGTGGAAACAATGTACCACACCCGGTTTCATCATATCGGTCACTGCTGCCCGAAACGTCACCGCGCCGCGTCGTGAACGGATTTCGACTGAATCACCGTCTGCAATTCCCCGCGCTGCTGCATCATCGGGGTGAATTTGCACCCGTGGATACGGGTCATGCGCCAGCATCGCGGGAATATTGTGCTGCTGCGAATGCGTGAAAAACTTCTGCCGCCCGCCGGACGTTAGCACCAGCGGATAATCCGCCAGCAATTCCGGCGTAGACAACGGGCTTTCCGCCGGTTCGCGGTAAGTCGGCAAGCCGTCGTAGCCGTGCGCTTTCAGTTCCACCGAATCGAATTCGATTTTGCCAGTGGCGGTGCGGAAGCCGTTGATGCGCCATTGCCGATCCGCATCCAAAAAGCCCATTTCCACCAATTCTTCGATCACGGGGCTGTAAACCGTCACGCCCGCCGGATTTTCCCACGCTTCTTTGCGGATGTCGGGTGGCAAACCTTCGCCCATTTCTTCCCACGATGCCGCAAGGTTGCCGTGCCAGAATTGTTCCGCCATGCCGAGTTTGACACCCAGTTCGAGGAAAATTTGCCCGTCAGGTTTGGCTTCGCCGCGTGGCGGCAGGGCTTGGTGGCGGTATTTCACTTCGCCCTGATACGCGCAGCCGGGGTAGGCGATTAGCGCGGTGCGTTCCAAACTGGTCGCGGCAGGCAATACGATGTCGGCTTGCAGGGTGGCAGGGTTGTGGAAAAAGTCGGAGACGGCGAAGAATTCCAGTTCGCCCAAGGCGCGTTCCATGCGTTTGGAATTTGCCCACATCGCGGTGTTAATGCCCATTGCCAGCAAGGCTTTGAGCGGTTGCGGCTTGCCTTCGAGGATGCAATCCGGCATCAACATGCTTTGTGCAGCAGGCCAATATTTTGTCCAAATCGGGAAGACTTCATCGCCGATACGCGGGGGCAATTCGTTTTTGCACACGTCGAACAGTTCAATCGGTTTGGGCAATACTTTGTCGTTGAAGAAGCGGTTGCCGCCTTCGCGGTCAATATTGCCTGTGACGGAGGAGAGCAAAATCATCGCACGGTGATTCTGGAAGCCGTTGCTATGTTGCACGGTGGATGTGGGCGACATGGCAATTTGCGCAGGCTTGGTGGTGGCAAATAGCTCCACCGCTGCACGTAAATCGGCTTCGCTAATGCCGCAAATCGCCGCAACCCGTTGCGGTGGGAATTCTTGGATGTAGTCGCGGAAAGCGTCCAGCCCGTTTGCCCATTCATCCAGAAACGCTTGATCTTGCCAGCCATTCGCAAAAATTAGGTGGTGGAAACCGAGGGCGAGTGCGCCATCCGTGCCGGGGCGGATTTGCAGGTGAATGTCGGCAATTTCGGCGGTTTCGGTGCGGCGCGGGTCAACCACGATCATCTTGCGGCCTTTTTTGCGGTTGGCAAGGTGGTGATTTTCAAACGGTGGAATTGAGCCGGAGGCGTTGGTTGACCACACCAAGACGCAACGGGTTTTCGGTGATTCGACGGTGGAGGTGGTTTTGAGTTTGTAACCGTAGGTGAGTTTTTCCGCGACCATCGTTGCCGAGAAGCAGCAGCCGGATTCGGTGAGGTAGTTGGGGCTGCCGAAAGCGTGCGCGAGGCGTTGCAATTGCGGGCGGGCTTCTTTGGTGTATCCGGCGAAAAACCCCACGGCGGGTGCACCGTATTGTGCCTTGGTTTTTTGCAGTGCGGCGGTAATGGTGTCGAGGGCTTCTTCCCAACTGATGCGCTCGAATTCGCCCGAACCTTTTGCACCGACGCGCTTGAGCGGGTAAAGCAGGCGGTCGGGGTGGTATTGGCGCTCTAACTGCAATTGTCCGCGTGGGCAATTCGGCAAGCCTTCTACTTTTATGGCGCGACCGCTGGCGTCAATGGTGACATCGAACAGGCAATTGGCATCGCATTCGTAACAGGTGGTGCTTTTGACTACGTTAGTCATGGCGAATCTCGTGGTAATCGAATCGCGCCAGTGTAGTGTAGATTGGCAAAGCGTTTGGAATGACCACCTAACGCACTAGGGAATTTGCTATCATGCGCTGTGGATCTATTGTGGATCGTTCATTGAAAAAAGTGAAAGGAAGTTGAGCTATGTTGACCCAAGCAGACCTTGCTGACCTGCAATACGCTAAAACACTGTTGGAAAACCCCGGTCTGGCGGCACGCATCAGCAATGCGGTGGGTACGCCCATTGAAAAAGGCTTGGCAATGTTGCCTGAAGGGGCGAATGAAATGATTGTCACCACCACTCGCAAGGCGTTGGAGACGGCTTTGGATTTCGCCCTGTATACGCTCGATGAAGAGCCGCAGCGTTCCACTAATTGGCTGCACAAAACCTTTGCGGGCTTGAGTGGTGCGGCGGGTGGGGCGTTTGGTTTGCCAGCGTTGGCAATTGAATTGCCGGTTTCTACCGCGATTATTCTGCGCTCCATTGCCGATATTGCCCGCAGTGAGGGTGAATCCATCAAGTCGCCCGAAGCGCGTCTGGCGTGTTTGGAAGTGTTTGCGCTGGGCGGTTCTGCCGCTAACGATGATGCGGTGGAGTCGGGGTATTTCACGGTGCGGGCGGTATTGGCGAAATCATTGGCGGAAGCGACGCAATACTTAGCGGTGCATGGTGTTGCGCAAAAAACTGCACCGCCCTTGGTGCGATTGCTGACGCAAATTGCGGCGCGGTTCGGGATTCCGGTGACGCAAAAAGCGGTAGCACAGTCTTTACCCGTGGTGGGTGCGGCGGGCGGGGCGCTGATTAATACCCTGTTTGTCGACCATTTCCAAAACATGAGTCGCGGACATTTCATTGTGCGGCGTTTGGAGCGCGTTTACGGTACAGAAACCGTTAAGTTAGCTTATCTGAAACTCTAGGGCGTGCTAGTATCTCTGCCATGAAAGAACGCATCCAAAAACTCCTCTCCCGCGCTGGTTACGGCTCACGTCGTGAAATCGAGCGCATGGTTAACGCTGGCGAAATTCTGGTGAACGGTCAGCGTGCCGAATCCGGTCAAGCCATTGACGAAAATGATCAAGTGACCTTGCGCGGGCAACGTTTGCACTTGAGTTCTCGCGTCAATGCGACCCACAAAGTGCTGATGTATCACAAACCTGCGGGCGAAGTGTGTACCTTGAGTGACCCGGACGGTCGCCCGACGGTCTTTGATAGCTTGCCGAAAATCCGCGCTGGGCGTTGGATTATGGTCGGTCGTCTCGACATCAATACCGACGGCTTATTGCTGTTCACGACCGATGGCGAATTGGCAAATAAGCTCATGCACCCATCGTCTGAGATCGAGCGCGAATACGCTTGTCGCGTGTTGGGCGAAGTCAACAATGAAATGCTGATCCGTTTGCAGGAAGGCGTGGAATTGGAAGACGGCAAAGCCAACTTCATGCGCATCAAAGACGCAGGCGGCGAAGGCGCGAACCATTGGTATCACGTCGTGCTTGCCGAAGGGCGTAATCGCGAAGTGCGCCGCTTGTGGGAATCGCAAAGCGTGAAAATTAGCCGTTTGATTCGGGTGCGTTACGGCAATATCACCTTGCCGCGTTACTTGCGCAGCGGGCATCACAAAGAGCTAGAAGTGCGCGAATTACGCAAACTTTATGGCTTGGTGAACATGGCGTTTGAAGACGGTTCGGATTTTACCGCCGAACGCCCGGAACGCCGTTCTGGCGCAAGACCGGGGATGAAAACGGTGGACAGTGGGCGCACGGCGATTGGCGGAAGTCATCCATCGGCACGGCGGTCGAGTTTGGCGCGTCCGGCTAGCCCCGCACGCTCCAGTAGTCCGGCACGCCCAAACGGTGCAGGTAAGCGCCCGCAACCGCGTGGACGTGGCTAATATTCCTCGTGCTAGGTTGACGGCGTTGTAACTATTGATGGGCTAAGGAAATCGTTTACAGATGGCAATCACAAATGTTTGTACGTGCTCGCACTGTTTGTCGGCGGCGCGGCGTGTTCGTATTGGTTGGTGGCGACGCTTGTTTTCAGGGGGTAAGACGTATTACCGCTGCTACAATTGTGAAAATCGTTTTTGGACGCGGGGTTAGCGAGGCTCCTGTGTCCTGTATTGTGGTTCAGCCGCTACTCTGCTGCTGAACCCACGCCTTTCAAATATCCTTGCGGACGTATCGCCACCACGCACACGACTTTGGTACACAGTCGCCCGTGACCATCGTACAAACCGTACTCGAAACTCGGTGTGCTGCGTCCACGCCGCGCCAGTTCCTCGCGTATCTCTGCTTCTTTTTCTGGCGGAAAATCAAAGCGTAATTCCATGTCGCTAATACCGGGGCGCACAAAGTCCACGCTCAAATGCCGCGTCCATACATGATAATCGGGGAATACTTTCGAGCAAGCCAATGGCGCAATCGGGTCTGCCAGCGATGCCTGAAACCCGCCAAACATGCTGCCGCCCATATTGCGCGAAGCCCAGGTTAGCGGCAGGCGAATGCGGATATGCCGCCATTCATTTTCCAGTGCCAGCACTTTGATACGCATCATCCACCAAGGCGGATAAAGCTCCAGCCGTCGTCCTTCTGGCAAGAATGCCAGCCAGCGCCGCGCAAATTTAATCGCGTTAAATGCCATTAGCCGACCAAGGCATTGAATAATGCCCGATGTTGTTGGCATTGCTGCGCCCGTTTCAGGCGTTCACTGCGGAAAATGCTGGCCAGGTCATCCAGTGCGGTTGCAAAGTCGTCGTTGATAATCAGGTAATCGTATTCGGGGTAATGCGACATTTCGTTTTTGGCATCGCGCATCCGGCGTTGGATGGTTTCTGCACTGTCTTGCCCCCGTCCGTGTAAACGTGAACTCAAAGCTTCGATACTGGGGGGGAGGATGAAAATGCTGATGGCGGATTCAGCGCGTTCGCGGACTTGTTGCGCCCCTTGCCAGTCAATTTCGAGGATCACATCCTTGCCAGTTTCGCGTAAAGCATCGACAGAGAGCCGCGACGTGCCGTAGTAATTGTCGAATACTTGCGCATATTCAAGGAAGTTACCGTCTGCTACTTGCTGGCGAAATACTTCAACGGGGGTGAAGTGGTAATGCACCCCATCTTGTTCGCCGGGGCGCGGCTGGCGCGTCGTGTGTGAAACCGATATGACCAGATTGCTTACGCGCTCGCGTAAGGCATTTAATAAGCTGGATTTGCCAGCACCAGAGGGGGCTGACACGATGTAAAGCTGACCTGTGCGTGTGTTCATCTGAAAATTTGCCCCACTTTGCTGATAAAAATGCGATTATAAGGCAGTATGCAGTATAGTCGAATAGCAGGAATCACGAGTAAGGTGTTTCATTATGATGCAAGTAACCCCAGTACCCGCTTTTACAGACAATTACATCTGGCTCATCGGTAACACTGACAATTCAGGCGTTGCGATTGTTGACCCCGGTGACGCAGCGCCGGTGTTGGATGCGCTTCAGCGCATGGCAAAGCAGCCAGTGGCTATTTTGATTACGCACCACCACCGCGCTCACGTCGGCGGTATCGACAAGCTATTGCAAGCCTACCCCGGTTTACCAGTCTACGGGCCCGCGAATGAGGCGATTCCGCACCTCAATCAGCCCTTGATGGAAGGTGCAGAAGTCCACTTGGAATCACTCGGTTTGCGTTTCCAAGTCATGGAATTGCCGGGGCATACGGCTGGGCATATTGTGTATTACGGTGAAGGCAGTCTGTTCTGTGGGGATACCTTATTCGCTAACGGTTGCGGGCGGGTGTTCGATGGCACGTTGCATGATCTGTACGCATCCTTGCAACGCATTGCACAGTTACCTGCTGATACCCAAGTGTATTGCACCCATGAATATACCGTGGATAACATTGGTTTCGCCAAATGGGTCGAGCCGGATAATCCCGCGTTGGATGCGCGTTTGGAAGAATCGTGGGCGTTACTGGATGAGGGCCACCCTACCGTGCCGTTTGAATTGGGGCGCGAGTTTGAAACCAACCCGTTTTTGCGCACCCATATTCCCGAAGTTATCGCTAAAGCTGAGGAAATCGCCGGTCGCGAAACCCATACGCCCGCCGACGTATTCGCTGTTTTGCGTATCTGGAAAGACACCGAATACGATTAAACGCGGTTAACGCAGCGATTCGTCGGCGGTAATTTCGCGTAGCAGTTTGAATAGTTCACGGCTGCTTTTCGGTGGTTTGTTGGTTTCAGCTTCCTTTTGCGCGTTGCGAATCAGGCTGCGCATCCGCTGCACATCGGTGTCGGGGTATTCTTTTAACCACTCGCCCAGCATGGTTTCGCTGTTAATCAGGCGATCACGCCAGCGTTCCAAACGGTGCAAACGTGCTGTTTCGGCTTTGCCACCGCGATCCCATTCCGCGAGTTTCGCTTCAATCGGTTCGAGAATTTCGGTGCGCATCAGCTTGCCAATGAATTGGCGTTGGCGGCGAATTGCGCCGTTCGCGGTCAAGCGTTGCGCCAGTAAAATCGAGTCGTAGAGCTTTTCGGATAAATCCAACTGGTCGAGCTGCTCTTTGCGCAGGGTAATCAGGCGTTCGCCCAAAGCTTGCGCGGCTTCGGCTTCGCGCTTGAAGTGGCTGCGGCTGATGTAATCGTCTTCTTCATCGTCATTGGCGTAATCAATCATGGGCTTATCCTTTCAACATGCCGAGACCAGCGGTCAGGGACGGGTACTGTAACCGGATGTTTAATTCAGTCAATAGTTTATCGTTACGAATCCGCCGCGATTCTTGCAAATACGACAACATTCCGGGACTCATGGCGGCTTGTGCTGCGCTCATGCTGATTTGCGGCGGGCGTGGTAATCCCGCGTAATCCGCGACTTGATTGAAATAATCGGTCATGGTTGAAGGGTGTCCGTCGGTAGCGTTGTAAATTGCGCCAGCGGGGGGGGCTTCCATTGCGCGTTTGCAGACCATTGCGAGATCGTCGGCATGAATGCGGTTTGTCCAAGGTGCTTCGGCTTCGGTCAGCACGGGTTCGCCGCGTTTAAGGCGTTCCAGCGGCAAGCGGTCGGGAGCGTAAATGCCGGGGACGCGCAAAATCACGCTTTCACCGCCGAAACGGGTTGCCCATTCTTGCACGGTGTTTTCTGCATCAACGCGGCGTTTAGCACGGGCGGCAACGGGTTTGAGTGGCTCGGTTTCGTCAATCCAACGTCCGTCGCAATCGCCGTACACGCCAGTGGTACTGATTAACACCACCCGTTTGGGGGCGGCATCGACACCTTTGAGAAAGCGGCGTATCCGGTCATCGGTTTCACCTGTCGGTTGCGGGGGCATGAACCAATACACCAAGGCTTCATCCAGCGCGAAAATCGGGAAGAAGCTGCCACGATCCACATCGCCTTGGCGCATGGCAATGCCTTGTGCCAGCCCCAACTGCAAGGATTCCTCGCTGCGTACCCAGCCTATAGCCTTAGTACCCTCGTTTTGGTATAACCGTGCAACGCGGCGACCAATGTCGCCACAGCCCATAATCCACACATTTTGGTTAGCTACACTCATGAATAATTCCCGACTCGATGCTGGCAGTATAAACGAAATCAAGCCCGGAAAAATGAAACGTGTTGACGCAGGCAACGGCAGGCGCATTCTGATCTGTCACGTAGACGGCGAATTTTACGCGGTAGATGATATGTGTACCCACGAAGATGCATCCTTGTACCTCGGTTGCTTGCACGGTGATCGGGTGCAATGTTCCTTGCATGGCGCGGAATTCAGTGTCAAAACGGGTGCGCCAATGGCTGAACCCGCTGAGATTCCATTGAAAACCTATGCGGTTAGTGTTGAAGACGGGCGCATTTGGGTCACGGTGTAAGCCATTATGCGTCATTTTATGCGGTATTTCGTCTGGCTGTTTTTGTTATTGCTGATCCTGTATCTGGGATGGGAAGCTTATCAGCGTTTTATTAAACCGCCTCCATTGGTGATTCCACCGCCCGTCACGATTATTCCACCACCGGTGATTACGCCCCCTGTGCCGCCTCCGGTGCTGGAGCCAAAACCACCGGCGCATGTCAGGTCTTTGCTGGATTCAGTGTACCAACAGGTGAAAGTCACCCGTTCTTATGATCCTGCTTATGTGAACCTGAAATACCCAGGTGGTGATGTGCCTGAATCCACTGGCGTGTGCGCGGACGTGGTGGTACGGGCATTTCGCGCCCAAGGTGTTGATCTACAACGTGAGTTGCATGAGGATATGCGCAAAGCCTTCCACGAATACCCGCGCAAGTGGGGGCTGAAGCGCCCCGACACTAATATCGACCACCGCCGCGTTTACAACCTGATGCGTTTTTTCGAGCGCAAGGGTGCATCTTTGCCAATTACCCAAAACCCCGCCAACTACCAACCTGGCGACGTGGTGGCGTGGGATTTGGGCAAAGGGCAGGCACACATCGGTATTGTGAGCCATTACGTCACGCCGGAAGGGCGACCTTTGGTTGGGCATAACGTCGCCTATGGCACGAATATCGAAGATGCCCTGTTCTACTGGCCGGTCATCGGGCATTACCGCTACTTCAACCAGTCAAAACTCCCGGAGAATTCATAGCCGCACTATTGTTTGCTTTTGTGCAAATCAATAGGGGCGGGATGGTTATGAAAATCGGTGGAGTTGTCTGTCAGGTATTACTCGTTACCGGCTTATCCGCTTGCGGTGGCGGTACGGGTTTAGGCAGTTATACGACGGCAGGCAATAGCCAGACGAGCAGTCTGCTGGGTACTAGCGGGGGCGTCACCTTATCCACTGGCACTGGGGCTGGCACTACGGATGATAACAATGTCGGCACGAGTATCGTCAATGCGGAAGGTGTTTGGCGTGGTACAAGCGATACCGGCCGCACGCTGACTGGCTTGATTTTGGACAACGGTTTTTATTGGATGCTTTACTCAGCAGCCGGTAATAATGGCAATATTGTGGGTGTTATTGTTGGTAACAGTTTATCAGGCAATGGTACGGTCAATTCCAATAATGGGAAGGATTTCAACTTTGAAACCAATGCACTACTGCCGTTTGCACTGCAAGGCAGTTATACCCCGCGTGCACGTTTGCAGGCTGCCTTAACTTATACCGATATTCCTGGTAGCAGCGTGACCATCAGTGCGACTCACGACAACAACTACAATCTTGCTCCTAGCATTGCTACGCTCAGCGGACGTTACACGGGGTCTAGCAACAGCTTAATCAATGGCAGTCGAGATACGGCGTTTAGCATTGATGCCAGGGGGCAACTGACGGGGAGTCGGGTGGATGGGTGTACATTTACCGGCACGGTATTCCCACGTCCACGAGGTAATGCCTATAGCGTATCGCTGGCTTACGGCAACAATTGTCTCGAAAGAAATGCTGGGGGAAGTTCTGGCAGTACCGGCTCCGCTTACTTTGACCCAAGTAATAGGCAACTGTACAGCGTCACCTTGAACAGTACTGCCAGAGATGTGCTGGTATTCGTGGGCAATCGCCAATAAGGTTAAGCCCACCTAGGTTTAATGCACGGGTAAGCGTGAACGTAGCGCTTCACGGTCATACCACCATTGACCTTCCACAATGGCATCAATCACTTGCCCCAAACGTGGCAGAAACACTTTGGGGTTAAGTAAATCCAAGCGATTGAGCCACAGATTCATGGCTTCCTGCGAATTGACGTTGCTGTGGCGTTCGGCAACTTTGCCGAGCATGGCGCTGGTCAGGAACATCATGCTGTCACGTTTTTCACCTTCTAGACGTAAATCGGCAATGTAGTGCGCCACGGTAGCGGCAACAGCAGCGCCGTCCGCTTTGGGTGGGGTGGCATCAATCAGATGATTGAGCATGATAATCGTCACTTCCGGGTTGATGGGGTAAGTGACCGCCAGCCACAAACCATTACCCAGAGCGGGTACAGAAGCAGGTAAATCACAGCGGTACAGCACATCGCAGCAACGCACGGCATCTTCCCAATATTCACGGTCACGGTAAATCTCGAATGATTCGCGCGTCATGCCCCACGCGGCTTCGCGCATTCCTGGCTCTTCCAGTTCCAGCATGATTTCCGCAATTTCGTATTGTACGTTAGCGCGTTCCAACGGATTGCTGGCTGGGGTCAGTTGCATCAGTTGTGCCTGACGTTGCGCAAGTTCCTGTTTCAGCAATTGGCGGGAATCATTGCTGGCGGTAAATTCAACTGGGGTGCTATCGCTCATGGGGAATGCCTAATTATTCAAAATGGTGCAAGCATAATAGCCTAATGGCTGCCATACAATAATTCATTGAAACATTAAGGTAAGGTTAAACGACACTTGGTTAGGCTGTTAATTATGCAATAATAGATAATATGGTTTACTTGGCAGGGAACAGCTAAAGGTATTGATACGATGATTTACGAGTTCAATAAATTAATGCGATCAGTTGTCAATAATTTGATCAATGCGTCAGCGGTTATGTTGCTGATTTTATTTTATGCTTTAAGCGTATTGCAGTTGCCCGTGCCTGAAGTGGTTAATATGCTGGGCGTATTAGTGGTATTTGCATTTGGTATTAATATCATTTTATCTTGCAATAAACGCACAGTAATTGTTCATTAGTTATTTCAACTTATTAGGGTTGAACCATTAGTAATATTTGTCCATTTTCGTTTTGATCGTTTTGCAGTTTAAACTCAAATTTATACGGTTCTTGTACAGGCGTATCCGTTTTAATCGGCATAAACACTTCTTCGCTACCAATGCTTTGGGTTAATACCCCGCCTGAAACCCCATCTGTCGTATTACCATGCGTATCGTATAACCACAATTGATAAAAATGACCGGCTTTAGGGTCGGGTAAATCACGAATGCGTAATACCCCTTGTTGTTGTGTGCTATTCCAGACCAAATCCCCTTGGACATCTTTGACGATAGGGTTCAGCGTGCGCAGCCAGCTACCACTAATGCTGGTGGGGTCTGCTAATAATTGTTCACGTAATTCCGCCATGCCATCCGCAGAGGTGTCCGCGTGTACGTCTCGTAAATGGGGCAACGCCAATAATATCCCCGCCAGCAATGCCATGAGTAACAGGGAAACGATGAACCAATTTTGACGAGAAGTGCCACTCCGTGACATATCCATTTCCTTTTTGCCTATTTTTATATCGGGACTGCAACAAATTGCCATAACAATGCCCTTCGATTATACCGAATAACACGACACCTGTTGGTGCAGTGCGCTAAAATGGTTCACTTAACGTTTGACAATGACCACCAACCGAGTTCCCCTCATGCCAGCACAAACCTTTATTCCCGGCAAAGATGCCGCACTGGAAGCTTCTATCGCCGTGATGCAGGACAAGCTACAGCGCCTTGGTTTCCATATCGAGGAAGCCTCTTGGCTGAACCCGATTGCCAATGTGTGGTCAGTCCACATCCGCGATCGTGATTGCCCGATGTTGTTCACCAATGGCAAAGGCGCATCGCAGAAAGCGGCGCTTGCCAGTGCTTTGGGTGAATACTTCGAGCGCCTCAGCACCAATTATTTCTGGGCGGATTTTTACTTGGGTAACACCATTGCCCAGAGCAATTTTGTGCACCATCCTGATGAAAAATGGTTCGCATTGGATGACTCCGGTAACTTGCCCGCCGGTTTGCTGGATGAAGATACTTTGAGTTTTTACGATCCAGAAACCAGTTTGGATGCGGTTAAATTAGTCGATATTAATTCCGGTAACGAAGAGCGCGGCGTTTGTGCTTTGCCCTATGTACGTCAGCGTGACGGCGCAACCGTGTGGTTTCCGGTCAATATTATCGGTAATTTGTACGTCAGTAACGGCATGTCGGCGGGCAATACCCGCACTGAGGCACGTACTCAAGCCTTATCGGAAATTTTCGAGCGCCACATCAAGTTCCGCATTATTGCGGAAGGAATCTGTCTGCCGGATGTACCGGAAGCGATTATTGCACGTTATCCGCACATTCAGGCCGGTATTGCTGAATTACGCGCAGCCGGTTTTGGCATTTTGGTGAAAGATGCGTCATTGGGCGGGCAATACCCGGTGATGTGCGTGACCTTGCTGAACCCGGACGATCAGGGTGTGTATGCCAGTTTTGGGGCGCATCCGCGTTTTGAAGTGGCGTTGGAACGTTCCCTCACGGAATTGTTGCAGGGCAGGGCATTGGATCGCTTGGCGGGTTTTTCTGAGCCGAGTTTTGAGCTGGACGATGTAGCTTCCCCGCAAAATCTGGAAACGCATTTCATTGATTCCAGCGGTCCGATGCATTGGGATTTTTTGTGGAATGAACCCGATTATGAATTTGTCGACTGGAATTTCAGTGGCACGACCGAGGAAGAGTGCCAGCATTTGATGGAACGCATCCATGCGGATGATTTCGACATCTATATTATGGATTTCGAGCATTTGGGCGTGTATGCCTGCCGCATTATTGTGCCGGAAATGTCGGAAATTTATCAGGCTGAAGATTTGGAGTGGGACAATAACAGCACGGGTAATGCGGTGCGCGAGGCGATTCTGCATTTGCCGGATTTGGAAGATGAGGAATGCACCGAGCTGTTCGATACCATCGAAGAATTGGGTTTGGATGATCACCAGCCGGTGGCAGCGCTGATTGGGTTAGCGCCGGATGCGGGTTCGCTGTGGGCGGATTTGCGGGTCGGCGAGTTGAAAACCTTGCTGGCATTGGCGATGGATGATGAAGACGCGATTCGGGAAGGTTGCCAGTGGATTCGCCATTTCGAGCAAATCAATGACGAGCGCCGCCGCGTGTACCGTTGCATCGAAGCCTTGTTGGATATGGATGATGTGGCGGGTTATATGCCGAATGTGGGTTTATTGTACGGTGAAACCGCGTTGCAACAGGCGCAAGCCTTGCTGGATGGCAGCGTGCGCTTCTGGGGCATTACCGCGCCAACGCTGGAATTGCACGGCTGCGAGACGCACCAGCGTTTGCTGACGGCATACCGCAAGGTTTATCCGACATTAGCAGCGCTGTAAGAACCAGCAGGGCGCTGGGTTTTACCCGTGAATGTAGTTTTCCAGTTGCGCAATAATGAACTGCTGCTCCGAGATGATTTCCTTGACCAAATCGCCAATGGAAACCAGCCCGACCAATTCGCCATTGTGCATCACCGGCAAATGGCGGATACGGCGCTCGGTCATGATTGCCATCACTTCCTGAACCGGCTGGTCGGGTCGCGTGACCACGACCTGCCGCGTCATAATGTCTTGCACTAACATGTGTTCGGCATTGAGGCAGGTCAGAATCACTTTGCGGGTGTAATCCTGCTCTGACACAATGCCTCTGAGTTTGCCTGCTTCCAATACCAGCAATGCGCCGACTTTTTGTTGCGCCATTGCTTTCACGGCATCAATCACGGTGACAGTTGGGCTGATACTGAGTATTTCAGTGCCTTTTTTGGCGAGAATATCGCTGACGGTTTTCATGTTTTCCTCCTCGGTTGGGGGTGTTTATCGTTATTAGTATTTGCCCATTACTCTGCAACTTTTTGATACAACAGTAAAGAAGGCTCGATTAGTATGCTGGAAATCCGCCGTCGATTGCGACTATAATTCGGTATAAGTTGGCAAGAAAGAGGTCAAAATGCAGGTTTCTATTCGTGAATTGAAGACACATTTGTCGCATTATTTGCAGCAAACCCGTGGTGGTGAGGCAATCGACATCACCAGTCATCGGCGTATTATTGCCCGCTTACAAGGTGTCGCTGGTGCAGAGAACCCCGGTATTCAGGCGTTATTAGCTCAGGGAGCTAGTTGGTCAGGGCGTAAACCGGCGGGGGCAAATTTGGTGGTTAGCCACACTGAATACAGCATGTCTGACCTCATTTTGGATATGCGTGGATGATTCTGTTTTGTGATACGTCAGCACTGATCAAATTGTATATTGTTGAGGCGGAAAGCTTGGCAGTGAAGGAGCTTTCCGCGCAGGCGGAAGCCGTTGCGGTAAGCCGCATTGCGTGGGCAGAAGCGTTTGCGGCATTAGCGCGGCGTAGCAGGGAAGTTCCCGCCGATATGCCAAGCATGGAGCAGGCAAAGTTAGCCATTAAAGCTGATTGGTCTGATTTCTTGGTGATGGATGTAAGCCAAACGATTGTGGAATTGGCAGGTGAATTTGCCGATACGTTTGCGTTACGCGGTTATGACAGTGTGCAACTGGCGACGGCTAGGCATGTGCAACAAGTGACGCAATTACCCATTCAGTTTGCCTGTTTCGATTTGCGCTTGAACCGGGCAGCAAAGTTGTTGGGAATGGCTACGCCTTTTTTGAAAGTTAACTAGTTTTTGGTGCTTTATCAGTGGAATTTTATTTTTATGTGACTGCATTTGTTTTGTACGGGTAAGGTTTCATCCCACCACCCTATACCCACCAAGCCGCCTCCGCACCCCGTAGCTCCCACTCTCACCCCGGAATGCTACAATGGTGAAGCGCCAATGGTTATCGTAAGCCATGTTGTAGCTCCCACTCTCACCCCGGAATGCTACAATCAGTGCGGATGTGATGCAGATGGCGTGATGGTTGTAGCTCCCACTCTCACCCCGGAATGCTACAATATCAGGCGGTCAACGGTTGCCTGTATCGCAGTTGTAGCTCCCACTCTCACCCCGGAATGCTACAATGCTGTTACGGGCGAAAGCACCCGCGAGACGGTTGTAGCTCCCACTCTCACCCCGGAATGCTACAATAAGGTTAGCAAAGAACTTTCAGGCGCACGGGTTGTAGCTCCCACTCTCACCCCGGAATGCTACAATTCAAACTGGCAAATGAACTGACCAGCGTTGGTTGTAGCTCCCACTCTCACCCCGGAATGCTACAATCTAACCCATGTTGCAAATCTAGCGCCCAAAGTTGTAGCTCCCACTCTCACCCCGGAATGCTACAATAACCTGAGTTCGGGATAAGCCATCCCTCAATTTAGATCACAACCAATGCTGATGTTTTTAAATCCAGTGCTGGTTTTTTATCTTGATAGGCATATGACACCAAGCCAGCAATGATGTTAATCATATAGTTAGTGAGTGAACGGTGGCGTGAATGCTCAATTTGTGAAATATTTTTCAACTGATCATTGATGGTTTCGATGATGCTCCGTTTACGCAACATCAGTGTATCGAACGTGTCACGCGCCACGGGTTTCATGTTTTTCTTCAGCGAGGTAATCCATTCAACCCCTTGCTCTGCCAACGATTCTGTCAATGCCTTGGAAATGTAGCCACGATCACCAAAGACTTTGCCGACCACTTTTTTCAGCAACGTGGGAACGGGCTTACGGTCATCGGTATTACCCGAAGTAATGGCAAACGATAAAATATTGCCGCAGTCATCCACGACCAAATGAAGTTTGAACCCATAAAACCAGCCTGTTGACGATTTACCCCGCCCTGCGTCTTTGCGAAAGGTGTGATGACGTGGAATACGCAAATTTTCACAGACTTTCAAGGGGTAGAGTCTATGAAGGCAATACCTCGCCCCGTTTCACAGCGTTGCTGCATAAACAGGGTTAGTGGCAAAAGAACACGCGGCATTAACTCAATAAAACGTTGATAACTAGGGAGTTGCGGGAAATGACCCTTAAGAAATACTTTGACATGACGCTCATAATACCACTTGAAAGTACGATACCCCACTTGGTGGTAATGCACCAAAATCGTCATGATTTCACTATCGCCAAGACCACTGTGGCGACGACGATGCCCGCCTTTCGGGGTCAATAACGTTTTGTTCCATTCGGGATGAAAGTCCTGACAAAAATCGTCAATGGCACAGAATAACCGTGTTAGCATCTCAGTAGCAGCCTTTGGTGGGGTCAATGTTGTGTGTGGTTACTCACATTCTCCCATGAAAGGCTGCGCCTTACCTTATCCCGAACTCAGGTTACAATATTCCGGTAGTGGCGAATGGTGCGGATTCAGTTGTAGCTCCCACTCTCACCCCGGAATGCTACAATACCCACAACCTCGAACCCACCGACCACGAAGTTGTAGCTCCCACTCTCACCCCGGAATGCTACAATTCAGTAAGGCTGGTCACAGATGCCATTCCGGTTGTAGCTCCCACTCTCACCCCGGAATGCTACAATTCCATCAGCACATCAGCCGTAACAACGTTTGTTGTAGCTCCCACTCTCACCCCGGAATGCTACAATCATCCACACGTCCGGCTTGTAGTTGTCGAGGTTGTAGCTCCCACTCTCACCCCGGAATGCTACAATCCAAGTTTGGCATTCAGTGCCACAAAGAATGTTGTAGCTCCCACTCTCACCCCGGAATGCTACAATATTGCACTTTGACTGACTGTTGACCCAATAGTTGTAGCTCCCACTCTCACCCCGGAATGCTACAATTCCGAAGTTATGCACCACGCTATCGAGAATGTTGTAGCTCCCACTCTCACCCCGGAATGCTACAATGCTGAGTATTTCGGGGCCTATGATGTTGGGGTTGTAGCTCCCACTCTCACCCCGGAATGCTACAATATCACCATAAAAATGGGCGAAGAACTCCAAGTTGTAGCTCCCACTCTCACCCCGGAATGCTACAATATCACCATAAAAATGGGCGAAGAACTCCAAGTTGTAGCTCCCACTCTCACCCCGGAATGCTACAATGAGAGCTGCGCCTGTAAATGTATGATCGGCGTTGTAGCTCCCACTCTCACCCCGGAATGCTACAATTCCTGTGATGTCCCTGTCGTAAAATAACTGGTTGTAGCTCCCACTCTCACCCCGGAATGCTACAATTCAACACTTGAGCTTATGCCGTTAATTTCCGTTGTAGCTCCCACTCTCACCCCGGAATGCTACAATTCAACACTTGAGCTTATGCCGTTAATTTCCGTTGTAGCTCCCACTCTCACCCCGGAATGCTACAATCACATCGCTGGCGGTGTTGCCGTCCCACCAGTTGTAGCTCCCACTCTCACCCCGGAATGCTACAATCGAAGGCAGAACATTACTGTGGCCCAATGGGTTGTAGCTCCCACTCTCACCCCGGAATGCTACAATGCGGGACAGGGTATCAAGCGCCGGGCGGAAGTTGTAGCTCCCACTCTCACCCCGGAATGCTACAATACAACCGGCGAAACCATCCTCGCCCTAGTCGTTGTAGCTCCCACTCTCACCCCGGAATGCTACAATGATTGCAATGTTGTTGCGGTCGTGGACAGTGTTGTAGCTCCCACTCTCACCCCGGAATGCTACAATGCCTTCGTATGCGCCAGTGCTATCGTTTACGTTGTAGCTCCCACTCTCACCCCGGAATGCTACAATTGAGCCTGCTGATGCAGCGGCATTACAACCGTTGTAGCTCCCACTCTCACCCCGGAATGCTACAATTGGGCGAACGTATCAGCCGTCAGCAGTTGGGTTGTAGCTCCCACTCTCACCCCGGAATGCTACAATAGCACCCGCGAGACGCAAGGCGGAATTTTTGTTGTAGCTCCCACTCTCACCCCGGAATGCTACAATTGGGCGAACGTATCAGCCGTCAGCAGTTGGGTTGTAGCTCCCACTCTCACCCCGGAATGCTACAATAGCACCCGCGAGACGCAAGGCGGAATTTTTGTTGTAGCTCCCACTCTCACCCCGGAATGCTACAATACGGTGGTACAGCTCACCGATCAACCAGCGGTTGTAGCTCCCACTCTCACCCCGGAATGCTACAATAACCGCAATATCACCAGTGCCAACAATGCTGTTGTAGCTCCCACTCTCACCCCGGAATGCTACAATATGGGGTGAGCTGGACGCAATGCACGGGGGGTTGTAGCTCCCACTCTCACCCCGGAATGCTACAATTGAAGTCGGCGGATACAACCAACAAATCATGTTGTAGCTCCCACTCTCACCCCGGAATGCTACAATGGCGTTGACCCACGTGACATTTATCCCGAAGTTGTAGCTCCCACTCTCACCCCGGAATGCTACAATTCCTGAATTAGAACCTCTTCCCAGACCTTAGTTGTAGCTCCCACTCTCACCCCGGAATGCTACAATACCCTACGCTGAAACCCGCTACAGGCTTAGCTTGCAGCGGGTTTTTTCATAGAAAAAACGGTATCAAAACAGTAATAACTGGGCTGCGTTGACCTTTTTTTCCTGAAGTTTTGCCGTGCCGACCATCAACTTGATGTTGGCAAACTGCTTTTCGCTGATTTGCAGGCAACGAACTGAGCCGGTTGGTGGCAGGTTAGCGGCAAGCCGTTTCAGGTGCGTTTCCGCATCATCCGAGCCATTGACAACACGCCCATAAACCGACCACTGAATCATGTCATAACCGTCTTTCAGCAAAAAACGCCGAAACAGAACGTATGCACGTTTGTCTAGTTTTGTCAGCGTAGGCAAGTCGAAAAATACCATCAAGCGCATAAATCGACGGGTCTCCTTACTCATGGCGCGGTAATCCGGGCATCACCAGATTAACGTTCGCATCCTGCAACCGCTGCGAAAGGCTAATAACAGTAGCATCTATCAAAGCCAACACGGTGCTACTACCCTCAACCTCATCACCTCGTAAGCGTGGCGCATCCACATGCAGGATACTGACCAAGGTTGCTTTATCCTGTGGGGTTAATTCACGTTCCGGTTGCAACGGATAATTTTTCACAATCCACGCATCCACTAACGGGCGGTAAGGTTCAATCAGGTCATCTGCCAAATTAAAGGCATTTAACTCATTGCGATGATGCAAGCCAAACGCCGGTAAAAAGCCGTAACTGACCAGTGACCGCGCAATGGCAGATCGCACAATGCTGTAACAGTAATTCAACGCCGCGTTGTAAAAGCAATCATACCTTCGTGTGAAACCCGCATAAAAAAGGGCGGGGAAATAAATCACCGCCCCTTGGGACTCGAAGTTATCAGGGTCGCCAGACCGTACTTGCGCGACCAAATTCAACACTTGCCTTGCCAGCATCTGGCTATCACGGAATTCAAGGACAGCCGCCTGATTTCGCAATTTTTGCTGCACGATGCTTTGCCAAATACGTTTCTGTGCCGGAACACTCAGTGCCATTTGCAAGCGCATCACTTTCATCGCCCGACTATGCGACAAGTAAGGCATTAATACGCCGTTGGGGGTGTGCATCGCGTTGACGGTAATGGTCACAATTCCAGCCTCCACACACGCCGACAATAATTGTGAAGTCAGCACTACCTGTGGTGTATCAAGCACCAAAACCGCAATATCTTCCAGCGGAACAGAAGCCTTTTCACCTTCCTGTTCCACCACCAATGCCCGATTCTTGAAGCTGAGTCGGGCAGGTTTGGTAATCACCACACTGCGCCAAGTCATGATTCATCACCGTTTCTTGCTGGGTTTCAAGGGTTGACGGGTTTCGTTCCGCGCCCGATAGAGATTGCCGAGCATATCGACATGGAATTTTTCGACGGAAAGAGCGGTTTTAATACCAACGCCCTCAATTAATCCCTCTTTGCCAGTACGTCCAATACGGCGGTTACGATCATGAACCCAAATATCCAATGCTCCAGTAGATCGACTCACCGCAGAGTAATACCCTTCAATGATTGGCTTGCCTTTCACCGTTACTCGTACCCAATCGTTGGAATATAAACTGAATACGAATCTGTAAGTTTCGTCCATGACAACCCATTCGGACTCTGGTTTGTCACGGGTAACGGCTTTATTCGGTAATTCCCGTTTTGCTACATCAGAAACATACAGAGGAATAGCGAAAAACTTTCCCCCCTTCTCAAAAATATCTGCCCGCAACATATCACCGTTATTGGCAATCCCACCCCGAACGGGTAAGCCACTTTTCTGTGTATCCAGCAAACGCACACTGCGCACTTGCGGCGCATTGGCTTCTTTGCCTTCTTTACAAGGTTTATAGAGTGGTTCAGCAAAGGCTTTTTTGCCATCGCCTTTGTGTTCATGCAACCGTTGCTGAATCGCGGTGATCAAGCTTTCATTACGTGGGTCGTGTGCTCCAACAATATTGGGCAAATCCTGCAAGCGCAGTCTTTCCAGCGGCACTTTGACACTGCTAATACCTTGTTGAAGCTGTTTGGCGGAACGGATGGTTTCCTGATGCGCTGACCCTGTTCCACGCCGTTGTGGAGCGCGGGAAACGCGAACCGGAGCAACGCCTTCCAGTGGAGGAATGGCTGCTGCCGGATTAGGCGACAACCGTGCCAATAATTCCTTACGGAAACCTGCCCACGGTTGCGGAAAATCTTTTTCTAATTGCCGCAATGCTGCAATATCGACAACTTCACCGGTTTCTGGATCAATCGTATGCGTTTTTAAGTATTCCAACTCACCCCGTTGCGAGTATTTTGCCAAGCGTTGCACAAAAGCATGACTGCAAGCCGCCACTACCGCCGCATCCAGCGCATGATGCAAATCGCCATCAGCACGTACTTTAATCAACCCCCACCGCACCCGCAAAAATGCGGTCAACTGCCCGGAAATCACCACGGCACGTTTACTGTCTGAACATTCCGCCAGTTGCAGGTGGGTTTCGACGTGATTCTTGAATAAACGACAGGCATAGCGAGTATCCGTGAGATTACGTTCCCGGAATTTTTCGGCTTCCTCTTGCCCAAAATCTTTACGCAACAACTTCATGCGTTTGGCTTGGCGGATTTTCTTGTTGCCCATGACCCATGCCATAAACTCGTGCCATTGCGATGAGTCATTTTTACCATCCAGATATTCGTAAGGTGTGCGGTTGCCCTTGTTGCGATTTTCGGTGGTGAGAACCAGCACCTTATTGTTCATGCCATCATCGAAGCTGCGTGAATAGGGCAACGCATGGTCAATTTCCGCATAACCGTTTTCATACAGGCGATGCAGGTCAAGTGCTTGCAGGCTATAGGCACACTTAGCATCTTGTTCGCGATACAGCCGCCATTTGATTAAATCCAGCCCTTTGGGTTCAAAGCCGAACTGTGCAATGAACTGCTTGATGTCTTCCTCTTTGTTGGTGCGGAATTCTTTTTGTTCACGTTCAATCCGTTTACGTTCTTCAAACGGTTTGCTCAAATCCCGTGCCAGTTCGATATGCACGGCGGAAGGCGCACCGTATTTTTGCACAATCGCATTAACCAGTTTGCGGGCTTGATTGAGCGAGCGGTACACCACGGGATTGATGACATCTTCTTTGCTGAAAGCAGGCAGTAAACGCGATTTTTGACCCGTATCTTTCTGGCTGTGATGGTGATAGCCCGCATCTTGTACCGCTTCATCATAGCGTCTGCCTTGTTCCATAAAGGGCAGAATTTTCAGCAGGGCTTTGCGCGATAGGCGCACAAAATCCGTGAACGATACCTCTAACACTGCCTCAATAATGGCAGCTTCCACGCCTTGTTCACTTAACCAACGTCGGGATTCCACATCTTCTTTGAATACCGTGAGAGCGTAAGCCAGTGTATCCAAACGTTCAGTATCGAGACTGTCGCGCTGCCAGGCGGATTTTAAATTCGCACTTTCGTAAGCTTTGCGCAGGGTATGAAAATACTTAGCTTCAAACAGGGTTGACCCTTCTGGGTCTTTGTCGCGGTAATTGAGTCCCGCAAAGCGTTCAGCTTCGCCTAAATCCAACACCTTGCGCACTTGTTTGTAGGTGAGCTTGGCTTGTGTGAAGGGGAGTTGTAATAATACCTGCCGTTCACTTTCTGCCAATGGGCGGGCTTGTCCAATGCCGCTAATCCGCAGGTTATTGAGCCGGGTTAACCAGACAAAGCGTTCAGCGGTGTGGCTGGCTTTGGGGGCGCGATATTCTTGGGTTTCAAACGTACATTTGCCAACCAGTTTTAGCAGATTATCCCCGGATAAAGCAGGGCGACGCGCCATCAGCAGCGTGTGTACACCTTGTTCTAAGGTATCGCTGGTATGCTGATTACCTATCAGACGTTGAGCCGCAAACAAAGTACGCAACTCTGTTTCGACATCAGCACGGGCAAACGTGTGTGTGTAATGCCCGCCTTTATTGCGTTTAGCGTCACGGAAATTGTCGTGTTTCCAAGCCAGTTCCCCGACGGTGCGGTAATTACTAGCCTCTAATAATTGTGCATTGTGATTGACGCCGCTGAGCATTTGCCCCGCTTTTTCATCTGCTTTTGCTTCACTTTTACGGGTGGACTGAAACCCACGGTGTTTGACCAAATGATAAAGCACCGTTGCCCATTCAGCAGGGGATAATTGCCTATCCAAACCTTCGGCACGTAATTGCCAGGGCGATGTATTCGGGATCATAAAAGCACAGGGTGAATGATCTGCTAACAAACCCGTGCGTTTAAACAAGCGGCGCAGGCGTAGCAAGCGGAATGCGCGTCGGTGTAAGCGCCGCCGAGTCAAGCGTGAGTCGCGCCGAATTTTATTCAGAGACTCGCCTTCTTTAGCGGTTTCGGCTTTGTTGAATGCACGCACATGCAAGCCAAGAATATGATCTTCTGCTAATAGGGCTGCCCCCACAGATGCCATACCAATGTCCAATCCGAGTACATACGGAACGTTACAGATTTCCCCAGTCATAAATCAGCCCTTGAATCCATAGAAGCTCTGATGATATATTATTAATCGCGTAGAGCAAATGTTGTTGCATTCCGGGGTGAGAGCCGTTGCTACAATAAGGTATAAATCCTTCGGGATTTAGAACCGAATCCAAACCCGACCTTGTGTCGGGTTTTCTATTTGCGCACAATCATCCCTATGCTAGAAATCCTCTACCGCGATGAACATTTGGTGGCCATCAACAAACCCTCAGGCTTGTTGGTGCATCGCAGCTTGATCGACCGCCACGAAACCCGTTTTGCGATTCAGCTTACCCGCGACCAAATTGGGCAGAAAGTTTACCCCGTGCATCGGCTGGATAAACCGACTTCCGGCGTTTTGCTGTTTGCACTCGATAGCACGACTGCACGTTTGCTAACGGAGCAGTTCACCGCAGGGCAAGTGCAAAAAACTTACCTTGCAGTGGTGCGCGGGCGTATCCCTGAACAGGGTGTGATTGATCATCCGCTTACCGAAGAACTCGATAAGTTGACGGATGCACAAGCCGACCAACACAAGCCCGCCCAACCAGCCGTCAGCCATTACCGGCGTTTAATGAGTTTTGAATTGCCGTATGCGGTTGATCGTTACCCCACCAGTCGCTATTCCTTGGTAGAGCTATGCCCCAAAACAGGGCGCAAGCATCAATTGCGCCGTCACTTGAAACACATTTCCCATCACCTGATCGGTGACACCACGCACGGGAATGGCAAACATAACCGTTTTTTCCGTGAACAATTTGCCTGCCAGCGGCTGCTGTTACACGCGGCAAGCTTGGAATGCTTGCATCCCCACTCTCAGACGGCTTTGAAGTTAGATGCGTCGCCACCGGAAGATTTCGCTCAGGTGGTACGCTTATTGCTACCTTTCCAAGAACCACCAATAATTAGTGTATGACGACTACCCAGAGGCTTCTATGGAAAAGCATTCTCCTCTCTCCTTGGCGCAGATTTTGAGCCATTTGGCTAGTGTGCTTGGCTATAAGCAGACCGGCACGTTTTATATTGCCACCGATAATAATACCTCCTGCCGCTTCGCGATTAATGCGGGCAAACTGACACATTGCACACACCGCCGTGACCAAGGGCAGGCGGCGGTATTAAGTTTGCTGGAAGTGACCGGCGGCTCTTGTTCTTTTTCGGAAAATCAGTTGATTCCTTTCCGTGCCAGTGCAGCCGTTGATCATCAGGCATGTTTGGCATTGCTCAGCATTCAGCCCATTAGCCCGCCCCGTCAGGAGGCAATGCCCCAAGTAAGTGCGTCGATTGAGCAATCGGCAGTTCCGCCTCAGGTTGCCAACCAATTTTACCGGGGCAGTATGCCGGTTATTGCGCCTGAGCCAGTACCGCTTGAGGCACGCAAAGTCGAATCACCGCCTGAAAAACCTGCCGTCAATAACCGTTTTTACCGAGGCGGTGGTTAGCACCTAACCAAGCTGCACCACGCACGCCACTCGAATCCCCAAAATGGGGCGCAACCAAACGGGTGGCAACCTGATCCGAAAAGACGTATTTGCCCCAGCGCTGCGGCACATTGCGGTATAACCGTTGGATATTCGACATTCCCCCGCCTAATACAATCACATCGGGGTCGAGGATATTGATGACGTGCGCAAGGCTTTTCGCCATGCGTTCTTCGTAAGCTTGCAGGCAATGTTCGGCGGTGATGTCCCCTTTGATCGCTAACTGCACAATGTCAGTGGCGGCAAGTGTCGTGCCTGTGGTTAATTGGTATTCAGCCTGAAACCCCGTGCCGGAAAGCCAAGTTTCAATACAGCCGTGTTTGCCGCAATAACAAGCTTTGCCCGGTAACTCGGCGGGTTCAGGCCAAGGCAGCGGGTTATGTCCCCATTCGCCCGCAATCGCATTCGCACCGGTTAAGACTTTGCCATGCACCACAATGCCCGCGCCTGTCCCCGTGCCGACGATTACGCCGAACACCACGGCAGCACCAGCAGCCGTACCGTCGGTTGCTTCTGACAGTGCTAGGCAATTGGCGTCATTTTCCATGCGTACCGAGCGTTGCAACAGGTTTTCCAGCGCGGTGTGTAACGGTTTGCCGTTCAAGACCACGGAATTGGAATTTTTCATCAAGCCCGTGGCGGGTGAAATCGCGCCGGGTGTGCCAATGCCAACGCTGCATGGTTGCCCCGCGTGCTGTTCCGCGTCATCCACCAATTGCTTGATGGTGGTTAAAATCGCTGCGTATTGACCCTGTGGGGTAGGCAGGCGCTTGCGAAAGATTTCCTGCCCTTGCGTATCCAGTAGCAGTACTTCGATTTTTGTACCGCCTAAATCAATGCCGATATGCACACACTCCTCCGTTAATCCAAGAAAGCTGCGCTAAGTCATGACAAACCCTAGCAAAATAATGTTAAATTACGCCAAACCCGTTGAACATAGACGAAAATGGCAGGCGTTACCATGCAGTTTAAAGACATTCTTACCCGCTCTCCCTTGATGGAAGCCGTATTGCGTTCCGCGCACTTGATCGCGCAAACGGATGCGAGTGTATTAATCACTGGTGAATCTGGCACTGGCAAGGAACTGGTGGCGCACGCCATGCACGCAATGAGTCCACGTCGCCAGCAGGCATTTATCACCGTCAATTGCGCGGCGTTGCCGGAAACCTTAGCGGAATCGTTGTTATTTGGGCATCGCAAGGGCGCGTTCACCGGGGCGGATCATCACCATGTTGGCTTGCTGAGTGCTGCTGATGGTGGCACGGTGTTTCTGGATGAAATCGGCGAATTGCCGCTGAACCTGCAAGCCAAACTGTTACGGTTTCTCGAATCCGGCGAAATCCAACCCTTGGGGGAAGCCCAGACTAAGCGCGTGAACGTGCGGGTGTTGGCAGCTACGCACCGTGATTTGTATGCGCTGGCGCAAACGGGTGCATTCCGCCAGGATTTATTCTACCGCCTCAACATTGTGCCGGTGGAATTACCCGCCTTACGTGAGCGTAAGGAAGACATCACGCTACTCAGTCAACACTTTCTGCAACGGTTTGCGGCGCAACACAACTTACCGGTGGCAAGCTTCAATAAGGAAGCGCAAGCGCAATTGCAGCGTTATGCATGGCAAGGCAATGTGCGCGAATTGCGCAACTTGTGCGAACGTTTGAGTATTTTGCTGGCAGGGCGTGAGATTGCGGCTAGCAATTTGCCGCAGGAAATGCGTTCGCCAGCCCTTGCTGCGAATCAGCCTTTCAACCTCCCAGAAACGGGTGTGAATCTGGAAGATCTGGAACGCAACTTGCTGAGCCAAGCCTTGGAGCGCACTCAAAACAACAAGACCCACGCTGCCCGCCTGTTGGGGATTAGCCGCGACGCGCTGAACTATCGCCTGAAAAAACAAGTGCTTGCCTGACAATCACTCGACCGTTTACAGGCTGGCGCTTATTTCCTGCCTCTAGTCGGCTAAGCACGGCACAATCATCCCGCCTCTGCCAAAACCTTAGGGTGAGATAAGTTGAGGTGAGGTCGTGTATGTTAAGTCATCATGTGTCAGCGTTAAAATATTCCGTGTTAGGTTCCGCTATGTTAACGATGGCGGGGTGTAGCCTGAATCCGCGTGTGGCAGATATTACCCCGTTACAAAGTATCCAGCCTGACAAATCCCCTAAACAGCCGGTAAGCCAGGCAGCGCCGGTTAAGCACGTAACTGCTATTCCCCCGCCAGCGTCAGCCGCAAAACCGGCAGCGAAACCGGCAGCAACAGCGCTTACCCCACTCGACAAAGTAGTCGTGCACGCGCTCAAGCAAAGCGGCAAGGGTTATTGCTGGGGTGGCAATAGTCCGATGAAAGGCTTCGATTGCAGCGGTTTGACGCAATATTCTTTTGAGAAGGGCGCGAATGTTAATATCCCGCGTACCGCCGCTGGGCAATACAAGGCAGCGGTGAAAATTCCGCATCAAGAAGCCGATCGTGGTGATTTGGTATTTTTCAGGACACGCGGTCAGAAAGTCAGCCACGTGGGGATTTACTTGGGGAGAGATAAGTTTATCCATGCCCCGCGCACTGGCAAAGTCATTACCACCACCAAGCTGGAAGGTTATTGGAAGCGCAAGTTGGTTGGGTTTGGGCGGATTCCGGGAGCAGCTCAGCCGCTACTCCCGAAAAGCGTGGTGTGACTTCGTGCAGTCTTAGTGTTTAGGTGGGGTCACTTCCTGAATCGGTGCATCGACGGTGGTGGTGCTACCGTCTTCAAACGTCAGGGTAATAGCGGCTTTTTCGCCTGCTTTCAGGTCTTGCGTTAAGCCAATCAACATAATGTGTAAGCCACCTGGCTTTAACTCGGTGCGCCCTTTGGCGGGTACGTCAATTTGTGGCACTTGGCGCATTTCCATCACCCCGTTGTTATTGGTGTGGGTGTGCAGCTCCACGGTGGCGGCAACCGGGCTGGTCGCTGATTTGACGCTGTGTTCGGTGTCGGATGCGTTCACCAATGCCATGAATGCTGCACTATTGGGTTGTCCCGGTGGTACGGCACGTACAAACGGACTTTCTACGGTCACGCTATCAGCGGCAGTGGCGGTTTTACCGGTTGTGGGCGCTGCTGCTTTATCAGCATCCGCTTGGCAGGCGACGGTCATGGACATTAAGATGGCAAGGGCAGTGGTGTGTACTAAACGTTTCACGGTGTGTTTCCTTTACAAGGTTAAAATTCAGTTTCGAGTTTCAGCCATGCGCTGCGCCCGGCTTCATTTACCCGTTCAATCGTGCCTCCTAGGTCTAAATTGCGGCGGCTGACGTGTTCGGCATAGGTTTTATCGAGGACATTATCCACCCCAAAGCGTACCTTCGTCGATTTATTGAGGCTGTAACGCCCGTAAGTGTCGAGGGTGGTGTAGCCCGCGCTTTCACCGACTTCGGTTGCGCCAATCATCGCGGTGTCGATGCGGTCTTGCCCTGCGGCAAAGCGTACCCGTGTGCCAGCGCTCCATTTACCGCCATTGTAATCCAATTGCAATTTGCCATTCAGTGGCGGGGTTTGCGCAATCGGGCGATCATCGGTGGTGTCGGTGCGTTTGACGTAAGCCACATCTGCGGCAAGGCGGAGTTTGTCGGTTAATTTGGTTTCTGCCCCCAGTTCTGCACCGAGAATTTCAGCGTCAACATTGCGGTAGATTTGTGCGCCGGTTTGTGCGCCTGTGGTTACTTTGTCGCGCAGGATGTAATCGTCTACTTGGTCGGCGAAGACGGTGCCTGTCCAGCGTACTTTGCCTTGTTGCTGGCTAATGCCGAGGTCGAGTTGGGTGTGTTTTTCGGGTTGAATGTCGGGGTTGCCTACCCAACGGTCTGGTGCTGTTGCGCCCCATTTGCTAATGAAGCGTTCGGTTTCATCGGCGGTGCGTACCGTGCGGCTGACTCCGGCAAACGCGGTAGTGGTGTCATTGAGAGCTTTGTCATAGCGCAATAAGCCGCTGACATTGGTTTCTGTTTTGTCGCTTGCGCCAGAGCCGTAAACGGCGGTGTAGTTTTGGTTGGCGGTGCGCCCGCCCGCCACAACATTCGCTTTCGCGGCGCTAGCGTCTACTTGGTCAACCCGCACCCCGTACTTGAGTTTATCGCCGCTGGCGAATTTGCGCGTGGCTTCGGCGAAAATGCCGGTTTGGTCGGTGCTGGCTTCTGGCCACATGAGGTTGGTGGTCGGTGCGCCGGGGGCGGACATGTTTTTCATGGCGGCATCGCGTTCACGGTTTTGCACATTCAGCCCGTAAGTGATGTCGGTGTCGCCAATGCTGGAGGTAAGTGCCAATTTGCCACCAACCGTATCCGAGGTGGTGGGGACTGCCATTTTCATGCCGGTTTGCGGGCGCAGGCTGTAATTGTCCATCACGTGGTCGATATTGCTGGTGTATACGTCGGCTTCAATGGTGTTGATTTTACCATCCAGTTTGTCTTTGTACTTTAGGCGTTGGATGGAGCCGGATTCTTCGGGGCTATCCATGCCTGCACCGGGGTAAAGCGCGTCAGAAAAATCGTTGTTTTCGTAGCTGTATTCAAGCAAACGGTCTTGTGTTGGAGTAAAACCTAGCACGACACCGGCTTGCTGGTGTTGGTAAGAAGCGCGTACTTCGTTGCCATCGCCGTCTTCGTAATTGTCGGCTTCTCTATCCTGTGTGAAAACACGCGCATAGCCTTGTTGGAAGGATTTGGTGACATCGGCGGAGACATCGTGTTTCACGCCATTGCTCATGGTGGTGGCGGAGGCTTTGCCACTCCAGCCGTCTTCAGGGTCAAGAATGCTGCGGGTATCGCGCTCGAATAGCACCGTGCCGCCGCTGCCGCCGGAACCGTGTTGCAAGGTTTGCACGCCTTTTTCCACTTTAACGCTTTCGTAGGTTTCTAGCGCTGCCCAACTGGCGGGTGGATCCATGCGATTGGGGCAACCGCCATGCACGTAAGCGCCGTCTAGCAACACATTGAGCTGGGTTTGGGATTGCCCGCGAATGATCGGTTCAATGCCGCGCCCGCCAAAGCGACTGCCGGATACACCATTCAATTGCTTGAGGAAATCACCGCCATCAGCGGGTAATACGGCGCTGCGTTCGGCGGTCAGTGGTTGTACTTCGTTGGGGGAGGGGGCTTTTTTGGTGGATTTGATGTCGATGACCAAGGTGTCTTCGGCACAGACAGCAGCACTGACGATTAGTAGGGAACTGAGCAGGGTTAAACGGGTGCGAGCATGTTGCATGGGGAACCTTCCAAAATTTTTGTTACCGATGCTAAGGCAATGACTGTGCCAACTATTAAATGACTGATTTTTAAATTAATTATTTATTATATACTAATATATTTGCGTGATATGACGCATTAACCGTGTGATTTCACACGGTACGCGATGGCACGGGTGCGCTATGATTCGCGCATTGCTTAACAGGATGTGTGTAACACAATGATGCCCAACCGTACCGAACGCCCCGACAAAAACCGCCGTGACTGGCACAATCTTAAATCCGTGCTGCCGTTTTTGTGGGAATACCGGGGGCGAGCCTTATTTGCGTTGGCATGTCTGATTGCCTCAAAAGTGGCGAATGTGGGTGTGCCGCTGTTCCTCAAGGATATTGTGGATGGCTTACAGGGCAAGCCGGAACAGGTGTTGGTATTGCCGGTGATTTTGCTGCTGGGCTATGGAGCGTTGCGGCTGGCGAGTGCGCTGTTCAATGAATTGCGCGATACGGTGTTTGCGCGGGTGCGTTACCACGCAATGCGCAAAATGTCGGTTCGAGTGTTGGAACATTTGCATAATTTGTCGTTGCGGTTTCATCTGGAACGCAAAACCGGCGCGATCAGCCGTGATTTGGAACGCGGCACGGCTTCGGTCAGTACCTTAATGAATTTCATGGTGTTTAGCATTATTCCGATTGCGGTGGAATTTACCTTGGTGGCTGTGATTTTGTTGGGGAATTACGCGCCTGCCTTTGCGTTGGTGACGTTTGCCACCGTGGCGGTGTACGTGATTTTTACCATCAAAATTACTGAGTGGCGCATGGATCATCGCCATGAAATGAACCGGCTGGATTCGCAATCCAGCAATCAGGCGGTGGACAGTTTGATCAACTACGAAACCGTTAAGTATTTCAATAATGAAAAGCTGGAATTAGCACATTACGACGACACGTTGGGCAAGTGGGAAGATGTGGCGGTGAAAAGCCAAACTTCGATGTCATTGTTGAATTTCGGGCAGTCTTCGATTATTGCGATTGGTGTCACCATTATTATGTTTTTGGCAGCAAATAGCGTGGTGAACGGCACAATGAGCATTGGCGATCTGGTGATGGTGAATGCATTTATGCTGCAATTGTTTTTGCCGCTAGGGTCGCTGGGTATTGTTTACCGGCAAGTGAAATACACGCTGGCGGATATGGATATGGTATTTCGCTTGCTGGAAACCCCGCAGGAGGTGCGCGATGCGCCAAACGCGACTGAATTACAAGTGACGCAGGGTGAAATCCGCTTTGAGCACGTCGATTTCGGTTATCAGGCGGAACGCCAGATCTTGCGTGGGGTGAGTTTTAGTGTGCCTGCTGGAACAAAACTCGCGGTGGTGGGGCATAGCGGGGCGGGGAAATCCACTTTATCACGCTTGATTTACCGTTTTTACGACGTGACAGGCGGGCGTGTGTTGATTGATGGGCAGGATATTGCGCAAGTCTCGCAAGCCAGTTTGCGCAAAGCAATTGGGATTGTGCCGCAAGATACTGTGTTGTTTAACAATACGATTCGTTACAACCTGCAATACGGCAACGTGCAAGCGACACAGGCGGAGATTGAACGTGCCGCTGACATGGCGCAAATCCGCACGTTTATCGAAAGTTTGCCGGATGGCTGGGAAACGGTGGTGGGTGAACGTGGCTTGAAATTATCCGGTGGGGAAAAGCAGCGCGTGGCGATTGCGCGGGCGATTCTGAAACAGCCCCCGATTTTGATTTTCGATGAAGCGACGTCTTCGCTGGACAGTGCTACCGAGCAGGCAATTCAGCAAACCTTGCACGAAGTGGCTGGGCGGCATACCACGCTGATGATTGCGCACCGCTTATCAACGATTGTGGATGCGGATCGGATTTTGGTGCTGGATAAAGGGCGGGTGGTGGAGCAGGGGACTCATGCGGAGTTGCTGGCACTGCGCGGGCAATATTTGGCGATGTGGGAATTACAGCTACACGAGTCGTAAATGGTGATTGACCACCCATCGTAGAGACGCAAAATCTTGCGTCTCTACCCACGCATCCATTGAACTTTAGCGGTACGCCCGCAAAGCTAACAGATTATGCGGGGTTGGTTCGTCTTCCCCAGTCTTAATGGGTTTCAGATTACCAATTTCTGCCAGTTTGGTAACTTCGTTATCGTCAATTGCTGCTTCAACCGTCACATCGACTTCCATGTCATCGGTATTCGATGCCTCTGCTGGTGTTGTTACCAGCTTGAGCGGGGTAGGCTCATCCATGCGTTCTGGTTCAGGTGCAACATTAGCACTGGCATGGGCTTGTTTGCTGTCGAGGCTTGAGGTGACGTTTTGCACGGCAACTTCCAGTGAGAACAGCAAATCGCGGGCGTTTTCCATGCCTTTGTGCAAGTCGGTCGACATTTGTTCGGTCAAATCCAATGTTTTGGCGATGCGCTCCACGCGGATGTGGTCGATTTGCTCGAAGTGTTGGTGAATGCGGCGGCTGAGGTCGTTGCTTTGTTCTTCGCGGCGGCGCATGGTTTCGACGTGTTTGCGGCTTTCTTCTAGACCAGAGTTCAGCTCGTGACGTGCCAAATCGGTGGTTTGGAATAGGGTGCTGAAATGTTCGCTGGCTTGGGTTTCCAGACCTTCCATTTCGGTATTGAATTTCAGGAAAACGGTGTCGGCATCTTCTTGATAACGCTGCATTTGTTCCAGTAAGTGGCTGGATTCTTTGAGCATGGCTTCCAGACGGTTGTGAACTTCAGCGGAAAGGCGAGCATTTTCTTGTTGGTTGTGTGCTTGTTCGTGGTGATGGTCGATCAGGCGGCGGGTAAAGCCTTGCGCCATTTTTTCCTGTTCGCGTAAACGCACGAGGCTGTCATCGACTTGGCCGAGACCTTCGTGCAGTTTGCTGCGGATGCGTTTGACACTTTCTACGGAGTCGCCGAGTTGTTCATCCCAATAACTTTGCAGGTGTTGCAAACGGTCGCCGAGTTGGCTGGAAATATCGCGGATTTCCTGTTCGGCAGTGCCGACTCGTTCAATAATGCGTTCTGCTTGTTCGGCTCGCGCTTGACTGGCTTCGTAGGTGCGGGTGCTTTGTTCAACTTGTGATTTGAGTTTATTCAGCAGTTGCTCGGCATCTTGTACCCCGTTTTGGGTAATTTCCAGCGTATCGGCAACTTTTTTGCGGTCTGCCTCGGCTTGCAGGCGGATAACCCGCAACTCTTGGGTTTCCTTGCTGTTTGTTTGCGGCAATAGCAACAATACAGCCCCGATGGCGGCGAGTAGCGCAACCAGAATGATGATCCAGTCAATATAACCCAACATAAGTGAAAACCCTGTGTCTAAATCAATAATTTATTCTGCTTAGTATAGCCTTGGATGTCAAAATTGCTCGTACAGTTCAACCCGTGAAAAAATTAATATCGATCCTGATAACGCCCCTGTCATCTGATCTACGGTCGGTTGCTAGCAATAATTGCCACTTATGTTGCACGATTTTTCCGTTATTGTCACGCAAAGCCAGTTTCATCAGAAACTTAGAATACAGGGGTTTCCATGGGTTTTTAGCCAGATTTTCGCACCAGTAAGAATGCTCTGTGCATCCCTGATATTGCATACGCGGCAGATTCTGCGCTATTGCCAACCCCCGTGTACAAGTCGAAACGCCCATTGCCTTGAATCGCCCGACCGTGGTCTTGTGCAAACAGGAGTCGCCATTCCGTGCCGTTTACTTTTTGCCCTTGATTGTTCACGCGCGGCAATTCTGCCAGTAAAACCGAGCCGTGTGGAATATAGCGGCTGTCTACCGCGACAGTATGACCGGGTATGACCGATGTTCCCGAAGCGGTTTGTGGTAAACCTTTGGTTTCATGAAAAAAGATATAACGCGGATTGCTTAACAGCGCTTCACGCATAATGTCTGGGCGCTCACGCAACCAACGCCCAACATTCTCGTGCGATTGGCTGCCGATATTGTAGCGTTTGGCTTCTAGATAAGCTGATACGGGTATGAAGTCTTTGCCGTTATTGCCAGCATAATCCAGGGTGCTGACACTGCCATCGGTAAAGTGGATTTTGGCGGAACCTTGTACTTGCGCGATGTAAAGCATGTAGGGGTCTGCTATCCATGCTATCTCTAAGCCTTTGTTTGCTAAAGCGCCGTTGGCAATTTCTGCATGGCTTACACGGCTCATCTTGCCCTTGGGCATACCGTATACGGGTATTCTGAATTGCGCGGTACGGGTGCGGCTGCCTTCTAAAATGGGGGTGTAGTAACCGGTAAAATGCCCTGCTTGTCCTTGCCAGTTCGTTAGCGGTCTTAGTTCAAATTGCTGACCGAGTGTTGCCGGGAACAAATCCCCGCGCCAATAGCGTAACTGCTCAATGGTTTCCAGCAGGGTTTTGGTGGCGATATTGCTGCCTAATGGGGCTTGGCGTTCCCACAGGCTTTTGCCTTCCAGTGAGAGGGCAAGATCATGTAACCCAGCTTGAACAGGGTTAGCAGCAATAGTCGGCTGGGAATAGCTCGCTAATTGCAGCCGTGGTTGCAAGATGCCTGCGCGGCTGGGTGCGAATTCACCACGTTGCGGCTGTGGTTGTGACCAAGACTCCCAAATAGGTGAGTTGGCATACGTTGGCGTAGCCGCACTGGTAAGCGTGCTCATGAGAATGGTGGTCGCTAGACGACGTGAAAACATGTAAACACCCTTATTTTATTATGGTTATGGGGTAGGTTGGGGTTGTCAGCATTATGCGACTAGCCAAGGCAGGCGTGAAGGCGTGAACGGTACATTCGGATAAGTGGAATGCTCTATAGAATTAATTTTGTTTATTGGTTATGATTCGTTTCATAAGCTGCGTATCAAAAAGAGCTTAATGAACAATAAAGATAAGAGCGCTGGGGCTATGAAACTATGAAGCACAATCGACTGACGTCATTGGGCATCCTGCTGATGCTTTCGTATGGCACATTTACGCAGGCTGCTCCTACCTATAATGCCAATGCTAGTACGGTAGACATGACGAATCTGCTGGACGGCCCCGGTTTGGCGGTGAACAATCTTTCCATTACACGTGGTGTCTCCCAACAATACGGCATTTTTAGTGGCGGTGCTGATGTTTGGGGAGTGGGTACGGGGGTTTTCCTGAATACGGGGAATCTGGGTAGTATTCAAGCACCAAACAATGGGGCAGCGTTTTCACACAATACCAAGGTGCAGTACCTCGACCCCGATCTTGGCAAAATCAGCCCGAATGCTAAATATGATCCCGCTATCATTGAGTTTGACATCACCCCGTCGGGGGATAGGGTTAACTTCGTGTTCGCGTTTGGTTCAGAGGAATACCCAGAGTACGTCTGTAGCAGTTTCAACGATGCCTTTGGTTTGTTTGTTTCCGGTCCTGGATTGTCAGGAACGCAGAATGCGGCGTTTCTGCCGGACACGGGTGATGCAATCGCAGTCAATAATGTTAACGGCGGCAAACCTGGTGCGAATGCCAATGGGGCGGCTTGTAATCTGAATAATATTACGTACTTTGTGGACAATGGTAATGGCGGAGGGAGCACTGCAACGCAGTTGGATGGTTACACGCGCCCCATCACCGCGTCTTTGGGCGGTTTGACACCGGGGCAACGTTACCGTGTCAAGCTGGCGTTAGCAGATGCTGGCGACCCGGCTTATGATTCCGGGGCATTTTTTAAGTGGTTAACCAGCACTAACTCCACGCCTGTTGACCTTTCCTTGCAGGCAACCGCGAGTACAACCGCACCCGCTTGGAATAGTGAGGTGGAAATTACATACACCCTCAAAAATGCAACGCCTATTCCTACCAGTTTGGTGGAGGTGGGGCTGGAATGGCCAGCCGGTTTGACGTGGGTGAGCGACGATTCTGCTGGGCGTTATAACCCTAGTACCGGCGTGTGGAATGCGGATGCTATTGCTGCCAGTGGTGCTAAAACCCTGAAAATCCGTGCGCGGGTAGGGACAGCGAGCAGTTACCGTGTCGATGGGGAAATTACCTTTGCGTTCAACGAAGACCCCGATTCGACACCGTTTAACCGCCGTAGTAAGCCGAATGAAGATGATACCGCCAGTCTGGTGTTGTCTCCGGTGGATAAGCCCGCGAATCAGCCGCCAGTCATTACCAGTAATGGTGGGAATGCCACCGCAACAGTATCCATTCCTGAAGGGCAAACTGCGGTCACAACCGTGAAAGCAACCGACTCGGAAGGCAGCGCGATTAACTATAGCCTGAGTGGTACGGATGCGGCGCGTTTTACCTTGAATGCGGTGACGGGGACGCTAGCGTTTATCTCACCACCCGACTATGAATTCCCCATTGATGTGGATAAAAACAATAAGTATGAGGTGGTGGTGACGGCTAGTGATGGCAGTTTAACGGATACCCAGACCTTAACAGTGCAAGTGTTGGATGGGGCGGAAAATGCTGCACCACAAATTACCAGTAACGGTGGTGGCACGACGGCCACTGTTAGTTTGGATGAAAACCTGACTGCCGTGACCAAAGTAACGGCGACTGACTCGGATGGCGACTATTTAACCTTTGACATTGCGGGCGGTGCGGATGCCGCGTTATTCAAAATTACCCTTAGTACCGGTAGGTTGAGTTTTATCAACGCCCCCGATTATGAAAAACCGCACGATGCCAACCGTGACAATAGCTATGAAGTGGAAGTCCGGGTCAGCGATGGTGAGTTAACCGATACACAACTTATCCGCGTACAAATTCTCAACGTGCAGGAAGGCAAGCCGCCGGTCATTACCAGCAATGGTGGTGGTGCGACAGCAAACATCAGCGTGCCAGAAAACCAGCAGGCGGTGACGACCGTGGTGGCAACGGATGTTGATGGCGATACCATTACCTACCGTTTAGCCACAGGGGCAGATGATGGTTTGTTCCAGATTAATACCAATAGCGGCAAATTGGCCTTCATTAAACTCCCGGATTATGAAGCTCCTAAAGATGCTAATCAGGATAATATTTATATTTTAACCGTGATTGCGACGGATGGGGTGTTTGAAACCACGCAATTGCTCTTCGTCACCGTAACGGATGCGGTGGAAAACGCCCCGCCGAAGATTATTAGTGATGGTGGTGGCGCTAGTGCTACGTTAAGCATGGAAGAAAATCAAAAGGTGGCGACGATTGTGACGGCTACTGATGCCGATGGCGATCCGATTACCTACAGTATTAGCGGAGGGGCGGATGCCGTATTATTCCAGATCAGCAGTGGTGGCACGCTCAGTTTTATCGTAGCCCCTGATTATGAAAAACCGCACGATAGCAATAAAGACAATATTTATGTGGTGACAGTGACTGCGAGCGACGGCTCACAACATGTGTCACAAACCATAAACCTAGTGGTCGCGGATGTCTTGGAAAACCTTCCTCCTGTCATTACTAGCTATAGTGGTATCGCGAATGTCTCTCAGGATGTGGAAGAAAATAAAACGCTAGTTACCGTCGTGACCGCTAATGATCCGAATGGTGATGCCCTGACGTATAGCATTAGCGGCGGTGCGGATGCTGCCTTATTCAAGATAAATGCTGCAACCGGAATGTTGGAATTCATGGCTGCCCCGGATTTTGAAGCGCCTAAAGATGTCGACCAAGACAATGTTTATCGTGTTGTGGTAACGGTGAAGGATGCTGGTGGCATGAGCGCGACCCAAAGTATCACGGTAACGGTGACGAATCTCGACGATGTATCGTCCGTCCATGTGAGCCTGCGGGTGTGGTTGCAGGGTGCTTATGATTCGACTAGTAAAATGATGCGCGGGGATTTGCACCGTTTGGGGTTAATGCCACATTTACAACCTTATGGGGAGTTAAAAACAGCGTTTGGCTATGCATCTTCTTCAGGTGTCGTGTCGCCATTTGATTACAAGGGTAAGGAAACGGCATCTGCGGCTGTATTGGCAGCAACCGGTGGGGATGCCCCTGTGGATTGGGTTTTAGTGGAATTACGCCATTTGTTTGACCCCGGTAAGCGCGTCGCGGTGGCAGCGGGTTTGTTGCAACGTGACGGTGATATTGTGGATGCCACCACCGGCTCTAAACTGTTACCTATTTTTAATGCGGAAGATGGTCTTTACTACATTATGGTGCGTCACCGTAACCATTTAGCAGTCACGACCGAAACGCCGGTTATGATTAAGCAGGCAATACCAGCAGTAGTCGATTTTACTGCGCGTACCACGCCGGTGTATGGCCGTAGCCTCGCACGTTTGGAAAATAGTAACGGCGCGTTCATGTGGGCGGGGGATGCGAATAATAGTAATACGGTTATTTCGAGTGGTCCAGGTAGTGATAATAGTGTGTTATTAGGTGCTATTTTAGTGGCTCCCGAAAATACTCAGGTAAATGCGTCATTTAAGCTGCCAGGCTATTATTCCACGGATTTCAATATGGATGGCACTACGCTTTACACTGGGCCAAATAATGATGTCAATGTCATGCTGGGTAATATTTTGATCCATCCGGGAAATACCAGTACCAGTGGCAATTATATTATTCGCGGGGAATCCCCTATCTGAGCAGTGTTGCGCAGGTTGCCAGCGGCAAGCGGCTTACACTATAGTAAGACGTTAAAATTACCCCGGCAATAACGGAGAAACCATGTCGCAGGCTGATTCCATCCATACCCTGTCCTTGAAGGGCATTCACGACGGGGTGCATACGGGCAAATTTTCTGTCATGGAAGCGACGGATGCGTATCTTGATCGCATCGAACGCTTCAACCCTGAATTGAACGCCTACATTACCGTGACCCGCGAGTCTGCCCAAGCGCAAGCCGTGGACATCGACAACCGTATCCGCAAGGGCGAACTCACGGGTGCAATGGCGGGTGTGCCGTATGCGCTCAAAGATTTGTTCTGTTCGGAAGGCGTGCGTACCACCTGCGCCTCCAATATGCTGTCGAATTTCATCTCGCCGTATGACGCGCATGTGGCGGCAAAGCTCAAAGCGGCTGGCGGTGTCTTGCTCGGCAAGAACAATATGGATGAATTTGCAATGGGGTCTTCCAATGAAACCTCGGCGTTTGGCAATGTCCGTAATCCGTGGGATACCACTAAAGTTCCGGGCGGCAGCTCTGGCGGTGGCGCGGCAACGATTGCGGCACGGCTTGCGCCGATGACGTTGGGGACGGATACGGGTGGTTCGATTCGCCAACCAGCTTCGTTCTGCAATATCACGGGCATTAAACCGACCTACGGGCGGATTTCGCGTTACGGGATGATTGCGTTTGCTTCCAGCCTTGATCAGTGTGGGCCGATGGCTCCGTCGGCGGAAGATTGCGCGATTACGATGAATATTATTGCGGGCTTGGATAGCCGCGATTCTACTAGCGTTGATTTGCCGGTGCCGGATTACACCGCCAACCTCAATGGTTCGCTGGAAGGTTTGCGGATTGGATTGCCGAAAGAATTCTTCGCGGAAGGGCTGGATGCGCAAGTTGGTGCAGTCATCGACCGTGCCATTAAAGAATTCCAAGCTAAGGGCGCGATCATTAAGGAAGTGACCCTGCCGAATAGCCACCTTGCCGTACCCGTGTATTACGTGGTTGCTCCGGCGGAATGTTCCTCGAATCTGTCGCGTTTTGACGGGGTACGTTTCGGGCATCGTTGCGACAATCCTAAAGACTTGATGGATTTGTATGAACGCAGCCGCTGGGAAGGCTTCGGCGATGAGGTCAAACGCCGCATTATGATCGGCACTTACGCACTGTCAGCAGGGTATTATGATGCCTATTATCTGAAAGCTCAGCAGGTTCGTCGGTTGATTAAACAGGATTTTGAATCCGCATTCAAGGATGTGGATGTGATCATGGGGCCTTCTTGCCCGACCACCGCCTTCGGTATCGGCGCGAAAAAAGATGACCCGATTGCGATGTACCTCGAAGATTTGTACACCATTCCGGTCAGTTTGGCAGGGTTGCCGGGGATGACGTTCCCCATCGGCTTTGCGGCGGACGGTTTGCCGGTCGGGATGCAATTAGTCGGCAATTATTTTGAGGAAGCGCGGATGTTGAACATTGCGCATCAGTACCAACAATGGACGGACTGGCACACCCAAGTGCCAGCCCAGTTCGCGTAAGGAGGACAGCGCATGGAATGGGAAACCGTTATTGGTCTGGAAATTCACGCCCAGCTTGCCACCAATTCAAAGATTTTTTCGGGTTCATCGACCGCTTACGGCGCAGAGCCGAACACGCAAGCCAATCTGGTTGATTTGGGGATGCCGGGTGTTTTGCCCGTGCTCAACAAAAAAGCGGTGGAATTGGCGATTCGCTTAGGCTTGGCGATTGATGCCGAGATTGCGCCGCGTTCGATTTTTGCGCGTAAAAATTACTTCTACCCCGATTCGCCGAAAGGCTATCAGATCAGCCAGTATGAGTTGCCCATCGTTGGCTTAGGTCACATGGACATTCAACTGGAAAACGGTGAAACCAAGCGCATTGGCATTACCCGCGCCCATTTGGAAGAAGATGCAGGCAAATCGCTGCACGAAGATTTCCAAGGGCAAACCGGGATTGACTTAAACCGTGCAGGTACGCCGTTGCTGGAAATCGTTTCTGAGCCGGATATGCGCAACGCCAAAGAAGCCGTGGCTTACATGAAAAAGCTGCACGCATTGGTGCGCTACCTCGGTGTAGGCGATGGCAATATGCAAGAAGGTTCGTTCCGTTGCGATGCCAACGTGTCGGTGCGTCGCCCCGGTGCAGAATTCGGTACACGCGCCGAAATCAAGAACTTGAACTCGTTTAAGTTCATCGAACGCGCTATTAACCACGAAGTAGAACGTCAGATCGACATTATCGAATCCGGTGGCAAAGTGGTGCAGGAAACCCGCCTGTACGACCCGGACAAGGACGAAACCCGTTCGATGCGCAGCAAGGAAGACGCTAACGACTACCGTTACTTCCCCGACCCCGATTTGCTGCCGGTGGAAATCACCCCAGCGGATATTGAAGCAGTACGCGCCACGATGCCGGAATTGCCGGATGCGAAAAAGCAGCGTTTCATGGCGGAATACGCGCTGACTGACTACGACGCCAGCTTGCTGACACTCAGCCGTGAAGTGGCGGATTATTTCGAGGCAGTCGCGCAAGGTTGCGGGGATGCGAAGCTTGCGGCGAACTGGGTGAATGGCGAAGTCAGCAAAACGTTGGCAGACAATGAGATGGAGATTGCTGCTGTTCCAGTGAGCAGTGCGGCGTTGATCGAATTGCTCAAGCGCATTCAGGACAATACCGTTTCCAATAAAATTGCGCGGGATGTATTCGCGGCAATGTGGAACGGCGAAGGTTCAGCCGATGCGATCATCGACAAGAAAGGCTTGAAGCAGATCACCGATACCAGTGCGATTGAAGCGGTGATTGATGAAATCATTGCCAATAATCCGGGGCAGGTGGCGGAATACCGCAGTGGTAAGGATAAGCTGTTCGGCTTCTTTGTGGGGCAAGCGATGAAGGCTTCCAAAGGCAAGGCCAACCCTAATACCTTGAACGATATTCTGAAGCAGAAGCTGGAGGGCTGAGCATGGCGATTAGTGAAGTTGAAGTGAAAAAAGTGGCGCGTTTGGCGCGTCTGGCAGTGCCGGATGAGCGTTTGGCAGCGTATACCCAAAATCTGTGCAATATCCTCGATTTAGTGGATCAGTTGAGTGCGGTGGATACCACGGGTGTGGAGCCGATGGCACATCCGCTGGATATGATGCAACGCTTGCGTGATGACGTGGTGACAGAAACCGATCATCGGGAAAAATACCAGTCTGTTGCCCCAGAAGTGGAAAATGGTCTGTACCTCGTACCCAAGGTCATTGAGTAGGCTAGTATTCAGCCAATTATTCATCATAACAATTAGGAGCGGTTCTTTATGAACGATAATAACCCATATCAGCCACCACAGGCAGATGTGAAGCCACCGCCAGTACCGGTCGGTAATCTGACCTTGTTAGCCGAGCCACGGGCACTGTCTGCGGGTGCTGGTCTAAGCTGGCTTGCCGATAGTTGGGCATTGGTGAAAAGTAACCTCGTTGTCTGGGTATTGATCACGCTGGCGCTGTTTGCGATTCAGTTCGTGCTGGGTATTGTCCCTGTGGTGGGTGATATTGTTTCCAGTTTGATTGGACCGGTGTTGACGGGTGGTATTTTGATGGGGGTTAGGGCTATTACTGCGGGTGATGCCTTACGTTTCGAGCATTTGTTTGCAGGATTTAAAGAAAACTTCGCGCCCTTGTTAGGTTTGGGGGCGTTGACGCTGGGTATCTTTATTCTGTTCGGGATTATTATTGGCGGCGCATTTGTTGGCATGAATATGGATCTCATGCAAGGTGAGCTGAGCAGGCCGGAAGACTTGCTGAGCGGTGTCAACACCGGTTTGATCGCGGTTGGGGTGATTTTGTTGCTATTGGTGATGATGTTGTTCTGGTTTGCGACGCAACTGGTGGCGTTGAATAATGTTCCGGTGTTTCAGGCGCTGAGCATGAGCTTTAAGGCGTGTTTGCGTAACCCATTGGCGTTGATTGTGTACTCATTGTTATTGCTGCTGTTGCTGATTTTGGGTGTTATTCCGCTGTTATTAGGGTTGCTGGTGGTAGTGCCTTGGATATTTGCAAGTATGTATGTTTCTTACCGGCAGATTTTCCTCAAATAATGCTGGATAGCATGAGGTGTTTTTTTAAGAAACCCGCCGTTGTGCGGGTTTTTTATGCTTTTTATTCATTAATTTTACTTATTAAGGATTGGTAAAGTTGTTCTGGTCTATTAATAGGCGGCAATTATTCAAAACCAAGATGCTGCTTACACGAGGGGCTTAGGACATGCGCATTCGAGCGTGGGGAACACTTTTTGCACTTGCGGTCGCCATCGGCACGTCAGGGTGCAGCCAAACTATCCATACGGCTAAGGACGATGACAGTGACGATTTGCTGTTTGGTTACAATAAGCCGACGGTTGCTAAAAAGCAGACGGTGACTAAACAAGCGCAATATCCACAGCATGGTCATAACCGGCAAGTGGCGATGCAGGGTCATTCTTATCGACCTGCCGTTGGGGCTGCGGTATCCGGGATGCCAACTTTATCCGGTCAGGAGTTATTGCTGATTGCTGATCACATTTTCAAAAATGAAAGTGGGGGCGACCCTGACAAGTTAGTGCATTGGAATGATGGTGAAAATTTTGCGTCAATGGGTTTGGGGCATTTCACTTGGTATCCCGCTGGGCGTGCAGCACGTTTCGGTAATACGTTCCCGGATTTATTGGGGCATTTGCAATCCAACGGGGTGCAATTGCCTGCTTGGGTGCAGCAAGCGCGTTATCAAGGCGCACCTTGGCGGACTAAAGCCGAGTTGATGCGTGCCAAGCAAACCGGACAAGTGCGTGAGTTGCAAGATTTGTTGTACCAAACCCGTTTGTTACAAGCGGCGTATATTGTGGAGCGTACCCGTCGTGCCATGCCGAAGTTAGTGAATGCTGCCCCGCCGCACTCACGCGCACGGGTGGCGCAAAATCTGAATGCGATTGCGAATACCCCCGGTGGTTGGTATGTCTTGGTGGATTACGTCAATTTCAAAGGTGAAGGTTTGAACACTTCCGGCGGTTATAAAGGGCAGAACTGGGGCTTGTTGCAAGTGCTGGAAGACATGCAGCCCAGCCAACCGGGGCAACAGGCACTGCATTTGTTTGCGGATGCTGCCAACCGCGTTTTAGAGCGCCGGGTTCGCAATTCGCCACCTGCCCGTAATGAGGGGCGTTGGTTGGCAGGTTGGTCAAAACGGATCAATACCTACCGTTACGCCAGCGTTTAACTACCGCTTGTAACGCTCGTCGGGTAATCTAACACGACGAGTAAATTTACTTTATAGTCCCATAAAAATACATAAAAATAAGAGGGATTGATAGATGAAAGCAAAAGCCATTATGGCCTTGGCTGCTATTGCTAGCGTGGGATTATCAGCTTGCAGCCCCAGTTCTCAAGCCGTGCGCGGACCCAATGCCGGTGTTGCGCCTCACACCAATACCACCGATTCTGCACGCAACACCTTTGTTATGCATAATCCGGCTGCGCAAAATACTTCGCATTATTCGTCTCAAAATATTTCTCGTCCACCGCAAACGGCGAGTAATGGGATGCCGGAATTATCCCCGGTGGAGTTGCAGGTCATTGGTGATCAGATTTTCAAAAATGAAGGCGGCGGTGATGTCGGCAATTTAGTGCATTGGAATGATGGTGAAAATTTTGCCTCAATGGGCATCGGGCATTTCACTTGGTATCCGGCAGACCGTCATGCACGCTTTGGCAGTACCTTCCCGGAATTGCTGAGTTATATGCAATCACGCGGGGTGCAAGTTCCAGCTTGGGTACCACGTGAAGCCCCTTGGCGCACTAAAGCCGAATTGATGCAGGCTAAACACACGCCACAAGTACAGGAGTTGCAAAACTTCTTGTACCAAACCCGTTTATTACAAGTGCAGTTCATCGTGGATCGTACCCGCCGCGCCATGCCAAAGCTGGTGACGAAAACCCCCGATCAGTTGCGCCCACATGTCGTAAATAACCTGAATGCAGTGGCGAATACACCGGGTGGCTGGTATGCGCTGATCGACTACACCAACTTCAAGGGTGAAGGTTTGAATCGCAGTGGTGGTTATAACGGTCAAAACTGGGGCTTGTTGCAGGTATTGGAGGAAATGCGCCCGTCCCGCCCCGGTGAACAGGCATTGCACGAGTTTGCAGATGCTGCCATGCGGGTATTGGATCGCCGGGTACGCAATTCCCCACCTGCCAATAACGAGCGGAAATGGCTGGCAGGCTGGTCTAACCGCGTGAATACCTATCGCCGGATGCTGGTCTAGTCCAGAAAGGCATTCACGGTATCGCTGAACTCGGCGGGTGTTTGCACATGCGGCAAATGCCCGGCTGCGTCAATCGTGGTGAGTGCTGCTTGCGGAAACGCTTGCCGGATAGTGTCAAGATCGGTGTCTTGTACATAATCCGATTGCCCGCCGCGCACAAACAGTGCCGCTTGGGTGAAGACGTTTTCCGGTGGGGGGAATCCCGATATTTTCAGATAGTGTTTGGCAATTTCCGGCAGGTTGCATTGCCAGAAGAAGCTACCATCGGTATGTCGCCCCAGATTTTTTAGCAAGAAACCGCGCTCGAACGGGTGTTTGACGGTGCTGCTTAACCATTCATCGGCTTGTTTGCGGCTGGTGAGCGTGGCAAGTGGCAGAGTCGACATGGCTTGCAGCAGGGCTTGATGACGGGGTGGGTAGGCTTTGGGCGCAATATCCACTACCAGCAGGCGCTGTACCCGTTCCGGGTGTTGCAGTGCCAGCGTCATGGCGACCTTGCCTCCCATTGAATGCCCCATCAGATCGCAGCGTGGAATGCCTAAGGCATCCAGCACTTCCACCACATCCGCACCCATTTGCCGGTAGGACATGCCTTCAAGGTGCGGTGAATCGCCGTGATTGCGCAAATCCATCGCTAACACCGCCCGTTGGGTGGTTTGCCCGCGTGCAAAGGTTTGCCAGTTATCCAGCGACCCTAGTAAGCCATGCAATACTACCAGTGGCGGGGTGCTGTTTAACGTTCCCATTAAGCGATAATTTAACACGCGAATTCACGCCCCATCTTAGCAATGCTTTCCAAAATGACCGTGCGCTCCTCGGCACTGAGTGAGGGGACATTGTAATAAATGCTGTGACGCACATCTTTAATCCCACAGAACGCGAGTGTGCCATCCGTGACCGGACGGTAGATCAGGTGTTCGGCATCCGTTTGGCGGAAATAGTCTTCAGTGCCGCCCGCCGTGATTAAGACCAGCGCCCGCTGGTGTTGCAGCAAGCCTTTCACGCCTTCCTGTGAATATTCAAATGCTGTGCCATTGGTTAATACGTGGTCAAACCAGCCTTTCAAGATGGCAGGGCGGTCAAACCACCACAGTGGGTAAATAAACACCAAGCCATCGGCCCACAACAGGTCTTGTTGCTCATGGCTGATTTTGGCGGGGATAACACCGGTTTGCAGGACTGCCAAGTCGGTGGCGCGTAATACCGGGTCGAAATCTTCCGCATACAGGTCTTTGACCCGCACTTCGTGTCCCCCTTCCTGCAAGCCGCGTTGGCAATAATCCAGCATGGCATGATTGAAGCTGCTGGGGTTGGGGTGAGCGTAAACGATCAGAACGCGCATGAGTGTTTCCTGGTAAATTTAGGATTCATTAGAATTTGGTTAGTGTAGGGTATCATTCGCTGGCATGGCTGCCGTGAATAATAGCCCCGTATCAATAGCGTCAAGTGTATAGTTTGCATTGCAAAACTCACAAATGATCTCAATTTTTCCCTGCGCTTCAATAATGGCGGTGGCTTCGGTCTGCCCCAAGGAGCGCACCATGGTTTCCACCCGTTCACGGCTACAGGTGCAGTGAAAGCCAATGGCTTTGGCGTCAAATAAACGCACGTCTTCTTCATGAAACAGGCGGTAGAGCAGGGCTTCCGGTTCAAGCTGAGTCAGTTCGTCGCGGGTCAGGGTGTCCAGCAAGACCGAAGCGCGTTGCCAATCATCCGCATGGTGTTCCGCTTGCGGCAGGCGTTGCAGCAAAATACCGGCGGCGCTCTTGTCATCTGAGGTTAACCACAAGCGTGTCGGTAATTGTTCGGAACGTTCAAAATACGCCTCCAATGCCACACTTAAGGAATCACCTTCCAAGGGAATCAGGCTTTGGTAGCGCTCGTTGTTTTGGTGAGATTCCAAGGTAATCGCTAATTGGGCTTCACCGAACAGATCGGGCAAACGTGTGCCGGTGGCTTCGCGGCTCCACTGTGCCAATCCGCGTACTGTGCCTTGTGCAGTGGCTTGAATGACCAGCAAATGGATCGGACCATCGCCGCGAATCTGTAAGGTGAGGGAGCCGTCGTGTTTAATGGTGGCGGCTAATAACACGGCGGCGGTCACGGCTTCGCCCAGAATGGTTTTCACAAAAGCAGGGTAATCTGCCCGTGCTAAAATTTCCTGCCAGGTTTGATTAAGGTGTAACCATTCACCGCGCACATGCGCTTGTTCGAGCATAAAACGTCGTAATGTGTCTGCTGACATATTTTCTGAACCTCACACAGCGAGAATTGCTTTCTAAATGCGGCTTAATCTGCTAAAAAGCACCCATTTTAGCCGGAACGTGAACTTATCACACAAGTTGGCTTGCCCAAAGTGATGGCGGTTGTTACATTTAGCGAATTATTTTGGGGGCTGCCCAGAGGTTAGCCTGTTCGCGGAAAAACGACAGTCACACAGGATGTGTTCAAGTACTCCCTTTATTTAGCTTTAAGCCGGATTGATTAGATTATGTTCAAAGCCTTATCAGGTTTATTTTCCAATGATATTTCCATCGACCTAGGCACCGCCAATACCCTGATTTATATGCGTGGCAAAGGCATCGTACTGGATGAGCCTTCTGTCGTTGCTATCCGTCAAGACCGTGGTCCGGGTGGTCCCAAGTCGATCGAAGCCGTGGGAACGGAAGCCAAGAAAATGTTGGGGCGCACCCCTGAGAATATCACCGCAATTCGACCGATGAAAGACGGCGTGATTGCCGACTTTACCTACACTGAAAAAATGTTGCAGCACTTTATCCGCAAAGTGGACGCGGGTCGTATTTTGCGCCCTAGCCCACGTGTGGTAATTTGTGTGCCGTGTGGCGCAACCCAAGTGGAACGCCGTGCGATTAAAGATTCCGCTCTGGGTGCTGGTGCGCGTAAGGTTTACCTGATCGAAGAGCCGATGGCGGCAGCGATTGGTGCAGGCATTCCGGTCGATGAGGCGATTGGCTCGATGGTATTGGACATCGGCGGCGGTACGTCTGAAGTGGCGATTATGTCACTGCGTGGTATCGTTTACTCGGCATCAGTACGTATCGGTGGTGATCGGTTGGATGATGCGATCATCAGTTATGTGCGTCGCAATTACGGCATGTTAATCGGTGAGGCGACGGCTGAGCGGATTAAATGCGAAATCGGTTCGGCTTACCCCGGCAAGGAATTGCTGGAAATCGAAGTGAAGGGACGTAACCTGTCAGAAGGCGTACCCCGCAGTTTCACCCTGACCAGCAATGAAATCCTCGAAGCGTTGCAGGAACCGCTGTTTGGTATTGTCAGTGCGGTGAAAACGGCTTTGGAACAAACCCCGCCAGAATTGGCTGCTGACGTTGCCGACCGTGGTATCGTCCTAACGGGTGGTGGGGCGTTATTGCGCGATTTGGATCGTTTGTTGATGGAAGAAACCGGAATCCCAGTGGTGATTGCTGATGATCCGCTGACTTGCGTGGCGCGTGGTGGCGGCAAGATTCTGGAAATCATGGAAGAAGAAGGCGTTAACTTCCTCGCTACCGACTGATCAGCAAGCTGAATGACAAGCAGCAGCGGAGGCGACCATTAACGACACCAATTATCATGCCACACCGGGATTTTCGTTTCGGTTTATGGTGCTAATTCTTGTTGCGCTGGTGCTAATGGCCGTGGATAACCGTAATTCCAAGGCGTTAGCACCGGTGCGCACGCTGGCAACCATGATGGTTTACCCACTGTTATACGGGGTTGATTTCCCGCAACGGGCTTATCAGCGTTCCAGTGGCTTCTTTTCCGCGCAACGTCAGTTATCGGATGAAAATTTGGCTCTGAAGCAGCAGGTGCAAACCTTTTCCGCCCAACAGCAGGATCTGAATAAGGTACATGCAGAAAATCAGCGCTTGCGTGCCATGCTGAATGCAGCACCTCGCGAAACCCATACCTTTTTAATGGCTGAAATTTTTAAGGTTGCCCAAGACCCGGTACGTGGCTTGGTGACGCTCAATAAGGGCAGTCGCGATGGGGTGAAGGAAAGCCAAGTGGTGTTGGATGGCAATAAAATCTACGGGCAAGTGGTGAGTGTTACCCCATTTGATGCCAGCGTGATGCAATTGATTGATCGCGAACATTCTATTCCCGTGCAAAATCAACGTACCGGCGAACGTGGCTTGGCGAATGGTCATGGGCGCGGACGCCCGATAGAAATTACAAATTTGCCCGCCAGCAGTACCGTTAAAGAGGGTGATGTGTTTGTTTCATCCGGCTTAGGTGGTTTGTTTCCCGCTGGTTATGAGATTGCCACCGTGCTGCCCAAAGGTGTGGAATTTAAGCAGGGTGATTTATTTGCGACGGTATGGGCAATGCCCTCAGTCGATTACGAAGCAGTACGCGAAGTGCTTTTGGTGTGGGAGAAGCCGTCTGATGACACTGCCATACAGCCGCCAGCAGGAGGGGTGTTAGATGCCCGTTAACGATCCCCGTTTTCCCGGTGCGGTATTACTGACACTGGTTCTGGCCATGGTGTTATTGGTGGTTCCCTTGGGGGAATCCGTTGCTGCTTGGCGTCCTGAATGGGTGGCATTGACGTTGGTGCATTGGGCGCTGATTATTCGTGACCGTATCAGTCTGGTGGTGGTGTTTGCGATTGGCTTGATCGTTGATACCTTATATGGCTCTTTATTGGGGCAACATGCATTAGGGTATGTGTTAGTCACTTATCTGGCGGTGCGTTTGAGTTTGCGGATGACGCCCGAAGCTTTTATGCAGCAGTTGGCGCTATTATTCGCGATTCTCGGTGTCTATATGTTGGTGAATCTGTGGATATCACAGGTGACCGGCAGAGGCAGTAATCTCGGTTGGCTGTATTGGGCTTCATTAGTTAGCAGTATTGTTATCTGGCCGGTCTACCACTCCTTTCTGGGGTATTTCCATGTGCAGCGTAAAGCCCTTTAATCAACGCCTGCTCTAGGTAAATTGTCATAGTGCTGGTCATTTTGCTACTGTGCTAGCCATAGAGCCAAGCCTTGACTAAGAGGAATTCACATGATGTCTACAAATGCCTGCCAGGAATTGCCCTGTGCGGTCGCCGCTATGCCGGATGTTGCCAAGCAACCCCTCGCAGGTGCTAAAGGAACGCTCAACTGGGTGGGGATGAGCCAAATTGAGTTGCCAGTCTTTCTACGCAGCCCCAACGGTGAGCGCGTGCAAACACTGGCACGGGTTCAGGCTTACGTTAACTTGATTGACCCTAACAGCAAGGGTATTCACATGTCGCGCTTATACGTGGCGCTAGACACACTCCTTGGCATGAATGACCTGACCCCCGAAGTCTTGCGTGCCACCATTGCCCAATTCGTCGATACCCACGGTGGTTTGAGCGATGCCGCTTATTTGGAATGCCGTTTTGATTATTTCGAGCGCCGTAATTCCCTATTGAGTGATAACAGTGGTTGGAAAAACTATCCCGTAAAAGTCGCTGCTACTTTGCGCAATGGGCAAATTGACACCGAAGTTAGCGTGGAAGTGCCTTATTCTTCCACTTGCCCGTGTTCGGCGGCGTTAGCGCGGCAATTGATTCAGGAAGGTTTCCGCGAAACGTTCGGCGATGCTTCCGTCGTGGATGCGAACACCGTTTTCGACTGGTTAGGAACAACCAACGGGATTCGGGCGACGCCGCATAGCCAGCGCAGCATTGCGCAAGTGCGGGTAAAATTGGCAGAAAAAGTGCGCACACTGCCCATTACCAGCCTGATTGACCGGGTGGAAGCGGCGCTTAAAACCCCGGTACAAGCCACAGTGAAACGCGAAGATGAGCAAGAATTTGCGCGTTTGAATGCGGCGAATTTGATGTTTTGCGAAGATGCGGCGCGTCGCCTGAAAAATGCCTTGAACGACGATATTTCGGTGCGCGATTTCTGGTTGCGTGTCAATCACATGGAAAGCTTGCACGCACACGATGCGGTCGCCGTCGTTGTCAAAGGCGTGGAAGGGGGCTACCGTGACGATCCGCGTGAATACGTCCACCCGACCTGATAGCTTGATGGAACACGTGGTGTTGGTCGATCAGCATAATGCGGTGCTGGGGACTCTGCCGAAAAGCCAAGTGCATACGCTGGAAACCCCGTTACACCGGGGGTTTTCGGTGTTTATCTTTAATCAGGCGGGGGAGCTGTTATTGCAACAACGCAGTTTCAGCAAACTGACGTGGCCCGGTTTTTGGTCTAATTCGTGCTGTGGGCATCCGGCATTGGGCGAATCGGTTGCTGAAGCCATCCAGCGGCGGGTGGAGTTGGAGTTGGGGATGCAGGTGTATGATTTGTACGAAGCCTTACCTAATTTCCAGTACCGTTGTGAATACGGCGGTGTGGTTGAAAACGAAATCTGCCCGGTGTGGTTAGCGCGTACTGTGGATGAGCCAATACTCAATCCGCTTGAAGTGGCGGCTACTCGCTGGATTGCGTGGGAAGATTTCAAACAGGTATTGGCAGCGGATGTGGCTGGGCATTATTCGCCTTGGTGCAAATTAGAAACCACGCTGCTGGATAAATCTTGGTCTAATTCTGCTAACCGTTCGGGTGTGCCGATGTCGCGCCAGTCGCCCGCAAAATATTCCCCGCTGACTTGATGTGATTGCATCGCTTGGCGCAGTAACGGTGCGAGTGGGTGCTTGCCTTGGGGCAATCCGGCAAACAGTTCGGGGCTGTAATAGCCAATGCCGCTGAAGGTATAACGCGGTTCGCCGTTGCTGCTAACCCGCCCTTGATTCAAGCCGAAATCGCCTTGCGGGTGGTGTGTCGGATTGGCAACCAGCACCAAGTGCGCCAGATCGTGTTCCGCTAATTGGAAAGGCAGACACGGATAATTGCACCATACATCACCGTTCACTACCAAAAACGGTTCGTTGCCTAGCAAGGGTAGGGCTTTGATAATGCCACCTGCGGTTTCCAATGCGCCCTCTTGCTGCTCGTCGGAATAGTGCAGATTGACATTCCAACGTGAACCATCGCCCAAGGCTTCGGGGATTTTCCAGCCCAGCCACGCCAGATTGATCACAATGTCGCGAAAGCCCGCACGGGCGAGTTTTTCGATGTGCCACACAATCAACGGCTTGCCGCCAGCAGGTAGCAAGGGTTTGGGGGTGTGGTCGGTTAATGGGCGCATCCGTGTGCCGTGCCCAGCGGCGAGAATCATTGCTTTCATCATTGTCATCAGGCGGGAATGTGGACAGTGCCGATGCGTTCGGGAATGCCTGCCCGCCGCATCCATTCGATTAGCTCGCTGGTTTCGGGGTAACGTGAGCCGATTTCCAGCACGTAACTTAGCACCAAGGGCAGGTCATCGAGATAGCTCGGTTTACCGTCACGGTGATTGAGGCGGGCAAAAATCCCCAGTACTTTCAGGTGGCGTTGCAGCCCCATGAGGTCAAACCATTGTTGGTAGGTTTGCTGATCTACCGGCGGTAACACACCCGCAGCAATGGCTTCTTTGCGGTAGCAATCGACCCACCATTCCACCTGCGCTTGCGGCCAAACGATGTAGCAGTCACGCAGCAAGGATACCAAATCGTAGGTCGCAGGCCCTAATAGTGCATCCTGATAATCAATAATGCCGGGGTTATTGGCGGTTGTTACCATGAGATTGCGGCTGTGGTAATCGCGGTGCACAAACGCGGCGGGTTGCCCGACAGCGGCTTCAATCAAGTTTTCAAAGGTGTGCTGAATCAGCTCGTGTGGAATTTCTTCCTCGGTAAAGCCCAAATGTGTTTTTAGGAACCATTCTGGCATTAATTCCATTTCACGGCGCAAGGTACGTTCGTTGTAAACAGGTAGGTGGTCACAGTTGGCTTGCTGGAGTTGCAATAGCGCGTGCAGGGCATCAGCATACAAATCTTTGGCGGTGGCGGGAGTAAGCTGGCTGAGGTAGCTGGTATTGCCCAAGTCTTCTAGCAGCAAGAAGCCATCCAGTAAATTTTGCGCTAACAATTGCGGCACGTGGACACCGGTCGCACTCAGCAAGTGCGTCACTTCTATAAACGGGCGGATGTCTTCTTTATCGGGCGGGGCATCCATGCAAATGGCCGTACCGTCAGTGCCACGGGCGCGAAAATAACGCCGGAAGCTGGCATCTGCCGAAGCAGGTTCTAAGACGGCGTGCTCCCAGTTGGGCAGGCTGTTGACCCACTGAGTTAATTGCTCAAGACGTGTATCCTGTGTCATAAATCTCGGCGTTTCCTAGCGTATTGATAGCTTATAGATAGTGTATCCTAACATGCTAGGCTTTCTGTTAATTGAACATTAAATCGGCAAAACAATGAACGATGATGAAGCGTTATGGCCGTCAACGGCTTATCACCAACAAGTGGAGCAATTACGGGGTCTGATTGGGCAACCGCTGTATGTGGTGGAAATCCATTCGACTGAAATCAATGCGGGTGTGCATTTTCCGGGTAAGCCCTTGGTGTTGCTGGCGATTGTGGATTTTCCCCGACCTGACCCGTATCGGCAGCTTTGCCCGCATCTGTTGATTTTGGATGATGGGCGTGGGGTGAATTTGGGACGGGTGGCGCGTATTAGTCGCGGCAGTGCCTATGCACCAACAGCGGATGATATTGTGTTTAGCAATCAGGAGTTTGTGGAAAACGTATTGTTTGCGCCGCGCAAATTCAGCCGTGCATTGGTGGCGGCAACGTCGCGGCTGGCGTTGGGGGAGATGCTGGGGAAGACAGAGGAGAGGTTGATAGAGCATTCATAGGGGCATCACTTGTAGTGTTTTAGGTTCATGATCGTAACCGCTGCACCATATCGTTGATAATGACATGAAGAATGGCGCGTAAGCAGCGCACTTCCCCCGCAAAAAAGCGATTCAGGGCAGGTTGTTGCTGCAATAGGGTGTGGTTTTCCTGCTCAATAGCGGTCAGCAATTGCGTCGCGGCAGGTTTGATACGCTCAAGCTGGAAGTCCAATAAGCGTTGAGCGGTGTTAACGTGAATGCCCAGCACTGCACCCGCATTGAGTAAGGTCGTGCGATCCAGTTCCGCGAAAGTGCGCTTGCCCAGTATCGACCATGCCAGTGTGGTATGAGGCCAGACATTGCGTTCCATTGCCTTGGTGTCGTACACCCCAATGGCGAGTAAATCGTAATGCGGGGCAAGGCTTACGCCTTGTTTGCTCATTAAAAACGACAAGTTTTTCAGGTGCGCATCGCTATTGCCCACCAGCACATTGAACACTAACCAAGAAAATAAGCGTAAGCGGGCAGCAGCAGGCGCATGACAACGGCTCGCCAGCAGGCTTAAGCGTTCGACGCTGGCTTGGGCGTATTTGAACTGTCGATCCAAATCAAGAACTTGGCAGGCATCGACCAGATGCAGGCGGGCGGTATTCGCCAGTGTTATCTGGCGGTCAAAACGCTCAATCAAGTATACCGGCTCCGGCACGTAATGCCGTGTTACCTCCGGCACCACGAGATTGAGTGCTTTCGCCAAGCGCATGGTGAAATATTCATTAATCACGCTGTGCGCATAGTGGGTATCGGGGTGATCAGGTTTCAGAATATGCGTTGAAGGCGTTACCCCGATTGGCTCGAATAATTGCCCATTCCGTAAAATAACCGGTAACTTATGTTGCGCCCCTGCCAGTGACATGCGTTTTGCCGCGCCTGTTGATAGGGAAACTGTCGGTAAACGCTGAATACGCTCATGCAAGTGGGCATCGCTGAGTGGCCTTGTGCCGCTATCCAGTATTTCATCCGGTGAGGTGCGTAATATCAAAGAGCCAGCGGATTCTGCGCCGTAATACGCCAGCAAGCCAAAGGCATCGGCACTTTCCAATTGCGCATCGCGTGCCAGCAAGGTGCGTGCGCCTTCTTCAGGGAGCAGATTATCGAAAAACCACTGCACACTGCGTTGCGAACTGTTATCGACGTGCGGCACTAACTGGCGCGGCAATATCGGGCTAATGTCATAGCCATCAACGGCATCAACCCAAGTCGGATCGTAGGTAAATGACCAAATGCCATTGGTGTCATGCAGTTCCCCAACCCGACGGGTATTGATGTAAACATGCAGCACTTTCATGATTTAGCTGCTTTCGTGCGCTGTAATATGGTGTATTGCACAGCAATATCGTCATTGACGTCGACTTGGAGTACCAAGCCTAAGCCGTGTAATACTTGCAATAATTTATCTAAACGAACGCCGGGTGCGCCGTTTTCCAAACCACTCAGAAACATGTCGGAAACCCCCATTGCTCCGGCGGCATCATCTTGACGTAGTTTTTGCGCTTTGCGGGCGGCTCTAACCAGATGACCGACATCAGTAGGGGTGGCTAAGGTGATAGCCATAAATGCTCCATAAAATCCTAACAGTTATTCGGATTTTAGGCAGATTCTACCGTTTTGCAACAAAAATCCTAACGATTATTAGGATTTTTTAAATCGAAATGGGCGTACAGGCGTGGGCTTAAAGACCCTTACCTTAACTCGTCTTACTCCCCTCTACCGCTGAGCGGGAGAGGGGGTTGGAGGGTGAGGGTTCTTATGACTTGTTTTCGCGGAAGTCGATCAGGTTATCGACTACGCTTGGGTCAGCCAGTGTGGAAGTATCGCCCAGACCGTCGATTTCATTCGCAGCAATCTTGCGCAGAATCCGGCGCATGATTTTACCAGAACGGGTCTTCGGTAAGCCCGGTGCCCACTGAATCAGGTTAACCTTCGCGATTGGACCAATTTCTTTACGTACCAAATCGCCCAGTTCTTTCTTCAGCGCATCCGTACCTTCTTCGCCTGCCATCAAGGTGACGTAAGCGTAGATGCCCTGACCCGTCAACTCGTGCGGGTAGCCAACAACTGCTGCTTCCGCAACTTTCGGGTGCAGTACCAACGCAGATTCGATTTCCGCCGTACCCAGACGATGCCCGGAAACGTTCAATACGTCATCCACGCGCCCAGTGATCCAGTAATAACCGTCTTCGTCACGACGTGCGCCATCGCCAGTGAAATAGTAACCCGGATACATCGCGAAATAGGTCTCAAAGAAACGCTTATGGTCACCGTAAATGGTGCGCATCATGGAAGGCCACGGAGCTTTGATACACAGCAAGCCTTCCACGCCATTGCCTTCGATTTCCACGCCTTTATCATCCAGCAGGCACGGTTGTACGCCGAAGAATGGAGTAGTCGCTGAACCCGGTTTCAACGCGGTTGCACCCGGTAATGGGGTCAGCATGTGTGCGCCGGTTTCAGTTTGCCACCAAGTATCCACGATCGGGCAACGACCACGACCGACCACTCGATGATACCAGTGCCATGCTTCGGGGTTGATTGGCTCACCGACCGTACCCAGCAAACGCAGTTTGTCGAGTTTTGCACGGTTAACCAATTCTTCGCCTTGACCCATCAACATACGGATGGCAGTTGGCGCGGTGTAGAAAATGGAAACGTCGTGCTTGTCGCACACATCCCAGAAACGCCCCGCATCTGGGTAGGTGGGGATGCCTTCAAACATCAGCGTGGTCGCGCCGTTGGTCAGCGGGCCGTAGACGATGTAAGAGTGACCTGTTACCCAGCCCACGTCAGCCGTACACCAGTAGATTTCACCGTCTTTATAGTCAAACACGGTTTTGTGCGTCATTGCTGCTTGCAGCAGGTAGCCGCCCGTGGTGTGCAATGCGCCTTTAGGCTTGCCGGTAGAGCCAGAAGTGTAGAGGATGAAGAGTGGATCATCGGCTTCCATCGCTTCTACGGGGCAATCCGCATCCGCAGCAGCCACGGCTTCGTGATACCAAATGTCACGTGCGTCATTCCATTTAACCGGATCGCCACCGCGTTGTACCACGACGCAGGTGTGAACGGTTGGGCATTGATCCATCGCTTTGTCAGCATTGCCTTTCAATGGCACTTTCTTGCCGCCACGCATGGATTGGTCAGAGGTAATGACCACGCCGCATTCCGCATCTTGGATACGGTCACGCAATGCATCCGGTGAGAAACCGCCGAATACGATGGAGTGCATTGCGCCGATACGCGCACACGCCAGCATAGCTACGGCTGCTTCAGGAATCATTGGCAGGTAAATGGATACGCGGTCGCCTTTTTTCACGCCACGGCTTTTCAGCACGTTCGCAAATTTAGACACTTCAGCGTGCAGTTCGCGGTAAGTGATTTTGCGGTCTTCGTTCGGGCTATCGCCTTCCCAAATGATCGCTACTTGGTCGCCACGGGTATCGAGGTGACGATCAAGGCAGTTATAAGAAACGTTCAGTTGACCGCCCTTGAACCAGTTAATGTGCAGGTCATCTGCCCCAAAGCTCCAGTCGAGTACGGTATCCCACTTCTTTGACCAGCTTAGGTATTTTTCCGCTTGTTCGCCCCAGAAAGCCGCCGGATCGTCAACCGATTGCTGATACATAGCAGCGTATTGCTCGGCATTGATGTTGGCTTGCGCCGCAAATTCGGCAGGTACTGGGAAGATTTTCATCTCTGACATTATTGTAGACTCCTCATCTCTAGTCGGGTAAAGCTTCTAACGTAGTGCGGTGCTATGGCTGATGCCGTGATTGTTGTTAATCGCTATCTTTATACAATCCATGCCAAGTGTCCAGCCGAATGGCGGAAAAAAGCGGGAATTGTCAACAATTCAGGTATTTTCCAAGCCATCGCGTATTAGGGGTTGCATCGCGGTCAGCAAGCTCTTGAACAAATGGGTGTTTTGCTGCTCCTCGCCTGCCAGCAATTCTTTCATGTGCTGGCGTTGTGTCGGCATATCGAAACACATGGGGCAATTTTCCACAATCACAGGCAAAGCGGCTGCTTTGGCAAAATCAGCGGTTTGGCGTTCGCGCACCATCACTAACGGGCGGATGACGCGCAAGTCTCCCGCATCAATGCGGTAATGCGCTTTCATGGTTTTGAGTTTGCCACCGTGGAAGGCTGACATGAGGAAACTTTCCGCCAAATCGTCCAAATGTTGCGCCAGTGCCAAGACGTTATAGCCGTGTTCGCGGGCGGTGCGGTACATCAGACCGCGCTTCATGCGTGAACAAAACGCACAGTAGGAATCGTTGTCCATGTGCGTTTCTGCCAACTTCACAATCGGTTCGCGCACGTAATGGTAGGGAATGCCCAGACTTTCCATGTACGGAATCAGCGGTGACGGGTCAAACGTGTCGGCTTGCGGATCAATGGTGACGGCAGCAAATTCAAACTGGATCGGCGCGTGTCGCTGAAAATGGTTGAGCAAGTGCAGCAATGCCAGTGAATCTTTGCCGCCGGATAGCCCCAGCAAAATGCGGTCGCCTTCACGGATGAGCTGGTATTCGCCAATAGCTTTGCCGACTTTGCTCAGCAAGGATTTGGGTGGTTTAACAAATTCCAGTCGGTTAGGGGCGACACTATCCATTAGCACGGCAACATCCAGCATTAAAGGGCATTCAGCGTATTACCCCCTTACAAATTCCGCAACTCTTTCCGCAAAATCTTACCCACATTGCTCTTGGGTAATGATTCCACAAACACGATTTGCTTCGGGCATTTGTACGCTGAAAGTTCTTTGCGGCAATAGGCTTTGAGTTCTTCCAGCGTCAGGCTCTGGTCTTTTTTCACCACGAAGGCTTTGACGACTTCGCCGGAGTGTTCGTCTTTCACGCCAACAACGCCCGCTTCCAGCACTTTGGGGTGGCTTGCCAGCACATCTTCGACTTCATTTGGATAAACATTGAAGCCGGAAACCAGTACCAAATCCTTCAAACGATCCACCAGCTTGACGAACCCTAGTTCATTGATAACCGCTACATCGCCCGTGCGTAACCAACCATCACCGGGCATAACCTTAGCGGTCTCGTCGGGGCGCTGCCAGTAGCCTTGCATGACTTGGGGGCCGCGTACCCACAACTCGCCTGCTTCACCCACGCCCAATTCCTTATCGTCAAGATCACGAATGGAGATTTCGGTAGACGGAATCGGCAAGCCAATCATGCCATTGTAATCCGTCAAATCCACGGGATTAATGCACACAGCGGGGGAGGTTTCGGTCAAACCGTAAGCTTCCAACAAGGTCACGCCGGTTAAGGCTTTCCAGCGTTCGGCGACTGATTTTTGCACTGCCATGCCGCCGCCAAGGGAAATTTTTAGGCGGGAAAAATCCACTTGCTGTAGCGCAGGCTGATTCAGCAGCGCGTTATAAAGTGTGTTTACGCCGGTGATGAAGGTAAACGGTTCGTGTGCCAAGTCTTTAATGAAGGCTGGTAAATCACGCGGGTTGGTGATCAGCACATTCTTGGCACCCATTTTTAGCGCAAACAGGGCATTCGCCGTCAGCGCAAACACATGGTACAGCGGTAGCGCGGTGATGAATATTTCTTCGCCAGCCACAAGATCTTCCGTTGTCCAAGCTTCCGCTTGCAACATATTGGCGATCATATTGCGATGAGTCAGTACCGCGCCTTTGGCAACGCCAGTCGTGCCGCCGGTGTATTGCAGGAATGCCGCATCTTCGTGTTGTGGTTGCGCATCGGTGAAGTTGTGCGCGTATTGTTTGCCGAGTGTCAGGGCTTGGTTGAATTTGATGGCTTCCGGCAAGGTGAATGCAGGCACCATTTTTTTCACGTATTTCACCACCGCATTCACCAGCAGGGATTTGGGGAAACCCAGCAAATCGCCAATTTCGGTGGTAATGATGGTTTGAATGCCTACTTCATCTAGCACGCTTTCGAGTGTGTGTGCGAAATTGACGAGGATGACGATGGCTTTTGCCCCGGAATCCTTTAGCTGGTGTTCAAGCTCGCGGTCGGTGTAGAGCGGGTTGGTATTGACCACCACCAAACCCGCCCGCAATGCTCCAAATAGCGCAATCGGGTATTGCAGCAGGTTGGGCATCATAATGGCGATACGGTCGCCGGGTTTCAGCCCAGCACCGTGGATCAGGTAGGCGGCGAATTGTTGCGTCAGGCGGTCAACTTCCGCATACGTTAGAATTTTGCCCATATTGCTGTAGGCAGGGCGGTCGCGGTATTGCGCCACACTGCGCTGAAACAGATCCACCAGCGATTGGTATTGATGGGTGTCAATCTCTGCCGGAACGTGTTTGGGGTAGCTTTGTAGCCATAACTTTTCCATTTCCTCCTCCTTACCTGCCGTTTTAATTATCTAAAAACAAGTCTGCCAGTAATGGGTTGCCTGATGCCACGGCATATGGCTCGAAATCTGTTACGCCTGTTTCTGCCAATACCGATTCGTCGAGGTAAAAGTTGCCGGTGTGTTCGCGGGCATTGCGTTTCAGTATGATGCAGGCAGCATCCGCTACAATTTCCGGTTTGCGACACATCGCCGGTTGCACCCGTCCGCCCAGCATTTGAATGGCAGCCGTTGCAATCACGGTGCGCGGCCATAGCGCATTCACCGCCACTCGCCCCCTGAATTCTTCCGCCATGCCCAATACGCACATGCTCATGCCGTATTTTGCCAGTGTGTAGGCAAGATGATCTTTGAACCATTTCGGTTGCAGCGATAGCGGTGGTGAAAGGGTGAGGATGTGCGGGTTGGGGGCTTGTAATAAGTGCGGTAAGCAGGCTTGCGAGACGGCAAACGTGCCGCGTGTGTTGACTTGTTGCATCAGGTCAAAACGTTTCAGCGGGGTTTCCAGTGTGCCGCTGAGGCTGATGGCGCTGGCGTTATTCACCAGAATGTCAATGCCGCCAAAAGTGGCGATAGCTTGTTGTACCGCTGTTTGGATTTGCCCCTCGTCACGGATGTCGACGGCAAGTGGCAGGGCATTGCCGCCGACAGCCTCAATGTCAGCCGCAGCGGTGTAAATCGTGCCGGGAAGCTGGGGGTGTGGTTCGGTGGTTTTCGCTGCAATCACGATGTTGGCACCTTCGCTGGCAGCTTTGAGGGCAATTGCTAAGCCGATGCCGCGACTGCCGCCGGTGATGAATAAGGTTTTGCCGTGCAGGGTATCCATACGTCAGTTCCTTAGCGGTTTGCCGGTTTCCAGCATGTGGCTGACCCGTGCCAGTGTTTCGGGGTTGCGTACCAGTTGCATGAACTGGGCGTGTTCCAGCGCCAACACGTCGGTTTCGCTCAAGGTTTCGGTGATGTCGGTGTCACCGCCACTGAGGACTACGGCGAGTGCCTTGGCGATGACCGCATCGTAAGGGGTGGCTTTGCCTTGCACGCGGAAGTCGTTGACTGCCATTTCCATGGCGACACGGGCGGTTGCGCCGGGTAGGTGGAATACGGGTGGTTCGGGCGGTCGATAGCCGTCGACCATTGCCAGCGCACGGGCTTTGGCATCGGCAAGCAGCCGGTCACGGTTCATGGTAATGCCATCGTGTGGGCGCAGGAATAGATAATCACGGGCTTCTTGCGCGGATTTCGCCACGGTTGCCACGCTAATGATTTCAAAGCATTTTAATACAGGCGGTAGAAATCCACCGGGGCGTTTGGGGAACTGTGTCCAACGGTGCAGCATTTCCTTGCAGCCACCCCAACCGGGAATCAGCCCCACGCCGGTTTCGACTAAGCCGACGTAAGTTTCGGCATGGGCTTGCAGCGCGTCGCAATGCAGCAGGATCTCACAGCCACCGCCTAACGCCATACCAGACGGTGCGCCAATCACGGGGAAGGGGGCGTATTTGAGGGCTTGGTAAGCGCGTTGCCCCGCTCGCACGATATTGTCGACTTCATCCCAGCCGCCGAGTTTAGCCGCAAACACCAGTAAGCCGAGATTTGCCCCGGCGGAAAAATTGCTGCCCTCGTTATAGATCACCAGTGCTTGGTGGTGTTGCGGGATGAAGGCAACGGTTTCCTCGATCATTTCCAGTATTTGCGGGTCGAGGGAATTCATTTTGCTGTGGAATTCCAAGCAAGCTACGCCATCGCCAATGTCCCAAAGGCTGGCGGCATCGTTGCTCAGCAAGGGTTCGGCATGGCGTTTGAGATCAGCGAGTAGCAGCACACCGGGGGGGCGTTGTAGGGGGCGGTAGGTGCCGTCGGGTTGGAGGTAGTGGGTTGCATTGGCTGCGTGCCGATAAAAGCCCTGTTCCCGCGCTTTTTCCAACAGTGGCGGAATATTCCCCCCCCTCCCTAACCCTCCCCCCGCAAGGGGTGGAGGGGACAAGACGCAATCTCCAAGCGCTTCTTCGCTCCCTTCACCCCTTGCGGGGGAAGGGCCGGGGATGGGGGGGGATGCGGTAGCATCATCCGCTTCCAATCGCCGCGCAAACGCCTCTGCCCCCAACTGGTCGATCAGTTCAAACGGCCCGAATTTCCAGTTGTAACCGAGTTTCATGGCGGTATTGACGGCGCAAATATCGTCAGCAATTTCCGGCACGAGCGCGGCGGCGTAACGCAGGGTTTGCGAGAGTACCCGCCATGCATATTGTCCGCCCTTGTCGGGGTGCGTAATCAAGGCGGGTAAGCCACCGTCGCGAGCGGCTTTCACGCTGTTGAGTTTGGCGGGTTGCGAGATACTGTATTCGCCGGTTTGCAGGTTAATGGATTCTTTGATCTTTGCGCCGCCGTCACGGTTGAGCCGGTAGAAACCGCCTTTGCCTTTGCGCCCGGTATAACCGGTGTCGATCATGGTTTGAATCAGGGGCGGGATAGTGGCTTTTTCCAGCAAAGCATCGCCAGCGGGCAGGCTGCGGTTCATGCTGCGCATTAGGTGCGGCATGAGGTCAATCCCCACCAAATCGGAAAGCCCAAACACACCGGTTTTGGGAATGCCCATTGGTTTGCCGACCACCGCATCGGCTTCTTCCACCGTCAAGCCCAACGCAATCGCTTCCTGTATCGCGGTTTGTATCCAGAAAATGCCGATACGGTTGGCGATGAATCCGGGGGTATCCTTGCAGGCAACCACGCCCTTGCCGAGTTTGTGGTCACAGAACTGGCTGATTTTGGCGACGGCATCTGGATCGGTTTGGGCGCTACTGACAATTTCCAGCAAACGCATGTAACGCGGCGGGTTGAAAAAATGCGTGATCATGAAATGCGCGGCGAAATCCTCCGGTAAGCCTGCCACCAGTTCGTGCAGCGGGATGGAGGAGGTGTTGGAGGAAACCACCGCATCGGCGCGGCGTATGGTGGCGAGTTTGCGGTACAACTCCTGCTTAATGGCGAGGCGTTCGACAATGGCTTCAATAATCCAATCGCATTGCGCGAGGGCAGGCAAGTCGTCTGCAATAGTGCCTGTGGTAATCAGCCGGACATTTTTGGGGTGCATTAAGGGCGCGGGGTCGGCTTTCAGCAATTTGTCGAGGGTGGGAGTAGTGAGGTCGAGTAGCAGCACCGGAATACCGGCATTGGCGATGTGTGCCGCAATGCCTGCGCCCATGACACCTGCGCCGATAACGGCGACTTTTTGGATGTTCATGACACTGCCTCCAGAATCGTGGCGATGCCTTGCCCGCCGCCGATGCATTGGGTGGCAAGCGCAAACTGTTTGCCTTCGCGTTGCAACAGGGCAGCAGCTTTACCGGTAATGCGTGCGCCGGTTGCACCGAGTGGATGCCCCAAGGCAATCGCGCCGCCGTCGAGGTTGATCTTACTTTCATCCAGCCCAAGGTCGCGGATGCAAGCGATGGCTTGTGCGGCAAAGGCTTCGTTGAGTTCGATAATGTCGAGATCGGCAAGCGTTAAACCGGCACGTTGCAGGGCTTTTTGCGTGGCAAGCACCGGGCCGATGCCCATAATGTCGGGGGCGCAACCGGAAATCGCGATGCTACGAATCCGTGCTAACAGAGGTAAGCCGTGCGCACGGGCGAAGGTTTCGCTGCATACTAGTGTGGCGGATGCGCCGTCGGTAAGCGGGGAAGCGGTTCCGGCTGTTACCGTGCCGTGTTCGTCAAATGCCAGTTTCAGACCGGCAAGCGTTGCAGCGGTCGTGTCGGGGCGGATGCAGCCGTCTTGCGTGACTGCGCCAACGGGGATGATTTCAGCGCTAAAATGTCCGGCAGCTTGAGCAGCAGCGGCTTTTTGTTGGCTGGCAACCGCGAAGGTTTCTTGTTCTGCGCGGGAAATGCCGTAGCGTTTGGCAAGGTTTTCGGCGGTTTGCCCCATGCTGATGTAGGCAGATGGCAGCTTGGCATACAAGGCAGGGTTAGGTGAGGGGTTGAAGCCGGTCATGGGGATGCGGGTCATGGATTCGACCCCGGCACAGAGGAACACATCGCCCGCATTCATTTGGATAGCCCCCGCTGCTTGGTGGATGGCTTGCATCGACGAGCCGCAAAAGCGGTTGACGGTGACACCACCAATGGCGAACGGCAAATCTGCCATCAGTACGACTAGCCGTGCCATATTGAAGCCTTGTTCGCCTTCGGGAAAGGCGCAACCGAGAATCAGGTCTTCAATCGCGTGGGGGTCTAGGTCGGTTTGGGCTAATAAACCACGAATGGCAGCGGTCGCTAAATCGTCGGGGCGAACTTTGGCGAATGCGCCTTTGTGGGCGGGGGTAAAGGGAGTGCGGGCGTACCCGGCAATCACAACGCTCTTCATGTTTGATCCTCCATCGGTACGGTTTTGTTTTTTACTTGTTATTGTTGATACTAGAACTCGGCATTAGTTGCGTCAAATCAAGGCGGTATTTGTGGTGTTATGCATCTGCGGTGCGCAGCATGGCGTAGTGGGGAACGCCTTCTTCCAAGTATTGCTCGCCAAGGGTGATAAAACCGAGGCGGGTGTAGAACGTTTCGAGGTGGGTTTGGGCGCTGATGCGGATGGCTTGTGCGGGATAGAGACGGGTGCAGTGGTCGATGGCGACTTGCATAATGCGCTTACCGAGACCGATGCGCCGGTATGCTTGGGTGGTGAGGACTCTGCCGATGGCGGGTTCGGGGTATTTTTCGCCGGGGTCGAGGATGCGCAGGTAGGCAGCGAGCTTGCCTTCGTGCCAAGCGGTTAAATGCCAAGCGTGCAGGTCGTGCTGGTCGGTGTCGGCGCAGCAGATGCGTTGTTCGTCGATGAAAACGGTTTGCCGCGCCAGCATAATGGCGTGGAGTTGGAGTGGAGACAGGGTTTCAAGGCGGTTGCAGTGGATGTCGAGATTATGGATTGCGTTCATGGGCGTTGGATTTGTCAATGTGGAAAGGGTGTTGCCGCTCGTCAGTTTTTAACATTGCAGCGCTTTAAGCAAGTAGGTCTTGAAAACCGAATGAGCATTCGGTAAATTGTAACGCTATGACAAAGCCTATTACCCACCGCGCCAAAGGCGATGATTTACGCGAAAAAGTGCTGTCCACGGCATTGGAGCTGTTTTCTGCGCGTGGCTATTTCAACACCTCGATTCAGGACATCCGCCAAGCAGCCGGGGTGAGCACGGGCGCGATTTATCACCACTTTGAGAATAAAGAAGCCTTGGCGAAGGCATTGTACGAAAGCTTGTTGGTGCAAATGGATGTGGCAATTGCCTGCGCTTGTCAGCCACATGGTGGGTGTTATGCCCAAAGCCGCGCCATTATCGAGCAACTGTTCACGCTGACGGAAGAGCAGCCCAAGTTGATGCAGTTTATTCTGCTGGCGCAACACCGCGAATACTTGCCCAATGAATCACCGATTTGCTCCTCCAAGCCATTTAAAGCGATGCGGCAAGTGATTGAGCAGGGCATGATCAACGGTGAAATCCGACAAATGGATGCGTGGGTTGCTGCCACCACCATGTTCGGCGGCGCATTGCGCATGATGAATCTGGCGCTGGATGGTGTGCTGGGGCATTCGCTGCTGAACCATGTGGATGAGGTTGCGGAAGCGGCATGGCGCGGTATTAAACGCTAAAATTTTTTTACCCCCAAAACCGAACGAATGATCGTTCTTTTTTAATTCGAGGAGTCTGGTATGAAATCGTTAGGCAAATTATTGTTGGTGTCTGCGTTGCTGTTTTCCCCGGCACTATGGGCAGAGTCGCCCAAACCGAGTGAGGCTGCCAAGCCGAACGATAGTGATGCCTTGCAAGGCGTAGAGAAAGGCAAGGTGATTTTCGACATCAATATGAACAGTGCCGAGAAGTTGCCCTTGTATCTGATGGTTATTCAGGAAACCGTTGAAGACCTGAAACGCCAAGGGGTGGAGCCGGATGTGGTGCTGGCATTTCGGGGGTTGTCAGTTAAGCTGATTTCCAAAGACCGCGAGAACATGGAGCTGACCGATTATGAGCATCTGGATAAAATCGCCACGCAAATTGCTGATCTGCAAAAGCAAAAGGGTGTGCGTATGGAAGCCTGTTCGGTAGCAACCCGTTTGTTTGAGGTGGATAACGCTAAATTGTTGGATGGTATCAAGCCGGTGGGTAACACTTTTGTGTCACTGACGGGTTATCAGGCACAGGGTTACGCGAATATCCCGATCTACTGAGGCGGGTTTCTTGAAAATAAATACCCCCGCTTTAAAGGCGGGGGTTAGAGGAGTCGAAACATGGCTAGGCAGCTTGTTGTTATTAATGATTACGCCTGCTCTCTGCTTCTTGGGGCTTGCTGATAAATTCTTTTGTTGTTGTTACGCTGTTCTGACTGAAAGGGTTATTGCAACCCCCGTGCCAATGCTACGGATTTATTTAAGTTGTTGATAGTTAATGATTCTGTTTGTTGGTGTGGCTGGGGTGTCAGCAAGTGGCAGTGACGCGGCTGTCAGGAAATGACAACTGTGGCGGTATTGCATGACAAGCAACTATTCCTGTAAATTCGTGGATTATAATCCTTGTATTTACAGGAATAGCCCATGTTAAACCGCAATATTGCCGCTGACGTACAAGCCTATCTGGCGCATTTCCCGTCCTTGCTGATCACGGGCGCTCGGCAAGTGGGCAAATCCACGCTGGCGTTGCAGTTGGGGATTGAACACTACGTCACGCTGGATGACATCGCCACTTACCAAAGTGCCAAGGCTGACCCGAAAGGGTTTGTGCTCAGTTTGCCTAAGCCGGTGGTGATTGATGAAGTGCAGCGTGTGCCGGAATTGTTCGTTGCCATCAAGGAACAGATTGACCTTGACCGCACGCCGGGGCGGTTTGTGCTGACGGGTTCGAGCAGTTTGCAGGGTTTCCGCGACATTTCCGATTCGCTGGCGGGGCGGATTGGGATTGTGGATTTGTATGCCTTCAACCTCAGCGAGTTGTACGGGCGCAGTTTCAATTTCATCGACCAGGTGTTTTCTGGCGCGGCATTTCCGGCGGTGGCGCAAGTGAGGGATATTGTGCCGCATTTGCTCAAGGGTGGGTTTCCCGAAGTGCAGACGATTGCACACGCTAAAACGCGGATGTTGTGGTTCAGTTCGTACATTCGCACTTACATTGAGCGTGATTTGCATGACATGGGCAATATCCGCAATCTCGATAGCTTCATGCGCTTGTACCTGTCGCTGGCGTTACGCAGTGCCAATCTGCTCAACAAGTCCGATGTGGCGCGGGATTGCCAGCTTGACAATAAAACGCTGGATAATTACCTCGGTATCCTCAAGCACACTTACCAGATTGCGTTGCTCAAACCGTGGTTCAACAATGCGGCGAAACGGCTGGTGAAAATGCCCAAGGTGTTCATGCTCGATAGCGGCATTTTGTGCCACTTGCTCAAGCTCAGTAGCGCGGAGGATTTACAGCAATCCAGCCAACGCGGGGCGGTGTATGAAACGTTTGTGTTGAGTGAATTGGTGAAGGCGAATACTTACGCGGCGCAGCCAGTGGATTTGAGCTTTTACCGCACCAGTGATGGCAAGGAAATCGACTTCGTGCTGGATAACGGTAAAGGGCTGGTGTTGTTGGAAGTGAAGGCGGCGCATAGCGTGACTCCGGCGGATTTCCGGCCTATCAGCTACTTTATCGGGCAGAATCCGGGGCGGGTGGTACAGGGGATTGTGTTGTATGGCGGGGAACGGGTGTTGCCGTTTGGGGAAAGTGACGGGGTGAAGTTGTGGGCAGTGCCGTTGGGGATGATGGCGGGGGGTGGGATATAGTGGGTTGAGATACAGTCGCAAGGCGCGGTGGGGCTTAGATTTTCAACGTTTCGGGCGGGCGCGGCGGGGAGTAGATTGATCGGAGTCGTTGGCTGTCACCGCTTCCGTCGTTGATCGATGTTCTCATTAGGTTTTATTGAGATAATAAATGCTTGTCATTAATATCAATAAAGCAAGCGTCATTATTGATACGACAAAGCCATAATAATAATTTGGAGCTATTGTATTTTTAATATTTTCTACGATCTCGAAAGAAGCTCCGGTTATTGCCAACATAACACCTAAAAAAACCATAAAGGCAAAAGAATAATGAGACAATTTTGACAACGACACTCTTGTAAAAAACAATGATCGTGATGTCATTACAAATGCAATACCCATAAGATAGTAGTGAATTGCAAAAAATGAAAACTCAGTAGAAAAGATACTAGCAAGACCATATCCACAAAAAGCTGCCATTAAATAAAACGCTGCGTTAGCCCAATATCTCATTATTTTATTGATCATTAATTATGACTCGCACAACTAGAATATTGATTGGATAAGTAACATGCTGATATGTAAATCTCAGTAGTTCTCATTTTTTCTAAATTTTCGTTTATTATTCTTCCTTCTAATATTCCGGTTTTTGTAATCTTATTAGAACATCCTTGAAGGTAAGATAGATAATTATCTTCTACATATTTAGATCTAAGAAAAGGAAGGTCTGAATTAACATAATAGTCATCAGTTATTTTGTGCAGATTAATGTTTTCATTGCTAATTATGTATTTTTCATTGAATTTATCCATCGAGATATAGTAAGGAATATCTTGGTAATGATACTTTTTATCAAGTTTATCCTTCCAGTCTGTTCTCGATTTGTCGGCATAGCCTTTTACATACAAGTGAATTTCACTAATTTTATTATCAAGGTTGTTTGCTATTTCCAATGCAATCTTTGATATTTTATACAATGAGTTGTCGGAATTCGTCATTTCAACAAGTTGTGATCCTGGAACACCTTTGTTTGTATTTGCAAGAAGGTCGCATATTTTATTTAGTTTGCTTTTATCGTTTAGGAGATCAAGCTCATTGTTTCTAGTGTATTTCTTCTCGCCAAATGGTTGGTCAAGCAATATATTGTCATCTTTTATTTTTAATAGATAACTGTTGCATGTTTTACCTTCAATTTCTAAAAACTTATCGTTTAATTTAATTATTTCTATGTAATCATTTTTCTTGCTTATTTCTTCAATGGTAGAGTCAATCCATATGATTTCGTTTTTATTTTTAAAAGAAAAAACAATAACTGATACAAGAAAAACACTTGATAATATGATGCTTATCTTAAAAATTAAGGAAAATATCTTAATTAATTTTTGAGTCAAGAGTGATTACCTTGATGTGAAACCTAATGTCCAACATGACAGGCGCGGCGGGGAGTAAGCCGTTAAAAATCGCTGGCTATCCCCGCGTCCGTCGCCGATATGTTTATTAGTATTTTGATGGATAATTTATTTCACCTCCTCATAATAAAAATAATTATCCATATCTTCTTTTATTTTAGATTCACCCCTCGCCTCAAGTGCATTAATGCTGTCTTCAATCATCTTGCGAATTTCAGGATCATTTTCTTTTATTTTAAGAAGCGTTATTTCATGAAAGCGTGCCAGCTTTTTATCTTCCTCCTCAATAGAATAAGAAAGTCCTTCAACAAATGGGTAGGTAGAAACACCCGACTCAATTATATCATTTAATCTATTAATTTGTTTTTGCTGTTCCGTTAATAGTTGCTCAACACTTTCATTTTTCGATGAGAATTTTAATTTGGCTTTATCATACAAATAATTTACCAATAACCCAAGACAAATATTAGTTAGTCCTGCTGATAATTCTTGCATTACATAAGCAATTTCTGCACCATTATAATCAGTTGTAATGTTTTCAATATAAGATTCTTTAAATTCTTCTGGATATAAGCTAAAACACATAAATTGTGCAGTAGTATGTAGTGGAGTGAAATTATTCATCAATATTTAAACCGCTCTAAAAATTCACATTAATATAAAAATCATGATGGCTACGCAGGTTTATCATGTAGCATCTGCATGAACTATTGGATTGACTTTTTTAATTCACCAAAACTTTGATGTTGATGCCAAGATCAGAAACAATAATATTTTGCTCAGTCTCATAAACGAACGGGCAATTGCAAGGGTTGTGAATTTTGACAATGGAGTCAGAGGAATCAATTGAAGCCAAATAGGACTGAATGAATTCAACAGCCATTTTGAAATTGTCATTAGCTGATGTACTTTTGGCTTCGGTGTGATACGAGCGACTGACAGAAGCTTTATCTAAAACAGTAACTGTTGAATCGTAGTTTCCAGCACCTGATTCATAGATGTCTATGACAAATAATCGACCTTTCGCAGTTTGTACATGGATGTCGTGAACATTATGAAGTGGGGCCATAGAGAAAACTGTCGGCATTAGCAAATCCTTCTAAAAAAGATAGTCAATAAGATATTAATTTTGTCGTTTCGGATATACCTATTTTTAATCTACTATACTATGACCGAGTGTATCCCGTTAGCAGTTTGCTATTCGGCGTTCAAGAATATCAGAATATACAGCCTCCGCTCAACCAATAAGCAGAGACTGCCTATCTGGTTCGCCTAGTCTGGGATTGTCGTTGCTGCCTTCTGGTTCACGCCTGCCGTACATACACCGATGCCATACGAGGAATCGCTGACACGCTACCGCCCTACTGCGTCGAAACCAGCATAGGGTCAGTCGCGTGTTGTTATGATTGGTATGGCGTGTGTTGGGTTGTCGCCAATGTTTGACGAATTGCCTGAAACTCTATCATAAGTTAGTAAAAAATACCCACTAATAACGCCCGCATTCGTGTTTATAACCGTCAACATCAACCTCTTCGACACCCGAAACACGATGTTTACCTTGCAAAATCGTGTAAACCGCGAAAATCCGGTACGGCCCCGGTTCGGAATTCTTGAAAAATCCACGTTCTATGGCTTCTTTTGCTTCCGCAAACGTATTGAACAGGCAATGTTGGTTGACCGAAATATCAGCCGCTAATGCGTTGCATGACAGTGGCGAGCATTCCGGCTCGTTGTGTCCCGAAAACGTGGTGACGTCAAAGCCTTCGAGGTGCTTGTGTACTGGGATTTTTACGTCGGTTACGCATGATGGTTCGGGGGTGAACGTTGCCCATGTGTCGGTTTCTTCGACGTATTCGTACTCGTAGGCTTCGTAATAAAACAGGGTGGTGTCGCTTAGGTCGATATTTTCAGCCGCAGCGAGGGCTTCGATAATGGCGGGCGAATCGAACAGCCAGTAGCCGTTATGCTGCCAATAGTTGATGTAATCGGCAAAGCCGTGGGAAATGCAGTTGCTCAGTGAGTAGACATCAACGGTGTTGGCGGCTTGCAGCCAATCCGGTTTGATGACAACTTTTTTGTACATATAGCCGACGGGAATCATGGTGGTGTCCTTTTTCTATACGAATGTTGGCGTGCAATTCATAGGTTATTCTGTTGTACGATCTTTAGGTTATTGTGCTTTTTTCTGTGGCGATTCTGGGTAAACGCTCTGTCGAGGCGACGGATTCATTGAGTTCAGTCATGCATTATAGACCATAGGGCGTGCGTCTATCGTGAGTTAGTCGCTAAGCCCCGGTGCGCTGGATCACTGCCCGCACCGATTGGGTCAATGTCGCGGCTGTGTACGGAAAGCATAATTTGAGTATAATAACAGTCATATCTCATCAATATGGCTACTATTATGGTCGTTATGCAGCAACCCCGCACCTATTCCCGTTACACCATCGCCGCCAGCCAGTTGCTCGGTCAGCAAATCCGCCTCGGACGCAAGCGGCGCAAGTGGACAGCACACGCGCTGGCTGAACGCGCCGGAATTTCCCGTTCCACCTTACAAAAAATTGAAAGCGGCGATATGGGTGTGGCTATCGGCTTGGTGTTTGAAGTGGCGGCATTGGTCGGTGTGCGCCTGTTTGATGCGGATAGTGCCGAGTTAAATCGGCAAATCAGTCACGCCAGCGAGGTATTGGCGTTGTTGCCAAAGCATACCCACCCCGATAGGCAGGAGGTAGAGGATGATTTCTAATACCAAGGGCTACAAAGAAGCCTTTGTGTGGGTCTGGTTGCCGTGTAAACCGTTAGACGATTTATAGGTTATTCTGTTGTACGATCTTTAGGTTATTGTGCTGTTTTCTGCGGCGATTCTGGGTAAACGGTCTGTCGAAGCGACGGATTCATTGAGTTTGCGCAGTTTGGTTAGGGAGATTTGAAATTGCCCATTGCTGGGGAGCGTCTTGCCTGCAAACTGTTGCGCAACGCAGTGACAAGGCGGTGTTACTGATGACTACCTAGCGGAAACGTGTCATGCTCGCGGCTGCTTATCACTGCGAGGACACCATAATGAAAATCACACGCTGGTTCGCCACCTCTTTGTTTTGCCTGAGTGCGGTCGCCTCTGCCGATGCCCCTTTCATCGAACACACGACCGGCTTTTTCGCGTCCAGTATGCCGTTAGCTGAATGCCGGGAGCAGGGCAAAAAAGCCTTTACCACCTTGGGTATCACTGAAAAAAGCTCCACCAATCCGCGCAATGAAGTCGTTGGTTTTAAGGGCGATTACAAGGTTGTGCTGTATTGCGTGAGCGATGAAGGCGGCTGCGATGCACCGGAAGAGCCGTATGCCAGCGGTGGCACAGTCATTGTGGCAGGGGCAGAGTACGCTAAGGTCAAGGGGCTGGTTGATGGGGTGAAGGCGAAGTTGCAGTTGCAGTAACTCGACAATTACCTTGTGCGACTACCTCTCCCATGAATCTCAACCTCTTCAACACCCCGCCCGAACCGTGGACTGAACCCCTAAGCCCCGGTGCGCTGGTATTGCGCCAATACGCCACCGCCCACACCGACAGCTTGCTGGCAGGCATCCACGCCATTGCTGCCCAAGCCCCGTTCCGGCACATGCAAACACCCGACGGCTACACGATGTCGGTGGCGATGACCAACTGCGGCACGGCAGGCTGGATCACCGATCGCAAAGGTTATCGTTACAGCACCACCGACCCGCTGAGTGGGCAAGCGTGGCCTGCGCTGCCAGCGGATTTCCGCAGTTTGGCGCAAGCCGCAGCACTGGCGGCAGGTTTCCCCGCGTTTCAGCCGGATGCCTGCCTGATCAACCGCTATCCGGTGGGCGCAAAAATGGCACTGCATCAAGATCGCGACGAACACGACCTGACCGCGCCGATTGTGTCGGTGTCATTGGGCTTGCCCGCGACGTTCTTATGGGGCGGTTTGCAGCGCAGTGACAAGGCGCTGAAAGTGCCATTGCTGCACGGCGACGTGGTGGTGTGGGGCAGGGAAGCGCGGTTGGTATTCCACGGCATTGCGCCACTCAAGGCGGGGCAACATCCGCTGCTGGGTGAGGCGCGTATCAACCTGACGTTTCGGCAGGCGTTGTAACGACATCTCCCACACGCTCATGCTGCGTCCGTTCACCCCGATAGATTACATCGGGGCTGTGTGGGCGAAAATATTGGCATAATACTCGCCATCCAACGGTTCAGGGCGTCCGTGTTGCAAACGGGCTGATTCATAAAACACCACATCCCCCGGCGACATAATGACATGATGAATTTTTGCTTTGTGGTCAGCAATCTGTAATGCCCAGTCTTTTTCCACTTGTTGTGCGACATTAATAATCATACTGACTTGATGAGTATCAATCCGATCGACATGCATTTTTAAGGTTGCCCCACGCTGGTATTCTCTGATTCCATAAACTGCACTGGGCTTTAGTTTGATATTCACCCAATCTTCCAGCAGTGGGCAAATGACACTAAAAATTGCTTGGCGTAACTCTTCGCTTAATTCAATGAGTTTAGCAGGATGATGATCAGTAGTAGTTTGAATGTAGGTTCCAATCGCGTCATTTTCTTCTGCAACCGTATGCGCCCTATTTTTTTGATAAAATTCAGTAATAGTAGTAAATAAATCATCCGGTAGGCGCGTTTTCTTAAAACCCTCTGTCGTAAAACAAGGCAGTTGTTTATAGGGTAAAGTTTTAAACGGCGTGGTTATTGAGCCTTGGGTTCTAAACCATTTAGTGATAACCACTTTTTCACCGTGAACCACAGGTTTTGCCCAGTGCATTGTATAGGGATTAACTTCGCCTTTGGGGGTGAGATTATTCCAAACTACTGCCATGCCGCGTTTAGGTTTTATTTCTAAATCGATATCCGTAAAGCGTGTTTCTCCGCCTTCTTCCACGTCGGTTAAATAGATCATAAATGTCCAAGTGCGCTGCCCCTGATCACCTCCAAACTTTTCAAACTCCCATGTATTTGGCTCAAAATAATCCGTGTGTTTTTTAAACTGTTGCCCTACTTGATAATATTGCCCTTGGATTACTTCTGAGCGCTCTGGCTCAATACCCATGTATTCTGCGATACGTTGATCAATTTCTTGGGTCAGTGCATGAGCCTCTAGCAATAAATCACATGTTTGGCTGGTGCGAAAATATTTATCTGCTTCATCAGGGGTGGTTATAGTCGAAGGGCGACAATGGCTTTTAATCTGATCAACGAGTTGTACGCATTCACTAGCACTCAAAAAATCCTCCACCACATGCAACCGTACCTGATCGGAAGGAAGCCTTTGAGCAAAAGGCAGATGAATCGCATCCAACGCCTGATACATCTCCAAGTCTGGGTTCTCAGCAGGTGAAACACTGCTCATCGCTTGATTCATGAGCGTGACTAACGCATTTGATTGTGGCAAATATTTCATTTCATTGACAATCGTGAGTGGATGAAAGTTAGCGTCCATTAAAATTTTGACGATGCCATCTTTATCACACCCGCGTGAAATATTGAGCTGTAACCAATCTTTCCAACCTTTATCCATCTGTGTTTGCATCATAAACCCCATACTATTTTTAAAAACCATGCCATTAATAAAGAATACCTAGAAACCGTTCAAATCCTAGCCTGACACCTGACGTTTCGGCAAGCATTGTGACGAGCGACGTTAGAACGTAACCACTTCCACCCGTTCGCCATCCGTGATCAGCAGCCATGCGACAAGGTTTTGCAACGCGGAAATTTCCGGCAATTGCAAGCGGTATTTGCTGCCCCATCGGTCAGGAACACCCGCACGAAGTCACTAGGCTTAGCTTGCTTGTTCCAACACATCCCGTACCTGTTGCTGGAGCGACGGCGCAAGCCTCAACCCATTAGTAACCGCTTCATCCAGCATCGCTAGCGCAGTATGGGTATCCACGAGCTTGCTGCGGTTTGCCTGTATCAACAATCCCGCAAACCCCGTGATGCGAATGCCGAATTGTTTGGCAATCTGGCGACCTTTGCGTTCGTCAATAATCAGGGGCAGGTTGAGGCTGGTAGCCAGTTCGATAGCATTTGCTTCGCCTGCATCCAGCAATAGCAGGAGAGCGGTAAGCCGTTTTGACGCTGGCACATCCACGACGGTGAAGCAGGGTAAATGCGCCAACTGTGCGGTGATGTCGGGCGAACCCGCCTGTAATTCTGCCAATACCACGGCAGGTATCAGAATTTGCTCAAATAGCTTGCATAACAGCCCTAGTGATGCCAATTTTTCCAACACAATCAGGCTGGTGGTGTCGCTAACAATCACCGATTTCATGCAGCAAATAGCTCATCCAGCATTTGCAGGTCTTCCTGTAAATCGTAGTCGGCAAAGGGGATATTGAGTTCACCGAGCAGCTCTAGCGTGGCATGTTTGTTTTTCCCCAGCACTTTGCCTAATTGCCCAAGGCTCAAGTCGCCGCTCTGAAAGGCTTTGAGTGCCATCCAGTTTTTCAGCCCATTTTCCATGAGTTGGTGGCTGAATGGCAAAGCGACACCCAACGGTTCGCCGCGTCGGGTGATGAGCATGTACTCATTATTTTGCAGTAAATGGCTCAACTTGCCGGGGTTGGTTTGTAATTCCTTGATGCCGATGACGTTCATTGCAAATCACCTTGTACTAACGTTACGGAGTACTTGAGTATAGCATAGTTGAACTGTCAGTTACCCAATGGTGACGAATTCGCACCGTCGTGCCCATGCGCTCGAAGATTTTGCATAAGCCGTATACGGTGCGGTCAAAAAACACAAATTCATCCGCCACCTTATTCAGCCTGAGGTTTTGGCGAGGTTGTGGATAATGTCGTGGGCTTGGCTGGAATCGAAGCTGTCGGCTTGCATCGGGCGCAACGCCCATTCTGCAAACGGGCGCAGCACGTCTTGATACCACGTCGCACTCAGAGAGGTGCTTGGTCGGACAATTAACACGGCGGAATCAGTGTTGCCAGTTCCTTGCCATCTACCTCTTGGCGCAAATCGTAATCGACCAACAGGGGCAGATAGCCCGACTCTTTATCCAGTTGCAGGAAGGTGGTCGCGGGGATTTTGCCAGCAGGCAATTCGCTCTTGCGGCACGCATCCACTCCCACGCTCAAGGAGGTTTCCGGCTTTTTGCCACCATCCGCTTTTTTCGCCTTCACAGTGTCGCGGAAGTGTTGCAAGCGCGGAATATCCGCAGGTGCAAGCCGATACGCATACAGTTGATAGCCCGGTTTGGCGGCATCGGCGAGCGTTTTGCCTTCCAGTGCCAGAGGGATGGCTTCGAGGTTAAAGCGTTCGTTCACTGGCGTTTCACCGTCACGCTTCATGCCCAGTTCCAGCTTGACGCCATCAGGGCGTGGCGCAACCCAATCCGGCATTTGCGCGGCAACCCGCAATACCGCCGGGTCAACCGTCATAAAATCAGCGGTGGCCAGTTTGTATAGGGTTTTAACGGGGATTGCGGTACAGGCGCTCAACAAGATGATGGCAGCGATGGGTAAGAATCGTTTCATAAAAAGATACCGTTTAAGTTGAAAATATTATCGTAATACAATAATATTTTTCTACGCAACATGAAGATGAGATTTGTATGAAACTCCACCATTCCCGCCTCAAACATTGGCTTGCACCCCTGGCGCAAGTGATTGCCGTATTGCTGCTGCTATCCAATACCTTGCTGTGGTGGCTGCCAGATGGACAAGCACTCATCGTCAAACACTTTGCAACCCTGACCCATGAAACCATTCAGGTTACGCCGTTCGCGGTCGGTGTCGGCTGGGGAATTGCCACGCTGCACCTCTTGATCATGGTCTTTGGCATTTGGGCGATGGCAAGCGTGTTTCGCTTGTTGGCACAGGGGGACTATTTTCATGCCAACGTGGCGCTGCAATTGCGACGCTTTGGGCTGGCGTTGGTGGTCTTTGGCATTACCGGCCCGTTGGTACGGCTGTTAATGGTGCTGGCGGTAACGCTGGAAAACCCCGCCGGTCACCAAGCCATCGCGTTGAGCCTGGAAATGAATGATGTGCTGGTGGTGTTAATCGGGGCGTTAATGGTGATGCTTGCCCATGCCCTGCAAGCAGCCGCCGCCATTGCCGAAGACAACCGCCAGATTGTGTGACCGCCATGCCAATAATCGTGAACCTTGATGTGATGCTCGCCAAACGCAAAATGCGCTCGAAAGAGCTGGCGGAACGCATTGGCATTACCGAACAGAATGTGTCCCTGCTCAAATCTGGCAAGGTCAAAGGCATCCGCTTTGATACGCTGGAGAAAATTTGCGAGGTGTTACAATGCCAGCCGGGGGATATTTTGGTGTTTGAAGCAGAAGCTAGAGAGTAATAGGAATATCATCATGAATAATGTCACGCATGATACCACCCTGTGCCGTTGCGCATGGGTAGACCTGAGCAAACCCGATTACGTCGCCTATCACGACGAAGAATGGGGCGTACCCGTCCACGATGACCGCAAGCTGTTCGAGTTTATCGTGCTGGAATCGGCGCAAGCGGGCTTGAGTTGGTACACCATCCTGCGCAAGCGTGAGAATTACCGAAAAGCCTTCGACGATTTTGACCCCGAAAAAATTGCGCTCTATGACGCTGCCAAAGTCGAGGAATTGCTCGGCAATGCCGGAATCATCCGCAATCGCCTGAAAGTGTTGGCAACCATCAATAATGCGCAACGCTTTCTCGCTGTTCAGGCAGAATTCGGCAGTTTTGATGCGTATTTGTGGCAGTTTGTCGGCGGAAAACCGATCGTAAACCACCGGAAAACGTTGGCAGAATACACTACCACCACGCCGGAATCGGATGCGATGAGTAAGGATTTGAAAAAGCGCGGCTTCAAATTCATGGGGTCGACCGTGTGTTACGCGCACATGCAGGCGACAGGGATGGTGAATGACCACATGCTCGACTGCTTCCGACGCAATGAGGAGCCTGAAATGGACACCATTGGAATCACCCTAACCGACACCCTTGCACCAAGGAAAAAACTCCCTGTATAGTGCCGACCATGAACACCGTAACCACCTTTTTCACCCACGCCTATCGCTGGCTAAAACTCTGCAAATACACGCGGAGCAGCTAGTTTTTGCCTTTTTTCATTAGCTGCGGGATTCCCCAGTTAATGACGCTTAATCCCGCAGCACCCTTTTTGGAGACAATCATGCGGGAAATACCCAACGACGACGACACCCCAAACTATTTCCGCACAGGCTGGATGCTGGCAGTGGGCGGCACGGCGTTGTTCGCACTCAAATCCATTTTCATCAAGCTGGCTTACGCGGAAGGGGTGGATACGACGACCTTGCTGACCTTGCGGATGCTGGTTGCGCTGCCGTTTTATGCGGTGATGCTGGCTTGGTTGCTGCGTGAACCGCGCACGGTGAAGCCGTTGCCGTTGGAATTTGCCGCGATTATGGGCTTGGGTTTCATGGGCTATTACTTGTCATCGTGGCTGGATATGCAGGGCTTGAACTACGTGTCGGCGCAATTGGAACGCCTGACGCTGTATACCTACCCGATTATGACGACGGTGTTGGGTTGGTTGTGGTTGCGTGAAGTAATTACCCTGCGTGTTTTGTTGGCATTGGTGTTGACCTACAGCGGGGTGATGGTGCTGTATTTGCACGAAGCGAGCTTCGGCGGTAGTGATGTCAGTTTTGGCGTCATGTTGGTGGCGATGTCGGCGTTATCCTTTGCGTTTTACGTGGTGTGGAGCAAGCGACTGATCGGCAGGCTGGGCAGCCGTTTGTTCACCAGTCTGGCGATGTTGGTGTCGACGGTGTTTGTGTGCATCCATTTCCTATTGACCCATCAGGTTGAGGATTTGTGGGTTAGCCCGACGGCGTGGGGTTATGCGGTGCTGTTGGGGATTTTCAGCACAGTGTTGCCGAGTTTCATGGTCAGCGAAGCGATTGCGCGGATTGGGGCAGCACGTACCAGCATTGTGGGGACAGCCGGGCCGATCATCACGATTTTGCTGGCAGTGGCGTTACTGGGCGAACCGTTTGGCTGGTTTCACTTGGCAGGGATAGTGCTGGTGATGGTGGGTGTGGGGTTGTTGGGGAAGAAATAAGATGTGATGGTGACGTTTTTGGTTATGAATTCACCATCAACACCACTACCACCATATCCTTGTCAGCATCTGCCCGGAAATATTCCGCATGGCGGCTTTGAAACTCCTGTTTCACGGTCGCCACGTTTTCAGGTTTGACTTGGGCAATACGCATGGCTTCATCCAAATGGCTGCCGCCGCCACGTAAGGTTTCTTCGCGCAAGGCGGAATAATGCGCCTGCACATAAGCACTGACGCGCTGGCGGCGAGCATCATATGCCGCTTCCGTAAACGTGCCGCCGATCAGGGAGGGGATGTCCCATACCGTCGGCAAGTGGCTGGGGCTGCCCGGACTGGAACAGCCGCTGAGACAGGTTGCCAACGCTAACAGGTATAAATGCGGGGGTGTCAGTTGCATGGTGATGTTCCTCATTACATGTCGTCGGTTGCTGAACGGGTGTCGCTACGCCATCGACAACACTTTCAAAGACAGATGTGTCGTGACAAAGATGACGAAGTGGTGGAATACGCCCTGCCAGCACCTTAACGCCGTAATACCAACAGCAAATACCCCAAACTCAACAGGCTGGAAAGTGCCGCTGCAAAATAGGTTAATGCCGCTGCTGTCAGCACCTGACGGGCAGCGGGCAGGTGTTCGGGAGGCAGGTAGCCTTCCTCCAAAATCGGTAAGGCTTTCTCAAAACTGGCATCCCATTCTTCGGGCAGCACAATCAGGTAGGTGAGTGCCCCGACAATGTGCAATGCCGCACTGATGAGGATGGGTAATAACATGGCTACTGGGGAACGGCTCAATAAACCAAACAGCGGCGCAAGCCATAATGCCATTGAGCCACTGCGCTGAATTTTTATTGCCAAGGGAATATAACGGGCGCGACGCTCAAAAATGGGTTCGCGGCGGTGGAACTGGATGGCGTGACCAACTTCATGCGCGGCAATCGCCACGGCGGTGAGGGAACGCCCGTTGAAGTTGCTGGGGCTGAGGCGCACCATTTGCGCTTCTGGGTCAAAATGGTCGTTATTTTCCTCGGTCATTTCAACGCGGATACCATCCAGTTTGAAACGCTCGATCAAATGTTGTGCTAATTCACCGCCCGTACCGGGCATATCGGGCAACTCCGCAGCGTGGCGGCGCATGACCTGCTTCACCCACCATTGCGGCGCGTAAATCAGGGCGGCAAACAGCAGCATCAGTACTATCAACACAGACATAGTGGCTCACCTTCGGCAACGACGCATTGTGTTCAGCTTACTCCCCCTGACGCTTCGCCATCAATGCCGCCACACCACGCTCGTTTTCCCCGCCGCTGGCTTCAAGGGCTTGCCTGACATGGTGCTGGTCTGCCGCACTGCGGTTCTGGCTGAGTTTGTATTTGGCTTGCAGTGATTCGATGCTGATTTCAAAGCCAACAATCGCTTCCAGCATTTTGGCGGGGTAGGCGGGAATCCAAGCGGTTTCACGGCTGCCTTCGTATTGCGCACTCAGGCGTTCGACTTTTTCCCGCAACCATTCTGCCTCGTGGATGACGCGCACCTTGCCATAAACATGCACGGCGGTGTAATTCCAAGTGGGTACGCCTGCGCCTGCGTACCATGTGGGTGAAACATAGGCGTGTGCGCCTTGGAAGATTGCCAACACCTGCGGGTTTGCTGCCAAGTGCTGCCATTGCGGGTTGGCTTTGGCAAGATGCCCGGAAAGTGTGAGTGGTTCGCCCTGTTCCAGCAGAAACGGGATGTGGCTGGCGTAGGGAGCACCAGCCTCAACCGTGACCAACGTGCCGAAAGCGTGGGCGGCGATGAAACGCAAGATTTCGGCTTGGTCGTGTTCGGCAAAGTGTTTGGGGATGTACATGGGCGTTACTCCTGTTTTAACTTTATAGCTATTAGCTGAATTAATTCGCTATTCGCAAATAGCGAACATCGGAGTCGGGCAGACTATCAACGTTTTTCCGGCGGTATCCCCTGCAACCTTAGCAACAAGTGCCGATGCGCTTCCCAATCCACCGGACGAAGCTTAACGATTGTCGCGGCAGGATATTCCCCAAGGTAATTATCCCCCTTCCAGTTGGTCACAGGACGTATCGGGCGCGGAACAAAACCTCCGCCACAATTCGGGCAAGTGTTACTGAGCAAGCTGACGCAATCGCTGCAAAAGGTACATTCAAAGCTGCAAATCATCGCATCGGTAGCATGAGGTGGCAGTGGTTTGTTGCAGTTTTCGCAAGTAGGGCGCAATTCAAGCATGGGGTGTTTCCTTCTCAAACGAGTTCAACATCGGGCAGATTGGCATATACCTGTTCAACCGTTGCACTGCTTTCCAACACCTTTACTACAACGGGCAGCGGTTCGGCAAAAATTCCCGGTAAATCCTGTTCCTGCGGATTCAACAGCGGAAACGCCAGTTGTTCGGTAGGCGGGCAAAATTCAGCAGCCACACCCGGCTTATTGCCCCGCGCATCCACCCGATACCAACCGTAGTCTGGCAGGTAGAGCGCATTCAACCCGTGCAGGCAAAACGGCGGCTCATCGGTAATGGTCAAACGCTGGTAACACAAGCCCGCAGGAATGCCATTCGCCCGCAACAACGCAGCCAGCAAATGACTTTTGGCGTAGCAATAGCCCGTGCCGTGTTGCAACACCTCCGACGCTTTGCACGTCACCGGATTGAGGCGGTAATCCCAACTGTGCTTGATGGCATCGCGCACGAATTCAAAGCAGGCTTTGGCAATGGTTTCGGGGGTAGTGCAACCTGCCGCTAACGCTTGGGCTTGCGCCAATACGTGCGGATGCTGCCAGTCGATGTAATAGCTGCTGGCTAAGTAGGTTTGCATAACACCCCTGTCGGTTTGCCATCCAGCGTAAGCTGATTTTTCTCTTCCCAATACGCACGAATACCGGCGTCGCCTTTCTTCGCTGCCCAATCGCGTAACAGCTCACGTTCGCCCTGATAGTCGAACAAGGGGACTGCCATGCCGCACGAGGTTTGCACAATTTCGATGTTCAGCACGAAAACCTGCCGTGCCCCTGGAATCGGCTCAAATTTGCCGTACCATTGCGCCCATTCTGCATCGTGTTGGTGGTAAACCGTGGCAGTGCCATACAAACGCAAGATCAGCGGATTGCCCTCAAACGCGCAGAACATCAGCGTCATGCGCCCGTTTTTCTGCACATGCGCTGCCGTTTCATTGCCGCTACCGGTCATGTTTAACCATGCAACGGTGGAGTCGTCCAGCACCCGCAGCGAATCCATGCCTTTGGGGGAAAGGTTTACGCGCCCGTCGGCGGGGGCAGTGCTGACAAAAAAGATTTTCTGTTCGGCGATGAAATGGGTTAGCCGTTCGTTCAAGGTGTCGAAGCGTTGTGCCATGAAGGTGAATCCGTCACTATAGAAAGCATGACTTTAGCAGATACCATAACCACCAAACCATGTACCACAGAAACACTTACCCCATCTCCCTCCTTGTCATCTCAGTATGACGCCCCGTAACCTGTTTGACCTAATCCTGCTGGCTGCCCTTTGGGGCGGGTCATTCCTGTTCATGCGCTATGCAGCTCCGGCATTCGGGGCGATTCCGCTGATCTGGCTGCGGGTGGCGATTGCGGCGGCGTGCCTGTTGCCATTGCTGTGGTGGCACGGGCAAAGCGGGCAGTTGTGGCAGAACGCCGGGGCAATGCTGGTGGTGGGTTTGCTTAATTCTACTGTGCCGTTTGTGCTGATTGCGTGGGCGGTGCTGTCGATTACCTCCGGGCTGGCTTCTATCCTGAATGCGATTACGCCGATTTTTACTGCGCTGATTGGCGTGTTGTGGCTGAAGGAGAAGCTCAGCAAGTCGCAGATGTTGGGCTTGCTGATTGGGTTTGGCGGGGTGTTGCTGCTGGCGGCGGACAAAGCCGATTTTAAACCGGGTGGTTCCGGTTGGGCGATTGTGGCGATGCTGGTTGCAACCTTGTGTTATGGCATCGTGACCCATTACATCCGGCACAAGCTGGCGGGTATTCCGTCGCTGGTGACGGCGACCGGGGCGCAGTTGGCGGCAGCGATTGTGTTGTTGCCGTTCGCATATTGGTTCTGGCCTGCGGTCATGCCAGACCTGAAGGCATGGCTGGCGGTGATCGGGTTGGGCGTGGGGTGTACGGCGCTGGCATTCGTGCTGTTTTTCCGGCTGCTGGCGGAAGTCGGCGCATCGCGGGCGGTGGCAGTCACGTTCCTGATCCCGGTATTTGGAGTGCTGTGGGGGAGCCTGTTTCTGGGCGAAACCGTCAGTACGCCGATGCTGGTCGGTGGGGCGGTAATTGTTTTGGGAACGGCACTGGCGACTGGGGTGTTGCGTTTGCCTGCCCGTTGATATCCGCCACTTGGCTGGTGCATTGGGTAGCAGAAATCCAGCAGGCATTTCTGGCAACCCGACCAACCTAAGAGTGAAAAAGCCTAATCAGGCGGGCTTACGCGCCCAGGGCACAACGGCCGTCACTAACTGCTGCACTGCCAGCAGCGGGTCTGTTTCGTTAGTAGTTCTAACCCGCACGCCGTATTGCTTCATCTGATTGATAAAACTTTTCCCGCACGGGCCGGTGATCAAATAATCCAACGCCAACAACGGGTGATCGCCGCGCTTGTCCCATGCATGGATCGACATTTCCATCGACAACTCCAACGAATCAAGGGGTTGCACTGCTTGCTCGGCACTCCATTCGTACATCAAAAAGCTGCGGGCTTTGCTGGCGTGTCCGGTAACGGTACGCAAATTTTGGCTGGTAACGCCGATTTTCATAATAGTGGCTCTGTGACGTGATAAGGTTTGTCTTGCGTAATGGTACAGTACAATGATCGAAAGATCGCCCACCTTGTGGAGTGCATGGAGGAAACACAGTGATGGCTACAAAAGTTCATAAGGCGATTTGACGGGTGGCAATGCTATTATCCTGCCCAGATTATTCATGAGAGAGAAAACCATGCCATTAACCATCCCCGCGCTACTCCGCCAACTCGACACCCAGCCCGAAGCCCTCGATTTCGCCAGCGTGATTGCCAGCATCGACGCGCATTACCACTACACGCCGCAAACCTTCCACAACGGTAACGGCGACGATTGCGTCACCAGCCCGGCGGGGACGAATGCAGGCTCGTGCAAAGTGTTCGCTTTCGGGCAACTGCAAGGGCTTTCTGAGGCGCAAACCCTGACCTGTTTTGCCGAACATTACCGCAAGGTCTTGGCAACACCGGATGACACTGACCATGCCAATATCCGTACTTTCCTACGTCACGGCTGGGCGGGTATCCGCTTTGACGGTGTGGCGTTGGAGGCGGAGGCGGCTAAAAATTCTGCCTAAGCCATTTACACAAAATGCTTTAACGTTAGGAAAGCATGACCGTGATTGAAATTAAATATCCACAAGAGCTGGCACGTTTGCGCCGCCTTGCCTTGGCTGCACAGGGCTTGCTACAAACTCAACCTTATGGGCGTGGTTTGGAGGGAGCACGCAAAGCGATTAATCACATAGGCTATGTGCAGATCGATACCCTATCGGTAGTGGAGCGGGCGCACCATCATGTTTTTTACTCCAGAGTGCCTGATTTTAAACCAGCCATGACCAACCAAATGTTGCTTAAGGGTGATATTTTTGAGTATTGGTCGCACGCCGCCGCTTTTCTACCCATTGCTGATTTTCGCTTTTCTTTGCCCTACAAACACGCCATTAAGAGCGGTCAAACCCATTGGTATAAGACCCTTGACAAGAAGCTCATGGATGAACTGTTGGCTCGTATACGTTCAGATGGCCCGATACGATCTCGCGATGTAGAAACGAATACTACAAAACGTGCAGGCTGGTGGGATTGGAAGCCTGCCAAACAGGCGCTTGAACAGATGTATATGGAGGGTGATCTCATGGTCAGTGACCGCAAAGGTTTTCAAAAAACCTATGATCTAACCGAGCGGGTACTGCCACCTCACGTCAATACACAAATGCCCAGCATGGAAGAATTTGCGACGCACATGCTTGATCAACAGTTACGCTGTCATGGGATTGTTTCCCTCAAAGGACTGACTTACCAGCGTCGCGATACTGAACTGCGCAAGGCGGTGAAAGCTTTGGTCAATGAAAGGCTGGCGCAGCGCACTTTGGAACAAGTACAAGTGAGCAGTGGCGAAATATTTATAGTGGAAACCGGCTCACTAGAATGTACCTTGCCCCAGTTAGATGACCGAATGTTGATTCTTTCCCCATTCGACAACAGTGTTATTCAGCGCGAACGGCTCAAAGCACTGTTTCAATTCAATTATCAGATGGAATGTTATGTACCCGAAGCCAAACGTCAGTATGGCTACTTTTGCCTACCGCTACTTTACCGCGATGCGTTTATTGGGCGGATGGATTGTAAAGCCCATCGAAAAATCAGCCATTTAGAAATCAAATCCCTCCATTGGGAACAACACAATATTGATGAGGATTTGGTTATGACGGCTTTTGTAGATGCCATTACCCAATTCTGCCAGTTTCAACAATGTGACTCCGTATCTTTGACTAAAACCCACTCCAAACATCTCACCCAACGTTTGCACAGTGCGCTAAAACCCCTAGGGTGAAGCCAAACTCAAGACAGTGCTACGAATGTGTAACATAGGCAGAATGTAGTAGGTAAGGCGCGGCAGATTTGGTTTTCCCGTGGTGATGGTGTGATTCGTTGGGAACGTTTGGGAAAGGTGGTAGAGTGAATTCACTAAATAACGCTAAGCTGAGGAATCCATGAGCAAACCCACCCACGAGAAAGCAGGCTTTTCCACCCGTGCCATCCACCACGCCTACGATGCTTACGCAGGCACAGGCGACTTGAATCCGCCCATACACCTGAGTTCGACCTACACTTTCCCCACGGTGGAAGACGGCAGCGCACGGTTTGCGGGTGAACAGCAAGGTTTCGTGTATTCTCGCGTCGGCAACCCTACCACGGTGTTGCTGGAACAACGCCTCGCCGATTTGGAAGGCGGGGAAGCGGCGTTGGTCACAGCCTCCGGCATGGGCGCAACCGCCGCCTTGCTGTGGACATTGCTCAAACCGGGCGATGAAATTATTGCCGACAAAACGCTGTACGGTTGCACCTATGCGTTTTTCAATCACGGGCTGGCGAAGTTCGGCGTAACCATTACTCACGTCGATATGGCTGACCCCGCCAATCTTGCGGCTGCGATTAGTGCGAAAACCCGCATCGTATTCTTTGAATCGCCTGCCAACCCGAATATGCGACTGGTGGATATTCCGGCGGTTGTAGCCATTACCCACCAACACGACAACTGCAAAGTGGTGGTCGATAACACTTATTGCACACCGTACTTGCAACGCCCGCTGGAATTGGGCGCGGATTACGTGGTGCATTCCGCCACCAAATACCTCGGCGGGCACGGCGACCTGATTGCTGGAGCCATTGTTGGCGATGCGGAAACGCTGACCCAAGTGCGCTTTTACGGCATCAAGGATATGACCGGCGCGGTAATGTCATCGCAGGATGCGTTTCTGGTATTACGCGGCTTGAAAACCCTCGCGCTGCGGATGGATCGGCACTGCCAGAATGCGCAAGCGATTGCGACATTCCTTGCCAATCACCCCAAGGTGGAAGTCTGCCATTACCCCGGTCTGGAAAGTTTCCCGCAATACGCCTTGGCACAGCGGCAAATGGCGCAACCTGGCGGCATGGTGGCGTTTGAACTCAAGGGCGGCTTTGCAGCGGGTTGTCGTTTCATGAATGCCTTGAACCTGATTACCCGTGCGGTGAGTTTGGGCGATGCGGAAAGTTTGGCGCAACACCCTGCCAGCATGACCCATTCCACCTATACGCCGGAAGAGCGGGCGGAACACATGATCAGCGAAGGGTTGGTCAGGTTGTCGGCGGGGTTGGAGGATGTGGCGGATTTGCTGCGGGATGTTGAGCAGGCGTTGGCGTTTGCTTGAAAAAATCGTGGTCAGAACACGATTCTGACCTTAACCCGCCCGTTGACCGACCATCACCAAGGCTTGTTCCACCTCCGCCGTCCACGGTTGCGCACAACTGAGGCGGAGGCAATTCCGGTATTTTTGCGTGGCGGAAAAGATTTGCCCCGGTGCGATGCTAATCCCTTGTTTGAGCAAGTCTTGCGTCATCAGCAAGGTATCCGTGCCTTCCGCCAACTCCACCCACAAAACGAAGCCGCCTTTGGGTTGCGTCACCCGCGTGTCTGTGGGGAAATGCTGGCTAATGGCGTGGCTGAATAAATCGACTTGGCGGGCGTAGCGGGTTTGTACTTGGCGCAAATAACGTTCGTAGCCGCCGTGCGCAAGGAAATCCGCCAGAGCCAATTGGGGCAAGGTCGGTGCAGCAAGGTTGGCGACGTATTTGAGGTATTCGGCGCGGCGGAAAAAGCGTTCCGGCAATACCATCCAGCCAATCCGCAAGCCTTGCGCCACGGTTTTGGAAAACGATGCACAGTAAATCACGTTGCCGTTGGCGGGGTCTGGCTCGACACTGAGCAAATTGGGCGGGCGTGCGCCGTTGAAACCGAGATCGCCGTAAATGTCATCTTCGATCAGCAGCAGGTTGTGACGGTGGGCGAGGACGACCAATTGTTGCTTGCGCTCCACTGGCATCAAGCTACCGAGCGGGTTACTGAAATTGGGGATCAGCACGCACGCTTTTACTGACCATTGTTCCAAAGCGAGTTCGAGCGCGGGCAGGCTGATACCTGTTTGCGGATCGGTAGGGATTTCCAGCGCCTTCATGCCCAGTGCTTCAATGACTTGCAGCAAGCCGTAGAAGGTCGGCGATTCGATAGCGATGATGTCGCCTGCACTGGCAACGGTTTGCAAGGCGAGGGAAAGGGCTTCCTGACAGCCGTTGGTGATGAGGATGCGATTGGCAGCAACGGGGCTGCCACACAAGTGCATCCGCCGCGCAAGTTGGTGCTGCAATTCGGGTAAACCGGGCGGGAAGGCGTAGTTGGCGGCGCGTTTGCCGTAGTGCCGCACGGTGTTGGCGAGGCTGCGCTGGAAGGTTCGCATTGGCATGAACGATTCATCCGGCACGGCAGCACCGAGTTGCACGAAATCGGCGCGGCTGGTGACTTGTGCGAGTTGTAACACCAGTTCCTGCCCCGCCACGGGCGTAGGTTTGGGGGTGGGTTGCGAGGTGGTGGGCAAGGCAGATTTGAGCCGGGGGCGCAGGCGGATGTAATAACCGGAACGCGGGCGGGCTTCGATCAGCCCAAGGTTTTCGAGCTGGCGTTGCGCTTGCACAATAGTGGAAATACTCACACCGAACTGCTGGCTGAGGCGGCGCACACCGGGCAGGCGTGAGCCTTGTGGGTAGATGCCGTTGTCGATGTGGGCGCTGAGTTTGCTGGCAATATCGTCGTAGAGGGTCATGGCGGATAATCTAAGGCTGTATGGCTGTGTTAGCAAGCAGCAGCCCCCTTTCATCGCAAACTCCCTGCCTGTCATCTCCTTCTTAGTCAATCGCCATAATATTTCGACTAATAAAGTGAAAATAGTGATTTACATATTATTACAAGGAGAGTAGGCCATGAACGTCATCAACCCCAATACTTATACAAACCCGACCAGTTACACCAGACAGAATAGCCGCACGGATGCAACCAACAACCGTTCCAGCCGTGACCGGGGTAATCAGTCAAAAACAAGTAGTTCCCCTTTTCAGAACAGCGACCTGTTATCCGCCCTGAAACAGCTTGTACAGCATCTGGTGCAGCAGATTCAGCCCAAACGGGACAAGCCATCAGGCGACAACCCTAACTGCCCACCACAAAATAACCCACAAGGCATCCAACTGACCGATAACCAGCGGCAAAATATTGCTTTCACATTGGGAGTCAATGCTGACAGCATCAGCGTGGCAGATAGCAACAAGGATGGCACGGTTTCAGCAGGCGACCAGATCAAGGCCAGTTTCACTACCGACACTGGCGGTACAGAAACATTGACGCGCACGGTAGATGAGGGGTTTGCGCTCGACATCAACGGTAAATTGGGCACACCACTGGACATGAACATGGTAGGCACGGGTGGCGTCAGCGTCAGCACAAGTATCAAAAATCATCTTGGCCTTCCCGGTGGCGGGAGCTTCCATGATCAGGATGGTTCCGGCAACCTGAGTGCAGGCGATATTATCAAGTCGGTTAGCCGTGACCCCGGCGGACAGGGTACGCCAAGCTATTACACCCTTACTGCTGCCAACATGCAGTCACTGAAAGATGCTGGCATTTATCCACCTGCAAGCCTCACACCACCATCCAATCAGCCTCTCACGCTTTCTTCCTTGCAACGGGACAATATCAATGCGGGTATTGGTTTTGTTAACGCCGATAATGTCTCGATTCTGGATCGGGATGCTTCTGGTACGGTGAGTGAAGGAGATTTGTTCAAAGCCACCTATATCCCAGAGACTGCCCAGATCACTGATTTTGAAAGAACGCTCAACGCAAATGATGCTGCCTTGATCAATGGGAAGTTTGGCTCCCTGTTACCGCTAAATGAGGACGGGAAACAGCCACTTCGGGATGCCCTGAATACGCCTGCTGAACGCTTTGAAGCAGTATTCGACCGTGATGGTTCGGGAACGCTGAATACTGGTGATGTTGCACTCGGCTCCTTCAATGGTGCGTTTGGAGGTACTCCCCCGCCTCAATTCCCTACCAGCTACGTCACACTGGAGGTCGCACCAGATGGGACGATTAACCGGAAGGACTGAGGTCAGCACCTAATTGGCTGGGATAGGCAGGAGAAACGATACAGTTTCTCCTGCCTGATTAGGCCGCAGATCCTCTTAACTGGGAAACTGTACTGGTAAATTAACCTGAGTTCGGGATAAGCCATCCCTCAATTTAGATCACAACCAATGCTGATGTTTTTAAATCCAGTGCTGGTTTTTTATCTTGATAGGCATATGACACCAAGCCAGCAATGATGTTAATCATATAGTTAGTGAGTGAACGGTGGCGTGAATGCTCAATTTGTGAAATATTTTTCAACTGATCATTGATGGTTTCGATGATGCTCCGTTTACGCAACATCAGTGTATCGAACGTGTCACGCGCCACGGGTTTCATGTTTTTCTTCAGCGAGGTAATCCATTCAACCCCTTGCTCTGCCAACGATTCTGTCAATGCCTTGGAAATGTAGCCACGATCACCAAAGACTTTGCCGACCACTTTTTTCAGCAACGTGGGAACGGGCTTACGGTCATCGGTATTACCCGAAGTAATGGCAAACGATAAAATATTGCCGCAGTCATCCACGACCAAATGAAGTTTGAACCCATAAAACCAGCCTGTTGACGATTTACCCCGCCCTGCGTCTTTGCGAAAGGTGTGATGACGTGGAATACGCAAATTTTCACAGACTTTCAAGGGGTAGAGTCTATGAAGGCAATACCTCGCCCCGTTTCACAGCGTTGCTGCATAAACAGGGTTAGTGGCAAAAGAACACGCGGCATTAACTCAATAAAACGTTGATAACTAGGGAGTTGCGGGAAATGACCCTTAAGAAATACTTTGACATGACGCTCATAATACCACTTGAAAGTACGATACCCCACTTGGTGGTAATGCACCAAAATCGTCATGATTTCACTATCGCCAAGACCACTGTGGCGACGACGATGCCCGCCTTTCGGGGTCAATAACGTTTTGTTCCATTCGGGATGAAAGTCCTGACAAAAATCGTCAATGGCACAGAATAACCGTGTTAGCATCTCAGTAGCAGCCTTTGGTGGGGTCAATGTTGTGTGTGGTTACTCACATTCTCCCATGAAAGGCTGCGCCTTACCTTATCCCGAACTCAGGTTAAATTAAAAAGAATCTGAATCTGTATTGCTCTCCTGCTATTCCTTAAACTGTTTATTCAGCAAGAAACTACGCCGATCCTGCCCATCCTTGAATCCTAGATCAAGACAGAATGCGTCTATTTCATGCGTCCACAACAAGATTTTGAGGAGTACCCATGATTGCCGAGACTTTCAATATTCCCGTGTTTCAAGTTGATGCCTTCACCAGCCAACCCTTTTCCGGCAATCCAGCCGCCGTGTGTCTGTTGGATAAGGCCGCCGATGCGCATTGGATGCAAGCAGTCGGGGCGGAAATGAACCTGAGCGAAACCGCGTTCGTCTGGCGCGAGGCCGACGGTTTTGCATTACGCTGGTTTACCCCAACGGTTGAAGTTGATTTGTGCGGACATGCCACGCTGGCTACTGCCCACATTCTTTGGCAGGAAGGTTGGTTAGCCAGCGACGCAACCGCCCGTTTTTATACCCGCAGCGGTGTTCTGACGGCGCAACTCGTCGGCAAGCGGATTGTGCTGGATTTTCCCGCGACACCGGCGACAACAGCATCAGCACCCACCGGGCTGTTGGCAGCCTTGGGCGTGACGGACGCGACGGTATTTTCCAACCATGTCGATTATTTGGTGCTGCTGGAGAGTGAAGCCGAAGTACGGCGGATACAAGTGGATTTTGCCGCCCTCAAAGCCTGCCAAGTCACACGCGGCATCATAGTGACGGCTGCGGCGCACGGCACGGAATACGATTTCGTGTCACGCTTTTTTGCCCCCGCAGCAGGCATCGACGAAGACCCGGTAACAGGCTCGGCGCATTGCACACTTGCCCCTTTTTGGGCGGAGCGTTTGGGTAAAAACAGCCTGCAAGCGTATCAAGCATCCGCCCGTGGCGGTGAAGTATTGGTCGAATGGTTGGGTGAACGGGTATTGCTGGCGGGTTCATCCGTGACGGTATTCAGCGGAACATTGTGGGTTTGAGTTTAAAAAACCAAATATTGGAAGGAAAGAAGCATGGAATCAGCAATATTTAACCTCACCGCTTACTGCCAGCGCATCGGCTACACGGGTGAATTACGCCCCGACCTTGCCACCGTGCAAGCCTTGATGCAACACCAGTTGCGCAGTGTACCCTTTGAAAATCTGGATGTATTGGCAGGCAAACCCATTTCCCTCAACCCCGCCGACATCGTGGCGAAAATCGTTGGCAAGCAGCGCGGCGGCTACTGCTACGAAGTCAACGGGCTGTTTGCAATGGCACTGCAAGCGTTGCAAATTCCTTATCAATTCGTTGCCGCCCGCCCGATGTTTTACCCCATGAAACGCCCGCGTACCCACATGGCGTTGCTGGTCACGTTGGACGGAGTGGAATGGCTGTGTGATTTGGGTTTTGGCAGTTACGGCATCCGCGCACCGCTGCGCTTGGATGTGCTGGAAACACCCATCTCACAAGGCTGTGACACTTTCATGCTGAGTGAGGAAGGTGGTGATATTGTCCTCAAAGCGCAAGTGGAGGGTGCATGGGTGAAGCAATACGGCTTTAATCGTTGCCCAGTTGAGTGGATTGATTTTGCCCCGGCAAACTGGTTGAACTCTACCCATCCTGACGCGGTGTTTACCCAGAAACCGTTGGTGGTACGCTTCACCGCAAACGGACGCAATATTCTGTTTGGTGACAGTTTCAAGCAGGTGAAGGAAGGTATGACCACGCAATGCACTCTTGCCCCACACGAACAAGCGGCGGTATTGGCGGAACATTTCGGTATCAAACACTGACCGCGTGGCACATTCGATGATGCTGGATTCCGGCTACATTCCCCATAAACCGATCGTGCGCCCGTTGGTGGTAGCCGTCTCCTGCCAAACCTTGTCATCCCACATCACGTCGGGGCGGCGGTCGAAAATGATCAAATGCGCTTCCGCCGCGCCGCATTGATCGGCATAGCCTGCGGTTTGCTGGATACCTTCTGCCACTGTGGTTTCGCGCGATTTGTAGAGGATTTTGAGTTCCAACACGATGCGTTGTACCTCGCCGTAAAAGCCCTGTTCTTCGTCGATAGGCCATTCGATGTACAGGTCGGTGCGCTTTCTGCCCAGCCCGTATTCGCGGTTGATGCGCCCGCCGCCGTTGATAATGCGTTGCAGGAAGGCTTGCAGCAGCAATTGCGGCCCTGCTTCTTTGTAGTCAAAGCGTTCAATCCACGCATCGGCATTTTCGCGGAAAAATTGCTGGAAGGCTTCCAACAGCTTGGGCATGTCGAGATGACGTTGCGGGGTCAGATACCACGCTTGTTCGTAGGCGATGGTGATTTGCTTCGTCCAGGTCAGTTCGCGTGGGATCACTTCTTGATAAATGCGGTTGGCAATGCGCAATTGCGGGTGTGCTTCGATTAGCCCCAAGTCGGCGACGTATTGCACATCGTCTTGCGGCAGGGTGTCATCCGTGGTTTTGCCTGCCAGCAGCGCACTGATGACGGAATGCACACGTGGTTCTTTAAGCTTATCCGCCAACTGGTCGAGGTGGGTAGCGCGGGAGTAAATCAGACGTTCGCGGGCCGCACGGTATTGTTCCAGCGTAATGGGCTGAGTACGGTCGCGGGCGGGTTTGTATTCCCACGTCATGGCGTGACCGAGGGCATTCACCAACCACGGTTGCCCACGGGTGTCTTCCCAGAGTGCGGGGAAAATGGCTGCATCAAATACCTGTCCCGTAGCTTGGGTGTGTTGGGCGTAGAGCGTTTGCACTTCAGTCAGGGTGAAACTGCCCATGCGCAACGATGCGGATTTGATATTGAAGGCACTTCCACCGGTAATCACTTCCTGATTACCTTGCGTGATGCGGTAATCGCGTACATCGCGCACCCCGCAGAGGATCACACTTTGAGGGAAGGGGACATCAGGCCGCCCGATATAGCCTTCGCGCAATTGACGCAGCAAAGAAATGAGCGTGTCGCCGACCAACGCATCGACTTCATCAATCATGAGCACGATGGGTTTGCTGGATTCGGCTGCCCAGCGAGTGAGCAGGGTTTGCAGGACAGATGTTTCACCTGTGCGCCATGCGTCTTCCAGCCAATCTTGTAAGCGTAAGTCATGAAGGCGGTATTGTGCGCCTTCCACTACGCGGCTGGCGATGGTGCGCATTCCCTGTTCCACATCATTGCGGGCAGCTTGCGCGGCTTCGACATTGATGTAGAGCGCGGCGTAATCACCCGCTTGATTGAGCTTGTCAGCAAGTGCAAACAGCGTGCTGGTTTTGCCCGTCTGGCGTGGCGCGTGCAGCACGAAGAATTTACCCGCTTGAATCAGGTATTGAATTTCCTCCCAATCCACCCGCGATACAGGGTCGATGCAGTAATGCTGGTTGGCATGGACAGGACCTGCGGTATTGAAATGTTTCTGCATGGCAGTAGTCTGGTGATAAGGGATAGGGGCAGTATAGCACGCTGGGCGTATCACAAATCTCATGCTAGGCTGGCTACTGCCCACATTCAACGGAACATTGTTGGTTTAAGTCTCCTGAACTACTGGATTATTTACGCTATAGTTGAATGCAAGGGGTGGATTTCTGCCCCACGCATCACAGGAGGCATCGGCATGTTACGCATACTCTTGGCTTTGCTGCTCACCAGCTTCCTCAGCGCCTGTTCCGGCACGGGTTCCACCACGCCCAATTCCCCGCAAGTCATCAATGGCACAGCTTTGCAAGCCGCGAATACTGTGGTGCAAGCGATCAATGGCTTGCAAAATGGCACGGGCGGATTACAACCTTTCACTGACCTGTTTGATCCGGCTGGCGTGCGTTTCATGCCGTATTACCGGACGGAAGCCAGCGACCAGATCCTGACGGCGACGGCGTTTGAAAGTGATTTCATCCTGCAAAACCCACCGACCCGCAACTGGGGAACTCAGGATGGTTCTGGCGACCCGATCGTGCTGCACATCCGCGATTATTTCGGGCGCTATGTGTGGGATCACCCCTACCACAGCAATGCCACGGTCACATTGATCAACACCAATAGCGATTTCCAATCACAAGGCAACCTGATCAACAACCTGCTGGCAAGCTACCCAGTGGCGCAATACCGCATCGTCGAATACCACCAACTCGGCACAAACCCGGCCTACAACGGCATGGACTGGACGAGCCTGATGGTAATCTTGAAAGATGCAGGTGGCGGCAACCAATGGACGTTGGTCGGGCTAGCGCACGGTTCGTGGACGATTTAGGTTAATAGCACTCTGACTGCCGCATTAGCCTGACGAAATCGCCCAAGGTTTGCCCCGGCAATTCCTCAAAGCCACGTTCCAGCGTGTCCAGCCAGCGGATGCGGTCAAGACGAAACGTGCGGAAATCGTTGCGCAATTCGCACCAGGCGGTCAGCGTCCACACATTGCCCCAGAAAAACAGCCCCAGCGGTTTGACTTCGCGCTGGCTGAATTCGTGGTCAGCGCGTTGGTAATCGAGCCGCAAGTAACGGCGTTGCGCAATCGCATGGCGACAAGTGTCGAGGGTGGTTTCAAGGTCTTCGCGCACCCCGAAACGCATGGCGAACAGGCGGCTTTCTTCCAGATGGCGGTGCAATTCGACAGGAATCACGGCGTGGATTTTGTCGAGGACGGATTGCGCACTGCTACCCAATTCGCTACCGCCCCACGCTTTCAGCATTCGCGCCCCGACCACAAGGGCTTCGATTTCAGCGGCGGTAAACATTAGCGGCGGAATATCCAGCGAATAGCGCAAGTGATAGCCAACCCCCGCCTCACCTTCCACCGGTACGCCAGACAGGCTCAAGTCTTGGATGTCGCGGTAAATGGTGCGTTCGGAAACTTCCAAACGTTCGGCAAGTTCACGCGCCGTCACCAAGCGCTTGTTACGCAAGATTTGCACAAGCTGGAATAAACGGTCGGCACGGCGCATGGGGTAGCCTTACGCCATTGAGTGCAAGCCGATCATATTGCCTTCGGTATCAAACACCAACGCGATGAAACCGTGTTCGTCGATCGACATTTTTTCCTTGAAAATACTGCCACCGTTGGCGGCGGCACGGGCGGCTTCCACCGCGCAATCTTCGCAACTGAAATACACCAGCGTACCCATACCACCCGATGGGCAGTCGGGCATTTTCACCAGTGCGCCAGTTGCACCGTATTCCTCGGTCATGGGAAACAGCATCATGTCCATATCGGGCGTCTCCGGTTTGCGCATGGGTTCTAATGCACCCTCAAACACGGCTTCGTAGAAGGCGGCGGCGCGGGGCATATCCTGCACGTAGATTTCAAACCAGCCGACTGGGTTTGCTTTCATGGTATTACTCCTTTGGTGGGTCATTGTTGATTGGTTTTTGTAGTATAGATGCTGCCTCCTGACAGCATTGTGTCAGGAGGGTTTTATGGATGTTATTCCTGTCGGGTGGCAATCCACCAAGTTGTACCGCCTGCATCTTTGACTCCGCCACGCTTGTCGGGATCATCCTTTTTTACTGGTGCTTGCACGGCAGTTGCCCCGGCTGCTAATGCCCATTGGTAAGTGGCATCCACATCGGGCACGTAAATGTGTACATGCGCGGGAACGGCTTCCCAGTCATCGCCCCGGTCGGCAATCATTAGCACGCTGTCACCCAAACGCACTTCGGAATGCAGCAGCTTGCCCTCGTCATTGGGAAAGCGGCGCAGTTCAATGGCATCAAAAACCGTTTCCAAAAACGCGATCGTGTCACTTGCGCCATCTACAATCAGGTAGGGTGAAACGGTACTGTAATTGTCCGGTTTGTAATTGACTGACATAGTGAAAACTCCCAGATTTTCAGGCTTCGTCATGCGCTTGCTGCAAGACGGCTTCGTCCAGCTTTTTCATGCTGAACATAGCACGGGTTACTGCTGCTGCTTTTGCCGGGTCAGGGCTGGCGATCAGATTCACGGCTTTGGGGGTAACGATTTGCCAAGACAAGCCGTATTTGTCCTGAAGCCAGCCACATTGACCGTTATCAGGGTCTGCTGCCAGCTTGTTCCACACCTCATCCATTTCTGCTTGATCGGCGCAGTTGACCACGATCGAAATCGCTGGGGAAAACGGGAATTGCACACTGCTATTGATAGCGAGAAAGTCCTGCCCTGCCAACTGAAAGTCAATGGTCATGACCTTGCCGACTGCTTCCGGCCCGGCTTCGCCATAGCGCACGATTTGCTTGATGCTGGAGTTGTTGAAGATGGATACGTAAAAATTCACGGCTTCTTCCGCGCAATCCGTGAACCAAAGTGAGGTAACGAGCTTTTGCATGGTGTTACTCCTGTTACAAATCCACCAGCGTGGTGAAACCACCGTAATTCATGCGGTTGCAGTCGAACGGCAAATCTTTCATATCGCCGCATTGCATCCGTGGATCTTGGTGGACTTTGGCATTTACTTCATCGCGGTGTTCGCGGGATTGGAAGATGATGAAGGCGAAAATAACGGTTTCACCTTCATGCGCCCCGGCGATGCGCGGGAAAGAGCCATTGGTAAATTCGGAGTGCAGGTCTTCGCCCACGCATTCCTTGTAGGCGAGTGCGCCGTGTTCCATCCAGACTTCGCCTGCGGCTTGCGCCATCACGCGGTAGGCTTCCAGCTTGTTTTCAGGAACGGGTAATACAAATCCGTCGATGTAACTCATGGGGTGTCTCCTTGGTGGTTTTGGGAAATGAAGTAATCGGCGAGGGCTTCCAGCGTGGTTTCCCAGCCGATGATAAAGCCTGCTTCTGCCGCTGCCTGCAAACGTTCGGCGGTGGCGAAACGGGTGTGTAAGGTGAGCAGAGTCTGGTCGCCCCGTTCGGCAAACGTAATCGTGACGGTGGCGTTAGGCGGCAAACCGGCTCCACAAGCGTGTTCCGCAGTCGGGTCGCCGTCGTACACCAGCCGTTCGGGGGCGATAATTTCGCGAAACGTGCCTTGGCAGGGGTAAACCTTGCCATCCGGCGCGTGCATGTTCAGACGCATCATGCCACCGACCTGTAACTGGATGCCGCAATCGGTGTTGACGAAGCCGTGCGGCCCCCACCAGCGTTGCAGGTGATACGGGTCTGTCCAGACTTTCCACACCAGTTCGCGTGGCGCGTTGAACAGGCGAGTGATGGTGATTTCCTGATCTGTAGTGGTGGTCGTCATGTAGCTGATCCTTTGGTTTGCAGTTCCTGCAAATAATCTTCCAGCCGGTCAAAGCTTTGTTCCCAGAAACGGCGGTATTGTTCCAGAAAATCGCTGGCTTGCTGCAAGGCTTGCGGCTCCAGCTTGCAGGGGCGGAACTGCGCCTGTTTACTGCGCGAAATCAGCCCGGCGCGTTCCAGCACTTTCAAGTGTTTGGTGATGGCGGGGGCGCTGATATGGAAGGGTTCCGCCAGTTCTGTGGCGGATGCCTCCCCGCTGCTCAGACGGGCGAGGATGGCGCGGCGCGTGGGGTCGGCGAGTGCGGCGAAGGTGAGGCTGAGGGTGTCGGGTGGCAATGGCGGCTCCTTGTAATTAACCGATTGGTTAAATATAGAAGAAACAGGAAATCATTGCCAATTTAGGGGTATTGTAGGTGCAATGACGATTGCTTTATTTTTATTCAATACATTCTTTCTTGTGGCTTGTAACATACTAACCGTACAATGTTATTTGCCATTCAGTCGCGAGCTTTTTTATGAATAAAATTATGTAAGATGGAAAGTAGTTTTTCTAACCTGAAACGCCCAAAACACCCCATGCCCGATTTCGTGCAAGCAGCCCTGCTTGAACGCGGTTTGATGGAGGCTTACCACGCCCGCCCCGCCTATCAGCAGAACGATTACATCGGCTGGATTGAAAAAGCGCAACGCGAAGAAACCAAACTGAAACGGCTAACTCAAATGCTGAATGAACTGGAAACAGGCGGCATTTACATGAAGATGAAGCATCCCGCATCTTCCCGGTCATGAGTCAGGAAACCAGCCTAATGAAGCGTTGTCCAATTGCAGTACTATGTGCATAGCAGTTGAGGAGGCATCATGTACAGACGATTAATCCAACTCCAAGCCATGACAGAAAAACCGCTCCGTGCCGTGATGTACGACGCTCGCACGGTTGTCAGCCGCATCTGTGGCGGGCTGGATGATATGCAGCAGTTGGGTAACAAAGCATTGGTAATCCGTGCCGAAATCTTTGCAGACAGGCTCATGACGCTGGTATCAGCGTTGAGTGACCTTGGCTTGAAAGTGGATACGGCGAGTTTGCCTGATGTGAATACGCTGGAAACTACTGCCGAATACCCGATTACGGTGCAAATCAGCAGTTTTGCCAGTGATACTGACGCAAGAGTGACGATTCCCCAGATTCCGGGCTAAACCGGCGTATTTGTGGGCGAAAAGAGGATGCGGCAAAGCGCATCCCCTGAGGCTGTATGCCTATTGCAGGCATCCTTTGTTTGTCCAGTCACAGGCAGGTGGTTTGGCTTGTTGCAGGCAATCATCCGCCGTGCATTGCACCGCACCCCGTGTCCAACTGACATCCATTTTTACCGAGTCGGCAGGCACGTCCAGATTGCGCAGGTATTCCTTCAGGTAAACGGCACGGAAGCAGGATGTCTGTTCTTCAAAGCACTTGTCCGTGCCACCGCAACAGGTGTCGATATTTTTATCATCCATGTAGTTGAATGCTCCGGTCAGATACCATTTTCCGGCATCCGCCAAGTGGCTGGGAACCTGTTCGTGCGCCCCACGCTGATTGCCTGCGAAGTTGTAAGGGTCACGGATGCCCAGCTTGTCGGTCAGGCGAATGCTTTGTGCGCACATGTTTTCCTGCCAAGTTGGCATGACGCTTTTGACACCGTATGCACAGGCGGAAGTTAAACCCAATGATTTCGGCGCTTCATCCTGCCCCAGTCCGAGGAAGGAGTAGCTGTACATTTGCAGCGGCTTGCCGTCCACCAGCACGGTTTTCACCGCTTCATCAGCGGCATTGCACTGGGTGCAGGGGAAGGCAATCTGGGTCGACGCCCCGCCCATTTCGACAATGCCAAACTGGTTGTTCTTTTGTTCTGAGCGGGCTGCCAGCCAGGCATACAAGCCTTCTTCAAAGCCGGTCAGTGTGCGTGCATTCACTGCCACGTTGTTGCCTACCTTGGCTTGCAACTTTTGTTTCAGGTTACTCCACAAGGTGGCACTGACTGCGCGGTTTTCTTGTTCGGCAATACGCATCCCAGCAGTGGCAAACACATTGGCAGAAACCGGACGGCATTGCTTGCTCCAGTCAAACGCCTGCCATTTGGGTTTGCCATCTTTCAGCGGCCCATCCTGCTGGATACTGTCCAGTGCGGCAACGACTTCGGTAGTGACCGCATCCAAGTCACGGGGACTTTTGCCCCGGATGGAACGCACCGGGTCAGCCAGCGCACTGACCTTGGGGCCTGCATGTTCCACCCATGCCTCACCTTGTTGCTGATAAATGTACAGGCGTGTACCACTGCTGCCTGCGTCATAGACGATGTGGCAATCGGTCTGGGTTGTTTGGGAAGAGGGGAAACTGGGTTTGGTGGTAGTCTGTTCTATGGTGGCACAGCCGTGCATCAACACAATAAACAGACCGATAAACAAGGCTTTGGCGGTAATACGCATCAATACTCTCCTGCAAGTTGGGGAGGTATGAAAGTAGCACAGTTTCTAAACATGGATGATAAAGTCTTCCAATGATATGGAGTCCTCCGTCCGTGATTGAGCTTTAACCTACCTGTCATTGTTATTTGCGAAACTGCGTGCCACCATCCAACGATCCTACAACCAACTGTTAGCGGTGAACTATCATGGGCATGACTTACTGGCTGAATGTGCGCGACGGCGACATGATTGAAAGCGAAGAAAACGACCTGTCTGCTACCTGCAAGCTGACGGATGCGTTGGATAAAATGTGTCTGGAAATTGGGTTGCTGGCAGTCAGCGAATTTGTCGACAGCACTGAAATGAGCATGGAATACGACGATGAATTTGACCTGCCTGACGATGAAGACGAATTTTATGATGAAGGCAAACGCCCGTACCCACTAGACGAAATGCGCTGGTGTGAAGCCAATAGCGGGCTGGATACCTTCCAAGCCCTGCAAGCCCGCTTGAGTAACGCACCAGACAGCTTTGAGCTGGAGCCTGACGAAATTGATATGCTGGCTGCGGAACTGGATGAAATTATTGAACTGCTGCAAGCAGCAGCCGGGCAGGGGCATACTTTCCATCTGGAACTGCTGGGCTAGAATGCTGCTATACTTAACCCTATTCCCATCACTAGCAGAAGGAGATTCCGATGATTGTTTGCCACACTGCACAGGCCGCCCAACGCTGATCGTCTGATCCTGTCCCGGTCTGTGCCGGGATTCTGCCGAATCCCCCAATAATTCCGCGCTTAGCGATAGGCGTGTGCCTTGATTTCGCTTATTGGGAATACAGCCATGCAAATTACACATCTCCATGAACTGGGGTGGAAGCATTTTTTTCAGTCACAACTGACACTGGAAGCCCTTGAAACCAGCTTGCCGTTCCGAGTCACGGGCGTGCAACGCAACCTGATTGAATGCGTGGGGCTGAATGCGCTGGGGCAAGCGCAATCCGTCCCGCTTTCCACCTACCCGTGGCGGCACGAACCGCCTGAAAACCACCCCACCGTCGGCGACTGGTTACTGCTGGACAGGGAGTTGCAGCCGCTGCGCCTGCTAGAACGCAAAACGCTAATCAAGCGCCGCAGCGCAGGCAGTGAAGCCGTACTGCAACTGATTGCTGCCAATATCGACACGCTGTTTGTGGTGACTTCCTGCAATGAGGAATTTAACCTCAACCGGATTGAACGTTATCTGACTCTGGCGGCAGAAACCGCGATTGATGCGGTGGTGGTGCTGACCAAAAAAGACCTGTGCGCGGATACCTCGGTGTATGTGGATGCCATCCGCAAGTCTTACCCCACGCTGCCAATTGAGGTCGTCAATGCCACCGATGCGCAGGACGTGGCAACCTTGGGGATCTGGTGCGCCAGCGGGCAAACCGTTGCCCTGCTGGGTTCATCCGGAGTTGGCAAATCCACCCTGACCAACAGCTTGCAAGGGGATTTCGCCCAAGTTACTACGCCCATCCGCGCCAAGGACAGCAAAGGTCGCCACACCACCACTTCCCGCAGCCTGCACCGTTTGCAGGGTGGCGGCATCCTGCTGGACACACCGGGAATGCGCGAACTGCAACTGGTGGATTGTGAGGAGGGGATTCAGTCTACTTTCGCTGACATTGAAGCATTTGCCGGGCAATGTCACTTCCATGACTGCCAGCATCTGGCTGAACCGGGGTGTGCCGTCAGGCAAGCTGTCGAGGCTGGCAAGCTGGAACAACGGCGGCTGGACAATTACCACAAGTTGCGGGAAGAACAGGCCCGCAATAGTGGCTCGGTTGCGCAACGGCGCGAGCAGGATCGGGCGTTAGGGCGTTTTTACAAGCAGGCGAAAGCCTCTGCCAAACGCTTTAAATCACGGGGTTAGGTTGCGCGGATACTTTATCCGTCGTGCTTGAGTAATCGCTACCACAGTGTTTGCACAATAATCCGCACCGCCAGCAACGTCAGCAGCCACTTGAGTGCAAGCCTGAAAGCCTCATTCGGGACACGGTGTCGCAGCCGTGTTCCCACCCACGTTCCGGCAATCACCGCCGCGATCATTGCCAGCATCACCGCCCAGTATTCCGCGAAACTGAAGCCGATAAACCCAAACAGTGCCAGCTTGATCAGGTGCGAGATGCTCATGAATACAGCGGAAGTGGCGACGATGGCATCCCGCTCCAGCCCTTTGCGCACCAGCGTTGATTGCGCCAGCGGTCCGGTCGTGCCCGATAACATGCCCATGCCGGTTTGCACGAAACCAATGGTCAGGAATTCACCTTTCGGGCTGTTGTTGAAGGTGATGCCACGACCCCACACGTTGAACAGGATGAAAGCCGCAATCAGCAGCGGCAGGTATTCCAGATTGAGCAGGGTAGCGATTTTGGCAGCCAGCAAGCCACCCGCGAGCGAGCCGATGACAAATGCCAACATGAATTCCCAGCGGATGTCGCGCCACGCAAACAACGCCCGGCTAGTATTGGAAACCAGTTGAGTTGCCGCGTGTACCGGAATGATGGCAACCGGCGGTAACAGCCCCGGCATTAGCGCAATCAGGATCAGGCCACCACCCAAGCCCATGACTGCCGTCAGGATGGAGGTGAGGAACGCAAACAGCATCAGTAACAGTTCAACTCCCATGAGTTTGCTCCAGGGCTGTGGCTATTCGTCGATGAGAAAGGTGAGAAATGTGCTTACCCGACTCAGCTTTTCATGATGAAATAGGTGCCAGCGGCGGCGACCCCCATCCAGGCGATAACCGCGCCGATGCCGAACATTTCCGAGAGTGTTCCCATAAAAACCAAGATCAATAAGGCTAGTGCCAGCAAACCGTTGCCTAGCCAGAAATTGGTGTTTTTCATTTGCAAACTCCGTCAATTAAGGTCAATTGATGCATTGTAAGTGAAGATTGCCCTGACATGCTCGCTTAGGGGAATGTTTTTTATATAAGTGTTTGTCTGTTTTTCATTATTACCGTTTATCGGTGGCTTTGAGCCGTCACCGCTGCCCGCGACCTTAGTGTTGCTAACCTTGATCTATACCCCTCCCATGTTTAATGCAGTCAATGGGTGGGAAAAAGCATGGTACAGCGAGCAGGACACAGCGTTGCGGTGGTCGGTATGGGAGTGTTGATATTGTTATTAGCAGGATGTGGCGGCAGTGGTGTGGCGCAATCGCAACTCAGCGTGATTCCGCGTGTTGTTGCAGAACCCGCATTGGCTAATCGTTTGACGAGCAATCTGGATCGCTGGGTTGCCGAAACCGTGGCGGAACCGGATGTGGTAAGTGCCACGCTATTGTTTGATATGCCGCGTGAGCAACTCCATTATGCAGGGGCGCAAGGTTTGGCAAATCCGCAAACCGGTGAGGCATTGACCAGTGCGTATCCGTTCCGGGTTGCCAGTATTTCCAAAATATTTACCGCCACGGTGGTGTTGCAGTTGGTGGAAGAGGGTTATTTCAGCTTGGATACGCCGTTGTCACGCTTGCTGGATAATACGCTGTTACCGCCGGGGTATACGCTGGATGATTTGCATGTTATCAACGGGGTAAAATCCGGTGGTCGTATTACGGTGCGCCAATTGCTGCAACACACGGCAGGCTTGCGGGATTACCTCGCTGATACTCCCACGGTGCAGGACGGTAACGGCTTATTTGCGCAAATGCTCAGTGAGGTAGTCAGCAATAGCGGACGTGGGTTGGCATCACGTCAGTGGGATGGGCGGGCATTATTGGCGCATTACCTGAGCACCGGCTTGGGGCGCAATGCGCTGGCTGCACCGGGGCGGCAGTTTGAATACAGCGATACCCATTACTTACTGTTAGGTTTGGTGGTGGAACGTGCTACCGGGCAGTCGTTGACCAGCCAATACCGCGCCCGCATTTTTAACCGCTTAGGCATGGCGCATACTTGGCATGAAAGCTTTGAAACCGGGCGTGGTGCCATCGCACACCATTTCTATACGCTTTCCGCAGGCAATTATCTTGATATTACGGCGACACCTTTAAGCATGTCGGGGGCATGGGCAAGCGGTGCTTTGGTGTCGACGGGCGATGATTTGTTGCGGTTTTTCCGTGCCTTGATGCAAGGGGAATTGTTCCGTGAACGAGCGACCTTGCAGCAGATGCGGCAAGCCAGTGCCGCCAGCCCCAACTATGGCTTGGGCTTGCAACGGGCAGTGGTGAATGGGCGTGAAGTCTGGGGTCATGCCGGGTTTTGGGGAACGCTGATGTTGTATGACCCGGCGAAGGATGCGTATCTGGTCATGAGCGTGAATCAAGCCAACCGCGATATGTATAAGGAAGCGACGGGGGTGTTGACTGCCACCCAAAACGCCGGGTTCTGAGTGGCAGGTGCTGGCGCAGTACTTACGGTTTGGCTTGCGCCAGTGCCTTATCCCAAGTGCTGACTTCTTTGGAACGGTCTTTGTGGATGCTGTATTGTTCCAGAATGTCAGTGTGTTCAGTGTCCGCGAGTTGGCGGTCAATTGCCACTTCGTAACCGGCGTAATCTTCCAAAATCACGAAGGGTTCGGTGGAGGTGCGTAAGCGTTGGTAGAATTCTTCAAAGGTGTTGAAACGTTCACCATTGAGTTTTTCGACACCGAGCGATGACAGGTCATGAAACCCTAAATTGCCGGAAGCTGCCAGCACTTGCGTGACGCTAATATCATCTTTTTTCTCTTTGTCTTTGCGCTCATCGTAGTCTTCACGGGTTTGGCAGCCTTCGTAAGCGTCGGTGGCGACGAACACAAAGCCGCCGTAGATGACGTAGCGCGGTTCTTTGTCATAGGTATAGTTGCTTTCGTCCGCCTTATCCAATGGTAGCTTGATCTGTTGGGGTGTGCCATCGCGGACAATATCGAGGGTAAGCGTGTCACCGATTTGATGCAGATCGAGGTAATGCCGGAAGTTGATGGTCTTGCGGGCAGTTAGAGCGGTCGTGCCGTCGTCGTCAATCTTTTTGCCGTCAATGTGGGTGATAACATCGTTTTCTTGCAGGACTTTTTCGGCAGAGGTGTTGGCACACACTTTGCTGACCAAAACGCCGCTTTGGTCTTCTTTCAGTTGGTGTTTTTGTTTCAGGCTGGGGCTGAGCAGATTTTGGGTTTCTACTGAAAAGGTGGGGAAACCGTCGTATTTGCCATCGGCTACGTCGGCGAGAAAGCGGTTGATCATCACGGTGGGGATGATGTAACCGATATTTTCAGCACTTTCGTCGGACTTTTGCATGACCATGCCCGCGACTTTGCCGTTAATAATCGCAGGGCCACCGCTGTTGCCGGGGTTGATGGCGGCATCAATTTGGATGACTTGGTAAGACAAGCCGCTGTGCACATACGGCATGTATTCGATGCGTGACACAATGCCGCGTGTGGTACTGAGCGTGTCGCCGCCAATGGGGAAGCCATGCACCATGATTTCTTGGTGAATGTCAGGCAATTCACCTAGGGCGAGTGGCTTGCTTTTGGCAAAAAAGGTCTCGTCTTTGACTTTGAGTACCGCAATATCCATTTCGTGTGAAACGAATTCGACCGTGGCTTGGTAGCGTTTCGGTGTGCCATCGCGTTGGATTTCAACGAAAATATGATCAGCAACGACATGCGCGTTGGTGAGGATGCGGTTGTCCGCAATGATAAAACCAGAGCCGCTGGAGGCGAGGCTGTCGGCATTCCAAGGGGAATAACTGTTTTGGGATTTGCTGGTGACGTAAATTTTAACGATGGAATCTTCCAGTATGTCTTTCGCGGCGGTTTCATTCGCCAAGGCAGGCAGTGACAATAGCAGGAGTAAACTGGTCAGCCAGTAAAGGCTGGTGTGACGGAGGGTTTGAAACAAGATTCGCATAAGTTTGGCCCAAGCAAGCAATAGATGACACGGTATTGTAGTGTAAAATCAACACAAATGGCGACTTTCCATGCATAAATAAACGGTTTTGGGTTTGCCATTATACTTCTTGCGGGTCATTGTGCAGGGCGGGGCGATTGATTACCCTCTAGGGCATTACCCATAATAGGATACCAACATGACTCCACAAACCATGAACGAAGCCGAAGAGCTGTTAGTAAAAGCCTTAGCGGGCGAATTGGAGGGCGACACTTTCATTCAGCAATTGATGGAAGTCACGCTCTTTATGCCGATTTACGAAAAGCACCAGATTGGCGGTTTACAACCGACCACCAGCGATCAGGCAGTGCCGCTGACACTGGATGATGATGCGGGCAATAAAATCTTGATTTTGTTCACCAGCCCGGATCGTGCCAAAGCCTTTGTGCGCGATTTCCCCGGCTACGGCGGCGGCTTGCTGGCGGAATTTAAGTGGATTATTGAGAAAGTCGGGGTGGGTTACAGCATTTCGATCAATCCCGATCACGAGATGGGGATTGATCTGGAAGTGGGGATGTTGCAAAACCTACACTAAATATTGCGACCAGTCGTGATAATCCTTGCCGAACACGAAGAAATGCGGGTTCAGCATGGATTCTTTGGTGTTGTAGCGCAGCGGTTGCATATCGGTGCGGGTGAAATGCCCACCGGCTTCTTCCACAATGATTTGCGCAGCGGCGGTGTCCCATTCCGACGTTAAACCGAGGCGCGGGTAAATGTCCGCCGAACCTTCGGCAACGCGGCAAGCTTTGAGGATGCTGCCCATTACCGCGTATTCGTGTTCACCGATGCGTTCCAGAAACTGTGGCATGATTGGGTCACGGTGCGATTTGCTGCCCATGACTTTGAGTGGCCTGCCAGTCGCACGAGTGCTAATCGGGAAAGTTTCTCCGTGCATGTACTTGAATGCGCCACCGCCTTGGTGCGCAAACCACGTTTCGTTTAATGCGGGGGCGTGAACCACACCGAGAATGGGGGCGTGATTGTGTATCAATGCAATCAGGGTGCTGAATTCGCCATTGCGTTTGACGAATTCGCGGGTTCCATCCAGCGGATCAACCAGCCAGTAGGTTTGCCATTGGCTGCGCTCGCTAAAGGGCAGGCTGGCGGATTCTTCGGACAGTACCGGATATTGCGGGGTGAGTGCGGTTAAGGCATCGACAATGTGGTGGTGGGATGCCATATCTGCCGCCGTGAGCGGGGAATCATCGGCTTTGTGTTCCACCGCAAAGTCGGGGGCGTTGTAGACTGCCATGATTTTAGCGCCTGCTGTTTGAGCAATGCGCACGGTGGCGTGGAGGAGGTTAGGCAAGTCCATGAAAATCCTTAAGTCTATGCGTGTTGTTTGAGCCAGTCTTGCGCCAAATACAGTGCCAGCAAGCTGCGCCCTTCGGTGAAATCATCTTGCAACAGCAATTCTGCTGCATCAGACAATTTCCAGGGCACGACTTCCAGCGGCTCAGGTTCGTCACCGTCGACGCGATGTGGGTAAAGGTCGCGGGCAAGAATCAGGTGGGTGTGGTGTTGCATATAGCCGGGGGAAAGGCTGACGCGCCGCAATACGTGCAAATCGCGTGCGCCGTAGCCGACTTCTTCCATGATTTCGCGGTTGGCAGCGTCGAGGACATCTTCGCCGCGTTCCACTTTGCCTTTGGGGAAGCCGAGTTCGTAGCGACCTGTTCCCGCTGAGTATTCGCGGATTAGGAGCAGGGTGTCGTCATCCAGCAGCGGAACGATCAATACAGCGCCATTGCCACGGCTGGCAAGGCGCTCGTAAATGCGGCGTTCACCGTTGCTAAATTCCAAGTGGAGTTCTTCCACATGGAACAAGCGGCTGCTGGTGACGGGGTGTATGGCGTGTATCGTGGGTGGTTTTTGCATCCCCCGATTCTAACCTACCAGGCCTGACTTAGCACCTTGTCGCCGTGCAGGTAGTACACATAATTATCAATCATCACGGAACGGTCATACGGCCATAGGTAATCCTGAGTGGCGCTGTTGCTGACCAGCGGGGGCAATGCCTGCATTGCACCGGTTTGGGTGTTAATGTTCAGGCGGTAAAGTTGGTCGCGACTCCAGTTGTAGTAGACGCTTGGACCGGGTGGGTAGTCAGTATCGCCTTCATGCAAACTGACCGGAAACGCCACTTGCAGATTGTTCCCCCGTTGCAGGCTAGTGAGAGCGTGATGGCTTTGGGAAACTGCTGTGTCTGTGCCGCGCTTGCCGATAATGATCTTGTCCTGTTCGCGGGGATTGGTAGGGTCAGTGACATCAATCAGCGCCACTTTCACCCCTTGCACCCATGCGCCACGCCCATCACCCCAGTTCGATGTTGTGTCAGGCACGGCATCTTTGCCAATGCCTAGTAAGTAATGTTCGCCTACCGGATGTAAGTAGTCAGAGTAACCGTCGATTTCTAACTCGCCAAGCATTACCGGATCAGCCGGTTTACTTAAGTCTAGGGCATACAGCGGGTCAGTTGCGCGGAATGTTACCAGATAACCCCGATCACCAAGGAAGCGGGTGGCGTAGATTTGTTCGCCCGGTTTGCCTAATGGTGCGGGGCGGGTAGCGTTGGGCAGTTTGGCGAGAATGTCCAGCGATTTGTTCGCGGCGTTTTCCTGCAATGTATACAGCCGTGCCGGAGTAGGGTTGGTGGAAGGTGTTTCGCCCACGTAGGTGATCAAACGCAATACGTCGTTATGTTCGCTCAGGCGGAACGGTTTCATTTCCTGTTGCCAGCCCAAATGCCCCTCTACGCGACCCGAACCCTTGTAGTTGATGCCGCCTGCCAGTGAAAACTTGTGCAGGTCAGTACTGATATTCGGTGCATAGGCGATGCTGGTGCTAACCGCCGTGTCATTGCTTACTACTGTGGATGTCAGTGCATCATTGGAATAATTGTAACTGGTGGTCGCCAGATAAATGGCTTCGGTGGAGGCGTACAACGTCTCGGTATCACCCGCGAAACACTTGCCTTGCGGGGTGGGCGTGGCGTCGTTCAGATCAATTGCCAGCAAGCTGACGATGCTGGTTTGGTAGCTTTTCTTGTCGGTGTATTGTGTCATGAAACAATCATTACCGCTGAAAATGTCGGTTTTGCTGCCGCCATTGAGTTGGTAATCGGGCAGGAAATCCGCCAATTTGGCATTGTTGATGAGGGTGCGGTTTGCCGCTGCTGCTGCTTCGGTGCTTGGGTATTGTTCCAAGCCGGGCAGGGTGGGGCTGTGGCGAGTGGCAACGTACATCGTCGAACCGATGCGGCGGCTGCTGATGGCTTGCCCATCCACCGTGAGTTTGGCGGTTTGCACAGGATTTGCGGGGTTAGCAACGTTCAACAGGTACATTTGCGTTTGTTGGTTTTGCCAGTAGCTGGGGATGAACCAGCGGCTCCAGATACCGTACATCTGTTGTTCTTCGGCAAGGGCGACGAGTGTTTTATTCGCAGTATCCAGATACAGACCGCTCAGGCGAGCGTTGCTGTCAGTACCCAGTGTTATTTTCGAGACAAAGGGGGCGCTGGCTTGATTCGCTTTGAAAATATTCAGGCTGGGCGTGTTTAATTCCGCAGCGTAAAGGTATTCACCATCGGTCTTCAGACGGTCGGCTTCGTCGACATTGGTTTCCTGCGTATTGGTGCTGGAAACGTTTTTGGCGGTGTCGGCAACAGCAGAAGGTGCGTTTGTTGTCATTGATGGCTCCGCTACGCACACTATGCCACCCCTGCCACAAGGGTATATTTCAGGGCGCACCGTGCCGTAGATTTCCAGCATTTGCTGCTTGATCAGCGTTTCGAGTTCGGTGTTGTTCGCGGCTTGTTTCAACGCAGGTTTATTGGCGTTGGTCGTTGGTGTCACGGGTGTCGAGGGATTGGTACTGACGGTAGTGCTGGAACCGCCGCCGCCACAGGCGCTGAGTAACAACGCGATGGAAATACTTAACCCCAATGAATGCAGATTTTTCATAATACCCTCCGGTATGATGCGATTTTTAGTGGTATGTGGAAGCCCATAAAATGAATTATAGCGCAATCAATTTAAATTGGCATGAGATTAACACCGTGTTTTTGGACATGGATGGCACGCTATTGGATTTGCATTTCGATAACCATTTCTGGCTGGAACATTTGCCGGTACGTTTGGCAGAACAGCGCGGTACAACGCCGGAGGAAGTCCGCGCTTACTTGCACGCCCGTTACACCGAAATGGAAGGCACCTTGGATTGGTATTGCCTTGATTATTGGCAAAATCATCTGGAGGCGGATTTGGTAGCGATGAAACACGAAATCGCGGATCGGATTGCGATTCGGGCGCATGTGGAGCGTTTTCTCGAATCCCTGCGCGAGCGTGGCAAGCGAGTAGTGTTGCTTACCAATGCGCACCAGAAAAGCATGGGCTTGAAATTCGGCTATGTGGTGTTGGAACACTATTTCGATCACATTATTACCTCACACTCCTTGGGTTTGCCGAAAGAGCATCCCGATTTCTGGCAGAAATTGAGTGAGGTGGAGGTGTTTGATCCGGCACATTCTTTGTTCATTGATGACAACTTGCACGTTTTGCGGGCTGCAAAAGCACATGGCGTGAAGCATTTGCTGGCAATTCACCAGCCGGATTCGCAACAACCGCCGAAAGACACACAGGAATTCACGGCGGTGGAGTGTTACACGCAGTTGCTGGACTAAGCGATCCTTACTTCGTCATCCCAATATAAAGCGTCGCCAGCTTTTCGGGTAAACGGCTAACTTGATCGAGAATCAAATAATACTTATGCCCGAAAATGCGTGATACGTATTCATCCGCATACGGGTCAAGCGTCAGGCAGAAGGTTTGAATGCCTTGTCGTGCCAATTCTTCCACTGCTTTTTTGGTGTCTTGGCGTAAGTATTGCGGGTCACGCACATCGTTGTCCGCCGGTTCACCATCGGTCAGCAACAAAATCAGTTTTTTCTGGCTGGCACGCCGTGACAGCAACGAACCGGCATGGCGTAATGCTGCACCCATGCGGGTAGACAGCTTGCCCTTCATGGCTTCCAGCCGCCCTTTGACGGTCTCGTTATAGGGCGCGTCAAAGTCCTTGAAACGGTAATATTCCACGTCGTGCCGCCCATTGGAGTCGAAGCCGTGAATCGCAAACGGGTCGCCGATTTTTACCAAAGCTTCCGCCAACAGTGCCGTTGCCTCGCGTGCCATATCCAGTACCGTTACGCCTTCCTCTGCACCCCGAACCTGATCGTTGGTGGATTCGGACAAATCCACCAGCAACAGCACCGACAGGTCGCGAATTTGTAAGTGCGTGCGGATATTGATGCGGGGGCTGGGTTGAATACCTCGGCGAATATCCACCATCGCGTGGATGGCGGCATTCAAGTCCAACGTATCGCCGTCTTCCTGATTGCGTTGGCGGATCATGCCTTGCGGTTGGATGGATTCGATCAGGTTTTTAATGCGCCGCACCAGTGGCTTGTGCTTTTCAATCGCCGCTTCCAGCACGGTGTGATCACCGCGTTTCGGGCGTTTTTCCAGCACTGTTACCCAGTTGGGGCGTTCCAGTTGCGTCTGGTAATCCCATTCGGGGTAATGCACGGGTGATGCCACCGGCTGTTTGCCCTCTTTTTCATTGAGGGTGGTGCCGTCGTCATGGAAGAATTCGGTTTCCAGTACCCAGATTTCCTGCGCGTCATCTCCGGCGTATTCCACGTCCAGCCCCATGACCATTTCCATCATGCTGACGTATTTGCGCACCTGCTGGGTTTGCCCCGGCAATAACACAGTATTTTCGGCATCGTCGGGGGATTGCCACAAGTAGCGGTTATCGTCGCGGTACGGGTTGGTGGGCTGATCCTGACGCGGGTTGTATTTGAAATCCAAAGCTTTTGCTTGTTCCGCCAGTTGCAAACCAATGTCCAACGCCAAGGTTTGGTCGTTTAAACGTTCGGCGTTTTGCGCAAACAAGCTGGTTGCTGCTTCCACCAATGGGTGGGAATCACGGTAATCTTTGTCCAGCAAGCCACGCGCCATGCGCCCCAACACACTTGCGGCACTGTTATCTTGCGAATCCGCCGGTAACAGGTTTTTCCACAAGGTCAGCAAGCCGGGGAAATCCTTCACCGCCAGTGTTTCCACCCGTGCATCTTCCACTACCCCAACCATTGCTTGTTGTAGCGGGGTCAAACCTTGGGCATCGTCATAATAACGGGAATACACGATATGCGCGGCGGTATGCGCAGCCGCAGCGCGGTACACATCCATGCCCTTGGCTTTTTCGCCATTGGGCAGGGTGAAATCGTCAAACGCATCCGGCAGGTGGATAAAACTGGCTTCGATATACGGGCGGTAGCCTTCGCGGGTTTCAAAGTCGCCGGACGTAGGGCGCAGGAAAAAGTCGCGTCCCCACAAAGCGCGTAAATACATAATCAGGCGGCGTTGCACATCGACGAACAATACACCGCGCTGTTCTTTTTTCAGCACGTTCATGGCCGCATCGTTTTGCAGCCCGAAATACTCAGCCTGTCCGTTAAAATCGTTGCGGTAAGCGGAAATACCCCACATTGCCCAGCGGCGCAACCCGCCCAGTGTTAGGTGCGCCAACAACACATCGAGCTTTTCCAGCATGGGGCGCAAGGCACGCGGGGCTTGTGCTAACAGATGGTTCAACAGGCTCAGGTAGCCTTTGAACAGTTCGAGTTCGCCCATCCGCGCTGCCGCTGTGGGTGCGGTGGAAAACAGCAGCACCAAGACACTGGCACTGGTTTTGGAGAACATCTGGATGGCTGCGGATAACAGTTCGGAAACGGCTTGTTCGCCCACTTCTCTGGCAACCAGCGGAGCAGCTTCCAAGAGGGATTCGACTAAATCCGTACCGCGCCCCAGCGATTTCAGCCCGGCAGCACCGCGCAAATAGGTATCTAGCCCACGTGGGGAAAACACCCGTGCGGCTTCTTGCCAGTTGGCTTCCAGCACTTCTTTGGTGGTATCACCCAAATCATCAATAATGTCCTGATAATCGCTGAGTTGTAACGCCATCAAAGTACTCCTTGGTCAAATTACCCCCCTCCCTAACCCTCCCCCCGCAAGGGGTGGAGGGAATAAGTCAGAGCTTGCAGAATTGTTCTGGCAGAACGGACGAATGGTGATGGGTAATGAGCCATTCTCCGGCACGCGGGCGATACACAAAGGTGTAACGTGCGGTCACTTTGCGCCCGTCAGCAAACACGAAGGAATACGTACCCATATCCACTGCCATATCCCAGCCGACTTGCACATGGCGTTCGGTGACAGTGCCGCGTGGTGAACCAGCGAGGAAATGTTTGAAATAGTCAGCAATCGACTTATGCCCAACGTGCGGTTCATCGGCAACCGTAGGCAGCAATACCGCATCATGGCTGTAACAGGCAACCACAGCATCGACACTGCGGGTATGCAAGGCAGCATCCCAACGTTTGAACAGGGCATCCACATCCACGGGTGGCGGGGTGGTATTGCCAACATAAGCTCCGGTGACAGCACCACGCGGAGCGCGTGACTGCATCGAGGCGGAAGTGGTTACTCTGGAAGTCATGGTGTCTTCTCGCAGGTTAATCAGGCCAAACACGCTCAGGGTGCAGCGGGAAACCTGGTTGGTTCAGGTCGTCGGCTGCGGCTGGCGCGGTTGGTGGCACTGTGGGTGCTTGCGGCGGTTGCGGTACATCAGCAACGGCTGGAACGGTATCTTCTGGTACTACCGCTGCTTCGGGTGCTTCAAGCACCACTGGGGCGGCTGCGGCAGGTTTCACCGCTTTGGGTTTGCTGGATTTTGCTGTAGGCATCTGCCAAACCTCGTGGTTAAACCAAATTATTGTTGGGCGAAAGCATCAGCTTCGGCAGCGTAGGCATACTCCGCATCCGTTAATGCGTCACCTTCCGCATTGATGCTCACGCTCACGTGATTGCGGGCGAAATTCAGGTTCGGATGCAAACCCGTGCGTTCGGAAAGCGCGGCTAGTTGATCCAAAAACGTGCGTGTTTCAGCGTAGGAGGCAAATTCATAACGGCGGGTCATTGCCGCTGGGCGTTGCTGGACATTCCATGCGCTGCTGGGTTGGGTTGCGGTCATGATAAGTTCCTCTTTAAGCTCCCTTCACCCCTTGCGGGGGAAGGGTTGGGGATGGGGGGAAGGAAATACCTTCTTACTCCGCCTTAGGCAGAATGGTTTCGACTTCGGAGTGTACGCGAGCAATGATGTGCGCCGCTACCAAACCGTCACCCACGCGCTCACAAGCGTCAGCACCTGCACGCACCGCTGCATTAACTGCGCCAGTTTCGCCACGAACCAAAACAGTTACATAACCGCCGCCAACGAATTGACGACCGATCAGTTTAACTTCAGCGGCTTTGGTCATCGCATCGGCTGCTTCGATAGCAGGAACGAGGCCGCGTGTTTCAATCATACCTAAAGCAACACCAGTTACTTGTGCCATGTTTATTCTCCTTAAAAACGATTAACGATCAATCAAAATGACTTAGCCGATAACAGCGTTGTCAGGGGTTTCGCCTGCTTTAGGCAGGATGCCTTCCACTTCAGAGTGAACACGCGCAATAATGTGGGCAGCCACCAGACCGTCGCCAACACGCTCACAAGCGTCAGCACCTGCACGGACAGCAGCGTTAACCGCACCTGTTTCACCACGTACCAGTACTGTCACGTAACCGCCACCAACGAACTGGCGACCAATCAGACGTACTTCAGCCGCTTTAGTCATGGCATCAGCGGCTTCGATAGCCGGTACCAGACCGCGTGTTTCAATCATGCCTAATGCAATACCAGTTACTTCAGCCATTTGAATATCCTCTCGTAATAAAATCAGTCATTAATTAACCCCGCGTCGGTCATTCTTCCCAATGGTCGATGATTCCGGCGATGGTCAAATCCGTTAGCACCTTGGGATCCTTGAGCGCGTAACGCGCCGCTGATCCGCTGATGGTGAAAACCCACGCTCCGGGCGGTGCGCCCACCGGATCGCAAGCCACATTCTGAGCGCCCTTGCTGTCCACCAAAACCCGCAAGGACATATTCTTCAAGCCAGGTATGCGCTGGGTGGCGACCAAATCAGACTGTACCCGCATGATTTCCATGTGCTACCCCTTACTCGCCATTCCATCGGTCGATAATGCCGACGATGGTGAGGTCGGAAGGGTATTCCTTACTGCCTGCGGCTTCGCGAGCGGCAGAAGAACCCACACAAATCACCCAGTCACCGGGGACGCAACCGATGGCATCCACTGCCACTTGCCGCGCTCCGCCGACTTTTTCCTGTACCACTAACAAGCCCTTATGCCCCAGTTCGGCAAGGCGGTTGGTGGATACCAGCGTTTTTTCCACGCGCATGATCTTCATGCCACATCCTCCACGACTTCGACCGGGCTACCTGTCGGCGTATCCTGCACTGACAAATGGCACAGCAACAAACCCTGTTCCACCAATGCCGCGTAACGGCTGCGGATGGCTGCGGCAACCCGCATGGCTTTCGCCACTGTGCGTTCGCGTGACCCCGGTACACCGGCATCGTAACGGTAGTGAATCGCTACCGGCACAGGCAGACCGTGATTCACGTTCAAGCCTTTGAAAATTTTGATGCCGACATCCATGTCTGCCACGCCTTCTTCCAGCGTGTGCAGGTGGGCGTAATACGCCACATTGCGGATTTGCACTTCCTCGAAGCCATCCCCAACGCTGATGTAGCGTTCGGCGTGCCCGATGTCGGCGTATTGCCCGTTGTGCAAATCCATCACGTAATCCATCTGTGACAGGTTGTTGATCAGCAGGTTAGTCACCAGCCGTCGCATCCCGTCGTGCGGCGCACCTTTGCCGGTTCCCCAGCCATGCTGGTTAACGGCTGCTTCGACCGCCTCGTGTACTGCCAAACCTGCTTGATCTGCTGACAAACCCAGCGTGGCATGAAACAGCACCTTGTTATCCACAAAACGTTGCGGGGAAAGCTCACCTTCGCCGTCAGGGATATGTACCCGGATGGCATCGGTGTCAGTATCAACCCCGATCAACAAAATATCCGTGCTGGCACCACAACAGAACGAATTCTCAATAGCCTGGCGGAACTGGTTTAGGCGATCCAGTGCCGCTGCCACCGCTTGATGGTCGTTACTCCCGTGGGCAGCACATCCCTCATGGCAGGGGGAACTGCTACTGGTGTGATACACCGCGATTTTCAGGTAACTTGTCCCTGCATCGACGGTGGTCGGCACACCTTCGCGGAAACGGAGTAACTCGGTTGCCATCCAGTGGCGCACGTCCGTTTCCACATCGAATAATGCCCCGGCATACGCCTTGCGCCGGGTAAACGAAGTCAAAGGCAGACGCAAAATGTAGCGCATCAAACCTTTGAGGCGACCATCGGCACAGGGGCTGATGTCCACCGCGTGAAAGCCGCAGTCGAGGAAGAAGTTGCGGGTATCCTGCACCGCTTCCACCTGTTGGCGTAAATCGTTGGCAAACTGTTCGGTTGCCAGCTTCAAAGCCTGAAACGCGCAATACGCATACAGGGCTTTCATGTCCACTCCACTGACCCACGCATCGTTGAGGATGCGTTCCGGCAAGCAGTAGCCCAGTTGGGCTTGTGCAATCGCTTGTGTCTGTGCGCTGAAACCTTCCCCCAGATGCAAACCAGCGATGGCTTGCAGGGCAGGGACAATGGCATCAAAACGCCCTTTAACACTTTCTTCACAATGCGCCAAACGGGCATTAGCATGTTGGTTAGCCAACGGGTGGCGGTGATAACTCACCGCTGCCCCGTTTGCCACAGGTGTTAACCGTGTACCCGGCTCCACCGCCAAGGCAGCCGGAGCTGGTTGGCGTGTTGCCTTGCGTAACGTCTGCGGCTTGCCTTGAGTTCGGCTTGCCAGACGCAATGCTTGCTGGGCTTGACGGCTGTTCACCTATAAGCCTCCTAACCTCTTGCCCCACCGGAAACGGTGATCAGCGCACCCTTGCCACTGTTCCCGCTGCTACCCGTCACTTTCGCGATAGGTGGTGCTTCGGGACGTTCCAGTGACTTGTTGGCGTGTGCATTCACCATTGCCATGGCTTGCTGCGATCCACGTAAAGTCGGGTTACGGTTTTGCGCCCATGCCCCTTCTGTACCTGTCATGCGTTGGCTGCGACCCCAGTCACCACCGGTGATACGGAGGTTGTCACGCCCGTCACCTGTCACTCGTGAGGCGGCCGGTTCGGCACTGACCGCTACCGGTTCGCTGGCAACAGTGGCTGCTGCTGGCTGCTGGTAACGGAATTCCGGTGTGCCGGAAACGGTCTGGTTGCCACGATTGCCGGGGCCGGTAATGCGCCCTGCACCTTCGTAAGCATTGCCGGTGACACGTCCCAATGCTGCCCGTGCCGGTGACTGGATGCTGAAACCTGCTGCCGCTTGTTGGGCAACCTGCTTCATTTCCGCTACCGCACTGTCTGCACAGCCGTGGCACATCACCGGGGGAGGTGGCAACATGCGCCGCGCCTGTGCCACTTTCACTTTCGCGAAATGGTCAGCCGCGCACTCATCACAGCAAAAGCCGTGTTCACCTTCGCCGTGTTCATGGTCATGATGGTCATGATGGTGGTCGTGACCATGCGCATGGTGGTGTGGTGCCTGCTCAACGACGCTCAGGTACGGTGTACCACTGACGTGTTGTTGTGCGCCGTATTCATTTCCCGTGACATGCTTGGACGTCATCAGCGAAATGCCGGAGACGGTTTGTCCTTGCTGGGTCATGCCTACGTGCACTTTGGCAGGTGCTGGTGGCGGTTCGCTTGCACAATACCCGGCAAAATGTTCCTTGCCGTAGTATTCAGTACCGGTGACAGGCAAGCAGCCGCCACGATCATCACCGGTAAGCTTTGGGCTATGGTCAACCGCATTTCCGGTCAAGCTACGACCCGCAAGGGTTTGCATTGGGTAGGCTTTGGTCGGTGCACGACTTGGCACTTGGCTGTCGCCGTACTGAGAACCTGTTACTTTACCCACTGCCGTTGCCTCGTTTCCTGTGACTTTTTCAGTACGATTCACGAGATTACCCGTAATACGCTGCCCTTTCTGGCTGTTGTCCTCTCCGACTTTGGCAGAACGCGCTGGTGCTTGCGTATTGCAAATGGATTGGAATTGCTCGCTGGACACGTATTCCGTACCCGTTACCGGGCGGCAACTGCCGTATTCATCACCCGTTACCTTGATCGAACGTCCCACTTCTGTGCCTGTTACTTCACGACCGGCGACGGTGTGCGTTAAGGCAACTTTCTGTGGGCCATTGATCGTCAGGCGTGAAGCACCGGCATCCGAGTATTGCGAACCCGTAACGCTGCGTCCCGCACCCGACTCATTGCCGGTGACAGGTTGCAGGCGTGCTTCATCCACACCCGTTACCGTTAACTGCTTGCGTGCCGTCGTACCCGCTACCACCTTGGGAGCGCGAGTCGTCAACCCTTTGTTTTCACAAAACGCTGAGAATTGCTCAAGCCCTAGGTATTCGGTACCCGTCACTGCACGGCAACTACCACTTTCATCACCCGTCACTTTCTTGGAACGACCGACTTCGGTACCCGAAACTGCCAGACCGCCACCCGTTACCGTTAACCCGACTTTCGGCGGATTCGGTTCAGGACGTGTCCCGCAAATGGTATCGAAATGGTCAGTACCCAAGTATTCCGTTCCTGTCACTGCGCGGCAAGTACCGGCTTCGCCCCCAGTCACCGTATTAGCAGTAATACGGCTAACCTGAGTACCGGTCACTGCGTTTCCCAACAGGGTCTCGTCAATCTCGACCTTGGGGGGAACACGCTGTGGACGCATCCGCCCGGTGGGGCGTGGTGCTGCTGGTGCATCAGGACGTTGCCCACGTGCCGCTTGTACACGGTGCTGGCGAGCAGCATCGCGCCCTTGCGGGACGACACCCATGCGTGGGTTACGACCAACAGGACGGCTACCGGGACGACGTGGTGCGGCGGCTTTGCCTTGCGTTGCCTGTTGTTGGCGACGATTACGGCAAATGGCGCGGACACTGTTGCCACTCACGCCCAAAGCGTTCGGGTCAGTTTCGACCAGTTCGCACAGCGCATCCATCGCCTCTTCTGTCACCGGCTCACTGCCAAACAGACTGCCTAGATTGTCTTCCAAAGCAGTGCTGGTGGGGTAAGCGGCAACCGCAGGTGCGGGGGCTACTGTCGGACGTGAACGCTGCCGGGCTTGTGCACCACTGCGTTGGGCGGCGATACGGCGGCGTTCAGCCGCTTCCCGCGCTTTGTTTGCACCGGTATTACTGACAACAACAGGAGTAGACGGGGCTGCATAAGCTGCCGCAGGGGCAGCTTGTACAGTTTCAGGTTGGGCGGATGCCACAGGTGCTGCTTTAACAGCAGCTACCGGGCGTGACTGACCGGCACTGCGCTGGGCAGCAGCACGCCGACGTGCGGCGGCTGCTTCGCGGGCTTTTTCCGCGCTGTTTGCAGTTTGTGCAGGCATAGTGCCTCCTCCCTGTCAGTGATTAGCCGCGATACACAACAAAGGATGTGCCTTGGCTTTGGGTGTAGTTGTCGTAACCGATCAGACGCACGTGGTGGTTGGGGTATTCCCGACGGCACGCTTCGAGTTCTGACAGGATGCGGTCAACGCTTTGCTCACCGAACATGGGCAGCTTCCACATAAACCAGTAGTACGTACTGGATCTGGCAGGCTCCACGTGTTCGATAGCTGGGTTCCAGCCCTGTGACACGATGTATTGAATTTGCTGGCGGGTTTGGTCTGCCGTCAGCGCAGGCAAGTAAGAAAAGGTTTCGTACTTGACGGTTTGTTTGTAATCCTGAAAATCAGCCATGGTTACAACTCCTGTGATTAGCGGTTCTGAACATCAAGTTTGTCAACGGTGTCGAACTCGAACTTGATTTCTTTCCATGTTTCCATGGCGATCTTGAGTTCAGGGCTAGACTGTGCAGCTTTGGTGAGGATTTCCTTACCGTTACGCTCCAGTTCAACACCACGGTTACGCGCTTCAACGCACGCTTCCAATGCAACACGGTTAGCCGCAGCACCTGCCGCGTTGCCCCATGGGTGACCCAGTGTGCCGCCACCGAATTGCAGAACAGATTCATCACCGAAGATGTTTACCAGTGCAGGCATGTGCCAGACGTGGATACCACCGGATGCGACCGCGAATGCACCAGGCATTGAACCCCAGTCTTGGTCGAAGAAGATGCCGCGTGAACGGTCTTCTGGTATGTAAGATTCACGTAACAGGTCGATCCAGCCCAGTGTAGAAGCGCGGTCGCCTTCCAGCTTGCCCACGACAGTACCGGTATGCAGGTGGTCGCCACCCGACAAACGCAGTGCTTTGGTCAACACGCGGAAGTGGATACCGTGGTGCGGGTTACGGTCGAGTACCGCGTGCATCGCACGGTGGATGTGCAGCAATACGCCGTTCTTACGGCACCAGCGTGCCAGACCGGTGTTAGCCGTCATACCGCCAGTCAGGAAGTCGTGCATGATAATCGGTGAGCCGATTTCTTTGGCAAATTCAGCACGCTCATACATTTCTTCAGGAGAAGGTGCAGTAACGTTCAGGTAGTGACCTTTGCGTTCGCCGGTTTGCGCTTCTGAAGTTTCAATCGCGTCCTGCACGAACAGGAAGCGGTCACGCCAGCGCATGAATGGCTGTGAGTTGATGTTTTCGTCGTCTTTGGTGAAGTCCAGACCACCGCGCAAGCATTCGTATACCGCACGACCGTAGTTCTTCGCAGACAAACCCAGCTTAGGCTTGATGGTGCAACCCAGCATGGGGCGACCGTACTTGTTCATTTTGTCACGTTCAACCTGGATGCCGTGTGGTGGGCCATTACAGGTTTTTACGTAAGCAATCGGGAAGCGCACGTCTTCAAGACGCAAAGCGCGGATCGCTTTAAAGCCGAATACGTTACCTACCAATGAGGTGAAGACGTTAACGACAGAACCTTCTTCAAACAGGTCAATTGGGTAAGCGATGAAGGCATAGAAGCAGGTGTCGTCGCCCGGTACATCTTCGATCATGTACGCACGACCACGGTAGTAATCCATGTCGGTCAGCAAGTCTGTCCATACGGTAGTCCAAGTACCGGTGGAAGATTCTGCCGCAACCGCCGCAGCCGCTTCTTCACGGTCAATACCCGCTTGTGGGGTAATCTTGAAGCAGGCCAGAATATCCGTATCTAACGGAATATAATCAGGCTGCCAATAGGTTTGCCGGTATTCCTTCACCCCGGCTTCGTATTTCTTTGCCATCATCTTCTCCTTGCAGAAGTTGCTCTAGGGAATCTCTTTCTGGCTGCGCATTATGCCAGATGCCGCAACTATAAGCAAGACGAATGATGAACTAAAGTTAATTGTAAAAATTGTTTTCATAAACAATTGTATATGTTTATGATTAGTATTAACCATAGTAAATGGTGCGAATGGCTTTGCGGGCCTCATCCAGCACCAGCACGCTGGCTGCGGTCAACACCGCCATTACCCAGTGTTGCCAATGCAAATCGACGGTGGCGAAAATGGCTTGCGCGGGTGTCCAGTGGACTGCCAACACTTGCAGAACCAATACCCCAGCTAATGCCAGCCAGAATTTACCATTGCTGAAGAAGTTACGGTTGAACACGCTGCTGTGTTCTGCCCGCGCATTAAAGGCATTAAACAACTGGAACAATACAAACGTGGTGAACGCCAGTGTCAGAGCATACTGCTGTGAATGGTTCGCTAAGGCATAGTCAAACAGGAATAGCGTACCGACCATCATGGTGATGCCGTACAATAACAAGCGTCCCAGCCGTGGCAAGGTGAGTATCTGCGCGGTTTGTGAACGCGGCGGGTCACGCATAATGCCCGGACGCGCGGGTTCAACCCCCAGTGTCATGGCGGGCGGGCCATCCATAATGATATTGACCCATAACAACTGAATGGCGGTAAACGGTGAGGGCATACTCAATAAAGTGGCTACCAACACGGTCAGGATTGCGCCAATATTGGTGGAAAGCTGGAAACGCACAAACTTGATGATATTGTCATAGATAACCCGCCCTTCTTTCACCGCTTTGATAATGGTGGCGAAATTATCATCGGTTAATACCAAGGTAGCCGCTTCCTTAGTGACAGCCGTTCCGGTAATGCCCATTGCCACACCAATGTCAGCCGCTTTCAGGGCAGGGGCATCATTTACCCCGTCACCGGTCATGGCGGTGACATAGCCACGACTGCGCAGCCCTTTGACAATCCTGACTTTGTGTTCGGGGGAAACCCGCGCAAACACACTGATTTCATCTATTTGTGCCGCGAAGGCAGCATCATCCAGCCTATCCAGTTCTGTACCACTGATTGCCCGCCCCGTAAGCCCTAATTCATGCCCAATAGCAGCGGCTGTCAACGGGTGATCGCCAGTGATCATTTTGACCTGAATTCCCGCTTGCTTACAGGCTGCCACTGCCCGTTGAGCTTCAGGGCGGGGCGGATCCATCAACCCGACCAAGCCGACGAATGCCCAATCCTGCGCCCACACCATCAGATCCGCAGCGGGGTCAAACTGGGCAGCGGGAATGGTACGCTGTGCCACTGCCAATACCCGCAATGCCTGCTGTGCCAGATAGCTATTTTCAGCCTCGATTTGCTGGCAAGTGGCGGTATCCGCTGTGGAACGCGCCAGCAACACATCCGGTGCACCTTTGATGTACATTTGCACGGCATCACCGGCATGGTGGAAGGTTGCCATGAATTTATAGGTGGAATCGAAGGGGATTTCGGCAAGGCGGGGTTGTGTTTGTTGGCACTGTTCCGGGTCTAGCCCACCTTTTTGCGCCAATACCCATAGTGCGCCTTCGGTAGGGTCGCCGATCAGCACCCCGTCACGCACCCGCGATTCATTGCACAATGCCATGGGCAGCAATAACGGGCGCAAGGCAGTTTGCTCACTCGTAATACCGCTGATTTCCCCTTGCGCCTGATAGCCTTCGCCGCTAACACTGAAACGCTGCCCGGTAAACCAACCCGCCCGTGCCGTCATTTGATTGAGTGTCAGTGTGCCGGTTTTGTCGGAACAAATCACATTGGTCGAGCCAAGCGTTTCTACTGATGCGAGTTTTTTGAGGATGGCGCGGTGCTGTGCCATACGCCACATGCCAATGGCAAGGGTGACAGTCACCACCGCTGGTAAACCTTCGGGAATGGCGGCAACGGCTAGTGCTACCGCTGTCATCGCCGATTGCATCAGATCCAGACCGCGCAGGTAATCCAGCGTAAAAATCACGAGGACGACTGCCCCGGCAATCGCCGCCAATTTCTTGCCTAGGGTATCCAATTGGCGTTGCAGGGGCGTGGCACTTTCCGGGGTAGCAGCAATCATGCCCGCCAGCTTGCCCATTTCGGTTGCCATGCCGGTGGCTGTTACCAGCAATTCTGCCCGCCCACGTGTCACCACCGTGTTCATGTACAGCAGATTGATGCGTTCGGCGAGGGGTAAATCGGCTGTTACCAAGGCATCCGTCGCTTTACTGACCGGATGCGATTCACCGGTCAGCGCAGCTTCCTCTATTTCCAGCGCATGGGCTGCCAATAAACGCCCATCGGCAGGAATACGGTCGCCTGCTTCCAATAGCACAATATCGCCCGGTACTAAGGTGGCAGCATCTATATCAAGTATTTGCCCGCCACGCTTTACCCGTGCTTGGGCTGCCAGCATCTGCTTCAGGGCTGCAAGCGTTTGTTCGGCACGGTGTTCCTGATAAAAACCGAGGGAGGCATTGAATACCACGACCACAAGGATAACCACTGCATCTTTCAAATCGCCGATCAGCCATGCCAGTGCCGCAGCGACCAATAGCACGATAACCAGCAAGTTTTTGAATTGATCAAGAAACTTCAGCCAAGCGGGGCGGGGCTTGGCTTCCAGCAGGCGGTTTGCACCGTAATGCTCAAGGCGGGCGGATACTGTCGCCTGATCCAACCCCTGATGCGGCTCACTCTGCAAGGTGGCAAGTGCTTCCGCAGTCGTCAGGGTATGCCAAGACGGAATGGAGGGGTTGGGCATAATATTATCTCTTTTTTTTGGCAGGCTAGTACGGTTAGGATAGCCCGCATCATGAGCTAGGCAGTTAAAACCAGATTGTAGCAAGGTTTCCCTATGTGTCAAGCTACCCTGAGACCACCCCGATAGCGAAATGAATGTATAATCGGGTCAAGACACAGGAAGCAAGACGATGCCGAAACCAACCAGTGAATTACCGGACAACCACGTGATGCCAAACCCACGCCATGAAAAGCGCACCTACCGCTATTTCAGTGCAGCAGACAAGAAACGCATCCTTGCCGAAGCTGATGCCTGCGCTCACGGTGAATTGGGTGAACTGCTACGCAGAGAGAAGATTTACAGCACTCAACTGCAAACATGGCGCAATCAATTGGCAACCGCAGGCGAAACGGGCTTGGAGAACGCCACGGTGGGACGTAAACCGTCAAAAGACAGCAAAGATAAAGCGATAGATGCCCTCCAACGCGAAAACGCCAAGCTGGAACAACGTCTACAGGTGGCGGAAGGCTATTGGAACTCCAAAAAAAGCCTTCACGCTATTGGATCACCTGAACAACGTGAGCCGCTCATGAGTATCCTACTGGAAAGCCGTCCCCCGGATGTCTCCGTGCGTGCAGGTTGTGCCGCCTTGGCGCTATCACGTGCCAGCTATTACCGCTACAGTAGCAACCAGACGGTCATTGACGTGGTGGCAAACGACGCAGTATCTGACGCTGTGCCGGTGTCTGATGAACCGGCACCGATGGCGGAAACCACCGCAGCGGTTGAAGCCATTGCTATCGTTGAAACCGTTGCTGCCGTCCGCCCGATCCCGGACAATGCTCTAAGTGCCGCCGAACAGGAACAGGTACTGACGGTACTCAACAGTGAACGCTTTGCTGACCAACCACCCGCCGAAGTGTATGCCACCTTGCTGAGCGAAGGCATCTATTACTGCTCCGTCAGCACCATGTACCGCCTGCTGCGCAAAGCTCGGCAAATCGGGAACGCCATCCCGACGTCAACCTCAGACGCACGCCATGCCGCGCCTGCGAGCCACGCGCCCCAACGAAGTGTGGACGTGGGACATCACGAAGTTAGCGACTGAACAACGCGGTGTTTACCTGTCACTGTACGTGGTGCTGGACTTGTACAGCCGTTTCATCGTCGCCTGGATGGTCTCCCGCAAGGAGAACAGCCACCTAGCCGAACAACTGATGCAAGAAGCCAGCACCCGTTACCGCATTGGCTTGGGGAACTCACCCTGCACCAAGACCGGACGCACCCATGACGGCTCACGGCTACCTCGACCTGATGGCAGAACTGGAGATCACCTGTAGCCACAGCCGCCCACGAGTCAGCAACGACAACCCGTTCAGCGAAAGCCAGTTCAAGACCTGCAAGCAACAACCCGATTACCCGGACGCTTCGCCAGTGTCAGCCATGCGCGGGAATGGTTTGCCGACTACGTGGAATGGTACAACTTCGACCACCAACACAGTGGCTTGGCTTTCTTCACCCCCGAACAAGTGTTCACGAATCGGGTGGGCGACGTGGCTATTTGCCGCCAAACGGCATTGCAAACCGCCTATGAAACCAACCCAAAACGGTTCATCAACGGTGCGCCCGTCGTTAAGTTGCCGCCCAAGGAAGTGTGGATTAATCCGGCACATCCTGACGAAGCGGATGAAAACATAGCAGTGAATTTCCCTACATTATCGGCTGCCAAAAAAGCCTGTTTGTAGTTTTATTTTTTAACAGACCGGTCTCAATTTGCTTGACACGTTCCGGTTTAGTAGTTATCATGTTTGAATTGGGTAACACTATCGGCAACATCATTAACGGCATACGAAACATGCTTATGCTCATTGCCCAGTGGGACATGGCTGTCCTGACTTTTTTCAATGCAACAAGAACGCCTATTCTTGACACTTTCTTCTGGCTTATCACATGGCTAGGGTCAATGTGGGTGTTATTGCCACTCAGTTTGTTAATCGCTGCGAGTTTAGCCCTACGTCAACAACTGAGCGAATGGCGCTATACCCTTTACCTGCCGATAACGCTGGGGCTTGCCAGCCTGACGACTTGGTTGCTGAAACCTGTGTTCGCGCGTGACCGTCCACAATTATTTGAAGCTTTAATGACGTTGCCACCGGATATGTCCTTCCCTAGTGGACATGCAACCCAAGCCAGTGCCTTTTTCTTGGCGTTATGGTTAATGCTGCCAAGACATTTGCGCCCTTGGTTAATTGCTCCGGCACTGGTAATGATTATATTAGTAGCTGTGTCTCGACCTTATCTACAAGTCCATTGGTTTAGTGATGTGCTGGTCGGTTGTATCGTCGGTTGCGGGTATGCAATCGGTCTGTGGTTTTTATTGGGTAAAAAGGAAATTAAGTGAAAAATAAGTTTCTTGGAACAGGTGAGTCGGGTTATCGACCACTACGAAAAATAGCGACGGTGTTTTCTGGGTTACGCTATGCGGTATTATACGATTTTAGTGTTACTTACAAACTCATACTTTCTGCGCTTATCTTGCCGTTGGCATTTGGTTTCAGGGGGTGGATTGATTTTCTAATAGTTTTGGTTGCCACCACGCTAGTGGTTATGGCTGAGTTGTTTAACAGCGCCATTGAAGCCATTTGCGATTTCATTGAGGAAAAACACAATGAGAAAATTAAAGTTATTAAGGATATAGCCGCAGCAGCGGTCGGGGTGTCGGTTTTTCTCTGGATTATTGTGATTAGTTTAGAGCTATGGCAGTTATTGTCTGTTTTTTTTCCGATTGCCGATTAGAAAATTCGGCATTATCGGAATGATAATGCCGAAAATATATTTATTGTTTAGTCGTCATCTTCCTTTTTATCTTTATCATTATCTTTGTCATCATCTTTATCATCTTCATCATTTTCTTTATCATCATCATTCTCTTGTTTTTCGGCGGCTGATTCATTCTTGTTTTTAGCATCATCTACGGTTGTTTGAGTCACTTTTTCTTTATCATCATCATCATCTTTTTCAGCTTTGTCACACCCAACAGTCATAAGCGATACAGCTAACAATAATCCCGTAATGGTTAAGGTTGATTTCATCATTTGGTCTCCTTTTAAAATAAGCGAACGTTGAATGTGCTTAGTAAATCAGGAATATTGTCTTGAACAAATAAAAACATTCAAGAACAAGGTTATTTCAACTGTCCTTTTAACTGGGGCGAATAATCTGCCCAGTACGCCCGTCACGAATTTGGGTTGGCTGTAATTGACCACCCAAGGGTGCATCCAAAACAAACCCCAATTGCTGGTCAAATTGCTGGAGGATTTCTGTCACGCTGCGGGCAGGTTCTTGCCCATTCAGGTTGGCACTGGTGGAAATCAACGGATGCCCCAAGCGCAGGCACAATTCTCGGCAAACAGGATGAGCCGTTACCCGCACTGCCAGTGTGTCATGTTCACCCCGAATGAGCGGGGAAACCTCAGGGCGTACTGGTAACAACCAAGTCACAGCCCCCGGCCAAGTTGGCAAAATTTGTTGCAGTAACGCTGCTTCGAGCGGTAATAACCAAGGGGCAAGCTGTTGCAAATCAGCAGCAATCAGAATCAGCCCTTTGTGTGCAGGGCGTTGTTTAAGCGTAAGAATACGCTGTACAGCCTCAAGATTGGCAGGGTCACAGCCTAAGCCAAACACCGCCTCTGTTGGGTAAGCAATAACCTTACCCTGTTGCACTGCCTGACAGGCAGCAGCAACATCATAACCAACAACACTCATCACTGCCTTTCTCCTAACCAATACACTGAACAGTATTCAGGGGCAGAATCCGCCACTGAATGCCGTATTTTGCGGAGCACGCTAGTGTTTTTGTAGGAAACCTTTTTGCCTGAAGGTTATTTCTCAACCAAAGAAAGTATTGACCGCCGCATCCAAGGTATCGCGCATATCCGGGTCATCGGTCAATGGGCGCACCAGCGTCATGGAACACGCTGCCAGCGGGTTTACCCCTTTCACAATCAATTGCCCAGCGTATACCAGCAAGCGGGTGGAAATACCTTCATCCAAGCCGTGCCCTTTGAGGTTACGTGCACGGTGGGCAATTTGTACCAGCTTTTCCGCCGTTTTAGTATCCACGCCGGTTTCACGCGCTACGATGTCGGTTTCGGTGGCGGCTTCCGGGTAGTCAAAATCCAGTGCGGCAAAACGTTGCTTGGTGGATTGTTTCAAATCCTTCATCAGGCTTTGGTAGCCGGGGTTGTAGGAAATCACTATCTGGAAATCGGGGTGGGCTTCCACCATTTCGCCCTTTTTGTCCAGCGGCAACTGGCGGCGATGGTCGGTGAGTGGGTGGATAACCACGGTAGTATCCTGACGGGCTTCGACCACTTCATCCAGATAGCAGATTGCGCCCATCCGCGCTGCCATTGTTAGCGGGCCGTCTTGCCATTTCGTGCCGTCTTTGTCCAATAGGAAACGCCCGACCAAATCAGAGGCGGTCATGTCTTCGTTACAAGCCACAGTAATCAGTGGTCGTCCCAAGCGGTATGCCATGTATTCCACAAAGCGGGACTTGCCACAACCTGTTGGACCTTTCAGCATGACCGGCATCCGTGCACTGTATGCTGCATCAAATAACTCCACCTCATTGGCGACAGAGCGATAAAACGGCTCACGTTTGATAGTGTATTGTTCAGCTTGAAAACTCATCACACTTATTCCTCAAATTCAAAAATAATTACACGCAATGCATCTTGGCATCCGTCGAATACATCACCAGCGCGTAATGCTGTTTGTACTCGCGGTTTATGTGTTCCACCACTCGCTGGGCAACCTCGGCATCACAGACAATATCGACTTTGACATTGCTCTCTTTTGTCCATGCACCACCACGCCGCCCATGTCGACCCGCGCCACGAGCATCCGTTACCGTATAGCCGCTCGCCCCTAAATGGGGCAACTCCTCTTGTAGGAAAGGTTCCAGCATGGATTCACACACAATTGTCAGCAACCGTTGATTTTGGTCAGGCACGTTTTACGCTCCAATCTGATGGATGGTTTGTGCCATCCAGTAATACAAGGGGATTCCTATCAGAATATTGAACGGAAAGGTCACACCCAGTGCCGCACCGATAGATAATCCGGGGTTCGCCTCAGGGACAGCAATCCGCATAGCGGCAGGTGCGGCAATGTAAGAAGCACTGGCATATAACGCTGCCAACAACATCGTACCACCGACCGATAAACCCAACATCCAGCCCACCGCCGTGCCTAATGAAGCAGACAATATCGGCATCACAATCCCAAAGCCTATTAAAAATACCCCATAAGCACGTAAATCGGCTAGTCTACCGGCGGCTACCAACCCCATTTCCAGCAAAAAGATCGCTAACGCGCCTTTGAACAAATCAAAAAACACTTTATCCAGTGGCTCAATGCCTTGAGGCCCGGCGACATAGCCAATAATCATCCCACCTAACAGCAGAAAAATACTCTTGCCGAAAAAAACCTCATGCAACATCCGCCCCCAACGCACCTGCCCTGCGCCATAGCGAGCCAATATCACCCCGATCACCAAGGCAGGTACTTCCAGTAATACCAGAAATACAATCAGGTAGCCTTCGTATTCTTGCGCAGCTTGTGCCAGGAATGCCACCCCGATAGAGAATGTCACCACACTGACCGAGCCGTAATGTGCTGCAAGCGACGCCGCATCCGCACGTTTCAACTTACCGAGGTAACGCAAAATCGGAAAAGCCACCAAGGGTATCAAGATGGCTGCACCGATAATCAACACACCATCTAGCAACATCCCCGGCGTGGCTTGCTCCGCCAGTTTGACCCCGCCTTTCAGCCCAATAGCCAACAGCAGGTAGATGGAAAGGGCGTCGTAAATACTGCCGGGAATTTTCAGATCAGAGCGCAATAATCCCGCAGCAAGACCCAGTACGAAAAACAGGACGACAGGTTCTAAGCTCATGACGGCACTTCTCTTGGCTAACTTCAGTATTGCGGTGGAGTATAAATTATCTTGACAATGAACTGAAGTTAATCGTTAATATTAGTTGGATTAACCTAGGTAAATGTAAATACCTTCGATAAAACGGAATTAATGATGAATCTGCGCCATATCACCTTGCACCAGTTGCGCCTGTTTTATAGCGTAGGGAAACACTTGTCCTTTACCCGTGCAGCGGAAGAATTGCACTTGACCCAACCGGCGGTCTCTATCCAAATCAAGCGGTTGGAGGAAAGTGTCGGCATCCCCCTGAGTGAGCAAATTGGCAAGCGTTTGTTCCTCACCGAAGCCGGACGTGAACTGTTTGAGGCAACACGCGATGTCTTGGATCGCTTGCGGGTACTCAACGAAGACATGATTGGCATGGAAGAAGGTGTCAAAGGCCCCTTGAATGCTTGTGCCACGACCACTGCCGAATATTTCATGCCGCACCTGCTGGGCACCTTCCTCAAGGATTACCCACGGGTGGAGCCGCGCCTGACCATTACCAACCGCGCCAATGTCATCCGGCGTCTGGAAGACAATCTCGATGACTTGGTGATCATGGGTACTGTTCCAAACAATAATAACCTCGACCTGACCGCAGAGTCCTTCCTGCATAATCCCATTGTGGTGATTGCCCCACCCAACCACCCATTGGCTGGCGAGCAAAATATTACGCTGGAACGCATTGCACAGGAACGCTTTCTATCACGGGAGGAAGGTTCAGGCACACGCGCTGCTCGCATCCGTTTGTTTGCCGAACACGGCTTGGAAACCAATATTTATATGGAACTCGGCAGTAGCGAAGCCATCAAGCAGGCGGTGATGGCAGGCTTGGGCATCTCGGTTTTATCATTGCACAACCTGCGGCTGGAACTCGAAGCGGGCTTGCTGACCGTGCTGGATGTGCAACACTTCCCGATGATGCGCCAATGGTATGCCGTGCATCTGAGAGGCAAAAAACTCTCCAATACCTCCAAGCGCTTTCTCGATTTTCTAGTGCAAGACGGTGCGCGAATTTGGGAAAGTACTAACCACAGTAATCGTTTACACTTACCGGCCGATTACCCGAACCTGATGTCGCTGACTGACCCTAACACTTGAGCCTGATACCGATGAATAATGTGACCTTACGTGTGTATTCCTTCATTGACTCGCTGCAACCCCAGCTTGCCTCCTATCTGGGAACGTCTTCACAGGGGTTCTTGCCGATTCCCGGCGACGCCTGTTTGTGGATTGAAGTCGCACCGGGCATGGCAGTCCACCGTCTTAGCGACATTGCCCTCAAAGCCAGCAATGTACGTCTCGGTCAACAGGTAGTGGAACGCGCCTTTGGTTCAATGGAAGTTCACTACCGCAACCAGAGTGAAGTCAGCGCGGCGGGTGAAGCGGTTTTGCGTGAAATCTATGCCGATGTCGAAAGCCGCATGGCGTGCCGCGTCGCTTGGAAAGAAATCATCCGTGCCATTACCCCCGACCACGCCACCCTGATCAACCGGCAAATGCGCCACGGCTCGATGTTACAACCGGGCAAGAGCATGTTCATTTTTGAAACCGAACCCGCCGGTTACATCGTTTACGTTGCCAACGAAGCCGAAAAAGCCGCCCACGTCACCTTGGTCGATGTGAAAGCCTATGGCGCATTCGGGCGACTGATCATGATGGGCAGTGAGGCGGAAATGGCGCAAGCCCTACGCGCAGCGGAACAAGCCGTTGCTAATATCAATGCACGGGCTACCAATTAATACAGGCAGGAATACCATGAGCGGAAAATACGAAGGTTTGGATAACGATTCACAATTTGGCATGAGTCCGGTCGGGCGGCTGATCCGCGATGCTTGGGTGTTTGGTTTGCTGCCCGACACCGAGCAATGCGCAGGCTGGAGTGCCGGGATGCTGCAAAACCTGTATGAAAAAGTCCATACAGAGTGGATGAAATACGGGCATTTACCGAGCCGTTTGCCACCGGAATTGCAGCAGCGGCATAGCGACTTGCATAGCCGTGCGATTAGTGAAGCAAAAGCCAATGGCTGGGATAACGAGCTGGGCGACGACGATTAAGGCAACGGGAAGAGCTAATCTTATGGTAGCAAAAGTTTAGTTAAGCTGCGGCTGCCATTTCCGGCTCTTCCAAAAACGCCAGCACGATGTCTTTTTCCTCTACCCCTTCGCGGATCAAGTCATCGGTGATGCCGTGTTCGATGCCATCATATTCGACCACTACTTTGCCATCCTGAAGGGTGATGTAGATCAGGTTGCCGCTTACCCGTCTGCCTCTGTCCCAGCCTGCTTGCATAAGTGCGTAACGGTCGTGAGTTTCATCAAACACAGTATCCAGCCGAATGTTGCCGTGAGAAGGGCGAAATCTGGCGTAAGTTTCAATGACGTGCTTTACCGCTAGCCGGTAGTTTTCCGTGTTCATTTGAAGTTCGACCTTTAGCTGACCTTTTTCAGGGGCAAGCGAGGACTACGATTGACCGCCTTGCGGCTGGATTGCTGCTCACGGATTTTCAATGCTGCACAAATGGCTTTCAGGTCATTGCTGTACTTGGCGGCATGGGCTTGCCGATGTTTGCGTACTTCTTCAACGATTAGATCATCCATCATGGTTTAACCTCCAAGTGACTGAGCGACATGATACCAAAAAACAAGATTTCTCAAGGATTTTCATCTAGCATCAGCAATGAGACAAGGAGAATCTGTATATGGAACAACAAACTGCAACCTACCCATTGCCTTCGCCCACGGATCAGGAGGATACGCTCAAGTTCTTCAACGAACGTCAACAAAGAGCCGATGTGGATGCCTTCAAGCGCATTCTGACACGCCAAGGTGGGCAAGAGCCATGTGAGGGTGATGAGTTGGTGGCTGGTTGATCATCAAGCAATGAATACGACTAAGGCAACATCAAACTCACCCAATACTGGCTGCTGGTTTCCGTCACATCCAAAATCGCTTGCGGATAGAACCCGAACACCAGCACCACCACAACCAGCACCAGCAATACTGCCAGTTCACGCGGCTTTAAATCCGGTGCATCACGGATAATGTCGTGGCGCGTTTCCCCTAAAAATGCCTTGCGGAAGAAGTTGAGGAAATACGCAGCCCCCAAAATCACCACAAACAGCACCACCAGCCCCGCGCCGGTATGGGTTTCCAACACGCTGACAATCAGCAGGAATTCAGCCGGAAAGCCGCTGGTGGCAGGCATTCCGATCCCCGCTAGACCGAGGAAGAAGAACAGCGATGCCAGCAAGGGCATGGATTTCGCCACCCCGCCCAAACTCAATACTTCGGTCGAGCCGGTGCGCTGATGCAAAAAGCCGGTAATCAGAAACAGACCACCCGCGACCACAGTGAAATTCAGCAACTGAAACACGGCCCCTTGCACCCCTTGCACACTGAACGCCGCAATCCCCAGCACCACCAGCCCCACGTGGCTGAGTGAGGAAAACGCCAGCATCCGCCGCAAACTGGTTTGGCTCAATGCCGCGACTGCGCCATACAGCACGCCGATCATCCCCAAGCCCACCAACACCCATTGGAATTCGCGTGCGGCATCCGGTGCGAGTGGCAAGGCAAAGCGCAGCAAACCATACGCGCCCACTTTCAAGCCAGTCAGCAATGCCACGGTAGTTGCCGGGCCTTCCTGCGCCACCAACGGCAGCCAGGTATGCAGCGGGAACAGCGGAATTTTCACCCCAAACCCCAGCAGCAACAGGAAAAACACTGTCACCTGCACCCCGTAATCGCGGCTTCCTTGCAGCAAGTCGATATAGGAAAAGCTCATGCCGCCGGGGTTATGCATTGCCAGCACCACAAAGCCGATCAGCAGCGGCAAGCCCCCTGCCAACATGAACAGGCTGTATTTCACCCCTGCATAACGCCGGTTTGCACCATTGCCCCACAAGCTGATCAGGAAGAACAACGGTAACAGCGTCAGTTCCCAGAACAAGAAAAACAAGATGGTATCCAGTGCGGTAAAAATGCCCATGATGGTGCATTCCAACACTAGCAATAGCGCGAAATACAAACGCGGCAAGGTGCGGATCGCATTCCACGACGCCAAGATCACCGCGATGAACAGCAGCGCGGTAAACGGCAGGAACAGGATCGACAAGCCATCCACCCCCAGCAGGTAATGGATACCCAAATCTGCCATCCAAGGGGTCTTTTCCACCAATTGGAAGCCGACCAGTTGGGTATCGAACTGCCCGACAATCACCAGCGTTACCAGTAACGCCAGTACCGCAGTCGTCAGTGCCGCCCAGCGTGCTTCACGCCCCGGAAACACGGCGGTCAAGACTGCCCCCAAGGGCAACAGCAGCAACAACAGGCTCAGCAAGGGAAATTCCACACCGGTTAAAATTGCCATTAGTGACCTCCTGCGGGCGCATCGCCGCTCATTGCCGCAAATAAACTGCTTAAACCATTGACTGGCTGCTCAATCAACTCCAGCCAAGGTGCGGAATAGAAACCGGCGACCACCGTCACCGTAATCACAATGCCCGCCATGAGGGTTTCCGCAGGATGTGCGGGGCTGGTATCCCAACGACTGGTATTCCCCCCCGGTTGTGCCAAAAACGCCCGCTGAAACGAACGCAATAAAAATCCAGCCGCCACCAAGTTACCCAAGGCGGCTGCCACTGTCACCAATGCCCCGAAACGCTTGATCGACCCTTCCAGCACGAAATGCACGGCATCAAAGCCCGGTGTTCCCGGCATTCCCACCACTGCCAAACCTGCCACCAAAAACGCCAAGCCTACCACTGGAATGTAATCGAACATGCCACCCAGCTTATCAAGATTGGTCGTGCGGGTACGTTGCCACACCATCCCGGTCATTAGGATTAGCCCTGAAATCGCCAGACCAAAATTCAACGCCAGCAGGATTGCCCCCTGAAACGCCATGTGGTGCAGGCTAAACAAGCCAATCGTCAAAATCCCGGTATGACTGACCACGGCAAACGCCAGTAAACGCCGCAAATTACGCTCACGCATCGCCAGAAACGCGGCATAGAACACCCCAGTGCTGGCAAAAATCACCGCAATCGTGTGCCATTCCCACACCGCGTGCGGCACGATCGGCATGACAAAGCGTAGCAAACCGTAAATGCCCACTTTCAAACCCAGCAAATAAATCGGGGCGACTGCCACATTGCCGTGGTGCATGAAACTTGGTAGCCAACCATGCAGCGGGAATAACGGAATCCGCACCCCCAACCCGTAAAACAGCGCGAAAAATACCAGCGTCGCCACCACGCTGCCCGGCTCAAAGCCCAGTTGCGCCAATTCGTACAGGCTGAAACTCCAGCGTCCGTCATTGGCATCGGCATAATTCCAGCCCAATACCAAGGTGCCAAACACCAGCAAGGCAATTCCCACCGCCATGAATTGCAGGTAACGCGCCAGTGTTGGTTGAATATCGTGGAATGTCGGCCAGCGTTTGGTCATAGAAGCAATCAGTAGCACTTCCAATGCTGACATCAGCGTGAACCACAACAAATCCACGGTGACAAACTGGCTGGTAATAATCGCCTGAATCACCATCATCACTGCCAGAATCGAGCTTTCATGCAGGCGGCGCACCAGAATAAACACAATACTCAGCAAGCTGATCAGGCTGGTTAACAAGACAAACAGCACACCAATCCCATCGACGGCGGCGTGGTAGTGAAATGCCCCAACGATTGGCACGTTCTCGGCAAACTGCATGACCCCGGCAGGCTGCTGGGTATCAAAACGGATATACAGCATCACCGCCATTAACAGTTGCGCCAGCGCGGCAATACTCCCCAAGGCAACCGCCGCCTCCCCGCGCACCTTGATCAGGATTAGCCCGGTGATGAGCGGTAGCAATTGCAGCATCCCCAATAACGGGGTTTGGCTAGGGATTTCAGTAAATGTCATGTCCCACTCCTAAAAAATCACGACCAGCGTCACCACCACCAACAGCACCAGATAGCGCGGCTGGGTGAGCAAACGTTCAATCCTGTCCTGATAACGGCTTAACGCATTCAGCAAGGCTTGCGCCGGACCAGCACCGCGTTGCAGTAACAGATGCTGCTCAAACCATTCCAGTTTTTCCGCCACCCACTGCATCAGCTTGCCCAGCAGCCCTGAACCTGTACCAATGCCACTTTCCAGACGTTGTTGCCCTTGCTGCATGGCCTGCATATCCGCCAGTGTCGAAATGCCGGAGTAATGCCCCGGTGTACCGCTGAGCTTGTCGAGAATCTGCCCGTCAAACACCTGGGTTTCCTGTGATAACGCCAGTGTTGGCTTCACCAGTAACCAATCCGCCAGCGGGTCTAACCAGAAACGTTGCAAGGCAGCGTTATGCAGCCAGCGTTGTTTACGTAACCATGCCGGTGCTGGTGGGGCAGCCTGCCACTGGGTATGCAAGGCAAAGGAGGGGGAGTGCAAAAACTGGTAAGCCCGCCACAAGGCATGTAACACCAGATGCACCAATGCCAAGGTATACCAACCCAGCCCAATGCTTACCAACATCAAGCCGGTTTGCGCCAACGTCGAAAACATCAGCGAGGTTTTAATGTCCGTTTGCGCCAAACCACCCAGCCAACCAAACAACACCGTCAAACCACCCAACAGTAACAACAGGTATTGCAATAGGGGGGCTTGTTCCAATAAGGGATGGATGCGCAGCAACAGGAAAATGCCCGCATGAACCATAATCGAACCGTAAAACACCGTACTCGATGGCGTAGGGCCTTCCAATGCCCGCGTAATCCACCCCGAAAACGGAAACTGTGCCGATTTCACCAGTGCCGCTGCCATGAACCCCAGTGTCATCACGCCGATGAGCAAACCGGATTCCAGCGGTTGCGGTACGAGCATCACATCCCATTCAGTACTGTGGAACAGGCTAAACGCCATGAACATTCCCAACAAAAAACCGGCATCGCCGATGCGGTTGGTGACGAAAGCCCTGACAGCATTTGCCGTAGCAACCCGGCTCTGCCAGTTGTAAGCAATCAACAGGAACGAACTCACCCCTGCCAATTCCCAGCCGACAAACGCCAAAATCGCACTACCCGACAAGGCAATCAATTGCATCGCCGCTACAAACAGCATCAACACCATGAAAAAGCGTTGGAAACCGGCTTCCCGATGCAAATAATTGACCGAAAACCGCGTCACCAACAGCGTGATGACGGCAATCAGCGTGGCAAACGTCAGGCTTAAACCATCCACCGTCATGCTGATACTGGTGATGTATACCCCGCTATGTAACCAAGGCAAGAGCGGCACATGCGGCGCAGGGCTGGCAAAATGGGTAACATCCGCCCACAATACCAGCAACAGGCTGACAAGCCCCACACCCAAGGCAATGCGTGCGCTTAAGCGTTCACCGGCATCCCCTTTGTTCCAACGAAACAAAGTCAATAACCCGATTACGCCAAAGGCCAGCAATGGCAAACCGGGAATCAGTAATAACAAAGCATCAGGCATGAGCCACCCCCCGCTGAATTGCCGCTGGCGGTAAATACCGATCATGATCCGCGTACCAGTCACGCGATGAGGCTACCTTGGGCAAGGGCTGCACTGCGCCTTGCCAGTGCACAAACCCCTTGCCGGGCTGGAACAGGTGAATTTCCTGACGTTCCGGCGGTTTCGCTGCCAGCAACACCCAACCGTTATCCAGCAATAAACGCAAATAGTCATGACGCTGGTAAATTGCCACCAAGGTAGCAATGTCGGCTTCCACAATGGCTAGTAAGCGCATAGGCTCGTGCAATTCCACCATCTGCTGGGCAAGCCCGGTACGCAAATCGCTGGCTCCCCCTTCCATCACCCCGAACAAGCCGGTCAGATTGTGGGTGGCTTTGCTGCCTGAGCCGAAGTAACCGTTTTGCATCCGCGAAAAGTAATAATCCATCTGGATACCGACCCCGACGACGCCATTGCCTTGCAACTGCGCTTCCAACAACTTGCCATCGGGGTCATTATGCGGGTCATAGGAAATCAGGAAAGAACGCCGATCCCAGAAAATCCCTTTGCTGAGTTCGCGCCGCCCGATAAACGCAACCGCACAGCCCTGATGCCCCAGCTCTGCCCGCACCTGATCGGGGGAAGCGGCACGTCCTGCCACATGATGCTTGGCTTGCTGTGGGCTGAGCTTATGGCTGGCAGAGGCAAATTTGCGGCAACGTTCCAGTGCCGAGTGCTGTGCCGCTTGCTCAGTCACGGCACGTACCCGTTGGAACACGGCTTGGTGGCTTGCCGGAATCAGGTCGGTATCAAACCAGTCGATGTCATCGCTGCTGGTATCGTGTTCGCTGGCAATGAACCAGCAGCTTGCCGGAATGTGGATGGCGTGTTGCGCTGCCAGTTGCGCCCGCACTTCCGGTTCATTTGCCATGCCTGCAAATGCGCGTGCATTCGGTCCGCCGAAACGCCCGCTGCACGCGCCGCAACCGTAACCAAGGATGTGCGGGTTATTCAGGTGGTGCGAACGGTGCGCCATTAATACCACCAACGGCGCAAAGCCACTGGTAAAGCCGGTCAGCTTGAGGAAGGTCGCCACTTTTGCCACTTTCTCATCCGCACTGAAGCCGATCTGATTGTGAGCAGCGTTCGGGCATTCCAGCACCTGTGTCGCGGTATACGCCACTTGTGTCTGCAAGGGCACGCTGCTGCGCTGCTGTACTTTGCTCAGTAAGCGTTGGTAGGTGGCAGGCATAATGCTGCGCCCTAGCATGTCCAAGACGGCAAACGGTGCAAGCAGTGGCAGGCTAATGGCAGTACCCAAAACACTGTGGCGCATCCGGTGATTTTTCCAGTATTTCAGCCAATTCAGCGCACGCAAACGCCGCAAATGGGCAGGCAAGCGTTGCCGTGCGGTTGTGGTCGGGGTTTCGCGGAGTTCGTGAACTGCCGTTACCACTGGCTGCGCCAGTTTCAGCGGACGCGGTGCATCGAGCGCACGCCAGTTATTCGGTAAGCCGAAAACGCCCGCCGCACCGAACGTTTCCACATCAGGGGCGATTTCTTCCAGATGACGGCGCAGGCTTTCTTCACGGTCATCCATGCAGAAAATCAGTTGCGCAGCGGGTGGGGCAGACAATGCCGGTGCAGTTTCCTTGTTTAAAATTGCGCTGAACACTTCTTCTTGGTAGTGGTGTTCGTAAGCGCGTAACCACAAATATCCACTGGTATGCGGGTCATCGAATGCTTCGAGGATTGCCAGCATTTGTTCAAGTCGCGTCCGTTCCAGTTGTGTTACTGCCTTGGCATCCAGAGCCATGTGTTGCGCTAGGTGGAACAGCCGCCATGCCTTGCGGTAAATGTCCGTTCCCATGGGCAGGATGGTTTCCGGGGCAAGTTTCCAAGTAAGAATCTGGTGCGCCAGTTGGTGCCATTCGTGTGGCTGCACGTCTTCCTCGGTATTGAGGAATTGCTGGGCAATGTGTTGCAGGTATTCCGGCAAATTGCTGTTGTAGGCGTGATAACGGACGAAAAACTCATCCTGATGCTGATGGAAGTAACCACGAATATTGGGCAGACTGGCATTGATCTGCCAGTGTTCACTGGTGAAATGGCGGCAGTACAGGTGTTCCAGCACCAGCCGCACCGCGAGGTAATCTTCCAGACTCACGGGGGCGCTTAGCCCGTAGTAGTGCGGATGTTTGGCTCGCCAGTTGAACATCCCCGACCAGCCGGGCAGTTCCAGTGCCAATGCCCGTAGGTAGCCAGCCCAATGCGCTTTGTCGATACCCAAGCGCATCAATTCCTGATGGATGGTTTCCAACGGGTCGGAGTCCAAGGATTCGATATGGTCTGCCCAGTTATCCAGCCCGTGCAGCGACAGGGTGATGTCATGTAAGGTGGCTTCGCGCCAGTAAGCGTAAAAACCGTGTGCTTGGGGATTCAGTGCCGCGATGCCCTGATCCAGCCAACTGGCAAAATGACGATCCAGCAAGGGCAGCATTTGTTCCAGTACATCAACGTCAGCGAGTTGACGCAACAAACCACGCACAGTAATCCGCGTGCCGACTTCATCCAGTAACTGATGTAATAGATGACGGCTTTCTGCGTGAATAAAGGTTTCCGCATCGGCAATGGTTTGCCCGTATTGCTCGTGTTGCTTGAGGCGATCCCACACGCTGTTAAGGTCACTCAACGGCAGATTGAGCATGGCTTCGGGGTGTGGCAAGGCGTAATCCAGTTCCAGCTTTTGCAAACAAGTTTCCCACAATGCCTGAATTGCCTCGGCTTCTGTTTGCCCGCTGTTTGCCAGCAGTTTGTCGCGCTGCTCAAAGGCTACATCGCTTTGAAAACGTTCCAGCGCGTGGTTTTCTTCCACCTGCCAACGCATTTGTTGGAAACTGATCGCCTTAATATCGTTGCTCAGAGCCGTGACATACAGTTCGCGTTCCGCCCATTGTTCCGGCTCATCCGCCAAGACAGTAAACAGATCGTGACGGGTAATACGCCCGGCACGGAAAAAACGCCGGTATTCACTGGCAGGCAAATAGCCTAATGAGCCGCTATCGGCATGGGCTGCCCGCAATGCCTGTGCAAACGGTAAGTGTTCGTAATGCATCAGGGGATTAAAATGCACAAAATCCTGCAACGGTGCTTGTATGGGCAATACCGCATCCAGCGCCGCAATGGCTTCACGCAACTGCGTCAACGGGTCGGTATGTGCCTGACTGTGGTGAGTCATTATCGGTGTTTTCCTACAAAATAACGGCAAGGGTTGCCGCTATCAATACCATCAGGTAGCGCGGCTGGGAGAGCAATTCTTCCACCAGATCGAGGTTTTCCCCTAGCTGACGCAAGCGTTCGCCCAGTGCGCCGCCACCTTTTTTTAACAAGAGCCGGTCTTCCAGCCACTCCATTTGTTCGGCGACCCACTGCATCAGCTTGCCGAGTACACCTGAGCCTTTGCCAATGCCGCTTTCCAGTCGCAACTTACCTTGCTGGAAGGCTTGCAGTTCCGCAAAGGTGGTCAGCATATTGCTGTGTGAGGGCGTGCCGGTCATGCGGTCGACCACGCGGGAATCGAAGGCTTGCGCCTCGCGTGCCAGTGCTTCGGTCGGGCGCACCAGCAACCAGTTTTCCAGTGGCACCAGCCAGAAACGCTGGAGGGCAGCGGTATACAGCCAATGCTGTTTGCGTAACCACGCGGGGACAGGTTTTGCCGCCTGCCAGCCGGTTTGTTGCAGAAAAGACGGCGAATGCAGGAACTGATACGCCCGCCACATCGCGTGCAGCCCCATGTGAATCGCGGCAACCGTATACCAACCCAAGCCGATAGCAATCAGCATCAAACCGGTTTGCTGTTGGGTGGAAAAGATCAGGGAGCTTTTGATGTCGGTTTGCACTTGCGCCCCCAACCAACCATACAGTACGGTCAGGCTGCCAATCAGCAGCAGGATGTTACCCAGCAGCGGCACTTGTTCGATCAAGGGTTCAAGGCGCAGCAACAGGTAAATGCCTGCATGAACCATTACCGCACCGTAAAATACTGCACTGGATGGTGTGGGGCCTTCGAGCGCACGGGTAATCCACGCACTGAACGGAAACTGCGATGATTTCACCAGTGCCGCCAACATGAAGCCCATCGTCATAATGCCCAGCACCATGCCGGAAATGCTTTCGTCATCATGATCTTGCAGCAACACATTCCACTCGGTACTGCCCAGCGCGGTAAAGGCAATGAACATCCCGAACAAATAGCCGGTATCGCCGAAACGGTTGGTGACAAATGCACGGGTTGCACCTTCGGTCGCGGTTTCGCGCTGCCATGCGTAAGCAATCAGCATGTAGGAACTGATGCCTGCCATTTCCCAACCAATAAAGCCCAGCAAGGCACTGCCCGACAACACAATCAGCAACATCGCGCAGGAAAACAGCGACATCACAATGAAAAACCGCTGGAAACCGGCTTCACGGTGCAGGTAATTGACCGCAAAGCGCACCGCCAGCAGATTGATGGTTGCCATCACCACCCCGAAACTTAAGCTTAGGGTGTCCAGCATCAGGCTGAAGAAAACCTGATACGTACCGCTTTGCAGCCAAGGAAACAACGCGACATAACCCGGTGCGCCGTGGGTAAAATCGTAAATCGCCAATCCCAACATGATCAGCAGGCTCAGGGTGTTGGCAGTGACCGCAACGAAAGCCGTTTCACGTTCACCTTTTTCGCCCCGGTTCCAGCCGAAGATGAAGCCGAGAATAATCCAGACAGCGGCAAGGAAGGGGAAACCGGGGATTAATAGGAGTAATTCGTTAGGCATATTGCGCCTCACGTGTATTCGCCGTCACCAACGCAGGCGATAAATGCCCATAATCCCCCGCATACCATTCCACGGAACGCTGCACGGTGGGCAACTCGGTGCGTTCACCTTCCCAACGCACAAACCCCGTCCCCGGCACAAACAAATCAATCATCGCCGCATCCGGGTCTTTCACCGCTACCTGCAACCAGCCGCCACCGATCAGTTCCTGCAAGGGGGGCTGCCGCGCATAAATCTCGCCGACTACCGCCGTTTTCGCTTCCACTACCACCAGTAGGCGCATGGGTTCATGGATTTCGATCATCTGTTGTGGTAAGCCGGTACGTAAATCGCTGAACACCCCTTCCATCACCCCGAACAAGCCGGTGAGGTTATGGGTCACTTTGGTACCTGCGCCGTAATGCGCGTTATTGACGGTGGAAAAGTAGTATTCGAGGTTGATCCCCGCGCCCACCGGCCCTGCATTCAACAGGATATTTTCCAAAATTCTGCCGTCAGGGTCACGGGTGCAGTCATAGGAAATCAGGAAACAACGCCGATCGAGGAAACTGCCACGGGTTGCCGAACGCCGCCCGATCAAGGCACTGGCATTGGTGGCATGGCCCAGTTCTGGGCGGGCTTGGCTGTAATCGAACGCCCGTCCGGCAATGTGCCGCGATGCCTGTTCCAAGGTGGGTTTGCGCGGGGCAGATGCCAGTTTGCGACAACGTTCGTGGGCGGAATGGCGAGCAGCGTCAATCAGTGTCGCTTGCAAACGGGAGAGCTGATCCAGCAACGTACTTGGCACTTTATCGGTGTCATACCAAGGAATCTGTTCGTCACAGGTGTCGTGTGCCGCCCCCACAAACCAAGTGTCCGCCGGAATACGAATGCCCTGCTGTGCCAACAGCTCACGGATTTCCGGGCGATTTGCCATCGTCGCGAAGACCCGCGCATTCGGCCCGCTATGGCGACCGCTGCACGCGCCGCACTCGTAAGCCGCAGCATGGGGATTATTCTGGTTGGATGAACCATGCCCCATAATGACGACCAGCGGCGCGAAACCATCCGTCAAACCGACGGTACGTAGGAAACCACCGACCTTTTCCACCTGTTCCGCATCACTAAACCCCAATTGATTACGCTGGCTGGAACGTTCGGAATCCACCTGTTCTGCCATGAAGACAATTTTGGTCGGCACCTGCTGATCCACCTGACGGCGCAAGCGTTGCACCCAATGTCCGAAGCGCAACGGCAAATAAGACTTGCCCAGCAATACGCCTAATGCAAAAGGCGCAAGCACGAGCTGACTGAGGGTTCCCAGCCACAACTTATGGCGGGTCACGTGATTCAAGCCGGTAAACAACTGTTTGCGCCACCCCGACCGACGAACGTGGGCATGATACAAATCAGCCGCATCCTCAGCGGGCAATTCGCGCACCAAATGCACGGGTGTGACCGGCACGGGGCAGAGTTTGGTGACGCTTTCATCATCCAGCCCTTGCCAGTTCATCGGCAGGTTGAAAAATGCCGCTGCACCAAGGGTTTCAATTTGCGGGTTCAGTTCTTCCAGATGGCGGCGGATACCTTCCTCGCGCTCATCCATGCAAAACACTACCTGCGCTTGCGGGGGTTGTGCACGCTGTTCCCACATGCCGCGCCCGTGGTTGTTGAGCAGTGCATTGAAAATTTGTTCGCGGTAATGGCGCTCATACGCCTGCAACCACAGGAAGCCGCTGTGTTCGTCATCCAGCGTTTCCATACAGGTGAAAATCGTCTGGATTTGCATGGGGGTGAGACTGCGGATGCTGCTTGCATCCACTTGCAACTGCTGCATCAGGCGGAACAAACGCCAGCCATGATTGTAAGCGGAAAACCCGTCACTTCCCGCACTAACCTGCGCCCATGTCCAGATTTGGTGTGCTAGCAATTCCCACTGCTGCTCGTCGTATACCTTAGGGCGGCGGTGGTACATCAGTTGCTGTGCCGGGGTGAGCAGGTATTCCGGTAACGGGCGGTTAAAGGTGTAATAGCGCACCAGAAACTCTGCCGGGTGGCGGCGGAAACGCCCGCGAATATCGCCCAGATTGGCTTCCATCAGCCAGATGCGGCGGCACAAACGCCGTGCAAACAAGTGCTCCATGCTCAAGCGCACCGCAAGGTAATCCAGCATATCGGTGTGTTCAGCCGCTGTTTTGACATAATCGGGGTGAAAATGCCGCCACAGGAACATCCCCGACCAGCCGGGCATTTCCAGTGCCAACCGTTCCAGATAGCCATCCCAGTACTCTTGCGGAATGCCGATGCGCTGCAATTCTGCGACAATCGCATCAGCTGCATTATCGGGCAGGGAATACAGGTGTTCCTGCCAGTCGGGTAAATCTTCCAGCTCCGGTAATAAATCATGGTGACTGGCAGTGCGCCAAGCCGTGAAAAAATTATCACCCGCCGTACCGTTATGCCATGCCGATATGCCTTGATCCAACCAAGCAGCGACCTGACGCACCAGCAGTGGACGCATATCGTGCAGGATGTCCTCACCTGTTACCGCCTGTAACAACCCCCGCAACGTGAAGTTTTCACCCACTTGCAAGATGAGATGCAACAACAATTCATGCGCCTCGTGCGTCACCCGTGCACCGATGTCTTCTGCCTGATCTTCAAGCTGTGTGGCAAACAACCGCGCTGCGCGTTGCGGGGTGAAATTCAGCAGGTCTTCAGAGTGCAATACGTGATGATCGAGTTGTAACGCTGCCAAACACGCTGCCCAACGTTCGCCATCGCGCTCCAGAACCTTGTTTTCCTCCACTTCCCACACAAACTGGCTGGGGGCAATGGGCTTGATGGGACAAGCCAAGGCAGTCCGGTAAATATCGCCCCGGCACACATCCCCGGTACTGTGGGTAAAAACCCGCTCTTCACTGGCAAGGCTGGCATCCGCCGCCAGCACCGCCTGCAAATCGCTAGCGTCAATGCGCCCACGCCGGAATTGCTCACGGAATTTTTCCGTCGGCCAATAACCATCAGCACCCGTTATTTCATGCGCCGTTTTAAGGGCTTGTGGGAATGGCAGGTGTTGTAAACCGTGCAAGGTATTGTGGTGTACAAAGTCGCGCAGCGGTGCCTGACTCGGCAAAATGTGTTCCAGATGCTCCAGCAGATGGTGGAAGTCGTGGGAATGCTGATGTGAGTTTCCGGCAACACTCACGGCATCAACCCTATTGAAGTCACGAAATGTTGCACCGACACCTGCATCATCGCCAGCAACGGTGCAGGATATAAGCCCAGCAAGACCGTGCCGACAATCAGGCTACCCGCAGCCACCATTTCTAGGGGGCGCAAATCTTCCACCTGTTGCATATCCAGCCGCACCGGGCCGGTATACAGATGTTTTACGGTACGGATGCTGTAAGCCGCCGTAATCAACACCCCTAGCGACAACAGCACAATTGCCCAACCCCACGTCTGGAAACCGCCAATCAGCACATGCAATTCAGCCACAAACCCGGCAGTACTCGGCAACCCGACCCCGCCGACAAACGCCATAATAATCAGGAAAGCAAAGCGTGGCGTAATCTTAATCAACGAGCCGTAATCGTTAATATCGCGGGTGTGGGTGCGCTCATACAGCAAACCAATCAGCATGAACATTGCCCCAGCCGCCAAGCCATGCGCCACCATTTGGTAAACCGCGCCGGTAATGCCGTAAACATTCAGGCTGGCAATGCCGATCATCACCACCCCCATGTGACTGACCGACGAATAGGCAATCATCTTTTTCATGTCGCTTTGCCGCCAAGCCAGCAAACCGCCATACAATAAGCCGATTACACCGATGACAAACAGCGTCGTTTGCAGGAAAATGGCAGCATCTGGCAGAATGCCTACCGCTCGCAACAAGCCATACGAACCCATTTTCAGCAAAATGCCCGATAGCAAAATACTCACCGGACTAGGGGCTTCCACGTGCGCCAACGGTAGCCAGCCGTGCAAGGGAAAAATGGGCATTTTTACCCCAAAACCGATCAATAATCCGAGGAAAATTAGCACTTGTTCATTGGCGGATAAGTATTTTGCGCCTTCTGCCATTGCCGTAAAACTGAAACTGTGTGACGGCGTGGCATCAAATAGCACCAGCAACGCCAACAACATGAAGACCGAGCCACCCATCGTATACAACACAAAATTCAAGGCAGCCGTCTGACGGTTTTTGCCACCCCAGCGGTCAATCAGGAAAAACAGCGGAATCAGCACCAGCTCCCAAAAGACGTAGAACAGACCCCAATCCTGCGCCATGAAGACCCCCATCGTGGCAGCTTCCAACAGCAACATCAGCAGGTAATAGCCTTTGACATGGTGGTTGATCATGTGCGAAGCCAACAGAGCCATCAATACCAGCACCGTGGTCAGCAAAATCAGCGGTAATGACAAACCATCCACGCCCACCGCAAATGATGTGCCTAGCCGTTCATTCCATACCTGATAGGTGTAAAACTGGATTTGCGGATTATCAAATGAAAAACTGGCAAGCAGACTGAAGGCATACAGCAAGGTCACGACTGCGACACCAATCGCCGTATGACGGATCAAGTGTGGGCGTTGATCGGGCAATAAAGCCACAATCCCTGCCCCTACAGCAGGCAATAGCAATAAAAGGATGAGCGGATCCATGCAGTCCACGCTTAGGTCAGGAGGAATATAAGCGGGCGATAATACACCGATAAGCCAGTGATGGATAGAATAAATCTAACCTAATGTGTGGGATAAACCATACCTAATGGGAGGGATCAACAATTGATGCACACACCGTCATCACCTTGCCGCCAAGTTTTTGACGAAACGCGGAGCTTCTTGCATTACAAACCGCTTGAACTCCTGCGCAATCGGCGACAAGCGTTTGCCCTTGCGCATTACGATATGCCAATGACGCTGGATCGGGAAATGCTCCACATCCAACATCACCAGCCGTCCGCTATCGAGTTCGGGCTGAATCGTGTGCATCGACACAATACCTAAGCCCAGGCCTGCTTCGACGGCGTGTTTGATGGTTTCGTTGCTGCGCATTTCCAGCATGTTCTTACAGCTTGTGCCGTGCTTATGGACGTGGCGTTCAATCGCGCTGCGAGTGCCTGAGTCTTTTTCACGCACGATGAAGCGCTCCTCCATGACATCCGCCAAGGAAATGGGGGGGGGCACATTGGTCAAGGGGTGGTTGGGGGGGGCAATCATCACCAGCGGGTTTGCCATCAAACGCTCGGACTGCAAGCCATGACTTTTGGGTGGCTCACCCATGATGACCATATCTGGCTCGTGATTTTCCAATTGATCCAACAGCATGTGGCGATTGGTCACGTCCAGTGTGACATGGATGCCTTCGTGTTGGCGCGAAAACTCGGCGAGCAATTGCGTGACGAAATAATTGGCTGTTGTGGCGACCGACACAATCAGATGCCCGCCTTTCGTGCCTTTTAGCTCTTTCATTGCCTCCAGCATATCGTTATGGGCTTGCAATACGCGGCTGGCATAGTGCTGCATTTCTTTGCCGATAGGGGTCAGGCACATCTTTTTGCCCTGACGCTCAAACAATGCCAACCCGCTATCATCCTCCAATTGCTTGATTTGCATGGAAACGGCTGGCTGAGTCATATTGAGTGTTTCCGCAGCACGGGTGTAGCTTTCGTATTTGGCAACGGCTTCAAAAATGCGAATTTGGCTCAATGAGTACGGCACGGTGTTCCTCCAAAAACATCAGCATTCCTTATATCTATCAGTTTCAATGTTGGGGTTCAATTATACCTAGTCTTTGCCATACTAAATCCTTCCAGCATTTGTAATTTTAAGTCAGCAACAATTGCTGGTAATCCTGCGAATACGTCGCTGCTTCCGCAATCACATATGCCTTAAACGCCTGTGCCGCAGGGGAAAGCCATTTTCCCTCCCGCGTTACGATATGCCAGTAACGCTGGATGGGGAAACCAACTACATCCAGCAGAGTCAGCGAGTGCGTTTCCATTTCCAACTGGATGCTGTGCAAGGACACAATCCCCAAGCCCAGCCCCGCAATCACCGAATACTTGATCGACTCATTGCTGCCCATTTCCAGCATACTGGAAAAGGTATACCCGTGCTCGGCAAAGAACCGTTCAATCGCGGCGCGTGTCCCCGACCCCGGCTCACGTACCACAAACTTTTCCCCAATAATCGCCGATACTGGAATGTCTTTTTGCCCCACCAGCGGATGATTCGCAGGCGCAATCAACACCAGCGGATTACACATCAGGCGTTGTGAATGCAAATCCAGATTGGCGGGCGGTTCGCCCATCACCACCAAATCCGCCTCATAATTCTGCAACTGTTCCACCAGCGTTTTACGGTTGGTGATATTGAGGGAAACGGTAATCCCTTCATTCTGCTGTGAAAAGCCCGCCAGCATCCTAGTGATAAAATAAATCGACGTGTTGGCGGCGGAAACCTTGATATAGCCCTGATGCACATTCTTGAGTTCTTCCAGCGTTTCCACCATGCCCTGATATTTTGCTGCAATCTCGCAGGTGTAGGCGTGCATCGCCCGCCCCGCTGTGGTCAACACAATGCGCTTGCCTTGACGTTCAAATAACGACAAACCCACGTTCTCTTCCAATTGCTTTACCTGCATGGATATGGCGGGCTGGCTCATGTGCAACAATTCTGCGGCACGGGTGAAGTTTTCCGTTTGGGCAACGGTTTGGAAGATCTGGATCTGGCGGAACGAGATGTGCATCTTGATTAAATCACTCGGAAATTCAGGGTTTCTTGCAATCAGCATAACATAATTAAAGCTGATGTTTAAGTAAGAATAAATGAGTTTCTATTATGTTAATCATTGCTTATACTGCATTCCATTGAAAGTTATTGAACCATTTTTTACTCACAATTGAGGAGAGAGTCATGGACCAATCTGGACGTTATGCAGACTTGAGCCTGAAAGAGGAAGATCTGATCAAGGGTGATAAGCACATCCTCGTCGCTTATCACATGCAGCCTGTCGCTGGTTACGGTTATTTGGAAACTGCTGCGCATATCGCCGCCGAGTCTTCCACCGGTACTAACGTTGAAGTTTGCACCACTGATGATTTCACCAAGGGTGTTGATGCGCTGGTGTACTTCATCGACGAAGCCAATGGCGTGATGAAAGTCGCTTATCCGATCGACCTGTTCGACCGCAATATGACTGACGGTCGCGCCATGATCGTTTCATTCCTGACTCTTGCCATCGGCAATAACCAAGGTCAGGGTGATGTCAAGTGCTTGAAGATGCATGACTTCTACGTACCATGGTCGATGCTGCGTTTGTTCGATGGCCCATCCAAAGACATCTCTGATCTGTGGGACATTTTAGGTCGTCCACGTGTTAACGGTGGTTACATCGCAGGCACGATCATCAAGCCTAAATTGGGTCTGCGTCCTGAACCATTTGCTCACGCGGCTTACCAGTTCTGGCTCGGCGGCGACTTTATCAAGAACGATGAACCGCAAGGCAACCAAGTGTTCTGCCCGGCGAGAAAAGTTTACCCACTCGTTTATGATGCAATGAAGCGTGCCATGGACGAAACCGGTCAGGCGAAACTGTTCTCTGCCAATATCACCGCTGACGATCACTTCGAGATGTGCGCCCGCGCCGATTTCATCTTGGAAACGTTCGGACCGGATGCCAACAAGGTGGCATTCTTGGTTGATGGCTACGTCGGCGGCCCCGGCATGGTGACTACCGCCCGTCGTCAGTACCCTGGTCAATACCTGCACTACCACCGTGCTGGCCACGGCGCTGTGACTTCCCCATCCGCATTGCGTGGCTACAGCGCGTTCGTGTTGTCCAAAATGTCGCGTCTGCAAGGTGCTTCCGGTATCCACGTCGGCACCATGGGCTACGGCAAGATGGAAGGTGCCGCCGATGACCGCAACATCGCCTACATGATTGAGCGTGATTCCGCTGACGGTCCGTACTATCACCAAGAATGGCACGGTATGAAGCCAACTACGCCAATCATCTCTGGCGGTATGAACGCACTGCGTCTGCCTGGCTTCTTCGAGAACTTGGGTCACGGTAACGTTATCAACACATCCGGCGGTGGTTCTTACGGTCACATTGACAGCCCAGCGGCTGGCGCGATTTCCCTGCGTCAATCCTATGAGTGCTGGAAATCCGGTGCTGACCCTATCGAATTTGCGAAAGAGCACAAAGAATTTGCTCGCGCATTCGAGTCATTCCCTGGCGATGCTGACAAGATCTTCCCAGGCTGGCGCGAAAAATTGGGCGTACACAAGTAAGCCGCAAGCAACCACAGTAAAGAACCCCCCACCCTAACCCTCCCCCGCAAGGGGGGAGGGGACAAGAGTTCTTCACTCCCTTCACCCCTTGCGGGGGAAGGGTTGGGGATGGGGGTCTTCCTTCTTCATTCGAGATCCACCCCATGACCGACGCTTCCCAATACACCATCCAACACGAACCCTTCTACCAAGCCACCGGACGCGAAGTCGAACTGTACCAAGCTGCGTACCGTTCCCGCTTGCCGGTGATGGTGAAAGGCCCGACGGGTTGCGGTAAATCGCGTTTCGTCGAACACATGGCATGGAAACTCGGCAAGTCACTGATCACAGTCGCTTGTAACGAAGACATGACCGCTTCCGATCTGGTCGGACGCTATTTACTCGAAGCCAATGGTACACGCTGGCTGGATGGCCCGTTGACCACCGCCGCCCGCATTGGCGCAATTTGCTACCTCGATGAAATTGTTGAGGCACGCCAAGATACTACCGTAGTGATTCACCCGCTGACGGATCATCGCCGCACTTTGCCTCTGGATAAAAAAGGCGAACTGGTGAACGCGCACCCCGACTTTCAGTTGGTGATTTCCTACAATCCGGGCTATCAGAGCCTGATGAAAGATTTGAAACAGTCCACCAAGCAACGTTTTGTGGCATTCGATTTTGATTACCCTGCTGCTGACGTGGAATCCACCATTTTGCAAAATGAAGCAAATGTGGACGCGGCAATGGCGGATAAGTTGGTGAAGATTGCCCATACCGCCCGTAACCTGAAAGGGCATGGGTTGGACGAGGGCATTTCCACCCGTTTGCTGGTGTACGCCGCCAACTTGATGCGCGACGGGATTGCAGCGGGTGACGCTTGCCGCATGGCACTGGTTAGCCCGATTACCGATGATGCGGATATTCGCAGCACGCTGAACCACGCGATTGACGCGATTTTTGGGTAGGAACTCCGAAGATTCCCCCCCATCCCCAGCCCTTCCCCCGCAAGGGGTGAAGGGAGCAAGATAGAAGAAGAGAAAGTTTCTTGTCCCCTCCACCCCTTGCGGGGGGAGGGTTAGGGAGGGGGGAGGTTCGGAGGATGCAGGTAAATCTCGGAGTCACCATGTCAGAACCAAATGAAGTCATCGCCCGTTACCGCGCCCAACTAAGCTGCAACTTCAAGCAGCTTGATGAAGCCTTCGCCGCCTGTATGCAGGACGCGCTCGCGCTATTGAGCGAGGAAGGCATCAAGGATTACCTCGACGGTGCATCGTTGGTGTGCAAAATCGGGCGCGGTTTCGACCCCGTGCTGACTTATCTGGAGGAAATGCCGGTATTGGCGCATCGCCTTGGCGAAGGTGTGCTTACTCAAGTTAGCCAAGCGGTGTGGAAAATGTCGCGTACCCCGAACGGGCGTTCTATCCCTGCCTTTTTGCAAGCCTTGCCGGAAGCCAGTCGCCGTTTTGGCAGTGCTGAATTGGTTGAAAATTACATCGCCATCGTGTTCGACATGATGGATCGTACCACCGGCTCAATCCACGGCTTCCACACCACCATTCCCAGCCCCGGTTTGCCGAAACTGCTAGAACAAATGCCTTATTTGATGAGCCAGTTAGCCTTGGGTGGCTTGAAAAACTGGATCGAATACGGCATCCGTAACTACGGTAAACACCCGCATCGGCAGGAAGAATATTTCAGCCTGCAATCCGCCGATGCCAAGGCGATGTTGCAGCACGAACGCCACGGCACGCTGTTTACGCACCACGAGCGCAAGCTGAATTTGTACCTGCAAGCCTGCTGGGAAAGTCACGAATACCTCGTGCCGTATTCGGTGGATTTCCGCGATATGCGCGAACAGCAGCCGTATTTTGATGAGTTCGGGATGCGCATTCCTGACGTGTTCGACGATGCGCACGGCGTGACGGGGATTGACCGTTACCGGGCGGTGTTGGCGCACATGGCGGCGCATCAACGCTGGACGCGCAAAGTGGTGGCGGATAATTTCAGCCCGCAACAGCGCATTGCGATTGAACGATTGGAAGATAGTCGGGTGGAATATCTGGCGATGCAGGAATACCCCGGTTTGCGGCGGATTTTCACGGCATTACACCCTGCCCCGCTGGAAAACGAGTGTGATTCCAAGACGGAATCGTGTTTCCGGCATCGGTTGGCGATGTTGTCCTGGGCGATACTGAATCCGGCGCATGGCTATCAAAACGCGAAAATCAATGAGTTTGCGGGCAAGTTCCACGCGAAAATGGCGGAAGGCAACGCGACCACGGCGGATATGACGCAACTGGCGATTTCGTTTGTGGCGCAGACGCGCTTGCAAACTGACCAGTTACCGAGCGTGTATTTCAACAATACCACCATTCCTTACCGCGATGATAACCGCCATTTGTGGCAGTACATCGAGGAAAGCGACGACGAAGAATTCTTCGACGAACACAAGCAGACCGCGCAACAAAACGAGCAATCGGGCTTGCCGCCGCGCCATTACCCTGAGTGGGATTACAGCACGCAGACCTATCGCCCGGACTGGACGAGCGTGTATGAAAGTTTGCATCCGGCGGGTAATCCGGCGGTGATTGATGCGCTGTTGCAGAAACACGCGGCGTTGGCGAAGCGTTTGAAGCAGATTGTGGATTTGTTGAAGCCGCAAAATTACACGCGGGTACGCTATCAGGAAGAAGGCAGCGAGCTGGATTTGGATGTGGCGATCCGTTCCCTGATTGATTTCAAGGGCGGGGCGAACCCTGATCCGCGCATCAATATGAGCCACAAGCATGACGGGCGCAATATTGCAGTGATGCTGTTGCTGGATTTGTCGGCTTCTATCAGCGAAGTACCGGAAGGCGCGACCCAAAGCATTCTGGAGCTGAGTCAGGAAGCGGTGTCGTTGCTGGCGTATGCGATTGAGGCGTTGGGCGACCCATTTGCGATTGCGGGATTTGCGTCCAATACGCGGCATGAGGTGCGTTACCAGCACATCAAGGGTTTCAAGGAACATTGGAACGATGAGGTGAAGGGGCGGCTGGCGGCGATGCAGGCGGGGTATTCGACGCGGATGGGCGCGGCGGTGCGTCATGCGGCGCATTATCTGGAGCATCAACAGGCGGATAAAAAACTGCTGCTGATTTTAACCGATGGCGAACCGTCGGATATTGACGTGGATGACCCGCAATTACTGACGCAAGATACCCGCCAAGCGGTGAAAGAACTGGATCAGAAAGGCATTTACAGCTATTGCATTAGCCTTGATCCGCGAGCGGATGAATACGTGCGGGATATTTTCGGCAAGCGCGTGACCGTGGTGGATAATGTGCAGCGGTTGCCGGAAAGGATGACGCAGGTGTTTGTTACGTTGACGGGGTGATACGTAAATTAAAAACACGGAAAATTTACTCATCAGAAGTGAAGATTTTTTGCGTAATTATCTCGTCTATTACTTTAGCCTTCCATACAATGCCTAATTGTGCTTTAATTTGATGATTATCATCACTTGCACCAATTCTTCCTGAATAAATACCTATAAGCTTCATAAAGTAATTTGAAATCTTTGTTGGTTCTGGATGTTTATCCATGATGCTGACAGGTCGTTTTTTGAAAAGGATAACCGGAGAGCCTGACATGCCTTGTCTAGAGGCCGTATCTACTAAAATCTTAGGTAATTCATCTATGTCGATTATAGGTTCACTTGCAACACTAGCGCGTTTCCAAATTGGAAATATATTTCCAACACTTATACCAAAAGGATAGCCCAAAATAAATACATCATCAGCTACTGATTCAGTAGTTTCCTCATTAAATGGCTCGATAAATTCCTCTACAGTCATTGCCAACAAATGTGCTGGAATATCAACCTCCAATGCAGCCACATCAACACTTTTTCCATAGTGAGGATGCTGTAGCCATAATGGTTCATCTGTTTCTGAATTTAATAGATCTATTGCAAAATCCTCAAACTCAATATGTTCCTTATTTTTATGAACTCTAATAACTAAATTGTTTGGAATTGCGGCGGTTTTCTCTGCTAAGCATTTCCCTGTTTCTGAATTTCGACCACTTACTACATGCCAATTTGTAATTAAGAAACGCTTATTATTCCTAACAACAAAAAACGCAGTAGCGGTAGATAACTCAACTTCATTAAATCGTGCGGTTACAAAGTAGGAACTTTGAGATATTGGGTTAAATTTTAACTCACTCATTAATCTATGAATACCATTTAAAACTCATTAAAAACAAATACCTATATATCTTTTCTGGGAAAATCTGGAACATACCCTGTTTTCGCCACAATAGTGTTCTATTTCTCAAACTCTGCTAGTGATGCCAGTAATAAACGCTGCACACCTTCTTGCTTACTCAACTTACGATCAAATGTCCACAACGTCATGTTGACCTGCTGGCTTTCTACCGCAATAATCGAATCCGCAAACCCTGCATTGCTTTGGCAAAAACGCATTAAGGCTTGTATGAAGTGCTCAGGATTCTGCAACTCGTAAGTAGGATCATCGCGCAAAGTTTCTAAAGCAGCGACAACTTCATCTTTTTCAAGATCATAAGCCTGCTCTAAGACCCAAACAAACTCAACCTGCACTACTTGTGGCACAAAAACACGCCCCGCCGCTTTTACCAAAGCGCGTGCTTGCTCTGTTTGTGCTGGTGATTCCTCATCATTTGTCAGAACCCGAACCAGTATGTTGGTATCGACCGCAATCAAAGTGTTGCCCCACGTTGACGGATAGCTTCATCCATTTGTTCCAAGGTCACTTTTTTCTTCACCTTGATGCTGCCGAAAGAGCTTTCCAGTGTACTCTGGGGTTGTTTTGTTACCCTTGCTTGGTAACGTGCCTTGATAAAAGCTATGAAATCAATAACCTGCTGTTGCGCATCTGAGGGTAGTGTTTCAAAGTCCTGTAGTACGGCATTAGGGATCATGGTATTTCACCTTTGCACAAGAAAAATAGGATGTTTCATTCTACTCACGCATCGCCTTACGTAGCAACTCCAGCCCGCGCTCAGTCTTGCCACGTCCCCGCTCTACCCGCAGCCGAAAGTGGGATTCTTGCTGCTTCAATGGATTGCGTGGGTCTTGCTTGAGTCTGAGAATATCGGCTCTGATTTCTTCCAATGTCGGATTATCCAACCATTGCTGACGCTCGTCTGTGTAGTTGTGCTTAACAGAGTTCATGCAGCTCCTCACACAATTCTGCTTCGTTTAACTGAAAGGGGGAAACTTGTGCCTGTGATAATGCGGTGATGAAGTCTGCACGACTCACGCCTGCAATCCCAGCAGCGTTTTCCTGAGATACGCGCCGCAATTCGTACCATTTGATCGCAGCAGCAAGACGCATCTCACGCACGAAACCCGCAGGATCAAGGTGCAGCGAAGGCAGCACAGAATCAGGCACTTGGACTGTTACCGTTGTCATACGTTATTTCCTCACATGCTGTGATGTCGATGGCTCAGTATAGCAAACTCAAACAAATTGTTATCTCAGCCCCCGTCAGAGAAAATCATCGGGGTCAGTGGAACACCCATCCAGATCGTATTCGTCAAACACCAACTCCGCCACACTATACGGTGGCCCGATAAGGTCACGCGGGTCATCGCTGATGAAGGTTTCTTGCATACGTTCCCCTTTCGCGTCAGTCCACTGACGCATAATTTCCCTTGGCTCTAGCGAAATCGCCACAATCACACGAGTACCCACGTCAGTACACCGCCAACGTCCGGCGGCTGTAAAAAACTCCGTGCCAATTTGAAAATCTGAATGCTTCATGGCGTATTCCTCAAATCCGTTATGTTCGCAAAGTATCGCATAATGCAAAACACTAGCCCCACCAATCCCAACTTGCTATGTTTCGCTAACTCAATCAGGAGACCCCTCTATGCCAGAATTCGACCTCACCGAAAAACCCCAACCACCCGCCCCCAACGAATGCTGCGAAAGCGGCTGTGACCCCTGCGTGTGGGACATTTACCGCACAGAATTACAGAAATGGGAACAAACGAATGCTGCGAAAGCGGCTGTGACCCCTGCGTGTGGGACATTTACCGCACAGAATTACAGAAATGGGAACAAGCGCAGCAAGGCACAAAAAACACCGATACCGCCAAGCCAGCGCAACCATAAACCCTATCCAGAAAGGGCTGAACCAGTCATTTTCAGCCCTTGTTATATGATCAACACCAGAAATCACTGTAAAACAGGAGTGCCCCATGATCCAATCCACTACCCCCACGATTGAAGGCAAACGCATCACCCAATACCTCGGCGTGGTGACAGGCGAAGCCATTCTTGGCGCAAACGTCTTCAAAGACTTTTTTGCCGGAATCCGCGACATTATCGGCGGACGCTCCGCCTCCTACGAAAAAGAATTGCGTAAAGCCCGTGAAATCGCCTTTACCGAAATGGAAGCCCAAGCCAAAAGCCTGGGTGCAAACGCTGTCGTCGGCATCGACCTTGACTACGAAAACATCACCATGGGTAACAGTGGCGGCATGTTGATGGTCACGGTTAGCGGTACAGCCGTCAACCTTCAATAGAAACAGACTACTACGAACTACTCGCCATTGACGCGCCGGGTCAGTTCTTGATCCCAACTCTGGTTGAATCACTGCTTTGTGCAGCGCACTATTTTTTGGTAATGTCGACACTTTAACATTCTTGTCATCACCGGAAGCCTCTCATGTACAACGTCCATCAGAACGTGCAAGCCAGCCTCGGTCACTTCCGTATGGAAGACTACTGGTTCCGTTACAGCAGTTTCGTACCACGTCTGTATAACTGGTGTCTTGATTTAGGCTTTGAACCGGGCAAAATCATGCCCTCACGTGCGTTTTGCTCGGACGAAAGCCAAGGCTACCCGATCATTTTGCTGGCAAAGCATTTCGGTACATTCCCCTTTAATCATGGGCAGGTCGGCGGCATTATGGCGTGTGACCGTCATGGCCCGCACGCCCATCACGGTAAAGATCTGGTGATTGTCCATGCCAGCCATGTCGGTTATGACCCTGAAACCTATACCTTTGGCACATACCGGCGCATCCAGTCCGTTAATCACCGCTGCTCCAGCAACTGCGGCAAAATCCACGCCACGATTAATTGGTATTTGAATGAATACGAATTCGCCTGCCGCAATATCACCGTCGACATGCGAGCCGACCATTGCCGCGTGACGCTGGATAATCAATACCTGTCACGCAGCCGTGAACGCAGTTTGGTATTGCACTTGGAAAAGATTGTGGAACACAACCTTGATGGTGAAGTGATTCCGCTGTCGATCCAGAGCACGTCGCGCACCTTTATGGCAACGCAAACCTTCTGCCAACACATGAGCTGGTTTTTCAAAGCTGGGGAGCGTCAGCCCATTGGGGATGCACTGTTGCCGGAATATTTCACATTCCACACCAGCTTGCGCGAAGACGTGGATGGTAGCCGCCAGCTCGAACAAAACCTGATTGGCGCGATGCCGTGGATTGTCACTTCTGCCGAACCGATGTTGACCGCCGCGCAAGCCAATACTCAAGCGGAATTTGACCGCGCTTATCGCAGCATTTCACAGGATAAAAACTATCGCGGACGTAACCTTGTATACCTTGCAGGGCTGCATGTCGACATTTCCCCCTCACCGGAGCAGACCTTTGTTCTGACCAAATTCATCCCTTGGGCAGCGTATGTGCAACTGGCGAGCGGTGAACGTTACCTGCTGGAACAAGATGCGCTGTTTGCAAAGCTCAATGCGTGCAGCTCGGAAAACCCCCAACAGCTACCGTTAGATGACGCGATTCACATGATGGAAGAAGAAGAGGAGATTTACCTGCATTTGCCGTATTAACGTTGTGTGTGCCTACCACTGAATCTCACTAACTAATCTGCATTGGTTTGTCAAGCTATTCAATTAATCTGACGTAAATTGGCAGGACCCCCTGCGCGTTAACTATAGTAATGTCATTCTTGACATTGCTACTAGGAAATAAGCCCAAGCAGAGGGTAAAGCGTTATGCGGTTAGTGAGTCTCTTCTTTGTGTTATTGCTGGCACTTTGGTTGTTGTTGACCAGTGGTGATCTCAGTTCTTTGCTGGTAGGGCTGCCGTTCATTATGTTGGCGCTGTGGAGTTATCGGTTGCAGCGCCATGTTCCTTATCCCTTAACATTTTCATTCCTTGGTGCACTGCGTTTTGTGGTGTTTTTCCTGCTTGAGTCATTCCGTGGTGGCTTGGATATTGCGTTGCGGGTGTGGCAACCGCGCGTGTCATTGTCTGTCGCGTTCTATGAATACCGTCTTATTTTTCCTCAAGGGCCAATCCGCTCGTTTTTTATGTATTGCATCAGTTTATTGCCGGGTACGGTGAGCGTGTGCGTGTCAGAAAATGGCAAGTTGTGCTTGCATGTACTCGATGATCGTGGGGCAGTGGCGGAAGATTTAGCCCGTTTGGAGCGGCGGGTCTGTGATTTGTTTGCATTGCCTTGTTACAAGGGGACGCTATGAATACGGTGCTATTGGCGGTGGTGGTGGTATTGGCGCTGGTGTTACTCATCAGTTTACTGATTATTTTATCGCGGGCGCGGTTGACTGACCGCTTGTTGGCGGTGCAGTTGTTGGGAACCTTGGGTGTCGCGATTTTGTTGGTGCTGGCAGTGGTGATGCAGCAACGGGCGTTTTTGGATACTGCCTTGATTCTGGTGTTGTTGGCGGTATTGGTGACGGCAGTCTTTACTCACCGGCAACGGGGGGGCAAATCATGATCCTTGACGCGCTTTCCGTGCTATTGCTGTTGCTGGGCTTGTTTTTCTTCGTGTCCGGTTTGTTGGGGTTGTGGCGGTTTCCCAATACGTTTGCGCGGCTTCATGCCCTGACGAAGGCGGATAATTTGGGCTTGGGGTTAATCATGACAGGCTTGCTATTCCAAGTACCCGATGTGTTGTGGGCGATTAAATTCGTCTTGGTGTGGTTGCTGGCATTGGTGGCGAGTGCGGTGAATGCGCATTTGATTGCGGTATTCCTGCATCGGCAACAGGAGAGACACGATGAATCTGCTTGATGGCTTATGGGGTGTTTTGGATCTGTTGCTGGTGGCGGTGTTGCTGTTATTGGCAGTAGCGGCGGTACTTAGCAGTGATCGGCGGCGTAGCATGATGCTGTTTATCGTGTTTGGTTTGGTATTGGCGTTGGTGTGGGCGCGGTTACACGCCCCGGATATTGCGCTGGCGGAAGCCGCGATTGGGGCGGGGTTGGGCGGGGCGTTGTTAATGGCAACCTTGCGGCGCGATACGCATCAACAAACCGATCGGTTTCCACAACACCCTGCCTTGGTATGGGGCGCGGGGGTGTTGGTGATGGTGTTGGGTACGGCGATTGCGTGGGGCTTGTTATCAATATTGCCGACGGTGGAACAAACCTGGCGCAAAGGTGCGGCGGTGGATGCGCAATTGGCATTCAGCGGGGTTAGCCACCCGGTAACGGCGGTGTTATTGAATTTTCGGGCGTGGGATACCTTGTTGGAATTGGCGGTGTTGTTGGCGGCCATTTTGGGGATTCGTGCCTTGGGGTATGTGCGTGCGACGTATGTGACGGAAGCCGCGTTCAGCCAATTGGCGGTGTGGTTAGTGCCCTTATTGATTCTAATGGCGGGTTACATTCTGTGGGCGGGAGCGCATTCACCGGGTGGAGCATTTCAGGCGGGGGCATTGCTGGCGGGGGCGGGCATTTTGCTGCGCTTGGCAGGTTATTCCTCTGCGGGTTTGCCGACGGCGCGGTGGTTGGTGCGCTTGGGCTTGGTGGCAGGAACGGGCGTGTTTTTGCTGGTGGGTTTGGGGCTGTTGGGGTGGGGGCAGGGTTTCCTGCATTACCCGGTCGCTTATGCAAAATGGTGGATATTATTGATTGAAATGCTGGCTACGGTGTCGATTGGGATGACGCTGACGTTGGCTTTCATGGGCGGGATACCGCAGAAGGAGGCAGCGTGATGGCGGGGTTAAGTGCAATCAATCCGCAGTTTTTGTATGTGTGCGCTGGCATTTTCCTGTTCGCCATTGGTTTGTGGGGAACTTGGTTACATGCCCATTATGTGCGCAAAATTATTAGCTTGAATGTGATGGGCGCGGGGGTGTTTCTGACGCTGATCGCGGTGGCGTATCGCGGTGAAAATCTGCCCCCAGACCCTGTGCCTCATGCCTTGGTTTTGACCGGTATTGTGGTGGCTGTCAGTGCAACGGCACTGGCATTGGTGATTATCCGCCGTTTGGAGGATGCAGCCAATGAATGAAGCTGCGAGTGTCGTTTGGGTGATTAGTCTGCCGTTGCTGGGCGCATTGCTGGCAACGGTGTGGCGGCAACACGCGGCGACGATTGGTTGGGTTAGCAGCGCGTTAACGGCGGGATGTGCGGTCTGGCTGTTGTGGGTGGTGCAACACGCCGGGGTGCAAGAGCTGGCGCTGGGTGGCTGGGAAATCGGTCTGGGCATCAGTTTGTATGCGGATGGCTTGGCGGCAGTCATGGTGCTGATGAGCAGTCTGGTGGTGTTGGGGTGCAGTGTGTATGCGCGGCAATATTTTCGGACGCAGCGTCAGCATGAATTGTTTTGGCCGTTGTGGTTGTTGTTAGCCACGGCGTTGAATGCATTGTTTTTGGCGGGTGATTTGTTCAATGTGTATGTCACCTTGGAATTGTTGGGAATTTCAGCGTCGGCACTCACCGCGTTAGGGGCGAAACGGGCGGCATTGCGGGCAGCCTTGCGCTATCTGGTGGTGGGGCTATTGGGGTCGATGCTGTATCTAATGGCTATCACCTTGCTGTATGCCGCGTATGGCACGCTGAACGCTGTGCAAATTGCCGAGGCATTGCAAGTTAACCCCTTGGGCTGGGCAGCACTGTTGCTGATGTTGGCAGGGTTGGCGTTGAAAATGGCGTTATTTCCGCTGCATTTCTGGTTGCCTCCGGCGCACTCCAATGCGCCCGCCCCGGTGAGTGCGGCATTGTCAGCGTTGGTGGTGAAAGCGGCATTTTATTTGGTGGTACGGCTGTGGTTTGAGGTGTTTGCACCGTTGACAACACCGGTGCTGGCGAATGTTTTGGGCGCATTAGGCGCGATGGCGGTGTTGTGGGGGTCTTGGTCAGCGTTGCGGGCAGAACGCTTGAAATTATTGGCGGCGTATTCCAGTGTGGCGCAATTGGGCTATTTGGTGATGTTTTTCCCGCTGTTGATGGTGTTGGAAGGCGAAGCACGGCAATGGTTGTTCGGGGCAATGGTGTTGTTTGCGCTGTCTCATGCGTTTGCGAAATCGGCATTGTTTTTGGCAGCGGGGATTTTACTGCGATACGCGGGGCATGACCGTATCCGTGAGTTGAGTGGTACGACGCAATTCTTGCCGTTGACCACGTTTATAATTGCGTTGGCGGGCATTGCCTTGGTGGGCTTGCCGCCGAGTGGGGCGTTTCTGGGGAAGTGGTATTTGTTGGATGCGGCGTTCCAGACGGGGCAATGGTGGTGGGTGCTGGTCTTGGTGGTGGGGTCGTTATTGGCAACCGCTTATGTGTTCCGTTTGTTGGGGCACGCGTTCGGGCATTTGCCAGCGGTTAAGCGCCCGTTCGTGGCGGCTACGCAGGAAATTCCTGCCTTGGCGTTAGCATTGATGGCAACTTTTGGGCTGGGCTTAGGGGCAATGAGTCTGTGGTCATGGTTGGCGCAGACTGGCACGGGGGCAGGGCTATGAACGAGTTATTGAATGTTCTCACCGACGCACTGGGAGAGAATTTACCGCTGTGGATTGTGCTGAGTTCGTTTAGCGTCGGTTTGGTGATTTTCTTTGTGCAAGAAGGCAGCCATCGCTTACGTACCACCTTGAATTTGCTCGCGGCAGTGGTGAAATTACTATTGGTGGGCGTATTGATCTGGGGTGTGTATCACGGGCAGGTGTACGAAGTGCGCTGGGTGATTGCGCCCAATTTGGAATTGCTATTGCACGCCGATGCGCTGTCGATGTTATTTGTGACCTTATCCGCCTTGCTGTGGTTGGTGACAACGGTTTACGCGATTGGGTATCTGGAACATTCCCCGCACCGCAGCCGCTTCTTTGGGTTTTTCAGCTTGTGCGTATCGGCAACCGTGGGCTTGGCGTTGGCGGGCAATCTGGTGACGTTTGTGATGTTTTACGAGTTTTTGACCTTGGCGACTTACCCCTTGGTGGCGCACAAAGGCTCGCATGAAGCTCGCAAAGCTGCGCGTTTGTATTTGGCTTATACCTTCACGGGTGGGTTGCTGTTGCTGGTGGCAGTGGTGTGGTTGAAGTCGATTGCCGGGCCGTTGACGTTTGTGCAAGGGGGGATTCTGGATGGCTTGCCTGCGGAAACGCACAGCGCCTTGCGTTGGATTTTCTTGCTGATGATCGTGGGTTTGGGGGTCAAAGCCGCCTTGGTGCCTTTGCACGGTTGGTTGCCTAAAGCAATGGTTGCACCTGCGCCGGTCAGTGCTTTATTGCACGCGGTGGCGGTGGTGAAAGCGGGGGCATTTGGGATTGTGCGCGTGGTTTACGATGTGTATGGGGTGGAGTTTGCCGCTGTCTTGGGCGTATTAGTGCCGTTAGGAGTAGTCGCCGCGTTGACCATTGTGTACGGTTCGACGCTGGCGTTATTTCAGGATAGTTTGAAAAAACGGCTGGCGTATTCGACGGTGAGTCAGGTGTCTTACATCATTTTGGGGACGGCAATCCTAGGGCCGCTGGCAACCGTGGGCGGTATTGTGCATTTGGTACACCAAGGCATTATGAAAATTACCTTGTTCTTTGCAGCCGGTAATTACGCGGAAACCTTGGGGATTCATCGCGTCAGCCAAATGAACGGGGTGGGCAAACGAATGCCGTTAACCACGCTGGCGTTTACCTTGGGGGCGTTGGGAATGATCGGGATTCCACCAATGGCGGGGTTTATTTCCAAATGGTATTTGGGGTTAGGGGCGTTGGAAGCGGGCGTATTGCTGTGGGTAATGCCAGTGTTGATTGCCAGTAGCTTGCTGAATGCGGCGTATTTTCTGCCCATTTTGTACCGAGCGTGGTTTTTGCCTGCTGACCCTTGGCCAGACGAACACATTAAGGCGCAGCGTTGGGAAACGCATGGCATGTTGTTGTGGCCGCCCGTGATTACCGCGAGTTTGGCATTGTTGGCGGGCTTGCTCGCGTCCGCACCGTTTAGTCCGTTGGAGTGGGCGCAATTGATTACCGCTAGGGAGTACAAATAATGCTGCAACCCGTGCTGCTGGAGTTACCGTTTTTATTGCTGTTAGCGCCCTTGTTACCGTTGTGCTTTGCCTTGGTGGCGAATGACCGTATTGGGCAATGGCTATTGCCGGTGGCAGCATTGCCTGCGTTAGTGGCGGCTTTTGTTTTGCCAGCGGGAACGTCGGTAGCGTTGCCTTGGGTATTATTGGGGGTGCAATGGGGGATTGATGCCACGGGGCAGGTATTTTTACTGGTGACAGCACTATTGTGGCTGTTGGCGGGCTTGTACAGTGTGAGTGGTACGCCTGCGGGGGCAAGTTGGTGGCGTTTTCGGGTGTTTTTCCTGTTGACCTTGAGCGGCAATGTGTTGTTGGTGATTGCGCAGGACATGGGGAGCTTTTTTCTGGGGTTTGCCTTAATGGGGCTGGCAGCGTATGGGTTAATTGCGCAACAGGCTTCGGTGACGACGCGCCGTGCCGGGCGCATTTACCTGATTTGGACGGTGTTGGGTGAGGTCTTGTTGTTTGCCGGTGCAGTGTTCACGGCGGGTGCAATCGGGAGTGTGTATTTCAGTGAGGTGGTGGGCAAGGAGTTGCCTCTTGCTGCGGTGATATTGGTGACGCTGGGCTTGGGAATTAAGGTGGCATTGCCGGGCTTGCATGTGTGGTTGCCGATTGCGCACGGTGCTGCCCCTCCAGCAGTGTCGGCATTGTTGAGCGGCGTGATGGTGAAAGCGGGGATACTGGGTTTGGTACGCTTTCTGCCAGCGGGTGCAGCCAGCACGGTGTGGGTGGCAGAGTGGTTGGTGTGGCTGGGATTGGTGGGCGCATTTTATGGGGTGGTGTTTGGTTTGCGGCAAACCGCGCCGAAAGTGATTCTGGCGTATTCGACCATGAGTCAGTTGGGGGTGTTGACCTTATTGACGGGGTTGGTATTGCAGGCCCCTGCGGATGCGGCGTTGGCAATGGCGTTGGTATTGTATGTGGCACACCATGCTTGGGTGAAAGGGGCATTATTCCTTGGGGTGGGCTTGTTTAAGCAAACCTTGTCTTGGTGGTTGTTGGGCGTGCTGGTGATTTTGGCGTTGGTATTGATAGGCGTGCCATTGACCAGTGGGGCGTTGGCAAAAGGCAGTGTGAAAGCGGCATTGCCAGCCGATTGGCAGCACTTGGCGCTGGGTTTATGGCTGAGTAGCTTGGCAACCACCTTGCTGATGGGGCGCTTTGTGTGGAGTTTGTGGCGTTATCGCCGCCAGCATGGGGGAGCTTCCAGCCATCACACCAGCACTTCCCCCGGTCTGACGCAATGGTTGGGTTGGGCTATTTTGGTGGAATGGGTGTTGTGGTGGCCGTTTCTGTTTGCGCTACCGGCGTTTAAATGGTGGGATGTCGTGCCGATTTTGCTGGGTTTGGGGATGATTGCCTTGGCGTTATTGCCGCGTATTCCGGCGGGGGATGTGCCGGTGTTGGTGGCGCACGCTGGCTACCGTGGGTGGCATTGGATGCGGGAATGGTGGCGTAAACATAGGCGTTGTTTATCCGCTTAACGTAATCTTTAATGCGTTTACTCTGGATGGTGTGGAAACCTAGCGTTTAGGGCGATATGCTACGTGCTGTTACCCATTACAATCATAAGCACTGCTAGGGAACTGCATGAATTGTTATTCAGATACTCACGCCGCCGCATTATTGGCAGTGGATGATTTGCCCGATGATCCGCACGCCTTGCGGGTATTGTTGGCGCAAACACGTCAGGCTCTTCAGCGCAGCGAAGAACGTTACCAGACCTTGGTATCGTCCATGAGTGATCTAATTTTCCTGATAGATGCCCAAGATTGTTTATTAGATGTTCAGTGTCGCTCCCCAGAACTGTTACTGATGCCGCCTGAGGCATTCCTCGGCAAACCCATTACGGCAGTGTTGCCGCCTGATACCAGTGAGCCTTACTTGGAATGCGCCGACTATGTGCGCCGCACCGGGGAAAACCGTCGTTACGAATACCCCTTGGTGCTTCAGGGTGAAACACGCTGGTTCATGGCTTCGCTGAACCGCCATGAAGACGGTGGCAAATTGGTGGTCGATGTACGCGATGTGACCAAACGTAAGCAGGCTGAAGCAGAAGCTCGCGAGCAAACCCGCCTGTTCAATTTGATTACCGAGAACATGCACGACTACATCGGCGTGCTCAATCTCGATATGAGTGTGTTGTATGCCACGCCCTCGCTATACCAGCGCACGGGTTATAGTGCAGCGGAATTTCGCTGTCTGCCTTTTGATCAGTTGATGACAAGCGAATCCTATGCGCGACTCCAGCAATTGGTGGCGGAGAATTTAACCCCGGAGAAATTAGCCGACCCGCAGTGTGAGATTGCCTTCGAGGTGAATCTTGATGTTATCCGCAAAAACGGTTCGCACTATTGGTGTAATAGCAGTCACCGCCTGATTCGGGATGCGCAAGGGCAACCCGAATACATTCTCGAAACCGGGCGCGATATTACTGAGCGCAAACAAGCGGAAGAGTTATTGCTACGCAAGGATGCCTTGTTTGAAGCGGTGGCGATTGCGATGCAGGCATTGTTATTTGAACCCTGCATCAATGAAGCCATGCAACAGGCCTTGGCTGCGGTGGGGAATGCTACCAAACAGGATCGGGTGTATTTATTTGAATACCACGTTGACCCGCTCACGGCTGAACGTTTCATGAGTCAGCGTTACGAATGGGTGCGCAACGGCATTAGCATCCAAATCGATAACCCTGAGTTACAATACTTGTCGTTTGACGGCTTGTTTCCGCGCTGGTTTGACTCGCTGTCAGAAGGGCGAGCTATATCGGGTTTAGTGGCTACGTTTCCTGAGACGGAACGCGCCATTCTCGAACCACAAGATATTGTGTCGTTGATGGTTGTACCCGTGAACGTGGAGGGGCGTTTTTGGGGCTTTATCGGTTTTGATAACTGCTACATTGATTACCAATGGGGGCTGGAAGATCAGGCAATCCTCACTTCGATGGCAGCATCGGTCGGCGCGGCGGTGATACGGCATCGCTCGGAAGTGGCGTTGCGTGAAACCAATCTCAAGTTGGCGCAAGCCACCGAACATTCACTCGCGATGGCAGCGAAAGCGGAAGAAGCCAGCAAAGCCAAAAGCTTGTTTCTGGCCAATATGAGTCACGAAATCCGCACCCCGATGAATGCGATTATTGGCATGAGTCATTTGGCACTGGGCAGTGACCTGAACCAGCGGCAGCACGATTACGTGGTTGAAATACAGCACGCAGCACAATCGTTGTTACGTATCATCAATGACATCCTCGACTTTTCCAAGATCGAAGTGGGCAAATTAACGTTGGAAATGGCTCCCTTCCGTTTAGAAGACGTGGTAAGTAATGCGCTAACGTTGCAGCGTCAACAGGCGCAGGAAAAAAATATTGGGTTGTTATTCGAGTTACGCAGCCCGCATCTGGAGGGGGAACAGGGCTTTTTCTTAGGCGATGCCTTGCGTTTGGAACAAATACTCACCAATTTACTCACCAATGGCGTGAAATTTACCAGCCAAGGTCATGTGGCGTTGTACATTGATGAATTGGAACGCGGAGCAAACAGCAGTTACTTACGCTTTTGCATCGAAGATACCGGCATCGGCATGGATAGTGTGGCGGTGAACGGTTTGTTTCAAGAATTTTCGCAAGCGGATGATTCGACCACGCGCCGTTACGGTGGCACGGGTTTGGGTTTGAGCATTGTGAAACGCTTGCTGGATTTGATGGGCGGTGAGGTCACGGTGAGCAGTGAACCGGGGCGAGGTTCGCGTTTCACCGTCACGCTTACCTTGCCACATGCGCTGTCGCCTGCGGTTAGCCAAACACATGCGCCAGAAGCCACACCTCCGGTTGTCGCGTTGCCGTTACGGGATAAGCGTATCTTGGTGGTGGAAGATAACCCGATTAACCAATTGATTGCTTCTGAGATCCTCACGCAATACGGGGCGATAGTGGAGTGTGCGGATAACGGTCAAGAGGGTGTGGACAAAATCCTTGCCAGCACATCACCCGCGTATGACGTGGTATTGATGGATATTCAAATGCCGGTGATGGATGGTTACGAAGCCGCTCGCATGGTGCGTACTGATGCCCGTTACGCTGCCATGCCGATTATCGCGTTGACGGCAAATGCCATGCATGAAGAAAGAGAACGTTGTTTGGCAGTAGGGATGAATGCGCATGTGGCGAAACCGTTTGAACCCAATGCCTTATTGCAAACGCTCATGGGCTTAATTGAATAAATCGAACGTAACATTAGAAACAATCCACTGTAAAATTCATCAGCGACTCCTTATACTGCGCCCATTCCAATCAGTTTTATAGATTGTTAAGTAATTGTTAAATTGTTTTTTCTCAAAAGGAGACTCCCATGTTTGAAAATAAAGAAGGTCAGCGTATTCCTAGCGTGACATTCCGCACTCGCCAAAACCACACGTGGGTTGATGTATCCAGCGATGCATTGTTTGCGGGCAAGACCGTGATCGTTTTCTCACTGCCGGGTGCGTTTACCCCAACTTGTTCGTCTACCCATGTACCGCGTTACAACCAGTTGGCTGACACTTTCAAGAAATACGGTGTCGATGAGATTATCTGCATGTCCGTCAACGACACTTTCGTCATGAACGAGTGGAAAGTTGACCAGAAAGCCGACAAAATCACCTTCATCCCCGATGGTAACGGTGACTTCACTGACGGCATGGGTTTGCTGGTTGACAAAAACGACCTCGGTTTCGGCAAGCGTTCATGGCGTTATTCCATGCTGGTCAAAGACGGCGTGGTTGCTAAAATGTTCATCGAACCGAACAAGCCGGGCGACCCGTTTGAAGTTTCCGATGCTGATACCATGCTGGCTTACATTGCCCCGAATGCCAAAGCACCATTGGATGTGACCGTATTCACCCGTCAAGGTTGCCCATTCTGCGCCAAAGCCAAAGGCATGTTGCACGACGCAGAAATTGATTTTGACGAATTGGAATTGAACCGCGATTATACCAACCGCAGCCTGCGTGCTATCGCCGGTGTGGATATGGTTCCGCAAGTGTTCATCAACGGTGAACTGATTGGCGGTTCGGATAAATTGGAAGCGTGGTTGAGCGCACGATAATCAGGAGCAAAGCATGAGCCAACATTACGATTTAATCGCCATCGGCGCGGGCAGCGGTGGTTTGTCAGTGGTCGAAAAGGCTGCGAAACATGGCGCGAAGTGCGCCGTCGTGGAAGTCAATGACGACCTCGGCGGTACGTGCGTCAATCGGGGTTGTGTCCCCAAAAAAGTGATGTGGTTTGCCGCGAACTTGGCTCATGCCCAGCACGACGCACAGGATTACGGTTTCGCAACTGTTCCCGGCAAGCTCGATTGGGGCAAGCTGGTGAACAAGCGCGACAATATGATCGGCGGCATTACCGACTGGTACATGGATAGCTTTTTGTCCGAAGCGGGTATTGATCTGATTCAAGGGCAAGCACGTTTTGTCGATGCGAAAACCCTAGACGTGAACGGCGAAACTTATACCGCTGACCATATCGTGATTGCCACGGGTGGTCGCCCGATTGTGCCAACGGATATTCCCGGTGCAGAACACGGCATCAGCTCCGACGGCTTTTTCGAGCTGGAAGAGCAGCCTGCGAAAGTCGCGGTTGTCGGTGGTGGTTACATTGCGTTGGAATTGGCGGGCGTATTGAATGCGCTCGGTTCAGAAACGCACATGTTGCACCAAGGTTTCCCCGTGTTGATCGGTTTCGATAGCCTGATGCAGAAAACCCTGCGCACGCAAATGGAACATGACGGCATTGTGTTCAATGACACGGCGAAAATTGCCAGCGTGGAAAAGCAGGCTGATGGCAAACTTACCGTGAACTATGCGGATGGCAGCACCTTAAGTGATCTGGATCAGTTGTTATGGGCGATTGGTCGCAAGACCAACACCGACGATATTGGTTTGGAAAACATTGGTCTGGTGCTTGCCCCCGGTGGTTTCATCGACGTGAATGAGTATCAGGAAACCAGCGTTCCCGGTGTCTACGCGATTGGTGACATTATCAATAAGCGCGGGGTGCAACTGACTCCGGTAGCGATTGCAGCAGGCCGTCGCCTCGGTGATCGTTTATTCGGTGGCATGAAAGACCGCAAGCTGGATTACAGCTTGATTCCAACCGTAATGTTCACGCATCCGCCGATTGGCACGATTGGTTTGTCGGAAGAAGCGGCGCGGGAAAAATACGGCGATGCGGTAAAGGTGTACAGCACCGAATTCACCCCAATGTATTATTCCTTCGTCAAGCACAAAGCCAAGACCGCGATGAAGCTGGTTGTGGTCGGCGAAGACGAAAAGATCGTCGGTTGCCACGCGATCGGTTTGGGTGTGGATGAAATGATGCAAGGTTTCGCGGTGGCTATTCGCATGGGTGCAACCAAGCAGGACTTTGATGACACCATTGCGATTCACCCTGTTAGTGCTGAAGAAATGGTCACGATGAAATAAGCCAAAAATAATCCATGCAGATGGAGTGAGCCTCGCTAAAATAGGCTCATTCTTCTGCAAAATAGATTGCTTATGTTGCTGTCAAAATCCGCCGTTATTGCTTTGTTGTTATTCGCGACCGTTTCACTCAGTGCCACCTCACAGGCAGAACCCCCCGCGTGGCACAAAGTTGCCTACCAAGTACCCGCGAAAGCCTCCAGCGCCCAGTTAGCGCATAAACATTACGATTTGTTCGCGTTTTTTCTGAGCAATGCGCTGCACGGCGAGGGCAAAACCACCTTCTTGCAAGTGACCGAACAGGTGCGCAATAAAATTCAGTGGCGTGACAAGCAGGGTGACAATGCTTATCTGGATGCCTTTGTCCGCTCGTATCCGTTTGTGAAAAACGTCGATTTACAAGGAATGCCGGATAGCATTTTGTTGATTGCGTATTTGGAATCGCAGTGGCATGGCAAAAAAGGTAAAAAATCCGCCGATTACGGTTATTGGCAAATGACCCCGGAAGTCTTGAAAGAAATTCAGACGCTGGATTATGTCAGCGATGCCATCAAAACCACGGGCATCAATAAGTTACGCTCAAATGCCAGCTTGAGCACCCAAGCGGCACAAGCGCATCTGCACCGTTACCATTTCTATTTTGCGGATGTGGCAGGGTTTGCGGAAAGCGATGCGTGGTTATTGACGTTTACCGCGTATAACTGGGGGTCGGGCAATGTCAAACGTCTGATTGCGGACATGGAAAGCCGGGGAATTGCGCCTAATTTTGCCAATTTTTACCATGAACTTTATGCGCAACACCTCAAGCAGCCGAGCGATAGATCCTTGAAAGCGGCGGTGGAATACGTGCCGAGTTTGTGGAATATCGCGCAACTGCTCAAAGATGCGCATTAAACCGTTTAAGCCGTGTACAGCAAAAATGGCTCACGGGTGGCTTCCCATGCTTGTTCGTCGGGCAGGGTGAACGCATCCAAATCCGCTGGGGTGGCTTGCGGATCATCCACCCATTCGCGCAGCAAGCTGGAGCCGTTGATCACGTCAATTGCCAGTTTGCCGAATTCGTATTCGTAGGGGAAATCTCGCCACAGCGGATAATCAGGGTACAACTGGCGAATCGCTTTGAACGCCAACGCTTGCACGCGCCAAGGGCGGAACGCGGCGTGGTCATAATGCGGCGCTTCGACGTGGATTTGTACTCCCGCACACAATTTGCCCGCGTGTTTGTGGAAGGTGGGTTCAAACCAACATTCACGCAAACGGCAGCCGTGCAGCCAGTGAGGAGCAAGGGTTTGCATGGTGTGGATAACTGCTCGTGCATCAATATCAGGTGCGCCGAACAGTTCCAGCGGGCGGGTCGTGCCGCGCCCTTCCGAGAGGGTGGTGCCTTCCAGCATCACTGTTCCGGCGTAGCAACGTGCCATGGACAGATTGGGGGCGTTGGGGCTGGGGTTGATCCATTCGCGCTCACCCAGTGGCCAGCCGTAGCCGGGTGCTTGCTTGGGTTGCCAGCCTTCCATGCCGATTACGCGGTATTCGAGCGTGAGCTTGAGTTCGCGGATAAACCATAAGCCCAGTTCGCCCATCGTTAAGCCGTGACGCATCGGCATTGCGCCTGCGCCGACGAAACTTTCCCAGCCCGTGCGCAAGGTTAAGCCTTCCACGGGGCGACCGGCAGGGTTGGGGCGGTCGAGTACCCACACGCTTTTGCCGTGTTGTTCGGAGGCTTCCAGCACATAGCGCAGGGTGGTGATGAAGGTGTAAATGCGGCAACCCAAGTCCTGCAAATCCACCAGCAATACGTCGAAGGTGTCGAGCATCGCGGGAGTAGGGCGGCGCACTTCCCCGTACAGGCTGAAAATCGGAATGCCGTGTTGCGGGTCGATGAAGTCGGGCGATTCCATCATATTGTCTTGTTTGTCGCCTTTAATGCCGTGTTGCGGGCCGAACGCGGCGGTGAGGTGAATGTCCGGCAACGCGGCGAGTGCATCCAGCGAATGGGTCAAGTCGGCGGTGACGGAGGCAGGGTGTGCGAGCAGGGCAACCCGTTTGCCGTGCAAGGGGGCGCGAAGGCTGGCATCGTTTAGAAAGCGGTCAAGACCAAATTGCATAATGTTAGGTGTCCCTTAAAAGTTATTGTTGTTATGGCAAAGCTGGAAAAGGTGGGCGCTTAATAATGGCTTTGAACAGGTTGTTTTCTCGGTCATCAACGAATTCAATATCCGGGTAAGCACTTAAGGCTCGAACAATACCACTGCCTAAACCGCGATAGGGTAAGATGCGACTGGCGAATGAAACCAAAATGGGATTGCGTATATTGGAGTTACCCAGTTTGATTTTAGTAATGGTCAAATTATTGGGTAAATGTCCGGGGCTGATAATTTCAATGCGGTCTTTAAATATGAACAAGCGAATGGTGGCTGACACAAAGTAATCGCGGTGAATTAATGCATTCGTAATCAGTTCTTCAAAGACAACACGTGGAATTTCCAGCTCTCCTAGCGAGTTAACATTTTGCCCAGCTTGTACATGGTGTAAGTTGCGCATCACAAAGCTGAGGGTTTGCTGAAATACATCTAACAACTTACCACTCATGTCTTGGCTATCGAGATACGTATTGACATCAATAGTGTTGCCGGGAAAAGCAATTGCTTTGAGGACAAATGTTGGTAAATAAAAACTAGGGTTACGTGTGAAGAGCAATGCACCAGCGACATTCAATGTGCCATCGCGCATCAAGTTCATATTTTCCAAAAGTGTCGGCAAGGGGACGTCGAGTGTATTCACGTCAGTGTTGAAATGTTTTTGCAGGAATCCGGCAAAATAGTCTTTGTCTAGGTCATTGACCGTGAGACCTTTGGCGGGAATTTCATCGCCATGCAATAAACCTGCTGATTGATACATGCGTTGGATTTCTTCGCGAGCGGTCACTTTGCGTTTGTCTGCACCACTCTTAACCCAAATTAAGCCATTGTTATCCATATAGGGTTTGCTGATTCCCTGTGGAATTTGCACTGCCATGACTAAACCGTTCGGTGTGGCAATATTTTCAGTTTGTGGGTTTACCGGAGGTCGTACAGATTGAGAAGCGGCATTGGAGACTAATTGATTTAAACGCCCCATGTCTTCGCGATTTAAGCCAGTGAATGAGCCGTCATCGTTGATACCGATTAGAATTATTCCGCCAACGCTATTACTGAATGCTACGATTTCAGCCGCTAATGCATTGATGTTGCTGACATCAGATTTGAATTGGTGTTGACCATCTTCACCTCGATCGACGATGGCTTGTAGAGTGGCGATGTCCATAATGTGCGCGGATTCCTGCGAGTGATGTGTTACCAGTATATATCAGGGCAACAGCGTAAATGCAAAACTGCCGTTATGGTGGAAGTCCGGGCGCGTGGCGGGATGTTGCAATGCCCAGTAGGACTTTTCGCCACTGGTGGTTTCTAGCACCGCCGTGATCCCCAATTGCCAAGGCTGTTGGGTGCAATTGTCGGGTAAATCAGCGCTGGCAAGCAAGGCTTCCAACACGAATTCATTGCCACGTATTGCGGTACTTATCACAGGCGGCTGTTGCGCTTGCCATGCCAGTCGTTCCCGATAAGCACTGAATGCATACGCTGCCCATTGGCTCGAAGGCGAAAAGTTGAACTCATGATAATGGTTTTCACCTAACACGCGGATGAATGTTTCAAAGCAGGTGTGTTCCCACAAGCCATCGGTGGCGGTCGGGGCTTGCGGGCGGGGAATATTGAGTGCGGCGAGGGTGCCGCTGAGGGTGTAACGCAGGTGCAAGCCGCTTGCGCTGGGTGTTACTTGCACCTGCAAGGCATCGACGGCAGGGCAGGGGGTGCTGGGGTGGCAATGCAGGCTTAGCACGGTGGGTGACTCAGGCGAATGCAAGCACGCCGCCTTTGTCCTGATGCATTTTCAGGAAACGCGCGGTGATCATGTCCATCGTGGCAATGTGTTGTTGCAACCAAGCGGGTAATTCGGTTTCGAGATAATGGCGCAAGACGGGCAGGTCGCGGCTGGCTTTCCAGTGATCGAACGCGCTGGTCATGGCGCTGAGGGCGAGGTCGTGTTCATCTTTGTGTACCGGGTAAGGGCGGAATTCGATGATCAGCATATTGCGGTTTTCTTGCTCGAAATGCACGGTGGTGTGCTGGAGCAGCGCGTCGAGGTGTGCGTCGATGCTGGCAATATCCGGCGTTGCTTGCGCTAGTAAGGGGTAGAGGGCGTTGAGCATGACCCGCTCTTCTTCGTGGAGTTGGGTCATGGCGGGGATTTCCTGTGGCATGAAAGCGTTGTCAGCAATGTGCATGGTGAGGTTGTTCCTGATAAAGCGATGGACGCAAAGAGTGATGTAGCGGGATGGGAATTTCAATTATCCTTAATTTGCCGATTGCGCTAATGTTAAAATCGCGGATTAACTACTTTGCAAATCGCGGAACTTTTATTGTCAAAATCGCGGGTGATCTATGGTATAAAGGCTAAAAGACTCAGGATACTCACTAATGCCCCAGTTTCAATATTCCCGCTGGCAACAACACATCATCAGTAAAGCGCTGCAATCCCGCCGTGTGCTGGTATTAGCTGGCTCGCGCCAATGTGGGAAAACCACGCTTGCCCGAGCGATTGCTACCGATGCAACGGTTTACCGCACTCTGGACGACACCACGTTGCTGGCAGCCGCGCTAAGCGACCCGCACGGTTTTGTCCGGCACGGCGATAATCTGATGATTATTGACGAGGTGCAAAAAGCCCCCGTGCTATTGCCAGCCATTAAGCAGGATGTGGATGTTCAGCAATTGCCGGGGCGCTTCCTGCTGACTGGCTCTGCCAATATCCAAGCATTACCCGGTGTTTCTGAATCACTGGCGGGGCGGATACGCAAAATCCGCTTACGTCCGCTGGCGCAGGGTGAAATCAAAGGTGTGCCAGCGCATTTTCTGCCTAACGCTTTTGCAGAAACCTTTCTGCCCGATAGCAGCTTGCAGGCAACTGGGGAATATTCGCTGAAAGATCGCTATATCCTGCTGGCATTGCGTGGTGGCTACCCGGAGGTGGTGCGCCAATCGGAGGAGCGCGAAGCGCGGCGCTGGCTGAACGATTACCTTGATGCTTTGCTAGACCGTGATTTGCAGGACATTATCAATATCCGGCGGCGTGACAGTATGGTATTGCTGGTAGAAGTCTTGGCAGCATGGTCGAGCAAATTCATGGATATTGCGGGCATTGGCACGGGGTTAGAACTGGCTCGCGCCACTATCCAAACGTACATCAATGCGCTGGAAGCCCTGTATTTGGTGGAACGGGTGCGCCCGTGGACAAAAGCAGATTACGAGCGGGTTAGCAAGCAAGACAAACTGTTCATGACTGATACGGGCTTGATGGCGGCGGTATTACGCTGGCGTTTCGATAAGGTGCGGTTGGATGGTGAGAAAAACGGCAAGCTGCTTGAAACGTTTGTTTTCACCCAACTGGCAGCACAACGGGATGCGCAAGAAGAAGACTATCAGCTTTACCATTACCGCGACCGCGAACAGCGCGAGGTCGATTTCATTGTCGAAAACGAAGACGGCGATTTGTTGGGTATTGAGGTTAAGGCGGGGTCAGCCGTCAGCAAGGACAGTTTCAAACACTTGTATTGGTTTCGTGACCATATGGCGAAAAGTAAGCGGTTTGTTGGGGTGGTGGTGTATACGGGGGAGCATGTTGTGCCGTTTGGGGCGGGGATGTGGGCAGTGCCGATTAGTGTGTTGTGGGGGGCGTAATCAGCAACGCATACAAGCGTTCTGCAATCGGTGCAAACCCCGCATATTGCTGCTGAAAACGCTCCAACAACGGCAAGTTTTGCTGAATCGCCTGTTCCACGGCTGCCTCACTCGCCTCAATTTGTTGCGTATCAAGCAGGCAATGGTGGCGGGCAAACGTGTGCAACACTTTGCGTTTAGGCCAGCGTTTCGAGCCGGTCAGGGTCAATGCCATCGTGTCGTGCGGCAAATACGGAACGGTGCTAACCAGATCAAATACCGGCGCGAGAGTGCGCGTCATCGCGGGTATTTCACCCACACGAAAGTCTTGCAGCCGTGAATAAAGTATTCCAAGGTTTTTCAGATGCGCATCACCATTTCTGATCCTGACATTGAGATAGGTGAGTTTGTACAGGTCATGCAAGGCTTGCGCTTGGTGTGCGGCGGAAACGAATTGGCGGATGGTATTGGCGCAACTTTCCAGCGAACTGTCGTATTTTTGCTTGGTGCTTTTGGCTTGCAGCACGCAAAAATCTTCAAAGCCCAAGGCTTCGCCGTGGCTGTCAATGTCGAAACGCTGACTGATCAGCAGCTTGGCGTTGTCGCTGAGGTAACACACCGGCACGGTCAAGCCAGCATCTTTGGCAATGCTCATGCACAGGTATTCGTTGCAGCCCAGATGCGGGTAATCCGCCCCCCAGCTTTTGACGATGTAGTGTTCCAGCGGCAAGGTGAGATGCCCTTGCAGGTCGAGCAAGACTTTGGGTTGTACCCCAGCAACGCCGGATTGTTGGGCGTAACGTTGCAATAATTCACTGAACAGGTTGGCATCGGGGTTGTTCAGCAAGGCTTGCAGGGTTAAGGGCTGGTCAGTGGGATGGTGCAAGGGCTGGTCGGCGAGTGCGTAAGCCATGCGCCCGATTTGATGCGTGCCGAGAATGGTGAGCAGGGTCAGGTCGTCGCTGCCGTATTGCTTGGCGGTCATACGCTCCAAGGCTTCGCGCAATGCGCCTTCGGGCAGGTTCATCTGGAAAATGGGGTGCAATTGCGCGTAGCTGTAGCTTTCGTGGCGTAGTGGCATGGTCAGCGATAGGGCTTCGCGGGCATCGTGGCGGTAGCTGAAAACGTGGTGGTGTTGGCTGGCACTCAGTCGTCCTGCGATGGCTGGTTGCGAATCGTGTCCGGTGTAAACGTCGACTTCAGCCATGTTGTTGTGCCTTTAAATCGTCAAGCGTGGGTAAGCCGACATCTTTGGTGGTGAGGGTTTTGCCCAGCACCATTAATACGCACTCGACTTTGCGGATGCCGAGGTCGTTGAAATCGTTGCGTTCGAGTGCGCCGATGGTGGTGCGGTCGAGATGGCAGAGGTCTGCCAGTTGTTGCTGGCTCCAGCCGCGTGCTTTGCGGGTAGCGCGGATGGTTTCACCGATGGTGGTTAGCATGATGGTTATGTTCATCAAAATGGGGATATTGGGGAGTATTGATGAATATGGGCATCTTTTCAAGGGGATGAGAGAATTTAGGGTGCTGCTAATGCTCGTTCCAATTTGGCGAGAGCTTGCTTATGTTGGGCGGGTTTCATTGCTGTCAGATTGTGCAGTTTCCAGCGCACGGCGGGCAGGTTTGCTGCATTCGGCAACGCACATAAACCCCAGTCCGGTTTGCCGCGTTTGACGGACAGTAGGAATTCACGATCCTGATCCGTGAGTAAGTTATGCAAGGTGGCAATCATCTGTTCACGTGCTGCCAGCAGTTGCTCCAGCGCAACGGGGGTGTTGGTCATGCCGACAAATTCGGTGGCGTACACTGCCTTGATGTCGAGCCGATTGGGGGCAAGCAGTTCCGCCATTGGGCGGTTGGAACTAATCAGGTAGATGAGGAAGGTGTCTTTCAGCGCAGAGGTGATGCCTTCGTTTGCCAGTAAGAAATGTACGTCGAACAGGTCGCGGGGGTGTTGGCGGTCGAGAGCGGCGCAGAGTTTTCCGGCGTAAATATCCGTGAAATGCAGCAAATTCATGCGGGCAAACCCAAACTCAGCCTGTGCATCAGCCGCTAAAACGGTTTCACTAATCGGGTTCAACGTTCCGCGCATCACGGGTGACACTTCAATCTTGATGGAGGTATTGTTGCGCATCACCTGAAGCCGGATGCACTTATCCGTTTTGGGTAGCAAGGTTTCCGCCACCGTCGTGCCTGCCTGTGATTGGCGAATGCGGGTAGCAATACGCCGCATCGCCGCATCCAAATGGCTCAGGCTGGTTTCGCGCTCTTCTATTGGCAAATACACCAAATCAAGATCAACGGACAAGCGTGGCAAGTTGCGCAGGAACAGGTTAATCGCTGTGCCACCTTTCAGGGCAAAGCAGGTTTCTTGCGCCACATACGGGATGGTTGCGACCAATAACCTGACTTGTTCAGAAAAAATCGGGTGCATCTTGTTCCTCCATCATGCGGCGGGGTACGGTTATTTGATAGGTTTTATCCAACACGCCCCCGGCAATCATCATGCGCTTGCCGCTGCCAAGGTTTACGCCGACGGTTTCCAAATGGCTCAACCACGGGTGCTGATGGCGGGCAGCAAACCATAAAAACAGGCGTTTGGCTTTGATGCTCCCACAGGTTTGCAGTAGGGCATTGCATAATTCAGGGCGCAAGGTTGGGGAGGACTCGACATATTTATCCAGCAAGGAAAAGTCTGCCTCATCCCTGACTTGGGCGAGTAATTCAAACAAGGCGAGTTCGGGCGTGGCGAAAGGCAATAACCAATCCCAATGCCCGAATGGCTGGGTTGTCAGGGCTTGTGGTGGCATTGGGTTAAACGCAGCCATTCCGCACGCCTTAAACTGCGGCATGGTTTGCGCTTCCTGCAACCAAGTGGGTAATTTACTGATGCCGTAGAGGTCGATGGTCTGGATGCCACCCAACGGCAGATAGTGGGCAAAACCTTGCAAATCCAGCGCGGAACGCCCACCTACGTGGATGGAGTAGCCCTGTTCTTGCAAGGAATAGACGAAATGTTGCCATTTTAGCGGTGGCCCCGGTCGGCGGTATGCGCCGCGCCCAACGCTTTGCAACTTGCCGGAACGGATGAGGTAGTCGATGTGGGGACGGGTGAAGCCTTTGCGTTGTAACCACGAGCGATCAACGACTAGGCCGTCGGGAAGTGAAAGCGAGAGGTTTGTAATATTTGTGTTTTGCATAGTTATAGTATGCAATTATTTCTATAGATAAACCATGAAAACCTCACTCCGAACCGTTACCCCCCATCCCCGACCCTTCCCCCGCAAGGGGTGAAGGGGGCAAGAGGGTGTTATGGGTCGCAGGACAAGCCCATTTGCGACAGGATATTTTCAATGATTCCGGCTTCGGGGATGCGTAAACGCCGCGCATCGCTCAGGGCGAGACACAGCAATTCCTGCACGCGGGCAGCGTTGGCGGCTGCATCCATTTGCCACAGCAGCATGGCAAGTTTGGCACGCCCAACCAGCAGTTCGCGCACATCGCCGAGCTTCTCATAGACCGGAAGTTCGTGGTTCTCCCGGATGTTGAGAGCGTCGTCGAGTTGCCCCCGCGCTTGCAGGATGTCCGCGATCTGACCCATCGTCACCGCTTTGGAGCGCACATCGCCGAGCTTCTCATAGACCGGAAGTTCGTGGTTCTCCCGGATGTTGAGAGCGTCGTCGAGTTGACCACGGGCTTGTAGGATGTCTGCGATCTTTCCCATCGTCACCGCTTTTTCGCGCACATCGCCGAGCTTCTCATAGACGGGTAGCTGCTCTGTCTGGCGAATGTTGAGCGCCTCGTCGAGTTGCCCACGGGCTTGCAGGATGTCGGCGATCTTCCCCATCGTCACCGCTTTGGAGCGCACATCGCCGAGCTTCTCATAGACGGGTAGCTCATGATTCTCACGTATGTTGAGCGCCTCGTCGAGTTGCCCACGGGCTTGCAGGATGTCGGCGTAAACACCCAAAGTAAATGCTGTCTCTTTTAATTTCTCATTCGACAAGTTTGAGCGATCAACAGGCAGTAAGGAAACGGCACGTTCAATATGTTTTGAGGCATTTGAATACCCCAATGTCATGGATGCCACTGTGAGTTGCGCCAAAATGCGGCAGCTATCACCCAAAGCCAAAATAGAGTTACAAAGTGTTTCAATTTCCCGATAGCGACTTTGTATTCTCATCTCATCGGCGAGTAAATCACCCACTTCCAACGCAATCGCTTGCTCCTGCCCCAGCACTGCCAGCCGCACGATTTCCAGACTCCACGCTTCTGATCTGCCATCTTTAGTGGTTTCAAACAAATATTGGCTGGCTTTGGCGGCTAGTGGCTGGCGTTCGCTCACATCGAGGGTGTCGGCGAGCGCACTGTCGAGCAGGTTGGAGACGAAGTAGTGGTCGCCGTCGAGCGTGGGGGTGATTTCCACCAGCCCGACGCGGGCGGCGGTTTGCAGGTGTTGCGCGGTTTGTGGGTCATCGCTCAGGGCTTCGATGGCGGCAAGCACCACGGGCAGGCGGTAGAGCGCGGCACAGGCCAGCGTATGGCGCACGGCGGGCGTTTGCGCGTCCACCAATTCGCTGATCAGCACGTCTTCGCGGAATCGCGCCTCTTCCTGTTCCAGCTTGTCGAGCAAGGAACTGATTGGCAGGCTGCGCTCTTGCAACACGCCATGCAGCCATTCCAGCAATCGCGGATTGCCCGCTGCCACCTCCACCGCCCGCAAGCGCAAGGCATTTTCCACGTCCCTATCCTGCTCATTGCCCGTGGTGACAGGCAACAAACCCGGCAATTGCGCCAGCTTTTTCTTCAGGTCGGCAGCGTGCAAGGTTTGCGGGTTCTCGCTATGCAAGCGGCACGGGCGCGGCACGGGCGCGGCACAGGCACAGCAAAGCGGCTGGTGACAATCACCCGCGTATCACTCTGGCTATCGTGGATGGCTTGCAACACGGTATGCAGCACCGCCAGACTCGCCGGATGGTAATCCGCCTGCCCCAGCTTGCGCCGCTCCAGCGGGATGTTTTGCTCGAAATCGTCAAACACCAGCAGCAGCGGTTTTGCACACAGCGGATTGTCTTCCGGCTCGAACAGTTCGCGCAGGCGTTGTTCCAGCGTTTGCTGGGCATCGTTCAGCAGGCTTTGTGCCTTGGGCAATGCCTTGCCAAGCGCGGCGACCAACGCGGTTTCATCCAGCCCGCCGTAACACACTACCGCTTCGTGGCTGTTACGCAAACGGTCAATCAGCCGCGCCGCTGTACTGCTTTTGCCCAAGCCGCCCATGCCGTGCAGCAGGATACCCTCGGCATACGCCTCATCCCCCTGCCATGCCCGCAAGCACCGCAAACTGCGTTGCAACAAACGCCGCCGCCCGATGAACGCCGTCCGCGCACACACCGGCACACGCCCGCCCGCATCCAGAAACTGTTGCGGCGTATTATGCCGACGTATCGGCTGCCTGCCTTTCGCCACCAGCGGATTCAGCGCCGAGCCGTCCACGTAACAGCGCAACAAATGCCAATAGGGGGAATGGTTTTCCAGCAATGCCTGCCGTGCCAATGCCACCGCCTCGGCAATCCCAAAGCCCGTCGCCAGCTTGTCATACAACGCTGCCGCAGCCTGCGAAGCCGCCACATCGCCCACCGGCAACGCCCAGCCCAGTACCACTGGAACACCCGCTGTCACCACTTGTTCGCTGAACGACAACATACCGTCTTGCTGGCTGGATTCCCCGGTACGGCAACCGGACAGGAACACCACACGCGGCGCACTGTTGGCATCGCGCAAAGTCTTCGCCAGTGCTTGCGGGGTAGCAGGAGCGCACCGACCCACTTCATCTTCCAGCAAAAACACCGGCTGACCACTGGCTTTGTCAATGTCGGCATGACCGCTGAAGTGAATCACATCCGGGCTATCGGCACGTTCCGTCAGCCGTTCCTCCAAGCCCTGCAAGGAACCGCTTTCTTCCACCTGCAAATCCAGCGGCTTGCGTGCCGTCGCTTGCAAAATACCGGATTCTTCCGCCTCGAAATCCAGCACCGGCTGCACATCCTCCGGCGAACTCGCCATGAACAACACCCCAAGCTGACGCTTTTGCGGCTGCCAGTCATGCTTGCGTTCGGCGGGAGTCACACGGCGCAACGGCGTAAACCACTGGAATGGATCAGCACACAAAAATTTCACGCCATCGTGCAGCAATTCCCACGGCAAATGCCGCAAACCCGCCTCGCGCACATCCAACACCAAGGTCATCGGCTGCTGCATCTGGCGCACCCGCCGCAACCAACCATTACTATGCCGATCGATCCAGTTGAACAAGTCTTGCCCACGTTGCTCCAGATCAGGCGCATTCACACGGTAATCTTGCGCCGCTAATACCAACAGCGCATCAATCTCCGCCTGCTCAATCAGCGGAAACGTTAACCATGTGCCATCCAACACCCGTAACTCAAAGCGCGAGTCATCCTTGCGGAACAATTCCAGTGTGTACTGCTGCATGGGATACCCTACACTTGTTTCAATACCGCCTTAATCGCCGTCAATGACCCGCTAACCTTCACCTTCTTGCCATCATCGGTTTCGATAGCCACTTCCACCTTACGGCTTTCGATGTACTTTTCCAGCACCTTCGCCAGTGCCGACAAACCGCCATCCTTCCCCAAGAAAACCGTGAGCGCACCACCCGCCGCCACCGCTGACAACGCAATCACCCCTAACGTCACCGGATCGCCGCGTGTCGCTTCACTATTGCTTGGTGTATTGAGTTGCACATCCGCATCCAGCCCGACCCATTGCAGGTCTTGCGCCAGTTGTGCGGATAAATCTTGCATGAATGCGGCATCGTCGCCGCGCAGTGTGATAATTGCCATGTATTGCCCCTTAAGCCCAAGAAAATGATTGCTTAAGAGTTTAGCACGACATATAAGATTCTATAACGTGTTAAGAATTTGCAACGTAACTCGCTTGCTCTTCGTGAATCGTATTCCCCCGCAACGCATACGGGCTGATCAACCTCACACCGGGAACACCCTTGAAATCATCAACATTGGTAGTCAGGATGCTATAACCCTGCACCAACGCCGTCGCGGCAATTTGCAGGTCATGCACATTCAAATTACTACGCCGCTGTTGCCCCAAAGCTTGCGCATACAACTCAGCATAGGTGCGAGCGACCTCAGTATCAAAATCCAGCACCGGAATGCTATTGAGGATGCTCTCGGCGTAGGTATGCCGATGCATGTATTCCTCTGGGGTTTTGGCAAGCTTAACCCCGGCAAGCAGTTCTGACACCGTGATCGCCGCAATGAACACTGGCTCGGTTTGCAATACCGGGATTGCCCCCAGTTCCAGTCGTCCGTTTTCAGCGTCAATGAAAACGTTGGTGTCGATGATCAATCCCATGCTGATGTCGGCAACGCTGCCGCCTCACGGATGGTGCGCAGATCTTGGCTGAAAGCACGTTTTTCTTCCTGACTGAGGCTATGGCGTTTTAATAACCTATCCAAGTCTGCCAAAGTTGCGCCATTGCTGATTACAGGAACAAGCTGGGCAACGTCTTGATTGCCGCGTGTAATAATCAGGCGAGAGCGCGATACGCGCACCTGATCAATAGCGGAAGCGAGATTTCGTGCCAGTTCGGTGGCGGAAATCCGGGGGGTAAGTACGTTTGCCATTGTGTTACCTCGAATACTGATTCTGTGCATTATACATAAAATATGTATTTTGGCGAGCGATTCGCTTGCCTGGCAAGCTCCTGCGGCAGATGTTTCATGCTCAGTGCACACCTACTCGTACTGGTGCAACCCCGCACCATTAAAGTGCTGACACTCTTTACGAAAAAACCCAAAAAATCGCATTATTTGCCCTGTGAGCTTGCAACATTGTCGACATTTCTTGATAATTCGCAAGCTTAAACGTCCGCTAACGACGGCGGGCGCATTTCCCCTCAAGAGCGTTGTTGCAGCACATGAAAATCACAAAAGGTCTGGATTTGCCCATTACGGGTAAGCCGGAACAAGCGGTTTATGCACACCCTGCCCCCCAGACGGTTGCCGTGTTGGGGCGTGACTTCCACGACTTGCGCCCTGCTTTGCAAGTTCAGGAAGGGGATCGGGTACAATGTGGACAGGTTCTGTTCACTGACCGCAAGAGTCCGGGCGTTAATTTCACTTCACCGGGCGGCGGTGTCATCAAAGCGATCAACCGAGGGGCGAAACGGGTGTTGAACTCGGTCGTCATTCAGTTGGATGCGCAGGAAGAGGCAGTCAGTTTCCCCGCTTATTCCCCTGAGCAATTGTCGACATTGGATGTGGATAGCATTCGCCAGCAATTGCTGGATTCAGGGCAGTGGGTCGCATTCCGTACCCGTCCTTACAGCAAAGTGCCTAAAGCCGACAGTTCACCAGCCTCCATTTTCGTCACGGCGATTGACACCTACGCAATGGCTGCCGACCCCGCGATTATCTTGGCGGAACAGGCGGAAGCCTTCCAGCACGGTTTGACGCTGATTGCCAAACTTGCCCCCAAGGTATTCGTCAATCACAAAGCTGGCGATGCCATTCCCAAATCGACCGCTAGCAATATCAGCTATCACGAATGGTCGGGGGTACATCCGGCAGGTTTGCCCGGTACGCACATCCACTTCCTTGATCCCGTTAGCGAACACAAAACCGTGTGGTACATCGGCTATCAGGATGTGATTGCGATTGGCAAGCTTTTCACCACCGGCAAGCTGTACGTGGAACGCATTATTTCGCTGGCAGGCCCGACGGTGTTAAAGCCGCGTTTGCTGCGTACCCGTTTGGGCGCAAGCACCGACGATATTGTGGAAGGGCAACTCGATTGCCAGCAATGCCGCGTGATTGCCGGTTCGTTGTTGGCGGGGTTCCGTGCAGCGGGTTGGAGCGCGTATCTGGGGCGTTACACCGTGCAAGTGGCAGTGATTGCCGAAGGGCAGCCGCGTTTGTTCCTGCATTGGTTGAATCCGTTACTCAAGCAGTTTTCCATCCTCAATGTGTTTTTGCGCCCCGATGTGCGGCACGCCAGTTTTGCGATGACCACCACGCAACACGGCAGTCACCGTGCGATGGTGCCGATTGGCAATTACGAAGAGGTCATGCCGCTGGATATTTTGCCAACGCAATTGCTGCGTTCCTTGCTGGTACGCGATACCGTAATGGCGCAACAGCTCGGCGCGTTGGAACTCGATGAAGATGATCTCGCCCTGTGTACTTTCGTGTGTCACAGCAAATACGAATACGGCCCTGCTTTGCGTGAATGCTTGCGGATGCTGGAAAAGGGGGAATAAGCGATGACGGATAAATTACGCCGCCTGCTCGACAAGGTTGAGCCGAAATTTGCCAAAGGCGGCAAATATCACAAGTATTACGGCCTGTTTGAAATGGTCGATACCCTGCTGTATAGCCCGCCCAACCGCACCATTGGCGCACCGCATGTACGTGACGCGCTCGATTTGAAGCGTGTCATGGGTTATGTGTGGTTGGCAACGTTTCCCGTGATGTTCATGGCGTGTTACAACACCGGCTATCAGGCAAATCTGGCGATGCAAGGCATGGGGCTGGAACACGCGGAAGGCTGGCGCGGCGTGATCATGGATATGATCGGTTACGATCCGAAAAGCTTTTTCGATAACTTTTTCCACGGCTTTTTGTATTTCCTGCCCATTTACATGACCACGTTTATTGTGGGCGGGATGGCGGAGGTGGTGTTCGCGCTAGTGCGTGGGCATGAAGTCAACGAAGGTTTCTTTGTGACTTCCATTCTGTACTCGCTGGTGTTACCTCCCGATATTCCGTTATGGATGGTGGGAATGGGTATTTTGTTCGGGGTGATTATTGGCAAGGAAGTATTCGGCGGTACGGGTAAAAACTTCATTAACCCAGCGCTGGCGGGGCGGGCGTTCCTGTTCTTTGCGTACCCCGCGTTTATGTCCGGCGATGCGGTATGGGTAGCGGTTGACGGTTATTCCGGCGCAACTACGCTGTCTGCGGCTGCGGCTGGTGGAATGCAGGCGGTAACAGTGAGCTGGTGGGATGCCTTTATCGGGTTTGAACCCGGTTCTTTGGGTGAAACCTCCACGTTGGCAATCCTGATTGGCGGGGCGTTTTTGCTGTTCACCAAGATTGCGAGTTGGCGCATTGTGTCGGGCGTGATGTTCGGCATGGTTGTGACAACGATTTTGCTGAATACCATCGGTAGCGACACTAACCCGATGTTTGCCATGCCTTGGTACTGGCATTTGGTCACGGGTGGCTTTGCGTTCGGGATGATCTTTATGGCGACTGATCCGGTCACGGCGGCGCATACCGATACCGGGCGTTGGTGGTACGGCGTATTGATTGGGGTGATGGTCATCCTGATTCGCGTGGTGAATCCGGCGTTCCCTGAAGGCATGATGCTGGCGATTTTGTTTGCGAATATGTTCGCGCCGCTGATGGATTATTCGGTGATGAAAGCCAACATCAAACGCCGCCTGAAGCGTCAAGCAGCCAATGCGGGGGCGAAATCATGAAACTCGTGCGTCAATTTTTAGACTTACCCAATGACAGCAAAGTGAAAACCTACGGGGTAGCGTTGCTGTTGTGTCTGGTGTGTTCGGTCGCCGTTTCCGCCGCTGCCGTGGCTTTGAAGCCAGTGCAGGACGAAAACAAGTTGCTGGACAAGAAAAAGAACATCCTGCAAATCGCCGGTTTAGCCAAACCGGGGCAGTCGGTGGAGGAAGCCTTCAAACAGGTGGAAGCCAAAGTGGTTGACCTGCAAACTGGCGCATACGCGGAGGGGATCGATGCCAACACCTTCGATGCGCGTGCCGCCTCGGTTGACCCCAAGCAAAACCTAGTGCTGACCAAGGAACAGGATATTGCGTCGATCAAACGCCGTGCCAAATACGCCACGGTGTATTTGGTGAAAGACCCGCAAGGGCAGGTGCAGAAAATCATCCTGCCTATCCACGGCTATGGCTTGTGGTCAACCTTGCACGGTTTCATTGCCTTGCAAGGCGATGCCAATACCGTGGTGGGCTTGGGTTTCTATGAACACGCTGAAACACCGGGCTTGGGTGGCGAAGTCGATAACCCGCAGTGGAAAGACAAGTGGTCGGGCAAACAGGTATTTGATGCCAATGGCAGCCTAGCTATCCGTGTCACCAAGATGGCAGCGACCGAAGGCGAAAAAGCCACGCACGAAATCGACGCGATTTCCGGTGCAACCCTGACCAGCAACGGTGTCCATAACCTCGTTAAATTCTGGATGGGTGCGGATGGTTTCGGCCCATACCTGCAAAAATTCCGTAATGGAGGTGGCGCATGAAGCCTGAAACCAGCAAGGTAATTACGACCCCCTTGGTCGCCAATAACCCGATTACCCTACAAATCCTCGGCATCTGTTCCGCCTTGGCTGTCACCAGCTCGCTGAAAACGGCGTTGTTGATGGCGGTCGCGTTGACCACGGTAACGGCGTTTTCCAACGCCTCCATCAGTGCCATCCGCAACCACATTCCTAGCAGTATCCGCATTATTGTGCAGATGACCATCATTGCGTCACTAGTTATCGTGGTGGATCAGTTGATGAAAGCCTATGCCTTCAGCACGGCTAAGCAATTGTCCGTATTCGTTGGTTTGATTATCACCAACTGCATCGTCATGGGGCGGGCAGAAGCCTATGCCATGCAAAATCCGCCGGGGATGAGTTTCCTTGACGGGATTGGCAATGGTTTGGGTTACAGCCTGATACTGATTATCGTGGCAGTCATTCGCGAATTGTCTGGTTCAGGGGCACTGCTGGGGTATGAAATTTTCACGCTGGTCAAAAATGGTGGGTGGTACGAACCCAACGGCTTGATGCTATTGCCGCCGAGTGCGTTCTTTATCATCGGTATGTTGATTTGGGTCATCCGCACCCGATACCCGGAACAGTGCGAAGTCCACGACTTCAAGATTCATGAGAAACACGGACTGGGGAATCGCTGATATGGAAGCCATGTTAAGTCTGTTTATCAAAGCCGTGTTCATTGAGAACATGGCTCTCACCTTCTTTTTGGGAATGTGTACCTTCATCGCCATTTCCAAAAAGATTGAAACGGCGGTGGGGCTGGGGATCGCGGTGGTAATTGTGCAAGCGATTACCGTGCCTGCCAACAACCTGATCCTCAATGTCTTTCTGAAGGAAAGTGCCCTGTTGCAGGGTGTCGACCTGCGCTTTTTGGGTTTGATCAGCTACATTGCGGTGATTGCGGCGATAGTACAGGTGCTGGAAATGGTACTGGATAAATTCGTGCCATCGCTGTACCAAGCCTTAGGGGTGTTCCTGCCACTGATTACGGTTAACTGTGCGATTTTGGGCGGAGCGTTATTCATGGTGGAACGCGATTACACGTTCACCGAAAGCGTGGTCTACGGTTTCGGCAGCGGTTTTAGCTGGATGCTGGCTATCGTGGTACTCGCAGGTGTGCGCGAACGCATGAAATACAGCGATGTCCCCGTCGGTTTGCAAGGTTTGGGGATAATTTTTATTACGGTCGGGCTGATGTCGTTGGGCTTTATGTCCTTCTCCGGCATTCAGTTATAAGGGGCAAGACGCAATGACAACCGTTATTTTGGGCGTAGCCCTGTTTAACCTCATGATTATTGGCTTGGTGTACGGCATTTTGTTTGCACGTTCCAAACTGGTAGCCACTGGCGATATTCGCATTCTGGTGAATGGCGAAAAAGAACTCATCGTCAAACCCGGTACGAAACTGCTGGGCGCATTGGCGGATAAAGGTTTGTTCGTGTCGTCTGCCTGCGGTGGTGGTGGTACGTGTGCGCAATGCCGCGTAAAAGTGCTGGAAGGTGGCGGTACGTTACTGCCTACCGAAGAAGGTCACATTAACCGCCGCCAAGCAGCCGAAGGTGAGCGTTTAGCCTGCCAAGTTGCCGTCAAGCAGGACATGAAAATCGAAGTGCCGGAAGACGTATTCGGCGTGAAAAAGTGGGAATGCACGGTACGCTCCAACGACAATAAAGCCACCTTTATCAAGGAGCTGGTGGTGGAGTTGCCAAAGGGCGAAAAGATCGACTTCCGTGCTGGGGGGTATATTCAGATCGAATGCCCGCCGCATGATTTGAAGTATTCCAGCTTTGATATTCCACCCAAGTTCCGCGACGATTGGGATAAATACAAACTGTGGGATATTGAATCGCATGTCGAAGAGCCGGTATTGCGTGCCTATTCAATGGCAAGTTACCCCGAAGAAGACGATATTGTGATGCTCAATGTGCGCATTGCGACCCCGCCACCGGGCAAGAATGACATTCCTGCTGGCAAAATGTCGTCGTTTATTTTCAACCTCAAACCGGGTGATAAAGTAACCGTTTCAGGGCCTTACGGTGAATTCTTTGCGCGTAAGACGGATAATGAAATGGTGTTTATCGGCGGTGGCGCGGGCATGGCTCCGATGCGTTCGCACATTTACGACCAATTACGCCGCTTGAAAAGTAAGCGCAAAATGTCATTCTGGTACGGTGCAAGAAGTTTGCGGGAAGCGTTTTACGTGGATGAGTTTGATACCTTAGCCGCCGAAAACCCGAATTTTATGTGGCACATGGGCTTATCCGAACCGCAGCCGGAAGATAATTGGACGGGGTACGTTGGGTTTATCCACGATGTGCTCTATAAAAATTATTTAAAGGATCACGCTGCACCGGAAGAGTGCGAATATTACTTGTGCGGACCGCCGATGATGAATGCGGCTGTGGTAAGGATGCTATTGGATATTGGCGTGGAGCGCGAAAATATTCTGCTGGATGATTTTGGTGGGTAGGCTTTTGTTCTAATTCATTGATTTTTGGCGATAAAGAGCGGGGTGGATGTCCACCCCGAACCGCTAGGAGGAAATGGGTTAGTTGCCTAACCCAAGGTAATAGTAGCTCAAAATTCGCAAACGTGAAATGTTTTTGCAGTGCAGCATGATAATATTCCGAATTACTAAGATTAACGGTAAATAATGATGGAAGTTTTTCTATTAACTTTTCTTATTTTTGGGTTGGCAATTATCGGCTTGGCTTTGGGCTGGATTTTGAATCATCGTAGCCTGCAAGGCAGTTGTGGTGGCTTGTCCGCGATTCCGGGTATAGAAAAAAGTGACTGTTCCTGTTCTAATCCTTGTGAGAAACGCAAGCAAAGAATGGCACAAGAACAACGCGAAGCCGTACTGAAACGGCATGATATTTTAAAATCTTGAATTAAGCTGGAGGAGTCCATCATGGCGGAAGTTTCATTGTCGGTACGTCATTACATGTCAAACCGCCTCGCCACCCTGTATGAAAATCAGGATATGCGCGAAGCCGTTGATATTTTTACCGACCGCAACCTGTTTGGTGGTGCGGTGATGGACAACAGAGGTAATTTGGTCGGGATTCTATCCGTTACCGACTGCATTGATGCGGCATTGCGTTCGGGCTACCACTCTGGTTGGCGCGGCACGATAGGGGAAAAAATGTCACGAGATGTGCGCACCGTGGATGCGGAAGATAGCATCCTCGATGTGGCAAAAATGTTCATGGATGACCATTATCGCCGTTATCCTGTGGTAGATGACAACCGCGTGGTGGGGGTCATTACGCGCTTGGATGTCCTGAAAGCCCTGCGCACCATTGGTGAGTCCGGCGTTCCGGTGTAAGCATAGGCAATCAGGCGGCTGGGGTTTTGCGCACCAACAACCAAGCGACCAAACCCCCAGCGACCCCGCCGAGCAGATGCCCATCCCACGATACACCGGCTTGCCAAGGCGAAATCCCCGTGAGCAACGTTGTGCCGTAAGTGAATGCCACGAAAGCGCTGACGAGTAGCGGCACAATGCGCCGTTCCAATGCGCCGGAGACGATTAAAAACACAGCCAGCCCAAACACCAGCCCGCTTGCGCCAATGTGCAGCGAATGCCCGCGTCCAAACAGCCACAGCAATACCCCGCCCACGACAGCCACCAGTGCCACCGCAGCGCGTGAATCAGTGCGCGAACCCGCCAGTAACGTCAGCAATACCGCCAACGGCACAGTATTGTTCAGCAAATGCGTAAAGTTGGAATGCAGAAACGGCATGGTCACAATGCCAATTAACCCACCGAGATCACGCGGAATCAGCCCCAAGCGTTCCAGTGGCAGGATACGATCCAAAAGAAATACGCCCCAAATGGTGGCGAGAAACAGGAGAACCAGCGGTAATTCTTCGCGGATACGGTGGATGTGGCTTTTCATTCAGGCTCTTTTTTGGTTTGTAAACAGGTTTCCAACACGTGACGGTGGTGTGCCGTTCCCAGTGCATTCATGGTGGCAATATTGCGCTCAGGAATGGCATCGACATCAGGATAACTGTCAATGGCTTGCGCCAGGCTGTCTTCGCGGATTAAGTGCAGCATTGGCCAGGGCGAACGGTTGGTGAAGTTTTCCGCGTCGTTCGGGCGCGTGCCTTCAAATTGGTAATCGGGGTGGAAACTGGCAACTTGGAATTCACCTGCAAAGCCGCTGTCTTCCAAGAGCGCATCGACCAGATCGAGGAAGTCGTTGTAGTCGAGGAAATCTTCCAGCGTGCCGGGGTGAATCAGCAAGGTGGTTTCGACTTCGCTGGCGGGGGTGGCGCGGAGTTGTTCGAGTTCGTGCTGCAAGTCTTCCAGCAAAAATTCGGGACGGGCGGAATCAGTGACGACGAAATGGATTTGCCCGCCTTTGAACGGCTTGTGGGCAAACGGGCAGAGGTTGTGTTTGAGGACAACGTTTTCCAGCCAGCAGCGGGTTTGGGCAATGTAGGTAGCGTTGGGGTATTGCATGGCGTCTTGGTTATGGTGATCGGGTGCTTATTATAACACTAATGCTGCTGGTGCCAGCCATCCTCGTGCCGCCGGAATACTTGCTGGCGTGACAGGCGGAAGCGCTGGCTGCCCCATTCCATCAATTCCAGACTGAGGCGTTGGCGGTCGCCGCGAATGACGTTGAAGCTATTGGTGTGATGCAGCAGCAGGCGGTTGGAGAGTGTTGTACCCGCATGAGACACGATGACACCTTGCGTGACTTGCGCGTAAGCCAGATGCACATGCCCGCTGAGGATAATGTCGACTTCGGACTGGAAGGCTTGCAGGGCAGTTTCCCCGCGTCTGATCAGTTCACGGTGCGCGAACATGGCGGGCAACCAGAAGGGATGGTGTGCGGTTAACAGACGCAGGCTGGTTGCCGGGGTGGTTTGCAATTGGCGACGGATACGGGCGACTTGCATTCGGCTGATACTGCCGCGTGACCAGTCGGGGTGTAAGCTGGCACGTCGTGCGGTGTTAATGCCGATAGCAATAAAAGCGTCAGCGTGTTTGACGGGTTCGAGTTCGGGGGAAATATAGTGCCGCCATTTTTGCCAAGGGAATAGCAGGCGTTCCGGTAGATTGCGTTCGGTGAGGTCGTGGTTGCCGGGAACAATCAGGTAAGGGTAGGGGAGGTTGTCCAGAAACTCCCGCGCGGCACGGAATTCACGGCGGCTGGCTTGTTGGGTTAAGTCGCCACTGATGACCACCAGTTCGGGGTGGATGTGTTCCAGCGTTTCCAGTAAGCCTTCCCGCAGCATCGGTGCTTCACACCCAAAATGCAGGTCGGAAATATGCGCAATTGTTGTCATGTAACTAATTTGGTTGTTGATTTTGATGCCGCTTATCATCAACCAAATGCACGTGCAGGGGAAATTTTTAGAATTTATACCTTGATTGCTAAGGTAATTACAGCGTAGAGACGCACGATTTTACGCCTCCACCTTTTACGACGCTACCTTATAAAATGTCGAGAATTTCCAATTCAAAGGTGATGTTATGCCCAGCCAGTGGATGGTTGAAATCGACGACCACGCTATCAGCCGTGATGTCGCGCACCTTGCCGGGGATTTCTTGCCCTGATGGTAGTGCAAAGCTGATGATTTGCCCGGCATTTACCTGCCAGTCGGCGGGAAATTCATCACGTGCCAAGGTCTGAATGGCATCAGTGTCGGGATACCCAAAGGCTTGATCCGCCATAATAATCAGACGAATGGGTTCGCCTTGGGGCAAACCGATCAGGGCGCTTTCCAGATTGGGGTGAATTTCACCTTTGCCCAGTTGCAGAATCTCGCCAGCGGGGTCTTCGCTGGCTTCCACTTTATGCCCATCGGCGAGGAATAACTGGTAATGCCAGCGAATGCGGCTATTGGCTTGGACGGTATTGCTCATGGTGGTGGTGCTTGTTGCTTGAGAAAACCGTGAGGATACCAGAGTGTTCATGCCAGTGGCATTAGGTGGCGCACATTCAGGTAACAGGCGGGGATGGGGGCGGTGCGTGGGTTAATATGCAGCCAGTAAGTTTCACCCTGTTGCACCATCGTACCCTGTGGTGAAGCCAAGTGAACCTGTTGTTGATGGCGCAAATGCAGGACAGCAGGCGAGCTGGCATCGGGCCGGTGATAACAGGGGACAGTATCCGTGTTAGTGTCAGTGTGCACGGCGTACAAGGTGGCAATCACGCGGCTGGCGGGTAATGTGACCGCTGATGGGTGTGTTTTTTGCCCGCATCCCATTAATGCGGCGGCGATGAGCAAGCATCCATAGTAACAATACTGATTCATATCCCGGCTATTCCTTTATGCGCGGTGTTTCCGGCTTCAACTTACTGATGATTAAACGCATGAACGCTTGAAACGGCTACCTAATCCCGCTTTAATGGTGCGTTTTTCAGGATGCAATGGGAGTAACACGATGAAAGTACTGGTAGTAGGCGGCGGCGGACGTGAACACGCGCTGGCATGGAAGATTGCACAATCCGGGCGGGTAAGCGAGGTGCTGGTTGCTCCCGGTAATGCGGGCACGGCGTTAGAACCCAATATGCGCAATGTGCCGATTGCGGCAGAAGACGTGGATGCGTTGCTGGCATACGCGCAGCAACACGCGGTTGAACTGACCGTGGTTGGCCCCGAAGCACCGCTTTCCAAAGGCATTGTGGATAAATTCCGTGCGGCGGGTTTGCGTTGTTTTGGCCCCACCCAACAAGCAGCGCAATTGGAGTCATCGAAAGCCTTTGCCAAGGATTTTCTGGCGCGGCATCACATTGCCACTGCCGAATACGCGAATTTCACCGAGGTTGAACCCGCGATTGCCTACATCCGCCAAATGGGTGCGCCGATTGTGGTGAAAGCCGACGGGCTGGCGGCGGGCAAGGGTGTGATTCTGGCGCAAACCGAGGACGAGGCGATTGCAGCGGTGCAGGATATGCTGGCAGGCAATGCCTTTGGCGCGGCGGGCAGTCGCGTGGTAATCGAGGAGTTTTTGCTGGGCGAAGAAGCTAGTTTCATCGTGATGGTGGATGGCGAACACGTGTTGGCAATGGCAAGTTCGCAAGATCACAAAGCCCGCGATAATGGCGATAAAGGCCCCAATACCGGCGGTATGGGGGCGTATTCCCCCGCGCCAGTGGTTACGCCTGCGATGCACGAACGCATTATGCAGGAAGTGATTTACCCCACCGTGCGCGGCATGGCGGCGGATGGTATTCCTTACACCGGCTTTTTGTACGCGGGTGTGATGATCAATGCGCAAGGTGTGCCGAAAGTGTTGGAATTCAATTGCCGCTTTGGTGATCCCGAAACCCAGCCGATCATGGTGCGCTTGCAGTCCGATTTCGTCGGCTTGCTGGAAGCGGCGTTGGATGCGCGTTTGGATAAAGTGACCGCAGAATGGGATAGCCGTGCGTCATTGGGTGTGGTGCTGGCGGCGGGGGGCTACCCGGATGCTTACCGCAAAGGTGACGTGATTGCGGGGTTGGAAGTGGCTGCAATCCTCGATGGCAAGGTGTTTCATGCGGGTACTGCGTTCCAAGATGACAAGGTTGTTACCAGCGGTGGGCGGGTGTTGTGCGCGGTAGGTTTAGGCAATAATGTCACCGAGGCGCAGAAAAATGCTTACAAACTGGTGCAAGCGCTTGATTGGGATAAGGTGTATTACCGCACGGATATTGGGCATCGGGCAGTAGCGCGGGAACAGGGCTAACCCCGCTTACGTTATCACTCCGAACTTCCCCCCATCCCCAACCCCTTCCCCCGCAAGGGGTGAAGGGGCTAAGAGGTGTGGTGACTGAGGTGTAAGGCGTGGCGGATTTGTTGTAAAACGGCTTCTTGGTGGTTCAGTATTTCGTGATTCCAGAAGCGCAGTACCTGAAACTGTTGTTGCTGCATCCAGTTATCGCGCTTGCCAAGGCGAATGGCTGTTTGCGGATTATCCTGCTGACGGATGCGGTGAATGATGCCGCGCAACGCTTTTACCAACGGCAAGGGTTTGTGGTTTCGCCGATGCTGCCGCTGCGCTTGATGTTAGCGTAAGCCATTCATCTTGAAAATTTGTTGAGTTGAGGTTACTGACGTTTAATTTCATGAGAACGGCAGCCTTTTCGCTACAACAACTAATTTTCGAGGCAACATGCGTTATCAGGGTAAAATCACCGATTGGAAAGATGATCGTGGCTTTGGTTTCATCACCCAGAATAGTTCCAATACCAAAGTGTTTTTGCATATCAGTGCGTTCGCTCGCGGGCAAAAACGCCCGGCAGTGAATGAGCTGGTCACGTATGAATGTATCAAGGATGAAAAACGTGGCTTCTGTGCCGCTGATGTTCAGTATGTCCAGATGGCGAATCAGCCGCATAAACCTGCTCGTGGCGCTTATGCAAAGAAGCAAGGGCAGGGCATTTTAACGCCACTGATTGCTGTCCTGTTAGCAGTTGGGGGCGGGGTTTATGCGTGGCAGAATGCTACGTCAACAGCTAGTGGATCTTACCCTGTTACCGAATCTGTAGGCATACAACGGCTTGCTGAACCACTTGCTCCAACGTCGAATACTTCCGCTTTTCAGTGTCAGGGGAAGCAGTTTTGTTCTCAAATGACCTCTTGTGCTGAGGCGACGTATTATCAGAAAAATTGCCCCGATACCGAAATGGATGGTGATAATGATGGTGTTCCGTGTGAATCGCAGTGGTGTGGTTAATACAATTAGCCAGTCTCCATCGTTGTGATTCCTACGACCCTCACGGTATCTGTAGGCAGGACTTTTTAAACCAGTCGGCAAGTTCTGCCTCTGCAATATTTCCAGCCGCTAATTGCTCAAACATAATGACCGCTTCGGGTTCGGGAGCATCCAGCTCAAAACCGTTGAGTTCCAGAAAAACTGCTCCGACTGCCAAGGCTACCCGCTTGTTGCCATCAATGAACGGATGATTTTTGGCAATGCCAAAGCTGTAGGAAGCGGCAAGCTCAAACAGCGTTGAATCAGGTTTGTAAGCTAAGCGTTGCTTGGGTCGTGCGAGGGCAGAATCCAGCAGCGACTTGTCACGAATGCCCGGACTACCGCCATGTTCTGCCAGCAACATCTGATGCACAGCTAACGTGACATCTTCCAGCACCCATCTCGGTTCAGTCATTTTGCTAACTCACGGAAGGCATTGCGGTATTTCTTCAGCACCTTTTCAGCAGCCTGCATTTGGTCATCGAAATCCTGCTGATAGGGTGTCAGGGTGAAACCTTCCGGGCTTTCTACCAGATACAGGCTGTCGCCTTTTCCTACTTTCAGCTTTGCCAGTGCTTCTTTGGGAAGAACAATGCCAACAGAATTGCCGATGGCGGTGAGTTTGACTTGTAGCATGGATGAGCTTCCGTTAGTACGAATGTAATAACGTTAGTTTAGGCGTAGGGTGAGAGAAGCGCAAGCGATACCCACCGATAGTATGCTGGGTAGTGGTTCAGACCTGATAAACACTGTACAATCTCTGCATGAAAAATCGTCTGCCACGAGTGCGGCAGCCACTACATCAGGAAAGCCGGATACAGTGCCAGCCGCGTAGGATCATTTTATAATAATGCGCCTATAAATGCAATGGGTGCGTAGGGTCGCTTGCGCTACTCATACCCGACGATTAGGTTTGCGTCATTACGTTTGTATTCAAGGGGATGTGCTGCCTGTTACAACGCCTACTCACCGCCATTGGGCGATTCTTTAGCGCAAAAGGTGCTGGCAAAACTGAACTTAGGCAAATCCAATCTAATCGCCCTAACGACGCGGGATAAAGTCGGTTATGGGGCGTGACACAGGTTGGTTTGCAGCCCCTATGGGAGAGTTATCCAACCAATTTCGCCAATAACGCCGGTTTAATCGCCTCAATCCATGCACTCAACCGCGCCTCGGTCAGCAAACTCTGTGACTGCTGATCCAACACCAGCTTTCCTGATCGCCCAGCCCGTACAGCGCAATCACCTTGCCGGACGTCAGTACGCACTGGCTTTGTTGCATTCGCTACAGTCGCACCTGACGCTGTATCGGGGGGAGGGGGAGTTTTTGGTTGTTGGTGGGGTTTATGAGGTGAGCATCAATATGTACTAGTTTTTTCCGTCTTACTTGTCATCGGTGGGTAATCAGCTTAACGTTGCTGTCATATGTAAACTACCCAGCAGGACAATAACAATGACAGACGCCAGCCAACTCTACGCCGAGCTGATTACCAGCATCGGTGAAGATATTACCCGCGACGGGTTGCAAAAAACCCCGGAACGCGCTGCCAAAGCCTTCGGTTTTTTGACCCAAGGCTACCAACAATCGCTGGAAACCATCGTGAATGGCGCGGTTTTCGATTCTGATAATGACGAAATGGTGGTGGTGAAAGACATCGAATTTTATTCCTTGTGCGAACACCATATGCTGCCCTTTGTCGGCAAGGCGCATATTGCGTACTTGCCCAAGGGTAAGGTGCTGGGGCTATCGAAGATTGCCCGCATTACCGATATGTACGCCAGACGTTTGCAGATTCAGGAAAACATGACCAAGCAGATTGCCGACGCGATTCAGCAAGTGACCGGCGCGGCAGGCGTTGGTGTGGTGCTGGAAGCCCAGCATTTCTGCATGATGATGCGCGGCGTGCAAAAACAGCAATCCTCCACGGTAACGTCGATGATGTTAGGGGAGTTCCGCGAGAATAGCCGCACGCGGCAGGAATTCCTGCAACTGATCAAGGGGTAAGGTTTAGTCGCCGCTGACCACATCAACGACAGCACCACCGACTTGGAAAGGCACTTTCGCCACCCCAATGGCCGTGCCAGCCACGACGCCCACAGCAGAACTTGCCATTTGCACGGCGCAGCCCTGCAAGAGCACGCTGCTGAGTAATACGGTCAGTAATAACGTTTTTTTCATAATAAAGCCCTTTCTCTCAAGGTTAAATGGAAAAAGGGGTCTTGATTGACCCCTTTTCGCTGTTTGGCTTACGCCTCTTTCTTTGGCGTAGCACGCTTACGCTCATGCTCAAGCAGGAAACGCTTGCGGATACGGATGTTCTTTGGCGTGATTTCAACCAGTTCGTCGTCGTCGATGAATTCCATCGCCTGTTCCAGCGTCATGCGGATCGCCGGGACAAGGATCAGGTTTTCGTCAGTACCGGAAGCGCGAATGTTGGTTAACTGCTTGGCTTTCAGCGGGTTAACCACCAGGTCGTTGTCACGGGTATGGATGCCGATGACCTGACCTTCGTACACTTCTTCGGTGTGACCGACGAACAACTTGCCCCGATCTTGCAGGCTGAACAGGGCGTAAGCCAAGGCTTTGCCTGTGCCGTTGGAAATCAATACGCCGTTGTGACGGTTGCCAATCGCACCGGTTTTGTACGGTGCGTAGCTATCAAAAACGTGGTAAATCAAGCCAGTACCAGAGGTCATGGTCATGAAATCGGTTTGGAAGCCGATCAAGCCGCGTGCGGGCATCCGGTATTCCAAACGTACCCGACCTTTGCCATCCGGTGCCATGTCTTTCAGTTCAGCACGGCGTTCACCCAGTGCTTCCATGACTTTGCCTTGGCTGGACTCTTCAATGTCAACGGTCACGTTTTCAAACGGTTCCATTTTCACGCCGTCGATTTCGCGCACGATAACTTCAGGGCGGGAAACCGCGAGTTCATAACCTTCACGACGCATGTTTTCGATCAGAATGCCCAAGTGCAATTCGCCACGACCGGAAACTTTGAATTTCTCAGGGTCATCGGTGTCTTCGACGCGCAACGCCACGTTGTGCAGCAATTCTTGCTTCAAACGCTCGTTCAGGCGGCGTGAAGAGGTGCCGGTTTTGACTTCTTTGCCTGCAAACGGTGAAGTATTGACTTGGAATGTCATGGTGACGGTCGGCTCGTCAATGCTCAACGCTGGCAGTGCTACTACATTTTCCGGGTCACACACGGTGTCGGAAATGTGCAGTTCGTCCATGCCGGAGAATGCGATAATGTCGCCCGCTTGCGCTTCGTTGACTTCGACGCGATCCAGACCGTTGAAGCCGAGGATTTTCAGGACACGACCGTTACGGATCTTGCCTTCGGTGTCGATGACTTTAACTTGGGTGTTGGTTTTAACGCGACCTTGCTTGATACGCCCTATCCCGATAATGCCGAGGTAGGAGTTGTAGTCCAATTGGCTGATTTGCAACTGGAACGGTGCGTCAGGGTCAACGTCGGGTGCAGCTACACTGTCGATAATGGTTTGGAACAATGGGGTCATGTCGCCACTGTTCACGGTTTCTTCCAAACCGGCAAAGCCGTTCAGGGCAGAAGCGTACACCACGGGGAAGTCGAGTTGCTCATCGGTTGCACCGAGGTTGTCGAACAGTTCAAACACCTGATCCATCACGCGGTGCGGGTTTGCGCCGGGGCGGTCAATTTTGTTCACAACCAGAATCGGTTTCAAACCGTGGGAAAAGGCTTTCTGGGTAACGAAACGGGTTTGTGGCATAGGGCCATCCACCGCGTCAACCAGCAGTAATACGGAGTCAACCATTGACAATACACGCTCTACTTCGCCACCGAAGTCCGCGTGCCCTGGGGTGTCGACGATGTTAATGCGGTATTCGATGCCATCGGCAGGGTTAGTCCAACGCAGGGCAGTATTTTTTGCCAAGATGGTAATGCCGCGCTCTTTCTCCAGCGCGTTAGAGTCCATCATCCGTTCGGTTACGTCGGCGCGTTCGCCTAACGTGCCGGATTGTTGTAACAATTTGTCAACCAAGGTGGTTTTCCCGTGGTCAACGTGGGCGATGATGGCGATGTTTCGCAGATTCTGGATCACAGCTAAGGTACTCAATAAGTATTCATGGAAAGGCGCGATTATACTGACAATATAGTAATTTTCTAATGAATTTACGGTTTTAGCGTCTGATTGCTGCAAGTAAATGGTAGAGTGAGCCGAAAATATGGTTTTTTATGGTATGGTTATCACATGGGTTCAGTGTAAAGGTTAAATAAACGCTTATGAGTTCAGTTGCTTTCCGAGAAGTTGATACCACGCTGAATGCGGTCAATGATAGTGCTGCGTTCATTCAGCGTTTGAAGCCGGATACCGGGATCGCGGAACCCATGTATCGGCAATTACAACGCCAAATTATCCAGATGATCCAAGCGGGGGAGTTGGGGGAAGGCTATAGTTTGCCCTCTGAACGAACCTTGGCGGAAGCACTGCGGTTAAGTCGTACCACGATTCGGCGCTGTTACGATGAGTTGCGTGAGCAGGATTTCATTAGTACGCATGGGCGGGCGGGGGTAATTGTTAAATCGCCACCACGTATCAACCCGGAAATTGGCAAGCTCAAAGGCTTTACCGAGGAAATGCTCGAAATCGGGGTGGAGCCTTCTACTCAATTGCTGGAACGCCAGATTGTTTGTGATCGCACTATTGCTTCGATTTTCAACCGTCCTTCCACTGCACGTTTTCTCAAGTTGGTGCGTTTGCGTCTGGGCGATGGTGTGCCGATGACCCGTGAAGTAGCTTGGTATGACTTGACACTTGCCCCCGCATTGGCAGATTGGGATGTGGTCGGTTCGGCTTACCAATTCCTGCAACAGCACTGTGGTGTGACCTTGGCGGATGGTGAGCAAACCATTGAAGCGGCGATGAGCAATGCCGATGAAATGACGGCGTTTGGCTTTGCCGAACCAGGACCATGCTTGTTACTGAAGCGTAAAACTTACGCCACTAGCGGGCAAATGGTGGAATACGTCGAGGGGACATTCCGTGGCGATGCGTATACTTACCGGATTACTTTGAAAATGAGTCCGCCCGCTCCTGCCCAGCCATAAACACCTGCACGGCGGCAACCTGCGGCAATGCAGGCAATACGCCCGGTTGGGATGCCACCATTGCCCCACAGGCATTCGCAAAACATAAGGCATTTGGCAGCGGATAGTGGTGTAGCAGCGCATATACCAGCCCCGCAGTAAATGCGTCGCCTGCTCCGGTGGGGTCAGCGGGGGTAACAGTCCATGCCGGTTCATGAATGGCTGGCTGCCCACACGAGAACGCAATACAGCCGCGCTCTGCTAATGTCACCACCAATAATTGCCCCTGCCAGGCCAATGTCGGCAATAAGCGTAACCATTGGGCAGGCGATAAGGTCGGCGCGTCTTCAATGCCAAAACAAGCCGCTGCTTCGGTTTCGTTGAGTACCAACATATCGGTCAGTGCCAATATTGCCGGGTCAGGAACGCGCCAAGGGGAGGGATTCAGTAAGGTTTTAATGCCGTGTTGCCGTGCTTGCTGGAAGGCTTCCAATATTGGGGCATCGGGGATTTCAAATTGGGCGCAAACCAGTTGGCAGTCACGCAGGATACTGCTGGCTGCTTGTACGTGATGTGTATTCAGTTGTGCATTAGCTCCCGGATAGACCACGATAATGTTGTTGCCATCAGCCGCTACCAAACCGATACCAAAACCAGAGGGAACTGTGCTACGCACAATCCCTTGTGTATTCATGCCTTCGACCTGTAACCGTGTTAACAGCGAATCCCCGGCGGCATCATCTCCCACGGCAAGCAGTGTATGTGTTAGTAAGCCTAAACGGTGCATTCCCACGGCCAGATTCAGCCCTTTACCGCCGTGTTCTGTCCATAAGTTTTCAGCCTGTACCGATGCCCCCGCTGTGGGCAATTGCTTGACTGTCATACTGTTGGCATTGATGTAGCTACCCAATACAAATACACCCATACAGTGTTCCTTCGCAATTTGATTGAGCGCAGTGTAGGGGGAATAAGAGGGGTTGCAAACAGGATATTTTGGTACTATATTGGCATCTTAAAATCATTTGCGAGGATGATGTCATGAACAGAATGAATGCCTGCCTTGTATCCATGTCGATAGCTATGCTTGGTTTGACAGCAAGCGTTATGGCAGACCCTACCCCGGAAGGAACGTTTTATTTAAAGGCACAACACAGCGGTAAATGCGCCCATCAACACGGCGCATCCCAAGCCGACGGGGGCGCAGTCACGCAATGGGATTGCGTCGATCAACCGAATGTAAGGCTTGAAAAAATGCCACTGGGTAGCGGTTATTTTTCTCTGCGTTTCCAGCATAGTGGTAAATGTTTGGCATTGAAAACACCGGAGAGGGTGAACGATATACCGCTCATTCAGGAAACGTGTACTTACGATGGCAAGCCAACCCAAACTTGGCTGCAATTACCTAGTGAAGGGAAATTCATCAAACTTCAGTCCTCCAATGGATACTGCTTGCATCAGCAGGGGGCAACACTGAACAACGGCGACCCTATCACGGGGTGGGAATGCGTGGATCAGCCCAATGTACGCTGGGAAATGGTTGCATACACATCTCCCTTGCCGACGATTCCACCTGTAACGATGATTGAAAAACTGTGTGGTGAGTATGCTGATGGAGCGGTTGCCCAGTTCGAGAAAAAAGTGGCGTTTGAAAAAGCTAATCAACTGGATTGCAAATTAGGTCCTAATGCACGCTGGCAAGGAAACCGTGACAGTCATTACGGGTGGTGTGTGGATAATAAGGCGAATGCCGATATGCTGAAAGCAGAAACTGCTGCACGGGACACAGAGTTGGGTGGCTGTTATTCAATTCCTATTAAATAAAGCAGTGGCTTACGTTATACGTTAATAGTGCAGAGGAGAGAGTTAATGTCTATTTTGTTTCGCTTGCGTTTAACTGTCTTTTTCATACTGTTGCCGTGGGCAACATTGGCATTTGCTGCACCGCAAGAGTTGCCCACCTATTGGCAGAAAAGATTAGACATTCAGCTTGCTCCCGTTGAAGTGGCAGGGTCAGGTATCAAGGTGTTTAGTGCAGAAGATACCGTTCACTTTATTGACCAAAGCCTTGGCGAGATCATTAACTGGATGGAGGAGATGAATACCTGGCGTGAAGGCAAAGATCGTCCACCCAGTAACGGTGGAGGCAGCACACCAACTCCACCTAATTTAAGTCAGGTAATGGAAGAACTCGCCCGCTTAGAAGCGCGGATAAATACACTCGAACAAAAACTGGAAGCCAGTCGTCATACTGTACAAGCCCCGTTTAAAGTAATTGATGCCGCAGGCAAAACCCTGATGACAGTTAATTCTGACAAAGGCATTTCAAGCCTGCGTCTGGGTGAGCCTGGCAAAGCCATGGCGGAACTGTTGATTGACGGTGAGTCTGCCCGTGTTGTTGCCGCGAATAAAAGCAATATTGGCTACCTCAATGCGGATGCCAATATCAGCCAAGCCGTTTTAACCAGCAATGGTGTCCGTACCGCCCTTGGCTCTCCTGAAGAAGGAGTCAATGGTATGGTCGTCAGTAACGCTGACAGCAGACAACCCTTGGGCGAAATGGCTTTGCGCCCCGGCAAGAAATTTGCCCTGCGCTTGTATGACGAAGCGGGCAAAGTAGTGGTTTCCGCAGGCACAAACCCCACCACCAGCGGCTCCGGCACTGTCATGGCAGCCAACACTCAAGGCGAAAACGTTGCTTTCGTTGGCACATCCAGCGACGGTCAAACGGGCGTTGTCAGTGTGGCAAAAGGTGGAAAAGACACCGCTGCGCTTATCTCCGAACCACGCATGATTGTGTTGTACAACGACGCAGGGGAAGCGATTACCACACTTGCCAAAAGTCAGGAGGGTACAGGTGAAGGTGGTAATATCACCATCCGTCAACCCGATGGGGAAGGTATTTTTTCCGCTGGTTACAATGCCGAAGCAGGTGGTGGCGATGCCTGCGTGTATCGTGCCAAAAAACAAAACATGTTCTGCCTCGGTATAGGTGTACCCGGCATGGGTGCGATAGGACGCTAAAGCATGAATACCCACCCCATTGCGCTCCCGCTTTTGCTCATCGTCAGCAATGCCAGTGTTGCAGCCACTACACCCACCGTTCCGCTATGCCCCGGTTTGCACATTGTCACTGCCATCAACCAAAGCAGCGGCGACTATGAATCCATCAAGCGCATTACTGCCTTGGATGAAGCCAGTATCACCCTGCATTATTCCAGCGAACACGAGGTCGATGACCCCTTCAGCGACAAGCCACCGGAACTGGTTGCCACCAACGTCACCCGCCGTATCTTGCACGCAGACCAGCAAAAAGCACCTTACTATCTGGCAATTTTCAGCCCGATTCTGCCGGAAACTGTGCCGAACAGCGTTGCTATCAGCCTGACCCACGACAACTACACCCGCTTGAAAACCACGGGCAAAGCAGACGTTTCCATCGTTACCACGCTCAACTACAGTGCCACCTCGGAAAACGTGCTTGACCCCGATTCGCCCTATCGTTGGTGGTTTGCGCCCTCGGTGTACGCGCTGGAATTGTCCGATAAAACCCCCGTTCCCTTTCCGGTATTGCTGAATGGCAAACCGGCAGAATTGCCTGCATTACACATCAACGGCTTGTTCGGTGAGGAAAAAGCTGAGTTTTTTGTGCTGGATGATCCCGATAATCCACTGATACTCAAATTCCGTCTGGGTTTTGGTGCAGATGAAGCCTTGAGAGCCAAGTTTGCCGACGACCCAGTGATGACTAAAATGTTGGAAGAAATCGCCGCAACATCGCCCGCACCGTCAGAACGGGATCGTTTGCAGGTCACACAGATTACGTTTGACTGCCACAGCAGCGATGACTTGCCGATAGCGACCAATACGGGTAAACCGCTGGAAATATCCGGCGAATTCGACACCGATACCGAACCTTTCCCCACAGGTAGTGGCGGCGCGAACAGTGGCAGCGGTACGGGCGCGGGTACTGGCAATGGTGGCGGTGGCACAGGTACGGGTTCAATGGGCAACGGTGCAGGTAGCCTGAGTCTTGGTACAGATAGTGGCAACGGCACAGGCAGTGGCAACAAAGCCGCCGAGTTGGAAAAAGCCCTGCAAGAAGGCGAGAAAGTCGACATCTACGACATCTTTTTCAGCTTCAACAGCGCCACACTGCGCCCGGAATCGGATGAAACCCTACACATCATTGCCGACCTACTCAACAAACGCCCCGACTGGAAGCTCGCTATCGGCGGGCATACGGATAGCATCGCCAGCGACAGTTTTAACCTTGACCTCTCCAACCGCCGTGCCATAGCGGTGAAAACCGCCCTAGTGGAACGCTTCAAGATTGCGGATAACCGTTTGAGCACTCAAGGGTATGGCGAAGCCAGTCCGCGTGATACCAATGATACCCTCGAAGGCCGCGCCCGTAACCGTCGGGTAGAATTGGTGCGCCAATAATTGCCTATACTTAATCAAAGCTGATCACCCTAAGGAGTTGACGATGAAACGTATACTTGCCGCTACCGTATTATTCACCCTGCTGCCGCCGGTTTTTGCACTGGATGCCGCCTGTGAACCCATTCTCAAAGCCAGCGAAGCCAAACTCACCCAAGCCGCATGGCATTCCACGGTGGAATCGGAAGGTACAAAACTCGAATCCATTAAAGTAGACGGGCAGTTTTTCATGAATATGGATGGTAAATGGGAAAAATCGCCGATGAATTTGGACGAAGCTGAAAAAATTGCGATTGGCATGATTAAAGATGGCTCATTCAAAGTGAGCGAATGCAAGGATGCAGGTACGGATAGCATTGATGGTGTCGATGTCAATGTATTGAGTTACCACAGTGGCGAGGCAGGTGAATTGGGTGAGGGTACAGTCAAATTGTATATCGGTAAGGATGATGGCTTGCCCTACAAATCCGCTACCGAGGATGGCAAAACCACCTCGGCTACCCGTTACAAAGATGTCAGTGCTCCCAAGCTGTAAGAGAATCTTGCCATGCAAACACGCTTACTGTTGCCCGTATTGCTTCTGGTATTGGTTGGTTGCGGAGATGACACGGCGTCTAGCCAAGCGACAACCAGTTCATCATCGCGTGAAATCCTGTCACCCTGCCAATTGCTTACCCCGGCTGACGTGCAAGGCACATTCAGTAACAGCGTGGAGGTGATGGCGGACGAACCAGAAACCTGTGTTTACAACAGCAAAGGCAATGTGACGGATATTGCCCCATTTTCCATGTTAACCATCACGCTCATGCCCAACGCTAATGCAGCAGAAGCCCAAGAAACCATGCGGATGTCGCTGAAAATGCAGGACTTCATGGGGGGCGTTATTAATGATGCCATGAAAACTACCAACCAGCAGTCTCAGCGGACACTCAGCGGGATTGGCGATGAAGCCTACCTGCATGTTGGCAATCTCGATCTGCTATCCAACACGCAACTGATTTTCCGCAAAGGGCGCGTGGTGATGACGCTCGGTGCAGTCGCTCTCAAAGGAGACCCTGAGGTCAGTAAACTCGAAAATCTTGCCCGCGTAGCTGCGGATAAACTGTAAGCCTTTGCGAAATCCCATCCCCAATTGGCGTGAAAATCCGTAGACTTGCCACTTTTAAGCAGGCTACGGATTATTCAGGATGGAATTACCAATTAGAACCCATTACGACATGCTCGGCGGCGAGGCAGGCGTGTTGCGCTTGGTGAACCGCTTTTATGACTTGATGGATGAATTGCCGGAAGCGTGGGAGTTACGCAAGATTCATGCGCAAGATTTGCAATCTGCCCGTGATAAGCTGTTCAAGTTTTTATCTGGCTGGCTAGGCGGGCCGGGATTGTATGAAGCGGAATACGGGCATCCGCGTTTGCGGGCGCGGCATTTGCCGTTTCCGGTGGATACGCAAATGCGTGATCAATGGTTATTGTGCATGGATACCGCGTTGGATGAGCAAGTGGGCGATGATTTGCTAAAAATGCAGTTAAAAGCTTCCTTTGCAAACGTAGCAGACCACATGCGGAATCGGGCGGGCTGATAAATATTCATCCTTATAAAAACAATAAATAACGATTTCCTTCATTTCTGCTAAATTCATTAGAGCATAAACATAAATGAGGAAACGTAGATGAATAAATATTTGCCTTTGGTAAGTGTTGCGGTTGTATTGTTCAGCAGTGTAGCAATGGCAGGTTCGCCGAAAGCGCCTTATGTGGGCGCAGGTTACGGTATTAATAGCTCTGTCGATGACAATGATCTGAGTTCAACTTGTGGTGTGGGTGGTGTGGCGTGTCGTGAAGTGTGTGACACTGACCGGGCAGTCAATGTGTATGCAGGTTATCCGGTTAGCCCTAATCTGGCGGTAGAAGCAGGCTTCACGGATATGGATTACACGGCACGTATCGAGCAAGATGGTGGCGCAGTCCGTGGCGATCAACAATCTCAAGCCTTGACCTTGAGTGCTGTCGGGCGTAAAGCTTTGACCCAAAACGTGGGCTTGTTTGGTAAAGTTGGCGCTGCTTTTTGGGAAAGTGAAGCATTCACCAGCGCAAGTAATGCCGATGATTCCGGTGTGACGCCGGTTGTTGGGGTGGGGGCTGAGTACAATTTCAGCGAACATTTTGGGATGCGTGCAGGCGTTGATCATTTTGTAAGTATGGGTGAGCAATCCAAGATCATTGAGTCAGGCGTGGTTGGTACGGCTGACACGGGTGTCACCACCGCAACGGTAGGTCTGCACTACAACTTCTAACAATTTTTGTTGAGTTGGTTTTGATGTCTGTTTTGAGCCGGATGATGAACATTATCCGGCTGTTTTTCCACTTCCCTATTGCCCGGTCTCAATGACCACACTCAATCAGCACGTTATGGAATGGCGTGGCAATTTTGAATGGGCGCTCGTAATCCTTGCCGTCACACCTGAGCTTGGCGAGGTATTCACCCGGTGGTAGCTTGACGGTGAAGGTATGCCGCACGTCTTCTTGCTTACTGTTGCTATCCAGATTAAAAATTTCCCATTGAACTGTACGCATAATGGGTTTGCCGCCCTCGGTTGCACTAAACAGCACTTCGCCATTAGGCGCGGCGTAGGCGTAAGCACTGCTTAAAACAAGGGTGGTAACGAAAGTTGTTATAGCGTTACGTATGAGCTTTCTTACTGACATGGGCGCACTCCTTGCTGATCGGTAACTGTGAACAAAACCTGAACTACGGATTAAATAGTAGTCTGATTTTGATGGAAGTGAACACGAAATGCGCAATTAGTGACCGTGAATTTATTTATGGATGCCAATAAATAAATTAGCAAGGTATGGAGCGATCTAAATCGCAGGCAAGCGGGCTTTTTCAGCTTCAATCCAGCTTTGTGCCTGTTGATTAATGGCATCGGTTTTTAAGCCCTTGGTGGCAAATGCCGGACCGATGCTAACGGTAATAGTGCCGGGTTTTTTGATCCACGCATGGCGTTTCCAGCTTAACCCCGCGTTATGCGCGACGGGAAGTACCGGAAAGCCAGAGTGTGAAGCGAGGATTGCCCCACCGATTTTGAACGGCACATTCTCCTCAGGTGCTACGCGCGTGCCTTCGGGGAAAATGACCACGCTGATACCTTCTTGTAACAGGGCTTTACCTTGATGCGAAATTTGTTTGACGGCCGCTTTCCCAGCATTGCGGTCAATCGCAATCGGGCGAATCAGTCGCAAGCCCCAGCCAAAAAACGGAATCTTCAACAATTCGCGTTTCATCACCCAGCTTAATTGTTGCGGAAAAATACAGGGGATCGCGAAGGTTTCCCAAGTTGACTGGTGATTTGCCATGATTATGAAGGCGCTATCGGTGGGGATGTTTTCGCGCCCGATCACTTGGTATTTCACCCCGCAAGTCACCTCCAGCCACCAGCGGTTGAAACAGTTCCACAAGGTGGTGGCGGGGTAACGGTATTTGAGCGGAAACAGCCAAGCCAACGGGGTTAGCAAGCCTGCCAATAAGGTGCTGACCGCAAAGCCTACCCAGAAAATCGCGGCACGAGTGCCTAGCCAAAGCGTGTTGAATGCATTCATGCGAAAGTGTTTCCCAAAAGTGAGTCGGCGTAGTCTGCCAGATTATCAAACACGGGTATAGCGGCAGGGAGCTTGCCCTCTGCCAGCGTGCGCAAGCCTTTGCCGGTGCGGACTTGGGCATAGCTTGCGCCTACCGCAGCGGCAGCTTGCCAATCGCGTAACGAATCACCGACAACTTGGGCTTGCGCGGGATTCATGCCGAAATGTTCTGCAATAGTCAGCAGCATCCCCGGTTTCGGTTTGCGGCAGTCACAATGATCGCTGCCAAGGTGCGGGCAATAGGCGATGTAAGCGACTTCACCACCGTGCGCGGCTAATAAGTGGCGCAGTTTGGCGTGCATCGCATCCAAGGTCGCAACGTCGTAATAGCCGCGAGCAATGCCCGATTGGTTGGTGGCAATCGCCAGCGTGTACCCGGCGTGATAGAGTCGCGCCATCGCTGCAATGCTACCGGGGATCGGAATCCATTCGTCCACCGATTTGATGAACGCATCGGAGTCTTCGTTAATCACGCCGTCACGGTCGAGGATGATGAGTTTCACCGGGCGTTTTCCAACAATTCATGCAATTTACGCAAGGCTTGCCCGCGATGGCTAATGCGGTTTTTTTCTTCCGCTGGCAGTTCGGCGGAGGAGCAGCCGTGGGTTGGCACGTAGAACAATGGGTCGTAACCAAAGCCGTTTGCCCCGCTTAAGCTGTGCAGAATACGACCTTCCCAACTGGCTTCGGCAATGATCGGCAATTGATCTTCTGCATGACGCAGGTAAACGATGCAGCAGTAGAAACGTGCAGTGCGTTGTGCGTCCGGCACGTCTTGCAAGGCTTCCAGCAATTTGGCGTTATTGGCAGCATCGTCGCCGTGTTCCCCCGCATAACGGGCGGAATATAACCCCGGTGCGCCACCGAGAGCATCGACCACAATGCCGGAATCGTCTGCCATGGCGGGCATTCCGGTGTATCGGGCGGCGTTACGCGCTTTGATCAAGGCGTTTTCGACGAAGGTTAAGCCGGTTTCGTCAGCATCTTGCACCCCGAATTCGCTTTGGCGCACAAATTCAATGCCCAAATCTGCCAGCATTGTGTTGAATTCGCGCAGCTTTCCGGCATTGCCGGACGCTAAGACGATACGTTGACTCATGATGCCAATGCCTGTTGTTGTGCTTGCATGATTTCCCGAATGCCTTTTTCTGCTAATGCCAGCAGGGCATCGAGTTCGTCGCGGCGGAAGGCGTGACCTTCGGCAGTGCCTTGCAATTCGATGAATTGTCCGGCTTCGTTCATCACCACGTTCATGTCGGTTTCGGCTTTGGAATCTTCGGCGTAATCCAAATCCAGCACCGGCACGCCGTCAAAAATGCCGACGGAAACCGAGGCAATTTGCCCGTGCAGCGGGTTTTTCTTCAAGCGGCGGTTTTTTTGCAGCCAAGTAATCGCGTCACACAAGGCGACGTAAGCACCGCTGATTGAAGCCGTGCGCGTGCCGCCGTCGGCTTGAATCACGTCGCAGTCGATGGTGATTTGGAATTCGCCGAGGGCTTCGAGATCGACCACTGCCCGCAGGGAACGCCCGATTAAGCGCTGGATTTCCATGGTGCGTCCGCCTTGTTTGCCTTTGGCGGCTTCGCGTGCGGTGCGTGAACCCGTGGCACGCGGCAACATGCCGTATTCCGCCGTGACCCAACCTTGACCTTTGCCTTTGAGCCAGCCGGGTAAACGGTCTTCGACGGTGGCGGTACACAGCACCTTGGTGTTGCCGAATTCCACTAGTACTGAGCCTTCCGCGTGGCAGGTGTAATGGCGGGTAAATGTAACCGTTCGCATTTGCTCAGGGGCGCGTTCGCTTGGCCTCATGGGGAATCCTTTATGTCGCTTAGATGGGGGAGGGGGGATTATACTCGTCATTTGCGTGGGTTTCACGGTTATGACAAGCAAAGAGGCAAGCAGGGGTGAGGCAAAAAAAAACAGCCCTAACTACAGGGGAGTAAGTAGGGCTGTTAAAGACTCTCCGATTTTGGCGCAGTTCGGGGAGCCGAGTAAGGAGGTTTTACGGTTTTTTTATCATTTATTCTTCCCAGAGGGTGTTCATCAGACCCAGTAAGGTAATGAATTGATCCGATTGCAATAAATACACATATAAGTGCGGGCCAATCAATTCAGGCAAAAAGTCGTTCAAACCGGATGAGTCCGTAAATAATTCCGTTGTCTCTAGCGTTTCTTCGGTGGTAACGCTGTGCTCTGTTTGTTGCAGCGCTTGCACTGCCTTGGTCGATAACGCCATAGCCGGTTGTACATTCAGACAGCTAAGTAACCTGAGTTCGGGATAAGCCATCCCTCAATTTAGATCACAACCAATGCTGATGTTTTTAAATCCAGTGCTGGTTTTTTATCTTGATAGGCATATGACACCAAGCCAGCAATGATGTTAATCATATAGTTAGTGAGTGAACGGTGGCGTGAATGCTCAATTTGTGAAATATTTTTCAACTGATCATTGATGGTTTCGATGATGCTCCGTTTACGCAACATCAGTGTATCGAACGTGTCACGCGCCACGGGTTTCATGTTTTTCTTCAGCGAGGTAATCCATTCAACCCCTTGCTCTGCCAACGATTCTGTCAATGCCTTGGAAATGTAGCCACGATCACCAAAGACTTTGCCGACCACTTTTTTCAGCAACGTGGAACGGGCTTACGGTCATCGGTATTACCCGAAGTAATGGCAAACGATAAAATATTGCCGCAGTCATCCACGACCAAATGAAGTTTGAACCCATAAAACCAGCCTGTTGACGATTTACCCCGCCCTGCGTCTTTGCGAAAGGTGTGATGACGTGGAATACGCAAATTTTCACAGACTTTCAAGGGGTAGAGTCTATGAAGGCAATACCTCGCCCCGTTTCACAGCGTTGCTGCATAAACAGGGTTAGTGGCAAAAGAACACGCGGCATTAACTCAATAAAACGTTGATAACTAGGGAGTTGCGGGAAATGACCCTTAAGAAATACTTTGACATGACGCTCATAATACCACTTGAAAGTACGATACCCCACTTGGTGGTAATGCACCAAAATCGTCATGATTTCACTATCGCCAAGACCACTGTGGCGACGACGATGCCCGCCTTTCGGGGTCAATAACGTTTTGTTCCATTCGGGATGAAAGTCCTGACAAAAATCGTCAATGGCACAGAATAACCGTGTTAGCATCTCAGTAGCAGCCTTTGGTGGGGTCAATGTTGTGTGTGGTTACTCACATTCTCCCATGAAAGGCTGCGCCTTACCTTATCCCGAACTCAGGTTAAGTAGCAATGATGCACACACTGCACTTTTTATTCCCTTGATCATTGACCACATCCTTAATCAGTTTTTCTTTTCTATAGCAAGCTTATTTTATTTGCCGTACACAACCTTAACGAATGCTACCGAGTTTGTAACGTAAAAAATTGTAAGAAAATGTAACAGGACAAGGTTCGGTCAATAATTATCCGATATGAAAAGTAGGATATTGTCCTGAACTTGCTGGAATGTCTGGGCGAGGGAGGGAATGAATGAGGGGTGTTGCAACGCTGCCAGATTCCGCTCTTTAATGTGGATCAGCGTGTCTTGCAGGGGGGCGACGTCGTACAAATGCGCGGTGGCAATGAGTTTGTGGGCAAGTGCCGCAGCCGCTTGCCAGTCTTGTTGTTGCAGGTTAGTCATTAGCATCTGTTGGGAGCGCTGAAGTTCTGGCAGCGCTAGGGTGAGAAAGCGATGGGCTGCTTCCTTGCCTAGCATCTCAATCAGTGTGCTAAATAAAACGCCGCTGCTCATGCGTTGATGAGCAGGCGATAACCTTTGCGCCAAATGGTGCGCAGGTGTTGTGGGTCATGGGCATCATCCCCCAGTTTTTTGCGTAAACGGTTGATGGTCATGTCGATGCTGCGATTGAGGGGCAGGTGTTCATTGCCGCTCATTGCGTGGGAGATTGCGTCGCGGGTTAACACTTGCCCGGCATTTTGGCAAAAAAATTCTAATAAACGGTTTTCTTGCGTGGTGAGTTTAATAACCGTGCCATCCCGCTCTAACTTCTCGTGCAGGGGGTCAAACCGGTTGTCACCAATGGCTATGAGGTTATTGGGGGGGGCAGGGTTACGGATAATTTTCTGGAGACGGATAAGCAATTCTTTAGGATGAAATGGCTTGGTGAGGTAGTCATCCGCACCGACCTCTAGCCCTGCCAAACGCTCATCGGCTGATTTCTTTGCAGACAATAACATCACTGGCAAGTGCGGGTGGTGTTTTTTTATCCATTCAAGCCAATATAGCCCATCTTTGCCAGGTAACATAATGTCGAGCAAAATCAAATCCGGTTGAGAGTTTTGGCAAAAGCTATCTATTTCTTCGCCATTCAATAAAGTATGAATGCGGTAGTGATGTTCCGTTAAATATTCTTGTAACAGTGCATGTAATACCACGTCATCATCGACTAGCAGAATCTCCCGGCGAGGCATGTTGTGGTGTTCATAGTGATTGATACTCATTTTTTCCAGAAATTACAGCATTGAAAACAGACGTCGCCACATTTTAGTGGGTCTTGCTGCAAAAATCTAAAAAATGTCGGCTGGTGCTGCCATTATTAGGGTTGTCGATGGTATTTCCCTGTTATTGGTATTGTTTTAAACGGGTTTCGATCACATCGCCCTCTTCTTTATGGCGTACCTGTACAATGGCGTAATCCAGTTTGGGCGCTAACCATAGAGTGGTTTCGCGCTCATTATTGTCGTGTATGACTTCCACCTTTTCACATACGTAGCTGCCAGCGGGAACCTCAATGGTTTCTTTGCCGAGTTTGCGCAAGCGGTAATCCCGAAGTTTTCCTTTGCTTATCAGGCGGTAATTGAGTGCTTGATTGGTGGCAAGCGCCTCCATTAGATGCAATTCCAGCGCAGCCATATCCAAAGTGCCCTTGGGAACGCTGAGCTGATAGGCGTTGCCATCAAAGGTGCCTTCCACTTGGGTGGGGGTGGTGAAGCGAAATTCGTCTTTTCGGTCCTTGCGTTTGTTTTTGTGGTGGTGCAGGTACTGTTCGGGAATTAATTGTGCTGCTTGTTTCTTGCCAGTGCTGCGTTCGGTCAAGGTGTCGCCACTGAGTAAGGCGGCTAAACCGTTTGCCTTGGTGGTTTTTTGGTAGGTATACGTCTCACCGTCGTAGTGTAAACTGGCATTCATAATGCCCATGTCTAACCCTTTGGCACTGACGGTATAACTGGCTTGAAACGCATCAGGGGCGGCGACGCTGGTCGATGTTGCTAAGGCTAAAGCTGCTGAAACGATCCACAAGAGCTTCATGAGTGTATTCCTTCTGGTTAAACGCTATCGACCTGATTAGACTAGCGCAAGCCGTATTGGTTCTTAAACGCTATACTACAAAGATAGCGCAAAATAGTAGAGAATAGCGGTCGTGAAACCTCGAAAATCAGGGAGAACCCTTCTGTGAGTAACAACATTATTTACCTTTCCGATGCGACTTTTGATCAAGATGTGCTGAAATCCACTGTACCCGTGCTGGTTGATTACTGGGCGGAGTGGTGCGGGCCGTGCAAAATGATTGCCCCCTTGCTGGATGAAATTGCCAGTGAGTTTGGCGACAAGCTGAAAGTAGCCAAGTTGAACATTGACGAGAATAAAGGTGTTCCGCCGCGTTACGGCATCCGTGGCATTCCCACTCTCATGCTGTTTAAAAACGGTGAAGTGGCTGCGACTAAGGTAGGTGCACTGTCTAAATCACAGTTAACCGCATTCCTTAACCAAAATCTCTAAACAGACCTTCGTGCCCCTGGAGATTTTTCGTCTCCTTGGGGCTTGCGGGGATTATTTTGCTGGACTCTGTGAAACTGACGTGCTAGTTTAATCGCACTTGAGTCTGTATCCAGATTCATTCCTGAAAATCCTGTCTCGTTTTCTTAATCACTAGATTTCTGCGTAGACTGTAACGGGCGATAGCTTCGATTACGGCAAAGGTAAGGCATTCAGCCACGCTTTCCGATTGAGAAACACAGCACGAGCAGGGGCTTCCTGATTGTTTACACCTACTATCCCCATCAAATTCATCACTATATGAACCTGTCTGAACTCAAAAAGAAATCTGCCGCCGAAGTCTTTGAAATGGCACAAGCCATGGGAATCGAGAGCATTTCTCGCACCCGCAAACAAGACATCATCTTTGCCTTGCTGAAAGCCAATGCAGCCAACAACGTTGACATCCACGGGGATGGCGTGCTGGAAATCCTGCAAGACGGTTTTGGTTTCCTGCGTTCCGATGATTCCAGCTATTTGGCTGGGGCGGATGATATTTACGTTTCCCCCAGCCAGATTCGCCGCTTTGGTCTGCGTACCGGTGATACGGTATCGGGTAAGATTCGTCCGCCGAAGGACAGTGAGCGTTACTTTGCACTTCTGAAAGTTGACACCATTAACTTCGAGCCGCCCGAAAGTGCGCGTAACAAAATTGCCTTTGAAAACCTGACCCCGCTGCACGCCGATAAACGGATGCGCATGGAGCGTGGTAACGGCAGCCGTGAAGACATTACTGCCCGCGTTATCGACATCGTAGCGCCGTTTGGTAAAGGTCAGCGTGGTTTGATTATCGCGCCGCCGAAGGCCGGTAAAACCATTATGCTGCAAAACATTGCGCAGAGCATTGCCTCTAATTACCCGGAAAGTTACCTGATCGTGCTCTTGATCGACGAACGCCCGGAAGAGGTGACGGAAATGTCACGCATGGTGCAAGGCGAAGTGGTGTCTTCGACCTTCGATGAACCGGCAGCGCGTCACGTTCAGGTTGCCGAAATGGTCATCGAAAAAGCCAAGCGTCTGGTCGAACACAAGCGCGACGTGGTGATTTTGCTGGACTCCATTACCCGCTTGGCGCGGGCTTACAATACCGTGGTGCCGTCGTCTGGCAAGGTATTGACGGGTGGTGTGGATGCGAATGCCTTGCATCGCCCCAAACGCTTCTTCGGTGCGGCGCGTAATATTGAAGAAGGTGGTAGCTTGACCATTATTGCCACCGCGCTGATTGATACCGGTTCCAAAATGGACGAGGTTATCTACGAAGAATTCAAGGGCACGGGCAATATGGAAATCCATCTGGATCGCCGTATTTCCGAGAAGCGTGTATTCCCGGCGATTAACATTAACCGTTCCGGCACCCGTCGCGAAGAGTTGCTGACCACGCAAGACGAACTGCAAACCCTGTGGGTGTTGCGTAAATTCCTGCACAGCATGGATGATCTGGATGCAATGGAATTGCTGTTCGACAAGCTTTCCAAGACCAAAACGAATAGTGAATTCTTCGACGTGATGCGTCGCGGGTAATATCGGTAGGGGCGGTTCATGAACCGCCCCTACGACTGTTACAAATCGTCTAACGCCAACCCTTCTTCGCGCAAATATTGTTCCAGTCTGCGCTGGTCGATCAGTATCTTCAGGCTGAAGTTGCCGTCATCCGTGATGTTTTCTTGCTGGATCGCTTTGTCAGCGTACAGCTTGGCGCGTAAGCGAGCGTGTTGGGGTTTGAGTGTCAAATCGCCTTGGAACATGTGTCCGGCAAAGTAACTCCCTAAGTATTCCAGCAATATATCCAGCCCTAGATTGTTCTGGGCGGACACGTAAATGCGGGTAGGGTTCGTGCCGGTGCTTTCCTCAATATGCGGGCTTAAGCCACCGAGGTCGATTTTGTTCATGACTTCGATTTGTGGCACATGCTCCGCCCCAATTTCGGCGATGACGTTATTGACTTGCTCGCGGAACAACTCCAGTTGTTCGTCGTGGCTGTCAATAACGTGTAGCAGCAAGTCAGCGTCAATGGTTTCTTGTAACGTCGAGCGGAACGCCGCCACCAAATCGTGGGGCAGATAACGAATAAAACCCACGGTATCGGCGAGAATAATTTCTTGTTGATTCGGCAGTTGCACTTGGCGCAAGGTCGGGTCAAGAGTGGCAAACAGTTGGTCAGCCACGTAAACCCCCGCGTGGGTCAGCGCATTGAATAAGGTGGATTTGCCCGCATTGGTGTAGCCAACCAGTGAAACGGTGGGGATTTCGGCTTTTTTGCGTGATTGACGACCTTGTTCGCGTTGGTTTTGGACTTTTTCCAAGCGACGGTCGATTTGTTTAATGCGTTCGGCAATCAGACGCCGGTCAGTTTCTAACTGGGTTTCACCAGGACCGCGCATCCCAATGCCGCCTTTTTGGCGTTCAAGGTGCGTCCAGCCGCGTACCAGTCGAGTAGACAAGTGTTTGAGCTGCGCGAGTTCAACCTGAAGTTTGCCTTCATGGCTGCGAGCGCGTTGGGCGAAAATATCCAGAATCAAACCCGTGCGGTCAATGACACGGCATTCCAGTAATTTTTCCAAGTTACGTTCTTGGGCAGGGGAAAGGGAATGGTCGAAAATAACCAGATTAGCGTCACGTAATTCACGTAACTGCCGGATTTCTTCGGCTTTACCTGTGCCCACAAAGTAACGTGGGTCAGGTCGTTGGCGCGATCCATTAACGAATCCGACTACCTGAGCGCCAGCCGAATCCGCCAATTCGATGAATTCCTTTTCATCTTGTGCCGTTTTTGCCGCATTGAAACTGATTTGAACGAGCACGGCATTTTCACCGCCGCCGGGGCGTTCAAATAGTTCCAATCGGCAACCTTCCTGATGATTTCAGTAGAATGATTTATTCTTCTGGTGCTAATGCCAATTTGATCGGGCGAGCAGGCACGATCGTGGAAATAGCGTGTTTGTAGACTAATTGGCTGACGGTATTCCCCAGCAAAACAACAAATTGGTCAAATGATTCAACATGACCCTGTAATTTGATGCCGTTGACCAAGTAAATCGAGACAGGAATCCGTTCCTTTCTCAGAGCATTAAGGAAGGGTTCTTGTAATGTGTGCCCTTTCGACATGAGCTTCTCCTAAAAAAATATTCTCGGGTTTGTGGTTGTTATGGTCTCACACCTAAAGCTAGGGGGTGGTCGTGAGCCAGTCGCTTGTTTCCTTCGACGCCTAAAAGCTTATCAGTTCTATCGTCTCACCAGAATGCCAGTTTGTCGGACGTATCCGTTCATCCGCCAATAAACGTTGAAGCGTTGCTGATGACCGATGAAAGGTTAAGTTCTTGGGGATCGTAACTAATAATGCCTTTCTCGGATCGCAACCACGTCATTTGACGTTTAGCAAGCCGCCGTGTAGCGACAATAGCACGATCGCGCATTTGATTGTAGTCTATTTCATTAATTAAATAATCCCAAATTTGCCGATAACCCACGGCTCTTATGGCGGGCAGGTGGGTATTTAGGTCGCCGCGCATCAAGAGTTGGCGTACTTCGTCAACCACGCCGTGTGCCAACATCTGGTCGAAGCGTTGTGCAAGACGTGCGTGTAACCATGCCCGATTTTCGGGGATCAAGGCAATTTTTAATAATTGGTAAGGGCAGGCATCATGCCAAGCCGCTTGTTGCAATTCGGTTAACGATTTTCCTGTCAGTTCAAAGACTTCCAGAGCGCGTTGCAGGCGTTGCGGGTCGTTGGGGTGGATGCGTTGCGCTGCCACAGGATCAATGCGGGCTAAACGGTCGTGCAGCGCTTGCCAGCCGTGAGTGGCAGCTTCCGCTTCCAGCCGTGCGCGAATGGCAGGGTCGGCTTCTGGCAATTCCGACAGACCGTATTCGAGGGCGCGGAAATAGAGCATTGTGCCGCCCACCAACAGCGGAATACGTCCGGCTGCGGTAATGTCCGCCATTTCACGCAACGCATCGGTGCGGAATTCGGCGGCGGAATAGGGTTGTGCAGGGTCAAGAAAGTCGATCAGGCGGTGTGGTGCTTCTGCTAGGGTGGCGGCATCGGGTTTGGCGCTGCCAATATCCATGCCTTTATACACGAGGGCAGAGTCGACGCTGATGATTTCGACAGGAAAATGTTTGCGTAATGCTACCGCAAGGTCGGTTTTGCCCGTGCCCGTTGGTCCCATAATGCAGATCGCTTTGTGCATTAGCGACCTCGCAGAAACAGTTTGTCGATTTGTTCCAGCGACATTTGTGTCCAAGTCGGGCGACCGTGGTTGCATTGCCCGCTGCGTTCGGTGCGTTCCATGTCACGTAAGAGTGCGTTCATTTCAGGAATACTGAGTTTGCGGTTGGCGCGGACTGAGCCGTGGCAAGCCATCGTCGCCAAGATTTCATTCATGGCATTCTGAATGCGATTGCTTGCGCCGTGCGTGATCAAATCCGCGAGTACGTCACGTACCAGTGCTTCGGTGTCGGATTCTTTCAGCAAACTGGGAACCGCACGGATGGTGAGTTTTTCTTGTCCCATGCGATCCAGCTCAAAGCCGAGGGTGTGGAAGGTGTCGGCGTGTTGTTCGGCGTAATCGGCTTCCTTGCGGCTCACATTGAGGCTGGCGGGCACGAGCAGTGGCTGCGAGCGCAGGGCATCGGCTGCCATGCTTTGCTTGAGGTATTCGTAGGTAATGCGTTCGTGCGCGGCGTGCATATCCACTACCACCAAGCCGCTGGCGTTTTGCGCGAGGATGTAAATGCCGTGGAGCTGCGCGATGGCATAGCCCAGTGGTGGCATATCATCATCGTGGGGGGGGATTGTCGGACTGAAGTCCGACCTACGTTCTGGTTGTAGGTCGGGCTTCAGCCCGACATCTTTGTCCAGTGGCACAACCGGCTGGTAGAGCTGCTGATAAGCTGCCATCTGTTCACGCACGGGCATCTGTAAGCGCGGCTGATAAGTGGCGTAGTCGCCACGCGGAACCTCACCCCCCGACCCCCTCTCCTTGACAGGAGAGGGGGAGGGAAAAGGAGGAGGAAAAGCAGGCTGCTCTTGTTCCCCCTCTCCTGTCAAGGAGAGGGGGTTAGGGGGTGAGGTTCCCTCATCCCCCGGTCGAATATCCGCTAACGCCTGATGCAAAGTACGAAACAAAAAATCATGCACCAGCCGCCCTTCCCGGAACCGCACTTCTTGCTTGGTGGGGTGTGCATTCACATCCACCAATTGCGGGTTCAATTCCAGAAACAGCACAAAAGCGGGGTGTCGCCCGTGATACATCACGTCTTGATACGCTTGTTTCACGGCATGGGTAATCAGTTTGTCACGTACATTGCGGGCATTGACGTAGAAATATTGCAGGTCCGCTTGCGAGCGCGAAAAGGTGGGCAAGCCAACCCAACCCCACAAGCGCAAGCCAGCGGCTTCGTAGTCCAGATACACGCTTTGCTCGACAAACGTGCTGCCGCAAATCTCGGCAATGCGCCGTTCTGCACCGCTGCGATCTTCCGCCGGGCGTAAGCGTAGGGCGTTTTTTTGATTGTGATTGAGTTCAAAGCTGACATCGAAGCGACTCAGGGCGATTTTACGCACCATGTCTTCGATATGCCCGAATTCGGTTTTTTCGGTTTTGAGAAATTTGCGCCGTGCGGGGATGTTGAAAAACAGGTCGACTACATCCACCGTCGTGCCGGTGGCGTGTGCCACGGGTTCGGGCGCGTCGAATACTTCTTGTCCATCCCCAAACAGTTGCCACCCTTGGGGTGCATCAGTGTGGCGGGAACTAAGAATTAAGCGTGAAACCGAGGCGATACTGGGCAGGGCTTCACCACGAAAACCGAGGCTGCGCACTTGTTCCAGATCGTCAAGGCTGGCAATTTTGCTGGTGGCGTGCCGACTTAGGGCTAAGGCTAATTCCTCATGCGGAATGCCGCTGCCATTGTCGCGGATGCGGATACGTTTGCTGCCACCTTGTTCGATGTCGATCTCGATACGGGTTGAACCCGCATCGAGCGCGTTTTCCAGCAATTCCTTGACCACCGACGCGGGGCGCTCAACCACCTCGCCAGCGGCGATTTGGTTGATGAGATGGGCAGGAAGCTGGCGTATTGGCATTAGGGTTGGGTACTGCCAGCGGCTGGTGGTGTTTGCGGTGCCACTTGCGGTGGGAGCACCGGTTGCGGGATCACGGGTTGCGGCATCATTGGCTGTGGTGGCACAGCGATGGGCGCGGGTGTCGTGGCAACGGGTGTGGTTGGTACTGCAACAGGTGCTGGTTGCACCACAACTGCCGTCGCTGGTACTGCCGGAGCGGGAGTCGCTGCTGGTGGCACTGCTGCTGCCGGTGGCGCTGCTTCGGATACGGCGGGCGCTGCTGGCGCTGGTGCTTGAGCGATGGCTTGCAAGTCTTTGGAGCGGTCGGCATTCACCCCGTATTGCGTCAGAATCTTCGGCTGACGTTCAATCGCTTCTTTACGGTCAATCACCAACTGATAGTGGTCTGACGTTTCCAAGGTAATGTAATCGACGTTGGATGACTGTATTTTTTGGTAGAAATCCTTAAAGTCGCGAATACTTTCACCGTTGACTTTTTCAATCAGCAAACTGCGGTCGTGGTGGTAGTCTTTGTTAATGTCCGCCGGTAGCACTTTGGTGAGAACCACCGCTTCGCTGCGCTTTTCATCAGGGGATTCGTAAGTCAGTGCGCCGATGCGTGCAGGTGTGCCGTCTAGGCTATCAATCACGTCTTGGTTCAGCGGCATGAAAACCAGCCCGCCGAAAATGAAGTAGGTGGGTTGTTTGTCGTACTGATTTGGTTTTACCAGTAAGTATTCTTTGCCCGGCTTGTCGAGTGGCAGGCTAATGACTTGCTCTTGACCATTCCGCAAGATTTTGAAAGTGATGTTTTCGCCGATCTGGTGCATGTCAATGTAGTGTGTATGGTCGATGAATTCGCCGGGGCGGAATTCGACAGTGCCATTGTTTTCGACTTTGTGCCCGTCAATTTCGGTCATAATGTCACCGATTTGCACTTTGCCATCCGCCGGGGAGTTCTTGTAAACCTTGTGTACCAACATGCCGGTTTGATTGTCGCCCAGACCGTATTTACGGCGCATCGCCGGGTTTTCCATCGACTGGGCGAGGAAGCCGTGGAAGCCGTAGCCATCCACTTTGCCATCCTTCACATCGGCTAATACATGGCGAATAATCGGGGTGGGGATCATGTAACCGATATTTTCGGTCAGGAACCCCGATTGCATGGCTACCCCGACGACTTTGCCATCGGAGATAACCGGGCCACCGCTATTGCCGAAGTTAATCGCGGCGTCAACTTGCACGGCAATCAGGTTTTCACCGGTATGCACGTAATTTTGCTTTTCGATACGTGACACTACCCCACGGGTCACGCTGAGCGTGTTACCACCGATTGGGAAGCCGTAAACTTCGACGGATTGTTGCATTTTAGGCAGATCGCCCAGTTCCAGCGGGGTAACATCTTTGTAAGCAGTGGCGTCTTTGGTGCGTAAAATCGCTAGGTCGGACTCGTGTGAAATGTAGACAACTTCGGCTTCATAGCGCTTGGTTTCGCTATGGCGTTGAATTTCCAAGAAAGTGGCGTCAGAAGCAACGTGGGCATTGGTTAAAATCAGGTTGTCATCAATGATCAAACCGGAGCCAGAACCTTTTTGCGAATCGGAGTTCCAAGGGGATAGCGTATCGTAAGTGTGTTGCACAACATGGACTTTGACAACGGCGTCTTTGATTTTAGCTCGCGGATCCGAACCATCAGGCGTGGTGATTACTTCGTCTTCGAGTGGGGCTGTATTGGAACTGGCTTCAACTGAGCTGGCAGCCGGTGCGGGTGTTTCTGGCGTCGCGGTATCTGGAGCCGCTGGCGCAGGCGTTACGGCTTGGGTAGCTGAGGGTGAAACCGGTGGGTTAAGGCTGATTTCAGCCAGTAAGCTAGGTGAAATGGCTAAGCCAAGGCATAGGAATGTGCTAGTAATAAGAGTTGTTTGGCGCATTTTTTGGAGTCCCATATTGAAAATAATAACAGCCCAAATCGAGAGGCATAAATAATTAAAGGACTATAGCGTATCCGTCGGTCGAGTGAAAACACTTTAATCTGACGGTAATCTATCGGTTTTTAGGGTAAAACTTGGTATTCTTCGGCACTTACCGCATGGCACACGCCTCAAGAAGACAATAGGATCGAATGATGACGGACTACAAGCACACTCTCAACCTGCCGAACACCTTGTTTCCGATGCGCGGCGACTTGGCAAAACGTGAGCCGGGGATGCTGGCAGACTGGGAGAATCGCCAGCTTTATCAACAATTGCGTGAGAAAGCACAAGGTCGTCCGAAATTCATTCTGCACGATGGCCCGCCGTACGCGAACGGTACGATTCACATTGGTCATGCTGTTAATAAAATTCTCAAGGATATTATTGTTAAAAGCAAAACCCTGAGCGGTTTTGATGCGCCCTATGTGCCGGGTTGGGACTGCCACGGTTTGCCGATTGAGTTAAAAGTCGAAGAAAAACTTGGCAAAGCGGGCGATAAGGTCGATGCATTGGTTTTCCGCAAGGCGTGCCGTGAATACGCGGCGGAACAAATTAATTTGCAACGTAAGGATTTCAAACGTCTGGGCGTGTTGGGGGATTGGGAAAACCCCTATCTGACGATGGATTTTCAAACCGAAGCTGACATTGTACGTGCCTTGGGGCGGATTGCGGCTAACGGGCATTTGCATAAAGGCGCAAAGCCGGTGCATTGGTGTACCGATTGTGGCTCGGCGTTGGCGGAAGCGGAAGTGGAATACGCCGATAAAACCTCGTTCTCGATTGATGTGCGCTTTACGGTGGCGGATGAGGCAGAAGTGCTGAAACGTTTGCCCGACGCGACGGGGCAAGGTGATTTGTCGGTGGTGATTTGGACAACCACACCCTGGACGTTGCCTGCCAACCAAGCGGTGGCACTGAACCCTGAACTGGAATACGTGGTATTGCAAACGCCTGCTGAGCGTTTGCTGGTGGCTGATGCCTTGCATGAGTCTGTGTTACAACGTGCCGAGATCAGCGAATACGCCATTATTGCCCGCTGTACTGGCGATAAGCTGGAGGGTTTGCTGTTACAACATCCGTTTTACGCACGGCAAGTCCCCGTGATTTTGGGTGATCACGTGACCACCGACGCGGGTACAGGTGCGGTGCATACCGCGCCCGGTCATGGTCAGGAAGACTTTGTGGTGGGTTTGAAATACGGCTTGCCGGTGGATAACCCTGTGGGTAACGACGGCTGTTTCTTGCCGAATACCGAATTGTTTGCGGGTGAATCGGTTCATAAAGCCAATCCGCATGTCTTGGAAGTGCTGACGGAACGTGGCAAGTTGCTGAAAGCGGATAAGTTGCGCCACAGTTACCCGCATTGCTGGCGGCACAAAACGCCATTGATTTTCCGTGCCACCCCGCAGTGGTTTATCAGCCTTGAGCAGAATGGCTTGCGCCCGCAAGCGATGGCAGCGATTCAAGGCGTGAAGTGGATTCCCGATTGGGGTAAAGCGCGGATCGAGGGGATGGTGCAAAACCGCCCCGATTGGTGTATTTCACGGCAGCGCACTTGGGGTGTGCCGATTGCGCTGTTCATTCACAAGGAAACCGGCGCATTGCACCCGCAAACGCCGATGCTGATTGAAGCGGTGGCGCAGCGGATTGAGCAACACGGTATTGATGCGTGGTTCAGCCTGAGCGCAGAAGAATTGTTGGGTAACGATGCCCCGCACTACGATAAGGTGAGCGATACGCTGGATGTGTGGTTCGATTCGGGCGTCACCCATGCATCGGTACTCGAACGCCGTGCCGACCTACAATTCCCTGCCGATGTGTATTTGGAAGGCTCTGACCAGCACCGTGGCTGGTTTCAGTCATCCTTGTTGACGGCGATTGGGACACGCGGCGCGGCACCTTTCCGCACTGTCTTGACCCACGGTTTCGTGGTGGATGGTAAGGGCGAGAAAATGTCCAAATCCAAGGGCAATATCGTCGTGCCGCAAAAGGTGACGGATTCTTTGGGCGCGGACATCCTGCGTTTGTGGGTAGCGTCGACCGATTACAGCCGGGAAATGTCGGTTTCCGATGAAATTCTCAAACGCACGGCGGATGCGTATCGCCGTATTCGTAACACCGCGCGTTTCTTGCTGGCAAATTTGAACGACTTTAATCCAGCAACCGATTTGGTCGCAGCTTCCGAGATGCTGCCGTTAGACCGTTGGGCGGTGGATCAGGCGGCACAAGTGCAGGATAAGGTGCTGACGGCTTACGATAATTTCCATTTCCACCTGATTGCCCAGGAAGTGCTGAACTTCTGCACGGTGGAATTGGGCAGTTTGTTCCTCGATATTACCAAAGACCGGCAGTACACCATGCAGGCGGGGAGTGTGGGGCGGCGTTCGGCGCAAACCGCCGCTTGGCATATTTTGAATGCGATGGTGCGTTGGTTGTATCCGGTGTTGAGTTTTACGGCTGAGGAAATCTGGCAGAGTATGCCGGGTGAAAAAGCTGAGGACTTTGTGCTGTTTACCCAGTGGTATGACGGGCTGTTTAGGCTGGATGCTAACGATAAGCTGTCCGCCAGTGAGTGGAGTTATGTCTTTGCCCTGCGCGAGTTGATTAGCAAGCAACTGGAAGAGGTGCGGGTTGCCGGTCAGATTGGCGCGAGCTTGGATGCTGAGGTGGCGATTTATTACCGCAAAGGCAGCCCGGAAGTGAACTCCGATCCCTTGCTGAAATTGGGTGACGAATTACGTTTTGTGCTGATTACGTCTGCGGTGCATTTGCACGATTTGGCGGCAGTGCCAGCCGATGCGGTGGAAATCTTGGATCAGGTGTTTGTGCAAGTTTCCCGTTCTGCGCATGGCAAATGCACCCGTTGCTGGCATCACCGTGAGGATGTGGGTAGTCATGCCGCACACCCGGAATTGTGCGGGCGTTGCATTGATAATGTTGAAGGTGCTGGGGAGGTGCGCGAATATGCGTAGTTTTCGTTCGCTTTCCGCTGATACCGGAATGTTAGGTTGGTTGTGGTTATCGGCTGTGGTGGTTGCAGTCGATCAGTTAACCAAGTGGATGGCAGAAGCCAATTTGGAAATGGGGGAGCCGTTTGCGGTAATTCCGCATTTGAATATGACACTTGCGTACAATACGGGCGCGGCGTTTAGCTTTTTGTCCGATTTGGGCGGCATCCAGCGTTGGTTGTTTGCGATATTGGCCATAGTGGTGAGTGTTTTTATTGTCAACTGGCTGCGTAAGCTGAAAAAAACGCAGATTTGGGCGGCAGTGGGCTTAAGCCTTGTCTTGGGCGGTGCCATTGGCAACCTGATTGATCGCTTGCTATACGGCAAGGTTATTGACTTCATTGATGTGTATTTTGATATTCCCTTTGTGATGGATAATTATCATTTTGCCATTTTTAATGTGGCGGATATAGCGATTACCTGTGGGGCGATTTTGCTGGTGTTTTTGAGTTTGTTTGCCTCTGACCAGATTGAATAGCACTGTTTTGAACTAAGATTCGTAGGATTTAGGGATTAGCAGGATTGAAGAGTCTCCACCATCCTGCTAATCCTGTAAATCTTAGTTCAAGACGACAGCAATGCCCGTGCTACTTGCACTTGCTGCTTTACTTGCGCCGGGGCTGTGCCGCCCAGATGGTTACGCGCAGCAACCGAACCTTCCAACGTCAACACAGCAAACACATCATCGGTGATGGTGTCGGAAAACGCTTGCAACTCTTCCAGCCGCATTTCGCTTAAATCACGTTCGGTTTCGACCCCCAGCGCGACTGCTTTGCCGACAACTTCGTGCGCATCGCGGAATGGTAAGCCTTTGCGCACTAGGTAATCCGCCAAGTCGGTCGCGGTGGAGAAGCCTTGCATCGCCGCTTTGCGCATTTTTTCCGGCTTGGGTTGGACGTGCGGCATCATGTCAGCGAAGGCACGCAGGCTACCCAGCAGAGTATCCACGGTGTCAAACAACGGTTCTTTGTCTTCCTGATTGTCCTTATTGTAAGCCAGTGGTTGGCCTTTCATCAGGGTTAGCAGGGCGAATAAATGCCCAAAAACACGCCCGCTTTTGCCACGCACTAATTCCGGTACGTCTGGATTTTTCTTTTGTGGCATGATGGATGAGCCGGTGCAGAAACGATCCGGTAGGCGGATGAAGTCAAATTGCGCGGATGTCCACAACACCAATTCCTCGGAGAAGCGTGACAAGTGCATCATGATTAGGGCAGCGGCTGAGGTGAATTCAATGGCGAAGTCACGGTCGCTGACTGCATCCAGCGAATTACGTGCCGGGTAATCAAAACCGAGTAATTCGGCGGTGTAAACACGGTCGATAGGGTAGGTTGTGCCTGCTAAGGCGGCTGCACCTAAGGGCATGACATTGATGCGTTTGCGGCAATCTTGTAGGCGCTCGAAATCGCGTTGCAACATTTCAAACCATGCGAGCATGTGATGCCCGAAGGTGATCGGTTGCGCCACTTGCAAGTGGGTAAAGCCGGGAAGGATGGTGTCCGCTTCGCGTTCAGCAAGGTCGACCAAGGCGCGTTGCAGGCGGCGCAATTCGTGACTGATGCCGTCGACCTGATCGCGCAGCCACAGGCGCACGTCGGTGGCCACTTGGTCATTGCGGGAACGTCCTGTGTGTAGTTTCTTGCCAGCAATGCCGATACGGTCGGTCAGGCGGGCTTCGATATTCATGTGAACGTCTTCCAGCGAAATTTTCCACTCCAATTCGCCTGTTTCGATGGATTGTTCGATTTCATCCAATCCACTCAGGATTTGTTCAACTTCAATGGTGTTTAATAAGCCTGTTTTACCCAACATGCGGGCGTGGGCACGAGAGCCTTGGATGTCGTGCCGGTACAGGCGCTTATCAAAGGGGATGGATGCAGTGAAGGCTTCAACGAAGGCATCGGTAGATTCGCTGAAACGTCCGCCCCAAGGTTTGTCCTTGGTGCTGTCTGATTGTTGTTGGCTCATGAGTTAATGTTGAATTTTCATCAGGTTGCTAAAAAAAGTTGCCAAACATTATCACATTGTGGAAGAATGAAAAACGCAATTCTTGATGTGGTATTTCGTGCAACATTGGTTGCCACGTAGTATACAAGGAAATGCTCAACCTGCTACGGCGGGTCAGGGAATTATAAAAAATATAAACACTATAACTGGGTCGGGATAAAGCTTTGCAACAACCTTGTTGTGCGTGGTGTGCCTGATTTGAGAGCAAAAAATGCCATCATTCAATGGAAAAACCTTAAGTTATCTGCCCAATCTTTGTGCTCCTCAGGCATTGTTGCGTGCTGTATTGGCTGCTGAATTGCTGGCTATGGTGCTGGCTTTGGTGGTAGCAACGGATTTGCGCGGCTTTTTTGTCAGTTTGGGGCTGCACTCGTTGTTTGTACTGTGGGTAACGCTGGCTTCCATTTTTACCCTGTGTTTCGTGAGCCGTTTTTTGACAAAACCAACGGTTTTTCACGCCTCTGTGATTGTACTGGCTACGATTACTGGCTTTACCTTGCTGGCTTCGGTGCTGGGTTTATTGATGTCTGGCAATAATGATGCGCTGGGCAGCATCTTGTTTGTATTTAAAAATTTGGTCATCAGCCTGCTCATTACTGTGGTGCTATTGCGGTACTTTTATATCCACGGGCAGTGGGAGGAAACGGTCGAAGCCGATTCAGCAGCCAAGTACGATGCCTTGCAAGCACGGATGCGCCCACATTTTTTATTCAATAGCCTGAATACCATTGCGCACTTGGTACACATTGATCCGAACAAGGCGGAGGCGGCTTTATTGGACTTAGCCGATATTATGCGCCTTACACTCGACAAGCGGTCGCGGATAGCACTCAAAGAAGAGTTAGAGTTGACACTGGCGTATTTGCGTATGGAAAGTTTGCGCTTGGGTGAAAAACGGTTGCACATCAAGCTCGATATGGACCAAAACAGTTTGCCTTTGGATATGGATATTCCGCCGTTTTTGTTGCAGCCCTTGGTGGAAAATGCCGTCTATCACGGCGTGCAGCCGCGTCAAGACGGTGGTTTGGTGACGCTCAGTCTTTACGATGCAGGTGATCGGCTGGATGTCAGTGTGACGAATCCATTGCCACCTTCTGGTATGAGCACCCATACCAAAGGAAATCACATTGCCCAGGAAAATATGGTGAAGCGTTTGCATCTTGCTTATGGCGACCGTGCCAACCTGAAAATCCAGAAAAACGTACAACAATACCGGGTTTCGTTTTCCATCCCCAAGGAGTAGAAAATTATGACATTGAAAGTTTTAGTCGTCGACGATGAAGAATATGCTCGCGCCCGCATTAAAGGGTTATTGGCAAGTCAAGTCGATTACACAGTTTTTGCAGAAGCCGAAAACGGGGTGGATGCAGTGATTATGACCGAACGTTATCAACCTGACATCGTGCTCATGGATATTTCCATGCCAGGTATGGATGGGTTGGAAGCGGCTCGGCACATTTCGGGCATGGATAGCCCACCAGCCGTCATATTCACCACAGCGTATGGTGAGTATGCTTTAGAAGCATTTTCAACAAAAGCAACAGGGTATCTTATGAAGCCTATTAGACAAGAACAATTATTACAAAGTCTGGAACAAGCCCGTTCACTGAACCGTGCACAACGTATGGAAGCGCTGGAAAACCGCGAGGGGCGTAATCTGCTGTCACGTAAGCATATTTGTGCGCGGATGCGTGGCAACCTTGAGTTGATTCCGATTGAGGATGTGGTGTATTTCCAAGCCGATCAAAAATACGTGACCGTGCGTCATAAAAAAGGCGAGGTCATTATTGAAGAGTCGCTGAAGTCACTGGAAACGGATTTGGCGGATCGTTTTATCCGTATTCATCGCAATGCTCTGGTCTCTAAAAGTGCAATTGCGGGGCTGTCCAAGTCTTCCGTCGGGCGCACCCAGATTGTGCTGGATAACGTCAATGACCAACTGGAAGTGAGCCGCCGTCATCTGGCTGAAGTGCGTCGCTTTGTGCGCAACCGTTAATTTCTCCTGTTTTCTCCTGTTTGGGGCGTGAGTACATCACGCCCCTATTTTTTGCGATTAATGGAGTGCACGTTGTGCTTTGGTAATCGCATCCTCCAGGTAAGCACCGTAAAAGTCTGGGCTATTGTAGCCAAGCAGGCGTTCCGCTACTTCTTTGCCTTGCGCGTCCAAAAACAGCAGTGTCGGGGTTAACGACGCTTGATGCCGTGCTGCAAACTCATCAGCCGCAATTCGCTCACCGCTGAAATCGACAACCGTTTGCTCGCTGCCTAAATCAAACCGACGGATCAAAATCCGTGAATCGTATTCGCCGCTGCGTAGCATGGGTTCTAAGTGCTCGGTTTCGAGCCGTCGGCAAAATCCGCAGTAATCAGCGCGAACAGCTAACAGCAACGGCAGCCCCTTGCTTTGCATTTCTTGTTGCAATGCTTGAAAGTCGATTGCTTCAGGAATGGTTGCTTCGGCAAAGGCTGCTGGTGTCAGTGATACCATCCATAGTGTGATGGCAAGCAGGCATTTTGTCGTGAGGTGTGAGTTTGTGTGCATGAAATTCTCTCCTAAAGATAAGCCGCTATCATTATTAAACTTTGTAGACAAAATATAGGGCATTTTGTTGTGGCAGGATATGCCGAAAGGGATATATAATGCCCCGCTATTGCCCGATGTGGTCAGGGTAAGCCCTAGTGGTTGACCGTATATTAGTATGTATTTATACTCCACCGGGATTTAGACGAGAGCAGGTTATGATTTAGCCTTCTCCAGAGGAGCAGATGCGAAGCATTCTTATAATTCAATTCATCCTGATGCTGGGCGGTGTCGCCGTATCTTGGTCGTATCAAGGTGATTCAGCTCTGTTGCCTGCATTTTACGGTGGTGCGATTGCACTCGCTAACACCTTGTTGTTGTCACGGCGTGTGACTCAGGCGGGTGAGATAGCAAAAACTAGTCCACAGCAAAGCGTGAACGCTTTGTATTTTGGTGTGGTACAACGATTTGTATTTGTGTTAGTTGCGTTAGGGTTAGGTTTGGGCTACTTGAAGTTGTCCCCCGTTCCTTTGTTAGGCACGTTTATGGTGTCGCAACTGGCTTATATGCTGATGGGAACCCGCCAAGTCGGGTGATGCCAGCCAACGGTTTTTTAACTTTAGTGTACGGGGTGAATTGTGAGCGAGTCTAATGCGCCAGCAATCTCAAATCCTGTCGAGTACATCCAGCACCATCTGACCAACTGGAGTGTTGGCGTTGAACACGGTGAGAAAGTCAAAATTGTTGACTTCAGCGTGTTGCACGTCGATGTTTTGTTGTTTAGTTCGCTACTCGCAGGTTTGTTTGCTTACTTTGCTTGGAAAGTCGGTAAGAGTCTGAATCCTGATACGCCCACGGGGGCGCAAAATGTCGTTGAGGCATTGGTTGAGTTTGTTAACCAACAGGTCAAGGATATTTTCCCGAATGCTGACCGTCTGATCGGGCCGCTGGCACTGACAATTTTTGTCTGGGTGCTGCTGATGAACTCGATGGACCTTATCCCTGTGGACTTGTTACCTGCGTTGGCAGGCGGCATTGCCAGTTTGTTTGGTGCTGATCCGCATCATGTGTATATGAAAGTTGTACCAACCACCAACTTGGATACCACCTTTGGTTTAGCATTGAGCGTCTTCGGCTTGATTATTTTCTACAATATCAAAAGTAAAGGTTTAGTCGGTTATCTGACTTCCTTCTTCTTCCATCCGTTTTCCGCCAAAAATGTGATCGTTAAGATTATTCTCGCGCCAATTAACTTCCTAATGACATTGATTGAAGAGATTGCGAAACCTGTCAGTCTCGGTCTGCGTTTGTTCGGAAACATGTTCGCGGGTGAACTGCTGTTCCTGTTGATTGCACTGTTAGCGTTTTCAGTTTGGGCAATGCCTGCACAAGTTGCATTGGGTACGTTATGGGCAATCTTCCACATGTTGGTTGTACCATTGCAGGCGTTTATCTTTATGCTGCTGACCATTGTGTACTTGGGGTTAGCCAGCCAGAGCCATGAACACCATTAAGATTTTTTGATTTTACTTTTTAACTTTTAACTTTTCGGAGACTTCACAATGGATGCAAATGCAATTGCAATGATCTATTCCTACACTGCTGTAGGCGTTGGCATTATCCTCGCGGCTGCTGGTCTGGGTTCAGCACTGGGCTGGGGTATGATCTGTTCTAAATTTATCGAAGGCATTGCTCGCCAACCTGAAATGCGTGCGCAATTGACTGGTCAAATGTTGTTTACCGGTGGTTTGATGGAAGCGTTCCCAATGATCGTTCTGGGTATCTCCATGTGGTTCATCTTTGCTAACCCGTTCATCGGCGCAGCTAAAGCAGCACTGGGCGCTGGTTAATTCCCCGATTGTTAAACGTTGTTACTAACATTCGGAGGTTAACATGAACGTAACTGCAACCCTGATTGGTCAGATGATCGTTTTTTCGATCTTAATCTGGTTCGTCAAGAGCGTACTGTGGGAACCGATGCTGAAAGTGCTGGAAGACCGTAAAGCGCGTATCGCTGATGGTCTTGCCGCTGCCGAAAAAGGCAAGCACGAAGAAGAATTGGCTCGCAAACATGCCTTGGATGAGTTGAAAAAAGCCAAAGCTGAAGCTGCCGAAATCGTCGCACAAGCGCAAAAGCGTGCGTCTGAAATCGTTGATGAAGCCAAGAATGCTGCTGTGGAAGAAGCTGGTCGCGTAAAAGTGGCAGCTCAAGCAGACATCGAGCAGGAAGTTTCCCGTGCTCGTGAAAGCTTGCGTTCACAGGTGTCTGCACTGGCGATTGCCGGGGCGGAAAAGATTCTTGGTCGCGAAGTGGATGCCAAAGCTCATGCTAAAGCATTGGATGAACTGGCTGCGCAAATTTAAGGTGGTGAACCATGTCTGATTTGACAACCGCTGCCCGTCCTTATGCCCGTGCGGTGTTTGAGATGGCGCAGGAAGCTGGGAAACTGACCGAATGGTCAGCGCAACTGGCGGCTATGTCTGCGGTGGTCGCGGCTGAAGGTTCATCTGCCTTGTTGGCTCATCCTCGTATGACCAAAGAACAGAAAGCGGACGTATTCGCCGAGATTGCAGGTGATGCACTCGACGATCAAGGTCGTAATCTGCTCAAGGCACTGGCGGAGAATGACCGGTTTTCATTGTTGCCTGAAGTTTCCACCATCTTTGAACAAATGAAGGCGGAAGCAGAGGGTGCGATTGAAGCGGAAATCATTTCTGCACAGGAAATGAGCGATGACCAGCAGCAGACCATTGCTGCGGCACTCCAAAAACGCTTGGGACGTGAGATTAAGCTCGTTACTAAAGTAGACCCGGCCCTAATGGGTGGCGCAATTATCCGCGCGGGTGACTTGGTGATTGACGGCTCAATCCAGAGCAGGCTGAAAGATATGAAGGCGGCGTTGGCGCGTTAAGCCCAGCCGATAATTGAGGAATAGCATATGCAACTTAACCCAACTGAAATCAGTGACCTGATCAAAAAGCGCATCAGCAGCTTTGAGTCTGGTGCTGAAGCTCGCACTGAGGGTACGGTTGTCTCCGTTACGGATGGTATCGTCCGCCTTCACGGGCTTGGCGATGTAATGTCCGGCGAGATGATCGAATTCTCCAACGGCTCTTACGGTCTGGCTTTGAACCTAGAACGTGATTCCGTCGGTGCGGTTGTCCTTGGTGATTACAAAAGTATCACTGAAGGCGACACTGTAAAATGTACTGGTCGTATCTTGGAAGTACCCCACGGTCGTGGTTTGCTGGGTCGCGTCGTTGACGCACTGGGCAACCCGATTGACGGTAAAGGCCCGGTTGAAAACGACGGTTTCGCGCCTATTGAGCGTGTAGCACCGGGCGTTATCGAACGTAAATCGGTCGACCAACCGCTGCAAACCGGTGTGAAAGCACTGGACGCAATGGTTCCCATTGGTCGTGGTCAACGCGAATTGATCATCGGCGACCGCCAAACCGGTAAAACAGCGGTAGCTGTTGACGCAATCATCAACCAAAAAGGCAAAAACGTAAAATGCGTTTACGTCGCGATTGGTCAGAAAGCGTCATCCGTTGCTAACGTAGTACGCAAACTCGAAGAGTACGGCGCACTGGAATACACCGTTGTGGTTGCGGCTACTGCGGCAGACCCTGCTTCCATGCAATACCTCGCGCCTTACGCGGGTTGCACCATGGGTGAATACTTCCGTGACCGTGGTGAAGACGCCCTGATCGTATACGACGACTTGACCAAGCAAGCATGGGCTTACCGTCAAGTATCCCTGTTGCTGCGCCGCCCACCGGGTCGTGAAGCTTACCCAGGGGACGTTTTCTACCTGCATTCCCGTTTGCTGGAACGCTCTTCCCGCGTTAACAAAGAATACGTTGAAGAGTTCACCAAAGGTGAAGTGAAAGGTCAAACCGGTTCATTGACCGCACTGCCAATCATCGAAACCCAAGGTGGTGACGTTTCTGCATTCGTTCCAACCAACGTAATCTCGATCACTGACGGTCAGATCTTCTTGGAAAGCGACCTGTTCAACGCCGGTATCCGCCCTGCGATCAACGCAGGTTTGTCGGTTTCCCGCGTCGGTGGTTCTGCTCAAACCAAGATCATCAAGAAGCTCGGTGGTGGTGTGCGTTTGGCACTAGCGCAGTACCGTGAATTGGCAGCGTTCTCCCAGTTCGCATCTGACCTCGACGAAGGCACTCGTAAGTCTTTGGCGCGTGGTCAACGTGTTACCGAACTGATGAAACAGCCACAATTCTCCCCGCTGTCTGTAGCAGAAATGGCTTTCTCCCTGTACGCCGCTAACGAGGGTTTCCTCGATGACGTGGACGCGAAGAAAATCGTGGATTTTGAAGCAGCAATGCTGAGCTACCTGCGTTCTTCTGAGAAGGCACTGTTGGACAAGATCAACGAGAAAGGTGATTTCAACGACGAGATTGCTGGTGCGATGAAAACCGCGCTGGAAACTTTCAAGTCGAAAAACACTTGGTAATGGGAGGTTATTCCTATGGCAGGTGGTAAAGAAATACTAAGCCAGATCAAGAGCATTAGTAATACCAAGAAGATCACTAAAGCAATGGAGATGGTTGCTGCATCCAAAATGCGCCGTGCGCAAGACCGGATGAAAGCCAGCCGTCCCTATGCTGAGAAAATGCGCCAAGTGGTTGGTCACGTGGCTCATGGTCATCTTGAGTACAAACACCCTTATACCCAGACACGCGAAACCGTGAAACGGGTTGGCTACATCATCATGTCCTCTGACCGGGGCTTGTGTGGTGGTTTGAACGTCAACTTGTTTAAGCAGGCGTTGCGCAGTATTGCTGAGTGGAAAAAGCAGGATGTTGAAGTCGACATCTGTGTTTTTGGTGCTAAAGCATCTGCTGCGTTCCGTCGCTATGGGATTGTCGCTCAGAAAACCCACATGGGCGATGCCCCAAAAGTGGCGGATATGATCGGCACGATCAAGGTGATGTTGGATGCTTACGAGGAAGGCCGGATTGATCGCCTTTTCTTGGTCGAGAATGAATTCGTCAACAGCATGACGCAAAAACCGCAGGTGACTCAGCTCATCCCGCTGGTGGCAGACGCGACGGATTCAATCAAGCACCATTGGGACTATCTCTACGAGCCTGAGTCGAAAGAAGTTATTGACGCATTGATGCAGCGGTACATTGAATCGCTGATTTACCAAGGTGCTGTTGAAAACGTTGCCTGTGAAATGGCAGCGCGGATGGTCGCAATGAAGAGCGCCTCCGACAACGCCGGTAAAATGATTGGCGATTTGAAGCTGATCTACAACAAAGCGCGTCAGGCGGCGATTACTCAGGAAATTTCCGAGATTGTTGCAGGTGCTGCGGCTGTCTAAGGCTGTTACGGATTTTAAATTTTAGTGAGGTACTGAATAATGAGTACTGGAAACATCGTTCAAGTCATCGGCGCGGTTGTTGACGTGGAATTCCCACGCTCTGCTGTGCCAGCGGTCTACGATGCGTTAACAGTAGCCGACCAAGGTCTGACCTTGGAAGTCCAGCAGCAGTTGGGCGACGGCATTGTACGCACTATCGCGATGGGTACGTCTGACGGCGTAAAGCGCGGTATGCAAGTGGTGAATACAGGTGCGCCAATTTCTGTTCCGGTTGGAGCAGGCACTTTGGGACGTGTCATGAACGTTCTGGGTGAAGCGATTGATAACGCTGGCGACATCGTTCACGACAAGAAAATGCCAATCCACCGTGCGCCACCGGCGTATGATGAATTGTCATCTGGTATCGACATCTTGGAAACCGGCATCAAGGTTATCGACCTGATCATGCCAATCGCCAAGGGTGGTAAAATCGGTCTGTTCGGTGGTGCGGGTGTAGGTAAGACCGTAACCTTGATGGAGTTGATCAATAACATTGCTAAGCAACACAGCGGTTTGTCCGTGTTTGCGGGTGTTGGTGAACGGACTCGTGAAGGGAACGACTTCTACCACGAAATGACGGAAGGCGGCGTTATCGACAAGGTAGCACTGGTTTACGGTCAGATGAACGAACCACCCGGCAACCGTCTGCGCGTAGCGTTGACTGGTTTGACGATGGCGGAATACTTCCGTGACGAAGGTCGTGACGTTCTGATGTTCGTTGACAACATCTACCGTTACACACTGGCGGGTACGGAAGTATCAGCACTGTTGGGTCGTATGCCATCTGCGGTAGGTTATCAGCCAACGTTGGCGGAAGAAATGGGCGCACTGCAAGAGCGTATCACTTCCACCAAAACCGGCTCGATCACCTCGTTCCAAGCGGTTTACGTACCTGCGGATGACTTAACTGACCCATCCCCAGCCACCACGTTCGCCCACTTGGATGCGACACTGGTATTGTCACGTAACATCGCGGAACTGGGTATTTACCCGGCGGTAGACCCACTTGACTCCACCTCGCGTCAGCTTGACCCGTTGGTTGTTGGTCAAGAGCACTACGGTGTAGCGCGTGGCGTGCAAGGTATCCTGCAACGTTACAAAGAACTCAAGGACATCATTGCGATCTTGGGTATGGACGAACTTTCCGACGACGACAAACAAGTCGTTGGTCGTGCGCGTCGTATCCAACGTTTCCTGTCCCAGCCGTTCTTCGTAGCGGAAGTGTTCACGGGTTCACCGGGTAAGTATGTTACCTTGAAAGAAACCTTGAGCAGCTTCAAAGCAATTCTCAACGGTGAATACGACCACCTGCCAGAACAAGCGTTCTACATGGTCGGCGGCATCGAAGAAGTGGTCGAAAAAGCTACGAAGCTCTGATAGGAGGGCATCATGGCGATGACATTTCATTTGGACGTGGTGACAGCAGAACAGTCGTTGTTCTCTGGTATCGTCGAAGAAGTGATTGCACCGGGTGCAATGGGTGACTTAGGCATTATGCCACGTCACTCACAGTTAATTTCCAAGCTGCGTGCAGGCGAATTGCAGTACAAAACCGAAGAAGGCGCGATGGCATCGTTGTTCGTCTCTGGCGGTGTACTGGAAGTTCAGCCACACGTCGTGACAGTATTGGCTGACACCGGGATGCGTGCGGAAGACCTCGATGAGGCAGCCGCCCGCGAAGCAGTGAAGCAAGCCCAAGACGCGCTGCAAGGCAAAGACCCGGAAGACCTCGACTATGAGGCGATCCAGACTGAGCTAGAGTCAGCGAAGGCGCAGATCGAAATGCTGCACCGGATTGGCAAGCTACGCGGTCACTGAGTTTCGACGCAAGTCCGCAAAAAACAGAAAGGCTCCTTCGGGAGCCTTTTTGCTATTATCTCAATTAGATTTCATTAGGTTGCTGATAAGTGCGCGATGTAACGTTGCAAGATCAAACGGTTTGGTGAGGTAATCATTCATGCCCGCCGCTAGACAGCGTTCGCGTTCGCCTTCAATCGCGTGGGCAGTGACGGCGATAATCGGTAATTGGGTGTGTCCTGCATTGCGTATATGGCGTGTGGTGGTATAACCGTCCATGTCGGGCATACTGACATCCATCATTACCAAATCAAACGTTTGCTGCTCTACTTGTTGCAGAGCTGCCTGTCCGCTATTTACGACGGTGGCTTTAACGCCCAAACGTTCCAGCATCAGTTCGGCGAGGTAACAGTTCAAGATGTCATCGTCGACCAGTAACACACGGTATCCGCTCAGGTCGTTGTTATTCGTTAGTGGAGACAAGGGGGCCGCATTTGTTTCAGGTGTCACCAGCGGGAAATTCAAGGTGAAAAAGAATCGGCTGCCGTGCGTCGGTTTGCTTGCCATTTCCAGTTCTCCGCCCATCAGGTTGACCAGTTTGTGGCTAATGGCTAAGCCTAAACCGCTGCCGCCGTAATGCCGCGTGGTGGAACTGTCCGCTTGCGAAAAGGGTTGAAATAAACGTTGTTGCTGCTGTGGCGAAATGCCAATGCCGGTATCCGCCACTTCGAAATACACCTGCACAGCTTGCGTTTGCGTTGCCGTTTGCGGCTGCATCACCACCTTGACACTGCCGTGTTCGGTGAATTTGATGGCATTGCCCACTAAATTCACCAATACTTGTCGCAAACGCACCGGATCACCTTGTACCCATAATGGTTGCGATAATGTTGTCACCGTTAACGTTAAGCCTTTTTGTTGCGCGGTCAGGCTGAACATTTGCTGGATTTTGTGTAATTCGTCCCCCAATTCCAACGGCGTGCTTTCCAGTTCCAAACGTTGCGTATTGATTCGCGCCAGATCCAGCACATCATCCACCAGCGCTTGCAAGTGTTGAGTTGAGGCCAATAGTTTACTCAGGTAGGCCGTTTGCTCGGCGGGTGGCGGGGTAGTCTGTAACAAGTTCGCAAACCCGACAATGGCATGAGCAGGCGTGCGCAATTCGTGGCTCATGGTGGTGAGAAAATTGTCTTTGGCTTGGTTAGTCGCTTCCATGCGTTCTTTTTCTTCCCGTAGTAAGTGGGTTTGCTCTGCCTGAACGAAAGACAATAACAACGCGGTCAGCAAAAAACCGCTTGCAGTGAAGTAGACAGCGGGTTTGTCATACGTGAACCAGCCAACCTGTGCGGCGGAATAAGGAACAGCAGCAATAATCAGGGTAATCAATGCCCAGTATGCAATACGACTAGCACGATGCCCATGCCACACGTTTAGACCGGTGAGGACAAAAAAAACAGGCATCATGGACAAGGCAATACCAAAAATTATTTGTTCTCCCCGGTACACCAATCCCATAAAAGGGATCGCGACCACAGACAGGTGGGGCATCCATTGACACAAATATTCTATGACTCTGCTTGCCCCCTTATTGATATAACGCCAATAATGGAAGCCCGTAACAAACATCAAGAGTAATGGGGTGGTGTAAAAATACTGATTTGAGTCATTCAGCCAAGTGAGAGCAGGAAATAGATTGGTATCCCGTAAAAAGAATAAGCTGCTAGCAAACAGTAGTAATGTCAGGCTCAGGTGGCTGTATTCCCGTAAGCTGAAAAATAGCAATAAGTTATACACGGCTAACACCAACATTCCCGCAAACAAAGCAGCAAACAGAATCTCTTCTTGGCTGTTGCTGGTCAGCAAGGTTTCAGCATCCATTAGCTTGAGCGGCAATGTCAGTAATGCTTGCCCATTGTTTGCGCGTAAGTAGACGGTGACGTTATCTCCGGCTTTCATTGGCAAATGCCATGCCGGTAAACGGAATTTATCCAGTCGGTGCAGCAGACTGTGCACACCTTGTGACGACACGAAGGCTTCGACTGAACCACCGATGGGGCGATCCAGCAATAAATACCATTCCTGCGCTTGCCCGGAATGCAGTTGGAAACGCGCCCACCACGTTGAACGGGTGCGCCCCATGTCTGGCACGCTGGCGGTATTCGCCTCAAAATGATGTGAATATTCGGTGGAACTGACTTGTGCAATGTCGAGTTGCCCCGTTGGGTCTTCCAGCAATTCGAGGTAGGGGGCAAGGTCAATGGCTTGCACCCGCCTATCGGGTACAAGCAAACCTGCCGCCCACGTTTGACAGCTTGTCAGCAGGATGAGTAGTAAGAAGAGGCGTTTCAGCAAGGTTAGAAAAAGGCTTTATCTTGTTCCCACATGACATTTTTCTGTGTGGCAATGGCGGTTTTCAGCAATTCCAATAAAGGGTAAGCACGGACATTGAGGCTGACCACTGGCGCTTCGGCTTCCTCTGTTGGTTGTTTGGCGGGAGATTCCGTTTGTGCTGCTTGTGCTTTTAAGGCAGCTTCGAGGTGTTGCAGCGCTGTTGCCACGTCTTCAGCACGGATGGCGCTGGGGATAGTGCCACTATGCCCCATCATGCGAATCAGGGCTTTCGCATCCTTTTCAAACATGGAAACACTGGCGGCGGCGGGGCTGGTGAAGCGGATCATGGCTTGCTCCTTGTTAAAATCACAAAAGTCATCTGTCAATCATATACCTAAAGCTTGCGGCACTGGCAGGTTTGTCAGCCATTGACGTGATAAGTGTCGTTTTCTGACAGTGTTGCTTAGTTTCGCTAGTTGGCTATTATTGCGCGAATGCCTAAAAGGTCAAAATTATCATTAGCTTATGGTTTTTTTGAGAGTTGGCACAGGGGTTGCAATAGTCCTTTCAGTCAGAACAGCGAAACAACATAAAGAATTTATCAGCAAGCCCCAAGAGGCAGAGAGCAGGCTTAAACATCAATAACAATAACTTGCCTGACCATGCTTCGACTCCTCTAACCCCCGGCTCAATAGCGGGGGTATTTATTTTGGCAACTTTTCTAGTATCCTGCACACCTTAAAACCGTGCCATCCACGCCAGCAGGAATACCATGTACACCCACAACACTTGGAACATTGAAGCCGCCCGTCGCCTATACAGCATCCAGCATTGGGGTGATGGCTATTTCGACATAAATGCCGCTGGCAATGTCGCCATGTGCGTCCCCGGCAACCCGACGCAACAAGTTGATTTACACGCCCTCGCCATGCGCGTCCACAACGAAGACGGAATGCGTTTCCCATTGTTAGTACGTTTCGTCAATGTCTTGCATGATCGGGTGCAACGCTTGCAAGGCGCATTCAACCAAGCGATTGCTGATTGCGGGCAAAGCAGCCAGTACACCGCGATTTACCCCATCAAAGTCAATCAGCAACGTAGCGTTGTGCAAGAAATACTCAAAGGCGGTGGCACACAGGTCGGTTTGGAAGCAGGCAGCAAACCCGAACTCATGGCAGTTCTCGGTTCCGCCCCTAGCGGCAGCACCATTATTTGCAACGGCTACAAAGACCGCGAATATCTGCGCCTCGCCTTGATCGGACGGCAAATGGGGCATCGCATTTTCATCGTGGTTGAAAAACCCTCGGAACTCGCCGAAACGCTGGAAGAAGCCACTAAACTCGGCATCGAACCCTTACTCGGTATTCGCACCCGTTTGTACACCCTCGGCAAAGGCAAGTGGCAAAACACTGGCGGGGAAAAATCCAAATTCGGGCTTTCTGCCGCGCAAGCCTTGTACATGATTGAGCAATTGCAAGCCGCTGGGAAACTCGATTGCCTGCAATTGCTGCATTTCCACATGGGGTCGCAGATTGCCAATATCCAAGATATTCAACGCGGGATGCGCGAAGCTAGCCGGTATTTTGCGGAATTACATCGCTTGGGTGCCAACATTCGCGTGGTGGATGTCGGCGGCGGTTTGGGCGTGGATTACGACGGCTCCCGTTCGCGCAACGAATGCTCGATCAACTACAGCTTGCAGGAATACGCCAATACCATCGTGCGCAGCGTGCAGGACGTGTGCGAAGAATACGAACTGCCGTTTCCCGATTTCATCTCCGAATCCGGGCGCGGTTTAAGCGCCCATCACGCGGTTTTAATCACCAACGTTATCGACACTGACCCGGAACAGCCGGAAGTGCAACCGACGCTAAGTGAGCCGGATGATGATGACCCGATGATTTTGCACAACCTGTTCCGCTTGTATCACAACCGTAAGCGCTTGCCGCCTTCGGAAATCTACCACGACGCGGCGTATTGGTTAGACGATGCCCACGGCATGTACGCGCACGGTTCTATCGATCTCAATCAGCGAGCGCGGGCGGAAGAATTCCATCGCGCCATTTGCCGCAAACTGCTCAGCCAGCCGGAATTGTTTGAAGCCTTAGAGCCGGAAATCCAAACCAGCTTGCAGGAAAAATTGGCTGACAAGTATTTCTGCAATTTCTCGCTGTTCCAGTCCATGCCGGATGCCTGGGCAATCGAGCAGATTTTCCCGATTATGCCGCTGCACCGCTTGCAGGAAAACCCGGATCGGCGCGTCACCATGCAAGATTTAACTTGCGATTCCGACGGCACGGTGTCGCATTACGTGGAAAGTGGGCGGCTGGCAAGCACGTTGGCGCTGCATTCGTTGCAAAAAGGGCAGCCGTATTTGCTGGGAATTTTTATGGTGGGCGCGTATCAGGAAATCCTCGGCGATTTGCATAATCTGTTTGGTGACACCGATTCCATCAATGTGGAATTGTTGCCGGATGGCGGTTACAAGCTATCCGAACCGGAGCGTGGTGATACCATTGATGAACTATTGCGCTACGTGCATTTCGAGCCGAAAGACTTGCTGGCGCAATGCCGTCGCAAACTCGCCGCCGCCGTTGACGATTCTGAGCGACAAAAAATGCTATTGCGTAAAATAGAAGCAGGTTTAATCGGTTATACTTACCTCGAAGATTAATTCGGGGCAAATAGGAAAATCATGGAATACGTATTGTTAGGTGTGCTGCTGTTAGGTGTGGCGTTATTTTTGCTGGGTTGGTTGGTGATGGCGGGCTTGTGTTTCCAGAGGCATCCGGTCACGGGCTTGGTGGCATTGATTCCGGGCGTTAATGTGCTGACTTTGCCAGCGATGTGGCATCGGGTAGGTGGTTGGGTGATTACCAGCTTTATCGGCGTGTTATTGGCGGCGGTGGCATGGTTTGCGGGTGCGAACCAGCACGTTTATCGCCATGCGCAAGCGATGGGGATGAATGTGTCTGCGCCGGTGAGTGCTGCCGCGCAAACGGTCGCAATACCAGCAGAAGCCGCGCCGGTTACGCATACCATCGACATTCCGCCCAATGCCCGTGCTGAGCAGCCAGCGCTTGCCGCAGCCGCACCAACAACGCCTGCTCCCGCTCCTGAGCCTAAACCAGAGGATGTGTTGGCGGGGGCGAAAAGTTTGCCTTCCAGCGCTTTATACCACGTGGTGTTCAAGCCCTTGGAGTTGGGGAAATTGTCCAGCAATGTCGGGCAATATGTGCGCATTACCCAGAAAGACGGGCGTAAGCGTGAAGGCAAGCTCGTGACGGCATCAGCCAACGACATCGGTCTGGAAGAGCGTATGGAGGGCGGCACGGTAACGCGCACGTTGAAAACGGCTGACCTCCGCGATGCCGCTATTATGACGCACGAACAAGGCAAGGAGTAACGCGATGCAATGCTACGTTTACCGCAGTCGGCGCAAGCAGGGTTCGTTCCTGTTTCTGCCGGAAAAGGATAATTTTGCGCGAGTCCCTGAGGTCTTACTGAAAATTTTTGGGGTGCCTGAATTCTCGTTTGAGTTTTTTCTGGACGATGAGCGCCAGTTGCAATTCCAGGTTACTGCCAGCGAAGTGCGGCGCGTGATGCAGGAAAATGGCTTTTTCCTGCAACTTCCACCCAACGAAGAGCTGCCTTGCTGACGAGTGTCAATCACTAAGCCCTTAAACGTGGCATAATTACTTCATGCTTAGGGGAGGTGACAGATGGGTCAGGAAATTGCGCACGACCATTTTAGTCCTGAAGACTGGCGGGAATACGCGCAGCGTTTGGATGCTGAAACCCGCTTGCTGCGTGAACAGCTAACGGCTGGGAAGTTTTCACAGCAAGCGGCAATGGGTGGCTTTGAGTTGGAAGGCTGGCTCACGGATGCACATTTACGCCCCTTGTCTTGCAATACCGCGTTCTTACAGGCATTAAACAGCCCGCTGGCGACCACGGAACTGGCAAAGTTTAATATTGAGCTGAATACTTCCCCGCGCCCGCTGACGGCGTTGATGTTGTCTGAATTTGAAACTTCCCTGCGTGAATTGTTGGATCGTGCGAATACTGCGGCGCAAACCGTCGATGCAAACTTCTTACTGATCGGCATTTTGCCCAGTGCGGTGCAAAGTGATTTTGGGTTGGCGACCATGACCGATTCCAACCGCTACCATGTGTTGAATGCTGAAATCCTCAAAGCGCGGCAGGGGCGACCGTTGCGCATGGCAATTGATGGGCGCGAATCACTGCACATTCACCACGATAATGTGATGCTGGAAGCGGTGACGACATCGCTTCAGGTGCATTGGCAAGTGTCGGCAGACGTTGCCCATCATTTCTACAATGCGGCACTGATTGCATCCGCACCGATCATGGCGGTGGCGGGGAATTCGCCGTTTCTGTTCGGGCGTGCCTTGTGGCAGGAAACGCGGATTCCGGTGTTTGAGCAAGCGGTGGATGCCGGGCGCGAGAGTCCGGCACGGGTGAGTTTCGGTTCGGGGTTTGCAGATAACAGTATTGCGGAATGTTTTGAGGAGAACCGCGACATTTACCCGGTGTTATTGCCGGAGTTGCTGGATGAACCCGCCGAACGCTTTGCCCACTTGCGCTTGCACAATGGCGTGGTCTGGCGTTGGAATCGCCCGTTGGTGGGGTTTGATCCTGACGGTACGCCGCATATTCGTCTCGAACACCGCATTTTGCCCGCAGGCCCTAGTGTGCCGGATATGCTGGCGAATGCGGCGTTATTTTACGGGTTGACCCAGTATATCGCGGCGCAATTGTGTGCTGGCGAACCCTTGCCGATGGCATTTGCCACCGCACGGGAAAATTTCTATAACGCGGCGCGGGTGGGTTTGGATGCTTCCTTGCGTTGGCAGCGTCAGGAATGGCAGGTGCCGCCATTGATGCTGGATGAGCTATTGCCGCAAGCAGCAGATGGTTTGGCACAATTGGGAATTGCGGAGGTGGATATTCGCCATTATCTGAGTATTATTGCAGCACGGATTGAAACTGGGCAAACCGGGGCGGTGTGGCAACAGCGTCATCTGGCGCGGACTCAGGGCAGTTTTTACCGACTATTGCTGGATTATGTGCGCTTGCAGCGTACTCACACACCTGTTCACACTTGGGCTATGGATTGAGAACAACCACACATGCTGACATTGACTGAATTGGATACCTTACCAGCGGGCTTTTTTGCGTTGCGCAGCCCGCGTGATTTGCACACTTTGATGCCAAACCCAACGCTGTTGCATTTGCAGGGCAAGCGTGAGCCGCGTGTGTTTATTTCGGTGCTATTGCACGGCAATGAAGACACCGGTTTTTTTGCGATTCAGCAACTGTTGCAGAAGTACCAGACGCAAGCGTTACCGCGTTCGCTGTCGGTATTTTTTGGCAATATTGAAGCAGCGACGTTTGGGAAACGCCGTTTGCAAGGTCAACCCGACTATAACCGGGTGTGGCCGGGCAGCGCGTTAGGGGATTGCGATGAAACCCGCTTAATGGCGCAAGTGACCGACATTATGCTGGGCAAAGGTTTGTTTGCCAGCATCGACGTTCACAATAATACCGGCAAAAATCCGCATTACGGCTGTGTCAATGTACTGGATAATCGTGCGCTGCAATTGGCGCGGTTGTTCGCCAATATTGCGGTGTATTTTGAAACGCCGCGTGGGGTACAGTCGATGGCGTTTGCGCCGCATTGCCCGGCAGTGACGGTGGAATGTGGCAAACCCGGTGTGGCGCACGGGGTTGAGCATGTGCTGGAATTTTTGGATGCGGTATTGCACTTGCAGGAATTGCCAGATCACCCGCTACCGCCGCACGACATGCAGATTTACCAAACGGTGGCGCGGGTGACATTGCCGGAACAATACAGTTTCAGTTTTATTGACCCGATGGTGGATATTCAACTGTTACCGGCACTCGACCGTTACAATTTCTCGGAATTAGCGGCGGGGACGGCGTTTGCCACCACTCTCCATCCGCAGGCGCGTTTGTATGCTTGGGATGATGAAGGTGTCGAAGTCGGGGAGCATTTCTTCACCCGCGAGCAACGGCGCATCCAACTCAAGCAGCCGCTAATGCCCGCCATGCTGACGCTGGATGAAACCATTATCCGGCAGGATTGCTTGTGTTATTTGATGAAGCGTTTGCGTTGATATTGCCGCCATTGGTTGCCTGCGCTATGCTGGCTCTATTATTACTAGGTGTTACCTTTTAACACTGGAGAAAGCAAAATGGCAACCACCTCTGTGAAGTTGAGCGATGACATTAGCACCCGGCTGCGGCAAGTTGCCGACAGCAAACGGCGTACCCCACATTGGGTGATGGTGGAAGCCATCAACCGCTACATTGAGCAGGAAGAACGCAAAGCCTCCGTTTACGCGGATGCGCTGATTTCTTGGAATGAGTACCAGCAAGATGGCTTGCACGTCACTTGGAATGAGGCGAAAAGCTGGATCAGCACATGGGGAACCACCGCCGAGAAGGAAGCCCCTAAGTGCCACAAATAAGCATTACCCGCCGTGCATGGGACGATTTTATCCGGCTGCGGGCATTCATCGAAGAGAAAAACCCACGCGCTGCGCAACGTGCGGCTGAACGCATCACTACCGCTATTGACCAGCTTGCGGCATTCCCGCTGTTGGGTCGCCCTTGCCCAGAAGAACACTTACCCGCTGATTTTCGAGAGTTGCTTATTGGCTTTGGCAATGATGGCTATGTTGCTTTGTATCGGGTAGATGCGGCGGCGGATAGCGTCACCATCGTGGCAATGAGGCATCAGCGCGAGGCGGGATTTGAAGGGCAGAGTGAGAGGTTTAGCTGTGGAACTGCCGAAGGGGCGTTTATGAGTACACAGAAAATGCTACCGGGTAATGAATTGGCGGTTTGGAGTTTGACTGACCCGCAGACTCCCGTGCGGGTGGGTACGGCATCGCTGGCATTGGGCGGGCGAGGCGTGGCGTTTGTCTACGAGCGTAGTTGGTTGGCAAACGGCTACTCGTTATCGGGCGATATGCCGTTGCAACGTGCTGTTCTAACACCCACGGTACGTGATCGGCTGTTTGGCGCGTTGGATGATGCCATGCCTGACCGTTGGGGTGAGCGGGCAATCCGTTTCATTGATAATCCACCACGGGCAACGGCTTTGGACTTTCTGTATTACGCGGGTGATCATCGCTTCGGGGCGTTGGGGTTTTCTGTTGAGCAATCCCGCTATGTGCCGCATCGGGGCGAGCCATTGCCGAGTGCTGACTCGATTCACGCTTTGCAGGCATTGATTGAGCGGATTGACGCGAATGAACCATTGACCGAGCAGGAAAAGCTGATTGCGGGAACGACCAAAACGATGGGCGGGGCGCACCCCAAAGCTTTGGTGACAATGGCGGGCAAGGACTGGATTGCCAAATTCCCGCGTGGGGCAAACATTGACCTTGGTTTGATTGAACATGCGTCGTTGAGATTGGCGGCGGAAGCGGGTATTAATGTTGCGCATTCGGTGGCATTGCCCGGACTTTTTGGGCATGTGGTGGCGGTTGAACGCTTTGACCGACGGGCAAACCAGCGTTTGCGTACCCTTTCTGCCAAAACGGTGTTGTTGGCGGGGGTGGGGAAGGCGATGCGGTTACGCTCGGCGTTGGATGGTCTGTGACTTTTTGGTGAAATTAATCTCTACCAAAAAAGCTGTACGGGATAGTTCTTAAAAACACCATCACCACTCAATAGGGTCATTCTCTCAACATTGGCTTGGGCGATTAAAAGTCGGTCGAACGGGTCTTTATGTACATCAGGCAACGCTGACAAGCCTAAAACATGATTCATTTGTATTGGCAATATCTGTAAAGCATTCTTTTGAACTTGTTCAAGCACCAGCTTCTCTAGTGGTAGATGCAATGCCAATTTTCCTAAGTTGTGCTTGATTTGCATTTCCCAAATACTGGCAACGCTCAAAAATAGCTCGTGCTGGGTATCTTGGCATAACGCCAATACCGCAGGTGGCAATTTGTCTTCCTGACTATCCCACCATAGAAAGGTATGGGTATCCAGCAATAGCCTCATTCTGCACCTAACCAGAAGGAGTCCGGCAATGGAGCATCAAAATCGTCTGCCATCACAGCACTGCCCGCATGTAAACCAGCTTGTCGTTTGCCCACGGATGGTGCTTGCGCAGAGACTTTGTTGTATTTGTTGAAAAGGAACTCAACAAAACTCAGGATTTCACGCTGGACACTTTCCGGTAGGCGGCGTGTGTGTTCTGTAATCAGATCTACTGTTGCCATGATTGTTTTGCTCCGCAGTTGCTATGGTTGCACTATACGTATTTTCACGCCCACGATATATCCAATTGTTTGTGTGTGTTTGCACAGTCACGCAGGTACAAATTGATAAGGCTCTGATAAGGAATGCCTTTATCGTCAGCCATCGCTTTAAAGTAATCCACGGTATCTTGGTCTATACGGATGGTGATTTGTTGCTTCATCCGTTTAGCGTAGGGATTTTTGATGGCGTTTGAAAAATCATAAGTTTCACGCATGGCGACCACCTTCATATTGCCGTCGTTCAAATTTGTCTGCTTTTCGTGCGGAAATGATTCGGATCGTGTCGTGATCACGTTCACAGTGGCAGACAACTAGCAGCCGCGAATACGCACTGACTCCCATCAAAATGAAGCGTTCTTCGCCTTCCGAGTGATCTGGGTCGGGGATAAGAAGACCAAAATCATCGGCAAACACAGATTCCGCCTCTTTGAAGGAGATACCATTGTGCTTTTTCTGGTTTAGGATGTTTTTGCGTTCATCCCACTCAAATTTCAGGCTACTCATGGCATTATTATAATTACATTGTAGTGTGATACAAGAGCAAAATTTGAGTACAAGTTTGATTATCAGAAGGAAAAGGAATCCGGCAGGTTGTTCTTGTTTTTTGCAAGCAGGCAACATAGACTAGTCATGTAACTGGTCATTTAGAGGTGTTGTTATGCAAACGTGGGCTGTTCAAGATGCTAAGGCTCGGTTTAGTGAGTTTTTGGATGCGTGTCTCGCACAAGGGCCGCAAGTCGTTACGCGGCGTGGTGCTGAAGCGGCGGTGCTTGTCCCGGTTGATGTGTGGCGCAGACTCCAAGCGGCGGCAAAACCATCACTGAAAGATTTATTGTTGTCTGATCAGGGGCGGGGTGATCTGGTGTTGCCGGAGCGGGGGCAGGCGCGGAGAAGACGTGTGCAAGAGGTTCTGTGAATCATGTATTTATTGGATACCAATGTTGTCTCTGAATTACGGCGGCAGAAACCGCATGGGGCAGTGGTTGCATGGCTTCAGTCGGTCGATGATAAAGATTTATACCTCTCGTCGGTGACATTAGCCGAAATTCAAGCGGGTATAGAAATCACACGGGATCAAAATGTCCAACGTGCCATTGAATTGGAAGAATGGCTGGATGCCGTCGCGACCACCTATAATATCTTAACGTTGGATGGAGCGGCTTTTCGTACTTGGGCAAAGCTGATGCATAGAAAATCTGACACCTTATATGAGGATGCAATGATTGCAGCTATTGCCAAAGTCAATAAGCTGGTGGTGGTTACTAGGAATGTCACTGATTTTGAATCTTTTGATGTGCCGTTATTGAATCCATTTGAGTATAAGGTTTAACGTTAAATCTGACGGGCGCGGCGGGGAGTAGTCAAATTAGAGTCGCGGGCTGTCACCGCGTCCGTCGTCGAGCAACTTGTTGGCATTTGAATCAACTCAAAGAATTAAGACATATCCGTACCACATAAATATTCTGTGATATAAATAGGCAAGTCATTTATATCATCTTTCTTAACAAAAACACTATCTATAGTTTTTGAGTGAGTCATTATAACAAATTCATTTTTTACATTTGGAAAAAATATTTTTAACATTGAAATTTCACCCTGAAAAACACCTACAGTGTTTAGTGACATTTCCTTTCCTTTTGAGTCAAATTTCTGAAATGTAGTTATGGAAATACCACTGTCTGATTCTATACCAAGTGAATTTAAAGTTTCTTGATCGTAATTATTTGGATCTGAGTTGCAAACCAATAAACCGTTAGCAAGTTCTTTCTGGCTTAACCTCATTGCTTCTGAATTTGTGTATTCTAATGTTGTATTTCCTGTTGTTAAAGTACAAGTGTTATATTTAACCTCATAAGAAACTCCTTTAAGTGGAGATTTTTCTGAACCTTCAATAAAAAATCCCGCTTTACCCTCATAATCAATAGGATATCCCGGATAATTTATATTTAATATATTTTTATTATTTTCAACAGATTTACAGTAATGATCTGATGCCGTACCTGCGAATGTATTGTTAATCATGCTTGATATTGCTATTGTTAATATGATTGATTTATGATTCATGATGAAATTTCCAATTAAAAGTATAGGTAAATTATAAAAACTTGCAAATAATCAATTTAAGTTATTGGTTTTTCATTGCTGAATTTGCCAACAGTTTATTTGGACGGCGCTCAAAAAATATCAGGATAGGCAGCCTGCGCTCAATCACTGAACACAGGTAAGCTATTTGATTAATAGAGTCTTTCGCATAGCCTGAGATTGTCATAGCCCGCACTCCTTAAAGAATGTCCCCAATGAACGCGATCTTAACAAACCTCGTGTAGCCAAAAAGTGATCACTATCACATGAATCATTTTAAGCGACTAAAAATTGTCAAAATTATCATGCATCCACCTTTGTAGGTCAGACTTTAGTCCGACATTGCCCGCAATAGCCTGCTTTCTCTGATTGTCGGACTAAAGTCCGACCTACGCCGAGCCGCAAATTGCAATTCCATCCCTCACGTTGCACACTGCTGCTTCCATAACCTGCCATCAAGACCCCATGAAATTCGACATCCTCTCCCAACAAAATCTATACAAAGGCTTTTTCCGCGTGGATGCCTACGAATTCCGCCACGAGCTGTTTGCAGGCGGTTGGTCGGGGACGGTCAGGCGGGAAATTTTCGAGCGCCGCAATGCCGTTGCCGTGCTGCTACACGATCCCGTCGCTGATACGCTGTTGGTGATTGAGCAATTCCGCCCCGGTGCTGCCTTGCGGGATGCACAAGGTGCGTGGATGGTCGAAATCGTCGCAGGCATCGTCGAAGACGGTGAAAGCAACGCAGACGTGGCACGCCGCGAAGCCCAAGAAGAAGCCGGTTGCACCATCGACACGCTGGAACACATTATCGACTTTTACCCCAGCGCAGGCGGCTCCACCGAAATCGTCAGCCTGTACTACGCCCCCGTCGATTTATCCGCTGTACCCACCGGCATCCACGGCTTGCCCGAAGAACACGAAGACATTCGCGTATCGGTCATCCCGCGCCACACCGCGCTGGCATGGCTCAAAGCCGGTAAAATCCAAGCATCCCTAGCGATTATTGCCCTACAATGGCTGGCGTTAGAAAAACCACCCCTAGGATGCCATTCATGACCGTTAAAGCCTTTGAAAACCACACCCCAACGCTGCACCCGACCGCCTATGTCGACCCGATGGCGTATGTCAGCGGGCAAACCACCCTAGGCGAAGGTTCGTCGGTGTGGCCGATGGCGGTAGTGCGCGGCGACATCAACCACATTCGCATTGGCAACTTGACTAATGTGCAAGACGGCGCGGTGCTGCATGTCACGCATGGCGGGCCGTATTCCTCGCCCGACGGTCGCCCGCTGCTGATTGGCGATGAAGTCACGATCGGTCACAAAGCTGTGTTACACGCTTGCACTATTGGCAACCGCTGTTTGGTCGGCATGAGCGCTATCGTGCTGGATGGCGCAGTGGTCGAAGACGAGGTAATGATCGGCGCAGGCAGTCTGGTTCCTCCCGGTAAACGGCTGTTGAGCGGCTATTTATACGTCGGCAATCCCGTCAAACAAACGCGAGCATTGACCGAAAAAGAGCGAGCGTATTTCAGCTATTCAGCTAATTACTACGCCAAGTTAGCGTTAAGAACGGCTGCTTCGGCGTGAAACCAGTATGCAAGCTTTGATTCTCGGTGGCGCACGTTCCGGTAAAAGCCGCTACGCCGAAACCTTGGCGCAACAGTCCGGTCACGACGTCATTTATATCGCGACCGCGCAAGCGCAGGATGCCGAAATGCAGGAACGCATTACCCATCATCGCGCCACTCGTCCCGCAGATTGGCTGACAATAGAAGAGCCGTTAACACTTGCCGCTACCCTGCAACAGTATGCTGCCCCGCAACGTGTATTACTGGTGGATTGCCTGACACTCTGGCTGACCAATTTATTGTGTTTGGAAGACGAGCAGCGCTTGCCAACAGAAACGCAAGCATTGCTGGAGACACTTCCCCATTTGCCGGGGCATGTCATTTTGGTCAGTAACGAGGTCGGGCTGGGTGTCGTGCCGTTGGGCGAGTTGACGCGCCGTTACGTCGATAGCGCGGGGCGTTTGCACCAGCAATTAGCCGCCCAACTGGAAGCGGTGGTGTTCATGGTGGCAGGCTTGCCACAACTATTAAAAGGAAATTTCAATGGATTGGCTGAATGACCCGTGCGCGAATGTCTCCGAACGTTACCGAGACTTGGCTTTACAACGCCAGCAGCAACTCACCAAACCCAGCGGCGCATTAGGCAGGCTGGAAACATTGGCAGTACAACTGGCGGCGTTACAAGGTCGTGAAGCCCCCCGTGCCGATAACATTCACATCAGCATTTTTGCAGCCGACCACGGCGTGGCGGAAGAGGGTGTCTCCGCATTTCCACAAGCCGTGACTGGGCAAATGGTGCACAACTTTCTCAACGGTGGCGCAGCCATCAGCGTCTTGGCACGCGAACTGGGCGCAACGCTGGAAATTATCGACGTTGGTGTCAAAGAGCCGCTGAACCATGCAGGGCTGATCAGCCAACGTGCCGGTGCTGGCACGGCAAACAGTGTGCAAGCACCCGCCATGACCGTCGACCAGCTCACTATTGCGTTGCAAGCAGGCTATGCGGCTGCCGAACGTGCTTACGCCAAGCAAGCCGACCTGTTTATCGGCGGTGAAATGGGCATTGCGAATACTACAGCGGCGACCGCCTTATATTGCGCCTTACTAGACGTTGCGCCGTCGGTGGCAACGGGGGCAGGAACGGGGCTGGATGCTGCCGGTATTGCCCATAAAGCCGGGGTTATCCAGCGGATGCTCGATTTACACCGCAACAACCTGACTTCACCGCTGGAAGCCTTGCGGTGTGTGGGTGGATTTGAAATTGCGGCGCTGACGGGGGCGTATTGCCGCGCAGCGCAATTGGGCATTCCCATTGTGGTGGATGGTTTTATCAGCACCGCAGCCGCATTGGTGGCAGTGCAACAGCAGCCGGATGTGCGCCAATGGTTGTTGCTAAGCCATGCGTCTGCCGAACCGGGGCATGTGTTGGCAACCGATTTTTTGGGCGTGCAGCCGTTGCTGGATTTGCAGATGCGGTTGGGGGAGGGCAGTGGCGCTGCGCTGGCTGTACCCTTGTTACGGATGGCGTGTGCGCTGCACAACAACATGGCAACGTTTGCTGAAGCGGCGGTCGCGGGCGAAGCGGTAACACGACAGTGATGCGCACTATACCCCGCTATTTTTTCCTCGCGCTGTCATTTCTGACCCGTATCCCCGTGCCGGATTTGGGTAAGTTGGAGGCGGTGGATTTCGGGCGGGCGGCTTTGTTTTACCCGTTGGTGGGCTTGCTGATTGGCGCTTTGCTGTGCCTGCCCATGCTGCTGTTTCCGAACGCCTCTGCGGTATTGCTGGCGGCAATAGTGACCGTGTTATGGGCGGCGCTTACCGGCGGGTTGCATCTGGATGGTTTGGCAGACAGTGCCGATGCGTGGCTTGGCGGCTTCGGTGATGTGGAAAAGACGCATCGTATCCTCAAAGACCCGCTGGTCGGTGCGGCGGGTGCCATCGCGCTGATCGGGTTGTTATTGCTGAAATTTGCCGCGCTGGTGGTGGTGTTGGAACACGGTGTGTGGTGGGTGGTCTTGCTGGCTCCGGCGTTGGGGCGGGCGTTGGTGTTATTGTTGTTTCTGACCACACCCTATGTGCGGGCTGGCGGTTTAGCCAGTGCCGTCACCGAACATTTGCCGCGTACTCTGGCTTGGTGGCTCACCTTGGCAACGTTGGCGCTGTTTGCCTTGGTTTCCTTGCACGGTTTGTTTGCGGTCTTGCTTGGGTTTTGGTTATTGCGGCGGATGATGGTGCAGCGTTTGCGAGGTTGTACCGGCGATACGGCGGGAGCAGCGGTGGAAAGTGGTGAGATGTTGTGGTTGGTTGGGGTGGCATTGGGTTTGCCTGTTTGATGCCCGATTAATCCAGCAAGTCGAATACGGCTTGTATGGCAAGGTGTGATTCCAACGTATCCGCAAGACGTTCCAGTTGCTGTTCACGCACGGTATTGATGTCAAACGTCTGTGTTACCGTCAGCCCCGCCCATTCCAATAGAGTTTGTAAGGCATCGGGTGAATCAAACAGACCGTGTAAGTAAGTCGCGATGATCTGCCCATCCGCTGATATTGCCCCATCCGGCTGCCCATCCAAATACACTGCCGGAAACGCCAATGCTTTGCCGGTGCTGATGCCGCAGTGAATTTCGTAGCCTTGAAGAAAATCCTCCCCCAACCCCTCCTTTTGCAAAGGAGGGGCAAGAATGCCACGTCGGTTGGTGAGTTGCTTTTCTGGCTGCAAGGTTGTTTCAAAGTCGAGTAAACCCAAACCTTGGTGGCTGGTGGATTCGCCTTCGATACCGTGCGGGTCGTGCAGGGCTTGCCCCAACATCTGCATTCCACCACACACCCCGATCACTTTCCCGCCATAACGCAAATGCCGCTGAATTGCAGCTTCCCAACCTTGCGAGCGCAACCACGCCAAATCAAACCCAACATTCTTACTCCCCGGCAAAATGACCAAATCCGCTGCCGGAATACTTTCCAAGTGCCCCACATACTGAAAATCCACCTGTGGATGCAAGCGCAGCGGCTCAAAATCCGTATGGTTACTGATATGCGGAAGGCGCGGCACGATGACTCTTAGCTCCCTGCCCCCCTTGCGGGGGAAGGGCTGGGGATGGGGGGTATTCTCCGGCACGGCATCCTCCGCATCCAAATGCAGCCCATGCAAATACGGCAACACCCCCAACACCGGCTTGCCCGTATACGCTTCCAACCAATCCAACCCGCCCTGCAATAACCCAATATCCCCGCGAAACCGGTTGATGACAAAGCCTTTGACCCGCGTCTGTTCAGTCTCCGACAACAACGCCAACGTCCCCACCAAATGCGCAAACACCCCGCCTTTGTCGATGTCCGCAATCAAAATCACCGGACAATCAGCACGTTCCGCAAACCCCATATTGGCAATATCGCCTTCCCGCAAATTGATTTCCGCTGGGCTACCTGCACCTTCCACCATGACGTAGGTGTATTCCGCACACAGCCGCGCATAGGAATCGAACACTGCCGCCGCTGCTTTGGGTTTGTAACTATGGTAATCGAGGGCTTCGAGATTGCCGATGGAATGCCCTTGCAGGATAACTTGCGCCCCCGTGTCGGTATTCGGCTTGAGCAGTACCGGATTCATGTGGACACTGGGAATAACGCCCGCCGCCTGTGCTTGCAAGGCTTGCGCCCGCCCGATTTCGCCACCGTCGGGTGTTACCGCGCTATTTAACGCCATGTTCTGCGGCTTGAATGGCACAACCGACAAACCGCGCCGTTTGAAAACACGGCACAGCCCTGCCACCAATGTGCTTTTACCCGCATCCGAGGTACAGCCTTGCACCATTAACGTTGGCATGAGTGAATTCCTTGTTCCAGACGTAACCAGTCGGTTTCAGTGGCAGGCAAACCAAAACGCAATGCCGCCGGTTCGGTGAATAAACGGGTAAGAATCCCTTGTGCCGCCAAGGTCTGATGAATTTCGGCGGCGTGGGGTGAAGGCAGATAACTAAACAACGGCGTGCTTTGTACCGTGTCACCGTAATGGCGTTGCAATAAGGTGTGCAAACGCTCGCCCGCCAGCACCAAACGGCAACGTTGTTGCTGCTGCCACGCCTTGTCAGCCAATGCCTGTTGCCCTGCCCAACGCGCCGGATGGCTCACCGACCAATCGCCCTGCAATGTGGCAATGGCTTGCAACAGGGGGATCTCTGCCCAGACAAAACCTAAACGCATCCCCGCCAAGCCAAAAAATTTCCCTACCGAACGCAACACCACTAGCCCCGCCTGCGGCTCAGGGGTAATCAGGCTTTGCGCGGGGGTAACATCCATAAATGCCTCATCCACCACCAGACAGCCACCGTGTTGCACTAAGGTTTGCTGCCAGTGCCGCAAGGTTTCCGGCGGATAATGGTGCGCGGTTGGATTGGTCGGGTTAACCACCACCAACACATCCAGCGTGGGCAACAGCGTTTCCACTTGCGTCGGATTTAACGCTTGTACGGTGTGACCTTGTGCCGCCCATGCGTGTTGATGGCTGTGGTAGGCAGGGCTGATAATCCCGACGCGGCGGTTGTTGGGAAAGCAGTGCGGCAATAGTTTGATCGCCTCTTGAGAACCGCTGACGGGTAACACACAGGCACTACCGTAATATTCAGCGGCAACGCTTGCCAGCCCATCATCGCTTTCCGGCAAGCGTTGCCAACACGCGGGCGGAACAAGCGGCAAAGGGTAAGCCCACGGGCTAATTCCGGTGGACACGTCCAGCCAATCCGCCAAGGGAATGCCGCAGGTCTGGCTGAAACGCCTTAATTGCCCACCGTGTTTATGTGAGGAAAACACTGCCTACTCCCATGATCAAGGTAAAGCCCGCCCACAGATACACACCCCGATCCAGCAAGCGCATAGCGCGGGTAATCGTGTGTGCGTCGGGTATTGCGCCAGCACCGAGTGACGGGCGTGATTTAGTTTGCCCTGCATACACCGCATCGCCGCCGAGTTGCACTTGCAATGCGCCCGCGCCCGCCGCCATCACCACACCCGCGTTGGGGCTGTACCACCGGCTGCCTTGCGTGCGCCATGCTTGCATCGCAGCGGCAAAACTCCCGCACAGCGCATAGGTTAACGCGGTCAAGCGTGCCGGAATCCAGTTCAACACATCATCCACCCGCGCTGCCCACTTGCCGAACCGCTCAAAGCGTTCCGTGCGATAACCCCACATCGCATCCAACGTGTTGCTCAAGCGGTACAGCACGACTGCTGGCGCACCGCCGATAATCAGCCAGAATAAGGGGGCAAATACTGCATCGCTGCCATTTTCCAGCACCGATTCAATGCAGGCGCGGCTGACCGCTGTTTCGTCCAGTTGGGAAGTATCGCGGCTGACCAGCCACCCGACTTTTTGACGGGCTTGCGGAAGGTCATCCGCCAGCAGTGCTTGTTCCACCCACTGGGCGTGTTGGCGCAGGCTTTGCCAGCCAATCGCCAACCAGCCGCACAAAATACTCATCCATAAACCGCCGAGTAGGGTATCCAGCCACCAAACGGCAATGCTTAAAGGCAACACAGCCAAACACCACGCCAGTATGCCGTAGTGAATGCTGCGGTGATTAAGACGGGATTCTAGCCAATCCGCCAGTCTGCCAAAGCCGACCAAAGGGTGCAAGCGAGGTGGTTCGCCGAACAGCCGATCTAATAATAGAGCCGGGGCAGGCAACCAAAAGTACAAGCTCATACCAGCGTGAAATTAAGGAAGGTGTAGTTATGTTTCCCGGTGAAACTGCCTAATGCCTGTATGTTCAGTGGGTGCGAAAATAACGGCCCGTCAGTGACAAAGGTATGGAATTCGCCACCCTCACCGCACACATCCACACCGATAGCATCCAATTCCTGCATGGCGGCAGCATCCAGCTTGCGCCCCAACCAGCTTTCATCCAGTACGCCAAGCTTTACGGCGATGATGTGCGTAGTGAAACCTACTGCGTGGAATTCCTCAAGCAGCGCCGAATGCGTGTCCTTCCAGAGCGGGAACAACACGTTTAAACCGACCTCTTCGCCGACTTGTTCCAGCCAATCGCGGTGAGCTTGAAGGTCAATATCACCCGAAATCAGTGCTTCTGCTCCTTGCGCTTTGGCTTCGCTCAAGGCTTGTACGTACATGGGACGATACCCTTCCCATGTCACTGATGGCGTGATCAAGGGCAAGCCCAAGGCCGCCGCCTGTTGCCGCAATACCGCTAATGGCAGGGCATGGGCGCGAGTACGTAAACCGTCCGCCTCCATCATGGTCAGCAATGCCTGCGGCTGATGCCCCGCTTGCATGGCACGGTACAAAGCGAGGCAAGCATCCTTGCCCCCGCTCCATGAACTAATCAGTTTCATTTATTTGCTGTGTACGAACTGGCGATTCAACATCGACACCGCAACGTGTACGAATGCACCGACAGTGATATACAGACTCATTGTGTACAAACTGTTGGGTGAATATTTCACTAAACGGTTGCCAAACTCTACCAAACTTACCTCAGCAAACTTGCCGGAAAAGAAGTAAAAACTGCCGCTGGAAATGAGTTGCGCCACGGCAAAACCGACCACAACCGCCAACATCAGCTTGCCCAGCGTTGCCAACGTTTCACCCTGGTATTGCCCGGCAAACCAACGCCCTGCCACAAATAATGCGCCATACGCGGGAATCAGGGCGACGTAGGCTTGCGATACGCAGAAATCACTCACCCCAAATTTCGTGATCGCCACGTAATCAATTGCCACAGCCGTTGCCATGAATACCCCAAAGGTCAGCGCGTTGCGCAGATAGAACCCGGCAAGGAAAAATACCGCCCATGACGCATCCAGCAAGTGGTCGGTAACATGAGCGCGGGTAACAATTATTGCCAGCAGCAAAATGCCACTGACCAGCCATTGGTTTTTAGTTGAAAGTGTAAACATATCGAATCTCCTTAAAAGCCCCTCTACCCTTGAGGGAGAGGGGTTGGGGTGAGGGGGAATTATTTCGGTGCGTATTTAACAGTCACCAAGCCGTTCATACCGTCCTGATTATAGCCATTGTTGGTTTGGTAATCTTTATCCAATACGTTGCTGAGTTTTGCCCCGACTGTCCAGTCTTTGGCAACTTGGTAATCGGCGCGTAAGTCCAGTGTGCCGTAACCCGCCAGCTTTTTGCTGTCGGTATTGGCGGTATCAGTATAACGCTGGCTTTCGCCACGCAGGGTTGCACCCACGCGGAATTTGCCAAGGTCACGGTCAATATCCACACTGGCAAGCTGTTCGGGGCGGTAAATCAGGTTTTTACCGGCATCTGCACCGCTGCGGTTTTCGGGTTTCTGGAGGGTAAGGTTCGCGTTAACCTCCCAGCCTGCTACCTGCGTTCCTGCACTCAGTTCCACGCCCTGAATCCGCGCCTTGTCGGTTTGGCTCACCGCGTAAGTTGGCGGTGGGTAGCTAATCAGATTGTCGATGGTATTGCTGAAGGCATTGGCAGACCAACGTACCTTGTCACTGGCTGCTTTACCGGAAACACCGAGTTCCAGATTTTGTGACTCTTCCGGCTGCAAGCTGGTATCACCGCTAAACGGGTAATACAGATTATTGAAGGTTGGGGCTTTAAATGCCGTGCCATAAGCCGCTGTCACCCGCATTCCATTGTTGAGATCATGCCCGACCGCAACACCGCCAGTGGTATGCTTGCCAAATTGCTCATTGTCATCATGACGCGCCGAAACATCGAATTGAGTTGCGCCGATTGAGTGCTGATAACTGCTAAACACCCCCGTATTGTTGCGGCTAGTCACATCGTAGGTCGTGTCACTGTCCACCTTGTCGTTTTGCTGGTCAATGCCGACTGTCAAGGAGCTGTTGCTGGTGACTTGCACATCAGCTTGCACGGTTGCTGTCGTGCGGGTGGTGTTAAAACGGCTCTTGAAATCACCGTCCTTGAAATTGTCACTTTCGTCCTTTGACTGCCCAAGTTGCGCGGTCAACACGGCTTTATCGCCAAGTGTGTGGCGCAACTTGCCGCTGACTGCTTGTTGCACAAACTCGCTTTGGTTGCCGAAAGAGCCGTCATACTCATTGCTGCCTTGCGCTTGCAGCAAGGAAACATCTGCATCCGTGCCATTGGCAAAACGGTGTCCGGCACGTAGGGAAACGCTTTCACGTTCGTAACCGTCCGCATCCGGCTCGCGGTTATTGGCGGTAGCGTTGAAACCGTCGGTTTGTTCTGTGCCTGCATTGAGGTTGTACCAAGTGGTCGCATTACCGCCTGCCAGATTGACGTTGGCTTTTTGGGTATTGCGGCTGCCCGCACTCACGCTTATTTCCGGTTGGAAACCTTTGCCAGCGTTGCCGCCTTTTCGGGTGAAAATCTGGATAACGCCACCAATCGCTTCCGACCCGTACAAGCTGGAACGCGGGCCACGCACCACTTCGATACGGTCTACCTGATCCAGTGGCAGGTCTTCAAATGCTACCGTACCCGTGGTTGCTGAACCCATTTTAATGCCGTCAACCAGCACCAATACGTGGCTGGAATTCGTACCGCGTATGAAAACGGACGTCGCTTTACCGACCCCACCGCTGTTGCTGAGGGAGATGCCGGGCAGACGACGCAGCACGTCAGGGATGCTGCTGGCTTGGTATTTTTCAATGTCCGCACGGGTAATAATGCTGACCGGGGCTAAGGTTTCGTCAATGGTACGGGCTTTGCGGTCAGCCGTGACAACGATTTCATCGAGGGTGGTGGCTTCTTCTGCCAATACCAACGGGGATGCTAACAGGCAAAGGGTAACAGTGCCGCACTGTGCAGCAAGAGGGGATAATTTCATGGGGTATGGATTTCCGTAACGATGCGCCCATCGCGCACGTGTATGAAACGACCGGGTAGGGTCGCGCCTTGTCAGGCCGGTATCGGACTTATCAGGTTTAACCTGCTTACCGTTGCGAGGGCAGTGTGGGGCTTGCACCCACTTCCCGTTTAACTTTGTGTCAACGACAAAGCACCTGAACAGCGCGGCAAACTACGGGATTATGTCGGCAGAGTCAAATCATGCGTCGTTATTTTGTTATTCGTGCGGGGGCATTGCCACGGCGGCGTGTGGCGGAGCTTGCTGACATCGTGCTGTAATGAAGAAACCCCTCCTAACCTCCCCTTATCAGGGGAGGAACAAGACGGTGCGGCTTCTTTCTTGCTCCCTTCCCTGATAAGGGGAGGGCTGGGGAGGGGTTTCTTACCAACGTTGTGACCAGAAATTCCCATTGTGGAAATAATGCACGTAATCGCCAATCATCACGCTGCGGTCATTCTGCGGGTAGCTCCAATATTCTTCACGCCCGCGCTCAGTAATCAGCGGGGGCAACTGACGGATCTTCTTGGCAGCTTTGTCCACTTCAAAACGGTATAGCCCGGTTTGGGTGTGACCGTAATAATCAGACGGTTGCCCCTGCATTCCTGCTTGCGGGGTATCGTGCAACTTGATCGGCAACGCCACCCGCAAATCCGTCCCCACCGGCAATGTAGTCACCGCATGGTGATCGTGCAGCGCGGCGGAATCGGTGCCGCGTTTGCCGAGAATCAGCTTATCGACTTCCTTCATCTCACCCGGTTTGCTGGTGTCGAACAGGGAAAGTTTCATGCCTTGATACCATGCGCCCCGGAACTCACCCTGTGGGTCGGGCAGCGCATCTTTACCAATGCCCAGCAGCAAGTGTTTGCCGACGGGGTGCAGGTAGTCAGAGAAGCCGGGAATTTCCAACTCACCCGCGATGTACGGATCTTGTGGGTTGGTCAAATCCAGCACATACAGCGGGTCAGTGCTGCGGAAGGTGATTAAATACGCCTGATCACCGACAAAGCGGGAGGCGTAAAGCTGTTCTTCGGGTTTGCCAATGTGTTGCGGGCGTTTGCGGTTGGGCAATTGTGATACCAGTTGCAAACCGTCTGTGCCGCCTTCTTTGAGGATGCTGAGGATACCGGGGGATTTGCCGTAAGGGGCGGTAATTGCCATTGATGGGTCACTGAATTGGTCATTTTGGGTAATGACGCGCAGATAACCATCCTGTTCGCTGAAACGGAATGAGGCTTCCTGCCCGCTCAAATGCCCCGGCACGGAGCCGCTACCACGGTAAGCAATGTCAGTGCCGGTGAAAGCAAACTTGTGAATGCCGGTATTGCTGCGAGCGCCTTGTGCTTGGTTGTATTGGTAATCGGTGGTGGCGAGGTAGAGCGCTTGCGGTGAAGCGTACAAGGTTTCGGTATTGCCCACGTAGCAACGGCTCTTGAAGCGGAAATCGGTGGCGTTCAAGTCGATTGCGACCACGCTGATAATATTGTTGCTGTAATAGCCGGAATCCGCATCAGCCGTCTTGGGTGGACGGTTGACGTAGCAATCATCCGCCGTGACCAATGCGCCTGTTTTACCATCAGCGGTGCGATAGGTAGGCAGAAAGTCTTGTGCGGTGAGTTTATCCAGCCCGCTATTCATGTTGATGTGTGGGTAACTTTGCAGCACCAAATACAGCGTATCATCGACGCGGCGACTGGCGTTGAGATTGCCATCCAATTGCACTTTTAGGGTGGACGCGGCTTTTTCAGGCTGGCGCACGTCGATGTAGTTCAATTCGGTTTGTTGCGGACGCGGCATCATGTAAGGTGGTGGCATCATACGCGCTGTTCCGGCGGGCATTGGCATGGGAACAGGCATGGCTTGATACGCATTGCCCAGCGTCACCAAGCGGCGTTGTTTACCGGCGAGGTAAAGATTTTGCAGGCTGCTGCCTTCGGGCAGGGTCAGGCGTTTGACTTCTTGTAGGTTTTTGCCGCCGTCGTTGATCTGCATAATCCGCAGGGTGTTGTCTTGGTAATTCTGGTTGTTGGGTGCGCCGATCGCGTAGACATGGCGACCGTCGGTTTTAATGAGATCAGCTTCATCGACCCCGCGTTCTTGCAGATTGGTGGTGGAAAAAGCAGGCGTTCTGGCAGCACCGGATGCGGCAGCCGGTGCAGGCGCTGCCATCGCGACTGGTGCGCCCATTGCTGGGGAATATTGCGGCTGCTGGTACGATTTCAGCAGGTAATCGCGTAATTCCGCCGCGCTGGTTTTTTTCAATCCGCCGGTTTCATTATCAACCGGTGCGTCTAACGAGGCGCAGGAAACCAACCAAGGTACACACAGTACGGGTAAAAAGCGGGCGAATGTTGACGTTTTCATGGCGACTCCCTTGTTTGCATTTTATCTCGCTTATGATCATATTCTAGTCCAACAGTTCCATTGTGAAGGTGATATACCGCATGAATCCCGTGTTTTGGCGTTGTCCGTTATGTAATGAATCGCTGACTTTGGTTGAGCGCAGTCTTGTCTGTGCCAACCGCCACAGTTTCGACCGTGCGAAAGAAGGTTACGTGAACCTGCTGTTGGTTAACCGCAAGCATTCGGCTGATCCCGGTGATAATAAAGCGATGTTGGATAGCCGTCGCTATTTCTTGCAACAGGGATTTTACGCGCCGTTAGCAATGGCATTGGGGGCGGCGATTCGTGAGCATTTCCCTGACACTGAGCAGGCGTTGACCTTGTTGGATGCCGGTTGTGGCGAAGGCTATTACCTCAACCAATTGGTGCAATCCCTCGGTGCTAATGTGCAAGGTTATGGCACGGATATTTCGCGGGCGGCAATGCGGCTGGCGGCGAAACAATACCCCGCATTGTCATTCGCGGTGGCTTCCAGCTTTGCTGTGCCGTTGCCGGATGCGTCGGTGGATGTGTTGGTGCGCGTGTTTGCGCCTGCCTCTGAAGCCGAGATTGTGCGCGTATTGAAACCGGGCGGGTTGTATTTGTGGGCATACCCCGCCGCCCAGCATTTGTTCGAGCTGCGCCAGTTGATTTACGACACGCCGCAACCGCATACGGTGGAAGTATTGCCGCCGCTGGAAAATATGCGAGAATGCCCGCCGTTGGCAGTCAGTTACCCTATTACCTTGTCGGATCAGGCAAACATAGCAGCATTGTTGCACATGACCCCGTATTACTGGTCAGCAAGTGCCGCAAAACAAGCCGATTGCCATCACTTAGCGTCATTGGATTTGACGGTGGATTTTGCCGTGCGGATGATGCGTAAACACCTTAACTGAGCGGAGAGCTATGCCCATGATACTGATTCACGATGTGATCGATACTGTAAAACGCCGTAATCCACACGAGCCGGAATTTCACCAAGCGGTGCATGAAGTGCTGACCTCGCTGGAGCCAGTGTTGGCTAAGCGCCCGGATTTACGCGATGCGGGAATTTTGCAACGCATGGTCGAGCCGGAACGCCAAGTCATTTTCCGTGTGCCTTGGGTGGATGATGCGGGGCAGGTGCAGGTGAATCGCGGGTTTCGCATTCAATTCAATAGCGCGATTGGCCCTTACAAAGGCGGCTTGCGCTTTCACCCTAGCGTGAATGTCAGTATTTTGAAGTTTTTGGGCTTTGAACAAGTGTTCAAAAATGCGCTGACCACTTTGCCGATGGGTGGAGGCAAGGGCGGTGCTGATTTTGACCCCAAAGGCAAATCGGATGCGGAAGTGATGCGTTTTTGCCAGTCGTTCATGACCGAATTGCAGCGGCACATTGGCGCGGAAACGGATGTGCCTGCCGGTGATATTGGTGTGGGGGCGCGTGAAGTTGGTTTTATGTTTGGGCAATACCGCCGGATTCGCAATGAGTTCACTGGGGTGTTGACGGGCAAAGGGATCGGCTGGGGTGGCTCGCTGATTCGCCCGGAAGCCACGGGTTACGGGGCGGTGTACTTCGCAGAAGCTATGCTGCATACCCGGCATACGACATTGGAAGGCAAGGTGTGTACCGTTTCCGGTTCCGGCAATGTGTCGCAATACACGGTGGAAAAATTGAATGAAAAAGGGGCAAAAGTCATTAGCTTGTCGGATTCTGGCGGCACCATTTACGACCCCGCAGGCATTGATGCGGAGAAGTTGGCGTGGGTAATGGAACTCAAGAATGTGCGGCGCGGGCGTATTAGCGAATACGCTGAGCAGTTTTCCGCTGAGTATTTACCCGGTAAGAACCCGTGGGAGTTGCCGTGTGATTGCGCGTTCCCGTGCGCAACCCAGAATGAAATTACCGCCGATGATGCCGCCACCTTATTGGCAAATGGTTGCACACTGGTGTGCGAAGGCGCGAATATGCCGAGCACTTTGGAGGCGATAGAGCGTTTCCAAGCGGCGCGGATTTTGTTTGCACCGAGTAAGGCGGCGAATGCAGGCGGGGTGGCAACATCGGGGTTGGAGATGAGCCAGAATGCGCTGCGCATGAGTTGGACACGCGGTGAAGTGGATGCCAAATTGCATTCGATTATGGTCAATATTCACCAGCAATGCGTGGATACGGCAGCGTCTTACGGGCAAGCGGGTAATTACGTGGCAGGGGCAAATATTGCCGGTTTTGTGAAAGTAGCCGATGCGATGTTGGCGCAAGGGGTTATTTAATGTCGAAAAAACGCGCCATCCCCATCTTTGACCACCCCATTATCGAAACCCATTGCCATCTGGATTATCTGGAAGGTGACGCGCTGGAAACAGCCTTGCAATCCGCCCGCGAGGTGAATGTCGAACGTATTATCACCATTGCGGTTTCCCCCGATAATCTGGAAAAAGTGATGGCGTTGGCGCAGCACTACCCGCAAGTGTGGGGGACGCAAGGCATTCACCCCCACGATGCCAACGATTACAGCGATGCGGTGGATGCGCAAATTCGCGCCAATGCCGTGCACGCGAAAATACTGGCGATTGGCGAAATTGGTCTGGATTACCATTACGACTATTCGGATCGTGCCAAACAGTGTGAAGCGTTTGAGCGGCAGTTACAGATGGCGATTGATCTGGCGTTGCCGATAGTGGTGCATACCCGCGAGTCGGATGCGGACATGGAAGCGATTTTGCGCAACTTCGTCGGGCAAATGCCGAAGCGTGGGGTGATTCACAGTTTCACATCGGGGCAAGCGTTGGCGGAATATTGCCTTGGCGAAGGTTTCTGTCTGGGCTTCAATGGTATCAGCACGTTTAAAGCGGCGGAAAATGTGCGTGAGATTATTGCGCTTACGCCCGTCGAACAGATTTTGTTGGAAACCGATGCGCCGTATTTGACCCCAATTCCCTACCGTGGGCATAAGAACGAGCCGAAATACTTGCCGTTTATTGCGGAGCATGTGGCGCTGGTGAAGGATGTGCCGTTGGAAACGCTGTTGCCGCAGGTGTGGAAGAATAGCGTGGAAGTGTTTTTCAGTGGGGTGTAAGGCATCGAAAGCGACGATTCCGCAGTGTATTGCGGAATAGTCTTGACGATTTCTCAACGTACTGCGGAATTGTCATGGCTTAACCAAAAAGTGCTGCACTATGTGCATACAATCAGGCAGGAGTCGTTATATGCAAGCTGTCGAAGTCTACACCGCCCGCGATTTGCGCAACCGTTCTGGGGAGTTATTGCAACATGCCCACGATGGTAATATCAGCATCATTACCAAGCACGGCAAACCCTCTATTTTAGCAATCCCGTTTGATGCTCATTTATTACAACATGGCATTCACCGCGTTATCGCTTTACACATGGTGCAATCCCATCAGTTGACGTTGGCACAAGCTGCTAAGTTTGCGGATATGGATTTGTCATCCTTTATCGAATTGCTTGGTGCAAGCGGCATTGATGCGGTGGACTATCCGCCCGAAGAACTCGAACGCGAACTGGAGGATGCGCTTGCTGCCTGTGATCATTGCTGATGCTAGCCCGCTGATTGGTTTGGCAAAAATTGGCAGATTGAATCTGCTTCAACACCTTTACCAGACTGCTGATGTATTGTGGTAGTGTTTAATAAAACAGTTAGGGGCGGCACCGAGTTTCTCCCTGATACCATGCACGACAATTTCATTACAAAGGACGCAATTTGTGAAAACATTTTTGAATTCAATTGGGCTGATTCTGACGATTATTGGAGTGTACGTGATCTACATTAACTCTCCAATTAACGAGTCAGAAATCGTTGCTGCACCTATAACCGATGACTCAACAGAACTTCAAGAATCCACTAGTAAGAAGAATAGATTTATGAAATTTGGTGTATATATAGTGATCATTGGGACGGTTTTACAACTTATCAGTAATTTTATTCCTTCTGAGAATTAGTCATACAAACTCTGCAACCACATCTCCAATGCCGCCATGTGCCACAGCTTACTGCCCTGAATCCGCGTCAAATGCGCTTCAGGTTGAGCAATCACCTTGTCAATATAACTACGCTGATACAAACCCCGTTCCCGACACGCTTGCGAATCCAGTAAATCGCGCATCATTTCCAGAAACTCGCCGCGCACAAATTTGAGGGCAGGCACGGGGAAATACCCCTTGGGGCGGTCAATCACGCTATCCGGCACTAGCCCACGCGCAATCTGTTTCAGCACATACTTACCGCCATCGCGCAACTTCAATTCAGTCGGCATTTGCGCCGCCAGTTCCACCAACTCGTGATCGAGGAACGGCACACGCGCTTCCAGCCCCCATGCCATCGTCATATTATCCACGCGCGCTTGACCGGATCATCGACGATGAAAGTCGTCACGTCAGCGCGTAACACCGCATCCAGTGTTTCTTCTGCATCTGCCGATTCCAGCAATTCGCGCACTAATTCGCCCGTGTAATCGCGGGTTTGGAACGGGGTTTGCAGCATTTCCGCCATCTCGCGGTGGTCGCGGTCGAAATAATACGGCGCGAGGCGTTGCAGCATGTCGGGGTTTTTGTCGGCGTGGGCTTGCGGATACCAGAAATAGCCGCCGAAGACTTCATCCGCGCCTTGCCCTGATTGCACCACTTTCACGTGCTTCGACACCTGTTCGGAGAGCAGGTAAAAGCCAATCGCATCTTGCCCAAACATCGGTTCTGCCATGTTTGCCACCGCTTCTGGCAGGCGTGACAGCGTTTGTTCGTTGGGGATGTGGAATTTGTGGTGCTTGGGCTGGAAGCGTTCCACCACCGCGTCGGAATATTCGTATTCGCTGCCTTTTTCTTCCGGCTGATCGTCGAAACCGATGGTGAAGGTGCGGATGTCTTGGATACCGATTTCAGACAGTAAACCGACCAACAAGCTTGAATCCAAGCCGCCGGACAGCAGTACGCCCACAGGTACGTCGGCGATATTATTGCGGCGGCGCACGGCGGTTTTCAGCGATTCGTGTACGGCGTCGATCCACTCCTGTTCGGAACGCGCTTCGGCAGGGCGACGTGCCACCAGATTCCAGTAACGTTTCAGCTCTTGCCGCCCGTCGGCGTGGATGGTGAGGCTGTGCGCGGGTTGCAGCTTGCGGATGCCGTTCAATACGGTGCGCGGTGCTGGCACAACGGCGTGCAGCGAAAACAGGTTGTGGATCGCCAGCGGGTCGAGGCTGGTATCAATCCCCGGCGTGGTCAGCAGGGCTTGCGTGTTGGAGGCAAAGCGGAAACTTTTACCGTCAGCAGCGTAGTACAGCGGCTTGATGCCCATGCGGTCACGCGCCACGAACAGCGTTTTCTTGCGCATATCCCAAATGGCGAAGGCGAACATCCCCAGCAAATGCTTGGGCGCGTCTTCGCCCCATTCGGCGTAGGCTTTGAGGATGACTTCGGTATCGCCTTCCGAGAAGAAATGATGCCCGCGAGCCTTCAATTCCGCCCGCAATTCGGGGTGGTTGTAGATCGTGCCGTTGAACACCAGTGCCAAGCCGGATTCGATGTCGACCATCGGCTGGCTGGATTTGTACGACAGGTCGATGATGGCAAGGCGGCGATGCCCAAACATCAAGCCACCGTCGGAAAAGCTGCCTGCGTGGTCGGGGCCGCGCTTTTCCAGCTTCGCCATCATGCTGTTGAGGTATTTCAGTTCGGGGAGTTGCCCGTCGAGGCGTAGTTCACCGCAGATGCCGCACATGGGAGTTCCTTTTTATCCGTTAAACTTCTGCCATGCAGTGTGCCATAGCAAAATCAATAAATCTAAATGACTCAGCTCCCCATGTCGTCCTAGAAGCCGCTCATGAAAAATCCGACAGACTGTACTTTATTATAGGATATTTTAGCATTAAAATTGGTGTGATTATGCATTTGAAGAGATTGACGTGCTTTCTATTATAGGATGGTAAGCTATATGGGTTTCAATGTTCCTAATGTATTATAAAAATTACATGTTTAATAAAAATCAAAGAGGCTTAAATAATGGAAGATCATCGGCAAAGCACGAATGGATTTATCGGGATGATTTTTTTGGCGATAATTATGCTCGCATTCTTAAGTGGCTGTGGTAAGTCAAGGGAAGAGATTTTAAGTGAAGAAGTTAGACGGTTGAACTCAAATATAGAGGTGTTAGAAGAGAGAAATAATGAATTGGAATCAGAAGTAAAAATTTCAAATAATGAGGTTCAGGTTTTAGAAAAGCAAAGTGAAAAACAAAAATCAGACCTTAAGAATGAATATGAAGTGCAGTTTAAAAATGAGATAACTAAAAGTATCAGGGATGAGTATCGATGGACTGCTGTGAAAAATGCATCTATTATTTTGTTAGTCATGTCAATGCCATTGTTTTTCCTTTACTATGAAAATATAAAGAAAAGTAAACAGCTAAAGAAAGATGCTATTGATTTGATTAATGAACTAAAGATTCATAAAGATGATTTGGATAGCAGGTATAGTGAAAAGGTTTCAGAAAATAAAGCTATCCTTGATGGATATCAACGGCGGCTTGATATGCTATTGAGCAAAGAAAATCAAATAACTGAGGGGCGAAGATCAGAAAAAGAAGAAAAAATCAGACTGTCGAATAGAATTCTAGATATTCAAGATATATTAAACCAATCAAGAACGAAAATTGTTGGTTGACCAATAAATTAAAATTGAGGTGGAGATTATGTCGGTGCCAATTTCAATTGCAAAAAAAATTCTCGTATCCGAATCCATAAAGCAAGCTATTTTTGTTATAGGAGGATTAGTCAAAAATAAGCAGGAGCATAAAAATTATATTGAAGAAAAAAGTCAGGATCACCTCAATCATACTGAAAAGGAAGATCAGAATCACCGTCATCATACTGAAAAAACAGATCAGGAACACTGTAATTATATTGAAAAACAACAACAGTCTAATAACAATGAAATCATAAAATCAGCGCTCTATACTAATAGTTATCTCATCAAAAAATCATTTGAAAACTCAACTAAAAGAGAAGAGGAAGATAGAAGAAAGATAACTGAATGCATGGACAGAACCATTCAGGAAATTGAAAAAAGAAACGATGATAATATGAAATTTATGAGTCAGTTGTACTTTCAAAGGGAGGAGTTTTTTAATAAAATAATTGATGCGGCAGAACAGGTTAGTTATGAAATACAATACTCTTCAGAAGGTGCTGAAGATGCATTTTACGAAAGTGAAAGCATAAAGTTAAAAAAGGCAAAAATCAAGAATTATTATGGGGGGCTAGAAAAACTTTGCAAAAAAGCAGAGGTTTCAATAATAAGACTACAGCATGATATTGATAGTATTGAAAGATCTCTTATTAAGTCTGATGGGGCATACGAGCAAATCATCGATCAATGTCCAGCTATTAGAGATGGGCTGCTGACTGACAGTTTTTTTAAATATGCAGACTTTGTTTTAAAAAAGCATTTGCTTAAGATTAAAAAAGAAATAGAACTAATTGAGATTATAGAAGATAAAGATCGCATTGAAGGTGATTTGAAAAATGCAAAAGAGATATTGGATGAATTAGAATATTGCGAACAGAATAATCTTTATAAACTTATAGCTAATGTTACTTCGGTCAGAAAACTGAGTGGTGTGATGCATATGGGAAAGAAAATCAATCAGAGAAATGAAACCGATGGCATCATTGATGGCGCTATAGCCCGACCTTTGCTGGAGCATATAGAAAGCTGATAAATTTTCGTAAATTCTAGGCGTTAAAAAATTAATGAAATGTGTCATGAAAGCAATCTAGTTAATCTAGTCTTGTAATTGTGAATACTTCTGATCTATAGTTTATGTACATAATCACGTACAGGTTTCCGTCATGAATGCCATTTCCTACACCGCTGTGCGAGCGGATCTCGCTAAAACGATGGATCGAGTCTGCGAAGATCACGAACCCGTCATTATTACGCGCAACCGCGAGCAAGCCGTGGTGATGATTTCGCTGGAAGATTACAAAGCGATGGAAGAAACTGCGTATTTATTGCGTAGCCCTGCCAATGCCAGCCGCTTGCTGGAGTCCATTGCGGAATTGGAGCGTGGTCAGGGGCAAGTGCGTGAGTTGATTGAATGCGAATAATCTTTTCATCCAAAGCGTGGGAGGATTATGTGCATTGGCAACAAGCCGACAAGAAAATACTCAAGCGTATCAATGATCTGATCAAAGCGATTTCGCGTGATCCGTTTGACGGTATCGGCAAGCCCGAACCGTTGCGGCACGGGCTTTCTGGCTATTGGTCACGCCGTATCAATGATGAACATCGGTTGGTCTACAAATTGGAAGGCGAGGACTTGCTGATAGCGATGTGTCGGTATCACTATCAATAAGCATAAATCCTAGTTCGTTAAACGCTTCTGTAATTCTTCCTGCAACTTCTGCATCAAGAGTTCTTCCACGGTTGGTTGCGGTGGCTGTTGTGGTGGGAGTTGTTGCTGTGGCAATTCTTGTGGTACTTGCGCCTGCCCGCTGACACCACGAATGTTGAAGGTGTGGGTGAGCACTTGCCCTGGCGGTACAGTCAGGGATTTGTAGCCCTGAAACCCTTGGTAATCAAAGCTGACCACGAATTCTTGCGCGGGCAAACTGAGTTCGGTGAGCGACACATTATTGACCCGCTCGACCACTGAGCCGTCTAAACGCGCAATGGTGAAATTAACCGGTATCGGTGTGCCATCGTCGGCGGATAAGGCGACTACCCGGAGTCTGCCTTGTGCGGCAGGCGGCGCAGGCGTTGGCGCTGGTCTGATAGGTTCGGGTTGGCGCGGTGGTGCAGCAACCGGAGCGGGAGCAGGTGCAGCAGCGGCGAGGGCAGGCAAGGGAAAGATTTCATTGACCACTGCACCGTCAGGAACGTCGATCGTGCGTGACAGGCTGGCGTAACCTTCGGCGCGTACCGTGATTTTATATTTGCCGGGTTTGAGCGTGAACGCGGCTTTGTTGGTGTACATGGCTTTATCCAGATTCACGCCGTTGGCTTGTTGCACGTAAACATTCGCCTTGATCGGTTTGCCGGTTTCAGTTTGGGTCACAATTTCCAGCGTGCCGGTTTTGCCAACAACAGGCGGTGCGGGTGTTGGTGCAGGTGCTGGCGTGGTAGGCAGGGTTGTGGTGACTTCATCAGCAGGGGGTTGTGGGGCTGGTTTGGCGGGGGCAGCGGGGGGCGTTTCCGTTGTGTCTTTGGCATCGGGTTCGCCAACCAATTCCACGGTATTGTCTTCGGCTTCTGCTGGGGCAGGTTTGTCATTCAATGGGCGGGTAAAAATGCTACTGTCACCGATCGCATCGGGTGAGGGCAGGTTGGCATTGGGCATGACCAGCGGTTGTTCCCAGTTTGCTGCACTCGGCGGGGCTTCTGCCGGATTGGGGGCAAACAGGCTTTTGATACCAATCAGGGCGAAGATGACCAGCACTGCGCCGATGACCCATTTTACGATTCCGCTCATGTTGAATTCTCGTTAGTCGTGTGATGTGTGGAGGATAGCAGAAAGTTGCTGCTTACCCATTCCATTGATCGGGCGAAAGGTATTTTTGCGCGGCTGGGTTTCCGGGTGACAACAGGTACAATGGCTTTTTTGACCAAAATGTTTCCTCTTGTTGTTCAGATAGTTCTCACGCTGTGTGCAGCGGCAGTTTTAGCGTCGCAAACAACTGCCCTACCAAGGTCAATGCCGCTGCCGTCGGGTAGGTTGATGTCCAGCAGGGCAAGGTTAATGCTGGTGGTTTGCATGAATTCCCGCGCTTGTCGACAGGAACTGCACACCGTCGTGTCAATGCCGTTAAATGCTTCCTGAAGAATGCCCTTAAGCCATTACCGGTACTTGGAATGTCTTCAACGATTAGCGCATATTGCATGGTAACTCGCTTGTTATCGTAAGGTGATGGCAGGTGATTTAATGAATGAATAAGGATAGTAACATGGCGAAATCATTACAACACTCGATTAATTCGCACCGTGCCTTGCTCACGGATCTGTTAGGCAATGCGCTCAACGAGTATGCAGGCAGAATCTTGCCGCAGATGGATGAAGCTGAACGGCTGGACGAGTGCTTGCGTAAAGCCTTCCGTGCACTGGATTACTGCAAGTATGTGTATGTGCTGGATGCGAACGGGGTACAAATCAGTTCCACGGTCAACCGTTACGGTGCTGACCCGGAATCGCGAGGGCGTGACCGTGCTGAGCGACCTTATATGCAGCACATGTACGATGCCAGCCTCGACTTTAACTTGTCAGAAGCTTACATCAGCCGTAATAAAAAGCGCCCGTCGATTACTGCGATTCAAAGCATTCGCGATGCGAGCGGGCAGCGTGTCGGCTTTTTAGGGGTTGATTACGACTTGCGCGAATTGCCGCATTCGGATGTGATCTACGAAGAGCCGAGTCAGTGGCGGCAAATCAAGGGCGACCCCGCTATCCGCAGCGGTTTGTTTGCGCAACAGCGGGCGGAAAGCGTGATGGATCGGCACATTGATGTGGTGCTGTCGGTGCATGAGGCGCTGATTTTGGATCAGGGCGTACACCATTTTCAGATTCACTTTTCCAGTAGCCGTACCACGATTTGGCATCGGGATGACCCGTATGTGTACCGCATTCTCACCAATGAAGAGCTGATTGACCCGAATATTTGCTTGGCTTACCCGCGTCGCCCGTATTTCGAGCGTGCCATTGTGCCACCTGCGGATGTGGGCAAGGTGTTGGCGCAATTAAAAGCATTGCGCTTTGCGGATGAAACCATTTATTTGCGTTCGGCGTCGTTGAACATTGTGAATGGCACGGTGGGGCTGAATTTTTCGTGTGATGGTTCACATTATTTGAGTTACGACGAATTCTTGTCCAAAGGCTTGGATTTTTGGTTCGGTGATGACAGCAGCATTGCCTCTGAAGTGGCTTGTGCGGTCGCAACTTTGGATAAGCCAAGGCTGGATGCGGCGGTGGATGCGCTGGCGAGTCTGGGTTGTATTCAGGTGAATAAGTTGCTGTATGCGTTGGAGAAAGGGGATGTGCCGGAGCGGGTAGCAGCCTTCAGTGCTGACGAGCGTGAGTACCTTTATCAGGAACTCAAAGCGGTGATGGATGTGTACGAGGGTGGGGTGTGTGGGTTGTAAGATAACAATTCATCCCCCGAATACAGGCTTATTGCACCAAACGCCCCAAATGCCCTATCTTACGCGCTGTACACAAATCCTAACCATTAAGAGGAGTAACGACAAATGGCTCATACACTGCCAGAACTGCCTTTCGCGAAAGACGCACTTGCCCCACACATGTCAGCCGAAACGCTGGAATTCCACCACGACAAGCACCACAACGCTTACGTGGTTAACCTGAACAACCTGATTCCCGGCACTCAGTTTGAAAACATGAGTCTGGAAGACATCGTGAAATCCGCACCGGCTGGCGGCGTTTACAATAACGCAGCGCAAGTTTGGAACCACACTTTCTTCTGGAACTGCCTGAAGCCAAACGGCGGCGGCGCACCCACTGGCGCACTGGCGGCTGCTATTGATGCGAAATGGGGTTCTTTCGATGAATTCAAGAAAGCGTTCACGGCTTCTGCGGTAGGCAACTTCGGTTCTGCGTGGACTTGGTTGGTTAAAAAAGCTGACGGTTCCGTTGACATCGTAAACATGGGCGCGGCTGGCACACCACTGACCACTGGCGATACCGCGTTGTTTTGCGTAGACGTGTGGGAACACGCTTACTACATTGACTACCGTAACCTGCGCCCTAAATTCGTTGAGACCTTCCTCAACAATCTGGCGAACTGGGAATTTGCGGAAGCGAATTTCGCTGCCTAATTGGCGTAATCGCTGTTAGGTCGAGCCAAAAAAGCCGGACGTGTTCCGGCTTTTTTGCGTTTGGGGTGATGGTTTTACAACTCCGCCCGAATACTCGTTACCACCGCATCCGGCGTCATCTCATGCGGCAAAATCGTCACAAACTTGCCATCTTTGCTGACCATGTAGGTGTTGGACGTGTGGTCAACCGTGTACCCCATCGCTGAATTACTGGTTACTTTGGAAAAGAATGCGCCGTATTGCTTCGCGACTTGTTCCACTTCAACCGTTGTACCCGTGATGCCCACGAAGCTGGGGTGGAAATGTTGCGCATAGGCTTGCAAACGTTCGCCGTTATCGCGTTCGGGGTCGACACTGATAAACAGAGGTTGCACTTGCGCGAGTTCTTCCGCACTGAGCTTTTTGAGACCGGCACTGATAACCGCTAGGGTAGTGGGGCAAATATCCGGGCAGGAGGCGTAACCGAAATATATCACCACGATTTTGCCGCTGAAATCGCTGAGTTTGGTCGGTTTGCCCGCTTGTGTCAGAGTGAAATCACCGCCGAATTGCCCCGCTAACATCGGGACGCGGGGGTTGTCACTGGGGGCTGCGTTCGAGGCGGTGAGGGGTGGTAACAAGTATTGTGCGGCAACAATGCCAATGACGAAGGCGAGGGCGGCAATTAGCAGAGGGGTCTTTTTCAAGGGGCTGTCTCCGAACGTTGGCTGGCTTGAGCATAGCATTTAATCGTGAAGTTAAGCTTATATTTTAATAACTTGCGGTTTGTAAGGAATTTAGGTCTTCTGGCGGTAATTGATCTATAGCTGAAACACAGGCGTATAAGCTTTATGCCGGTATAAATACTAATAACAATAATTGATGTGTGTTACCCGTACCAGAGGAGGCAGTGTTTATGACATCCCTAATAAATGATCAAGTCGTTACCGACGAACCCATTCCCGCCGTGCGGCGTTTAGACAGCAGTGCGCCGCTGCGCTGGCTCGGCAAAGGCTGGGATGACCTGAAGGTCAGACCGGTTGCCAGCATTACTTATGGTTTGGTGTTTGTTATTGCTGGAATTCTTATGATCCAGTTTGGTCCGGCGAATCCCTTGTTTGCGTTGTTGTTGGTTTCCAGCTTTATGTTGGTTGGCCCGCTGGCGGCGGTGGGTTTGTATGACATGAGTCAGCGGATAGAGGAGGGGCATACACCTTCATTATTACACGCCTTGTCGAATGCGCGGGTGAGTACCGTGAAGCTGATTACCTTTGGCTTGATTTTGGGCGCGGTGATGCTCGCTTGGCTAGTCGTCACCATAGGTATTATTAACCTGTTTTTCGGGAACAGCCCGTTGGTAACGGGGAGTCTGTCGGTATTCCTGAATGGGCGTGAGTCCTTGCCGTTTTTTGCGGTGTTTATGTTGGGCGGTTTGATTATGGGGTTATTGGCATCGGCGGTGGCGATTGTGTCGATTCCGTTGGCAAGTCACCGGGTGGCGGATACGGTGACGGCAGGAATCATTTTGCTGGTGTTGCTGGTGGTATGGGCGCGGTTGGTGGCGATGCTGTTTGGCTTGTTTTTCGATAATAGCAGTTTGGTGAGTGGCGGCTGGGAAACCTTGGTGGGCGATGCGAATTTCTTGCCATTTATTGCGACATTTGTGTTGTGTGGCGGGGTGCTGGCGGTGGTGGCGTTTATGCTTAGTGTGGTGACAGTGCCATTGATTGCGCATCGGCAAGTGGGAGTGATGACCGCGATTGTTACCAGCATCCGTGTGGTTTACAAAAATCCGGTGGTCATGATGCGCTGGGCGGCGACGATTGCGGTGGTGATTTTGTTGGGAATGGCTACGTTTTTTATTGGCTTGGCGGTAACATTGCCATTGATTGGTCACGCCACTTGGCACGCTTACCGTGAGACGGTAGGAACATAAATCTCAATAAATTCCCACTAAGGAAATACATGGCAGTTACATCGTTTTTGTTACCTGACCCACAGGGTCACGCCCGCGCCTTGGCGGCTAATTGGCTGAAATTGGGGATTTTTGCGTTGCTGGCAGCGGGGATTTTTTCCCTGCTGTTGGTAATGTCACGCACGCCTGCGGTGCAGGATGTGATTCCTTGGCTGGACTTTTTCCACACGGCTTTGGTGGTGCATGTGGTGCTGTCGGTGTTGGTGTGGTTTCTCGCTTTTGCCGGGGTGTTGTGGACTGCTAATAGCCAACTCGCTACGCAGTGGTGGGATAACAGCATTCTGGTGATCACAGTCATTGGAACGTTCTTGATCGTGGTGTCGCCGTTCACGGGGGATGGGCATCCGCTGTTGAACAATTATGTGCCGGTGTTGCAACAGCCGGTATTCCTGAGTGGGCTGGCGGTGTTTGGGGTGGGTTTCACTTGGTTGGTCATTCGCTCCTTGATGGTGGCGCGGCACGAGACTGCGCCAGCTTTTGGGGTTTACTTGAGCATTCTGGTGGCGGCAGCATCCGTGCTGGCGTTGCTGGTCACGGCTATTCAGATACCTGCTTCAGCCAGTGGGCAGGGTTTTTATGAGGTGTTGTTCTGGGGCAGCGGGCATGTGCTGCAATTTACCCATACCCTGCTGCTGTTGGTGGCATGGTTGTGGTTGGCGCAAGCCAGCGGCATTAGCCTGCGCCTTGCACCTGCCGTTGCCAAAGGCTTGCTGGGTTTGGTGGCGTTGCCGGTTGTGGCAGTGCCGTTGATTTACTGGCAATTCGATGTCATGTCGGCGGAACACCGTGCGGCATTCACCCACTTGATGAAATACGGCGGCTTGTTGTCAGTACCGTTGGGTGTGGTTGTGGTCGTGGCAGTCTTGCGGGCAACGCGGGTAGCGGATGGCGGTTTGCGCCCATTGCGTCATGCTTTGAATGCTTCGATCCTGTTGTTTGCGGCGGGTGGGATTATTGGTTTTCTGATTCATGGGGCGAATGTGGTGATTCCGGCGCATTACCACGGCTCGATTGTCGGGGTAACGCTGGCTTTCATGGGGGTGACGTATTACTTGTTGCCGAAACTGGGTTTTCGTGCGGCTACCTCCCGCTGGGCAGCTTGGCAACCGTATATTTACGGTGGCGGGCAGTTGATGCACATTCTGGGCTTGGCGTGGTCGGGCGGTTACGGGGTGCAGCGCAAGACCGCAGGGGCAGCGCAAGGCTTGGAAAACCTGCCCCAAGTGCTCGGCATGGGCATGATGGGGCTGGGTGGTTTGATTGCCGTGATTGGCGGGGGGATTTTCATGGTGGTGGTGTTACGGGCGATGTACGCCAAGCCAATTTACCACCACGCCGCCAAATAATGATCCACCAACAAGGCAATAAACAGCGCACTTAAATAGAAAATCGAATACCCAAAGGTTTTCATCGCGTGCTGGTCGCCTTCACTGCGGTACAGGATGAGGGCGTGATACAGGAATCCAGCCCCTAAGCCACACGCTGCCAGCAGATACAACACCCCGCTCATGTGCGTCAGAAACGGCATGAGCGTGACCGCGATCAGCATCAGTGTATAGATCACAATATTCAGTTTGGTAAACGCAATCCCGTGCGTCACCGGCAACATTGGAATGCCCGCCTTGCGGTAGTCTTCCACTCGCTTGATTGCCAGCGGCCAGAAATGCGGCGGTGTCCAGATGAAAATGATCAGGAACAGTAACAGCGCATCGGTATGCAATTCCCCGGTAACGGCTGTCCAGCCCAATACCGGCGGTGCTGCTCCTGCTGCGCCGCCCAGCACGATATTGTGCGGGGTGGAACGCTTCAGGTACAGGGTATACACCACCGCGTAACCCACCATTGATGCCAGCGTCAGCCATGCGGTCAGCGGATTGACCATCACCGCCAGAATGAACATTGACAGCACCCCCAAACCACCCGCAAACACCAAAGCTTGCGCGGTGGTCAGTTGCTGCTGCGGCAGGGGGCGGTGTTCGGTGCGCTTCATCACCGCATCAATTTTCTGGTCAACGATATGATTGATTGCCGCCCCGCAGGCAGCCCCCAAACCAATTCCCAGCAACCCCCAGAACAGGGTCGACAGTGGTACGGCATCTGGGGTGGCGAGCAGCATCCCCACCAAGGCGGTGAACACAATCAGGCTTACCACCTTGAGTTTGCACAAGCACAGATACGCTTTCCAGTTGATTCCTGCCTCAAGGGCGGCGACATTGATCATGGGCGATACTCCAACAGGGTTAGGGCTTATTCTTCAGTAACCAAGTCACGGTAAGCGTGCCAGCTTGCATGACCGGCAATCGGCAGTGCAATCGCCAAGCCGACAAAGAAGAAAATGAAGCCCAAGAACATCAGGGTTGCCAGAATGAATGCCCAACTCAGCATCACGCCGGGGTTTTTCAGCACGGCTTTAACGCTGGTGATCATCGCGGTCATGAAATCCACACGCTTGTCGGTAATCAACGGCACAGAGACCGCACTGATCGCAAACGCCACCGCTGCCACTGCACCACCCGTCAACGCCCAAACCAGCACGAAGGGAATGAAGTTGGGATGCCCCAGCAACGTATCCAGAAGATTGCCGCCAAGGGTGATGTTGTTGAAAAACAGTGCGACGGACAGAGAGGAAAGCACTGCCCAGATACTCATCAGCACACCCAGCACCAAGGCGAAACTTGCCAGACCGAGTGCGTTGAAACGCAGCCCGTCAATACCTTGCATGAAATGCGGTGTGCCACCCTGTTCCAAAGTGCGGCTGATGCAGTAAAAACCCACTGCCACAACCGGGCCAATCAGCAGGAAGCCCGTGACCAGTGAGCTGATGAAAAGGGGCTGTTCCCACGTCATCCAGGCTAGGATTAACCCTATGACAACGTAGACCATGCCATAGGCCATGCTTGCGCCCATCGCGGCTTTGAAATCCTTGATCCCGGCATTCAGCCAGCGCATGGAGGCATCGGAATCAACCTTGCGCACAACCAGACGTGGTGGAGCGTCGGCAATTTGGTCTGTACTCATAATTGTGGCCATAACACTTTCTCCTGCTAACGTTATTAAAATAAAAGCCGTGTGGCTTTAGCTCACCCCACCTGCGACACTTTCAGCAGACGGCGTAAATCTTTGATAATCAACTCCCCATTAAAATCAGGCGGATACGACATGATCACATTGCCTAAAGGGTCGAGGATGTAAAGACCATCCTCAGCCACCGGGTTCGGGTTTTGCAATACTGCCTGCCATTGCTGCACCGATGGCTCAGGCCCGACGGCAACTTTCATGCCTTCATGTTCTTTTAACTGTAGTTGCAGGGCGGGCAGGTGACTAGTGCGGGTAACTACTAGGAGACGTTCTACCCGGCGGCGTTCATTGCCCATCGCCTTCCTGACCTGACGCAGGTTGTACAGGTTTTTCTGGCAGGCAGCCGCACAAGCCGAATCCGCCAGCGTCATCAACACCCATTTGCCGCGCAAGTCCGCTGTATTGAAGGTAGCACCATCCAGCCCTACCAAGGGTAAATCCCCCACTACCCGCACGGGAGATAGGAGCGTGCCGAAATTGGTGGTTGCAGGCACCGGCAATTCCGCCCGAAACTGGAAATACAACCAACCCGCCAGATACGGAAACGCGCATACTGCGATCAAAATCCACAGGGTGCGGTTACTGCGTTTCGGTGACTGGGCAACGCCCTCAACAGCACTCGTCATGCTTTATCCTTTCGATGAGTATTCATGTACAGGTAGGCAATCAGCACCATCAGCGCGAACGCCGCCCACTGGATGCTGTAACCGATGTGCATTCCTGCCTTGTTGGCATAGACCGGCCAGTTGCGGTTCAAACCGTCATCCGCCGCAGAGGTTTGTAACAGCAGGTAAGGTGGCAGGCTAACCCCCAGCTTTTGCCCGAAACGCGCCACATCCAGATACAACCAGCGCTGGTTGCCTTCGACATCGGCAGCAATATCGCCAAACAGGAAGACTGGCTTGGAACGCGGCATATCCAGTGTGCCTTCCACTTGCACTTCCCCCGTCGGCGCACTGATGGCGGGTAATTGCTGACGGTCTGCACCCACTGCCACCCAGCCACGGTTCACCAACACCCATTGCCCGCTGGCAAGCCGCAACGGGGTAATCACGTGATAACCTGCCTTGCCATGTTGCACGATATTGTCCAGTAACACGGTCTGGCTGTTGTCCCATGTCCCGCCGACACGGGCAGCGCGGAAACGCTGTGCAGGCCAGTCCACGCCGGTTTGCGCAAGTGCAAGCGCAGGTAAGTCCACCTGTTGCATCACCGCTTGCGCCATCTGTTCCTTGTAAACTGCCCGCTGGTATTGCCACACTGCCAATGACGTAAACACCCCTACCGCCACCACCGTCAGCAGCGTGGTAAAAACCGACGCCCGAAACTGGTAACTTGCGGTTATACTGATGTTTTCACTGTGCTGTAACAAACGGGAGACTCCTGCATGTGGTTTAAAGTGCTGATCGTTATCAATCTGCTGCTGATCCTGATCAGCCTGTTTTCCGGTGTGTTCTTCCTTGCTAAGGACAACGGTAACTCCAACCGGGTTGTCACTTCGCTGACCACGCGGGTAGCGTTATCAGTGTTCCTCATTTGCCTGTTAATCGTCGGCTACCTGACCGGGCAAATCACCCCGCACGGTGTCGCGGGGTGAGCAGTTCCCCTACAACCAGTACACGAAGATAAACAAGGCAATCCACACCACGTCGACAAAGTGCCAATACCACGCAACCGCTTCAAACGCGAAGTGGTTGTGCTCGGTGAAATGGTGGCGGGCGCTGCGCACCGCAATCACAATCAGCATGATCGTACCAATGGTGACATGCAGCCCGTGGAAGCCAGTCAGCATGTAAAAGGTCGAGCCGTAGACCCCGGCATTCAGGGTTAAGCCCAGATCCTGATAAGCGTGCCAGTATTCATAGCTTTGCACGCAAAAGAACAGCACCCCCAGCGCGATGGTCATAATCAATCCCCGCACCAGTTGCTTGTTATTGTTCTTTTTCAGACCCCAGTGCGCCCAAGTCAGGGTGACACCGCTGGTCAGCAAAATGATGGTATTCAGGAATGGCAAACCCCACGGCCCCATCGCTTCCTTGGCTCCTACGTACTTGGTGGTATCCGCATCCGGCAGGTTCAGCAACGGCCAACTGTACTGGAAGCCTTCCCAGAGGATATTCGAGCTTGCCAGTTGCCCCTCTCCACCTAGCCAAGGCAGGGTGATATTGCGCAGGTAATACAGGCAACCGAAAAAGGTAATGAAAAACGCCGCTTCGGAAGTGATGAACCAAAACATCCCTTGCCGGAAGGAACGGTCAACCTTGCCGTTGTATTTCCCCGTCAGGCTCTCGTCGATCACCGTTCCAAACCAGCCTTGAAACAGATACGCTAGGATCGCAAACCCTGTCACCATAATCAGGCTGCCCGCCAACCCCATGTCATTGATCAGGAAAATCAGCCCTAAAAACGTCAGAAATACGCTGGCAACCGCCACAATCGGCCAAGGGCTGGGATCGGGGATGAAATAAGCGTCTTGATCCGAGTGGGTTGCATGGCTCATGGGATTCTCCTCGTCATCGCCGCGTGGTGTTCGGGTTTGGGGGCAGCGTCACGGTCAATGTTCATAAACGTGTATGACAGCGTGACCGTTTCGTATTGTTTGTCGACTGCCGGGTCAATCATGAAATACACCGGCATTTCCCGCGCTTCCCCCGGTTGCAGGGTTTGCTGGGTAAAACAGAAACATTCGAGCTTGTTGAGGTGCTGGGTCACTTGCCAAGGGGTTACGCCCGGCACGGCTTGCGCAACAATGGGCTGATCTGACAGGTTTTTGACGTAATATTTCGTAGCCACCTGTTGCCCCGGATGCACTTGCTTCTGCCGCTCCATCGGGTGGAATTCCCACGGCAAGCCACTATTGACAGTGGAATCAAACTGCACGGTAATCAGGCGACTGGTATCGACCGGTACAACCACCGCCTCCGCCACCCGCCCGGCAGGTCTGCCCGCTACGCCGTTAATGCCGCCGACTTCACATGCCCACTGGTATAGGGGAACCATCGCAAAGCCAAAGCCAAACATGCCCAGCACCACCAGCCACAAACGGCGTATGACCTTGCGGTTTTTGGCAGCCAGTTGTTCGGCTGGGGCAATGGGTGTGTCGGTATTCATGGCACTACGCCTCCGCTCAGCACTTTGGGCAGAAACACGAACGAATACGCCATCGCCAGCAGTGCAATTGCCCCTAGGATAATCGCGATCCGCAGATTGGCTTTACGCAGTTTGTCATCATCGGGCTGTTTCATTATTTCACCACCGGTGCTTGCGTGAAGCTGTGGAACGGTGGGGGAGATGGCAATGTCCACTCCAGCCCCGGCGTGCCGATCTGGGAGCCTTCCCACGGTTTATCAGGTGCTTTTTGCCCACCACGAATCGTCTGAATAATGATGTACAGGAACAGCAAATGCGACAGCCCGAACAGGAAACCACCAATACTGGAAATCACGTTGAATTCGGTGTATTGGATGCTGTAATCCACAATCCGCCGGGGCATTCCCGCCAAGCCGGAGAAATGCTGCGGGAAGAAGGTGATGTTGAACGAAATGGTTGTCCACCAGAAGAAAATCTTGCCCAGACGCTCGTCATACATATGTCCCGTCCATTTCGGCAGCCAGTAGAACACACCCGCGTACAAGCCAAACACCGCCCCCGGTATCAGCGCGTAATGGAAATGCGCCACCACAAACATGGTATCGTGGTACTGCATGTCCGCCGGAACTACCGCCAGCATGACCCCGGTTACACCTGCAAACGAGAACATCAGGATGATCGCAATCCCGAATAGCATCGGCGTTTCAAACGTCATCGAGCCGCGCCACATGGTGAAAATGAAGTTCATCAACATCAGCCCCACCGGGATCGAAATCAGGATCGTGCCAATCATGAAATAATTGGTTGCCCACAATGACATGCCAATGGTGTACTGATGATGTGCCCATACCACCATCCCCAACACTGCCAACACGCCCATGCCATACACCAGCGCTTTGTAGCCAAACAACGGCTTGCGGGCAAAAGTCGGAATCACCAGACCCAAAACCCCGATGGATGGCAGCAGCAATACATACACTTCAGGATGCCCAAAGAACCAGAACAGATGCTGGAACAAAATCGGGTCGCCACCGCCAGCCGCATCAAAGAATGACGTACCAAAATGGCGGTCAAACAGCAGCATGGTCACAGCACCCGCCAGCACCGGCATTACCGCAATCAGCAGCAAGGCGGTAAAGAACCATGCCCATACAAACAGCGGCATTTTCATCATGGTCATAGTGGGTGCACGCATGTTCAGGATGGTGGTCACGATATTGATGGATGCCAGAATCGAGGAAATCCCCAGCATGTGAATCGCAAAAATGGTGAAATCCATGCCAATCCCGTTCTGGATCGACAGCGGCGGTAACAAGGTCCAGCCCGTATTTACTGGCCCGCCAGTCCCCGGAAACAAGTAAGGTGCGAGGATTGATAAAATCAGCATGATCGCAGCCGCAGGCAACAACCAGAAGCTCAGGTTGTTCAAGCGTGGCAATGCCATATCCGGCGCACCAATCATCAAGGGAATCATCCAGTTTGCCATCCCTGCCGCCGCAGGCATGACCATCCCGAACACCATCACCAGCGCATGGTCAGTCACCATATTGTTATAGAAATCCGGGTTGGCAAGCTGCACTCCCGGCATGAACAATTCCGCCCGGATGTACATCGCCATTGCCCCGCCGAAAAACAGCATGAACAAGGCAAAAAACAGGTACATCGTGCCAATGTCTTTATGGTTGGTGCTGTATACCCAACGTTGCCAGCCTTTGGGTGGCCCGTGATCATGAGAATCGTGATGGTCGTCGTGTGCTGTGGCTACACTCATGGTCAAACTCCTCCGTTAGCGTGCTGCTTTTATGTCTTTGGGCTGCACGACATCACCCGCCGTATTGCCCCATGAATTGCGCTCGAATGTCACGACTGCTGCAATGTCCAAATCATTCAGTTGTGGCCCCCAAGCTGCCATCGCCGTACCCGTCTTGCCTTTCACCACGATATTGATGTGGTCGGCAGCCGCACCTGCACCATTGGTTATTTTCCCGCCTGCCAGAGCCGGGAATACACCGGGGATGCCTTGCCCTTGAGCTTGGTGGCAGGCCAGACAGTTCTTGGTGTAAACCTCTTGCCCTTTTGCCATCAACTCCTCTTTTGCCCATACCTTGTCGGAAGAAGCTTCGGCAGCGGCTTGTGCGTGCTGGGTTTTGCGCTCGGTTTTCCATTGCTGGTATTCCGCTGGGCTGACTGCCCGCACGACCGCTGGCATGAAGGCATGACCTGCACCGCAGTTTTCGTAGCATTGCCCACGGTAAGTGCCTTCCTTGGTGATGTGCGTCCAGGTTTCGTTGATATAGCCGGGAATATTGATCTTTTTTGGCACAATTTCGGCAATGCCCCAGTTATGCAGCACGTCAGAAGAGGTCAGCAGGAAACGTACCCGCTGCCCGGTCGGTAATACCAAGGGGTCATCAACATCACGCAGGTACAAGGGGTCGGTGGGTTCGAGTTTTTTCAGATTGCTGACGACCTTGATGCCGTCATCCATGTATTCGTATGTCCATTTCCATTGCGAACCGATCACTTTCACGGTGACATCGGCTTTGCTGCGGTCTTCAACGGAACTGAGGGTGGAAGAAGCAGAGCTGGCAATGCTGAGGTCGATGCCCAAGACAATCACGGGTACAAGTACCCACGCCCATTGCCCAAACCAGCTATTGTGAAACTCCTGATCCGGCACTGCGCCCTTGTCGTGGCGGAAGGCATACAGCGCATACACAATCATTGCCGTGACAATCACCATGATGATGGTGCCAACGATGGTGGTCAGCATGTGTAGGTCAAAGATTTCCTGCGTCAGGGTGGCTGCGGGTTCTGGCAGGTTATAGCCATAGTCGGCACGGGCAACACCCGTCAGTAAGCCTAGGGGTAATAACAGCAGGGCGGCGGGTAATCCCGTCTTGTTTTTGCTCACCATGTCTCCTCCTAACATGCGTCTTCCTCAGGGGGGCTTAATCAGCTCATTCGGCGGCACTCCTCCAGCGTCGCTTGAATGGTTGCTGCAAAAGCCTTGCGGTCTTCGTCGGTCAGGCACGCCCCGATTTCGATACTCTTGCCATGTGACTGCAAGAGCAAACGGCTGGGATACCAACTCTGCTGATCCAACTGAAGTACGATAGAAACCCAGTGTGTTTGAAAACGGCATTCTTGCAATATTTTTACGCCGCGCCGTGCGATGAACAGGATGTCATCCGGGCAGATTCGCAGGGTTTCAGAATAACGGGAGTGACGCTCGAACAGGTACAGGCTAACACCCAATACTAACAATTCCAGCAGCGTGAAAGGCAACACTAGCCACACTCCCAGCAGCAGGAAGCGCAACGCCACTACTAGGGATAAAACCGTGACCACCAGAAAGAATATCAACATCCCTGTCGGGGATAACGAGCGGTTTGGCCGCACCTCAAAGGTTCGGCAAGCATGGGAAGATGTACTGTCTGTCATTGTCATGACTACAACCCCGCTCTCTGTTGATTTAGAAGTGTGTGATTCCACACACTATGCAGGTAATATATCTTAGTTTTTGATATTTATCATTGAAACTTGCAGGGAATTTTGCATGTTAGTATCTGATAATAAACTGAAATATGGAGTAGCCTTGCTGTTGTGTATTGGCACAGGTATCGCTGTGCTTAAGCTGGGCGGTTGGTTTAACCCGCGTCTGCAAGCCATACAAGCCCCGGCACTGAGCGGTGAACGTATCCATATTCCCGACCAGCGTGGCAGATTGACATGGGTCAGTTCATGGTCAGTGAGTTGTGCCTTGTGCCTACGTGAACTGCCGGATCTCGAAGCCTTGCACTTGCAATACGGCAAACACCTGCAAATCGTGGCACTCGCACTGCCCGCTGACCCGCCCAATGCGATCAATGATGTCAAAAACCGTCTGCAACTCACCTTGCCCGTTGTGCTGGATCTGGATGCTGCCGCTGCCCGCCAGTTAACCCCTGACCTTGTTGTACCTAGCCATCATCTGGTTGACAGTGAGGGGCGTGTTCTGTTGAAGTTAAAAGGTGCTCTTCACCGGGAAGCCATGCTTGCCGCATTGCAACCTTACCTGCCACCCTAACAGGCTAGTCCCTAATGCAGAAAACCTACGCCAGACTGCTTTCCGTCACCCTGTTACTCACCTTGCTTGTCATTGTGTTGGGTGCTTATACACGCCTGTCGGATGCGGGCTTAGGTTGCCCTGATTGGCCCGGTTGTTATGGGCATTTGGGTGTGCCGGAAAATGTTGACCAAAGCCAATTTCAACGCCCTTTGGAAACCGCTAAAGCGTGGAAAGAAATGATCCACCGCTACGCTGCGGGTACTTTGGGTTTACTGATTCTGGTCATTTTTGTGTTGAGCGTGCGCTGGCGGCAAGCGTTGCGGCAAAGTGTGGTGTTGCCGACGTTGTTAGTGCTCATGGTAATGTTTCAGGGGGCATTGGGGATGTGGACAGTCACCCTGTTGCTCAGCCCCTTGATTGTCACTGCCCATCTGTTGGGTGGTTTTGCTACCTTGTCGTTATTGTGGTTGTTGTGGTTGCGGCAACACACGAACCGACCTGTCACGTTGTATGCGCCGGAATTGTCCCGTCTAAAAGGGTTGGGATTGCTTGCTTTGCTATTGCTTATCGGGCAGATATTCTTGGGGGGCTGGACCAGTACCCACTATGCCGCCGTGGCGTGTGGCATCAGTTTCCCGACTTGTCACGGCTCGTTGTGGCCTGCGGCAGATTTTGCCAGCGGGTTTGCGTTTGAGTGGCAGGAGGGGGTGGACTATGAATTTGGCATTCTGGAAAACCCGGCACGGGTTGCCATCCACATGAGCCATCGGCTGGGGGCGTTGGTGGTGTTTTTGTTTTTGGGCGGTCTGATGCTGTGGGCAATCCGCCAACGCCAACGCATGTTGGGGATGATTCCGCATACCATTCTGTTGCTCTTGGTGGTGCAAGTGAGTTTAGGGGTAATGAATGTGGTGCTGGCATTGCCGCTACCCATCGCCACTGCCCATAATCTGGTGGCGGCTTTGTTATTGCTGGCAGTGATTAACTTCAATTACCGACTTTATCCGACGCACTAAGAAAGCACTTGACAATGCACTAACTTAGTGATTGACAAGCAGAAACGCTTTCCCTATAGTGTTCCGCTTTCTCGCAAAGGCAGCCTGTCTGGGCTGCCTTTCGCATTTATGGCTGTTGTGGCGGATTTTTTGGAGGTTTTGCCGTGACCAATGCAGTAATGCCGACGTATGCACGTTTACCCGTTACTTTCGTTAAAGGCGAAGGTGCACTCCTGTGGGATACCGCAGGTAAACAATACTTGGATGCCCTGAGCGGCATTTCCGTGTGTAACGTGGGTCATGCGCGACGCGAAGTGGCGGACGCGATTTGTGCGCAGGCACACGAATTGCTGCATACCTCTAACCTCTACCAAATCGAACACCAACAAGCCTTGGCGGAAAAGCTGTGTGCGCTCTCCGGTTTCGAGAACGTTTTCTTTGGCAATTCCGGTGCAGAAGCGAATGAAGCGGCGATTAAAATTGCACGTTTGTACGGTCACAATAAAGGTGTGGCAATCCCGACCATTATTGTGATGAGCAATGCATTTCACGGGCGCACGATGGCAACCGTTACTGCGACCGGCAATCCCAAAGCGCAATTGGGTTTTGCCCCGTTGGTGGAAGGTTTCGTGCGCGTCGAATACGGCGATGCTGATGCAGTTGCGGGACTGGCCAGCAACCCGAATATTGTCGCGGTGCTGGTTGAACCGGTGCAAGGCGAGGGCGGGATTCGGATTCCTGCTGATGATTACCTGCCACGCTTACGCGCTATCTGTGATCAGCACGATTGGTTGCTGATGGTGGATGAGATTCAAGCAGGCATGGCGCGTACTGGCACGTGGTTTGCTTTCCAACACAGTCACATTCAGCCGGATGTCATGACGCTGGCAAAAGCGCTCGGCAACGGTGTGCCGATTGGTGCGTGTTTAGCCGCTGGTAAGGCAGTCAATGTGTTTGGCCCCGGCAATCATGGTTCGACATTTGGTGGTAATCCACTGGCTTGCCGTGCGGCACGTGCCGTGATTGAAGTCATGGAACACGACAACCTGACCGCACGGGCGGCAGAATTAGGTGAATATTTCCTGTCACAATTCCGTGAAAAACTCGCGGGTGTGGCAGGTGTGCGGGATATTCGCGGCAAAGGCTTAATGATTGGCGTGGAGCTGGAGCGCGAGTGTGGTGAATTGGTGAAACAAGCTTTGGAGAGAGGGCTACTCATCAATGTGACGGCTGGTAATGTTATCCGCTTATTGCCGCCATTAATCATCACGAATGAACAAGCGGATCAAATAATAACTATGGTCAGTGAATTGGTGCAGGCATTTTTGCACCCCGCTGCTGGAGAGAGACTTTCATGAGCAATAAACCTGTCAGACACTTTCTGACTTTATCCGATTTTACCCCGGTGGAATTGCACGCACTGATTGGGCGAGCGATTCAACTTAAAGCCATGTGGAAACGTGGCGAGGCGTATGAGCCATTGCACCTGCGCACCTTGGCGATGATTTTCGAGAAATCCTCCACCCGTACCCGCGTCTCGTTTGAAGCGGGGATGACGCAATTGGGCGGACATTCCATGTTTTTGTCACCGAATGACACCCAATTGGGGCGCGGTGAGCCGATTGAAGATTCCGCCCGTGTCATTTCGCGCATGGTGGATGTGGTGATGATTCGCACGTTTGAACAAGAAAAGGTGGAGTTGTTTGCGGCGCATTCCCGCGTGCCGGTGATCAATGCGCTGACGGACAAATACCACCCTTGCCAATTGCTGGCCGATATGATGACGTGGATGGAACAACGCGGCTTGCCCAATGGCAAAACGGTGGCGTGGATTGGCGATGGCAATAATATGTGCCATTCGTGGATGGAAGCCGCCAAGCTGTTTGGTTTCCACCTGAATGTGGCGTGCCCTGAAGGTTATGACCCGGATGCGGATGTGATTGCTGCAACCGCAGGTTCGGTGACATTTTTCCGCGAACCGACTGCGGCGATTAAAGGTGCAGAAGTGGTGGTGACGGATACTTGGGCAAGCATGGGGCAGGAAGCGGAAAAGAAAATCCGCGAAAAAGCCTTCGCTGGCTACCAAGTCACTACCGAGATGATGCAACTGGCAACGCCGGATGCGATTTTCATGCACTGCCTGCCCGCGTATCGTGGGCTGGAAGTGTCGGCTGAGGTCATGGATGGCGCACAAAGTGTGGTCTGGGATGAGGCGGAAAACCGCTTGCACGCGCAAAAAGCCTTGCTGGAAGTGCTGGTGTGTGGGTTTCCTGAAGGAATGCCAGCTTGATTTTTACCCCTCACCCCCCAGCCCCCTCTCCCTCAAGGGGCGAGGGGGAGCAAGAGAATGTCTTAGCCCCTCGCCCCTTGAGGGAGAGGGGTTGGGGTGAGGGGTTCTTATGCGCATAATCTCCGCCAACACCAACGGCATCCGTTCCGCCGCGAAAAAAGGTTTCTTCGACTGGATGAAACAACAGGCGGCGGATGTGGTGTGCATTCAGGAAACCAAGGCGCAACTCCACCAGTTAGAGGAAGACCGCGCCTTGTTTTTCCCAGAAGGCTATCACTGCTATTACCATGATGCGGAAAAAAAGGGCTATAGTGGGGTGGCAATCTATGCCCGTATTGAGCCGGATGCGGTGATTAGCGGGATGGGCTGCGCTGAATTTGATGCGGAAGGGCGTTATATTGAAGCGCGTTTCGGCAATTTGAGCGTGATTTCCTTGTATTTGCCGTCAGGTTCGTCGGGGGAAGAGCGTCAGCAGGCGAAGTACCGTTGCATGGATTATTTTCTGCCGCACTTGGTGCAAATGAAAGCGGATGGGCGCGATGTGGTGATTTGTGGCGATTGGAACATTGCGCATCAGAACATCGACATTAAAAACTGGAAAGGCAACCTGAAAAATTCCGGTTTCTTGCCGGAAGAACGCGCTTGGTTGGACAAGCTCTTTAATGAGCTGGAGTTTGTGGATGGTTTCCGTGAAGTGAATCAGGAAGCCGAACAGTATACCTGGTGGTCGAATCGTGGACAGGCGTGGGCAAAAAACGTCGGTTGGCGGATTGATTACCAGATTCTCAGCCCCTCCCTCAAAAGCACGGTAATAGCGGCATCTATCTATAAAGATGAGCGTTTTTCTGACCATGCGCCGCTGATTATGGATTACGCTTATAATCTGTCTGCCGGTTAATATCGGGTTCCCCCTAGCTTTCTGTCACTGGGTTGACAAGCATTATGACATTTGTCCTACACTGTTTTTCATATAAGCAAAACCGTAACTGTTGAGGGACAGGAGGAGTGTAGTGCGTATCCTAATCATTGATGACCATCCTTTATTTCGTGAAGTCCTCCGTCAGTATGTCGAGGACAGTTACCCCAATGCCCGTGTTTTTGAGGCAGGTTCTGTGCCGGAGGCTATGGCGGTGCTGGCGGAATATGCCGGTTTTGGCTTAATTACGCTGGATGTTTCTCTGCCGGAAATGGATGGCATTGCTGGGCTGGCGCTGATCCGTGCCATGTTGCCAGTCATTCCGGTGGTGATGATGTCGGGGGTGAATGATGCCAGTATGGCACGGCTTGCTATGGAGCATGGGGCGAATGGCTATGTGTCGAAATCGGCGGGCGGGCGTGAACTGAAACATGCCATGCGTATGATTTTGGGTGGTGATGCCTATATTTCTCCCTGTGTGTTGATCAGCAAGTCCACCACAATGCAGACCGAGCCGGAAGTTAAGGCCGTTCCCCCGCCAATACAGGAAGAGGAAGCGCTTAGCGAATTCGGTATGACCCCACGCCAACTGGAAGTGTGCCGTTTGCTGATGGCTGGATTACCCAATAAGTCAATTGCCCGCAAGCTGGCGTGTGCAGAAGGTACGGTCAGGTTGCATGTCAGCGCGGTGCTGCGGGCGTTGAATGCGAGCAATCGCACTGAAGCGGCGCGGGCAGCTTTGCGCTTGGGTATTGGTAAAATTTAATAAAGATTAATGGCGGATTTATTATCTACTACGGTTATGACGGCGACGTGGTATCACGTCGGAATGAGCATTATTTAATCTTTTGCGGTTAAGACACACCGATACTTGGCAATGATATAATTTTAATCGCTTGATTCCAAAGCAAAATGGACATTTGTCCTACACTATTTCTCATAGAGGAAATAGCGTGGGAGTGGTGTGATGCTTCAGGATATTGAGCTGAACCAGCGGTTGCAGGAGCGTTACAAGCTGTTGTTTACCAAGGTGGTTGTGCCGGTGATGGTGGTGACTACACTGTTCTTGGTGCTGTCCCATTGGCAACCCGGCAATGACCGGGTTTTTTCTGGCATGGTGGTTATTGCGGTGGTGGCGGGGCTAAATGTGTGGCTTTCCCAGCTTAAAGCCATTCCTACGCCGTGGGGGGCGATTGCGGCGCGTTCCGATGCCTTTGATACGCTGCGCTGGTGCGTGAATTTCCCGTTTGATGTGTATATCGCCTGGAGCTTGAATGCGCACGAGGCGGCTGCGGTGATTGCGTGGTTACTGCTGACCTTTGGGGCGTTGACCGAGGTGCATCAGCCGCGCAACAAGTTGATCACGGTGGGGGCGGCTTTCAGCAGTTTTTGTGTGCTGGTGTTGTGGTTGTATCCGACAGATTTGCGTACCGAGGTTTACCTGATTGCCTGTTATCTGGGGCTGGTATTCATTTTGTGGAAGCTGGAACGCTATGTGGCGGCGGAAATGGCGGCGGTATTCGCCGAACGTTTACAGCGGGAACGGGTGGAGCGCGAGGCGGAAGGCTTGCAGCGCGAAGCGGCGATTGGGCATTCGACCCGTGCGATTAACCATGAAATGAATACGCTGATCGGCGTGGCGCGGTTGAGTGCGGAGCGCATCGGTGAGCGGCAAGTGGGGGAGGCTACAGCGAAAGATGTGGCGCGGTTGGAAAAGGCGCTCAGTTATATGGAGCGGGTGTCGCGGCTGATTTTGGACGATTTGGGCAGCGAAAGTGTCGTTAAATGCCGTATTTCGCTGGCGGAATTGCAGGATGATTTGCGCTTGCTGCTGTGCAATGGGGTGACGCATTGTCAGACGCGGCTGGAGTTTGACTTTCCAGCGAATGCGGCGGATTGCTGGTTTGAGGAGCGCACAGGGTCTACCTATTTGATTTTGCACAACTTGGCGAAGAACGCGTATGAGGCGGTGCTGGCAAAGTTTGACGGGAAGCCGGGTGGGGTGATTCGGGTGAGTGCTGCGGTGGAGGGGGAGCGGTTGGTGCTGGCGGTGTATGACAACGGGGTGGGGATGTCGGCGCAGCAGGTGGCAGATATTCGGCGGCAGGTGGTGGTGAGCGGCAAGATTGAGGGGCATGGGTTGGGGTTGCAGTTTGTGTGGCGGGAGTGTGTGGGGAATGGGTTTGCGTTGGCGGTGGAGTCGGGGGAGGGGGAGTTTTGTCGGTTTAGTATTACGGCTGTTTTGGCACTTATTATGTCATGACTAGTTTTCTATACTAAATCATCTATGCTAATTAGTATATTCAAGAAATAATTAATGACGAGTAGGCTTGTATCTAAGCAGAGTCAATATGAAAATTATTACTAATAGGCTTGCTGGAAAATTATTAATTACATTAATTGCTTAATGAGGATTTGGTTATGAAAAGTATATTTAATTCAGTATTTTTTTTACCAGCTATTTTTTTAGTCGCATGTGGTGGAGGCGGTGGTAGTGGTAATGCAGTTACCCCACCGAGCACTACCCCACCAGCGAGTAAAAACGCAACGATTGATGATCTACTTGGAGTATGGGATGCGACTTCACTGATAAACGGAAACGCTGATGTGGTATTCTATGTATTTGATCGTAATTATGCTTATTCATATGACTATATGAATGATTCATATGATAAGCAGCTTGGTGGAACAAATGGCGGCAAGGATTGTTATGAATTTTATCTTGCAACGATAATAAATAATGGCGGTGGAAATTTTACCATAGATGGTGATAAAGGTTCCATAAAGATAACAGGCACAAGAGCAGATATTTCAGCAAATATGATGGATGTGGGTGTTATGTATAAATCGTCACGTTCTACTAGTAGCTTTACTCCATTATGTAAGTAACTGTGCGAAAGTTTTCGCGTATTCCTTGCTTGTGATTTATTGAATTTCACGGTTGTGAATACGTGAAAACTTAGTGCTAGTTCCTTATTAGTCGTAAGGCTGTATTCAAATATAATTTAAAGGAGGTCGCAAATTTGGTTTTCGAAGATCATCATATTTATATATATGTAAATCAAAGAGTAATTTCTCAATCATAAAGCCAATTAAAAGCATTAGAGCATTTTAAATCAGCAATCCCCGTCGATCTCAAAATGATTGTATAATCATGGTCTTGTAAAACGAGTCACTGTGCAACAGAATGCCTGCAAAACCACCTCCCCTGCCTCCTGTTGGTAGCCTGAAGCTACGCAAGACCCTCTCAGCCCCGGATTGCTGGAACTGATCTAGCCCATTAAAAATGGACACACTAAGAAGCAAGATTTTTGTTTATTATCATCGGCAACTTTTCGGTCATTAACCCCAGCAGGGCGTATATGTCGATCTTTCAGTGGAATCTGTTTCACCGAAGTCCGCAAAAATTGGCAGCGTTAGCAATGGTGGCGGGTGTCCCAGAGTCCGCGATTTCCATCAGCCGTGAAGCAACCGGAGTGAACTTGTTCCTGCACATCAAAAAGCCGTTCTGAACCTTATGCTGCTGTGAGCCGCTGTATCCCGATGTGCTAAACTGCGCTTATGGAAATCAGCTCTCACCATAAGGATATGAAAACATGGGAACTCGTACTCGCATCACACTAAGTAATGATGGCAAAATTCTGGCGGCAACATACCTACACATGGATGGGCATGTCGATAAGTTTGCGCCGCGCTTGATTCTGGCCTTACAGACCACGACTCCCGCTGACATTCTCAAAAACAGGCAGTTATTCCAGTTTTTTGCGATGGATGGGTTGTATGACGGCGGCGGTGATGAAGGCATGAGTTATGTGTGTGACGTTGATATTAGCCAAAACCAGTATGCAGTGACTCTTTATGGATTTGGGCGCAAACTGTTGTTCCAAGGAACGCTGGTCGAGTTTGCTCAGCGTTATGATGAACTTGGTTGAGTTTTAACCTGTTCCCGTTGTGCAATTCTAACTCCATACTTTCCAACTCTAGCGCAGCTTTGTCCTTGTGTTAAACTCCATCGAATAATCAATCGGCAACTTGTGATCATTACCATGAAAACCTTTTTCACTGTCTTATTAACTATTTGGCTATGTGCCAACACAGCCTATGCTCAAGATCGCCCCAAAATCGGCTTGGTACTTGGTGGTGGCGGCGCAGCGGGTGTTTCCCATGTCGGCGTCCTCAAAGTTCTCGAAGCCAACAATATTCCCATCGACGTGATTGCGGGCAATAGCATGGGCGCAATTGTCGGCAGTTTGTACGCTTCCGGCATGAGTGCCGCCCAGATCGAAACGGTGGTGAATGAGTTGGATTGGCTCAGTTTGTTTCGCGATGATGTTTCCCACCAAAACAAGTCTTACCAGCAAAAGCAGCAAAGCGCGGACTTTTTCAGTGCATTCAGCATGGGCGTGTCCAAAGACGGGGTGAAATTGCCCAGCGGTTTGATTGACGGGCAACGCCTGATATTTGAATTGCGCCGTTTGCTGAAGCCAGTGGAGCGGGTGAGTGATTTTGACCGCCTGCCGATTCCGTTTCGGGCGGTGGCAACCGACATTCGCACGGGCGAAACCGTGGTGTTGAAAAGTGGCAATTTGGCGACGGCAGTGCGAGCGAGTATGTCGATTCCGGGGCTGTTTGCGCCGGTGACGATTGATAACCGTTTGCTGGTGGACGGTTTGGTGTCGAATAATTTGCCCGTGGATATTGCCAAGCAAATGGGCGCGGATATTGTGATTGTTTCTAGCATTCCCTCAGAAACCAACCGCGAGTTGAATTCGGCGCTGGATATTAGCTTGCAGTCGATGGATTTGTTGATGCGCAGAAGCAGCGCCAGCCAACTCAAGCTGATTCGTAAGGGTGTTGATATTTTAATTGAACCGCCCGTGGGGGAGATTGGCAATCTGGCTTTTGATCGGGTGAAAGAAACCATTCCGCTGGGGGTGCAGGGGGCGCAAGCGCAATTACCCGCCTTGCAGCAATTGGCGGCACTTACGGGGGCAACGCCTCGGCGGGCAGTGGCACAACAAAACAACCAAGACACACCGATTCGGGTGGCAGTCGTTCAGCTTGAAAATGAGTCATCGTTGAGTGATAAGTTGGTGCGGCAAAAACTCGGTATCAAGTCGGGTGAGGTGTTGGATGAGCAACGCTTGCAAGCAGGGCTGGAGCGCGTATACGGCTTGGGGTATTTCAGTTTGGTGGACTATCACCTGACGCAACGCTCGGATGGTGATTACGACCTCAAAGTGATGGCGCGAAAGGCAGATCAGGGTGAACAACGGGTCAGCACGGGGTTTGCCTTGAGTGATAATTTCAACGGTGATACGGGGTATCAGGCTGGGGTGAAATACGTGCGCCAAGGGCTGACGGCGCAGGGTACGGAGTTGCGCTTGCAAGGCGTGATTGGTGAACGGATGCTGGCTTCTGCCGAATTACACCATCCCTTGCAGGATCATAATGCCACGTTCGTTGCCCCGCGTGCATGGTATCAGGAGCAGGATGCCAGTATTTTGGATGGGGCGCAGCAAGTAGCGGAATTACGCGCGGCTGAAGCAGGCATTCAAGTGGATGTTGGGCGAGCGCTGAACAATAGTGCGGAAGCGCGTGCCGGAATATTCTTCCAACGTATCGAACCGGAGGTGAAAACCGGTACGTTAACGCTGCCCGGTGATTCGCTGAGCGAGGCGGGGCTGAAGTTGCAATATCGGGCGGATACGCTGGATTCGGTGAATTTTCCCACCAAAGGCGGAAGCATGAGTGCAACGTATACACGCGGCATCAAAGCCTTGGGCAGTGACACGGATGTGTCGCGCATTGAGTTGGAACGTGAGCAGGTCTGGAGCAAAGACAAGCATCGTTTGATTGCCAGTGGGCGGTTGGAGGCGAATGCCAATAACGAGGAAGGCTTGTTGTATAGCACGGGCGATGCATTGCAAACCGGGCGCTTGGCGTTTACGGATAATGACCAGTTGATTGGCAATTACACACTGGATGGTTCGTTGACTTACATGCGCGAACTGGCGGAAGTGCCGGAGATTGCCAAAGTGCATATGGGTGCGTCAGTAGGGGCGCGGCAAGCCTGGCAAGAGTCAGAAGATGTCACCTTGGGTGATTTGCGCGGTACGGGTTCGGTCTTTTTAGGTGGGGAAACACCGGTAGGACCTGCATTTATTGGGGTGCGTAAAACCCAAGGTTTGGATCATGAGGCGTATTTCAATTTTGGGCGGGATTTTTAAAGAACCCCTCACCCCAACCCCTCTCCCAAAGGTAGAGGGGCTAAGAGAGGATTGGATTACTTTTTCACACCTTCAACCGACAAAATCATCTCGACTTCTTTGGAGGCTGGTCCCAAATCTTTTTCAATGCCGAAATCGGCAAGGGCAAACTTGGTTTTCCCTTCAAAGCCACGGCGGAAGCCGCCCCAAGGGTCATTACCTGCGCCAATTTCTTCCACATCAATGGTCAGCGGTTTGGTCACGCCATTCAGGGTTAAATTACCTTCCAGCTTGCCGCCGCTGTATTTAGTGCTGACAAACTTCGCTTCCGGGTGCTTTTCCACATTGAGGAAATCTTCGCTGCGCAAGTGCTTGTCGCGCTCGGCATGGTTGGAATTGACGCTGGTGGTATCAATGGTCACTTCGATCTTGGCGGCTTCCGGCTGCTTTTCGTCATAGCTGAAATTGCCGCTGAATTTGTCAAAACGCCCGTACAGCCAGCTATAGCCCAGATGTTGGACGCGGAACTGGATGAAAGCGTGCATCCCTTCGGTGTCAATCACGTAATCTTCCGCGTGTGCCGCTGTGCCTGACAGCAAACCCAGTGTCAGCAGTGAAGTTGCAATCGTTTTTTTCATGTTTATCTCCTTTGTGTTTAGCCCTTGCCCAACATACGGGTCAAGGTGTTGTCTTTCCAATAAAAATGGTGGATGAAAGCAGCCAGCGCGTGTACGCCGACCAGTAAAATGAATACAGTCCCAGCAATTTCGTGAACCTCGCCTGCCAGTTCGCCGCGTTCCTTGCTCTCTGGCAATAACGCAGGCAACTCAAACAGCCCGAACACATTCACGCTATGCCCTTTTGCCGTTGAAATCAGATAGCCACTGACCAACATCACCAGCAACAAGCCATACAGTGCCACATGCCCCAGTTTTGCCGCCAGATGAGTGAGTTCTGGTGCATGACCGGTCGTCGGAAGCGGGCGCGGTTGTGCATACATCCACGCCAGCCGCACCAGTAACAAAGCACCCAACACCACGCCCACCGCCTTGTGCCATTTCGGCAGGGTGTGATACAGCGCGTCGTAATACTCCAGTCCGACCATGTAATCGCCACTGAAATACATCCCGATTAACGCCACCGCCATGACCCAATGCAGTGCAATCGACACCAGACCATAAGTTTTTTGCGAATTTCCAATTTGCATAACCATCCCCTACGGCAAATCAAACACCAACAACTCCGCATCCGTTGCCGTCGTCATCGCCAATTCCGCCTCATCCCGCACCTGCACCGCATCGCCCGCCTGCAAACTCACCCCATTCAGTATCAATTCTCCGCGTGCCACATGCACATAAACCGCACGTCCAGCGGGTTTCTGATAACTGAGCGCATCGCCTGCCTGCAACACGCTTGCATACAAACTGGCATCGGCATTCATGCGCAACGAACTGTCACGTCCATCCTCAGAAGCAACCAATTGCAAACGTCCACGCCGTTCTTCCAGCGGAAAATGTTCCTGTGCATAGCCCGGTTGGATACCACTGAATTTGGGTTGAATCCAGATTTGCAGCAAATGCACAGTTTCATCCGTCGAATGGTTAAATTCCGAATGCAAAATCCCACGCCCCGCACTCATGCGCTGCACATCGCCGGGGCGGATGGTACTGCCATTGCCCAGACTATCCTTGTGCGACAACGCGCCTTCCATCACGTAAGTGACGATTTCCATATCACGATGCCCGTGCATCGGAAAGCCGCCTTTAGCCGCTACCCAATCTTCATTGATTACCCGCAGGGATGAAAACCCCATGCGTTGTGGGTCGTAATACTCGCCAAACGAAAAGCTGTGACGGCTATCTAGCCACTCATTTTTGAATGCACCACGTGAATCCGCTCTGATAATTTCCATCTGAAGCCTCCTGTGACTGCTGTTTACTTGAGTAAAAGTATAGGGTTTGATATTTTGTTGAGGAAGGTATTAAATATGAATTCACTATTAACTAAAAGTTGAAATGAGCCGACTCGAATCCATGCAACAATTCGTGGTTGTGGTGGATGCAGGTAGCATCACCGAAGCCGCCGACAAACTGGGCTTAACCGTAGCTGCGGTCAGCAAACGCTTGAAATTGCTGGAAAGTGATCTGGGTACACGTTTACTAACCCGTAATACCCGCCAACTTGCTGTCACCGAAGCTGGGCAGTATTACTACCAGCATTGCCGCGCCATCCTCGATGAAGTCGGGCGAGTCGAGCAGCACTTGCAAGCTTTGCAAGGCAAACTCAGTGGCACATTACGCATCAATATGCCAATGACCTACGGCAAAGTGCGCTTAAGCAAATTGCTGTTACGGTTCTTGCAACACCACCCCGACATTCAACTCACCACCCATTTGGATGACGCTTACGTGGATGTTGCCAGTGGTGAATACGATGTCGTCATTCGCATTGGCTCGTTGGATGATTCCGGTTTGGTTGCCCGCAAGCTGGAAAATGCCTATTTGCAGGCAGTCGCGTCCCCAGCTTATCTCGCTCAGTACGGCATACCAGCAACCCCGCAGGAACTCGCGACGCATCGCGGCTTGATTTACACCAACGTCAGTCAGCGTCAAGGTTGGACATTTTTCGATAGCCAAGGCAAACCGATCACGGTGCAAGTACATGGGCAATTCTTTGCCAATAACGGTGAAGTGCTGAAACAAGCGGCAATCGCCGGAGTCGGGGTGGCATACCTGCCCGATTTTGAAGTGAACGATGCTTTGTTGAGCGGGGAATTGGTGCGGCTGTTACCCGATTACGCCGCACCCGCCGTCAGCGTCTATGCCCTGTACCCCACGCGCCAGTTCCTACCGGAAAAGACGCGGGCGTTGGTGGAATTTCTCATCCACGAATTGCAGGTCGGGTGAGTTATGCCGGGCGGCGTTTCTGCCAGAAGTAATACACAGTAATCACTACCGCGACAAACGCCAAGGTTGCCAGCGTAATGCTGGTCAGGTTTTCTTTGAGCAATGCCTGATTGTCACCAATGAAATAGCCGAGGAATGCCAAAATCATCACCCACAAGCCCGCACCCAGACCGGTGTAAAACAAAAACATCGGGATATTCATCCGTGCCAACCCGGCGGGTAAGGAAATGTACTGGCGTACTGCCGGAATCAACCGCCCGGTAAAGGTGGAAACATGCCCGTGTTTGGCAAAAAACCGTTCCATGCGTTCCAAGCTTTCTTCCTTGAACATCACGTATTTGCCGTAACGCACCAGAAACGGTCGCCCAAATTTTACCGCCAGCCAGTAATTGAACAATGCCCCACCAAGGCTGCCAGCAAGCCCGGCGGCAATCGCCAGCCAAATATCCATTTTACCTTGGTGTGCCAGATAGCCCGCCGGAATCATTGCCACTTCGCTGGGGAAGGGAAAGAAACTGGATTCGAGAAACATCATCACAAAAATGCCGGTATAGCCCCAGCCGTGGACAGTTTCCACTATCCAGTTAATCGCATCGTGTAGCATTGTTAGCCTCTTAGTTAATTACAAATGGTCGGAAGCGTAATCCGCCAGCCGTGAACGTTCCCCGCGTTGCAGGGTGATGTGCCCGCCGTGTTCCCAGCCCTTAAAGCGGTCGACTACATAGGTTAGACCAGATGAGGTTTCCGTCAAGTAAGGCGTATCAATCTGGGCAATATTGCCCAAACACACGACTTTTGTTCCGGGCCCTGCACGGGTGATCAGGGTTTTCATCTGTTTGGGGGTGAGGTTTTGCGCTTCGTCGATAATGATATACCGATTCAGGAAGGTTCGACCACGCATAAAATTCAGTGATTTGATCTTGATCTTGCTCATCAGGAATTCATCGGTGGCGCTGCGACCCCATTTGCTGCCGCCACTGGGTTGGGTGAGGACTTCGAGGTTATCCATGAGCGCACCCATCCACGGTGCCATTTTTTCTTCTTCCGTACCGGGTAAAAAGCCAATGTCTTCGCCGACGGGTACGGTGACACGGGTCATGATGATTTCTTTGTACAGTTGTTCATCCAGCAATTGCGCTAAACCAGCGGCAAGTGTCAGCAAGGTTTTGCCTGTCCCCGCCGCACCTAACAGGGTGACGAAATCAATATCGGGATCCATCAGCAAATTCAGCGCGAAATTTTGCTCGCGGTTGCGGGCGGTAATGCCCCAGACAGCGTGACGTGGTTCGGTAAAATCGCGGATGGTTTCAATAATGACGTGATCAAAGGTTTTTTTACGCACAATCGCTTGAAACGGTTGATCACCCGGTAAGGCTAAGAAATGCCCCGGTAGCCATTCTTGGGTAAGCGGGCCGAACAGTTTGTAGAACGTATGCCCATGTTCTTTCCAGGATTCCATTTCCTTGTTGTGCGCTTCCCAGAAGTCAGAGGGCAATTCGTGGAAACCCGTGGGTAGCAAGTCGGCATCATCCAACACTTGGTCGTTGAAATAATCCTCGGCTTTTAAGCCTACAATCGTGGCTTTAATGCGTAGATTAATGTCTTTAGAAACCAAAATCACATCGCGTTCGGGGTATTTGTCCCGCAAGCTCAGTGCAACAGTGAGAATGGTATTGTCGGGCGAATCCCCCGGCAACCCCGTTGGGGCGGGATAATCCAGCGCTTCGGTTTGAAACAGCAATCTGCCATTGGGCGCTTTGCCATTGCCGAACATCGGGTTGCTGGACAGTGGCACACCTGAGTGAATGGCATCTGCCCCGGCGGCAGAAATCAGATCATCCATAAAGCGGCTGACTTGACGCACATTACGCGCCACTTCCGACACGCCTTTTTTGCTGTGATCCAGCTCTTCCAATACCACCATGGGCAGAAAAATATCGTGTTCCTGAAAGCGAAAGAGGGCAGTGGGGTCGTGCATCAGCACGTTAGTATCAAGGACAAATAAGCGGTTTACGTGGGTATGGGGGACGTGTGCTGGACTCATGATACTCCTTAAGGTCATATTGTAAGCATTATCTTAGGTGTTTAAACCAGCGCTTGCACCGCTGCCAATACTGCCGCAACGTGTGTTTTTACCGACACTTTGCGCCATTCGTGCCGCAACACACCCTGCTTGTCTATCAGAAACGTGCTGCGCTCAATGCCGAGTACCTGTTTGCCATACATATTTTTCAATTTGATGACATCGAACAGTTTGCAGGCGATTTCATCCACGTCCGCCAGCAGTTCAAAGGGAAAAGCTTGTTTCGCTTTGAAATTTTCGTGCGACTTCAGGCTATCCCGCGAAATACCAAAGACCAGGGTGTCGGCGGCTTGGAATTCTGCATACGCATCGCGGAAATCTTGCCCTTCGGTGGTACAACCGGGCGTGCTGTCTTTAGGGTAAAAGTAGAGGACAACGTT